>NZ_JAPCWC010000049.1 GCF_026420865.1 Novosphingobium clariflavum | reverse complement strand
CTTGTAGCCGACTTGGGCTCTGATACCCGCCAGCCTAGTCAACTCGTGCAACGCGGTTGGGGCAACAGGTCTCGCCGTGATCCAGAAGGTCATCGTGCAGCTTGAGTGTAGCCATAGACCTTGCCGCTGTCGTTCCAAGCTTTGCGGATCAGATCGGTCTGTCGGGCATCTTCCCGGGCCCGCTGGCTAAGCGGCTTCTTCTACCAGGCATAGAAACTGCTGGGCTGCACCACGAGCCTGCGGCACATCGCTCGCACTCCAAAACGATCGCCACGCTCGGCAATGAACGCGTATCTCACTTTGCATCTCGAGCGAAATACGCAGTGGATTTTTTAGAATGTCGCGCTCCCCGCTCACCCGGGCCAGTTCGCGCTTCAGTTGGCGGATCGCGGCATCCTCACGAGCATCTCCGGATCCGACCTTCGCCAGTTGAGGTTTCTACGCATACAGCGAGTGCACACTGACCCTGAGCCGCCGCAATACCTCTGCTATCGGATACCCACGTTCGGTGATCTGGGCCACTGCATCGCGCTTGAGCTCATCACTGAACTTGGGCTTCCCCATCGTCGCCTCCTGTCCTCAAAATCAGGATCGAAGGCGTCCAGAAATCTAGGGGTTTGGTCACTTTGAACCGAAAAAGGCCGGAGGCGCTTCTGCGCCACCGGCCTTTTCATGCCTTCAGGGAAGGACCGCTGATCAGATGTGGATCGGCTTGCCGGTGACGGCCATGGCCGCTTCCTTGATCGCTTCCGAATGGGTCGGGTGCGCGTGGCAGGTGTAGGCGATGTCTTCCGAGGTCGCGCCGAATTCCATGGCCTGTGCAGCTTGGGCGATCATCGTGCCTGCCACCGAGGCGATGCACCACACGCCGAGCACGCGATCGGTCTCTGCGTCAGCGATCACCTTCACGAAGCCGTCGGGCTCGTGGTTGGTCTTGGCGCGCGAGTTGGCGAGCATCGGGAACTTGCCGACCTTCACGCCGCCGCGAGCCTTGGCGGCTTCTTCGGTGAGGCCCACACCGGCGATTTCGGGCTGCGTATAGACCACGCCGGGGATCACGTCGTGGTTCACGATGCCGGTCAGGCCCGCGATGTTCTCGGCAACGGCGATGCCTTCGTCTTCGGCCTTGTGGGCGAGCATCGGGCCGGGGATCACGTCTCCGATGGCCCAGACGCCCGACACCTTGGTGCCGAAGTCGTGGTCGGTCTCGATCTGGCCGCGCTGGTTGAGTTCGAGGCCGATGTTCGCGAGGCCGAGGCTGTCGGTGTTCGGCTTGCGGCCGATGGCGACGAGCACGACGTCAGCGTCGATCACTTCGGCAGCGCCGCCGGCGGCGGGCTCGACCGTGACCTTGGCAGCCTTGCCTTCAACAGCAACGCCGGTGACCTTGGTCGAGAGCTTGAGCGTCATGCCCTGCTTCTTGAAGATCTTGGCGGCTTCCTTGCGGACGTCGAGGTCCATGCCGGGGAGCAGCTGGTCGAGGAATTCGACGACGGTGACTTCCGCGCCGAGACGGCGCCACACCGAACCGAGTTCAAGGCCGATCACGCCGCCGCCGATGACGACCATCTTCTTGGGAACCGAGGCCAGCTCCAGCGCGCCGGTCGAGTCCACGACCACGCCGCCGGCGTTGTCGATCTCGACGCCTGGAAGCGGGGTGACCGAGGAGCCGGTGGCGATCACGATGTTCTTGGCGGTCACGGTCTTGCCGGCCACCTCGACGCTGTGCGCGTCCTTGAACTGGGCGTAGCCCTTCAGCCAGTCGATCTTGTTCTTCTTGAACAGGAATTCGATGCCGCCGGTCAGGCCCTTGACGGCGTCCTTGCGCTGGCCTTGCATGGTGTCGAGGTCAAGCTCGGGGGTCACCTTGATGCCCATCGCCGCCATCGCGCCGCCCTTGGCCGCGTCGAAGTATTCCGAAGCGTGGAGCAGGGCCTTCGAGGGGATGCAGCCGACGTTGAGGCAGGTTCCGCCCAGCGTCTCGCGGCCTTCGGCGCAAGCGGTCTTCAGACCGAGCTGCGCGGCGCGGATCGCTGCGACATAGCCGCCAGGGCCGGCACCGATGACAAGGACGTCGTAATCGTAATCAGCCATTGTTCAGGCCTCCGTACGCTCGTGCTTCGCACTAATAGCTACGAGCGGAAAATAGTCATTACATCTCAAGTGAAAACCCCGCCCGACCATGATCGGTGCGGACGGGGCATTCGGATCAGAGGTCGATGAGGAGACGGGTGGGATCCTCGATCGCTTCCTTGATGGTCTTCAGCGCGGTAACCGCCTCGCGACCGTCGATGATACGGTGGTCGTAAGACAGCGCGATGTACATCATCGGGCGGATCACGATCTCGCCGTTACGCACGACCGGGCGGTCCTCGATGCGGTGCAGGCCGAGCACGGCCGACTGCGGAGGGTTGATGATCGGGGTCGACATCAGACCGCCGAACACGCCGCCGTTCGAGATGGTGAAGGTACCACCGGCCATGTCGGCCATGGTCATCGTGCCTTCCTTGGCCTTCTTGCCGAATTCGGCAATGGCCTTCTCGATGCCGGCGAAGCCCAGCTTGTCGCAGTCCTTGACGACCGGAACGACGAGGCCGTTCGGGGCCGAGACGGCGATCGAGATGTCGACGTAGTCGTGGTAGACGATCTCGTCACCGTCGATCTGCGCGTTGACGGCCGGGATGTCCTTGAGCGCGAGGACCGAAGCCTTGGCGAAGAACGACATGAAGCCCAGCTTGATGCCGTGCTTCTTCTGGAACACGTCCTTGTACTTTTCACGCGCTTCGATGACGGCGGACATGTCGACGTCGTTGAAGGTGGTGAGAAGCGCGGCGTTGTCCTGCGCGGACTTCAGGCGCTTGGCGATCGTCTGGCGTAGACGCGTCATCTTCACGCGTTCTTCGTTGCGCGCGGCAGGAGCCGCGGCAGCCGAAGCGGCAACAGGGGCCGAGGCAGGCTTGTTCTTGGCCGCTTCAAGGACGTCGTCCTTGGTGATGCGGCCGTCCTTGCCGGTGCCCTTGATGGTGGCGGGGTCGATGCCATGTTCCAGGATCGCGCGGCGCACGGCCGGCGACAGCACCGAGGAACCGGCCGAAGCGTCGTCCGCGGCAGCAGCCGGGGCGGGTGCGACGGCTGCGGCTGCCGGGGCCGGAGCAGGGGCGGCAGCGGCCGGAGCGGCTGCGGGAGCAGCAGCGGCGCCCGAACCGGCTTCGATCGTTGCGATCAGCGCGCCGACGACGACGGTGTCGCCTTCCTTGGCAAGCTGCTGGCCCATGACGCCGGCGTGCGGCGCCATGACGTCGATGGCGACCTTGTCGGTCTCCAGGCTGGCGATGGGCTCGTCAGCGGCAACCGGTTCGCCGGGCTGCTTCAGCCACTGGCCGATGGTGGCCTCGGCGACGGATTCCCCGAGGACGGGGACCTTGACTTCGGTGGTCATGATTTATCTCAAGCCTTCTGCTTGCGGCGGAGTTCGGAACGGACGGAGAGGTGCAGCGCATCGGCAACCAGCGCGGCCTGTTCGGCGACGTGGCGCTTGGCGAGACCGGTGGCCGGCGAGGCCGAGGCGTTGCGGCCGGCATAACGCGGACGCGGGCTGGCAACTCCGGCTTCGATGGCGGCAGCTTCGATCTGCGATTCGACGAAGAACCAGGAACCGTTGTTCTGCGGTTCTTCCTGGCACCAGACGATCTCTTCGAGGTTGGGCATGCGCGAAAGGCGCTTGGCCAGCGGCTCGCCCGGGAAGGGGTAGAGCTGTTCGAGGCGGATGATCTGGGTGTCGTCGATCTCGGCGGCATCGCGTGCTTCGAGGATGTCGTAGAAGACCTTGCCCGAGCACAGGATGACCTTCTTCGTGGCCTCGTCGCTCGAACCATTCGGGTCCGAGAGCAGGCGGCGGAAGTGGCCGTCACCGAGGAATTCCGAAGCGGACGACTTGGCCAGCGGATGACGCAGAAGCGACTTCGGCGTCATGATGACCAGCGGCTTGCGGAACGGACGGTGCATCTGACGGCGCAGAACGTGGAAGTAGTTCGCGGGCGTCGTGATGTTGCAGACCTGGATGTTGTCCTGTGCGCAGAGCTGCAGGTAACGCTCCAGACGGGCCGACGAGTGCTCCGGACCCTGACCTTCGTAGCCGTGGGGCAGCAGCATGACGAGGCCGTTGGCGCGCAGCCACTTAGACTCGGCAGACGCGACGTACTGGTCGATGATGATCTGCGCGCCGTTGGCGAAGTCGCCGAACTGCGCTTCCCAAAGCACCAGGGTCTTCGGATCGGCGCTGGCGTAGCCGTACTCAAAGCCGAGCACGCCATATTCCGAAAGCGTCGAGTTCAGGACCTCGAAGCTGCCGTGGGGCAGGGTCTTGATCGGGGTGTACTTGTGCTCGTCCTTCTGGTCGACCCAGACGGCGTGACGCTGCGAGAAAGTGCCGCGTTCGCAGTCCTGGCCGGACAGACGCACACCGTAGCCTTCGGTGACAAGGCTGCCGAATGCCAGTGCTTCGGCGGTCGCCCAGTCGAAACCGTCGCCCGACTTGAACATCTCTTCCTTGGCGGCGATCACGCGGGCCAGCGTCTTGTGGACGGTGAGGTCCTCAGGAACGGTGGTCAGCACGCGGCCGAGGCTGTCGAACAGCTTGCTCTCGATACCGGTTTCGACGTTGCGACGCGCGGTTTCGGGGTCAGCCGGCTTGTGGAAGCCGCTCCACTGGCCCGAGAACCAGTCAGCCTGGTTGGACTTGTAGGTCTTGGCGGCCTCGAACTGCTCTTCCAGATGCTGCGTGAACGCGGCTTCGGTCTGCGGCAGGAACGCGTCGTCGATGACGCCTTCCTTCTTCAGACGCTCGGCATAGATCTGGCTGACCGGCGGGTGCTGGCGGATCTGCGCGTACATCAGCGGCTGCGTGAAGCCGGGTTCGTCGCCTTCGTTGTGGCCGAAGCGGCGGTAGCACCACATGTCGATCACGATGTCGCGGCCGAAGGTCTGGCGATAGTCGATCGCCAGCTTGCACGCGAAGGTGACGGCAGCCGGATCGTCGCCGTTGACGTGCAGGATCGGGGCCTGAACGCCCTTCGCCACGTCCGACGGATACGGCGAGTTGCGCGCGAATTGCGGGCTCGTCGTGAAGCCGATCTGGTTGTTGATGATGAAGTGGATGCAACCGCCGGTGTTGTAGCCCTTCACGCCCGAGAGGCCGAAGCACTCCCAGATGATGCCCTGGCCGGCGAAAGCCGCGTCACCGTGGATGAGGACCGGCAGCACCTGCTTGTGCTTGGAACCGGGGCCGACGTCGTCGCCGATGTCGTCGGCGATCGTCTGGTAGGCGCGGACCTTGCCGAGCACGACCGGATCGACGGTTTCGAGGTGCGACGGGTTAGGCATCAGGCTCATGTGGACCTTGATGCCGTCGAACTCACGGTCGGCAGAGGTGCCGAGGTGGTACTTCACGTCGCCCGAACCGCCGACGTCTTCCGGGTTGGCAGTGCCGCCCGAGAATTCGTGGAAGATGACCTTGTAGGGCTTGGCGAGGACGTTCGCGAGGACGTTCAGGCGGCCGCGGTGGGCCATGCCGTACACGATTTCCTTCACGCCCAGCGTGCCGCCGTATTTGATCACGGCTTCGAGCGCCGGGATCATGGCTTCGCCGCCGTCGAGGCCGAAGCGCTTCGTGCCGACGTACTTCTTGCCGAGGAACTTCTCGTACTGCTCGCCGCGCACGACGGCCTGAAGGATCGCCTTCTTGCCTTCGACGGTGAACTCGATTTCCTTGTCGGCGCCTTCCATGCGCTCCTGGAGGAAGCGGCGCTCCTCGACATCGGCGATGTGCATGTATTCGAGGCCGACCTTGCCGCAGTAGTTTGCGCGCAGGATCTGGACGATCTCGCGAACGGTCGTCCACTCAAGGCCGAGCGCGCCGCCGACGTAGACCGGACGGTCCTGCGCAGCGCCCACGAAGCCGTGGTATTCGGGGGTGAGGTCGGCCGGGAGCTGGCGCTGGTTCAGGCCGAGCGGGTCCAGGTTGGCGGCGAGGTGACCGCGCACGCGATATGTGCGGATCAGCATCATCGCGCGGATGGCGTCAGCAGCCGCTTCGTCTATGCGGGACTGGTCGATCTTCTGTCCGCCCTTGGCGGCAGCCTTCTCGATCTTGACCTTCAGCGCGCTGGGGTCGAGGCCCTGCGTGAGGTCGTCCTCGAACTCGGCGCCAACGAGGGGCCAGTTCTTGCGCTGCCAGCTAGGTCCGGCCTGCGGTCCGTCGAGGGACTGGTCCGGGGTGAAGTCGAAACTCTCGTCGCCCATGGGAATCACCTTCATGTGGCGTCGGGAGGGGATTCCCGGCGCTACCGAGCATAATCTGCGCGAAGCCGGGTTTCAGGGAGGAAAGTCCCGTGTCTTCGCAAATCATCCGGCGTCTTGATCACGCCGGTACTTTATAGACCCGTGGCGACGGAAAACCGCCGCCACGGGCAAAACTGACTTACGCCAGTTCCTTGAGAACCTCGACCAGCGTCTCGCCAAGCAGCGAGGGCGAGGGGGAGACGCGGATGCCCGCTTCTTCCATCGCCGCGATCTTGTCCTCGGCGCCGCCCTGGCCGCCCGACACGATCGCGCCGGCGTGGCCCATGCGGCGGCCCGGAGGAGCCGTGCGACCGGCGATGAAGCCGACCATCGGCTTCTTGCGGCCGCGCTTGGCTTCGTCCTTGAGGAACTGAGCCGCTTCTTCTTCGGCGCTGCCGCCGATTTCGCCGATCATGATGATCGACTTGGTCGCTTCGTCGGCCAGGAACAGTTCCAGGACGTCGATGAAGTTGGTGCCGTTGACCGGGTCACCGCCGATGCCGACGGCCGTGGTCTGGCCGAGGCCCGCGTTGGTGGTCTGGAACACGGCTTCATAGGTAAGTGTGCCCGAGCGCGAAACAACGCCCACCGAACCCTTGGAGAAGATGCTGCCGGGCATGATGCCGATCTTGCATTCGCCGGGGGTCAGGACGCCGGGGCAGTTCGGACCGATCAGGCGCGACTTCGAGCCCGAAAGGGCGCGCTTCACGCGGACCATGTCGAGAACCGGAACGCCTTCGGTGATGGCGACGATCAGTTCCATCTCGGCGTCGATCGCTTCGAGAATGGCGTCTGCGCAGCCTGCGGGCGGAACGTAGATGCACGAAGCCGTCGCACCGGTAGCCGCCTTGGCTTCAGCAACGGTGTCGTACTGGGGCAGGTTGAGGTGGCTGGTGCCGCCCTTGCCGGGGGTGACGCCGGCAACCATCTGGGTGCCGTAGGCCAGCGCGGCTTCGGTGTGGAAGCTGCCGGTCTTGCCGGTCATGCCCTGGGTAATGACCTTGGTGTTCTTGTCGACGAGAATGGACATAGGGTGATCCTAATTCCTGTTCCTGGGGTGGGCCGATTCCGGCTTGGTATGCGCCATGGCGTAAATTCCGCGAAGTGCAACCGTCCAAGTGGTAAAATCAACGGCCCAGATAGGCCAGGGCCCCGCCAGCCCCTTCGAAACGCGTCGTCGGGGGCTGGCGGGGCCGGCTTTTGGATCAGGCCAGAGAGCTGTCGATGCCCTTGCAGGCGACCAGCAGTTCCTTGACTGCGTCGATCGAAACCTGGAGGCCGGCCTTGGCCTGTTCGTTCAGTTCGATCTCGATCACCTGCTCGACGCCGCCGGCGCCGATCACGACCGGCACGCCGACGTAAAGGTTGTCGACGCCATACTGGCCTTCGAGGTGCGCGGCGCAAGGCAGGACGCGCTTCTGGTCGCCCAGGTACGATTCAGCCATGGCGATCGCCGAAGCTGCCGGTGCGTAGAAGGCCGAACCGGTCTTGAGCAGGGAGACCACTTCGCCGCCGCCATTGGCGGTGCGCTTGACGATGGCGTCGATACGCTCCTGCGTGGACTTGCCCATCTTGATGAGGTCGGGAACCGGGATGCCCTTGACGGTCGAGTATTCGACCACCGGGACCATGGTGTCGCCGTGGCCGCCGAGCACGAACGAGGTCACGTCGCGCACCGAAACGCCGAATTCCCAGGCGAGGAAGGTCGAGAAGCGTGCCGAGTCCAGCACGCCGGCCATGCCGACGACCTTGTTGTGGGGCAGGCCCGAGAATTCGCGCAGCGCCCAGACCATCGCGTCGAGCGGGTTGGTGATGCAGATCACGAAAGCGTCGGGAGCGTTGGCGGCGATGCCTTCGCCGACCGACTTCATCACCTTGAGGTTGATGCCGAGCAGGTCGTCGCGGCTCATGCCGGGCTTGCGAGCGACACCGGCGGTGACGATGATGACGTCGGCGCCGGCAATGTCGGCATAGTCGTTGGTGCCGGTGATCTTGGCGTCAAAACCTTCGACCGGGCCGCACTGCGACAGGTCGAGAGCCTTGCCCTGGGGCAGGCCTTCAGCGACGTCGAACAGGACGATGTCGCCCAGTTCCTTCTGCGCGGCGAGGTGCGCGAGAGTGCCGCCGATGTTGCCGGCGCCGATAAGGGCAATCTTCTTACGAGCCATGATGCTGCTTGTCCTTCCCACAAGGCGGGCGCTTCGGACTAAAAGGCGGCTGCTGTGTCCCGCTAAAGGCAGGCGCCGGTGTTGACGAAGGGCGCGTTACGCCCCTCGATCCCACATTGCAACCGTGAAACAGGCGCGGAAAGTTGCGGGATGGTGAAATTTATAGATAATAGTTCGCAATAGCAATAGAGGGCTCGGAACTGCGGGTTTTCGCGTCTGGGATCGCTTCCACGCGGTCACCTGGTGCAATCGCAACCGCGCATTTCGCAAGTTGGCGAAGGTCGTCGACCTGTCTGGTCCGAAAGAAGTCTCACCTGCCTACATTGCAGTGGCAAGGAGGTCGTTGGCGAGTCGCCGCGCGGGTGGGGCGCATTGTCGCGGGCCGAATTAGAAACGGCGGCAGGCGTGATCGTTTAAGATCGCGCCTTTCGTCTGGCTATCAATGATCGGAGCGCTGCGCGGGTCAACTGCTGTGGGCGATGCGTTGAGCCAGTGCGTCGGCCATGCGGCGATCGAGCTGGCGGCAGATTGCGAGCCACCAGTTGCAGGTCTGCATGTCCCCTGAGAGCCTGGCGGTTTCGGCATTGGTGCGGGCGCGGCTTGCGGCGGCGAGACCGTAAGTGGCGAAGTGGCGCAGGGCATCGGCCAGCATGCGTTCGTCATGGCTGTTCTGGTTGGCGGCGGATGGCAGCGCCGGGCCAAGAGGGGGATTGGATACTCTAGGCGCTAAGCGTCGATCACGGTGCGACTGGCGCAACAGCTTGTTGTCGTTAACGGCGTTGAGTGGTGCGGAGGGGCAAAGCGCGCGCATGATCACCGGCGTTGTCCCGCCTCGCGCGGCGGAAAAGCGGATGGTCATCGGTGTGCGCCCTTTATGTCGTTGGTGTAGGCCTCTGTCCTACCACAATGCGCGCTAAGTCTTCGTGATGGGCTATGGTTTCCATCGGGTTCAGATTTCACGCGAAATGCCGACGGTTGGAGGTTTCAGGTGCCGGGCTTTGCTATCCATTTGCCTGAATTGGCATACTCAGGGCGGATGCTCTGGGCTGCGGGTAGGCCCTGCGCTTGATACAGTGCGTCGCCGCCGCGGGCGCGGATCTCATTTGCGTAATGGGGGAGCGGGGCGGCGGGAATGGCAGGGGCGGGAGCGGGGGTTTCGGCTGCTGTGCGAAAAGTCGAATGGGTTGGTGCGGCAAAGGCGCGTTGCAGCGCGACAGGATCAAGCGTGGCATCGGTCAGGGCCGTCGTCGCCGCACGATCTCGGGGATGCGGAGTGGCTACTGGTTCGCCGCCGAGATAGGTGCGGCGGAAGGCTGATGGAGTGCCGGCGCCGCCTTCAAAGCGGTAGAAGCGATGAGCTCCGATAGTTGTCACAAGATGCAGGCTGGGTGCCCAGTATGGGGTGACCTGAATTGTGTGGTAATGTGTCGCGAGGCCTACGGGCGCGTAGATCTCGCCCGCCAGCGCTGCGCGGGCGACTGCAGCTGCTCGGTCCCAGAAGAAGCGTTGCGGTGCGCGCGCCAGGGCGCCGTCGCAGGCGAAGGTGAACTGGCATCCTGTCGGTCGTTCCGAACCTTCGAAGACGACACCGCAGACGGTCTTGGGGTAGGCGGGGTGGGCAAGGCGGTTGAGCACCACTTGGGCGACGGCCCTCTGTCCGGCATCCGGTTCCGTTGCGGCTTCGTAATAGATCGCCATGGTCATGCATTGCTGTGCACGCGTGCGGTCGAGTGCGGAGCCGGTCATGCGGAAGGGGCGAGGGACCGGGTCGGCCGGGCCAGACGGGTCAGCCGAGGAGGTGCTGTAGCCGGTTGTCAACTGGGCGGGGTCGGGCTGGAGGTAATAATAGGCGGAGCCGGGAAAGCTCTCTCCGCGTTGTTCGAACGGCATTGGCAGCACGGCCTGATCGTATGCTTTGGCATCGCCGATGGTGAAACGTTCCCAACTACTTGGTTCAGCAAAGGCGGGCAGGGCGATGGCAGCGAGCGCGCTGGCACCGACCGCCCAGCGGCGACGCATCCGCTGCCTTGCATGGATTTGTCCGCCGCGGATGAACCGGGCACCGAAATCGCGTGGGCGCGGCTCCGGTTCGGCGGCGGTGGTCAAGGCGGCGAAAACGGTCAACAAATGATCCCGGGCAATCAGGCGCACAGCGCCTAGCGAAAAACGAGGGTCCGCGCATCTACGCGCTTTATGGCCGTCCCGAAGCGGAACGGTATCATCGCAAATGATGAAGGAGTGGCGAACAAGCCACTGGGCGGCGATGACTTGCGCGGATTGGTGTTGCTTCGCTTGCCAAGTCAGGTGGCCACCATTAACCGGCGCAGGAGACGTCACGGGCGCCCATTGATACGGGCCCAGAGGGAAACTCGGTCGAGCCGATGCTGCCCCCGCAACTGTGACCGGGGAATGCTCTGCCCCAGTTAGCCACTGGAGATCCGGGAAGCCGGAAAGCCGGGAAGGCGGGCAGTGCGTGGCGATCCGGGAGCCAGGAGACCTGCCCATGACGGTCGTTCCGCAACGGGGCGGGGTGCCCCCCTTGCAGCGAGACGCGCGCGGGCAATAAGGGCCGCGCGAGCCTCCGCCATGAGCGGCATAACGTTCAGGTTGGAGGGACCACAAGTGAAGTACCTGTTTCTGCTCGGCGCGGCGCCGTTCATCGCTGCCGCCCCCGCTTATGCCGATGATATTGCAAACGATACCATAGTCGTCACCGCGACCCGCACTGAAACCCCCGTCAGCGAGATCGGTCAGTCGGTTTCGGTCATTACCCGCGGCGATATCGAGCGCACTCAAGCCGTGACCGCTACCGATGTGCTGGCCCGCCTGCCGGGCGCCTCCGTCTCGCAGTCGGGCGGTTTCGGCCAGCCCGCGAGCCTGTTCATCCGCGGTGCCAAAAACGCGCAGAGCCTCGTGCTGATCGACGGCGTGCGCATCAACGATCCGGGCGATGTCGGCGGCGGTTTCGACTTCGGCTCGCTCACCGTCGGCCAGTTCGATCGCATCGAAGTGGTGCGCGGTTCGTCGGGCGTGCTCTGGGGTAGCCGTGCCATCGGCGGCGTCATCAACCTTATCACCGCGCGTCCGACCGACCAGTGGCTGGTGCGTGGGCAGGCCGAATACGGCTGGCGCGACCAGAAACAACTCGGCGCATCGGCAGCGGGCAAGCTCGGTCCGGTCGGCCTGACGCTGGGCGGCAACTGGCTCAAGGGTGATGGATATTCGGCCTTCGACGAGCGTCTCGGCGGCAAGGAAAAGGACGGCTTCGAAAGCAAGAGCGCTAATGCCCGCGCCGAAGTGGAACTGGTCGACGGCCTCACCGCCGATGCCGGGACATACTGGACCAAGGCCAATTACGATTATGACAACACCGGCGCTGATGCGCTGAACCTGGGCATGAAGCGCGATACGGTCGGCTACGCGAACTTGCGCTACAAGGGGCTCGACGGCCGCTTGACGGCTCGCATCGGTTACGGCCTCACCGACACGCGCCGCATCTCCGACGATGCGGTCTACGGTCCTTATACTACCAATGGCCGTGCCGACCGCTTCGAAGGGCAGGTCGCTTTCGCGCCGCTCGATCTCGCCAGCATCCAGATCGGCGCCGAGACCGAGAAGCAGAATTTCTCGGACAACTATGGTTCGAAGGATTCGACCTCGATAGACAGCGTCTATGGCATGCTGACGGTCCACCCGCTCACCGGGCTGACCCTCAACGGCGGCCTGCGTTACGACGACAATTCGGACTTCGGCCACAAGACCACGTTTTCGGCTAATGGCGCCTGGGCGGTCGGTTCGGGCAACGAGGCGCCGATCCTGCGTGCCAGCTACGGGGAGGGCTTCAAGGCGCCATCGCTATATCAGCTTTACACCAATGGCGGATATCGTGAGCTTTCGCCTGAAACCTCGAAGGCGTGGGACGCTGGCGTTGAACTCCCGTTTGCCGAAGGGCAGGGGCGCTTCACGGTTACTTACTTTGATCGCAAGACGAAGCGCCTGATCGACTATGATTACGCAGAGTGGAACTATTACAACGTCGGCCGCGCGTGGGCGCAGGGCGTCGAACTCGGCATGCAGGTGAACGACTGGCGGGGCTTCGATGTCAACCTGTCCTACACTTACCTTGATGCCGAGAACCGCGATACCGGCGCGCAATTGGCGCGCCGCCCGAAGAACAACTTCTACGCCAGCCTTGACCGCTTGATTGCCGAGCGGTTCCGTTTAGGCGCGGACCTGCGTGTGGGCGGCGGGCGCTATGATGATGTCGCGAACCAGTACTGGCTGGCTGGCCACGTGCTGGTGGGTCTGCGGGGTTCGGTTGCGGTGAATGATCATCTTGAGGTCTACGGCCGCGTCGAGAACCTGTTTGACGAGCACTACGAAGTGGTGCGCACGTACGGTACCGCAGGGCGTGCTGCCTATGCGGGGATCCGGGTGAAGATGTGACCGACGCGCTTTCCCCTGGTCTACCGAGCCCTGCTCCCCCGGACCAGGAGGGAAAGCGTATGGTATTCCTGCTCGCGTGCGCGCTGGCTGTCAGCGGCGCGTGGGTAGTGATGGCCGGGTTGGATGACACCGATATTGCCTCATCCACCCCGCCATCGAATCCCGCAACGATGCCCAAGACACCCACCATCGTTTCGCTCAATCCCTGTACTGACGCAATTCTTGCGCAAGTGGCTGATCCGGGGCAATTGCTGGCGATTTCGAGCTATAGCCACGACCCGGTTGCCAGTTCGATGGACATTGCTGTCGCCCGCCGATTTCGTGCGGTGTCCGGCTCGGTCGAGGAAGTCGCCGCAATCGGTCCGCAAGTGGTGGTGGCGAGTACTTTCCTCGATCCTGCCTCCTTTGGCGCATTGAATGGCCTGGGCTTCCGGGTGGTACGTGTTCCTATCGCTTCGGATATCGCGTCTACACGAAAACAGGTGCGTGAATTGGCGAGCCTTGCTGGCCATCCCGAGCGGGGAGAGGCACTGGTCGCGCAAATCGACGAAGCGCTGGCGCGTGCTGCACCGCCCTCGGGCTGGAAGCCTGTGCCGGCGCTGGTCTGGCAGTCCGGCGGGTTGGTTGCCGGTAATGCGACGTTGATTGCCGACATGATGCGTCGGGCTGGATTCGAGAATGCTGTTTCCGCGCGTGGTCTTGGCCAGGCTGATTATCTTCCGTTGGAATCAGTATTGGCAGACCCACCGCGGATCATCTTCTCAATCGGAAATCCCAAGCCGCATGGGCAGGACGACGAGTATCGGATGCTGCGTCATCCGTCGCTGAAAAAGCTGGTGCGCACGACCTATTTCAAACTTGACCATGCCGCACTTTGGTGCGGAGGCCCAACCGTTCCGAGAGTGCTTGGCGAACTCGCGGCAGCAAGGCATGAACTGCGCCAGCCATGAATTCCCCCCACTCATGAGTATCCGTCTGATTCTTGCGCTGCTTGCCGCACTGCTGCTTGCCGTGCCGTTGTCGTTGCTGGCGGGGCGGGTGTGGATCGACCCGCTTGCGCCGCAATTTCAGACTGCATCGGTTATCCTCGTCGAACTACGTCTGCCGCGCGCAGTGCTGGCGTTGGTTCTGGGCGGAGGCCTCGGCACTGCCGGAGCCGCCATGCAGGGGTATTTGCGCAATCCGCTTGCCGACCCCGGCCTGTTCGGTATCGCCCCTGGGGCCGCACTGGGCGCAGTGCTGAGCTTCTGGACCGGCTATGCCGCCGCTCCCTATATGTTGCCGCTCTTCGCGCTGGCGGGGGCGGGCGGGGCGATGGCTCTGCTGGCGCTGATTGCCGGGCGTGGCGGCGGAGTGGCTTTGTTCACGCTCGCGGGATTGATGGTATCCAGTCTGGCCGGCGCGCTGATGAGTCTTGCCATCAGCCTTAGCCCGTCCCCCTTTGCGATGAGTGAGATAGTGACCTGGATGATGGGTTCACTAGCCGATAGAAGTTGGCACGAGGTGTGGATCGCGGCGCCGCTTACCGTGCTGGGAGCCATGGTGCTGGGGATTGCCGGACGTGACCTCGACGCGATGACGCTGGGTGAAGTTGCCGCCCATTCCCTCGGCGTCGACCTGATGCGTTTGCGGGCTTTGATGATTGCAGGGGTTGGGCTCACCGTTGGAGCAGGTGTGGCAGTGGCCGGGATTATCGGATTCGTCGGGCTGATGGTGCCCCATCTGGTGCGCCCACTTACCGACCGTCGTCCCTCGTCGTTGTTGTTGCCTTCTGGATTGGCTGGTGCATTGCTGATGCTGCTGGCGGACTGCCTATGCCGCATTTTGCCGCTGGCGGGGGGCGAGTTGCGGCTGGGCATTGCGCTTAGCCTGCTCGGTACGCCGTTCTTCTTGCGGCTCTTGCTGCGCATGCGCAAGGAACTGGCATGACTCTCGCTCTTAATCTGGCTGGCGTTGCAGGACGGCTTGACAGAGTATCGCTGCAATGCCGGCGCGGCATGGTCACCGCGATCTGTGGGCCTAACGGTGCTGGGAAGTCGACCGCATTGGTGTGCCTCGCCGGGTTAATGCTCCCTGATAACGGCGAGACGCTGCTTGGCGGCTTGCCATTGCACCGCCAGACTCTTTCGCGCCGCGCGCGATGGATCGGATATCTTCCGCAGTCACCGGAGGTGGCCTGGGATGTATCGGTCGAAGTGTTGATCTCTCTTGGCCGGTTGCCGTGGAAGGATGCACCTTCGATCGAAACAAGAGAGGCGATCGAGGACGCCATCGCCGCGATGGACTTGCAGGAACTGCGACATCGTCCGGTTTCCCGCCTGTCGGGCGGTGAGCGGGCACGGGCATTGATGGCACGGGTTCTGGCGACCCAGCCCGGCTGGCTGCTAGCTGACGAGCCTTTCGCCGCTCTTGATCTTGCCCATGCGGCTTCGCTCATGCGTCATTTCCGTCAGCAGGCGAATGTCGGTCGCGGGGTGGTGCTTGTGCTACATGATCTGGCAACGGCGATGAACCATGCAGACCAGGTGGTGGTGCTGGAAAAGGGCAGGGTGGTTGCCGAAGGACCGCCCGAAATCGCCTTGTCACGCGAAGTCGTCACGCGTGTCTGGAATTGCCCGGCGCGCTGGCTTGGGGAACCTGGTGAACGCGCATTGTCGCTGGGCGCGCCGTCCCCCGCTGCGTCAGGTCTGCGTGGGCGGTTGAGCTGATTGTGATCTTGCGGACGTCGAGCGATGGATCGCAGTCGGATTAGAATCCGACCGCTTTCTTGATCACGCCGTGTACAGAACGAGCACCTTCGTCATCGCCACGCAGGCGAGTGCGGCGCTCGAACTTGAACTTGCCTACTGTCTGGGTCATCCCGTCCGCCTGCTCTGTAAGTGCGCGTGCGGCGGCGTTCGATTCCTCGACCATGGCCGCGTTCTGCTGTGTGTTTGAGTCGAGTTGCTGGATTTCGCCCGAAAGGCCTCGCATCGTTTCTGCTTGCGAGCCGGAGAGGCGGGAGATCTCGTCGGCGCGCTCGGTCGTGTCGGCGAGCTTGCCGATGATCTCCTCCAATGCGGCGCGCGTTTGCGCGACCAGGTCTACGCCTTCGTGCACATCTTGCGTCGAGGTTGTGATGAGGTCCTTGATGTTGTTTGCCGATTCCGTGGTGCGATGGGCGAGTGCGCGCACTTCGGTGGCGACAACGGCAAAGCCTTTGCCTGCCTCGCCAGCACGGGCAGCCTCGACACCGGCGTTGAGCGCAAGCAAGTTGGTCTGGAAGGCAATGGCCTCAATGACGTCGATGATGCTGGCAATCTGGGCGGAGCTGTTCTTGATCTTGTCCATGGCCTCGACGGCCGATTCCATCACTGTTCCGCCGTGGTGGGCGTGCCGGGCCACTTCGGCGACGCTGGCGTTGACCTGAGTGGCGCTGCTGGCTGTGGTAGTGATTGCCCCAGTCACGTCACGGATGCCTTCGGCGACACGAGCGATCGTGGCCGCCTGACTTTCGGTTCGATA
>NZ_JAPCWC010000048.1 GCF_026420865.1 Novosphingobium clariflavum | reverse complement strand
ATGGTGGCGGGCCACATCGCGGTGAAGAAGAAGGCAATGGCCTGCGTCAAGGCGTTCGGCGAGGGCGATTTCTCCGCGCCGCTGGAGGCATTCCCCGGCAAGAAGGCTTTCATCAACGAGACCATCGAGACCCTGCGCAGGAACCTGCGCGAGATCACCGAGGAGATCCAGCGCCTGATCGCGGCTTCCACCGCCGGACGGCTCGACGAGCGCGGCGATGCCGGGCGTTTCGTGGGTGACTATGCGCGGCTGGTCTCGGGCATCAACGGCATGCTCGATGCGATCGTGCTGCCGATCGCCGAGGGCAACCGCGTGCTGGGGCGGCTCAGCGCGGGCGATCTTGCCGAACGCATCGAGATCGAGTGCCACGGCGATCACCAGCGCATGAAGAACGCCATCAACCTGCTGGTCGACAGCATGCGCAAGACCGCCAAGGTGGCCGATCGCATCGCCCAGGGCGACCTCACCGTCGATCACGAGAAGCTCTCCGAGCAGGACGAGCTGGGCACGTCGCTGATCAGCATGATCGAGCGGCTGCGCACGGTGGTGGGCGGGACCACGGCGGCGGCGGAAAACGTCTCGATCGGCAGCCGCCAGCTGGCCGAAAGCTCCGAGCAGCTCTCGCAGGGCGCCACCGAGCAGGCGGCTTCGGCGGAAGAGGCCTCGGCCTCGATGGAAGAGATGGCCGCCAACATCAAGCAGAACGCCGACAATGCCGCGCAGACCGAGAAGATCGCGCGCCAGTCCTCCCGGGACGCCGAGGCTTCGGGCGAGGCGGTGCAGAACGCGGTGCTGGCGATGCGCACGATCGCCGAGAAGATCGGCATCGTCCAGGAGATCGCCCGCCAGACCGACCTCCTGGCGCTCAACGCCGCGGTCGAGGCGGCGCGCGCGGGCGAACATGGCAAGGGCTTCGCGGTCGTCGCCTCCGAAGTGCGCAAGCTGGCCGAACGCAGCCAGACGGCCGCCTCGGAAATCGTCGCGGTCTCGGGCGATACCCTCAAGGCCGCGACCGCGGCGGGCGAGATGCTGGTCAAGCTGGTCCCCGACATTCGCCGCACCGCCGAACTGGTCTGCGAGATCAGCGCCGCCTGCCGCGAGCAGGACATCGGCGCGTCGCAGATCAACGAGGCGATCCAGCAGCTCGACAAGGTGACGCAGCTCAATGCCAGCGCTTCCGACGAGATTTCCTCGACGTCCGAGCAGCTGGCCTCGCAGGCCGAGGAACTCCAGAACGCGATTGCCTTCTTCGAGATCGGTGGTCAGCGGATGCGCCCGGCGGCTTCGGCGCCTGCGCGCGGCAAGGCGGTGTCCGCTTCGGCCAGTGCGCCGTCACGGGCGCGGACGCGCGCTGTCGCCCGGTCGCCCAAGCGCAATTCGATTGCCGACCAGCAGGAGCGCGTAGCCGGTTTCGCCCTCAACCTCACCGACGGCGGCTCCGATGCCGAGGACGCGGACTTTGGGCGGGCGGCATGAGCGGGGATGATCTGGGCAGGCCGGAGGCGGAAACGGGAGCTGCGACCACGCCGGGGCGCGGGACGCCGGGTGCCGAAGTGCAGGTGGTGGAGTTCGGGCTCGGCAAGGAAGTCTTTGCGGTGCCGGTGGCGCTGGTGCGCGAGATCCTCGACTACCGCCCGCCCTGCCACGTGCCCAATGGCCCGCACCATTTCCTCGGCCTCACCGACGTGCGCGGGCAGGGGGTGCCGACGGTCGACTTGCGGCTGCGGCTGGGCATGGCGCAGGCGGAGCCGACGCTGGCGACGCGCATCCTCATTCTCGACGTGCCGCTGGAGCAGCGCCTGCTGACGCTGGGCGTGGTGATTGACCGGGTGCTGGACGTCAGCAGCTACGAGCGCGTCCGCATCGAGGCGGCGCCCGACATCGGCGTGCGCTGGAACTGCGACTACATCACCGGGGTGGTGCGCCGCGAGGACGGTTTTGTCGTCATGGTCGACGTCGGCCGGATCTTCACCGCCGAGGATGTCGCCGTCGTTCCCCCGCTCCTGCGCAAGGCGGCCGGATAGCCGCCGCCGTTTCCCGTTTTCCGTTTTCCGTTTTTCAAGCCGAAAG
This sequence comes from Novosphingobium clariflavum, assembly GCF_026420865.1. Lineage (GTDB taxonomy): Bacteria > Pseudomonadota > Alphaproteobacteria > Sphingomonadales > Sphingomonadaceae > Novosphingobium > Novosphingobium clariflavum. The sequence continues at coordinate 14,624 of NZ_JAPCWC010000048.1, read as the reverse complement.
GTCGCCCCCATGTCGCTGAGCTGGCTTTCTCCTCCCTCCTCCCGGATCGTCCAGGCCGAGATCGCCCGGCTCGAAGCGGCGCTGGCGCGCGGCGAGATCGCCGAGCGCGCCGACTGCGATGCCTATGCAGGCGGCACGCGCGAGGTTCTTGCCGCCGTCAACCGCCTGCTGGACAGTGCCGCGCGGCCGGTCTCGGACCTGTCCGGGGCGATCGCCCGGATGTCGGGCGAGCATGATCGCGGCGACATCGACGTGGTCATCGCGGCACAGGATTTCAGCGGCCACTATGCGGCCATGGCCGAGGCGATCAACGCGATGGTGGCGGGGCACATCAGCGTCAAGAAGAAGGCGATGGCCTGCGTGAAGGCGTTCAGCGAAGGGGATTTCTCCGCCCCGCTGGAGGCGTTCCCCGGCAAGAAGGCGTTCATCAACGACACCATCGAGACGCTGCGCGACAATCTCACCGGGCTGATCTTCGAGATGAACCACATGTCGGCCGAGCACTATCGCGGCGACATCGACGTGATTGTCCCGGTCGAGCGGTTCAAGGGCGACTTTGGCGTCGTGGCGGATGGCATCAACAAGATGGTGGCCGGCCACATCGAGGTGAAGAAGAAGGCGATGGCCTGCGTGAAGGCGTTCGGCGAGGGGGATTTCGACGCCCATCTGGAAGCGTTCCCGGGCAAGAAGGCCTTCATCAACGAGACCATCGAGACGCTGCGCGGCAACCTGCGGGCGATCACCGAGGAGATCCGCCGCCTGATCGCCGCCGCGACCGCCGGCCAGCTTGACGAGCGCGGTGACGACAGGCGCTTCGTCGGCGATTTCGGCGCGCTGGTCGCGGGCATCAACGGCATGCTCGATGCGATCCTGCTGCCGATCGAGGAAGGCAACCGGGTGCTGGGCGAGGTCAGCACCGGCAGCCTGGTCGAACAGGTCGAGATCGCCTGCGAGGGGGATCACCAGAACATGAAGAACTCGATCAACGCGCTGATCGCCAACTTGCGCACCTTTGCCGGCAATGTCGGGGTGGCGGCCGGGCAGGTGGCGCAGGGCAGCAACCAGATGGCGACGAGTTCGCAGCAATTGTCGGAAGGCGCCACCGAGCAGGCCGCCTCGGCCGAGGAAGCCTCCGCCTCGATGGAAGAGATGGCTGCCAACATCAAGCAGAACGCCGACAATGCCGCGCAGACCGAGAAGATCGCGCGGCAGTCCTCCAGGGATGCCGAGCTGTCGGGCGTGGCGGTGGACAAGGCGGTCGATGCCATGCGCACGATCGCCGAGAAGATCTCCATCGTCCAGGAGATCGCCCGCCAGACCGACCTCCTGGCGCTCAACGCCGCGGTCGAAGCGGCGCGCGCGGGCGAGCACGGCAAGGGCTTCGCGGTGGTCGCCTCCGAAGTGCGCAAGCTCGCCGAGCGCAGCCAGAGCGCGGCAGCCGAGATCGTCGCGGTCTCCTCCGATACCGTCAAGGCGGCGGCCGAGGCGGGCGAGATGCTGGGCAAGCTGGTGCCCGACATCCGCCGCACCGCCGAGCTGGTCTGCGAGATCAGCGCCGCCTGCCGCGAACAGGACATCGGCGCCGCCCAGATCAACGAGGCGATCCAGCAGCTCGACAAGGTCACCCAGCAGAACGCCAGCGCCTCCGAGCTGATCTCCTCGACCTCCGAGGCACTGGCCTCGCAGGCCGAGGAACTGCAGCAGTCGATTACCTTCTTCCGCCTTGCCGACGAGGACGTCGCCCGCATCGCAGCCCCGCGCAGCCCCGCGCCGGCCGTCCCGGCGCGCCGCGCGGCCCCTGGCGGCGCGGCGGCCAAAGTGCCGACCAAGGACGGCGGCAAGCGCGTGACTGCCGCCCCCCGCAAGCCCCGGCCCGGATCGGTCGCCCACCAGCAGGAGCGGGTGCGCGGCTTTGCGCTCGATCTCACGTCCGGGGGGGCGGATGACGAGGATGGCGACTTCGGCCGCGCGGCATGAGCGAGCTGGCGTCCGTCTTCTTCGAACCGCCGGACTGTCCCGACCGGATCGAAACGGCCCAGTTCCACGCGCTTGCCGCGCTGATTCACGCCGAGGCGGGGATCAACCTGCAGTCCTCCAAGCAGACGATGCTGGAAGGCCGGCTGCGCCGCCGCGCGCGCACCACCGGCCATGCCAGCCTCAGGGACTACTGCGCCTTCATCCTCGATCCGGCGGTCAGTCCGCACGAGCTGGAACACCTCATCAATGCGGTGACCACCAACAAGACCGACTTCTTCCGTGAGCCGCGCCATTTCGACTATCTCGTCGACAGCGTATTGCCCGCCTATCTGGAGGAAGGGCGCCGCGCGATCCGCTGCTGGAGCGCGGCCTGCTCGATCGGCGCCGAGCCTTATACGCTGGCCATGCTGTTCGACGAATTCGCCGGGCGGCGCGGCGGGCCCGAGTACCGGATCGTGGCGACCGACCTCGATACCGACGTGCTGGCGGCCGCGATCCGCGGCGTCTATCCGCGCGAGATGGTGGAGCCGGTGCCGCTGCACTTGCGCCGCCGCTACGTGCTGGAGCCCAAGGACCCGGAGCGCGGCGAAGTGCGCATCGCCGCCGAGCTGCGCCGCAAGATCGGCTTCGGCCGCCTCAACCTGATCGACCGGTTCTATCCGCTGGGCGAGCCGTTCGACGTGATCTTCTGCCGCAACGTGCTGATCTATTTCGACAAGCCCACCCAGGAGGCGGTCGTCACCCGGCTCTGTGAGCAGCTCCAGCCGGGCGGCTACCTGTTCCTGGGGCATTCCGAATCGATCAGCGGTTTCCGCCACTGCCTGGAACCGGTCGGCGGCACTGTCTTCCAGAGGAAATAGACCCATGGGCGCCCACAAGACCCGCGTGCTGATTGTCGATGACAGCGCCACCGTGCGCCAGACGATGAAGGCGATCCTCGAGGAGGACCCCGGCATCGAGGTGATCGCCACCGCCGCCGATCCCTTCGCCGCCGCCCGCTGCATCCAGAGCGAGGTGCCCGACGTCATCACCCTCGACGTCGAGATGCCGCGGATGGACGGCATCACCTTCCTGCGCAAGCTGATGAGCCAGTGCCCGGTGCCGGTGGTGATGTGCTCCTCGCTCACCGAGCAAGGCTCCGAGACGCTCATGCAGGCGCTCGAGGCGGGGGCGGTCGACGTCATCCTCAAGCCGCGCATGGGGGTGGCCGACCATCTCAACGAGGCGCGCGACATGATCCGCGAGGTGGTGAAGGGCGCCGCCCGTGCGCGGGTGCAGGGGCGCCGCGCGCCGGTCCGCCCGCTCGAACCGCAGGCCAAGCTGACCGCCGACGCGGTGCTGCCGCCGCCCAGCGGGCGGGCGATGAGCCGCACGACCGAGATGGTGGTCTGCATCGGCGCCTCGACCGGCGGCACCGAGGCGCTGCGCGCAGTGCTCGAGGTGCTGCCCGCCAATGCGCCGGGCATCGTCATCGTCCAGCACATGCCCGAGCATTTCACCCGCGCCTTTGCCCGCAGGCTCGACAGCCTGTGCGAAGTGAGCGTGAAGGAGGCCGAGGACGGCGATACCGTCATGCGCGGCCACGTGCTGATCGCGCCGGGGGGCAAGCACACGATGCTGGAGCGGCAGGGCGCGCGCTATCTCGTCTCGGTGCGCGACGGGCCGCTGGTCTCGCGCCATCGGCCTTCGGTGGACGTGCTGTTCCGCTCGGCGGCACGTTCGGCGGGCGCCAATGCGGTCGGCGTGATCATGACCGGCATGGGCGACGACGGCGCGCGCGGCCTGCTGGAAATGAAGGAGGCAGGCGCCCGCACGATCGCCCAGGACGAGGCCAGCTCGATCGTGTTCGGCATGCCCAAGGAGGCGATCGCGCGGGGCGCTGCGGACCGGGTGGTCACGCTGGGCGGGATCGCCCGCGAGATGCTGCACGCGGCGGAACGCTGAGTGATGGAGGCCATGCCCGCCGCCGCGTTCGAAAGTGCCAGTCCGGAGCCGGAGACGGAGCCGGAGCCGGGCCCGATCCCGGATTCGGGCTGCGATCCGCCCGGCGACCTTGCCGTGGGCGGGATCGGCGGCGCTGCGGCAGCCGGAAATGGCGACTGGAGCGACGATTGGGCCGACGATCCCCACGACGAACTGGCCGCAGTGCCGCAGGACGCTGCGTCAGGGGATACGGCCGATGGTCCGCCCGATGAGAGCGCCCATGACCCGGTCGGGGATACGCAGCTGACCGAGGCGGGCGGACGGCTGGCGGACATCGCCCGCGACCTCGATGCGCGATTCAACGAGACGAGCGCGTGTCTTTGCGCCGCGGTCGATGCCATCGAGCGGATCGTTGCCGCGCTGCAGGCCGTTGCCGGCATGTTCGAGCAGGGCGAGGCGGCCGGCGCGGTGACCGATCTGACCGAGGCGGCGCAGCGGCTTTCGGGCGTTTCCGCCCAGGCCGCCCGGCGCGGCGGCGAGGCCGATGCGATCCGCCAGGCCTCGCGCCACCTGGCGCGCAGCGTCGGCGAAGTGCAGCGCGCGCTCAGGGTGCTCCAGATCTACGGCATGAACGTCAAGATCGCCGCTTCCGGCGCCGAGGCCTTTGTCGACTTCGCCAACCGCATGGGCGAGAAGCTCAAGATCGGCGAGGAGGAGGCCAAGGGGTTCGCGGCAAGGCTGGCGGATCTTGCCAGCAGCATGGATTGCATGCTGCACAACGACGCGCTGCTCGAGGCGGAGTGCCGCAAGGTCCTGCCGCAAGTGCCCGACCGACTGATCGGCGATGCCGAGGCGCTGCGCGGCCATCAGGCCGGGCTGGTGCGACTGGCGCAGGCGACCGGTACGCTGGCGCGCTCGATCCAGGGGGAACTCGGCGCCGCGCTGGGCGCGATCCAGGTCGGCGACCGGGCGCGCCAGCGGCTCGAACACGTGGTGACGGGGGGGGCGGCTGCTGGAGGCGGCGCAGGCGGCAGGAACGCTGCCCGGCGAGGGCGCGCGGCGGCATGTCCGGCGGCTGCTCGCGGCGCTGGCGCTGGAAGCCTCGGACGAATACCGGCGCGATGCGGCGGCGCTGGCGCTGGCGCTCCACGCGCTGCGCAAGGATGCCGAGGGCCTGATCGCGCTGCGGGCGTCAAGCGCGGGCGAGGGCGGCGATGGCGCGGTGTTCCTTCATCGGCTGGAACAGGGCATTGCCGATGCGGCGGGCATGGTCGACCAGCTGCAGCGCGCGGATGCCCAGGCCGAAGCCACGCTGGAGGTCATCGCGCTTACCGTCAGCGACGTCACCGCGCGGGTGAAGACGATCCGCGAACTCAGCCTCGACGTGCGGCAGATGGCGATCAACATCGGCCTGCGATGCCGCAAGGTCGAAGTCATCGGCCGCCCGGTCAATGTCATTGCTGCCGAGATCCGCAGCCAGTCGGACCAGTTCGATGCGGTGATCCGCGAGATCGACCGGGCCGAAGGCATGCTGGGCGAAGTCTCGGTGCGCATGCGCATGCAGGCCGAGGGAGAGGTCGGGGGCGGCCTCGGGCTGACCCGCTCGCTGGCGGCGATCCACGACTGTGCCGACCGCACCGAGACGGCGATGACCGACATCGGCCGCCGCTCGCACGGGGTGACCGGCATGCTCGAGCGCGCCTCGGCACTGCTCGACGAGGCGATCGCGATCGGCGAGACGATCGGCGATGCCGTCATGCAACTGGCGCCTTGCGGCGACGAAGATGGCGTGTCGCCCAGTGGTAGCGATGGCGACGGGGATGGCGTGGCGGCGCCCGGTGAGGAGGAGGCGCTCCGCGAGCTGCTCATCGCCATCGGCCGCAGCTACACGATGGCCGACGAGCGTCGTGTCCACGACGGTTTCCTGCTTCCCGGGATGACGCCGCTCGCCGCGGCGGCGGGTGCTTCGGCTCTCCCCGGGGCCGGATCCGACAACGACGGCGCTTTCGACGATGGTCTCTTCGATGACGGCCTCTTCGACGACGGACTTTTCTGAACCGAGCGCCCGGAAAAACGCACTTGCCATCCGGGCCATGCGAGGCGACATCGCGGGGTGACGGCCCGTGCCGGCCCGTGCCGGCGCGGCTGTTCCCCCTCCCGTTCCCCCTGCCGCCAACAAGGAACCTCGATGACCAGCCGCTCCCTTACCGGGATCCACCCCGCTTTGCGCGACGACATCGCCGACCTCGTTACCCGCAGGCCGGTGCCGGGCCCGGGGCTCGATCAGGTCGATCCCTTCCTGTTCCTCAACCACCACGGCCCGCAGACTTATCCGCCGGGCAACAACGGCCTGCCGTTCGGCCCGCATCCCCATCGCGGTTTCGAGACGGTGACGTTCATTCTCGAGGGAAACCTTGCCCATTACGACAGCGGCGGCCACGAGAGCGTGATCGAGGCGGGCGGGGTGCAGTGGATGACCGCAGGCTCCGGCCTGATCCATGCCGAAGTCTCGCCGCCCTCGTTCAAGCAGGCGGGCGGGGGGCTGGAAATCCTCCAGCTCTGGGTCAATCTGCCCGCTGCTCTCAAGATGACGGCGCCGCGCTACACCGGTGTCCAGGCCGATGCCATTCCCGCGATCCCGGTGGCGGACGGACAGGGCACGCTGAACCTCATCGCCGGCACGTTTGCGGGGGTGACCGGGCCGATCCGGTCGCTGACCGGGGTGTTCATGTCGACCCTCCGGCTCTCGCCCGGCGCGCGGATCGACCTGCCCGCCCCGCAAGGACGCAGCGTGTTTCTATATGTCGTGTCCGGACACCCCAAGGTCAGCGGCGCGGACGTGGCGGCGTGGCATCTGGTCACGCTGGCGGCTGACGGCGACCATGTCGCGCTGGCGGTCCCGCAGGACGCCGGGGAGGATGCGGTGCTGCTGTTCGGTCATGCCGATCCGATCGGCGAGCCGGTGGTTGCCCACGGGCCTTTCGTGATGAACACCCGTGAGGAAATCGGCGAGGCCATCCGCGATTACCAGGCAGGCAAGTTCAACGGTACCGGGCCGCTGCCGGCGGTCGGGCAATAGCGGGCCGCCTTGGCAGGAGCGGTCACGCGGCCCTCTCGCGGGCCCGGCGTTTTTCCATGTCCCGCCGCCAGCGCTGGCGGAGCGCGGCGGGGCGCAAGTCGTAGCGCTCCTCGATGAACGTGGCCGCCAGGATCCGGTCGGCGCGGAAATGGCGGAAGTCCTGCCGCAGTTCGCACCATGCCGCCAGCATGCGGGTATCGTCGAGAAAACCGAGGATGATCGGCCAGACCGTCCGCACCGTGCGGTCGCCATGCTGGTCGAGATAGGCGATCTCGATCTTGCGGCCATCCCTGATCCAGACCCGCGTGCGGGCCAGGTCGATGCGATCGGCGGAAGGGGCAGCAGCGGGAGCGGCGGCGGGCCGGGTCCCGGTGGCGGGATGGGCGATGATCGGCCGGAGCCGTTCCGGCACGACACGGGTGATCTTGGCAATCAGGTCGCGTGCCGCGTTGGCCAGCACCGGATCGCCGCGTCCCGCGACCCATTGCGCGCCGAGCACCGCGGCCTCGATCTCGTCCGGCGTCAGCATCAGGGGAGGCATGTCGAAGGAATCGTCGAGGATGTAGCCCAGGCCCGCCTCGCCCTGCACGGGCACCCGCTGCGCGATCAGGTCGGCCACGTCGCGATAGACGGTGCGTGGGGACACTTCCAGTTCCCGTGCCATTTCGGCCGCCGTCACCGGGCGGGACGAGCGGCGCAAGATCTGGATCAACTGGAACAATCTGTCTGCCCGGCGCATGGTCTGGTCTCCTGCTGACAGAATGCTGTCAGCAGGGGGGCGGTACAAGGGCCATGCTTCGCGGCGAAGGCCTGCGGGGCAAATGTCCATCGAGGAGATGTCCCATGATCACCCTGTTCCACGCCCCGCAATCACGCTCGTCCCGTATCATCTGGCTGCTGGAGGAACTGGGGGTTTCCTACGAGATCCGGCCGGTCTCGATCTTCCGCCCGATGACCGGCGAGGGCCAGCCCGATCCGGCGAACCCGCATCCCGACAAACGCGTGCCCGTCCTCGTTCATGGCGATGCGCTGATCCCGGAATCGGTCGCGATCGTTCTCTATCTGGCCGATGCCTTCCCGCTGGCGGGATTGGCCCCGGCGCCGGGCGATGCGCGCCGCGGGGCCTATCTCGGCTGGATCGGCTGGTATGCGACCGAACTGGAGCAGGCGCTGTTCGCGGGACTGTCCGGCACCCTGGCAGGATCGCCCCGGCAGCAGCGCGATCATGACGCGGTCGTCGCAAGGCTGCGCGGCGTGCTGGCACAGGGGCCTTACGTGATGGGGCGCGATTTCACGGCGGCGGACTTGCTGATCAGCAGCGCCCTGGGCTTTGGCCGCCGTGCCTTCCCGGCGGATGATGCGCTGGATGCCTATATCGAGCGCTGCCGCAGCCGCCCGGCGGCCGTTCGCGCCTTGGCGCTGGACCATCAATCGGGCGTGCAGCTCGCGGCCTGAGCAGGCAGCGGCCCGATCAGGCCATCGCCAGCACGCTGCGGTGGATGAACCGCACGAGATCGGCCGCGCCGCGCGCACCGGTCTTCGCATAGATCCGTTTCGAATAGGTCCGCGCCGATTCGACGGTGAGGCCGATGTCCGGGGCCGCCTCGGCGATCGTCGCGCCGCGGCTGAGGGCGAGGGCGAGGCGGGCCTCGCTGCGAGTGAGATCGAAGAGCTGGGCCAGCTGTTCGCAGCGGTCCGCCGACGACCAGTGATCGGCATGGAGGTAACAGAGCACCGCCGGGGTCGCCCGCGTTGCGCCCATCCGCCCGCCCGAAGGCACCAGCAGCAGGTCGAGCCAGGGGTCGCGGCGGATGACAAGCGCGCGCGGGCGGGCCTGCGGCTGCTCGGCCAGTTCGCGGATCGCCGCGTGGAGCTGGCGGCGCAATTGCGGGTCGCGCGCGGTGAGGCGGCCTTCGCGGCCCTGCACGGATAGCCCCGCCGCCGCCAGCAGGCCTGCGCCGATCGCATCGCCGTCGCAGACCCGGCCCGCCGCATCGAGCGTCAGCCAGCCGAAGTTCATGCGCCGCACCGCCTCGCGCGCGATGTCGGCGGTCAGCCGCTCGCGCTCGAGCGCAACGAGCGCGGCCAGCGCGGCGCGCAAGTGCGGGGCGAGATCCTCCAGCAGGCGATCGGCTCCGGCGGCAAAGTCCGCCTCGCGCCGGGTCACGGTGATCCAGCCGCTGACCCCGCCCGGTTCGGCGCAGCGGATCATCCGCAAGTGGTTCATGCCCGAAGGCGCCAGCAGTTCGCGAAAGTAGCTGGCTCCGCGCGGCGCGGTCACCGGGGCGGCCAGCAGATCGGCAAGCGTGTGGCTGCGCCCTTCGGCCATCGCGTGGTAGGGCACCGGGTCGCGCAAGTAGAAGTTCTCGCGGTAGTGGCGCGATACCTCCGGCGGCGAGGGGGCGCCGGCATAGAGGTGGATCACCCGCGCCTCGGGCGTGCCGAGCGGCAGGGGCCGAAACACCAGGCTGGCATAATCGGCCGCCAACCGCGCGCGCAGCGCCTCGAGGAACCCCTGCCAGGGTGGCTGCTCGACCAGCCCTGCGATCAGCGGCGGCAACAGTTGCGCGGCATCCTTGTCCTGCAGCATCGTCGTGATCCCCAAATGGGAATTTTCCGGAGCCGAGGGCTAGCCCACAAGCGAGGCGGGAAAAATGCACCGTACCGAACCATCACCCCGGCGGTACGGGCCAGCGGCGCCCAGGTGCCGCACGAGAGGAACACGCCATGACCGAGGCCGGCACAGTGCAGCCCGCTGCCTTCCTGCGCACCACCCTGCCGCTTGGCATCGACATGGCGCAGGACTACGATTCGGGGCGCTATCACTCGATCTGGCTGCCCGATCACATGGTCAGCTTCTGGCCCGACTCGATCTGGACGCCGGAGTTCACCGATCTCGCCAAGGCATCGCCCAGCCCGCACCGCCATCTCGATGGACTGGCGGTGGCGGCGGCGACGGCGGTGCTGACGAAGAACACCCCGCTGGCGACCACCGTGGTCGATACCGTGCGCCGCCACCCCTCGCTGCTGGCGCAGACGGCGCTGACGATCAGCCACCTGTCGAAAGGCCGCTTCATCCTCGGTCTCGGCTCGGGGGAACTGGAAAACACGGTTCCCTACGGGTTCGATTTCGACAAGCCGGTGGGGCGGCTGGAAGAAGCCATCAAGGTCATCAAGCTGCTGTGGCATGCGCAAGGCCCGGTCGATTTCGAGGGACAGTTCTTCCACCTCCATCACGCGCGGATGGACACCGAGTTCCATGAGGGCACGCCGCCGCCGATCTGGCTGGGCGCGGCGGGCCCGCGCATGCTCGCCATTACCGGGCGCGAGGCGGATGGCTGGTGGCCGGCGGGTTCGTGGACCCCGGAAGACTATGCGGCAAAGCTCAAGGTCATCCTCGATGCAGGCGATGCTGCCGGGCGCGACATGAGCCATTTTACGCCCGCACTTACCCAGATGTGCCTCATCGGCGAGCCCGACGAGATCGACGAAATGCTGCGCGCGCCGATGGTGAAGTCGATCATCCTGATGATGACCGCCAGGGACCTCGCCCAGTTCGGTTACGAGCATCCGATGGGCCCGGACTGGCGCGGCATCATGGACTTCGATCCGGTGCGCCTCAGCCGCGAGAGGATGCTGAAATTCTGCGACGAGATGGACCCGCAGGCGATCCGCGACGTGCTGCCCGTGGGCACGCCGAAGGACGTCGCGCGCAAGCTCAAGGGCTTCGCCGACGCCGGGATGCGTGTCTACAAGCTGATGGAATACGGCGCGATGGGCGGCATGAAGTTCTCCGCCGAGAGCGCCGCCAAAGTCCGCGCGACCGAGGACGAAATCGCCGCTCTGGTGGAGGGCTGACATGGCCGTTCTGAACGCGCAGCAATTGCTGGCACAGGCGCAGCAAATCACCGGCCTGCACGACTGGGCGGATGACGGCTTGCCCGAACGTTTCGCGCTCGCGGTGGCGCACATCAACACCGTCGCCATGGATGCCGCCGGCCGCGCGGCAGCGGCGGACACCCTGCTCTGGCTGCTGACCGATCGCCTGCGCTTCTTCGAGGATCGCAAGCGCTTCCCGCTGGCCGATGAAGCGATCGACCGCCCGATGTTCGTCAGCGGTGAACCGCGCTCGGGCACGACGCTGATGCATGCGCTGCTTGCGGTCGACCCTGGAGCGCGGGCACTGCGGTTCTGGGAGGTCATGCACCCCTCGCCGCCGCCGGGGACGGTGGAAGCCCCCGATCCCCGCATCGCCGCCGCCGATGCCGAATGGCGCGAGATCAACGCGAAGATGCCGCGCTGGCTGCACTGCCAGCCCTACAACGACATGCTCGGCAACGGCCTGCCGGAGGACGAACGTACCTGGGCCTTCGATTTCCGGGTGATGACACCCACGGCATGGTGGCGCGTGCCGATGCAGACCCTCTCCTTCGGCCTGCCCACCGATCCGCCCGCGCAATACCGCATCCACAAGGCCATGGTGCAGGCGCTGCAATACCGGCGCCCGCCGCGCCACTGGGTGCTGAAGGGCTTCCACACCGCCCGGCTGGACGCCTGCTTCGATGCCTATCCCGATGCATCGCTGGTGTGGCTGCACCGCGACCCGGTGATGGTCGCGGCGAGTTCGACGATGATGATGGCGGACATCATGGATGGGATCGTCGGCAGGATCGATCTGGTGAAGGAAGCCCGCGCCCATCTCGAACGCGTGCGCTGGTCGATCGGCCAGACCATGGCTGATCCGCTGGCGAACGATCCACGCATCCACCATGTGCGCTACCGCGACTTCGTGGCCGATCCGATCGGTGTGATCCGCGATTACTATGCCTTCGCCGATCGCCCCTTCACGCCCGCGGCCGAAGCGGCGATGCGGCGCTACCTTGCCGAGAACAAGGGCGACCGCCACGGCACGTTCCATTACTCGACCCAGGTGCTGGTCGATGCCGGCTATGACATCGATGCGCTCAACGCGGAGTTCGCGCCGTTCCGGGAACGCTTTGGCGTCGAGATCGAACGGCGCTGATGCACCCGCGCGTTAGCCTTCACCAGGTGGCCATGATGGACCGGGAGACCGGGGCCTTCCTCGAATTCTGCGGCGCGCTGGGGGTTCGCCATGCCACTCTCGTGTCCCCGCTCCTGCTGCAGGAAAACGCGTTCCATGCTGCACGCGAGGCGGTGCAGCATGGAACTGTCCTGATCGGCTGCATCAACCACCCCTTTGCCCTTCATCCCGACCTTGAACGCGACAGCGGCACTGCCGCACAGCGCCTGCTCCGCGTGATCGACATGGCCGCCGCGCTCGGCGCGCCGTCCATCTACCTCATCACCGGCGGACGCGGTGCGTTGTCGTGGGAGCAGGCGGCAAGCCGCTTTGAGGGCCTCCTCGCTCGGTGCCGCGAACATGCCGCGAGGCAGGGCGTCGTCTTGCTGGTAGAGAACGCCTCGCCGCTCCTGGTGGACATCCATATCGCCCACAGCCTGCCTGATGCGCTGCGGCTGGCACGGCACGCGCAGATAGGCCTCTGCATCGATCTCCACGCCTGCTGGATGGAAGCGGACCTCCATGCAAAGCTGGCCGAGGCGCTCCCTCTTGCCGGCCTCATACAGGTGAGCGACCATGTCGCCGGCGACCGTGCCGCGCCCTGCCGCGCGGTTCCCGGCGACGGCGCCGTGCCGCTGGAGACGATCCTGCGCGGCGTGCTGGAGCTGGGCTATACCGGCCTGTTCGATCTCGAACTGCTCGGCCCGCGCATCGAGGCCGAGGGGGCGCAAGCGGCCTGCACCCGCGCCGCCCACACCCTTTCCGATCTCCTCACCAGGCTGGGAGCCTGACGCATGGCCTATGGCGAAGGACCCGACGATGCCGCCCTCCAGGCTGCCTGGGACAGATTCTGCAACCAATTGCGGCAGGCGGGCTTGTCCGCCTTCAAGGACGCCAATCCGGCCAATCCGCTCCAGCGGGCCGATGCCTTCCGGTTCCTGACGCAAAACCTGGGGCAAGCCTTCGATCTCGCCCTCGAAACGCGCGATCCTGCCTTTCCCCAGATCCACCGGTTCACCACGCCGACCATGAAGCTCGGCGGCGATCTGGCCGACTTTACCTACCGGCAGGCATGGATTTGCGGCGATCATGTCTACCGTCTCAGCGGCAAGCGGGGCACCGCCCGCTGGCTCAACGTGACGGTGCAAGGCCCGCGCCCGGACAGGATCCCCGGTACTGCCTGGCCCAGCCTGCACGAACCCTTCGGGGACATTCCCGAGGCCAACCTGTTCGGCCATCAGATCGAAGCCGACGCCGACGGCAGCTTCGAAGTGATCGTCGGCGGGGCGCCGCGGGAGAAGAACTGGCTCCCCACCACACCGGGCACGCGCAAGCTGTTCATCCGCGAAGCCTTCGACGCCTGGGGCGAGACACCGACCACGTTCACCGTCGAGCGGCTCGGCATGACAACGGTGCGCCCCCTTCCCACGCCCGCCCGGATGATCGAGGCGACGGACTGGGCGGGCGATTTCGTCACCGGCCTGATGCGCGACTGGCCCGAACACGCCTGGCTTACCTCGCGCGGGGTCTGCGATCCGGCCTGCCTCAACATGTTCCCGCCGGACAAGATCGCCAACGACGGCAGCGACGCCAAACGCGGGCGTATGGCCGCGCACATGGTCTGGCACCTCGAACCAGACGAGGCGCTGATCGTCGAGATGGACTGGCATTCCGGTTTCTGGCTGTTCGGCATGGGCGGGGCGATGATGGGTTCGATGGATTTCCTGTATCGGCCGGTCAGTTATAGCCCGGCTCGCACCCGAGTGGACGAGGACGGCGTGGTGCGCCTGGTGCTTGCACACCAGGACCCCGGCCTGCACAACTGGCTGGATACCCAGGGCTTCTCCGACGGCAATCTGACCTACCGTAACCTGATGAGCCAGGCGGGCGCGATTTTCCGCACGCATCTGGTGAAGGCTGTCGATCTGCCCGACCACTTGCCCGAGGGTACCGCGAAAGTCACTCCGGACGAACGCGCCGCCCTGCTGCTCGAGCGGTATCGCGCCATCAAACTCCGCTTCGGCCTGTGAGGGACAAGAAATCGCAAAAAGTTCATCGCCCGTGAGTGCAAAGCCCCTTGCGCGATCTCTGCGCGCTCGGTAAAGGCGCCCCCTGTCGATCGCCCGGCCCACCGGTGCGCATCAGGCATGCCGCTTTAGCTCAGTTGGTAGAGCACATCATTCGTAATGATGGGGTCACGTGTTCGAGTCACGTAAGCGGCACCACCTTCCTTAAGGCACTTCCACAAGGACATCGGCGGTTTCCCACGGGAAGAGCTCTCCCGCTTGGGGAGCGCTTGGGTCAAGGCTGAGGCGTCTTTGGCTAGGAAAAGTGGTTTGACCCACGCCAGACCCGGTTGAGGCGATTGGCGCCCTGCCACTGAGGTGTGCCGGTACAATGTGAGATCGCTGATCGCCCTCTAGCGACCTCTCATTGCTGCGACGGCTAAGCGCCCAATGCGGCTTCAACGTACCTCTTTGCAGATGTCATTGGTTACCGGATTTCGCAGAAAAACTCTTCACCAACGCACCAATTTTGTGAGATTCTTCAACCGCTGTCCTCAAATCAGGTCGATTGGCGTAGCTGGCGACAATTCCATCTAGG
>NZ_JAPCWC010000047.1 GCF_026420865.1 Novosphingobium clariflavum | reverse complement strand
GCCACGCCTTGAGGGCATCCAGGACCGGGACGCTATGTTTCTGGCGGAAGCGGCGCATGGAACAAGCTTGATCTTGCCCTTCGCGAACTTGGCCGCATCGAGCGGACGTTGTTCACGCTCGACTGGCTGGAACAGCCTGATTTGCGCCGCGCCTGCCAAGCCGGATTGAACAAGGGAGAGGCCCGGCACGCTCTGGCAGACGCCGTCTACACCAACCGCCAGGGCCGGTTCACCGATCGAACTCTTGAGAACCAGCAATACCGCGCATCTGGGCTCAACTTGCTCATCGCCGCCATTGCATACTGGAATGCCCTCTATCTCGGCCGGGCCGCCGATCACCTGCGGTACTCGGGAATTGAGATCGACGAAACACTGCTAGCGCACGTCTCACCTCTGGGTTGGTCGCATATCGGCCTCACAGGTGACTACCTTTGGGAAGATGCATCTTTCAGCGGCAACCGCGGGTACCGAGCACTCCACGACCCGAACGGCAGACTTCGGCTCGTCGCCTAGGATGTTCTCAGTATTTCCAGCTTAGCGTTGTCTGGCGAACAAATCTTGAGGTGAGGCCTAGAACGGCTCCTATGTCCCCAGCAGGTGCCCGAGCTTTGCGGCTCTGAAGTCGAGCCCGACAGACGCACTTTTGGGCCTCACGCCCCTTTTTGCAGGTAGCGCGTTCAGCCCCGTTGAGGGCGTGTACGTTTTCGGCCGCCGCGTTTTGGGGCGCCCCCCTTCCAGGAGACCAGACGGAGGTGCCCGAACTCCAGTGGTAAGAGCCGCCGTATCGGGGCGATGTCGAGCACCTGCGCCGTTGGAACTGCTGCGGCAATATTTCGGCCTTGACCTTGGACCATGGTCCTGCCCGTAAGAGGCCTCCCCAATAGCGGTGCCTTTGCGGCGCGGCACTCCAGATCGATCCGAGGAGTATGGGGAACAAGCGCGTCGTTCACATCGTCGATGACGAAGAGACAATCCGAAAGGCACTGCGATTCACGTTGCGTACCGCCGGCTTCGCCGTCGAGGCCTACGCTTCGGGGCCGGAGTTTCTGTCGGCCGCGGGTGACGCTAAGAAAGGCTGCGTGATCCTCGACATGCACATGCCGGACATGGACGGCCTTCAGGTCCAGGTGGAGCTGACGCGACGCGGGATTGATATGCCTGTCGTCATGCTCACCGGCAATGGCGATCCCACGCTCGCCGTGCAGGCAATGCAGGCGGGCGCTGCCGACTTTCTCGCCAAACCGGTCGAAAAGGCCGCATTGCTTGGCGCGATCGACCGCGCCTTCAGCTCGCTGGAGAATATAACCGGGCGTGCCGCAGAACAGGCCGACGCGCTGTCGAAAGCCGCGAGACTGACGCAGCGCGAACGGGCCGTTCTTAGAGGGATTGCGCGAGGCTATCCCAATAGCTTTATCGCAGATGAACTCGGTACCACGCCGCGCACGGTCGAGCTGGATCGAGCCAGCCTGATGGTCAAACTGGGAGCCCAAAGTTTGCCCGACTTGCTACGGATCGCGTTTGCTGTGGACCTGAACGGATCGCCTGAGGACGATCGCCATTAGGCTTCACCATCCTGCGACATCGGACGTTATGCGGATCGGCCCGTGGCGAGTTCGGCAATGATCGGACAATCCGGCCGCGCGTCGCCGTGGCAGCGTTCGGCGAGATCGACCAGCGTGTCGCGCAGCGCCGTCAGCGCTGCCGCCTTGCGCTCGAATTCCTCGGCACGGGCCAGCGCAAGCCGCTTCACCTCGCCACTCGCGCGACCCGTATCCGCCCAAAGGCCGAGCAGAGTGCGGATCTCCTCGATCGGAAACCCCAGATCGCGCGCATTGGCGATGAACCGCAGGCGATGAAGATCGCGCTCGTCATAGTCGCGATAGCCCGCACCCCGGCGCGGCGGCGCCGGGATGAGGCCTATCTTCTCATAATGGCGGATCATCCGCTCCGAGACGCCGCTCCGCCGAGACGTCTCGCCGATGTTCACAGCGCCTTCCGGTTGAGTCGCAGCGCGTTGGTGACCACGCTGACCGAGGAGAGCGCCATGGCGGCGGCCGCGATGATCGGCGAGAGCAGGATGCCGAACAGCGGATAGAGCGCGCCCGCCGCCACCGGCACGCCCGCGACATTGTAGATGAAGGCGAAGACGAGGTTCTGGCGGATGTTCGACATGGTCGCCTGGCTGAGCTTACGCGCCCGGACGATGCCGGTGAGGTCGCCCTTGAGCAGGGTCACGCCCGCGCTCTCGATGGCGACGTCGGTGCCCGAGCCCATGGCGATGCCGACATCGGCGGCGGCCAGCGCGGGGGCGTCGTTGACACCGTCGCCGGCCATGGCGACCACCCGCCCCTCGCGCTTGAACTTGGCGACCACGGCGCTTTTCTGATCGGGCAGCACCTCGGCTTCGACCTCGTCGATGCCCAGGCGCCGGGCGACCGCTTCCGCTGTCGTGCGGTTGTCGCCGGTCAGCATGACCACGCGAATACCCTCCGCCTTGAGCGCGGCGAGCGCTTCTGGCGTCGTGGCCTTCACCGGATCGGCGATGGCGAAGGCACCGCCGACGGTGCCGTCGATTCCGATGAAGATTGCGGTGGCGCCATCGCGTCGCAGTGCGTCGGCCTGGCCGGCGAGCGCCTCGGTGGCGACGCCCTCGTCGGCGAGGAACCGCGCATTGCCGAGGACGATGCGCCGCCCTTCGACCGTACCGAGCGCGCCGCGCCCGGTCGGCGAGTCGAAGTCGGTGACGTCGCTCGTGGCGATGGCGCGATCCTTCGCAGCCTCGACGATCGCCAGCGCGAGCGGATGTTCGGAAGCCCGTTCGACCGAGGCGGCAAGCCGCAGCAACTCGGCTTCGTCGAAGCCGGGCGCCGGCACGACCTGGGTGACGGCAGGGCGGCCTTCGGTCAGCGTGCCTGTCTTGTCGACGACGAGCGTGTCGACCTTCTCCATATGCTCGAGCGCTTCGGCATTCTTGATAAGGACGCCGAGTCCGGCGCCGCGGCCGACGCCCACCATGATCGACATCGGCGTGGCGAGACCCAGTGCACAGGGACAGGCGATGATCAGCACGGCGACCGCCGCCACCAGCCCATAGGCGAAGCGCGGCTCGGGGCCCCAGATACCCCAGGCGATAAACGCGACCACCGCAACCGCGATGACCACGGGCACGAACCAGCCCGACACCTGATCGGCCATGCGCTGGATCGGCGCGCGCGAGCGCTGCGCCTCGGCGACCATCTGGACAATCCGCGCAAGCATGGTGTCGCGTCCGACCTTGTCGGCGACGATCACCAGCGCACCGGTCTGGTTGAGCGTGCCGCCGATCACCGTGTCGGCCTTGGCCTTGGTGACGGGCATGGATTCACCGGTGACCATCGACTCGTCGAGCGAGGAGCGGCCGTCCTCGACTACGCCGTCGACCGGCACCTTCTCGCCCGGCCGCACGCGCAGGCGGTCGCCGACCGCGACCAGATCGAGACTGATCTCCTCTTCGCTCCCGTCGGCGGCGATCCGGCGCGCGGTCTTGGGCGCGAGGTTGAGCAGCGCCTTGATCGCGCCCGAGGTCCGCTCACGCGCGCGCAGTTCGAGCACCTGGCCGAGCAGCACGAGAACGGTGATCACCGCGGCGGCCTCGAAATAGACGGCAACCATGCCGTCCTCGCCGCGGAAGGCAGGCGGGAACAGCTGAGGCGCGAGCGTCGCGACGACGCTGTAGATCCAGGCGACCCCCGTCCCCATCGCGATCAGGGTGAACATGTTGAGGTTGCGGGTCTTGAGCGAGGCCCAGCCACGCTCGAAGAACGGCCAGCCCGCCCAGAGCACGACAGGCGTCGCCAGCACGAACTGGATCCATACCGAGGTCGACATCGGCACGAGGCGATGGATCACAGGAAACAGGTGCGCCCCCATCTCGAGGATCAGCACCGGCAGGGCCAGCACCAGGCCAACCCAGAAACGCCGCGTGAAATCGACCAGCTCGTGGCTGGGACCGCTGTCGGCGGTCACGGTCGCGGGTTCGAGCGCCATGCCGCAGATCGGACAGGACCCGGGATGGTCCTGCCGGATCTCGGGATGCATAGGGCAGGTCCAGATCGTGCCCACGGGCGCTGCGAACGGCGGTGCCGGCGGGCCGAGATAGCGCTCGGGATCGGCGATGAACTTTGCCCGGCAGCCCGCGCTGCAGAAATGATAGCGTTCACCGCCATGATCGGCATGGTGCGCGGTGGTCGCCGGATCGACGGTCATGCCACAGACCGGGTCCTTGATGCCGGTCGCCGCTTTCGCGCCGCCGTGGCCGCCGCAGCAACCGCCGCCATGCGCCGCTCCATGTGTCTCGTTCATCGCCTTGCTCCTTTCGACGCCTGACGATCTAGGGTCTGACACCGTGTCAGGGTCAATACGTAATCGCCTAAGCGGCCAAATCGGCGTACCCGGTCGCTCGGCCGGGATCAGCCAAGGTCGTTCGCAACCGTAAGGCCCTGGGCCTGCGCCGGTCGATGCGCGGTAAGCAATTCGATCGCGCCGGTGATGGTCAAGAGCCGAAACGTCTCGGCCACATGCCTGAAGCCGGCCGCCGCGATCAGGCCGGGGAGCACGCCGTCGGCGTTGGGTCGGGTATCATCGATGCCATCGAGTCGCTGCACGGTCAGGCGAAAGGCGAGCCGCATGAGACCGTGCTGGCGGCCATAATCTGCGATCACCAGGCGGCCACCCGGGCGCAGCATGGCGAACATGGCGCGCAGGGTTGCCGCCTTCTCCCTGACCGGCATCTGATGCAGCACGAGACTCGATACGACAGCGTCGGCGGTGCCCGGGGCCACGTCCCTGGCAAATCCCTGACGCCAGTCGATATCGGCCTGCCGCGCAGCGGCCTTGTGCCGCGCGATGTCGAGCGCCTCGGCATCGGGATCGAGACCGATCACCTGCGTCCTGGGCTCGGCTTGCTTGAGCATCAGCGCGAAGCTGCCGGTGCCACAGCCGACGTCGACGACCGTCTCACCGGCTTTGGGCGCCAGGGCGGCGAGCATGGCGGCACGCCACCGCTTCTCCCGCGTCCACAGGCGGATCGCGCGATCATAGTCTTTCGTCGATCCGGTCCCGAGCGGCGGGGTGTAGGATTGCATTGGCTTCTCCCAACGCGAGGCGTCCGAAACGATAAGCTACATCGACATGGGTGGCGACAGTGTCCCCAGCCAGGCGACCAGCCCGAGAATGACGATCGCAAGACCGCCTTCGACGACGAGGCTCGCGCGCAGCAGCGCCTGCGCCCGTGGCGCGTCCTCTTCCTCGATCGCCTGCGCAAGTGCCGGGGTCAGGCGATAACGGTTGAGCGCGGCCAGGCCCAGCATGCCGGCGAAGAGCAGCAGCTTGGCGATGAGCAGCAGGCCGTAGGTCGACTGCCCGAGAGACGCGATGTTGCCCGGGCCGACCAGGAACCAGCCGTTCACCGTCCCGGTCAGGATCAGCAGGGCGACGATGATCGTGCCGACGAGGGAGAAGCCCCGCAGCGCTTCCTCGGCGAGCATGACCCGGTCCATGTCTTCAGTGGCGAGATCATCGGTTGCGAGCCTGGTAAGAACCAGCGCAAGGAATGCGGCAAGCGCGCCGACCCAGGCGCCCGCGGCGAGCAGATGGATGAGATCGGCCCCCAGTTGCAGCCAGCCCGCCTCGCCTTCGCCGGCCGCGCCATGCCCGCTCCAGGCGAGGGTCGCGAGTGCGACCGCGCCTGCCAGAGTGGAGGCGATGAAGGCAGGACGGGATTGCCGGCGATAGAAGGGGATGGAGAGCAGAAGAACGAGGAGCGCGACGAGGCGCGCCTTCAGCGCCGTTCCCATGGACGTGCCGTTGAACAGCTCTGCGACCATGGAAAGATCAGGCTGGGTGAGCGGCAGCCCGGTCATGGCCGCTGCCTGCAACGCGAACCCCAGCGCCGACAGCAGGAGGGCGAGACAGGCGAGACCGGCCACCATTGCTACCATCGGCAGATGCCGCTGTACCATCCGGCCGCCGCCGGGCGCATAGAGCGCGAACAGCGGCAGGCCGAACAACAGGCCGAGATCGACGTAGAGCGCCCAGCGGACGGCGACGAGTGCCACGTCGTTCATGGCGTCACTTGACGGTAAAGGCGAGATTGCCCTGGATGCGGTGCGTGTCGGTCGAGACGACGTGCCAGGCGACCTGATAGCTGCCCGCCATGAGCGGCTTGGCGAGCGTCAGCACGAGCGTCTTGTCGCCTTCGACGGACGTCTTGAAGCCGGTTACCGCCATGCGGTGGTTGGGCATGCCGGGCATGCCGGTCATCACGATCTCGGCGCCCGACAGCTTCGGCATCAGACCTTCACTGAAGGTGAGCGTGATACGCGAAGGCGCCGAGACGCTGGCGTTCGCGGCGGGCGTCGAGGACACAAGCTTGGGATGCGCGTAGGCCGGAGCAGAAACACTCAGGCCGACGGCGGCGATAACTGCGAGAGGCGAAAAGAAACGCATTGGAACATTCTCCTGTAGATCCCATGAGACAATACGCAGCCCGAGCCCCCACCCCTCGCAATTATTCTTTTCAATCTACAGCAAGGGTTCCTGGACCATCGTGCGTATTGAAGGATGAAGACGGAGAAGCACCATGGATGAACTTGACCACCTGCTCTCGCGGTTGCGCGATGCGCCTCTCGATCCCAGGCTCGGCGGCCTGGAAAGCCGGGTCATGGCGGAAATAGCGCGCATCCGGGCCATACCAAGCCTTGGCGCTATGACGTTCGGCATCGCGGCCGCAACCGCGCTGTTCATCGGAATTGCCGGCTCGGCAGTTCCGACACGGTCTGCTGATGCCAAACCGCTATCGCCCTTCGATGCTCGGCTCGCGCTTGCGCCCTCGACGCTGCTGAGCTCGCAGTGATGCGCGACCGCCGCCGGCTCCTGCTCCTCGTCCTGGTGACCTTCGCCGCGGCGATCGCTGGCGTTGTCATTGGCCGCGTCTATGTGGTTCCAGTGCGCCCGGTCGAAAATGAGCTGCACGAGCTGCTCCATCGCGATCTGAAGCTGAATTCAGCGCAACACAGCCGACTCGAGACAATCGAGAAGAACTACGCGATCCGGCGTCAAGCGCTGGAGGCCGAATTGCGCGCCGACAATGCGCGTCTCGCGGAAGCGATCGAAGCGGAGCATGGCTATGGCCCGCAAGTCGCAACTGCGGTGGATCGCTCGCACCAGGCCATGGGCGCGCTGCAGAAAGAAACACTTGAGCATATCTTCGCGATGCGGGCCGTGCTGCGCCCGGATCAGACGGACAAATTCGACGACGCCGTGGTGAAAGCGCTGACGGCCAAATCCGAATGACCGCGTGCCTCCCCGACTGCTCGGACGGGGAGCTCGCGGCTCTGGCGCTTGGAGGCCGGCAAGCGGCCTATGGCGAGCTGGTCCGCCGGCATCAAGGTTGGGTTCACCGGCTCGTGCGCAGCCATGTCGGATCTATGGATGAGGCATTGGATGTCACCCAGGCGAGCTTCGTCGCGGCCTTTGCCGCACTCAACCGCTATGACGTAACCCGACCCTTCCAGGTCTGGATGTCCCGGATTGTCATCAACAAATGCCATGACTGGCGGCGTCGGCGAGCGGTTCGAAATTTCTTTGCCCTAGCCCTACCGCTCGGCGAGGCGGACGGCGTCGCCGACGACGCACCGCTGCCCGATCAGGCGATCGGGGCCGAACAGCAGCTCGCGCAAGCAATGAAAGCGATTGCTGCCCTGCCGTCTTCCCTCAAGGACACGCTTATTTTGCGTACGATCGACGAGAAATCGGAAGCTGAAACCGCCGAAATTCTCGGGATCAGCCAGAAGGCGGTCGAAACGCGCCTCTATCGAGCTAGGGCACGCCTTTCGGAAATATTAAAGAAAGTTTGAGGGGGATGAGGCCATGCTGCGTATTCCCAATAGGTACGCCCTCTTTCTTAAAGCTGAGACAACCGAATGATTTCTGCTCTCGACCGCCGCCAGTTCCTCCGCGGCGCGGCCCTCGCCGGCGGCGGCGCAGCATTGTCAGCCTGGCTGCCGGCCTGGGCGCAGACGATCTCGCCGGGGATGCGACCGACGCTGCCGACCGTGTCGGGCGAAGACATTACGCTCACCATCGCCCGGCAGTCGATGACCATCGACGGGCGCAAGTTCCGGGCAATCGGCCTCAACGGCACGGTCCCCGCCCCGCTGATCCGGCTGCGCGAGGGCCAGCGCGTGCGGCTCAACGTCATCAATCAGCTGGAGGAGGACAGCTCGATCCACTGGCACGGGCTGATCCTGCCGGCCAATATGGACGGTGTGCCGGGCGTGTCTTTTCCGGGCATCAAGCCGGGCTCGAACTACCTCTACCAGTTCTCCGTCGTGCAAAGCGGCACCTACTGGTACCACAGCCATTCAGGCCTGCAGGAACAGGAAGGCCATTACGGCCCGATCATCATCGATCCCGCCGGTGCCGATCCGGTCGCCTATGACCGCGAGCATGTCATCGTGCTCGCCGATCACAGCGCGCTCTCGCCGCAGGCGATCTTCCGGCGCCTCAAGGTCAACCCCGGCCATTTCAATTTCCAGCGCCAGACCCTGGCCGGGCTCCTGTCGGGCAAGGATCAGCCGCTCAAGGACCGGCTCGACTGGGGCCAGATGCGGATGGACCCGGCCGACATCTCCGATGTGACCGGATCCACCTACACCTATCTCGTCAACGGCCATGGTCCGATGGACAACTGGACCGCGCTCTTCACCCCGGGCGAACGGGTGCGGCTGCGGGTCATCAATGCGTCGGCGATGACCACCTTCAACGTCCGCATCCCCGGCCTGCCGCTGACCATCGTCCAGGCCGACGGGCAGAATGTGGTGCCGGTCACCGTCGACGAGTTCCAGATTGGTGTTGCCGAGACCTACGACGTCGTTGTCAGCCCAGGCGATGACAAGGCCTACACCCTTGTCGGCGAGGCGATCGACCGCTCGGGCATGGCGCGTGCCACGCTCGCGCCGCGCGCCGGCATGGCCGGCGAGGTTCCCCCCTTACGCAAACGGCCGCTCGCCGACATGAAGGACATGGGCATGGACATGTCCTCGATGCCGGGCATGGAAGGCATGGACATGTCGGGCGGCGCTATGCGGGGCGTCGATCCGACGGCCGAGAAGAACGCGTCCGCGCGCCTCGCGACCGGCGCGGCGGCAGCGATGGCGACCATGGACAATAGCGCCATGGCAGGCATGGATCATTCGGGGATGGATCATTCCGCGATGAGCGGGATGGACCACGGCGCGATGGGCGCCGATGGCCAGATGGCGGGCATGGACCATGGCGGGCACGCGATGGGGTCGATGAAGATGCGAGACTTCTCGAACGCGCCGCAGGTGAAGCGCGACCCGAGCGTCCAGACCATCTCGCCGATGCCCGTCGACCGCACCGGCGAGCCCGGCCAGGGCCTCGCCGACGTCGGCCACAAGGTGCTTGTCTACAGGGACCTGATGGCGCTCGATCGCAATCCGGACGTGCGCGCGCCGAGCCGCAGCATCGACATTCACCTCACCGGCAACATGGAGCGGTTCATGTGGTCGTTCGACGGCGAAAAAATGTCGGACCATCACGAGCCGATCCCCTTCATCGAAGGCGAGCGGGTGCGCGTCAATCTCATCAACGACACGATGATGGGGCATCCGATCCATATTCACGGGCATTTTTTCGAGCTGGTGACGGGGCATGGCGATCATGCGCCACGCAAGCATACGGTAATCGTCCAGCCCGGCGGCAAGGTGACCTGGGACTTCACCGCCGACGCGGTCGGCGACTGGGCCTTCCACTGTCATCTCCTCTACCACATGCATGCCGGGATGATGCGGGTCGTGAGCGTCCGTCCGAAGGGAGACGCGTAATGACCCGCATCCTCACGCCGCTGGTGAGCGCGATCGCCCTTTTCGCTGCCGCGCCCGCCTTTGCCCAGGATCATTCAATGCACGGCATGCCCGGCATGGCGCCGCCGGGCGAGGTGCCGCCGGCGCAGGAGAAGAAGAAGGACAAGGCCGCCGCCAGGCCGCGCGCTCAGACACCAGCGCCAGACGCCACCTCGGCGATGGACCATTCGCAGCACCAGGCCAGTCCTGCGCCGCAGGGAGATGCGGCCGGTCAGCCGCAACCCGCGTCTCCCGCGATGCCGGACATGCCGGGCATGGACCACTCCCAGCATCAGGACGGCGCGATGCCGGACATGCCCGGGATGGACCATTCGCAGCATGGCCAGACCGCCATGCCCGGCATGCAAATGACCGGCACGGCGCTTCCGGCCGGCAATGCGCCCCCGCCGCCTCCCCCCAGCGACCACTTCGCCGATCGTGATTTTCCCGGCGCCGAGATGGCGCGCTCACGCGACATCATGATGAAGGACAGCGGCGGCAACAATTTCGGGCAGGTGCTGCTCAACCTGTTCGAGTATCAAGCGCATAGCGGTCGCGATGGCTATCGCTGGGATGGCGAAGGCTTTTACGGCGGCGATATCAATCGGCTCTGGCTCAAGAGCGAGGGCGAAGGCGAGTTCGGCCGCGGCATCGACAGCGCGGAGGTGCAGGTGCTCTATAGCCGGGCCATCGACCCCTATTTCAATCTTCAGGGCGGTATCCGCCAGGACTTCGGCCGCGGGCCCGACCGCACTTACGCGACGGTCGGCGTCGAGGGCCTGGCTCCCGGCATGTTCGAAGTCGAAGGCGCGCTGTTCCTCTCGACCAAGGGCGATGTTCTGGGCCGGGTCGAGGGCTATTACGACCAGCGCATTACCCAGCGCCTGATCTTGCAGCCGCGCGCCGAGGTCAATTTCGCCGCGCAGGATATTCCGGAGAACGACATCGGTTCGGGGCTGGTCAACATAGAGCTCGGCGCGCGCCTGCGCTATGAGTTCAGCCGCCAGTTCGCACCCTATATCGGCGTCTCTTATCTGCGCAAAGCCGGCGACACGGCGCGGCTGTCGAGGCTTGCCGGCGAGGACGTCCATGCGACCAGCTTCGTCGCCGGCGTTCGCTTCTGGTTTTAGCATCAGGACGGCTGATGGCGGGGGCGAACAGGAGAGCGGGGCGTTACACTCATACCCAGGTCGGCCGGCGCCGAGCGAAGGAGATACGCCATGGACCATTCGTCCCACATGAACACCCGGAAGATGGGCGCCTATTGGAGCCTTGCCGTTCAGACCGTCATCAGCGGCGTCATCATGTATCTGGTGATGTTCGTCATGATCGACGGGCTCGACAGCTTCTACAACAACCTCAACATGCTCTACATGACGCTGATGATGGTCGCGCCGATGGTGGTGCTGATGATCGTCGCCATGCGGCACATGTTCGCGTCGAAAGCCGCCAACATCGCGCTGATCGCCGCGTCGCTGGTCGCCTTCTTCGGCAGCTTTGCGCTCATCCGCACCCAGACCACGATCGGCGACACGGCCTTTCTGCGCTCGATGATCCCGCATCATTCCGGGGCGATCCTGATGTGCCAGGAAGCAAAGCTCAGCGATCCGGAAGTCATCCGGCTTTGCGAAGCGATCAAGCGCTCGCAGCGGCAGGAAATCGACGAGATGAAGGCCATACTCGCGCGGCGCTGAGTGGCACGGTCGGGCTACGCCCGGATCCGTGCGCCCGGCCAGGCATGTGAGCCGGGACGATGGTCGACACGAGGCGCGGGCCGGACGAGATTGCCAGCGACGTAGCGCGGCTTGCGCCGCTGTTCCTGCGACAGGCTGGCGGCCACGTCCTGACGCTGCTCGATCCTGCCGGGATCGTGCTGAGCTATAATGAAGAAGGCGAGCGTGCCGAATGCTGGCCCCTCGATCGCGTCTTGGGACAGCCCCATGACCTGTTCTACCCGCCCGACGAGATTGCGGCCGGCCGCCCGTGCGCAGACCTGGCGGCCGCCCTTCACGAAGGCACGCTGGAGCGCGAAGCGTGGCGGGTCTGCGAGAACGGCGCGGAATATCTCGCGCGCCTGACGATCAGCGCCCTGTTCGAAGGCGACGCACATCGAGGCTTTGCCTGCATCAGTCGCGATGTCACCGACGAGGCGGCGGTCCGGGCGTCAATCGAGACCCGCGAGCAGCATCTCCAGTCGATCCTGGCGACCGTCCCCGATGCGATGATCATCATCGACGAGACCGGCGCCATCACGTCGTTCAGCGCGGCCGCCCAACGCCTGTTCGGCTATTCGGAAACCGAGCTCGTCGGCCGCAACGTCTCCTGCCTGATGCCCCAGCCCGATCGCGACCGGCACGACGAATATATCGCGCATTATCTCCAGACCGGCGAGCGCCGGATCATCGGCCTCGGCCGCGTCGTGGTCGGCCAGCGCCGCGACGGCTCGACCTTCCCGATGCAGCTGTCGGTTGGCGAGGCCGGTGAAGACGGGCAGCGGTTGTTCACCGGCTTCATCCGGGATCTCACCGCCAAGGAGCAGGATGAGCTCAGGCTCAAGGAACTGCAGGCAGAGCTGGTCCATGTCTCCCGGCTGAGCGCGATGGGCACGATGGCCTCGACCCTCGCGCATGAGCTCAACCAGCCGCTTGCCGCGGTCGCGCTCTATCTCGAGACGATCCGCGACATGCTCGACGAGCGGGACGACGAACCCTTCGTGTCGCTACGGTCGTTGATGGATGATGCGGCACAGGAAACGCTGCGGGCCGGCCATATCGTCCGGCGCCTGCGCGATTTCGTCGCCCGCGGCGAGGTCGACAAGAGCCTCCACGAGCTGCCGCGGGTCATCGCCGAGGCGAGCCAGCTCGCGCTGGTCGACGCCCGCGAGCGCGGCATCCGCAGCTTCTTTGCAGTCGATCCCGCCGCGACGCCGGTCCTCGTCGACAGGGTGCAGATCCAGCAGGTGCTGGTCAACCTGATGCGCAATGCCATCGAGGCGATGGCGGAGTGTCCGGTTCGCGACCTCAAGGTGGCGACCAGGTTGCGCCCTGACGGGCTGATCGAGGTGACCGTGGCGGATACCGGCCCCGGCATCGCCGACGAGGTCCGGGAGCAGCTCTTCACGGCGTTCAAGTCGACAAAGGCCGACGGCATGGGCCTCGGCCTTTCGATCTGCCGGACCATCATCGAAGCGCATGGGGGCCGTATCTGGATGGAGCGCCCCGACCGCGGCGGCGCGCGCTTTCATTTTACCTTGATCCATGCGCGGGCGGAGGAGGAACATGGGGGATAGACGCGTCATCCATCTGGTCGACGACGAGGAGAGCATCCGCAAGGCGGCGAGCTTTGCGCTCAAGACCGCGGGCTACGACGTCGTGACCTATGCCTCGGGCGTGGAGTTTCTCAAGGAGGCGAAGTCGGCGGCCGTCGGCTGCGTCATCCTCGACGTGCGCATGCCCGAGATGGACGGTCTCGAGGTTCAGGCCGCCATGGCAGCACGCGGGGTCAATATGCCGGTCATCGTCCTGACCGGCCATGGCGACGTGTCGGTTGCGGTGCAGGCCATGAAAGGCGGCGCGGTCGACTTTCTCGAGAAGCCCTTCGAGAAAGCCGCCCTGCTCGGCGCCGTCAGCCGCGCGTTCGCGCGTCTCGACGATGTCGACTTTCGCACTCTGGAAACCTCTGAAGCCGGCGTGCGGGTCGCTGCACTGACGCCCCGGGAGCGTGAAGTGCTGGAAGGGCTGGCGAACGGCCTGCCCAATAAGACGATCGCCTATGACCTGGGCTGTTCATCGCGAACGGTCGAGGTCCATCGCGCGAGCCTGATGGCCAAGCTCGAGGTCCGCAATTTGTCCGAAGCCCTGCGGATCGCCTTTGCCGCGGGCATGGGCCGCAAGCCGAAGTGACTGCGACCTCTACGTAGCGACGGGACGAGGCGCGATATGCGATCGATGGTGCAATCGTCACACGGGTGTCCGCTTCTCGCAATGCCATCGGTCCGTTCCACTCAGCATGATGGCAGATACACCATCCTCGTCTCCGACGACGATCCCGGCGTGCGGCGTGGCCTCCAGCTGCTGCTGAGATCGCGCGGCTATGCCGTGTGGGGATATACGACCGGCCACGCGCTGTTGGCCGACCCCCGCGCGAAGGAGGCAGACTGCGTCATCCTCGACTATCGCATGCCCGACATCGACGGATTCGCGATGCTGCGTCACCTTCGCGAGATCGGATGGTCGGGACGCGCCATCATGATCTCAGGCTTTCACGACACGCTGCTGGCCTGGCGGGCCGCCGAGGCGGGCTTCGATCACGTTCTCGCAAAGCCTTTGATCGGCAGGGCTTTGCTCGATGCGTTGGACCGGCACCGCGCCGAGGTTCTGCGAAAGCATTGAGTTATGGCGGCCGGCCCCCGGCAGCCTCAGCCCGGCGCGATGTGGAAAGCCGATCTGCGCCGTCAAAGCCAGTGGCTACGTTTGAACCGGATGTAGAGCCCAATGCAGACCGCAGCGATGACGCCGAGGATGACGAAATATCCCCATTGCGTCTTCAGTTCGGGCATATTCTCGAAATTCATGCCGTAGATTCCGGCAATCGCGGTAGGCACCGCGAGGATCGCAGCCCGGGCGGCAAGCTAACGGGTGATCGCACCTTGGCGCTGCTGTTCGAGCAGGTGACTCGCCTCGAACACCGAGATCAGGATGTCGCGGATGCCGGTGATGGCGCTCTCAACCCTGAGCATGTGATCGTCGAGCTTCGAAATCTGGTGGCCGTTGTCGGCACCTTCCATGGCAAGCGGGTGAAGGCCGTAATTCCCGGCGATGTCGGCAAGTTCTGTTTCGCTGGGCTGGGACATTTTGATCCACACGAAGTCATCCTTGCCGACGTGCTCGCACGCCGGATCGATCAGGGTCGCCGGCCGTAGCCGTTTGCCATTGTGACAAAGAACGGCGGCGGCGACCGGAAGCCGTGTGCCTCGCCTATTGAGACGCGCGCACAAACACTCGTCATTCTTCAAGCCCAATCGCAGGAAGAAGAAGGCGGCGCGCAGCAATTCGAGCGAGAGCTTATAGAAAATGCGGCGGAGCGTTGGGTTTCGCAGAAGGCCGCTCCCGTTCATGACGCGCGTGGCTGGGCGGCGCGCTGCCACATCAAGGGCACGCAGACTGCGAAGGTCTGCGCACCCTTGATTGGCGACCGCGAGGGTTTTCCTCTCTTGCGATGGTACCAAGCGATTGCCCGTGTGGCGCCTCTGCAATCGTGTCGGATGACTATACCTAAGTATCGGATAACGGCGCTGACGACAGGGTTGCCGGGCCCCGGTGAGGCGCGTCGCACCGCGCGGAGACGAAAGCTGGAAGACGGAAAAGCTCAACTGTCGAAAGCGACCGAGCGCGCGAGCGCTTCCTGGGACTGCAGAAAGGCGAGCCGCGATTGCAGCGCCGCCTGGACAACGCCGAAAGCGTCACCCCCCAGAGTCACGCGCAGCGGCGGATGGTCGCTGGTTGCGACATCAACGATCGCTTGCGCGATCTTTTGCGGGTCGAGCGTGTAGAGCTCGTTTCCGGCGGTCTCGAACATCTTGCGGATATGGCCGGCGGGCGTATCGCGATACGCGGCGATCTCGCTGGCGAATTGCAGATTGTGGCTGAAGCTGGTGCGCGCCCCGCCCGGCTCGATCAGTGTCACGAACAGGTTGAAGGGTTCAAGCTCCTGGTGGAGGCATTCGCTGAAGCCCTCCAGGCCCCATTTGGCCACATGATAGAGACTGCTCGTCGGAAGCGAGCCCTGACCACTAGCGCTGGAGATCTGGATGATCCGGCCGCTCCCGCGCAGCCGCATGGCGGGGACAAAGGCGCGGGTGATGTGGATGGGCGCCATGAGATTGAGCGCGATCTGGCCTTCGACCTCGGCGTCCGACATCTCTTCGGTGGCGCCGATCACGCCGCCGCCGGCGTTGTTGACCAGAATATCGACGGGTCGACGCGCCTGCGCCCGGGCCACGACCGCAGCAATATCGTCCTTGACCGTGACGTCGAGCGCTTCGACGCGCAGCTGGCTCGGATATTTCGCCGCGAGATCATCGAGGCTTTCGGGCTTGCGGGCCGTCGCGGTAAGGTCGTCGCCAGCGGCCAGGATCAGTTCGGCCAGATGGCGGCCGATGCCGCTGGACGCGCCCGTGAGAAACCAGTGATTGGACATATGTTACTCCATATATTACCAACTGGTAGGTAACTTGAAACCTGGAATGCGTCAATGCTTGGAGGTGTGATGAAGCAACGAACCCGGCGGAATGCCGCACAGAGCCGCGAGACGCTCCTGGCTGCAGCGACCGAGGAGTTCGCGTCCCATGGGCTGGCGGGCGCGCGGATCGACCGGATTGCGCAGGCGGCGGGTATCAGCAAGCCGATGCTCTACACCTATTTCGGGGACAAGGAGGCGCTCTTCGATGCCGCGCTGACGCAGGAAGTGATGGACGCGGCGCAGGCCGATCGCTTCGATCCCAATGATCTTGAGGGTTATGCGGGGCGCACCTATGACTTGCTGGTCGAACGCCCGCGCCTGTGGAGGCTGCTGACCTGGCATCATTTGGAGCGTGGCCAGGATGTTCTGATGCTCCCGGCCGGCGAGGTCCTTCTCGGGGAGAAGCTGGACGGGATCGCAGCGGCGCAGGCCGAGGGGCGGATCGTCGCCGACTTCACGCCCCTGGATGTCGTCCGGCTTGTCGCCGCCCTCACCCAGCTCTGGTGCATGACCGGAGCTGCACGCGACGCTGCCGAGCACGCGGCGCGCCGGGCGACGATCATGCGGGCGGTGGGGCGACTGCTGCGCGTGTGATCGTGCGAGGCGCGAGCTGCACGCCCGCGCGCCGACCGGGACACAGCAAGCATTTTTCGCAACCTGCCGTACTGCCCAGCGGCAAAATCAGGGCGGCTCATGCACAAGCCGGCCTGTCGGCTCCGCGGATGCGATCGACGTTCGAGGACTGCGCCGCCACTGCCGAACCGGATTGGATCATCGCCAAGTGACCCAGTGGCTGCGCGACGATCTCAGGTCGCCGGACTCGTCGCACGACGTTTCGTCAGGAGTCGTTTCATCTGCCTCAAAAGGCGAACCTGCGGCTCAATCCGGAAGAAGGCGCGACACATCCAGGAAACGAGGATCAAATGCGGTCCGCATCGGTATTACTTTCCCTGGCGCGTGCAAGCTCAGCAAAGGACTAATGTTCCCGGAGCATCTCTAGCGCTATACCTAGGTATATCACGCCGACACCAATAACATGTGATCATGCCGCTTCGCATTCTTGCCGGCCAAATGTCCCGATCATCAAATCGAAGCGTGCGAGGCTGTATTACGATATGATATTCTATCTCCTATCTCAGCAGCTTTGCAAATGAGCGCTCGCAAAAATATCTCTTCAGTCATGAGGGTTCGACGTCTGGCGTGCGTATTATAGCTATATCTATATCTAAATTTCACGAGAATAAGGTATTGGAAAAACAGGAAAAATACTGTTGACCTGTATATACAACTGATGTTGTCTGTGGCTGT
>NZ_JAPCWC010000046.1 GCF_026420865.1 Novosphingobium clariflavum | reverse complement strand
GCGCGGCTGCGCGCTACCGGCAATTACCCGAGTAGACGAAAATTCCCGTGGACGACTGCGGAAGGCGGGCAGGGCCGGCGTCTAACTCCTGAATGCCGAGGAGCGGTCAATGCACGATACAGCGCCTGCCGAACTGGTCCGACGCCGGTTTCGGGAAGCCCACGGGGCACACGTACAGCCAGCGTACGAAAACATGATGACGCAATCGCGGGGCGGGGTGGTCAAGGCGGCGCTTGGCTATCGGCGCGCCGGGGCACATCCCCTGTTCCTGGAACGCTATCTCGATGCGCCGGTCGAGCAGATCCTGTCGCATGCGCTGGGGCAGGATGTGCGCCGCGAGACGGTGCTGGAAATCGGCAACCTCGCCGCTGAAGACGCGCCGTCGCTGATCGCGCTGTGGGGCGCGGCGGCCAACGACCTGGGCAGCCAGTGCGAGGTGGCGGTGGCAACGTTGACCCTTGAACTGCGCCGGATGTTTTCCCGGATCGGAGTGCCGATGCTGCTTCTTGCCCCCGCCGATGCCAGCCGGGCCGGGCAGGCCGCCTCCTGGGGGCGCTACTACGATCGCGATCCGTGGGTCTGCGCGGGGCTCATCGATGAAGGGCAGCGCGCGATTGCGGCCTTTTTCGCCCGCCGGCGGAGTCTGGCGGCATGAGCGGCCTGCTCGAAACCCTGCGCGGCCATGCTGCCCGCGCGCCCGAAGCGATCGCGATCGACCCTTGTGCCGGACCGGCATTGGGCTGGGCGGAACTGGTTCGTCTGGTCGAAGCGCGCCTGGCTCTCCTGGCAGCCACGCTTCCGGCGCGCGCCCACGTCATGAGGGGCGATCACGGCACCGACATGGCGGTGCTCGAACTGGCCCTGCTTGAAGCCGGCATTCCGGTCCTGTCGTTGCCCCGGTTCTTTTCCGAGGCTCAGGCCGACCACGCCCTTTCCGTTTGCGGTGTGCCGGGTGAAAGCGCCCGCACGCCTCAACCCGCGCCGTCGCCTTTACCCCCGGGGACGGCGCGGATCACCTTCACGTCCGGTTCGACGGGGACGCCGAAGGGCGTGTGTCTTTCGGCCGCGCACATGCTCGGCGTCGCCGGTTCGGTGGTCGAGACCGTGGGGCGGGCCCATGCAGGCCGTCACTGTGCCTTGCTGCCGCCGGGCATCCTGCTCGAAACCGTTGCGGGCTTTTTTGCGACGATGATCGCCGGGGGCACATATGTATGCCCGCCGCAGGCCGAGATCGGCCTTGGCGATCCGTTTCGTCCCGATTTTGCGCGGATGGCCGAAAGGCTGGCGCACTGGCGGATCTCGTCGCTGATCCTGGTGCCCGAATATCTTGCCGGCCTGGTCGCCGTGCTGGAAGCGAGCGGGCAGCGCCTGCCGGATCTGACGCTGGTGGCGGTGGGAGGCGCGCGGGTGTCTGCCGACCTGCTTGGCCGCGCCCGTGCGCTGGGATTGCCGGTCCGGCAGGGCTACGGCCTTACCGAATGTGCCTCGGTGGTCGCGCTTGAGGCAGAGGACGACGACGCGCCGGGTTCGGTTGGCCGCCCGCTCGGCCATATGCGTGCGAGCATCGCGCCTGACGGCGAGATCCTGCTGGAAGGGGAGATGTTCCTGGGAACCGTCGGTGAGCCGCGCGCTCCCGGGCCACTGGCCACGGGGGACATCGGCCGGATCGATGAGCAGGGGCGCCTCTGGGTCGAGGGGCGCAAGTCGGCGCTGATCATCACCAGCTTCGGGCGCAACATCTCGCCCGAATGGCTGGAGACGATGCTGCTGGCACAGCCCGGCGTGGCGCAGGCAATGGTTCACGGCGATGGCAAGCCTCGGCCCGAAGCCCTGCTGGTTGCCGCGCATCCCGGTGCCGATCTTTCCGCCGCCGTGGCCGCCGCCAATGCCGCCTTGCCGGACTATGCCCGCATCGCCGCCTGGCAGGAGGTGGCGCCGTTCACGCCGTCAGCGGGGCTTCTCACCGGCAACGGCCGCCTCAGGCGCAAGGCGATTGCCGAAGTCTGGCTGGAGGGGGCGCCTTCCTTCTTCGACGTGCTGGAGGCTGCGACCTGGCGAGATCGCCTCGCGTTCCTCGCCATTGCGCAAGTGCGCGCGGGGTTGGCGGGCACGATTTCGCGCCGCGCCTATCTCGATTACCTTGAGCAGGCCTATCACCATGTGCGGCACACCGTGCCGCTGATGCGCGAGGCCCGCGCCGGTCTGCTGGACCGGCCGCGCCTTGTTCGGGCGCTCGACGACTATATCGAGGAGGAAACCGGGCACGAGGAATGGATCCTGGCCGACATCGCCGCAGCGGGCGGCGATGCCGATGCGGCGCGGGCGAGCCGGCCCCATCCGGCGACCGCGGCCATGGTCGATCATGCCTATGCGCGCATTGCCGGGGGCAGTCCGGTGAGCTTCTTCGGCATGGTCTACGTGCTCGAAAGCGTGAGCGTGGCGCTTGCCCAGCGCGGGGCGAGCGCGGTTGCCGCCAATCTCGGATTGCCGCCCGAGGCCTTCACCTACCTTACCTCGCATGGCGCGCTCGATCAGGAGCACATGACCTTCTTCGCGCGCCTGGTGAACGGGCTCGAGCGGGCGGAGGACCGCGACGCGATCCTGACGATGGCGCGCGAGATGTTCGGGCTGTTCGGCGCGGTCTTCGCGTCGATCGCACTGGAGGACGATCATGTCGCGGCTTGAAGGCAAGCGGGTTTTCGTCACCGGCGCGGCGGGCGGCATCGGCATGCCGGTGACGCGGCTGCTGCGAGAGGCGGGGGCGCAAGTCACCGGGATCGACCGGGCGCCGTGCCCTGCCTGCGACCGCTCGATCGTAGCCGACTTGTCCGACGAGGACGCGCTCGCCGGGCTGGCCGGGCAAGTGGCGGCGGACTGTCCGGACATTCTGGTCAACATTGCCGGCGTCATGCGTTTCGGTTTGCACGAGAGCCAGCCGATCGAGGCCCTGTCGCTGTGCTACCGGGTCAACCTGCTGGTGCCGGCGGTGCTCGCCCGTGCGGTGACCCCGCCGATGCGCAGGCGCGGATCGGGGCAGATCGTCAACATCGGCTCGGTCCTGGGGGCGATTCCCTACCCATGGTTCGCGGCCTATTCGAGCAGCAAGGCCGGGCTCGCGGCGCTGAGCCAGGGGCTTCGGCGCGAACTGCTCGGCAGCGGCGTGGCGGTCACTCACATCAATCCGCGCGCCGCGCGCACTGCCTTCAACAATGGCGAGGTGAACCGTTTCCTGACGCTTGCCGGCATGAAGGCGGATGCGCCGGAATGGGTGGCGCAGCGGATCGTCGCGGCCATCGCAGCGCGCAAGGAGACCGTGAGCATCGGCGCGATGGAGCGCGTCTACGCCGCGCTCAACGCCATTTCCCCCAAACTCGTCGATGCTGGCCTGTCGCCCCAGATCCGCAAGGCACAGGCCGAATTCGGCTGACTGTAAATCCTGGAACAGAGAGGACGCGTTACCATGCGCAAGCAAACCCTGATGAGCTTCCTGTTTGCCCCCGTCGCGGTTGCCGCCATGCCGGTCGCCGCCCACGCCGACCTGGCCTCCGACGTCAAGGCGGTGAACGATGGCTGGGCCCACATCACGTACGAAGTGCAGGGATCCAGCACCCAGACCAAGGCGCTCGACCAGTTGGCGCATCAGGCGGCGGTGATCGTCGCGCGTTATCCGGGACGGGCGGAGCCGCTGTTGTGGCAGGGCATCATCACCAGCGAGCAGGCCAACCGCGCGAACTTCTTCCACAAGCTGGGCCTGGCGACGCAGGCCCGCGACCTGATCGCGCGGGCCTATGCGATAGACCCCCGCGCCGCGCAGGGCGGGGCGGCGCTCAGCCTGGGCGTGCTCTACTACAAGGTGCCGGGGTCGCCGCTGGCCTGGGGCGATGACGACAAGGCGGCGAGGCTGCTTAAGCAGGCCCTGTCGGTCGATCCCAATGGGCTCGATTCCAACTATTTCTATGGCGACTACCTGCTCAAGCAGGGCGACAAGGCCGGCGCGCGCGCCTATCTGCAGAAGGCCCTGCGCGCGCCCCATGATGCCGCGCGTCCGGTCTGGGACGCCGGGCGGCGGCGCGAGGTGCGGGCGTTGCTGGGCAAGGCCGCGTGATGCGCGCGATCGTGCCCCGTGAACCCGGCTTCCTGCGGCCATGAGCCTGGCGCGCGCGCTTGCTGGTCAACTGGCCCATCCGCGCGGCCGATACGGTCGCTGGCTCGGGCGGGCCATGGACATTGCCAATCGCAGGCCGATGCAACGGGCGGTGGACCTGCTGGCACCGGCCGCAGGGGAAACCATCCTCGACGCAGGCTGCGGCACCGGGGCGGCGATGGCGCACATGCTTGGCCGCGCGGATTGCCGGCTGATCGGCGCCGACCTTTCGCCGACGATGATCGCCGCCGCCCGGCGCCGTCTGGGCGCGCGGGCCCGCTATCTGACCGCATCGCTCGCCGACCTGCCGCTGCCCTCGGCAAGCCTGGATGGCGTGCTCGCCCTCAATGTTCTCTATTTCGACGATGACGGACAGGGCATGCTGCGTGCGATGCATCGCCTGCTGCGCGGCGGCGGCAGGATGGTTGCCTATGTGACCGCGCGCCATACCATGGAAGGCTGGGCGTTTGCGCGGGAGGGCCTGCACCGCCTGTATGACGCCGGGAGCCTGCGCACCGCGTTCCTGTCCGCCGGATTTGCCGACGGCCTCCTGGAGATCGAGGAAGTTGCCATTGGCCCCGGCATCGACGGGCTGCTTGCCCGTGCCGGAAAGCCGTCGGCCGCCGCTTGAGGCCTTCCGGCATGCCGGCGGTGGAACGGCGCGATGGGACTGCAAAACACCATCGACGCGGGCATTGCGGAGGGCTAGAGGCAAGCCCATGACAACCCAGATCACGATCCGCCGCCCGGACGATTGGCATGTGCATCTTCGCGATGGCGAGATGCTGAAAGCGGTCGTCGGCCATACCGCGCGCCAGTTCGCGCGCGCCATCGTCATGCCGAACCTGACGCCGCCGGTCGTCAACGTCGCGGCGGGGCTGGCCTATCGCGACCGCATCGTCAGCGCGGTGCCGGCGGGGATGGACTTCACCCCGCTGATGGTCTTCTACCTCACCGACGATGCCGATCCGGCCGAGATCGCGCGCGGTTATGAGGAAGGCGTGTTTGCCGCCTGCAAGCTCTATCCCGCCCATGCCACCACCAATTCGGCCCACGGCGTCACCGACATCCGCAAGCTGACCGGGGTGCTGGAAACGATGCAGCGCATCGGCATGCCGCTGCTGATCCACGGCGAGGTCACGCACCGCGAGGTCGACATCTTCGACCGCGAGGCGGTGTTCATCGAACAGATCCTGGCGCCGCTGGTGCGCGACTATCCCGCGCTCAAGATCGTGCTGGAACATATCACGACGGCGGAAGCGGCTGACTTCGTGGCGGAAAGCGGGCCGCAGATCGGCGCGACGATCACCCCGCAGCACCTCATCATCAACCGCAACGCGATCTTCGATGGCGGCATCCGGCCCCATGCCTATTGCCTGCCGGTCGCCAAGCGCGAGCGGCACCGCCTGGCCGTGCGCAAGGCGGCGGTATCGGGTTCGCCCAAGTTCTTCCTCGGCACCGACAGCGCCCCGCACGAGATCGGCCGCAAGGAATCGGCCTGCGGCTGCGCCGGCATCTTCAACGCACCCTACGCGCTCGAAAGCTATCTGCAGGTCTTCGAGGAAGAGGGCGTGCTGGACCGCTTCGAAGGGTTCGCCTCGGAACACGGCCCCCGTTTCTACGGCCTGCCGCTGAACGAGGGCACGGTTACCTTGCAGCGCGAAGAGGTCAGCGTTCCGGAAAAGATCGTGGACGGCGATATCACCCTGGTGCCGTTCCACGCCGGTGAAACCTTGCGCTGGCGCTTCATCGGCTGATCGACCCGGCGGCGCTCGCGGTCAGGCGGCGTCCGGCTCGCTCGGGAAGCGGGCCTCGGCGACAAAGGCGGCGACCGTGGGCGAGCGTTCGTCCGCGCGGGTCGCGAGCGCGAGCGCGACCATCGGGGAATCGCCTTCGAGGTCGTGATAGGTCACGCCCTTGAACGAGGCCTCACGCATCGATTCCGGCACCAGCGCCGCGCCGAGTTCGGCTGCCACCAGCGCAAGGACCGAGGCAACCTGCGGGGCGGACTGACCCAGCACGGGCTCGAACCCGGCGCGGCGGCAGCCTTCGAGCGTGGCATCGAACAGTGTCGGGCCGAGCGCGCGCGGGGTCAGGATGAACGGGTCGTGGGCGAGCTGCGAGAGCGAGATCGGCTCGCCATGCGGCATGCGGGCCGAGGCCAGCGCCGCGATCAGCGGCTCGTCGGCAAGGTGGAACAGCCGGAGATCGCGCTTGTCCACCGCGTCGGGGCGCAGGAAGGCCACGTCGAGGCTGCCGTTCTTCAGACCTTCGACCAGACCGATCGAATTGTGCTCGGCCAGGCTCAGCTCGACATCGGGAAATCGCCGCCGATAGATGCGGATCGCCTGCGGCACGCGCGGGTTGAAGGCGGCCGATCCGGTGAAGCCGACGCGGATGCTGCCGGTTTCCCCCGCCGCCGCGCGTCTTGCCGCGCTCACCGCGTCCGCGACGATGGCGGGAATCGGGCGTACCCGTTCCGCGAAGGCGCGTCCCGCGTCGGTCAGTTCGGCCCCCTGGGGAATGCGGTGGAACAGCGGGGTGCCCACTTCCGCCTCGAGATCCTTGATCTGATGGCTGAGCGGCGGTTGTCCGATGCCGAGGCGCTGGGCGGCGCGGGTGAAGTGCCGTTCCTCGGCGACGGCGAGAAAATAGCGGATATGTCGAAGTTCCACGGTGCGCGCACCCATCATCATGCATTAAAAGTATCAAGATCGCCTTTATCATGAATTGGACAGATGGCCCGCGCAAGCGCATTTCGCCGTCAGGAGATTTGATATGGCGAGCTTGGCGATCGATATGGGCAGGACAGCGGGTGTTGCCGCAAGCGGGAGCAGCGCGCGCATGCACGCCGGTTGGAACTGGGAAGCCCCCCAGCGGACATCGGCGCTGGAGCCGGTGGTGTTCCTGCCGGGCCTGCTTTGCGACCAGGCCCTGTGGCGCCGTCAGATCCATGCGCTGGCCGACGTCGCCGCACCGATGGTCGCGGACCTGACGCTGGACGACACCGTCAGCGCCATGGCCGAACGCACGCTGGCGGTGGCGCCGTCGCGCTTCTCGCTCGTCGGCCTGTCGATGGGCGGCTACGTCGCGCTGGAGATCATGCGCCGTGCGCCGGAACGTGTCTCGCGCCTGGCGCTGATCAATTCGAGCGCGCGCGGTGACAGCCCGGAGCGGACCGAACAGCGCCGCGTGGCCATCGAATCACTGCGCCGCGGCAAGTTCGTCGGCGTTACGCACAAGCTTCTGGGCCAGCTTGTCCATCCCGATCACACCACCGGGGCGGTGGCGGACGAGATGCGCGGCATGGCCTCGCGCGTGGGCGGCGAGGCGTTCATCCGCCAGCAGCATGCGATCATGACCCGCCCGGATTCGCTGGACGGCCTTGCCAAGATCGCCGTGCCGACCATGGTGGTCGTGGGTGACGGGGACCGCATCACCCCGCCCGATCACGCCCGCGAGATACACGAGCGGGTGGCGGGATCGCGCTATCACGAGATCGCCGCCTGCGGCCACATGGCCGCGCTGGAGCATCCCGAGCAGACCAATTTCCTGCTCCGCAACTGGCTGGGGCAGGACTGAAGTTCCCCGGAAATCCGCGGATCTTCAACGAAAAAAGGGGAGACAGGACCAGCCGTCCCGTCTCCCCTTTTCCGTTTCAGCCTTGGGCCTTTCAGCCGTTCAGCTTGTCCTTGAGCGCCTTGGCCTGCGTGAAGCCGAGCTTACGCGAAGCGGCGATCTGGATCGTCTCGCCGGTCGACGGATTGCGGCCTTCGCGGGCAGCGCTTTCCTTGACCTTGAACTTGCCGAAGCCGGGCAGGTTGACTTCTTCACCGGCGGCAGCAGCGTCGGCAATCGCAGCGAAGACGAGTTCAACCGCCTTCTTGGCATCGGCCTTGGTGGAGCCGTTGGCTGCGGCAATCTTTTCGGCCAGATCCGTCGTGTTCATAGCGTTCCTTTCACTTGCGAACTTCACTCTCATAGATGGCGGCGCGGCTTGCCGCTATGTCCTCTCGGCAACTTTCACCGCTTCTCCCACAGAACTTGGCGTGTCGAATCGTGGAAAACGTGGTTTTTTCGCAATCGGCACGGGTCTGAACGGGGTTGGGCGGCTCATTTCGGCCTGACCTCCCGCCATTCGAGGCGCGCGGTGCCGTGCGCCGGGATGACGATTTTCCATGTCGCCTGCGTGCCCAGCAGCTCGACCTGTGCCTTGGTCTTTGCCTTGATCGGCACGATCCGGGTTTCCGCCGGGTGCCGGATCTTCGCCTCGAAGCGGATCGGCCAGGGGTGCGCGTTGGCAAGGGTGAGGCGGGTCTGCGTCCACGCCGGGGCGGCGCTGTCGGCCGCCCTGCCGCCTTGCGCCTTCCCGTCTTGCGTCTTGCCGTGTCTTTCCCGGCCTGAAGCGACCGCCGCGAGCGAGGCGGTGACCTGATTGTCCCGGTTGATAGCGATATCGATGTCCTGCCCAACCGCGGCATCGTCCAGCATGCCTTGTCCGGCGAGCATCGGCTGTCCCGCCAGCGGTTCGAAAACGACCACCTGGCCGGCAGGCAAGGCCCGGCCGAGGCCGTTCTTCACGGTATTGCGCCCGCGCAGATGGCGCGTGACCGGGACCGTGCCGCGCTGGCTCGACCAGAATTCGGCGACATGGTGCGCGGAGAGCGTGACCCTGGGCAATTCGAACATGGCCACCTGCTTCTGCGCCATCGCGGCGACCGTGGTCGGCATCGGCACCCGGTAGAGCCTGAGGTCGCCAAGCCCTTCCTCTTGCACGGTGACGGGAGCGGGCGGCGGAGGCGGAGGTGGCGGCGGGGGCGGAGCGCTCATGGCGGTGACGACGATGTCGGCTACCGGCGGCGGGGCATAGGCCGCCGCAAGCGGAGGCGGCGCGGTGAAGTAGCAGTGGAACTCCAGCGATTGCCCGCTCGGCGAACTGGGGACATCGTTGTTGTAGTTGACCTTGCCGCCCACCACTGCCGCCTCGGCATCGGCAAAGCTGGTGGGGTCGGCGTTGGCCAGCGTGACCCATGCGAACATTCGGGCGAACATCCGGGCACTCTGGCCGCTTTCAGCCCCCGCCCCGTCCCCTTCCATGTTGAGCACGTAGTTGGCCTGCCAGTCGAAGCCCCAGGCGAGGTAGGAGAGCGAGATCGTCACGCGCCGGGCGGCGGTGCTGGCGGTCTCGACCGAGAGCGTCGGCCGCGCGGAGAGGCCAGGGGGAACCGCGTCGTAGACCAGTTCGTCCTGCGTGACTCCGCAATTGGCCGTTTCGAAGCCCTTGCTTGTCTGCACGATCACCGCGCCTTCGGGGCCGGAGCGGATCACCGCGCGTTCCTCGCGGATCTGCCCGCTCATGGGATCGGTGCGGCGCAGCAGGACCGGGCGGCCGAGGCTGCGTGCATAGAGGCTGCCGGGTGAGAGCAGGTCGGCGTCGAGGTTCTTTTCGCTCACCCCGTCGGGCAGGCCGGAGATAATGGCGCTTTCGGGCAGCATTCCGCCCGCCACGCCTTCGAAGCGGATCACCGCGCGGCCTTCGGGTATCTCCACCGTGCGCTTTTCAGTGACCAGCGCATAGCCCTCCAGCCAGCCCAGGTCCATGGCCTGTCCGGGGCTGCGATAGGGCGCGCGGTAGATCGTCACCGCCACGCTGTCGGGCGCAGCCGAGGTGACGACCTCCTGCGCGGCAGCCGGTCCGACCGGGAACAGGGTCAGGAACAGGGCTGGAAGCAGGGCGGCGAGAGGCAGCAGGAGGCGCATGGCCGCAGGCAACCGGGGCGTCAGTACCGCGTGTCGAACTGGGCGGTGAGGGTGACTTCGCCGCCCGCGGGCACCGGCACCATCCACACCCGCTCGTCCTGCGAGCGCTGCTGGCCGGCCTGGCTTTCGCTGGGCACGCGCACGTCCCAGCCGCTCCAGCTACGGTCGAGCCCGGCCTGCACCAGTTCGACCGTCACCGGTTCGGCGCGCGCGTTGGTGAGGGTGTAGCTCATCGTCGTGCGCCAGTATGTGGGCGAGGATTCGACCTGAACCAGCGTGGGCGGCTTGCCGCTCACGGTGACCCGGTAGCGGGCACTGCGTTCCCACTCGTCGCTCTGGATCCGCTCGCGCCTGACCAGGGTGGGCTTGACCTTGACGTCGAAGGCCTCGCCGGTCTTGATCGCCAGCGTCGATCCCATCGGTGTGTGGGGAATGGTGTTTTCGCCGATGAACTGCGGCTGTCCCTGCGCATCGCGCATGTAGACGCGCACCGTCCCCTGGGGCAGCGCATCGCCCAGCCCGGCGGCCCTCGCCGTGGAGAAGCGCAGCACCGTGTCGGCGCTTTGAGGATTGTCGGACTGGCCGGACCAGGCATTGCGGAAGGTGTAGCCCTTG
This sequence comes from Novosphingobium clariflavum, assembly GCF_026420865.1. Lineage (GTDB taxonomy): Bacteria > Pseudomonadota > Alphaproteobacteria > Sphingomonadales > Sphingomonadaceae > Novosphingobium > Novosphingobium clariflavum. The sequence continues at coordinate 7,473 of NZ_JAPCWC010000046.1, read as the reverse complement.
GTCGCGGGAACGCCCGCGGTGTCGAGGAAGCCGACCTGCTTCTGCTGGGCATTGGCGACGGTGGTGCGTGCCGCGATGGGATAGACGTAATAGTCGCCCAGCCGCTCGCGCGGGGCGCTTTCGGTACCGGCGCGATTGCCCGAGGGGCGGCGGGGTGGATAGCGATCGCCGTCGTCGTCCTCGTCCTCGTCGCTGCCCGCCGGTGTCCCGGCGACCAGCAGCACGCGGGCATTGCCGAAGCCGGTGCCGCTGGAATTGGTCAGGGTGATCCAGCCCTGCATGTCGAGCTTTCCGGCCTTCTCGTCGAACAGGGCGACATAGTCCGCCTTCCAGCCGAACGCGCGCGACAGGTAGCTGAGCGTCACCGGGCGGCGGCCCGCGCGGCTGCTGTCGAGCGTGACGGAAAGCGTGGGGCGCGCGCGCAGGTTCGGCGGCAGGCTGGGGAAGACCACCCGCTGGCCGCCCAGGATTTCGATCCCGTTGCCGACCCGCACGATCGTGCCGTTGTTGTTGGCGAGCACTTCGGCCTGCTCGCTGGTCTCGGCGCCGGTGCCGGGATTGGTGCGCACGAGCGTGACCTTCTGGCCGACCGCCTTGTCCATCAGCTTGTCCGGGGAGAGCAGATCATAGTCGAAATTCTGTTCGACCACGCCCGCGCCTTCGGCCTGGATCGACACGGTTTCGGGCCGGATCGCGGCGGAAACGTCGGGGAAGTCCTGCTTGCTGCGGCCCGCAGGCAGCGAGAGCTGGCGGGTATCCTGGATCAGCGCGAGGTCGTTGTTGTAGATGGTGATCGCAACGTCACCTTGCGCATTGGCCTCATCCGCCTGCGCCCCGGATGCCCCGGAAACCGCAAGGCCTGCCGTCACTGCCAGCGCCGCCGCGCCGTTCCATCCGAAGCTGCGCATCCGTGACCGATCCCTCTCGCCAATTCAGGCCGATGAGTTCCGGTCACGGGGCCATCTGTCAAGTGACAATGCTGGAAAGACGCAGCACAAATTCAGCAACTTGAGGGCGCCGGCGACCGGGCGCCCCCACTCTTACTTCCAGGCCAGCCCCAGTGACTTCTGGATCGAGACATAACCCGCCGTCAGCTGGGCGCGGGCAGAAACGAGGTTCTGCTCGGCGCTGTTGCGGTCGCTGCGGGCATTGAGCAGGGCGATGCGGGTGGCGGTTCCGGCGGCAAAGCGCTGGGCGGCGAGCGTCTCGGCCTCGGCCGCCTTGTCCCGCGCGCGGGCGAGTTCGGCGACCTGGATGCGGCCCTCGCGGTAGCGGGCAAGCGAATCCTCGGCGTCCTGCAGCGCTGTCAGCACCGCGCCGCGATAACGCGCCTCGGCCTCGTCGCGCACGGCCTCGGCCTTGGTGACCTTCGCCTTGTTGCGGCCGAAATCGAGGAAGCTCCAGCTCAGCTGCGGTGCGGCCAGCCCGACAAAGTCATCGAGATTGGTGAGGTCGCTGAACTTGGTGCCGCCGATGCCGATCAGGCCCATGAACGAGAGGCGCGGGAAACGCGCGGCTTCGGCCTGCCCGATCCGGGCGGTGTCCGCCGCCAGCGTGCGCTCGGCCTGGCGGACATCGGGGCGGTGGGCGATCAGGCCGGCGGGATCGCCGACGGCAACCGTGGCGGGAGGCAGGGGAATGTCGCCAGACGTGCCCAGCGCGGCGTCGAGGGCCCCGGGTTCCTGGCCGGTCAGCACGGCAAGCGCATTGCGATAGGCGTCGCGGTCCGCCTTGAGCGGGGCGAGCCGGGCGCGGGTGGTGGCCAGCTGGCCTTCGGCCTGGGTGACCTCGCTCGCCGTAGCGGTGCCCGCGCCGCGGCGTTGGCGGGTGAGGCCGAGCGCCTCTTCCTGCAGCGCGATCGACTGTTCGCCAAGGGCTATGCGCTGCTGGCGATCGCGCAAGTTCAGGTACGTGCCGGCGACCTGGGCCGAGAGGCTGACCTGAACGTCGGCAAGGCTGGCATCGCTGGCCTCGTAGCTCGCGCGGGCGGCTTCGATGGCGCGGCGCTGGCCGCCGAACAGGTCGACCTCCCAGCTGGCGTTGACGCCAAGGTTGTAGAGATTGAGATCGGAGCTGCCGCTCCCGCCGCCGCTTGTGCCCCCGCTGCCGCTGCCGTCTCCCGAATTACCACTGCTCGATCCAAGGTCGAGGCCGGGCACATGGGCATGGGCATACATGGCGGACGCGCTGGCCTTGGGCGCGCGGTTGGCGCGTTCCTCGCCCAGCGAGGCGGCGGCCTGCCGCAGCCGCGCCTCGGCGGCGGCGACGTCGGCATTGCCGGCGAGCGCCTTCGCTTCCAGATCGTCGAGCGTGGGATCGCCGAGGGTCTTCCACCATTCCGCAACCGGCGGGGCGGTGCTGACCGCCGCGGCATCGGCGCGCACGAAGGCGGTGTTTTCGACCGGGGCGGCCTTGGGCGGTCCGGCATAGTTCGGCCCGACGGTGCAGCCCGACAGGGTGGCTGCCAGCGTTGCGGCAAGCAGCGGCAGGGTAGGGTAGGAGCGCATGGGTATCCTCAATGTCCGGTCGCCAGCGGGGCGTTTTTCGGAAGCGGGCGCAGGAACAGGACGAGTGGAATGACAAACATGATGCCCACCGACATCATCCAGAACATGTCCGCATAGGTCATCGCCAGCGCCTGGATCTGGATGTTGGCTTCGATCGAGCGCAGCACGCCCGCGCCTTGCGCGCGGACATAGTCCTGCACGGCGAGGGAATTGGCATTGAGGCTTTCCTCCATGCGGCGGGCATGGAGCCACAGGCGCTGGTCCTGGATCACCGCGATGCCGGCGAGCGCGAAGGAGCCGCCGAGGTTGCGCGCGGCGTTGTAGAGGCCCGAGGCATCGCCCGCTTCCTCTCTCGGCACCGAGCGGATCGCCGCCTGGTTCAGGAACATCATGCAGAACACCGTGCCCATGCCGCGCAGGAGCTGGGAATCGACAAAATCCTTGCCGTCCGACAGCGGGGTGATGTCGGTCTCCAGCCAGGCACTCAGCGCCAGGACGGAAAGCCCGAAGCAGACCGAGGCACGGATGTCGACATTGCGGATCAGCCAGGGGGTCACTGGCATCATCAGCATGACCGGGATGCCCGAAAGCATCACCACCTGTCCCGATTGCAGCGAGTTGTAGCCGGCGATCGAGGAAAGGAACTGCGGGATCACGTAGGAGGTGCCGTAGATCACCATGCCGACCACGGTGACCATGGCGACGACGCTGCCGAACTGCCGGTCGAGCAGCAGCTTGAGCTTGATCACCGGCTTGCGCGCGAAGACCTGTCCGGCGGCCAGCAGCGCGAGCCCGAAGATCGAAACGCCCGTCAGCATGACGATGAGGTCCGAGGAGAACCACTGCTCGCGCTCGCCTTCCTCCAGCACCACGGTCAGGCCGCCGAGGCCGAGGGCGAGGCCGAGAATGCCGAGCCAGTCCGCCTCGCGGATCAGGCCGAGATTGGCCTTCTGGTGCGGGATCGCCACCAGCAGCAGCGTCGCCAGCGCGATGCCGACCGGCAGGTTGAGGAAAAAGGCGTAATGCCAGCTGACGTTCTCGGTCAGCCAGCCGCCCAGCACCGGCCCGACCACCGGGCCGAGCAGCGCGGTGGCGCCGAACAGGGCGTTGCCGATGGGCTGCTGGGCGCGGGGCAATCGCGTGGCCACGATGGTCATCGCGGTGGGGATCAGTGCGCCGCCGGTGAAGCCCTGGCCGACACGGCCGATGATCATCATCGTCAGCGTCGTCGAAAAGCCGCACATCATGGAGAACAGCGTGAACAGCGCCGAGGCGACCAGCAGCAGCGTGCGCAGGCCGAGCAGGCGTTCCAGCCAGCCGGACAGCGTGATGATGATGATTTCGGCCACGAGATAGGCGGTCGCGATCCAGGTACCCTCGGTGCCGCTGGCGCCGATCTCGCCCTGGATCGTGGGCAGCGAACTGTTGACGATGGAGACGTCCAGCGTCGCCATCAGCGCGCCGAGGGTGCCCGCCGCCACGGCCAGCCAGGCCGCCGCGTCCGCCGGCTTTTCGGCAGTGGGTTGCGGGCGCGGCTGGAGGGGGGCGGGCGCTCCCTCGGCCGTCACGGCAGGACCGCTCACTGGCCCTGGTTCCCCCGCGCCTTTTCCTGGCTGGAGATGGCGTGCTGGGATCCCTTGGCGTCGATGGTGTCGACCGTCACCGTCACCGAAAGGCCGGGAACCAGCACGCGGCGCGCCTCGGGCCCGGCATCGATGGCGATGCGCACCGGCACGCGCTGGACGATCTTGGTGAAGTTGCCGGTCGCGTTCTGCGGGGGCAGCAGCGAGAACTGCGCGCCCGTGCCCGGCGAGATGCTCTCGACATGGCCGCGGATCTCGGTGCCGTCGAGCGCGTCGACCTCGATGGTCGCGGGCTGGCCGGGGCGCATCAGGCCGATCTGCGTTTCCTTGAAGTTGGCGGTGACGTAGAGCTTCGCGAGCGGAACCACCGACATCAGGCGGGTGCCGGCCTGCACGAACTGGCCGGTGCGCACGGTGCGATCGCCGATGCGGCCATCGACGCTGGCCCTGAGCACGGTGGAGCCGACGTTGACGTGCGCGGCGGCGAGCTGTGCCTTGGCCGCGTCGCCCTGCGCAGCGGCCTGCTGCACTTGCGCCTCCAGCGCACCGATGCGGCGCTGCGCGGAGGTGACGGCGGCGCGCTGGGCATCGGCGGCGGCGCGGGCCTTGGCGGCCTGGTTGCGCAGCGTGGCGAGGTGTTCCTTGGTCTCGGCGCCGCTGGCCGCGAGCGGGGCGTAGCGGGCGGCCTCGCGCTCGGCATAGCGGGCGTCTTCCTCGGCGGAGACCAGCTGCGCCTGCGCCTGGGCGATCGCGGCCTGCTGCTCGCCGATGGTGGCGCGCACGTTTTCGGCATTGGCCTTGGCGACATCGATCTGCGCCTGGTACTGGCGGGCCTGCGCATCATAGTCGCGCGGGTCGATCCGCACGAGCGGCTGGCCGGCCTTCACGTCCTGGTTGTCGCCCACCAGCACCGCATCGACATAGCCCGAAATCTTGGGCGAGATGGTCACCGCGTCGGCCTGGATAAAGGCGTCGTTGGTGTCCTCGAAATACTTGCCGCGGGTCTGGTAGTGGAACAGCCAGATACCGCCCGCGATCACGACGACGGCGGCGCCCACCATGAGAATGCGCTTCATGCCGGATTTCGCGGCGGAGGGGGGATTCGGTTCGGAAGTGGGGGCCTGCTGATCCGAATCGGTCACGTCGTTAGCCATCAATCGCTTCTCACGCCTTTAGTGCTGCAATGCGTATATTGCATCGCAGCAGGGATGGTTGCGCACTTGCACCCAGGCGGAGCATATGGCAATGGCATTTCATATGGTCCCACAATATTTCTTGCCGTGAGTATTCGTTTCCAGACGATGGAGCAGCTGCGCGATCTGCACATGCGCATGCACCGGCTCTTCAACGATCGGATGCGGGCGCAGGGTGCCTCGCTCGCGCAGCTCAAGGTGCTCCATTATATCGAGCGGTTCGGCTCGGTGCGTTCAACCGACATCTGCGATGCGCTGGGTCAGGCCCCGCGCACGGTGACCGAGGCGGTGGACGGGCTTGAGCGTGATGGGCTGGCGCTGCGTACGCCTGATCCCAAGGACCGGCGGGCCAAGCGGATTTCGCTGACCGAGGCGGGCCGCGCGGTGATCCGCGAGGTGGAGCCGCACAAGAACGCCTTCATCGAGCAGTTCTTCGAAGTGCTGGACGATGAGGAGCAGGCGCACCTGCTGCGGACACTGGAAGTGCTCAACGATCGGCTGGTTGAGATGGGCGCGCCGCGCGCATTGGGAGAGCCCGCAGGTGAGGGGGCGGACAAGACGTGACCGCGCACACCGCAGTGACCGCGCACACCGCAGTGATGGCGCACACCGCAGTGATGGCGCGCCTGTCGGACTGACAGATTACGTCAGCAACAGGATCGTCATCAGCGCAAAGGAGCCGGTGCAGGCTACCGCAGCGCACAAAGTACGGAATTCGCATCCGCAAAAGACGGTTTCCAAGCCTTCCATGGGCCTCTCCTATCGGTCCACTCTGTTGGTGGATGCCGGCAGAATACCACGGCTTGAGGCGCCCACATAGAAAAACCCGGCCGCCCGACTTGCTCTGCAATCGAATGAATTGGCCGCTGCTGCAGTGTCAGCCGCGAAGGCGCTTGTCATCGGCACGGCGATGCGCCCGCAGCCGCCCCGGGAGGGGCGCTGCGGGCGCAGGGTGTCGCAACCTCAGGTCAGGCGACCGAAAGCGTGACCTCGATGTTGCCGCGCACGGCGTGGCTGTAGGGGCAGATCGTGTCGGCTTCTGCCACCAGCGCTTCGGCGGCGGCGCGATCGACGCCCGGCAGTGAAACCACCAGAGCGACGGCAAGGCCAAAACCCTTGTCCGAACGCGGGCCGATGGCGACGGTGGCATTGACGCTGGCGTCGGCAGGCACGCGGGGCAGGTCCTTGTCCTGGCTGGCCGCGAACTTCATCGCGCCGAGGAAGCAGGCCGCATAGCCCGAGGCGAAAAGCTGTTCGGGGTTGTTGCCCTGATCGTTGCCGCCCAGTTCCTTGGGGGTGCCGAGGGTGACGGCAAAGCGGCCGTCGTCGGTGCGGGCCTGGCCGTCGCGACCCCCGGTGGCGGTGGCGCTGGTCTTGTAGAGCGGATTGATCGACATGGTAGCTCCTTTCAATCGTCAGCGATTAGATCGTGTACGATGTAAATGCGCGCCGCAGCGACTTGTGTCAAGTCTTGCGATTAAATCGCGTGCGATTTATATGCGAGGCATGACCCAGGCAGCTCCCAACCTCGACGACCTGATCGCCAATCCCGACGGCCCGCTGGCGCAGTTTTTGTGCTTTTCGGTCTATTCCACGGGGCTGGCGTTCAACCGGCTCTACAAGCCGCTGCTCGACCGTCTGGGGCTGACCTACCTCCAGTACATCACGCTGATCGCGCTCTCGCGGCGGGACGACCAGACGGTGAAGGAATTGGGCGAGGCGCTGTTCCTCGAATCGAACACGCTGACCCCTTTGCTCAAGCGGCTGGAGGCAAGCGATCTCCTGACCCGCCGCCGCGACACCGCCGACGAGCGCGTGGTGCGCCTGGCACTGACGGCGCAAGGCCGCGAAGTGCTGCGCAAGGCGCGCTGCGTGCCCGAGGAAGTGCTGGAAGCGACCGGCATGGCGGTGGAGGAACTGATCGCGCTCAACGACCAGTTAAAGGCACTGCGCGGCCACTTGCAGGCGGGCGCGCGCTGAGGTTCTTTGGCTAGGTTGTCGATTTCACGGCAGCTTTGCGCCCTTGTCGGTCGTTTGAGGGGCGGATTTCGCTGCCAAGCAGCGGCCCGTCCGGTTTTCCTTTCCGAGCAGGTTCGCAGCAGCCGGGCTGACTGGCTTTCAGCCAGGCAGCTGTTATGTTGAAGGGATGGAAAAAAGCCTCTGTATCGCAATACTGCCGTTGGCCCTCAT
>NZ_JAPCWC010000045.1 GCF_026420865.1 Novosphingobium clariflavum | reverse complement strand
AAAGTTCTCCATAATTTTTCCACAGGTCGAAAGCCCGTCTACAATATATGCCCTGCCACACGCATCTGCGGCGAAGGACGAAGGCGTCGCGAGCAGCGCGGAAGCGCTGGCGGCCATCGTGTAAGGATCGGTCGATCCGTCGTAATCGATCGCCGCCTCGCCCTTCGCGCCCGTGAAAGTGAACTCGCTGCGGATCGGGTCGTCCTGGGTCGCGCGGGTCCAGCCGCCCGACTGTTCGAACTTTCCGCCCGCCACATCGGCGAACTCGCCGCCGAGCGAGGCCGACCTTGTATTGCCGTCCTCCTTGCGGTGACGCACGAGGATCGAGGCGGTGCCTATCAGTCCGCTACTGTCACCGGTCACCGCAAGGCGGTTCTGGTCGCGAGGCTCGTTGTCGGTGAACTTCGAGTAGCTGGTGCGCAAGTAAAGCTGCACCCTGTCCGAGGGATGCCAGTCGAGATTGCCGACCACAGCCGAGGCGCTTGCGCACGAGGTTGTAATCGGGCGGCGCGAATAGTTGGCCGAGATCACCACGCCGAACTGCTACCCGGCGCCGATCCGACCACCCACAGGATACTGCCGATGGGCGGTCGGCCCCCCTCAGCAAAAGGGTCCCCCGGACCTTTTTGAATTCTTTGGGACCGGAGCGGGCCGGTGCCGCGAAATTCGCTGTTCGCGAATTTCCAAACGGTCTCTCAGGGCCCGTGACAGCGCGTTGGCAAGGCCGCCGGATTGACGTTGCTGCGAGAACCCTGACAGCTCTTATATGATTTAATGATTATAAAACAGAGTGTTAGATCAACGAACCACTTGGTGCGAGCGGCGGCATTGACTCCGTTTCCCGCCCGGCCTAGCCATGTCAGCCATGACACAGACGTTTCTCACCGCGAGCAACTATTACCGCCGCTGATCCAGCGGTGAGTGTCTTATTGTTCTCAACCGCTGCGTAGCCAGCGGTTGAACATCCTCCTTACTCGACCATGGTTACGCAGCCTTTCTTCACAAAGGCTCGAACTCGTGGAATTCTGTAAATCCGCTTCGCAAGTCTCGCTCGGGATCGTCGGTCTCGGCGCTTTTGGCCAGCTCATGGCGGAACACCTGGCGCCGCATTTGACTGTCCTTGCCCACGACCCGCGTCCGCCGGAGATCGTTCCCGCGGGCGTGACGATGGCCTCCTTGCGCGAGGCATGCCGATGTGACCTTGTGGTGATCGCGGTTCCGCTCGCCGCTCTGGCGCACGTGTGCCGGGAAATGGCGCCGCTGCTTATGCCCGGAACGCTGGTCGTGGATGTCTGCTCCACCAAGGTGGAGGCGAGCGCCGCGATGCGGGCCGAACTGCCGCCATACGTGGATCTCGTCGCCAGCCATCCGATGTTCGGCCCGCAAAGCATCCTTGCCGGAACGCGCGGGCTGAAGCTGGTGCTCTGCCCGCTGCGCGGACGACGCGCGGGCCGCCTTGCCGCTTTCCTGCGCAAGCACTTCGGCCTGAAGATCCTGATCGCCACCCCCGACGAACACGACCGCGAGGCTGCCTTCACGCAGGGCCTCACCCACCTCATCGCGCATGCCCTGCTGCGCATGGACGAATTGCCGGGCCGCATCACCACCCGCAGTTTCGATCTGCTGAAGCAGGCCGTGGACATGGTCCGCCACGATGCGCCCGGCGTGCGGCAGGCGATCGAGAGCAATCCTTATGCTGCGCAGGCGCGCAGCCTGTTCCTTGCGCAGCTGGACGCGATCCGCGGCGAACTCGGCGCCGGCTCGGCCCGGCCCGGCATGCAAATAATGCGCCTGCCCTGACCGGAAACAATCTGGCGAAATGATAGGGGGAGAGGCACAATCATCGCGCCGCTGCGTTTCCCCGTGGAGGGCAAAGCCGGAAGCCGAAAGAACAGACCCATGACAGATCGCAGCACCAAGGACGTCCAAGCCGCCATCGATGCAACGCCGGTGGAGGGCGTTGCCGACTATGCGGGCCCGGCAGGCGGCTGGGGTTCGCTGGGCGCGGTGGCGCGTGCCGTGCGCGAGCAGATGAAGACCAGCACGCACACGCGCGCCCTGCTCGAGATGAACCAGCCGGACGGGTTCGATTGCCCTGGCTGCGCCTGGCCCGATCCCAAGCACACGTCCTCGTTCGAATTCTGCGAGAACGGCGCCAAGGCGGTGACCTGGGAGGCGACCGTCAAACGGGTCGATCCCGACTTCTTCGCCCGCCACACCGTATCCGAACTCTGGACCTGGAGCGACCATCAGCTCGAAGACGCCGGACGCCTCACCCATCCGCTGCGCTACGATGCCGCGACCGACCACTTCGTGCCGGTGACCTGGGACGAGGCCTTCCGCCATGCCGGCGCCGCGCTGCAGGCGCTGGACCATGCCGATCAGGCGGAGTTCTACTGCTCGGGCCGCGCCTCCAACGAATCCGCATTCCTCTACCAGCTCTTCGCGCGCGAATTCGGGACCAACAATTTCCCCGACTGCTCGAACATGTGCCATGAGGCGACCAGCGTCGGCCTGCCCAAATCGATCGGCGTCGGCAAGGGCACCGTCACGCTCGACGATTTCGACCATGCCGACGCGATCTTCTGCATCGGCCACAATCCCGGCACCAACCACCCGCGCATGCTCTCGACGCTGGCCGCCGCCTCCAAGCGCGGGGTGCCGATCATCGTCGCCAACCCGATGCGCGAACGCGGGCTGGAACGCTTCAAGTCACCGCAGCATCCCGGTGAAATGCTGCGCCCCGGCGCCGCCACCCCGCTCGCTTCGGCCTATCATCAGGTGAAGATCGGCGGCGACCTTGCCATGCTCAAAGGCATGATGAAGCTGGTGATCGATGCCGGCGCCCTCGACCATGCCTTCATTGCGCAGCATACCGAGGGCTTCGAGGCGCTGCGCGCCGATCTCGACGCGACCCCGTGGTCATGGATCGAGGCCTCTTCTGGCCTTTCGCGCGATGCCATCGAGGCGATGGCCGAAGTCTACATCAAGGCCGAGCGGGTGATCGTATGCTACGGCATGGGCATCACCCAGCACCGCCACGGTACCCAGAACGTGCAGGCCATCGCCAACCTGCTGCTGCTGCGTGGCAACTTCGGCAAGGAGGGTGCCGGTATCTGCCCGCTGCGCGGCCACAGCAACGTGCAGGGCGACCGCACCGTGGGCATAACCGAAATCCCCGCCGAAGCCATGCTGCAGCGTCTCGATGCAGCATTCGGCATCAACAGTCCCCGCCACCACGGCCACAATGCGGTCGAGGCGCTGCAGGCCATGGCCGAGGGACGGTCCAAGGCGCTGATCTCGCTCGGCGGCAATCTCGCCGTGGCCATGCCCGACCCGGAAACCTGCTTTGCCGCAGTGCGACGGCTCGACCTTTCGGTCAGCATCCTCACCAAGTTCAACCGCACCTGCCTGCTCACGGCCAGGGAAACGCTGGTGCTGCCCTGCCTCGGCCGCACCGAGCTGGACGTACAAGGCGGTCGTCCGCAATGGGTGACGGTGGAGGACAGCATGTCGATGGTCCACGCCTCGCGCGGGAAGCTTTCCTCGCCGGGGCCGCAAGTGCGTTCGGAACCGGCCATCGTCGCCGGGCTCGCCAAGGCGGCAATGCCTGCGAGCAAAGTGGATTGGGACAGCCTCGTCGCCGACTACGACCGCATTCGCGACAAGATCGAACAGGTCTACCCCGACTTTCATGACTTCAACGCGCGGGTCCGCGTGCCGGGCGGCTTCCGCCTCACCATCGCGCCGGACAAGCGCGTCTGGAACACGCCCAGCGGCAAGGCGCAGTTCTTTGCCCACCCCCACGTCGACGAGCGCGGCGATGCCAGGCTCCTGCTCACCACGATCCGCAGCCATGACCAGTACAACACGACGATCTACACGCTCGACGACCGTTATCGCGGCGTCACCGGGCGGCGCGACGTGATCTTCGCGAACGAGGTGGACCTCTCGCAGATGGGCCTCGCCCACGGCGACGTGGTCGATGTTGAATCCGCTGGCGGCGCGGTACTGCGGGGCTTCACGGTGATCGCCCACGCCATCGCGCGCGGCTCGCTGGCGGCCTATTATCCGGAAGCCAATTGCCTGGTGCCGCTGGGCGATCACGACCCGGTCAGCGGCACGCCAGCCTACAAGTCGATCCCGGTCACCTTGCGCGCGGCCACCTAGGGCGGGGTATCCTCCAGGGGAACAGCTGACCGCTTGCCCGATCAAGACCCCGGCCCCTGCAAGCCCCCCGCAAACGCCGCTTGCGGGGGGCCCGTGGATCAGAACGTGTAGCGCGCGCCGATCTTGAACGTGCGCGGTTCGATCACGCGGCTGAGGCGGCCTTCGACCGGGCCGTCCGCATCGAAGGCGGGGATGTAGGATTCGTAATAGTAGGCAATGTCCTTGTCCCGGCTGTCGAGGATGTTGAGGACCTCCCCGTAGATCTCGACCTTGCGGCCCTTCCACGCCGCACGGGCGTTGAACACGGTGCTGCCGTGATCGCGCACGCTGTTGTCCTCGACCAGCGGATAAGGCCCGAGATGACGCACGCGCAGGCTCACCTCCCATGGGTCGAGGACGATGGCCGCACCCGCCGACGCCGCATTCTCGAAGGCGTTCGGAATACGCTCGCCGTTGTCGTAACGCGAGTGGTTGGCAGTATAGTTGCCATCGAGCGCAAGCCACGGCAGCGGCCGCCAGAACGCGACCAATTCGTAGCCATGGCGCCTGCTCGCCCCGGTCGGCTCGACCGCGTTGGAATCGCCGACAAAGCGCAGTTCGCTATCCACATTCAGCCACCAGTACGTACCTGTCAGCGAGAACGTGCCGGACTGGAAACGCGCGCCCAGTTCCTTGCCGGTGCCGCTCACCAGCACAGGCACCGGGGTATCGCCATTGACCGCGCCGCGCACGTCGTTCGAGTGGAATCCCTGCCCCCAGTTGGCATAGAGTTCCAGCTGCGGCACGATCACGTACGCGGCCGAGAATTTCGGCGAGACGATGGAATCGTGCCCCTTGCCCGTGCCGAGCGCGTCTGCGGCTGCATCCCGTGCGCGCACCGAATAGTGGTAATAGTCGCCGCGCAAGCCGCCCGTCAGGCGCAGGCCCGGCAGCGGTTTCCACGTCGCCTCTCCATAGAGCGCGCCGGACAGTTCCTCCACCTGATAGCGCCCGAGCGAATAGAGCAGGTGCCGGGCCTTAGTGCGGTTCACGCCAACGTTGCCGATGTGGTCATAGCGGTTCTCGGTGCCGACCGAGAATTCAAGGGTGTCCGCCAGTTGCCACTGCTTGCTTGCGGCAAGCCCGGTCACCCAGCGCCTGTCGTACTGGTCGATCTGCGCGCTGGTGCCGTCCGCCTCCGCATAAGTCGGGTTCGAATACATGGCCCAGTCGTAATACTGGGCATAGACGTTCGCGCTCCAGGTCGGCTGCGAGACCCGGACATTGCCGATCAGCCGTGTCGTGCGGCCCCGGGCAGTTGGATCGGGCGAGCAGAACACATCCGTGCAGACGTCAGAACCGATGATGCGTTCGGGGATCTGCTCGGTCGGCCGCCAGGTCGCGTGGTAGGCATGGAACGAGATCCCCAGCGTGCCCTCGCCCAGCCCCCGCACGTACTTCGCGAAGCCTGCGTAGTGTCGCAAATGCTCGTCATTTTCCCAGGGGCCGTCGTAGCGCCTGGCCTGGCCGACCAGCGTCAGGTCGCCGCCGCCAAGGCCCTTGATCGTACCGCCCGCGGCAAGGCGGGCGGAGTTGTAAGAGCCCGCCTCGACTGAAAGCCACGGACGGTCGAACCCGTCGATAGTGGTCATCGAGGCAGCACCGGCCAGCGCAAAGTCGCCACCATCTGCGCGGTAGGGGCCTTTGCGGAAATCCTCGTGCGCGACGATCTCCGGGATCAGGCCATTGAGGTCGAGATAGCCCTGCCCGTGCCCGTGGCTGCGCAAGTTCATCTGCACGCCGTCGATATACGTCGTGAAATCGGTGCCGTGATCGAGGTTGAAACCCCGCAGGAAATACTGGTTCGCCTTGCCGCTGCCCGAATGCTGCGCAGCAACCATGCCCGGTACCGCCTCCAGCAGTTCCGCCACGCGCAGCAAGGGACGCACCAGCAGGTCCGATCCGCCCACGCTGCCTTCGCTGGCGGCATGGGCCGTGCCGATCTTTGCCTCGCCGCGTCCGAAGACGACGATTTCCGTCGCCGCTTCAGCACCCCCATCCGCAGCATCCCCGGCCAACGCCGGTACTGCGCGCAGCGCGCACAGCGCCGCGCTCACGCCAAGCGCGATTCTACCAAAGTTCATCTCATTTCCCCCGGCGCCTGCGACTGGAGGCGGAGGCGTGCCGTCGACGACGGTCAGCACGCGTCGACGGCCGGACGCCCGGGGCGACCACGACACGAACCGATGCGGCCTCCACCGCTCGTTCGTCGCTCAGACGGAAAAATCACCGGGCCTCGGCCATCCCCTGGACCAAAGCGAGAGCGACCAGACGCCGGCAGGTCTCCTGGCTCACGGGTCATCGCTTGATGCATGGCCTTCCCAGGCCTCGCAGGAGTTAGCGTCCGGCCCAGTGGCTGCGGCGGGCGCCCTTGCCCCGCCGCGCTATGCATCGCGCTCACCGCTTACAGTTGCAGGGACAGCCCCGGATTCGAGGGGGAGCCCCTCTCACCGCGTTCCCTATTAAGCCTCTTTCGAGGCACCGGCGCGATCTTGCCCGTTTTCCTCAATAGGAAGAAATCGGACGGCGCTGGCTAACCGAGACACCGTTTCAGTGCAAGCCCGGCGGCACGATCAGCAAGGCCCTCAGGCCCGGGCGGTTATCCTCCAGCCGGAACCGGGCGCCATGCACCTGGGCGATGGCCGCGACCATGCTGAGGCCCAATCCTTCGCCGGCACGGCCCGCCGTATCCTCGCCGCGCGAGAACGGCTCGGTCACGCGTGCGGCCTCCTCCCGCGAAAGACCGGGGCCGTTGTCGGCGATGCCGATGTGCAGGGCGCCCTCCCCGCTCGCAAAGGCCTCGATGCGGCCGCCGCCGGGCACATATTTGAGGGCATTGTCGAGCAGGTTGCTGAGCGCCTGGAACATGAGGTCGAGGTCCAGCTCCGCCACCAGCGGACGCTGCGCGTCAAGCACCAGTTCGATGCCGCGAGCGTCAGCTTCGGGTTGGTAGAATTCGACAAGATCCTCGAGCAGGCTGACGATATCGCAGCGCTGGATGTGCAGCGGATGCCGCCCGCCCTCCAACCGCGAAATGCGCAGCAGGGCTGCAAAAATCCGCTGGAGCCGGTTGACCTCGGCGATCGCGTTGTCGACCTCCTCGCGCGCCGGGGTGCCTTCAGGCTCGAGTTGTTCAAGGGCTTCCAAGCGGGTCAGCAACCGCGCCAGCGGCGTGCGGAATTCATGCGCGACATTCTCAGAAACCCGCCGCGCGGTGCCGAACAGGGCCTCGATGCGCGAGAGCATGAGATTGATCGTCTCGTTGAGGCGATCGAAATCGTCGCTGGTTCCGCGCACCGGCACCCGCTCGGACAGATCGCCATCCATGACCTGCCGCGCGGTCCGGGCCAGCGTCTCGATCCGCTGGCCAATCGCCCGGCTCATCAGCCAGCCGCCGGCAAGGCCAAGCACCAGGGTCACGCAGACGATCCACAAGGCCGCGGTGCGCAGCAATTCGTCTTCCCGCAGGATGTCCTCGACATCGCGCCCCACCAGCAGCCGGGTGCCGTCTGCAAAGGTGCGATCGCGCACCAGCGCGGTGTAATCGTCCTCGAAACCATCAAGGAACGTATCCGCCTCGATCAAGGTCATATGGCTGGACGGGCGCCGCGGCCAACTGGGCAGATTGGCCGAAACGATCTCGCCGTCCGGCGCGATCAGCGCGTGGAAAGACTTGCGCACCCCGGCCGACCGCATGCGCTGCTCCAGCACAAGACGCGTCGCGTCGATACCCTCGTTCTGCAGGACCCTGGCCGTCTCGTCCGCCTCGCGGTCGACTTCGCTTTCGATCTCCTGCATCGGCCAGGCGACCCACACCCGGTAACCGATGGCCGCAACCAGCGCGACCGAGACGCACAGCAGGACGGCATAGAACAGCGCCAGCCGGAACGACAGCGACCGGAACAGACGGCTCATTCGACGCGCATCACGTAGCCGACGCCGCGCACGGTGTGGATGACCTGCACTTCGTCGCCTGTGGTGAGCTTCTGGCGCAGCTTGCTGATGTGCTGGTCGATGATGTTGGTCTGCGGATCGAAATCGTAGTTCCAGACGTTTTCGAGCAACATCGAGCGGGTGACGACACGCCCGGCATTGCGCGCGAGATAAGCCACAATCCTGAGTTCCCTCAGGGTCAGCGGAATGCGCCGCGCCCCGCGCGAGACGACGTGGGAAACCAGGTCGATCTCGACATCGCCGACCCGCAGGTGCTCGGCGGGTTCCGCCGGAGCGCTGCCGCGCCGGCCCAGACTTTCGAGCCGGGCGAGCAGTTCGGACATCGCAAAAGGCTTGGCCATGTAATCATCGCCGCCCGCACGCAGGCCCCGCACCCGCTCGTCGACATCGCCCAGTGCGCTCAGCAGCAGCACCGGCGTCGCATCGTCGGTCGCGCGCAAGGCGCCAAGCAGCTTGAGCCCGTCGAGCCCCGGCAGCATGCGGTCGAGGACGATCACATCGAAACGCTCGCACGTCGCGCGGACCAGCCCGTCGCGGCCATTGTCGCAATGCTCGACCAGATGACCCGCGGCGCGCAGGCCGCTGGCGATGTGGCCGGCAAGGCGTTCGTCGTCTTCGACCAGCAGGACTTGCATCGGTGCTGCCCAAACCTTCCCTGTTGATGCGATCGGCCCCTGAAACTGGACCCGATCATGGGCAAAATCAAATGTTCGCCCCATCGGGCCGATATGCGCCCATGGCATCGCACCGCCCATGTCGCAATCGGTCGCCAACATGCCCGCCGGACAAACCGGCTCGTTCTCGCCTTCCATCCCCGCCCGTTCGAGGGGCAGCGATGCCGCCACGCCGGTCCACGTGGTGGCCATCGGCGGCATCCACCAGTTTGCGCACATCGTCCCGGTCGCCTGCGAGATCGAGCGCCGCCAGCCGGGATCGGTCACCCTCTTCGTGCTTTCCCCCAATGACGCTGCGGCCGCAGCCGCGGTGATACGCGAAAACGGACTGGCCATGCCGGCGATCACGGTGATGACGATACCGCTGGCGCTGCGACCGCTGGCCAAGGCCGGGCTCGGCAAGATCCTCGCACTGGCGACCTGGAGCGGCCATCTTGCCCGCGCGCGCGTCCTGCTCTGCGCCGAGCGTACCTCGACGATCCTGCGCCGGCTGCGCCCGGACTGCCCCCCCATCGTGCACATTCCCCACGGTGCGGGCGACCGCGCGGTCGGCTTCGAGCCGCGCTTCAAGCTGTTCGACCAGGTGCTGGTGGCCGGAAACAAGGATCGCGACCGGCTGATCGCCAGCGGCCTCGTCGCGCCCGAGGATTGCCTCGTCGCCGGACCGATCAAGCTGGCGGCAATCCTGGAGCGCGGCATCGCCCGCCCGCCGCTGTTCGACAACGCGCGGCCGACGATCCTGTTCAACCCGCACTTCTCGAAGAAGCACAGTTCGCTCGATAGCTTCGGACGCCAACTGGCCGAAGCGGTGCGCAAGGACGGGCGCTACAATCTCGTCATCGCCCCGCACGCCCGCATGGCAAAGTCGTGGAGCAAGCGCCGCCGGCTGAGCTGGCAAGCGCTGGCGGAAGCCGGCCGGATCATCGTCGACCTCGGCTCACCGCGCTGCAACGACATGACCTATACGCTGGGTGCCGACCTCTACATCGGCGACGTCAGCAGCCAGGTCTACGAATTCCTGATCCGCCCACGCCCCTGCCTTTTCGTCGATGCCAAGGGTGTCGACTGGCAGAGCAGCGAGGACTACGCGATGTGGCATTTCGGCGAAGTGGTCGCGCCCGATTGCGCACCCATTGCGGCGATCGACCGCGCCTTTGCGCAGCATGGTGCCTATGTTGCGTGGCAAAGGCAGCGCATGGCCTATTCCATCGCCGGCATTACCTGGGCGCCTGATGGCACTCCCCTCCTCGAAGGTACCGCCCCGGCGGCACGTGCCGCCGATGCCGTGATGCGCTGGGCCGCATTGCCGAAGGAAGAGGCCTTGCGCACCGCGGCCTGAGGCTCAAGGTCAAGATCCGGGCAAGCGTGATAGGCCGCGATCCGTCCGCTTCCCGCCCGCCCCCGAAACAGGCGGCCATTGGGATTTGCCCCCCGGACCGGCCCTGATGGGGGAAATGGACGGCCCCATTGCGGGCGCCGAATTGACCGGTGGAGGGTCCCCGGATGCACTCTGGGAACGTTGCCTGCCCTTGCGCCCGGAGAGGCAAAGGGCGGCCGAAATTCCCGAAAACCTTGGGATGCGGGCGTATCCCCGGGGAAACATTGAGGCCGGGAAAGAGGGCAGGCAGATGAATCCGGATCCCTGGGGCTCGAACAGCCGGAACACGACCGCCGCTACGACGCCGCCGACAAGGACGTCGGTGCGCTCGCTCACGGACCGAAATACAGGCGTCCACACCGCTTCCCTCGAAGGAAGACCGAACAGCCCTTGCGGGTCCTGCCTATTCGCCGCAAGAGAATCACGCTGAAATAGCGGGATGGCGACAGGAACACATGACGTAGAACGCGGTCCGTCCCCGTGAATCACCCGCGCCTGTTTCTCCCGTCGTACCGCCGGAATGGCGGCAGATTCGCCCGGCAAAGGTGGCCGAGATTCCTCAAGGTTCTTCGCGTCAAACGCGCTTTTCACTAGATATTGCGTCTCAGGCGGCCACACAGGCACCATAAGCAGGAATTGCTCGCGTCCCATTGCTCAATTGAATGAAATTGAATATTCTGCCCGCAAAAGTGCTTCAATGGAGTCCCGCGTGGCTGAATCGAATGCCGTAATTTCGCAGATCGGAGATCTTGCAGAAGCCGGCGAAAAAATGATCGAGCGGCTGCGGCGCAAAGCCTTTCTGCCTGAAAGCCGCAAGGGTCTCAATGTGCGTACCGGCATTGCCGAAGCCGCACAATTGCTCGGTTGCTCGACGAATCGCATCCGCATGGCCGAAGAAGACGGCCGCCTGCCCCCTCCCCCGGCCGGCGAAAATGGCCGCCGTCTTGGCTATTCGATCGAGGACATGCTGCACATGCGTGAAGTGCTTGGCGCTTCGCCGGCGCGCGCTCCGCTCGATGTGCCGGCGATGATCGCGGTGCAGAACTTCAAGGGCGGCGTCGGCAAATCCACCGTCACCACGCATCTTGCCCACTTCTTCGCGGTACATGGCTACAAGGTGCTGGTTGTCGACTGCGACAGCCAGGCCACCACAACCACGCTGTTCGGCTTCAATCCGCACTTCAACATCACCCGCGAAGAAACCCTTTACCCTTATCTTTCAATCGATCCGACCCAGGCGGACCTGCTTTACGCGGTCAAGCGTACGCCCTGGCCTAACGTCGACCTGATCCCGTCGAACCTCGAACTGTTCGACGTCGAATACGAACTGGCCGCCGCCGGTTCGGACGGCCAATCGGTGCTCGCCGCCCGTTTCCGCAAGCTCAAAAAGGGTCTGACCGACCTTGCGCGGGACTACGACGTGGTGATTCTCGATCCGCCGCCGGCACTAGGCACCATCAGCCTGGCCGTGATGCAGGCCGCCAATGCCCTGTTGGTACCACTGGCGGCAACCACGCCGGACTTCTGCTCGACCGTGCAGTTCCTCTCGATGATGGACCAAGTACTCGACCAGCTCACCGGGGTCGGCATCGAGGTCGACTATTCGTTCGTGCGGCTGATCTGCTCGAAGTTCGACGGCAACGACCCCAGCCATGAAATGGTCCGCACCATCATGGAGCAGACTTTCGGCCCTGCTCTCCTGCCGGTGCCAATTCTCGAAAGTGCCGAAATCAGCCACGCAGCGCTGCGGATGATGACGGTCTACGAGTTGGAAAAGCCGATCGGCACGCCGCGAACGCACAAGCGCTGCCGCGCCAACCTTGACGAAGCGCTGGGCCAGATCGAACAACTGGTCCGTGCCGGTTGGGGACGCAGCCAGAAAGTCGACGAGGACATGCTCGTCAATGGCTGACCTCGGCCCTTTCTCCTTCGACGGCGCGGCCTTGTGGCTTCGCAATGTTCTTTGTTTGTTCTTCATGAAATTCTCTGCCCGTCGAGTGGCAGAGTGTCGCTCGAGGTAAGCCCATGGCCCGCAAGCAATCCGATTATCTCGCCGCACTGCTCTCGGACGACGAAATAACGGCCGATCTCACGCCCAAGAACGAGGCTGAGTCCACCGTGCCCCCTCCGGCCGCGCCTACAAGGGCGGAAAGATCGCGGGGTACAACGCTGCTCGGACGTGAAAGTGCCCTCGCCCGCGTCGCCAGCGGTGAGGTACGCCAGGTCACGCAGCTGCTGCTCGACCCCGCTCGTGTCCGTATTTGGACCGGCAATGCCCGCAGCTATGTCCACCTGACCGAAGAATCCTGCCGCGAACTGATCGATTCCATCATCGCGGAAGGTGGCCAGAAGGTTCCTGCGGTAGTCCGCCGCATCGAGGGCGACCCGGAGCACGACTTCGAGGTCATTGCCGGCACCCGCAGACACTGGTCGATTTCATGGCTGCGCCAGCATTCCTATCCGGACATGCAGTTCGTGGCGCAAGTCGTCCAGCTCGACGACGAAGCGGCTTTCCGGCTCGCCGATCTGGAAAACCGTGCCCGCAAGGACGTGTCCGACCTTGAGCGCGCGCGCAACTATGCGGCCGCACTCAAGGAACATTACGGCAATCACATGACCCGCATGGCCGAACGCCTCAAGCTCTCCAAGGGCTGGCTGTCGAAGATGCTGAAGGTCGCCGCAATCCCGGACAATGTACTGGAGGCCTTTGCGTCGCCTGCCGATGTCCAGCTCAAGCCGGCCTATCCCCTCGCCCAGGCGCTCGACGATAGCACCAAGGCACCGGCAATCCGCAAGGAGGCCCAGCGTCTGGCCAAGGAGCAGATGGCCCGCCGCAATGGCAATCGCCCGGCAGTTGCCGCTGCGGACGTAATAAAGGCCCTTCTCGCGGCCAACGATACCGATCGAGCGCGCCAGGATACGATGGCGGTCTTCTCACGGCACGGTCGTCAGATGGCTTCGGTCCAGTCGAGCAACCGCCAGGGTGTCACCATGCGGCTTCACGCCGGCTCCGGCGCCACCCGCGAGGAGATCCTCGAAGCGGTTCGCGAATTGCTGGGTCAGCTTGACGAGGACGGCCGCGGCTTGCGGTCGTGATGCCGCAACCGCGACCTTGCGGACACCGTCTCGCAAGGCGCCCGAATATCGCTTTGCTGAAAGGCAGGGACACAACGTCCCTGCCTTTTTTCTTGCCTACGCTCCCGTGGTTTCCCCGGGGAAACAGTTTCCCGGTTTCCCCCGCCCAGCCGCATCGCTCCAGCATGCGCCGGCTTTCCCCCTTCCCTGCCAGCCAAGTTCTTCACAGCCGCAACACCCCGGCGATTTGCCCTCCCCTGCCCGCATCGCCATGATGCCCGGGAATCACCCGCTTTCACGAACACCGATGTTTCCCTGGGGAAACACCGGCACCGCGTTATGCGGATCAGTGCCGTCCAATCACGTCAAAACGCCAGTCGGAAACCCAACATGAGTCGCCAGAAGCCCGAAGCGGCAACAGAGCAGTTCGACATCTTCCTGCCCTATATCGTCGAGCTTCCGCTGCGCGATCAGCGCGAGATGATGGAACGTCCGTTCTTCAGCCTTGCCAAGTCAAAGCGTGTGAAGCCGATCGACTACACCAGCCCCGACGGCAAGCTCTGGGTCCACGTCAGCGCCAATCCCGACTACGGCATGGCGACGATCTGGGACGCGGACATCCTCATCTACTGCGCCAGCATGCTTGCCGACATGGCCAGGCGAGGAACCAACGATGTTCCCCGCAAGCTCCATCTGATGCCTTACGACTTGCTGCGCGCCATCGGTCGCCCAACCACCGGGCGTGCCTATGAATTGCTCGCCCAAGCCCTGGATCGTCTCGTCTCAACCACCATCAAGACCAATATCCGGGCCGAAAACCGCCGCGAAGCGACCTTTTCCTGGCTCGACGGCTGGACTCAGCTGGTTGACGAAAAGACCGAACGATCGCGCGGGATGACCATCGAGCTGTCCAACTGGTTCTGGGAAGGCGTAATGATGAAGGGCGGCGTGCTATCTATCGACCGCGCCTACTTCGACATTACCGGCGGACGCGAACGCTGGCTCTATCGCGTCGCGCGCAAGCACGCCGGCGGGGCAGGGGAGGGCGGTTTTGCCATTTCGATGCCTGTCCTGTTCGAAAAGTCCGGCGCCGAAGGACAATATCGCCGCTTCAAGTTCGAGATGCTCAAGCTGGCGGAGAAGGACGAGCTTCCTGGTTATGCACTCAGCGTCGAAACCGCCAAGGATGGTGAACCGATGCTGCGCATGCGCCGCGTGGACGGAAAAGGCGGAGCCGGGACCGTGCTTCCCGAAGCCGCCGCCGCCACGCCCGAGGTCGAGGCTCTCCCCCCCGTTTCCCCGGGGAAACCCGCAGAGGCCCACAGACAGCGCCGCGCCGCCGCATCCCCAAAAACGTCCTCCGCTGCGGCGCTCGGCCAGGTGGATGCTGACGCCTCCATCGATGCCCGCAAGCTCATTCGCTCGACCGTGGCCGGACTTTCCGATGCGGCCACCCGCGGCTTCATGACCGATGAGACGATCGATCTGCTGCGCCGCGAATGCCCCGGCTGGGATCTCCACGCCCTGCATGCCGATTTCGAACGTTGGGTTTTTGCCAGCTCCGAACGGACCCCGGCGGACTGGCAGCGCGCATTCATCGGCTGGGTGCGTCGCCATCACGCCAAGCACGGTCGCCAGATCCGCGGCTGAGGGCAGGGCGGGGGAGATGCACCGATCCGGCGACCATTTCAGCCGAACGGGAAAGGGCGTTCCCGAAGTGTCGCGTCTCCCTCACCACCCCGCCAAATCGGCGATGATCGCTTCGGGCTCCGTTTGCCGATTGAACCTTGATCGCGAGTGTCCTCTTCAAAGTGATTCAACTCACCCTGCAAAATCGCCGATTTTTCGGGACCTTCGACACTCCGGGAACAGCTTGACGCGGATCTTCGACCCTTCAGGAACACCCCGTCGACACTCCAGGAACGTTGCCGTCGACACTCCGGGAACACATTCACGACATTTCGGGAACGGCCCTTTTTCGCGACTCATCGGGAATCCGGCGGATTCAGAAGCAGGCGCGCTCCCTAACCTTGTAACAGAATCCCTAAATAGCTTTCTAACCCTGCAGAAGTCTCAGTCTTATGGAGATTTATGGATAGGCGCGATGCTCCCGCACAGCGCCAGACCCACCCTCTCACCGCCATCGGCAAGCCTTGAATGAGGTTCGATCTGTCTCCCTCCCCGCGCAGGCCCTAGCGGATGCCCGCCACATCGCCTTTTACGAGCCACGATCTCGACACTCTTGCCGTATGCCCGAGGCGGCTTTGGCTGGAACGGAATATCCAAGCTGAAACGACACAGGCGGCCTTCGTCGGACATCCGGAACGTGATCCCATCCTGCATGCCGCCCTGGCAGAAAATCCGGAAGGGCAGCGGATCTGCAATGGTCCCGACTTGCAAGCGGCTGTAAACGAAACCAACCGCCATCTGGCCCACACCAATCACCGCCCCTTGTTCAACGCGTGCTTCGTTGCCGCAGGCCCTGCGAACGCGGCCGCCAAAGATCCCGCACCCCGCATCACCGTAACCGCCGACATCCTGTTGCCTGCGGGAGAAGACAGCTGGATCCTGGTCGAGGTCTTGCCAGCCTTGCGCATTCGCGAGCGGAGCCTCGAACGGGTCGCCCACAAGGTCTGGGTCCTGGAACGCTGCGGGCTCGAAATTGCCGGAACCATTATCCGCACGATCAACCCGGAATTTGTTCTTGAACGCCCGGGAGAATATCGAGGGCTGTTCAGTGACCATCATGTTCTCGGCCGGGTCCGTCACCTCGTGAACGAGGTCCCGGGGATACTGGAAACAGCCCAGGCTGTCGTGAAAGACCCCGAGCCGGAATTACCGCTGGGTCCCCATTGTACCAATCCGGCGCCGTGCCGGTTCCTTCCGCACTGCACAACTCGCGCGCCCGGACCGCAATGGCCGGTCACGATCCTCCCGGATGGCGGTTGGAAAAAGTGGAAACGGAAAGGATACGATGATCTGCTTGCCCTCGACGAGCAGGAGATGAAGCCGCGCGAGGCCATGATCGTTGCAGCTACTCGATCGGGCAGGCCCTTTCATGACCTTGAGGGCGCGCGTGAAGCGATCGGGCAATGGACCTATCCCCGTGCCTGGATCGACTTCGAAGCGGCATCGCCGGCACTTCCGCGGTGGATCGGGACACAGCCATTTCAACAAGTGCCCTTTCAGTTCTCACTGCACCTCGAGCAGGCTGACGGGAGCATTTCTAACCACGAATACCTATGCTGCGACGGAAGCGATCCGCGAAAGGGATGCGCGCAAGCACTGGTCGCCGCTGTTCCCGCCAACGCCACGTTGATTGCCTATAATGCCGGTTTCGAACGCAGCGTCCTGCGACGACTTGCGCGCGATGTACCCGATTATGCCGAGCCCATGCTGTCAATGGCGGAACGGACAGTCGACTTGCAGCCAGTGGCCCGCAATTGCTGGTATCACCCGGCGCAACGCGGTTCGTGGTCTATCAAGGCCATACTGCCCAGCGTCGCCGATCTTGATTACGACAGATTGGAGATAAAAGGCGGTGCCATGGCGCAGGACAGGTTCCTGGAAGCCATTGACCCTTCCACCCCCCGGGAGCGCCGTCAGGAGATCGAGGAGGCGCTTAGAGCGTATTGCCGGCAGGATACCTGGGCCATGATCCTCCTGGCCCGCCGACTGACTGCGGCAGGTTGACGTGTGGGGAGTAGCTCAGACTTGAAATCAGACCGGCGCTCAGGCCCGTTCGAGACGCGCTTGAAACGTCTGACTGCTAATCCCTCGTGGGTGGTGGCCCTTTGTGGAGAAGGGCGTCCAGAGCCGTCATGGACGCTTCAAATTCGTCGAGCGATTGCTGCGAGAAAGCAAAGCTCTCGTCGTTTGGTTGCGGCGCCGGCGCCTTCGGCGGACATTCGGCATAGCGATAGACCATGGTACGGTTGTGCGCTGCCTCAGTAGCCAACTGGCCGGACTCGGCAATCGTCGTAAGGATCGTGCGCACACCAAGGCGGGAGGCGCCCAGGACAAGTTCGATCTGGCGGCCGCGCATGGCACCAAAGCCAGCCAGCATTCCCAGCACCGGACCGGATCTGCCCGTCGAACGGCGGCCGGCACTACGTTCGGCAATCGTGCTGGCACGGCGCTCTGCTTCGCATAGCCACTGTTCCAGCTGCCAAAAGGCGGATCGCAGCGCGTCGGTGCTCTGCTGTTGCAAGCGGCGCTGCGTGTCCCACAGGTCATCATCGCTTGGATCTTGGTTGCACAGTCCATGACCGGGAAGGGCGAGGAAGCCAGGCAGGGGAAGGGGGAGTGGCAGGCGCCCAAGCGGCGAGGCCCAGTCCGACGCAAGCCTTGTGCCGACCAGCAAGTCGAGTGCCCATCGGCAATTGGTCGGGGTATCTGCTTCGCGGGCGATACGACCGGATCCGGCGTCGAGAAGTTCGTATCCGCGCTCCTGCTGGCTGAACCGCGTGCTCGCGCCGACGGCCAGCAGGAGCGCCGAGATCGCGTTGAAGGGCAGGTCCTCAGCCTCAACCGGGATCGCCGCGAGCAGTTTATGTGCCTCCTCGATAATCTCATTGATCTCTGCATGAGCGGCAGTGGGGGAGGGGGAGGGGGATGTCATGGCATCCGGAACATCGGACGGAGCGAGAAATGCCCGTTGGATCTTTTCGGCGGCATCGGCGAGGAGGGGCCATGAACTGTGCAAAAACTCGGTCAATATGGCTTGGCATATGGCCTTGGCAGGGCGTAATCTGTGCTGAGGAAGGTCGGACAGCGTCTTTAGTCCCGCGAACCATTCGTGGAAGCGTTGTTCGGTGAAGGCATGTCCCTCCTGCCGGAGGGCTGCGATCAGGCATTCACGGGCGACCCGGAGCGCCAGAATCTGCAGGCAGCCCTGCGAGGCGGTTCGGAGGGCACTTTGAAGGCGACCGAGATAGAGTGCGGCAAGAACAGCGCCGGACGGGGTTTCGAGGGGTGCTGGCATGATGGAAGTCCCGGTTTCTGGGGTTTTTTCCGATGTGTATAATTAAATGAATATAGCTATACACCTTCTTTGAGCAAGGAATAAGGCACTATCGATAATGATGGGGCCGCGCGTCGCCCCGGAACTGCCTTAAGAGAAACCGCAGGGCGGGGCGCACGGCGCGGTGCTTTTTCAAGAAGGTAGTTTGCCCGTTTCACACCTTGCCCGTGATTTCCCCCCACCGAGTGGACCGATTGGAGTGTCATTGGCGACTAGCCCTAGGCGGCGTGGACAAATTCGCTGTCGTTGGATCAATTCGTTAGCTTAGAGCTTTTGTGCCAAGCGCCTTCAGGGAAGCCGCTACGGTATCGGGCGAGGCTTTCCCGGAATTTGTCCACGCCGCCTAGCCTTTCGTCATCACTTGGCCACGCTTGGAAGCATCCAGACAGCGCGGCTGGG
>NZ_JAPCWC010000044.1 GCF_026420865.1 Novosphingobium clariflavum | reverse complement strand
CGGTGTGGTAGTCGACTTTGTCGACGAGCCCGGCATATCCCGACGGGTCAGCCGCCGGCATGTTGTCGAGGCGCAGCGACGACCCGTCAGGCATCACCAGTCGCTGCCAGACGACCAAAGCCCGACTCTGCCCATACGCAACGACGCTGTCGTAATTGCCGATCAGCCTGGTACCCTGCGGTATCAGCAGCACCTGCCCTGTAGTGCTATCGAATACGCTCTGCGTTACCTGAGCGACGACCATTCCCGGAATATCGGAATTTAGCCCGGTGATCAGACTGGCGGCAATCACGCTGCCAGCCATCAGCACATTCGGCGAGGGCGACCGGCTCACGCTATGGGGATTGATGTCCCCCTTCCCGTCCAGCTTGTCCGCGAATTGGCTTTTGCGGTCCGTGGACGGCATATCCGCAGCTAGCGCCGTGCCGCTGTTGACCGACCCGAACGCCGGGACAGAGTTTTCACCGGCGGCCGATGCCGCCGATGCAGATCGAACACCTTGGGCGAGCAGCGCCGACTGGCGTGCATTCTTGAGGTCGTCGGCACGCTTCTGCCGTTCCTGATCGATTGCAGCCGGATGCTGACTTTCGACCTCCAGATTTGTGCCCAGGTCCCGCTCCTGTGCCCGCAGGATCGGGCGCCCGAGATCGCCGGGCAGTGGAGGCCCCAGCTTGGGCACATCGCCGTATCCCTTCGGCAAAGCGTTCAGCGCATCATTGGCGGCCTGTTTGCCGGGCTGGGCTAGATCGCTTGGGCGCACCGTATGCCCCGTCAGCCGCGGGGACAGCGCAAACCACGCGATGCCAAGAAGGGCGAAGGTAGCGACGGCCGTGCCGCCGATAATCACCTCCTTTCTAAAACGCGTCGCGCGTGGAGGCCTGGCGCGAATGGCGAGCGTTTCCGGGTCGACTTTCTGGGCCGGGCGTGCGGGAGCTTGCGCTGCAGGCTCATTCACTGGTTGGTCATCCGGGTTCGGCTGTCGCAAAGGCTGCGCACGCGCGCCCTCGTTCATCTCCTCGCTCATGACCGCCCCCTCCCCTTGCCGCCGCCACGCGTGATCCGCACGACCTGCTGCTTCCTGGTTCCAAGTCGCAGTTCGGCCACATCGAAGATCCGATCGACGACGTAGAACCGCCCGCGCATGCGGTAGTTGACGAGCTCCGCGGCACCGTCGGTGCCGATCAGGAACAGTGGCGGCGCCTCGTCGACGCCAATCGTCACCGGAAACTCGATGAAGGTCTGGCGCCCGTCATCGAACGCCCGCAGCGGCCGCCAGCTGGGCCCGTCGCCACTGATCTGATAGCCGAAGTACATCTGTTCAATGCCTAGCCCGGTAGCGATGGGCTTGGCCGCTTCGGCAGCGGCCTCGGCGCGCTTGACCGCGACCAGCTCATCGAGCGGATAGTTCCACGCCAACGCCGCCATACCACCCGTCGGTCCGCTGGACAGCAGGAGATGATACGTCCGCTTGTCGGTGGTGATGACGAGATTGGTCGACAGCCCTGTGCTGAACGGTTTCACCAACACGTGCGTGCGCTTGTCCTCGCCGCTTCCGCTTGTGGTATCGCCAATCACCCACCGCGCGGTATCGCCTGCGGCGACTGCGATCAGCGCTTCGCCCGGTTGCAGGGCGATGTCGGTGATCATGCCGGGTTGGGTGTAGACGTGGTAAATCGCCCCGTCCGACCAGAGGAACACCTGCCGGGCGTTGACCCACGATGATGCCGAAGGTTCGACCGATCCACGCTGGGCAGGCGAAGCACTCGGGCTCGACCTCACAGCATGGGCCGGCAGGACCGGATGGACACCGACGGCAAATGCCGCAGCAGTCAGGAGCAACGGGTTCATGGCAGGACCTCCTTGGCTGTGAGGGGATCGGAAGGCAGGACGGTTACGGGGGCGCTCGCGGCGGGCGCGCTTGCCGATGCTGGTGGGGTGTTGCCCTGCCCCGATTGCGCAGCGGCAGGCGGACTGGCGGATGACTGGACCTGAGGCTCGAGCTCCCGGCTCCAATCGATGGCATCGACGTAGATGCCGAGCGGGTTCTTTCGCAGCGTGTCGGCGTCGCGCGGCGCCTTCTCGACGAGGGTTATGATCGCAGTCCACTGCGTCGTGCCCACGGCGTTGCCGCGTTCAAAGGCGCTTTCGATCCATTTGACCTGGAAGCTGCTGTCCGAAGCGCGGACGACACTTGTCACCTGCACCGAGACGGTACGTTCGCCGATCTCGCTGAGAGCACCCGAGGCGCGCGCATATTCGCTAAGGAAGCGCGATCCGCGCTGTGTCGCGAAGTCATACGCCTCGAGCCACCCTTCCCGCATCACCACCGGATCAAGCGACACGCCGCGGACATGGCCGATGAACTTGGCGAGAGCCCAGGCAATCTGGGGATCGGTCGGCTGATAGCCCATTTCCGCTTTGGATAGCGCACGCGGCTCGCCAAGCCTGTCGACCGCTACGACGTAGGGCACGACGCGGCTCTGGAGCGATTGCCACAGGAGCCCGCTCGCCATCGCGCCAGCAAGTCCGAGGCAGCCGAAGGCCATGATCCGCCAGTTGCGGGCCTGGACGCGGGCGGAGCCGATCCGATCGTCCCAGAGCTGCCCTGCCCGCTGGAAGGACGTCTCGGGTTCGGGTGTACGTCCGTATGCCCAGCATGCGGGCGCCCATCACGATCCGCCGGTTCGCCTCGAACATTCGCGGCCAGACGATGAGATTGGCAATGCCGGTCTCGTCCTCGATGGTGATGAACAGCACGCCCTTGGCGGAGCCCGGCCGCTGACGAACAAGCACCAGGCCTGCCAGCGAGATGTACCGCCCGTCGCGTGTGGCTTCGAGCGACGCGCACGGCAGCGCCTTTTGCGCGGCGAGTTCCTCGCGCAGGAATGCAACCGGATGCCGCCGCAAAGTGAGCCCGACATTGCCGTAGTCCTCGACCACCTCCCTGCCCTCCGTCATGGCCTTGAGCACGATAGGCTGCTCGACGATCTCATGGATAAACCCTGCCTCGCGCGCTTCCGCTGCAGCAAAGAGCGGCAGTTGTTCATCGCGCAGCGCCTTGATCGCCCAGAGCGCCTCGCGGCGCGCCAGACGCAAGGCCGGGCGGAACGCATCCGCTTCGGCGAGGCGGCCGAGCGCCCCTACCCCGACGCCCGCCCGGCGCCAGAGTTCTTCGACGCTGAGATACGGCTGATCCGCACGCGCTGCGACAATGCGCGCCGCGTCAGCCTCCTTTATGCCTTTCACCATCCGCATGCCGAGCCTTACCGCGAAGCGGTCGTCGTTCATGGGGTCGCCGGCGGGCTCGAGCGTGCAGTCCCAGCGCGAGGTGTTGACGCAGACAGACCGCACCTCGACGCCATGCGCGCGGGCATCAGCCACGATCTGGGCAGGCGCATAGAAGCCCATCGGCTGCGCATTGAGCAGGCTCGCGCAGAACACGTCGGGATGCCAACACTTGAGCCAGCAGGAAGCATAGGCGATAAGCGCGAAACTCGCTGCGTGGCTTTCCGGAAAGCCGTAGCTGCCAAAACCCTCGAGTTGCCCGAAGGTCTTCTCGGCGAACTCGGCGGTGTAGCCGCGCGCAGTCATGCCATCGACGAGCTTGTCCTTGAACTTCGAGACCCCGCCGGTGAACTTGAAGGTCGCCATGGCGCGGCGTAGCTGGTCGGCCTCGGTCGGCGTGAAGCCGGCGCACTCGATGGCAACGCGCATCGCCTGCTCCTGGAATAGCGGCACGCCCAGCGTCTTGCCCAGCACCTTCTCAAGCTCGGGCTTGGGATACTCGACCGGCTCCTTGCCGGCCCGGCGGCGGAGGTAGGGATGAACCATGTCCCCCTGGATCGGCCCAGGCCGCACGATCGCGACCTCGATCACAAGATCATAGAACGTACGCGGCTTGATGTGCGGGAGCATGGCCATCTGCGCCCGGCTTTCGATCTGGAAGGCGCCGAGCGTATCGGCGCTGCGGATCATGGCGTAAGTGCGCGGGTCTTCGGGCGGGATCCCTGCGAGATCCATGTCGATGCCCTTGTGCTCTGCGAGGAAGTTGAAGCCGCGCTTCATGGCGGTCAGCATGCCGAGCGCAAGGCAATCAACCTTCATGAACTTCAGGACATCGATATCGTCCTTGTCCCACTCGATGACCTGGCGGTCCTCCATCGCCGCCGGCTCGATCGGCACGAGTTCGTCGAGCCGATCGTGGGTAAGGACAAAGCCGCCGGGATGCTGCGAGAGATGGCGGGGCGTGCCGATCAGTTCGCGTGCAAGCTCGATGGCAAGCCGAAGCCGCCGGTCCTCGAGATTGAGATTGAGGTCGGCAACGTGGCGATCCTCGACCCCGTCCTCGCTCCAGCCCCACAGTTGCCCCGAGAGCGACTTGATGAGGTCCTCCGACAAGCCCAGCGCCTTGCCGACATCGCGGATGGCGCCTTTGGCGCGGTAGCGGATCACGGTCGAGCAAAGCGCGGCATGATTGCGCCCGTACGTCTCGAAGACCCACTGCATGACGATCTCGCGCCGCTCGTGTTCGAAGTCGACGTCGATGTCCGGCGGTTCCCTCCGCTCCTGGCTGATGAAGCGCTCGAAGAGGAGGTCGGAGCGCTCAGGATCGATCGAGGTGATGCCCAGCACATAGCAGACAGCACTGTTGGCGGCCGACCCCCGCCCCTGACAGAGGATTTCGCGGCTGCGGGCAAAGCGCACGATCGCATTGACCGTCAGGAAATAGGGCGCATAGCCAAGCTCACCGATCAGCGCGAGTTCGTGCCGCAAGAGACGGGCCACCTTGCCAGGCAATCCATCGGGATAGCGCACCTCTGCTGCTTCCCAGGTCAACTTCTCGAGGACCTGCTGCGAAGTGAGCCCGGGAATGCTGGTTTCTTCAGGATACTGATAGCGCAGTTCATCGAGCGAGAAACGGCAGCGCTCGGCGATTTCCAGCCCGCGCGCCAAAGCTTCGGGATAGCGGGCATGCAGCCGGTGCATTTCGGCGGCCGGCACCAGGTAGCGATCGGCATGCGCTTCGCGCCGCACGCCGAGTTCGTCGATCGTGCAGCGATGGCGAATGCAGGTCATGACCTCCTGCAGCACGCGGCGATGAGGGTGGTGGTAGAGTACGTCGCCGGTAACGACCGTCGGCACCTTGTGGCGCACTGCAAGGTTTGAGAGGTTGTGAAGGCGCAGCTGGTCGCCGGGCCGCCGATGCAGCGTCAGCGCGAGATAGCAGCGGCCCGCAAAGATCCGCTCGAAGCGCACAATCACAGCGGCTGTCTCTTCGACGTCGCCGGGAAGCAGAATGGCGATCAAATTGCCCGCAAAGTCGGCGACATCGTCCCAGCCGATGAGGCACTTGCCCTTGCCGCCGCGCTTCTTGCCGTGGCTTAAGAGCCGGCACAGGTTCGCGTACCCCGTCCGGTCGATCGGATAGACCAGAAGGGACTGGCCTTCGGTGAGATCGAGCCGGCATCCCACAATCAGCCGGACGCCGGTTGTCCTTGACGCATCGTAAGCCCGCACGATCCCGGCAAGACTGTTGCGATCGGTGATTGCCAGTGCCTCTAGCCCGCAGGCCTCTGCCTGCGCGAAGAGTTCCTCGCAGCTTGAAGCCCCGCGCAGGAACGAGAAATGCGAGGCACATTGGAGTTCGGCGTAGCGCATGGATGACTGGTTCGCGTCAGGCGAACAGCGGCAGGGCTTGGGTTTTGCCATCCTGCTGTGGCTCGAAGCCAGACACCGTCACACCGACGAGGCGCACGCCCTTCTCGGTCGGCAGGACCGAGCGGATCAGCGCCAGGCTCGTCTCGCGCAGCGTCTCGGCGCTGCGCACCGCCATAGGCAACGTGCGGCTGCGGGTGATCTGCTGGAAATCGGCGTACTTGACCTTGACCGTCACGGTCCGTCCGAACGACTGCGCCCGTTCGCACCAGGTCCATACATCATCGGCCTGAGCTAACACACCCGCCTCGATCTGCGCATTGTCGACAAGATCGCGATCGAAAGTCGTCTCGGAGCCTGAGGACTTACGCTCGCGATCCGGATTGACCGGGCGATGATCGATCCCGCGCGCGATCTCGAAATACCACTCAGCCGAGCTTCCGAAATGCCTCTGGAGGAAAGGCAGCGATTTTGCGCGCAAGTCCGCGCCGGTCTCGATCCCGAGCACCTGCATCTTCTTCGCGGTGACGGGACCCACGCCGTAGAAGCGCTTGACCGGCAGCGTCTCCACCCACGCCGCGCCCATGTCCGGCGTGACTGCGAACTGGCCATTGGGTTTGCGCTGGTCCGAGGCGAGCTTGGCGAGGAACTTGTTATAGGAAATCCCGGCTGACGCGGTGAGCCCGGTCTCTTCCAGGATCCGCGCGCGGATCTCCTTTGCCGTAAGCCAAGCGGTCGGCAGGCCGCGCCGATTGGCGGTGACGTCGAGATAGGCCTCGTCGAGCGAGAGCGGCTGGATGAGATCGGTATAATCGGCAAAGATCGCATGGATCTGCCGCGACACCTCCTTGTAGACGTCGAAGCGCGGCGGCACGAAGATCAGGTGCGGGCAGCGGCGCAGCGCGGTTACAGAAGGCAAGGCGGAGCGAACCTCGAAGGCGCGCGCTTCGTAACTTGCTGCTGCAACGACACCGCGCGCGGCGGGATATCCGACCGCCACGGGTTTGCCGCGAAGTTCGGGATTGTCCCGCTGTTCGACCGACGCGAAGAACGCGTCCATGTCGACATGAATGATCTTCCTTTGCGCAGAATCGGCCATGCGCCGACCTTACCTCAAAAAGAACATTATGGGAACAAAAGAGCCCTAGCCTC
The DNA here is from genome assembly GCF_026420865.1 of Novosphingobium clariflavum. Classification (GTDB taxonomy): domain Bacteria; phylum Pseudomonadota; class Alphaproteobacteria; order Sphingomonadales; family Sphingomonadaceae; genus Novosphingobium; species Novosphingobium clariflavum. Next base: position 12,338 of record NZ_JAPCWC010000044.1, on the reverse strand, counting down.
TCCGGGAAGCTGATGAGGAAGGCGATCGATCTCGCATCTTAAGCTTTCTCAGACCGCGCGTATGACGGCAGCCGATGAGATTTCCTGTTTGTTGTGGTGCGCAAAAGCTTGGCCAGATTTGGCCGGATTTGGCCGGATTTGGCCGGATACTTCACTCCGACCAAATCCCCGTTTCCCAGAAATTCAACGTTTCCTTGAAATTCACCTCAACCGCAGCCGGAATAAGTGCTGGCCGTATTTGGCCGGATTTGGCCGGATACTCATCTCAAAGTTCCCGTTCGGTCCGGCGATAACTCGTTGCTCTGGCCGATCCGATCTTTTCCAAAAAGCCGAATTCCTCGAGCGCAGCGAGGTCGCGGCGTGCTTGCCGTTCGGAGACTTCTGCCTGGACCATATATTCCGATGTCCGGATAGCATCACCCGGCCGTAGGGTCTGGAGTACCACTGCCTGCCTAGGATGCAGTGCGAGAGGCTCAATGGCAGCTAGGTCTCCCGAATAGATGGTCAACGTAATGCCGCTGGCCTTGCTTTCCCATTTCGGTGCACGAGCGCCAGATTCCTTGCTTCCAAGGATGATCTTCTGCGTGCCGCGACCGAGGCGATCCATCAACCCTCTCAGGTAAAGCACGAAGGCGATGTCAGGGTTGGTGGGGATCGAGGGATGATTCTTGCGAAGGTCCGCGATCTTCAACGATGGCGGCAACTGACCGGCATTCCAAATCTCGATCCTGCTCGGATAGACCGAGATAGTGACGCCGCTCGAGAATGACGAATAGTCTCGATGAGCCAGCGCGTTGACAACACCCTCCCGGAGCGCGGCCATGGAGTAGGTAGGCAGATCCTCCCGGCGAGGATTGTCAGCAGGAAACTTCGCCTGGATACGCACCACCGACGAAAGTCGTTCGACCACTTGATAGAAAACCTGGCCCAACGGGCCTACGATCCAACGATCATCGATGAAGGTATCTCCCACCTTATCCGATGCATACAGGATCAGACGAACGCGGCATTGCGGATGGCGCAATTCCGGCGATTTGGCGAACAAGACATCTGCGCCCTGCGTATACATACCGCCCGAGGTCAACCCCAGACGCTGCAGGACCGCCATTTCGTCAGTACTTCCGGAAAAGTCGAAGCGACCGGTCCGCGAGGCATCCTCAACCAGGAGAGGGATTTCGCCCGGCGCCAGATCTTCGTCGTCGAGACTCGCTGAAGGTCGCCGTTCCCACCGCTGCGCCTCAATCGATCGTTCCCGGAAAAACTGATCGAGTGTCGTATTGTCAAAAGCGAGAGTTTGAGCTCCATCCCGGCGATAGTACTGATTAAAAGCCGCATAGGGCCCATCCCGTCCTTGCGGAACTTCTACCGTGATGATCGGTCGATCAGTTTCGACATCAACACTCAAGGTAAACAGCGCCTTGGGCGTGATTGCGGCACGCAATTGCTCTTCCAGCGAGCGGCGAAGTTCGTCGGCTGCCAGGTCCTGGCTGACGCCGAGAATTCGTCCTCCCGGACCAACGCCGACAAATACTACTCCCCCGTGCGTGTTCAGAAACGCCGAGACTGTGGAGGCGATCTCCTCAATGGACTCTGCAGCGGGCACGAACGCAGTAGCGCTTCCCTCGCCATTCCTGATCTGCCGGTAAATATCCTCCCAGATCACTTCGAGCGCTCCTTCACCGAAGCCAGAACCGCCACCGGATCCGCTAATTGTTCGTTCAAGACCCTCTCCACCTCCTGGAAGCGGTGGAATTGAGCCGAGGTATATCGCAACGCATCCGCTGGATCGACAAAGGTCTGCACCCAATTGCCTCGTCTGTCCTTGAGTTCGACCTTGTCTAGTATGGCCGCTTCATAGAGGTCGATGACCTTGAGACTTCCCAGCAACGCGGAGCTTTTCAATGTGAGCTCCGCGCGCTTCGCAGCTGTTGCATACCCCAAATTCTTCAATAGCCCACGAGCGAAAACGACATGGTCATGGGCCAGGAGCCATCGCGGTTTGTTAAGTTCGATCGCTTTCAGAAACTCCCTGTGCGTAATCGACAGCTCATCGCCCTCGCGACCGCTCCCATATTGCGGCGTAATAAGGCCGAGGAAGAGGTCGCATTGTTCAACCGCCCGAAGGCAAGATTCGAACGCACTGAAATGAGACCAGACCGGCATGGTACCGCTATGCGAAGACCAGACTTCATACCCGAATTGGGTAAGCTGCGCGTATATCCGGTCGAGCAATTCCTCAAAGCCGTATACGGTCGACGAGATCATGATGACCGGCGACTTCTTCGGTGCATTCTTCGCGGGCATGATCCCTCCCCGGCGAAAAGCCGCCGCATTGCAACGCCATAGCGCGGGTTTCCGGCGAGTTAGAAGCCATAATTTCGGACCCGCTTCGGGGTTTTCCCGGAATCAACCGAACAGCCCATGCAGAAACCAGCCCTGGGCGCCCGTCGCTGGATCCATGCCGTCACCCTGGCGGAACACCCAGTAGCGCGCTCCCGTCTCATCCTCGACCAGGAAGTAGTCGCGTATGCTGAGCCACTCCGCCTCGCTCAGATGCCACTCGCCGTAGATGCGCTCGGGGCCGTCGGCGCGCGTCACGCGCCGCCTGACGCCGCGCCACACGAAATGAACCGGGGGATGGTCGGGCAGAAGCGCCATCGTCTCTATCGTCTCGGGACGTGGCAGGAGGCGGGCGGGGCGCGGCCAACGCTGCGGCCAGCGCAGCAGGGTCGGATCCGCCATCGGCGCAATCCGCTCGACCGAGCGCTCGGGGATATGGCTTTCGCGCGCAGCCAGCCGGAAAAGCCGCTCCTCGCCGACGCGATTGCCTAGCACATCGACCAGCGCCGAGACTCCGGGAACGGCCCGCTCTCCCAGCGTCGACATCGTGTGAAGGCCCAATGGTTCGACAACCGGGGCAGCCAGCACCATGCGCTCGACCCCGAAACCCGGATCGATGGTCTGGATTTTATCGCAGAGCAGACGGGCCAACTGCTTCTTCTCGCGGCTCGCTTTTGCTAGCCCGGCGCGGATCGCCTGAACCGCATTGTCGACGCGGTGGAAGCGCAAATCGAGCCGGCGTGCGCCAAGCCCTGCTTCCTCCAGTTCAAGAGCCAGCGCGTCGACCAGCTTTCGGGTATAGCGCTCGAGCGTCTCGGGCGCGCCGATGGGCTCAGCAAAGCGCCGCTCGACCTCGATGCGCTCGGGTGCTTCGACAGGTTCGAAGGGCTCGGACAGTCGGCCATAAACCTGATCGAGCCGCTTGCCCGGCTCCGATCCGAACCGTAGGGCAAGGGACGCTCGCGGCATCGCCTCCAGTTCGGCAATGGTCTCGATGCCGAACGTAGCAAGCTTGTGGACGGTGCCTGCGTCCAGGCGAAGGGCTAAGAGCGGCAGGCCCGCGATGGCGTCTGCCAGTTCGAGCGGATCGACAACGCGCAGCGGCGCGCTCCCGAAGCGGGCGAGCGCATGGGCAGAACCATACGTGGGAGCGCAGACCGCCCTTCCCGCCGTCTCGACGTCGGCGAGCCGCCGCAGCACATCCCCTACCAGACCCTCGGCGCCGCCGTGTGGATGGGTGGCCCCGGTGATGTCGAGCATAAGCCCATCCGGCGGGTCGAGCGCGATCATCGGCGAGTACCGGCGCAGCGACCAGACAGCGAGCTTCTCCAGGGCCTCGGCATCGGCCTTTGGGTCGGCATCCATCATGACGAGATCGGGCACGAGCGCCTGCGCCTGGCTGACGGCCATGCCGGCATGGAGACCCATGGCGCGCGCAGGCAGACTAACCGCCGTCAGAACCCGACGGCGCCCTTCCATCCCGGTAAGGACGAGCAGCGCGTCAGGAGGCGGCGCGTGCGGGCCAAGCCTGCGACGCAGCCGGTCGATCGGCCAGGTCGGCAGGTAAAGCGAGACGACCTGTCGCATCGCAGGATTCCACAAGGAAATCGGCGCTCTCGCCAGCCCGGCACCGGATAAGCTCGACGAACCAGCGCGGCCGGGCAACGCCCGGAACCGGCAAGGGCTCGGATGGGACGGTCGTCACCCGCCAGCGCGTTGCCGCCGCAGTCGGCTGCCCGAAATCGGACGCATCCTCGCGCCGCCGCCAACGGCGCAGCGCAATGCCGATCGAACCGCTGGTTTCGGCTGCAAGCAGCAGACGGCGGGACACGGGCATCGAGAGGCGCGACACCTCGGCGACGACACCGCCAAGCCCGCCATGTCGCAGCCCTTCTTCAAAGCACGCGAGCAGCGACATTTCGTCCTGCGCCTCGAGGTAGATCACACGGTCAGGATCCAGCCCGGCTTGAGCAATGGCCGGCGCAAATAGATCGGCCTTCGTCATGCACCAGAGGATCTTCCCTTCGGCGCGCGCCATGATCCCGGCCGCGAACAACGCTGCCGCTGCACCATCGGTCACGCCCTGCGCGCCCCCGGCGACTTCATGAAGCGAGCCGAGCGACAGACCGCCTCCCGGCAGCCGCTCGTCGATCGCGCCGAGACCGAAAGGCAGCACGGTACGGCAGCGCCGCTCGCCGCCCTCAATCTCGGCGATCCGGGCACGCAGCTGGGATAAATGAGGGCGCGTCCCTCCGGACGTCATGAAGGGTCTCCTTCGGGTTGAAATAGAAATTACGTTCCCATTTTGTTCCTACTCGATCGAGAGTCAATCGGCCTCGGGAAGCGTGCGTGGGGATTGTCCCCGCAAGCCGCGAAATCATTGGGAAAATAGTTTGCAGACTTCCTCGGCCACTGCGACCGCTTCGGCCAAAACCGGTGGACATACCGGGCGAATCGGACTGCGTTTCCACGCCGTTCCCGCGCGCCCTTGGTGACGAACGTCGACGCGCGTATCCTGGCTGCCAGAAAGGATCAGCCCAATTTGTAATCTCTATCGCATGACCAAGCCCGTGGATGCGATTGCGGCTTTGTTCGATGTCGAAGCGGCGATGGGGGCGAACTATGTCGACGTGGTCGCGCCGACAGACCCTGGCCTCGTTGTGGCGCGAGGCAAGCTGGGCGCAATGGGCTGGGGTTTCCCGCGCATCGAATCAAGCAAGGTGACAGGCGGGCCGCTCAGGCCCAAGGCTGTCGTCAACACCCGTAGCGACAAGATCGGCTCACCGTTCTGGCTAGGGAGCTTCCAGCGACGTCGCTGCCTCATCCCCGTAACTGCATGGGCGGAAGCCGCTGGAGAGGATGGGCAGATGACGCGAACCTGGTTCTCGCTTCCCGGCCAAGAGGTCTTCGCGATCGCCGGCATCTGGTGCAATTCGCCAGAATGGGGGCACGTCTATTCGATGCTCACGGTGCCGGGGCACGAGCAGATGGAACCGCTCAACGATCGCATGCCGGTAATCCTGGGCCGCGATGAGTGGAAGACCTGGACCGACGGCAACCCAACCGAAGCCCATGCCTTGTGCCGCACCTGGGATGCGCCGCTGATGGTCGAGCCGAGCAACGAACCATGGTCGAATCGGGCAAAACCACCCGTGCCGTCGACGCAACTCTCGCTGCCACTGTAATCCAGCTCAGGCGAGCAATCTCAGCGCCCATGGCAGGGCCATGATAGCAACGAGGAATGCTGCTTCGATGCGGATGCTCAATGCAGGTTGTCCCGCCGCTCGGCGGTCGGGCGAAAGCCCTCGGCCCACAGGGCATTGATCAACGCCTGCCCCTCCCGCTCGATGGCCTCCTTCGTGCCCACAATATTGACGGCTTGCCTATAGCGCCGCGCTGCCCGTTCGCTCTTCATGCCGGCGGTGTAGCGCGGTGACCGCCACAAGCGAGCGACGATGCATCCGCAATGGCGCCAGAAACTCAGGAAATCTCGGGGCCCGAGCGGCCGCGCCCGAAACGCCAGTTGATCCCCGTCTCGCGCATGATGCCCTCGACCTGCTTGCCGATCTGCTTTTCGAGAACGGGGCGCCAGGGAACGAGGGTAAAATCCCGGCTCTTCTCGACAAGGGCAAACCTGCCCGAAACACCTTCGATGCGGCGCACAATCCGGCCCTCAATCAGATCGCCCTGCTTTGCCTCGGAAAACTCCTTGCCCATCTTGCCCGAAAGCCGCGCGGCAATGCGCAGTAATTCCCGGCGCTGGAGTAGCGCAAGCGCCCCCTGCCGCAGGCGGATGCTGCCGGAGGTCTCGACCGCCAGTTCCTGATCCACGAGCCATTGCTGCCGCAGGCTCATCGCCGAGCGGACCTCCCGGCCGAAGCCGGCGTCGCGCACATGCATGCCGGAGGGCGAGGCAAGCTCGCGATCGAGCCATGTTGCCCCGTCGGCCGCGGCCAGGTGATCGAGCGAGCCTTTCGCAACCACTTCGACCTCTACCGGCCGCTCGCGCGCCAGCTTTTGCTCGAAGCGCTCGGCAAGAGCGAGATGATCCGGGGAAATGCGCCAGGACCCATCGGGATCGCGACCGACATCGAGGCCGGCTTTGCGCATCGCCTCGAGCCTTCGAACATGGCTCTCGGCAAAGGCACGTGATGCTGTCGGATCATAGAGCTGATGATGCACGGTTGAGTAGCGCCCGTCGCTTACATCCGCGATGGTCTGGACCGTCCGGTCCATGTCGCGCACCATCGGAACTCTTGGCGCGAGACGGACCACGGCATTCTTCGGCAACTCCTCGACAGTCGCTGCCTCGCCGATCCCGACATAATGGGAGCGCCCATCGACACCGTCGACAAGCAGGAAATGCCGATCGCGATGCTCGTCGGCGAGCCCACGCATGATGACCCGGCCGACCAGCGGTTCCGATGCCGGCCCATAGATGCGCTGCTCGGTACGCTCAAGCCGTGCTCGCGTCACCTCGCGCTGCATCAGGCGAATGATGTCGCCGCGCTCGCCCATGCTGCGCAGGGTATCCTCCAAACCCGGGGCCAGGCGCCAACGACCCTCGGCCAGATCCTCGACAAGTTCCATGCGCCTCAGCGTTTGCAGCCGCCCTGTCTCGAGCGCCTGAAAGAAGGGATCGCGGCCAGCCGGGCTGGCTGCGCCAGATCCTGACCTTCGGCTGGAAGTGCAAGCCCCTCGGCGCGCCCAAGGTCGTCGAGGGCAAAACCCTGGGCGCCATGCTCATCGAGATCGACGAGGAGACGCCAACGCTGCTCGAACGCGGCGGGGTCTGCGCGCCAGCGCCCTCACGCGCAGCGCAAGGGGAGGCTCACCATGTTCACTGAACCTCTTTGCCGCGAGGCGGGGCGGATTTCGACGGAGCTGATCGAGACGGGGTACTGTGTGCTGCGCGGCGCGGTCGCGAGCGGCGCCATTGCAGCGATCGACCATGACCTTGGTCCGCACTTCGCCGCAGCGCCTTTCGAGAGCCTCGATCCCGAAATGCATCCAGCCCAGCGTATCGGGCGACTGCTCGTGCGGGCGCCGGCAACACAGCAACTGGTTCGGCACCGCATAATTCTCAAGGCCGTCGAGGACATTCTCGTCCATGGATCCGACACGATCCAGCTCAACCTGGCCGAAGGCGTAGCACGCCATCCCTGCGAACGGCCCGGAATACCATTTCGCGATCAGCTCATGTGGCGCGGCGCCGACAACAGGTTCGAATATCTCGTGAACGTAATCTGGCCCCTGACCCCCAGCTGCGCGCACAACGGCGCGGTCCATGTCTGGCCCGGCAGCCATGGCAGCCACGACTTGGAACCCGCAATACGATCGATGGGCATTCCCGTCGAAATGGAGCCCGGCGACGCGCTGCTGTTCCTCGGCTCGACGCTCCACAATGCCGGCGCCAACAGCTCGGACCACATCAACCGCTCCATTACGATCGGCTATTGCCTGGGCTGGCTCAAGCCAACCGAGAACCAATGGCTCGCCTATCCGCCAGAAGTGGCACGCAACTTCGCCCCCGAACTGTCGGCATTGGTGGGTTATCGCAGGCACTTCGCCTACCTCGGAAATTTCGAGGGGCGGTGCCCGTCCGGCCTGCTTGACAAGCACTGGGCGGCCGAATTCGATCTCGGCGAGGTGCCCCACTTCGAGACCACGCCCATCCCTGCCGCGCGCAGGTTGCTGTCATGAATGCGGGCGCAACGGCGGAGCGGGTCTACGACAGGCTCAGGCACGCGCTCGCCAACGGCTCTTTCGCTCCTGGCGCGCGGCTGGAACCTGCCCGGCTCGCGCAGGAATTCAACAGCAGCGCAACGCCTATCCGCGACGCCCTGCACCGATTGTCCGGGGAACGGCTCGTTGAAACGCGGGCCAGCGACGGCTTTCACGTCCCCGCCATCAATGAGATCGGGCTGCGCGATCTGTTCCGCTGGAACGACGAACTCGTGAGGGCCGCTCTGCGCATGAGCCGCGGATCGGGGCCGCCACCACAATGCCATGCCGATCCGATTGATGCCGCCGACCTCTTCGCGTTCATCGCGGCAAGCTCGCGCAGCACGGAGATCGTCATGCAAGTCGCGTCAGCCAATGCCAGGCTTGCCTATATCCGCCAGATCGAATCGACCGTCTTGGAGGACACGTCGGACGAGGTTCGGGCGATCTACATATCCTTCTCGCAACGATCGCGATCCACCAATTCTCTAATTAAAGAGTATCACAAGGCTAGATTAGAGGTCGTTCCAGAATTAATAATCACAATTTTTCAACGAAACTTCCAAATCAAATAACATTAGAAATATATTATAAATATATATTTAATATATTTGGAGTATATCCATACACTTCTCCTTGCCGCAATCCCGCGGCGATTGAATGAGGAGAAATAACATGGAACGTGATGACACCGTCATCGAGCTGGGCACCGCCAGCATCGAGACCCGCGGCGCCGTCGGCACCCAGGAAGACGGCGTGCTCCGGCAGCCCGAATCCATCCTGTCCGACGACTGACCAGGAAGATGCGCGATCCCACAAGGATCGCGCATCTTCGCCATTCTCATGCGGGAGAAAGAGATGGCCTATGCACTGCGTCCGGGCGTTTCCTACTGCCAAGTCGGTGAGCGACTGCTCTTCCTCGACCTGCCGGCAGACAAGTACCTCTGCCTGACTCATTCCGCGGAAGCCGCGTTCAAACGGCTATGCAGGGAACAGGCTTCCTCCGCCGACGATCGTGAGGGGTTTCTGACTTCCGGTTTCGTCCTTCCTTCAGCACAAGCACGAATGACGCCATGCATGCCTCCGCCCGTGCCCACCGGAAGCTTTGCAGAAAACAACCCAAACGAAGTCGGCGGGATGCAACAGTTCGCTGCGTTGTCGCGCCTCGCGCACGCAGCTATTTCACTTCGATGGGCAGGTTTGAACGCCACAATCAGCCGCTTGGCCGGCAGGAAGCGCGCTGCCGCGAGCCACCAGCACAATCAACCAGACCCGATCTGTACCCTCCGGCAGACATCAACTGCGTTCGAAGCTTGCGACGCCTTGCTCGGCAGCAAGGACAAGTGCCTTCCCCGCTCGATCGCAGCCGCACATCGGCTGCTGGATCACGGGCTCGAGCCCATTCTCGTGCTCGGAGTCCGCCTTGATCCGTTTCATGCGCATGCGTGGACGCAATTCGGTGATCGGCTGGTGAACGAGCGCATCGAAGCCACCCGTCCTTTCACACCAATCCTGGTCGTCTGATGCTTCCCCGTTTTCTTGCCGGCATCATGCTGAGCGATCGGGATCGAGACCTGATGCGGTACAAGACCCGCGAACTCGGCCTGAAAATCGTCACCGACGACCGGCATGTCCTCATCGCAATCGAGCCAGGGACGCCAATTCTCTCACTCCATTCGCCCGAATTCCCCGATGGCGGCAGCGTAGTCGGCGACCTCTATGCCTCGGGCATCAGCCACCGGCTGGAACATCTCGAGCCGGACACGGTGGCGACCGTAGCCAAGTCTGCCGGTCAGCGACTGACCGAGGCCTACTGGGGCGACTATATAGCCATCGTGAGGATGTCCGACGGCGCGGCCATAGTCCGCGCCCCGTTTGGCCGGCTACCCTGCATGCTTCACGGGATGGAACAAGGTTTAATAGCCAGCTCGCACCTCGACGATTTGCTCACCGCTGCCAGCATCCGAGCATCGGTTGATCTCGCCGCCGTTGTCCGCCAATTGATCGTCGGCAGCCTCCGCCATTCCTGGACATGCCTTGACGGAATCGAAGACCTGAGAGGTGGCGACAGAATCACCGTAACCAGCCAAGGCATCGTTCGCGATCAGGTCTGGTCACCCTGGACCTTCGTCCAACCCCGTCGCACCATTTTCGATGCCGACGAGGGCGCGCGCCGCCTGCGTCACGCCGCGACCGCATGCGTTGCAAGGCGCTCGGCCAAGCTCGAACGCCCGCTCCTCATGCTGTCGGGCGGCCTGGATTCCTCGGTGACCGCCGCATGTCTTGCAGTTGGCCGGCGTCCTTTCACCTGCCTCAATCTGATCACGCCCGCCGATGCTGCCGGCGATGAGAGCAGCTACGCTCGTGCCGTCGCAAATCACCTAGGCGTCAAGCTAACCGAGCGCATTATGGGTGATCAGCCCGGCGACATCAGCCATTACGCCGTCAACTGCCTGCCGCGACCTGGCGCGAGGAGCTTCGAGCAACTGCTGTTCAGCCAGGCTCAGCAGTTTGCCGAAGAAACGGGGTGCGACGGCATCATCGACGGGGGTGCCGGCGACAACGTCTTCTGCTCCTTGCTATCGGCGTCGCCGGCGGCTGACTGCCTCCTCGATCCTGATGGCAGGAAACATTTCAGGAGGATGTGCGGCGAAATCGCGGGGCTCGTCGGAGCGCCTCGGTGGAAGGTCAATTGGCGCGCCCGGCGCCGCGCCGTTTCGGCAGAGCGACCGTTCCGGTGGGCCCCAGATTTACGCTTCCTCACGAGAGAAGGCGCAGCCCTGGCACAAGTCGCGACCCAGCATCCCTGGATCGGTGCGCACGCCGTCCACCTGCCCGGCAGAGCCGCGCATATCGCGATGATTGCGGCGGCTCAGTGCGTAACCGAAGATGGACCCGAGGCGGGCCGCTTCAATGCCATCTCCCCCCTCCTCTCGCAGCCGCTCGTCGAACACTGCCTTGCAGTACCGAGCTGGTACTGGCTTGCCCAAGGATGCAACCGAGCGGCCGCCCGCCGAGCTTTCGAGGAATGTCTGCCCAAGGAGGTCGCCTGGCGCAGGGGCAAGGGCGCCCCTGACAGCGTCGCAATCTCATTGTTTCGGAGGAATCGTGGCATGATCCGCGACCATCTCGTCGATGGCGAACTGGCGACTTCGGGCTTGATCGATATTCCCGCAGTGCTGAAGCTCGTCGATGATCCGCGACCAGTGACAGGCACCGGCTACGGGAGGATCATGGAAATTTTTGACGCAGAAAGCTGGGCTCGAAGTTACAGTCGCTGAGAGCGCGGCCGATACCTGAAGGCCAGCCAGACTTTTCGGGCGAGCCGAAACTCGACTCAGTCCATCGTTGGAGACTTGCTCTTGCCACCAGCCTGCGGCTATCGCGCCGACATGGGGGACATTCTTCGAGACAGCGATTTGCGCAAGGCGGCCTACGGCCGTCTCCTCCATCATGCGCGCCGCTGCCCGGAAACCCGGGTCATCGACGAACTTGGTGTCGGACACGGTGCCAATCGGATCGATATCGCGGTTATCAATGGCCACTTGCGAGGCTTGGAGATCAAGTCCGATGCGGACAATCTCAATCGCCTTCCCGCGCAAGTCATCGCCTACGGTGAAGTGGTCGACCGAGCCTCGTTGATCGTAGTGCCTCGCCACCTTCAGGGCGCAATCGCAATCTTGCCGGACTGGTGGGGGGTCGTTTTGGCAGAGCGCGGCGTGTCGGGCGCGGTCGTGTTCAAGCGTCTGCGAGGCGAGCGCGCCAATCCAAGCGTCAATCCGATGAGCCTGGCCAAGCTGCTATGGCACGACGAGGTCGCCGATCTGCTGCGACGACGCGGTCATCCCGAGCGTTTCCTGCGCTCTCCGCGGGCCATTCTCTATGCGGCACTGGTGAACGAGAACAAGCCGAGGGTTATCGCGGCAGCCGTACGCGAAACGCTCAAGGCCAGGAAAGGCTGGCGAGATCGCTCACAACCTTTGTGATGTGATGATTCGTTCCGACCCACCGCCACGTCGTGAGGTTTCCGGTTTTCTCGGTCCCGAGATGGCATCCGTCGATGTAGGCGCTACCGGGAGAGAAGGACTTTCCAAGGTACAAGTCTGAGCCGGTGATCGTCCCGCTGCACCCTTTGTACTGCCCAAAGCCATTATCGCGCACATTGCTGCCCTTTGCGATAATCCACCCGTCTTCACACGTATATCGAATGGTTGCTGAGGGTTTGAGCAACCTCATGTCGCCCTGTGCGAAACCGGGGCCGGCGATCGCATAAT
>NZ_JAPCWC010000043.1 GCF_026420865.1 Novosphingobium clariflavum | reverse complement strand
CATCGGCAGGATACCGCCGGTTCGACAGCTACCTGCTCAGCGAACCGAAGGCCAAGCCGGTCGTGTCCGCCCTCGGCCTGCCACCCATAGCCGACGAATGGCTCGAACAGCGGGGCCGCGAACTGGACTGGCGGCTGAAGAAATTTGCCCAGCGCCTGAAGCGCGACGCACTGGAGGGGGTGCGATACCGCGACGACCGTCTCCAGATATCCCCTGTTCGCACGATTGCGACGCCCGACGCCGAAGCGCTGGCCGACCGGCTCGATGCCATGATGCCACGCATCCGTATCACCGAGTTGCTGCATGAGGTGGCGCAGGAAACCGGCTTTCTCGCTGCGTTCACAAACCTGCGCACCGGCGAGGCTTGCCCCAATGAAAATGCGTTGCTCGCCACGATCCTCGCCGATGGCACCAATCTCGGCTTGTCGCGCATGGCTGCCGCGAGCCAGGGCGTCACACGCGACCAGCTTTTGTGGACCCACGACGCCTATATCCGCGATGACAGCTACCGCGCGGCGCTCGCCGTCCTCATTAACGCTCACCACCGCCTGCCATTCTCACGCGTATGGGGCGACGGCACAACCTCCAGTTCCGATGGGCAGTTCTTCAGGGGCGCGAAGCGCGGCGCATCCGGCGGCGACATCAACGCGCGCTATGGCGTCGATCATGGCTTCAGCTTCTACACCCATGTTTCCGATCAGCGGGCACCCTATCACATCAACGTGATCTCGGCCGCGACGCATGAGGCCCCCTATGTTCTCGACGGCCTCACCAGCCACGGCACCGATCTGAGAATCGTCGAGCACTATACCGATACCGGCGGCGCGACCGATCATGTCTTCGCCTTGTGCGCTATGCTGGGTTTTCGTTTTTGCCCGCGCCTGCGCGACTTTCCCGACAGGCGGCTCGCACCGATGGCGCCGGTCACGGCCTATCCGTCCATTACCCCGCTGTTGGGAAAGCGCATCCGCACCGACATCATCGCTGAACAATGGGACGACGTGCTGCGCCTCGTCGGCTCGATCAAGGCCGGCCATGTCGCGCCATCGGTCATGCTGCGAAAGCTCGCCGCCTACGAACGGCAGAACCAGCTCGACGTCGCGCTACAAGAAATCGGTAAGATCGAGCGGACCCTGTTCATGCTGGACTGGCTGGAAAATCCTGATCTGCGCCGGCGATGCCATGCCGGCCTCAACAACAGCGAGCAGCGCCATGCCCTGACGCAGGCGATCTACACTTTCCGCCAGGGCCGCATCATCGACCGCAGCCACGAGGCGCAGCAGTATCGGGCATCCGGCCTCAATCTGGTCATCGCGGCGATCGTCTATTGGAATACGATCTACATGGATGCCGCCGCCCAGCATCTCCGGTCAACCTCGGTCGCGGTGCCTGATGATCTCCTTGTCCACACGTCTCCGGTAGGCTGGGAGCATATTGCTTTCTCCGGCGATTTCCTCTGGGATCGCGCCGCCGCCTCCGCTGGCCGCAAGGCTCTTAACCTGCCACCGGATAGCCGCGTCGCCTAAGTGTTCTCTTATTGTTCGCTCTTAGCGTTGCGTGTGGATGGCTCCCGCGTTGCGGTGCGATTTTCTGACGTTCTGACATGCCATATCGAGTGCAGTCGCGTGTCCGGCCTTTATGTGCAGCCTTTATACGGCTGCTGGCCTTGAAGGATTCCGCCAGCCCTGGCCTCCTCATCGTTTACGCGGACTCGAAGTCCTGTACGCTAAGCAGGTTTGCCGAAGCTCGGTGGATCGAATGGCTTGCCTTCAGTCGGTCTTCACACCTCAACCTTGTTTTGCCATCGCCTGCCAATCAGGCTGCGATCGCCAATTCCTTTCTTTCATACTCGACGCCGCGCGTCATCACCACCCATGCAATACGCGCCATCTTGTTGGCCAGAGCAACGGCCACGACCTTGGGCGGACGGCGATCAAGCAAGGCTTTGGCCCATTCAAAGCCTTTGACGCTGCCCGCCCGGACATGCCGCAGCACTGAAGTCGCACCGACGACCAGCAATTGTCGCAGGTAGCGATTGCCGCCCTTGGTAATCTTGCCCAGGCGGGTCTTGCCACCTGACGAGTTTTGCCGGGGCACGAGTCCAAGCCAGGCGGCGAAATGGCGGGCCGACCTGAAGCTCTGCGCGTTGGTCACCATCGATGCGAGCGCCGAGGCGGTGATCACACCAACGCCGGGGATGGTTTCAAGGATGTTGCTGACGTCGTTGCGATAATGCCAGCGGGTCAACTGCTTATCGATCCCGGTGAGCTTGTCCTGCAATTCCTGAATGTGGCGCGCTAAGACGCCGAGTGTCTCGCGCGCCAGTTCCGGAAGATCGAGTTCGTCCCCTTTCGCAAGCCGATCGACCATGCGCACCACCTGCGCCACGCCGGTACCCGTCACAAGACCGAATTCGGCCAGATGGCTGCGCACGGCATTGAACATCATCGTCCGCTGCTTGATCAGCAGTGCCCGCGTTTTGTGCAGCACGCCGCCAGCCTGCTGGTCAACTGACTTGATTTCGACGAACCGCATTGTCGGCCGCGTCACCGCCTCGCAAATCGCTTCGGCATCGGCGGCATCGTTCTTCTGCCGCTTGACGTAAGGTTTCACGTAGATCGGCGGGATGAGTTTTACGTCGTGGCCCAGGTTCTGGAGCTGCCGACCCCAGTGATGCGCCGTTCCGCAGGCTTCGATCCCGATCAGAACCGGAGGCAATGCCGCGAAAAACTTCAACATCTGTCCGCGCTTCAATTGCCGGGTCACAACCACCTGACCCGCAGCGTCTACACCATGGACCTGGAACACCGACTTCGCGATATCCAGCCCAATCGTGACAATCTCACTCATCGTCCGTCTCCTCGCTCTTCAGCCGAGGCAGTCTGCCTCAGCCGGTGAGCGGGAGCCATCCACTCCATCGTTTAGCGTACCATTCACGCTATGCCCTCTAATGGATACCTGGAGCCCGCGCTTACCGAACGCGGAACGCCGGGATGGGCAATGGTAGTCCCGGGGCGAAACCGGGAAAAGGTGATCGGTGATCGAACCATTGGCCCTCTCGTCCGGCTTGGGCTCCTTGTGCGTTCATCGGATGGGCCTGTTCGCATTCTTGTCACTGAGCGCGGACAGGACACATGGCGACTTTTCTGCCAGCGGGGCGGGCGTTACCCGGAGGATCTGACCGACATCTGATCGACGCTCAACAGAATTATGTGATGGCAGCTAGCGCCCCACAGTGGACGTTCGTTGAACCCGGGTGGCTTGCCGATTGTTCACTCGATTCGTCATTCCCGCGAAGGCGGGAATCCAGTAGCAACGTCGCAATGAAGGAGACCTTCGCGCCCACCGTCTATGTTCTCGCTTCGGCGCGAAACGGCACACTTTACACCGGCACCACCTCGAACCTGATCCAGCGCATCGCCCAGCACCGCAGCGAACACTTCGATGGCTTCAGCGCCCGCTATGGAACCAAACTGCTGGTGTGGTTCGAAATGCACGCGACAATGGAGCACGCGATCCAGCGAGAGAAGCGGATCAAGAAATGGAACCGTGACTGGAAGCTCAGGTTGATCGAAGAAGGCAATCCACAGTGGCGCGATCTCGCCATCGACTTTGGCTTCGAAGCGCTGCGTTGACTGGATTCCCGCCTTCGCGGGAATGACGAAGATCTTGGTGCGGATTTGGCATCGGCAACGGGTGTTTTAAAATCCGAACCAGACGGTCGGCTTCCCACCCCTTTAAGCCATTGCGCTTAGGGTGTCATTTCGCCCCTTACCGGAACTGACCCCTTATTGCAGCTTCGCCATGAGCCGGCCGGCCGCGCCCTGCTCGGCGGCAAGATTGCGGTTGTAGGCGAGCGGCATGCGCGGGGATTTCCAGCGCAGGGCATCCATGATCCCGGCCAGGTCCTCTCCGCTTGCAAACAAGTCTTGGTTGAGCCCCACCCGGGTCGAGTGCGCCGAAATCCCTTTGAGCACCCGCCCCATGTCGTCACGGGTAAGATCGGGCAGCGCACCGGCATCGAAGGCGCGCACCACCATCGCGCGCCAGATCGGCCCGATCGAGCCGGGATGGAGCGCCGCTTCACCCACGGTGTATTCCACCCGCGCTGGCACCGCCGGCTTGCCCTTGAGTTTTCCCAGATCCCACGTCTCGCGCCCCGAGATCGTCTCGATCGGGCGCGGCTTCACCGCCGCGCGCGCCTTGTAGCGGCGCACCTGAACGCGGCGGAACAACGCCCCCTCCGCGATCCCTGCTGCCTTGCACCAAGCCGTGATCGCGTGCACCGAGCGCGGCGAGAGATAGGCCGTTGCCCCCTCCCCGTCCTTGTCCCCCTTGCTGCGCGGGATTTCCAGCAGCCGCGCCTCGGGATCGAGCGCTTCGAGAATGTGGTCGATCTCGATCGCGACGAGCTCGCTGGCGCGAAGGCCGGTATCGTAGGCAACCGAGAGCAGCGCGCGGTCGCGTAGCCCCGTGAGATCCTCGCCCGAGGCCCCCAGGAGGGCACGCACGTTCAGCCCGCGCGCCGTGTCGCGGGTTACATCCTTGACCGGCCCCTTGAAGCGCAGCGGACGCGCCTGCGCCTGGACGGAGCCGACCGCGCGCCGGTGCGCCGCGAGCGTGAGCTTGACCAGTTCCGCCTTTGTCGGATCGGCCAGCCCCAGCAACTGGTGGATCTTGGCGAGCGAGGCTTTGTACCGGCTAAGCGAGGCGGGCTTCGCCCCTTCCCCGGCCCTGGCCTGCAGATAGGCCGCGACTTGCGACGACGTGGCGGGGAGCGCGGCCAGCCCCTGGCGCCGGCACCACAGGTCAAAGGCTTCGAGGTCGGATGTCAGGGCACGGATCGAGTGCGGTGATGACGCGGCCTCGTAGGCGGCGAAGAGCGCGGCATCGAGCACGATACCGGCCTCAGCCTTCATCTTCACAACCGCCCAGCCCAAGCCTTGGAGCGGACTCGAGGCCTCCTCCAGAACGGCAGCGGCTGCCGGATCGGTCAAGCCTCCCGGCCCTGGTCCTTCGCTTTCCCCGTTTTGCGCCATTTCGACCGCCTCCCTCGCGGGGCCTGTCCTAGCCGCTCTTATAAGGAGACGTCAAATTCGGTTCTGTGATAACTGCAATTATCGCGTGTACATATTTCGATACTATCGAAGAGCATAACCAACATGGCTATTTGGTTGTGATCGGCGATCTGCTACATCACCCAGATGGACGCCGAAAACGAGACCTACCTGCTGCTCGGCCGGCTCGACGGACGGCTGCAAACCAGCCCCGCCACCGACCTGTGGCTCGCCCGAATGCGGCTGAAAGGCGCGGTTTTGCTGGCCGAACTGGCGGGCGTGCCGATTACCGAGGACAGCCTGCTCGCCTGGATTGGCGGGCGCAGCCCGCCCCCGCGCCGCAGCGAAGGATTGAACGATCCGCTGTCGATCGCGGCGCTGTTTCACTTCGCGCTCCAGGCCGAGGACAGCGCCGGTGATCCGGTGGCCGAAGCGTCGCTGCGCGTACTGCGCACGCTGCTCGACGATCGCGCCGATGCAGAGTTCTATGCCGCCCAGGATCTCGCCTGGTTCGGGCCGGTGTTTGCCGAGGCGAAGCGATCGCTGCTCGCCCCCCTGCCCTCGCCCGGTTTCCTAGCATTGGCCGAGCGGCTAATCGGCGTGCACCGGGACCTCGGGCTGCACGCCGGCGCCGGGCGCAGCGTCCTCACCGCCGACGGCCGCCGCCTCGACATCGATCCGCGCAGTTTCGACACCATCTGGATCCTCGGCACGTTGTTGCCCCGCGCCTATGTCGCCGCCGGCCTGACCTTGCGTCCCCTGCCCTGTCTCGCGGGCCTGCCGCGGTTTCTACCGGAAGATCCGCACGCGCTGGCCGATGCCCTGCGGACCCGAACCCGCGATGCCGTCCGTTTAGGGCTCGCCGAACTCGATCGGCTCGAGCGCGCGCTACTGCGGATCCCCGCCAATCTCAAAGTCACCAAACGCAGCAAGGCTCCCCTGCTCGCGCGACTGCAACTAGCCTATCCCGATCTGCGAGTGCCGGCGATCGCCCGGCTGCTGGGGATCTCGCCGCAGGGCGCCGTTAAAGTGCAGGCTCAGGTCTCTGCCTTTATGCCGTTGCGATTGGCAGTATCCGCTGGACCATGCTGAAGCCCAGATATATCGAGCAACATGCATTTTCAGTGGATTGTGATTTTCAACGGTCTGTTGAAAATCACAATCCACTGAAAGATCAGGTTAAGAACGCCCATCACCGGCGATTGCTGGTACCTCGCGTTCCAGACGGCACCCACTTTCTGGCCGATCTTCCCATCAGGCGTTGAAGTCTCTTCCGAAACCGAAAACCGTCCATTTTCGAGCATTGAGCGCCGGCGAGCGCTTTCAAAGAGCGATGATTTCCCCGATCTTTGCAGCCAAAATATGATCGCCGCCAACGCACGAGTTCGATCAGACTGGGAGCCTCTTGCGATGCCCCTCTATGGCGGCAACGACTTCGCGCGGAAAAGGAAGATGACGGCTTTCCTGATCCCAGAGAGCATCGAAACGTGCGATGGTTTCACGTGCGGTCGAGACCACTAGATGGGATGGCAGGCGCGCCTTGTCGGCAATGGCTTCCAATTCCTCATACGTAAACGAATCCCATCCTCTGGACCGATGGAATTTGAGCGCGGAATCGTCCTCAGGCAGGTACGCCACTGTCGACAGGAGATCGTACGCAGGCCCAAGGATGGGCCGCCGCTGATCCGGGTATACGAGGGACCAGTTCTTGAGGTGCATGTCCCCATTTCCAATCAGAACGCAATACGTGAGGCGCCGCACGAACTCCACCACGCTGCTCTCGTCGGTCTCGATTGCAAGTACGGCGAGCAGCTGGCGGTAGCTTGCGTTTTCGTATTTTTCATCAGGGTATACGTGAAAGACCTGGGCGAAATCCTCAATGTGCACTGGTCCCTCAAGACTGCGATCGAAGCGCCTGATGGCATAGGCGGACTGCCCATACCGATGCACGCCTTCCGGCAGCCCTTCAATGGCCTCAAGGGGCAACAGATCGATCTCCGGCACCTCTATCCCAAGTTGCCCGGCAAGCGTCATCGCGGCGAACTCGGCTTCCGGAACATCGGGATGACGCGCGGAAGGTAGTTTCACGATCCAATCCCCCCCGGTGCCGCTGACCGGTATCGCCAGCCCTCCGTTTTTGCCCCGTGCCCGGATCCCTGAGAATTTTAATTGAACACCCGCGAGCGAGAACCGCATTGTTCGCGCGATCTCCTCTGCAGCTTGCTCGTCTGACACGGGTTGGGGTGCAGGCAGGGGGCCGTCGACGGGCACGACCCTGACAGCTCCGGGCAGATCCTCGCCGAGCTGCGCGAGTAGCGGAAACTCGCGAATTGCCTTCACACCCGCCCGGCGCGCCAGGAAATCCCTCAGCGCTCCTTCGGGGAGCAGGTTCGAGAAGAAAGGCTCAATCTGCGTACGATAAGCGCGCGGTTCATCGATCAAACCTCCTACGGAGTCTTTGTACGCGAGTGACAGGGTTGGCCGCGCGGCGTCAGCAACGTAATCGCGGTCGAACGAGAAAATGCTTCTGTCGCCGTCTAAACGAACTAGCGACCCAACTCGTCGATCATGCAGGAAGACATCGAGAGCTGCGGCGTTGATCATGCGTCGTCCTCATCGAGTCGGTGCGCCGGGGTTTTGCGCGATCCGCTATCCAGCGCGTTTTCGTCTCGGTCGTTACGGATGCGCAGGAGAACGCTCGTCAACGATTTCAGCTTCGCTTTCAGCATGTCAGCCGTCGCTCCTCCGTCCAGGCGGGTTTGAATATATCGTGCCAGTCTGGCCGCTTCGTGCTGTTCGGCTACGTAGCCTCGATGCACGCGCGGATCCTTCAATGCGAGGACAGCATCGTAGAGTTCACGCGCCTCCTTCAAATCAGGAAAACGCGCCTCCACACGCTGGGCCAGCTTTGCCTGGCCGGCAAGGGCTTCTGCCGCCCGACTTCCGCGGTTTGCGCTTTCGACACTCCGCAAGACACCTTCGACGGCAGTCACGGCCTTACGTGGAACAAGTGTAACTTCCAAACCGAGCGCGCGGCTAAGCTCGACCAGGCTGGAGACTTGCAGGTCGGAAGCACCCTTTTCAATTTTCGAGATGTGACTTTGGGGCATTCCTACCCGTTGACCCAGCTCCCTTTGGGTCAGTCCCATTGCAAGCCTGGCAGATTTAAGGCTCGCGGCAATCTCTTCGTTTCCGGCGCTCATAAATCTGCTATAGCATATATTTTGCATGTTTCATCTGTTTTTGCATATGCATCCTCCATAACATATATTCTGACAGATATTCATAACCTAGTATATGCTCTGATATATAGAATGCGCCATCCCGCCAAATTTTGCGCCCGAACTATCTCCCGGCGGGCGAGCGCTTGATAGAAAAGCATTTTTTCTCGCCATTTGCCCGCTGCAAAGTGGTCCCGCCAAACTGGCCTTAGAGGCGAATAATCACACCTCAATGAGCAAATGATCATTCGCTCGACGAAAGCACTCCACGATGCCTTAAAACGGATTTTAGAAGCAATTCTCGTTTCGTTCTCAGATTGCGTCTTTAATATGTGCGCGGTCCGATCCGGAAGCGCTACAAGCTGGATTGGATCTTCCGAAAGGACCTGGAAAAGCTCCGCTTCATAATTGTTGCCGCGGCAGGTGGGAGCACCCACACCAATAGCCAAGTCATCTCGAGTGGCCTGCATCCGCCCCTGACCGCGACGCCGATCGATTATAGGTCGCGCAAGGCCGGGGAGCTGTTCCGCCCTTTCCCTCTGGCGCTCGGTTAGAGAGCTCAGAGAACGAGACATGCTCCCCTCGAACTAATCTCGTAGAGCCCGATGTGAGAACGAGCACTGCGCCACTCATTATCAGTCCGCCGATCATCGCCCTGATCTAGCTTGTGCTGAGAGACGGCGCGCGCGTTGCACTCACAGAGCGCCAAGGTACGAGCGAGTTCCTGACCTGCTGGTGAGCTACCAGATAACTTGGGAGGGGGATGATGCATCGCCTATCCGGCAACGCCACTGATGCGCCGCTATGACGTGCGCCTGGCCCACTTGGGATACCACTCGCTCCATAACCGAGATGCCGGCACCAAGCCTTACCCACACAGTTTTTCATGCGAGATGGAGAAGCGCCGAGAACACCGCCCTTCCCCGCGGTGGAAAATCACAGCGACCATGAGCCGATCGACCATCTCTCCGGATCACGCCCTAAGGCCGCGTTGAGCTGATGCCCGTTAACCTGTTTGTGGAACGGGTAGCCCGTCACCATACTTCTGGAACCGAGAGGTTTTCCGCAACCTGCTCTCCCTCAGTTCCCGACACCGGCAGGAACCTCGGAAGAGGATCGTTTAACGATCCCGTAGCAACTCCTGTTCGCGATGTTGTTCCGCCCGCCAGCTGGTGAGACTACCATTGTCGCCCTCCCGTATTATTTGCCGCCTTACTGCCACACCTCGGCCAAGCCTGGGCTGCGATAACGCTCGCCCCGAGCCGGCACTACGGCTCGCCCGCATTTGCTTCGTGATGCGCTGAAGTCATGAACTTGGCTGGCCCGAGTTCCAATGATGACCGCCCGCCAAATCGGGTTCACGAGGATTTGAACTCCATGCACCGTCTTCTCGAGACTTAAAGACAATTCAGTCCTCTGCAGAAAAGCGTCGGACCTTCCCCATCCATCGAATTGGGCGAAGACCGGCAATTTAGCCGGCCCCGCCCTCGAAGCGCCCCTCACCGACCGATCATTTCACCTGGTTGACGAAGCATTGGCCACCAAGAGGGCCATTAGCTTTCCCGCAGTTGCACCCCGTAAAGTCCAAGCCCGAATCGCATGGCATAAGGAGGTCGCTTGCCCCTCGTATTGGGGCCCCATCTGACGGAAATGGCCCGACGATCCGTGAGGATCAGCAAGGCCAATCTAATGCTGACCCCCATGATGGGCGACAGCCATCACCCCGCCATCAATCTGGCAGGAGGCGCCAGGTACAAGTGAATGGGTGATCGTCGTCAGCCAGACCGTCGCGACTGCCGGATCACCTTACGTGCGATTATCAATCTTGCGCACCTCTATGGCGCTCTCGTCAAAGCCATCCAACAAGCGCGCGTTGATGCCCATCTTGCCGAAGTCCCCTCCGAGCGTTTGCCAGTGCGTGCCGCAGCCACAAACCGGGCAATGATGGATACCGATCATCCGGTCCCCCCAGATGTAGGCCGTCGTCTCACCGGAAATGTGCACGTCGGCGGGAGGGTAGTAGGCAACCCTCCATGCAAGCCGGCGACAGAGCGAACAGTTGCAATCTGCGACCCATTCAGGTGCGCGCGAGAGTTCCATCTGTACGTTGCCGCAGTGGCAGCTTCCATGAGCGTTCATGCCATACTCTCAATCCCGGTATGGGGAAGCGGCAACGACGGCGCAATGAACGCTATGCGTTTCGCGAGGGCTTGTCCCACGCGTGGGACGACCCGCTGAAACCCGCACTAACCAGCGGGTTTTTGCAATTCGACAGCCTTGCATAACGCGGCGCGTTTGTTGGCAATCAATGCGGACGCCCAAGGAGGCGGCGTTCCAGCAACGTCAACATGTCACGCCGACCATCGGCAATCACCAGAATGACGACGCGATCTCCCATTACGCGATAGATGACTCGAAAATGCCCAAGTAGCACCTGGCGAAATTCACGCAGGCCGAGCTCCACCAGTTCCTTTGGAACACCTCCCCGCTCAGGAAAACGCTCCAAGGTTTCGATCGTGGCTAAAAATTGATCTAACAAGGCGTCTGCTTCGTCCGCGCCTTGCAATCCTGCCAGATAGTCATGGATTTCTTCGAGATCGTCTTCGGCGCCCTGGGTGAGTTCAACGCTATAGACCACGTCAGTCATTTAGACGCTTTGCTTTGGCTCGAAGGCGCTCGGCTACCGCGCGCGCCGGCTTGGTGCGTCCTGCATCGACATCCTGCTGCCCCATGGCGAGCAGTTTCAGCAGTGCCAGTGTTTCCTGCGCCCGCTCGAAAGAGGCGACGTCCTGGAGCACCGCCTTCGCTTCCCCGTTCTGCGTGATCACCATGGGCTGGCGTGAATCGGCAATATCGGACAGCACCTCAGCCGCGTTGGCCTTGAGATAACTGATGGGTCGGACTTGCGTTGAGAGGCGCATAGGCGATCACCTTGCAGGACTAAATTCGGTCCTAATTTAGTCTTTAAGGAAATCTCTTTCAAGCGCCGAGATTTTCAGCGCGAAAGAGACTTTGGCGTGGCCGTCTCCTCATGGGCGTCGTGATGCCTGAAATCACACTGGAGCGCCCCCAGACCCGAAACGGAGTGCCAGGGATGCAAGCTTGCTGGCAAACTTGCCTCAAAAATTGGTCCCCTCAGGCGCCCGCTGAGAGCCGATACAAGGCTTGGGTGAACATCGCCTCATTGAGAGGCGTGATGGACCTTAGCGAGCTTCTGAGGGCAAATTTCGGCTATTTCTTGATTTGTTCCAATTTTGACGTCGATTTTGTCCGTCGATGCCGAACGTATGTGATCGCGACCTGAACCTTTCACGCGATTGTCGTCGTCGAAGCGGGGTATCGGCTTCGAAAGCTGTCCTCACGTTTGCGCTCGTTCGCGTGAATTGGCCATTGGGCAAGATTGGGAAACCGATGGGGTTCGCTTTCGATGCCCTCGCGGAAACGGTGACCGGTACCGCCCAATTCGGGAGCCCTGCCCGTGCGTGGCAGTTCCGTCGTGCGCCATTCGGCGGCCATAATCCAGTGCGTGGAGTCTGAACCTGTCTCCGGCTTCCGGCAATCGCCACGAAGGCGGACGTTTGCGTTGTTGAATTCCCGCCCCGTAGCTTAGGGGCCGGATGGCGTGCTGGCCGAGCTGTGCGCGATCCGCGGAATAGGGGAACGCGGAGTGTGGTGGGGGGAGATTTCCGTTTTATTCGCTAGCCTGGCGTCAGGCGGGGACGGGTTCTGACGCCGCGGTGGGCTCAGGAGCTTGGGCGGAGGATGCGATTGGATCGGCGGGCGGAATGGGCCGAGTGTTGGCATCCAGGGATCGTGGGCTTGGCGCTATAGGCCGATTGTGGGGCTTGGTTCCAGACTAGGCGGGTGGCCCCGGTCGGCCTCCCCTCCCCTTCTCCCTTAAATCAATCTCAAAGATCCGCCGCAGGCGTGCGGTTAATGGGGTTATATCTTTAAGTTAGAGAGTTAAGGGGTGCCGAGAGCGGCCAGAATGCCAGAGGTTTCGGCGAGTCGCCGCCTGTGGACAGAATCTGATAACACGGGGCTATCGATCCGATAACACGCCCGGCAGATTCTGATAACACGCGAAACGGGCTCTGATACCACGTTGGCCGTTCTGGCGGGTGTGGATAACCGAAATCCCCGTCTTTCACGCTCCTCTAGATAACCGTGCGGCGCGCGCCCTATTTGCGGGAGTTTATCGCGCACGTCATCGACTTTTGCGACGCGCTCCGCATCGCTGAGATGTTCGTCCCGAACGTGTTTTCGGGAATCTCTCGTCATTGGCTCAACGTGCTTTCGGGAATGTCGATTTCGGCCTTTGGCGTCTGCGACAGAAATTCTGCCCCCTTCCCTCCGCGCGCGTCTCTGATGCCCTGTACTCGGCATCGGGCAAGTGCACAAACTTCTGGTGCGCCACGGAAACCTTGTGACAAGCGCGGGCTCACCTGCTGATCGACGTGTTTTTGGAATCACGCTCGACGGAAAGGCGACGACGCGGACATCAGCCGAAACGTGATGCCGGTTGCCTGGCGGGATTCCATTTCACGTGATTTTCGAAAACACGTTGAGCGCGAGGTATTGCCAGACTGCGCGCGCAGAACGCCGATCAATGATCGCGCCTCGTGGGGCCAGGCTTTTGACGCAGGCAGTTGCCGATCCTCTGCCCTACCTTTTTGGCGAATTTGGCCGTGAGGACTTGGCGCCCTCGCCCGTCTGCCTGGCCTCTGCCACCAACGCTTGCTTATCGGCAGCACCATGGCGACCTGTCATTTCATTCGGCCGGATGCGATTGCTGTCCGAGGGGGCGAGGAAGGAATGAACCCAACCGGCATGGACGACACGTCTATCCGCTGATGGCCATGGCTCGATCCGCTGTGGGGATGGCAATCCGATGTGACCGCACTTCCGGCGCGGGCGCGTTTCGGGGGAAGGGGGCCGAGCGGCGCAACGTCAGGGGCGCGACATGAGCGGGCGCCGTTCGCCGGATTTCGCGATGCGAGGCGAGCTGAGTTCGATGGACAGGTTGGGGGAGGGCGGTTGCTCTCTGGGGGATGGGCGCTTTGCCATGCGGAAGCCTCGGGTCCGGTAGGTAACCCCGGCCGACCGTATATGGACTCGCCAAGAACACACTCCTGGCAGAAGCCCTCGACGACGGACGCTCGGTAAATGCGAGGCAACCCGCGCTCGCCATTGGCGCTCGCTGAAGCAGGCGTCGATCGCGAGATCGAGCGCCGCTAATCGAGCCTTTGCGTTTCGAGCGGGCAGGGGCTCCAAGCGAGCCGGTGAAAATGCGCGGGGAGGGCAGGCGGGCGAACCGAGGAGCTCGCCGGCGAGGTCAGAAACCGGGTAGTTGGTACTTGTTGCGCTCGTGGTGCTTCTTCACGAAGCCGTAGAAGCGCTTGGAGTAGTTGCGGGGCAGCTCCGTCGGATTGGCGCCGAGGAATTGGTCGAACGTCTTCATGAGAACGTCGAGATCCCAACCGGGGCATTCCTCGCGAATAGCCTGGTAGATTTCGCGATCGAGGATGTCCTGGGCCCGGCTGCCGCGCGGCGGCTGCGGTGCTTGCCTGGCAGCCTCGGCATAGACCTGGGCATGCGGATCGGCCGGATTGGTGTCTTCGAACTTCAGGCTTGCCGCCGTACGCGTCAGAAGCCCGCGTGTGAGGCGGGGATCGACGAATTCCTCGGCCGAGACGGAGGCGATCCTCGGCGCCGGCTTTGCAGGAGAAGGGGCTGGAGATGATGCTTGTGAAGAAGAAGGCGTCGCACGCTGGGGCGAGGGCAGGGGAGGGGCCTTGGCGTCGTTTGCCGTTCGCGCTTCCAGGTACTTCCTCATGACCATCTTGAGCTTGGGGCGCGGCGTTTCGGCACCGATCACTTCAAGATCGATCTCGGGAAGGTTGTTCGCGCGCGCCAGTTCCAGGATCTTGTTCTTGAACGAGGGGAGGGAGCTTTCGCTGCCGCTCTTCTGGTGCAGGGTTTCGAAACCGATCGTGAATCCCTCGGCGCCATTGCCGCCGGCGTGCTTCCGGCTTGCGCGGTAGAGCCACTTGCCAAGACCGCTGGTGATTTCGAAATAGAGCGGCGAGATGGCAAGGACGTTCCGCTTGTCCATCACGCCTTCGAAGAACCACTTGGAGAGGGTGATCTCCATCCCGAGGGAGCGCTGGGTCTTCTCGTCGACGAGGTGCGTATAGCTATCGATCCACGAGAACGTCGTCTCGCGCGTCTTGGAGTTCGCGCGGATGTTGGTCTTGATCGTGGTCGCCTGGAGGCGATCGAGCGCAGCGATCAGGCGCTCGTAGGCACGTCCGCTGACACCCCAGCAAATGCGCCGCAATAGGTCACCGGGCTGAAGGCGGATAGTGGGCGAGAGATCGTTGTCGCCGCGCTCGCGCAGTTCGTTCAGGTGTGACGCCAGATAGATCATGATGTCCGCGTCCCAGATCGTCGCCATGCCGTACTCGGGGTTGGCGGAGACATGGACGTGAACGGTCTTGTCCGGGCTCAGGTAATCGATGGGCTTGATGCGCTTCTTCTTCGCCAGGCTGAAGAAGGGGCGCTGCATGGTTTCCTGATAGTCGCGCAGCGAGATGTCGCTGAAGTCGGGCAGCGTGAAGAACATCTCGAACTGGACTTTCCGGCCGCCTGCGGCGGCCGGTGACGCATCAGAAGTCACACTGCAAACCCATCCATCTCGAACGCGTCCCACGCGTGGGACATATGGTTTAAGTTATTGAAAATACGTATAAAAATGCAGTTTCACAGAGTTGCAAAGGCACGGGTCTCAGCGACCCTGCTTGCGATTGATCTTGGCATTGTCGATCAGTGGCCGGAGCGCCTCGAGGATCTCGTCCGTCGACAGTTCGCTGGGCGTCAGCGTCAAGGTGAGACCGCGGCCCCGGTCCTGATCGACCTGTCCGATCCGCGTGCCGCCGGCCTCGATCAGCGTCTTCTGTGATCGGCCGCGACTGGACGTGGTCGTCGCCTTGACCAAACGGGCGACGACTTCGGCGCCCGCTATCGGTTCCTCGTCACCGGATTGCCGGAAGCTCTGCTCGTTTGCGATATGGACAGCGGCTTCTTCCATCTTCGCAAGGCTTGCTGGATTGCGAACGAGCGGGAGGAGCTTGTCGCCGTACCGGACGTGGAGATCCATCGGCGAGTTGAAAGCGCTGATAATGGACTGCGGGATCTCGGTCAGGCCGATGTACCGGGCAAGGCTGGACTTCGAGAGCTTGACGCGATCTGCCATCTTGGCCTGGACGCCGTCGTAATAAGCGTCGACCGCAGCCTTGTAGTTGAGGCCGCGCTCAAGGTCCGAAATATCCTCGCGCTCGCGGTTCTCGATGTCGGCAAGCCGGAACGCTGCCTCGTCATCGATGTCCTCGATGATCGCGACAAGTTCGATGTCGGGATAGTGGTTGGCATTGAGCCAGCTGACGGCCCAGTGACGCCGGGTCCCGGTGATCAGCTCATACGGGTGTTCCGCGCCCTTGGGCGATCGGCGAACGACCACCGGAATGCGATTGCCGTTCTCCGCCTGCAGGGAGTCGATGAGCGAGCGCACGCGAACTTCCGACAACATCGCGTAATCGCGCGCGTTCCCGGGCCAGATCGAGCATTCGGAAGGCTTGAGCCGGATCGACGGCTTCTTCACCATGCGCGCGGCTTCGCCGAACGCGTCGAGGCGCTTGCTCGTGAAATTCGTGCGGGGCTCGGCGGGGGGCGCTTCGTCGGCGACGACGATCGGTTCGGCAGGGCCTGCCGCGAGCGCTTCGCCAATCATTGACCGCCGGCTCATGCTGCAGCACTCGCAAGAGCGTCAGCCGCGCGCCCGGCGAGGCTGGTCGATGGCCACTGCTGGCGCATCTGCTGGACAACCTCGTTGAATACGGCATCCAGGTTCTCCCGGCAGCGATTGTAGGTCGCGTGCGAGGCGGAAGGCTTGCTCTCGTAGACCGATCGGAACGCCTGGGTGGCGTTCTTGATTTCCTCGGAGGCCAGGATGGGTTGGCTGAGCAGATAGGTGCCGTAGGTCGCCTGCATCATCTTCCACATATCGTTCTCGCCCGGCTTGCTGGGCGTGTAGGTCGAGCAGACCACCCGAATGAAGCCGTAGTCGACAGGGGTGTCGTTGGCCTCGAGCACTTCGATGTTCTCCGCGATGGTGTTCATGAAGTGGATGGTCGAGAGGTAGTCGAGCTGGCGTGCCGGCACGGGCACCAGAAGCCCGGTTGCCGCGGCCATCACGTTGAGGCCGAGGAAGCCCATTGCTGGCGGCGGATCGAGCAGGATGACGTCAAAGTCCTTGATCACGCTTTCGATGCCGATGCGGAGCCGCTGGAGACCCTCGCGCACGGCTTGACCGCCTTCTCGCAGGGTCGCGGTCAGATCCCATTCGGCATCCTGAAGACCAAGGCTCGAGGGAATGATCTTGATCGTCGGCCACGCGGTCTCGTGGATGGATGCGGGAAAATCGTCGAAGTTGCTGCGCGGCGAGAGGAAATTGCCGAGCGTCTCTTCCTCGTCGAACAGGGTTTCCGGCTTGATATCGAACATCGTGGTCGTCGATGCCTGCGGATCGCAGTCGATCACCAGGACCTTGTAGCCGTGCAGTGCGAGGTAGTCGGCGAAATGCTTGGTGATCGTCGACTTGCCGACGCCGCCCTTGAAGTTCTGAACCGCAATGACGACTGCGTCCTCATCTGCGGACTTGCCCGGATGGATGCCCAGGGCCTCGCGGATCTGGGTCAGGTCCTCAAGCGTGTAGAAGCGGCGGCCGTTCGCCAACTGCTTGGGAGCGGCCAGTCGGCCTTCTTTCTCGGCCTTGGCCAGCGCCTCGGGCGTGCGGCCAACCAATTCGGCGGCGACGCCCGGTCCGAACGTCATGTCGAGAACCTTGCGGTCCTCTGGATTGAAGACGATTTTCTTGACCCGATCGCTCATCTCTTCGCACGTACGCGTTATCGCGCGCAGCGTGTTGACGGTGTACGACATCGGCTCTTGGCTCCCTGTGAATCAGCTTGGCTGTTTCGGTTCGTATTTAGAGAGCAGAATCAAGCCTGAAAGTCAAACCTGTTCCAATCTTCGGTCCCGGAGCCGAACGGCTCCAGATTTTACGGCCGTGATGCGAACTGGGGGTGTCATCGCGGCTTAGCTTACGAACTCCGGCCGCCATTGACCGATTTGCTTCCTGCGCGAAAGCGTTGCGAAGCCACTGAAATGCGGAAAAACCGGGCGCGCGAGGTTTTCTACACCACCTCGCGGTGACTAGGCTGCCCGCGGTCGCCGGCAACGAATGAGGCCGTGCAGGAGAGCGAAGTCGCAGATGAGTTGGTACGCAAGACAGGAAAGCTGGCAGGCTCAAAACAGCGACGCCCGGGATGAAGCGGATATCGATTATTCGCGCGTCATCCATTCGGCATCGTTCCGGCGCCTGCAAGGCAAGACGCAGATCCTGAATCTCGGGGACAGCGACTTCTACCGGACCCGGCTTACCCATTCGCTTGAAGTTGCACAGATCGCCGGCGGTGTTGCCCGCCAGTTCCGCAAGGATTTTCCCGAGCATCCCGCGATCCCCCATCTGCCCGAGCACAGTCTTCTGCAGGCGATCGGCAATACTCATGACTTGGGGCATCCACCGTTCGGCCATGGCGGCGAAGTGGCGCTCAATTACTGCATGCGCGAGGCGGGCGGCTTCGAGGGCAACGGCCAGACACTGCGCATACTCTCACGTTTGGAACAGTTTTCCGCCGGCGCGGGGGCCAATCTCATGCGGCGAACCTTGCTTGGCGTAATGAAGTACCCGGTGCCTTATTCGCAGGCATACAATCCCGCCTGTCCACCGCGGCTCAACGGCAAGACCACGGCGATCAGCATTATCGACCGCGCGGTTTCCAAGCCGCCCAAATGCTACCTCGATACCGAACGCGATGTGGTTCAATGGGTGCTCGAACCCCTTTCCAGCGCCGATCGCGAAAAGTTCACCGCGCTTCGGACTCAGAGCGGCAAGCATCACAAGTCCGTCCATAAATCGTTCGACTGCAGCATCATGGACGTTGCCGACGATATCGCCTTCGGCGTTCATGACCTCGAGGATGCGCTGGCGCTTCGCCTCGTGGACGAGGCGGCTTTCCGGACGCTGGTTCCCGAAGAGAGCTGCGCCTCGTTCCTCTCCTACCTCAAGCAGAAGTACCCGCAGGAATCCGAAAACAACGTCTACGAGCGATTGATCGCAATGCTGTTCAGCGAGGGCGGCGAACGCAAGCGCTGCATTGGACGGATGGTCGGGCACTTGATCACCCATTGCGAGATCGAGACCCACGAAGAGTTAGAGGACCCCATGATCCGGTATCGGGCGGGGATGCAGGAGGGACCCAAGGCGTTTCTCGGCGCGCTCAAGGAGGCAGTCTACCGCGCTGTCATTCAAAGCGCCGGCGTTCAGCAGCTCGAGTTCAAGGGCCAAAAGATGGTGGTCTCGGTGTTCGAAGCGCTCGCCTCTGAGCCCGAACTGCTGCTGCCGACAGACCAGCTACCGCGGGTTCAGCGCGGCGAAGATGTTCCCAGGGTCATCTGCGACTACATTGCGAGCATGACCGATGGCGCATTGCTCAAAGCGTACGAACGGTTGTTCAGCCCCCGAATGGGGTCGATTTTCGATCAGCTTTGACCTACCCCCGCGATCTCGTCTCAAGGCCGCGTGGGCATCGGAAATTCGGGCCGGGGCAGGGGCTCCCCGCTGCGGTAGCTTAGGGTACCGAAACGAGGCGGTAAGTGTCAGCTTTCGCCCGTCCGTGTCGGGAACAGATCCCGAGCGGATCATCACTCTAATTGTCCGCGACCGGCGCCTTCCACGGTTGCTACTGCTATCGACCCTTCCCGGACGCTCAGCCGCCGATTTCGCGTTCCCAGGTGCGGACGTTCCGCTTTTCCTGTCGGAGCGCGCACGCTG
>NZ_JAPCWC010000042.1 GCF_026420865.1 Novosphingobium clariflavum | reverse complement strand
GTAATTATATTATCTTATTTCTTTACAAAATTCACGGCAAATTCGGAACATGCCCACCTAATACATTACAGCATTCCTTTTAAATTATCAGGTTATGATTTAACCAATAAACCATGACAATGCCAAACCTCTCGACATAACGAATTTATAATTCACCGTTCGCCACCTCAGCGTCATTGCCTGACGTGGTTACCAATCGCGCGAGGCGCGGTACGATCCTGCCCTCCAGTCCGGCGATCAGTTCATAGATCACCGGGACGAGCACCAGCGAAAGCGCCGTGGACGTCAGGATGCCGCCGATGACGGCAATCGCCATCGGCTGGCGCGATTCCGAACCCTCGCTGATCGCGAGCGCCGTCGGCACCATGCCCGCGATCATCGCCACGGACGTCATGATGATCGGCCGCGTCCGCTGCGCGCAGGCTTCCATCAGGGCCTCGCGCATCGTCATGCCCGCTCGCTCGGCCTCGATGGCGAACTCCACCAGCAGGATCGAGTTCTTGGCGCAGAGGCCCATCAGCATCAGCAGGCCGATCAGTACCGGCATGTCGATGGCCAGCCCGCAAAGGCGCAGCGCCGCAAAGGCCCCCAGCAGGCTGAGCGGCAGGGCGCCCATGATGACCGCCGGCTTGAAGAAGCCGCGGAACAGCAGCACCAGCACGGTGTATGTCAGGCCAACCCCGGCAAACAGCGCAAGGATGAAGCCCACGAACATTTCCTGCATGATCTGCGTGGTGCCCTGCTGCGCCTCGTGAATGCCGGCGGGCAGCTTCTTCATCGTCGGCAATGTGCGCACGTCACGCATGGCCGATCCGATAGCCTCCCCAACCGCGAGATCCGCCTCCACACTCACCCGGCGTTCGCGGTTGTAGCGGACGATCTTGCCGGGGCCGGCCTGGAAGTGAATGTCGGCCACGCTTGCCAGCGGCGTGGTGTTGCCGTCCCTGGTGGGAACGCGCAGCTCTGAGATCGCGGACAGATTGTCGCGCATCGATTCCGGCAGCCGCACGCGGATCGGCAGGCGCTGTTCGCCTTCGGAGAACTTGGCGACACTGGCGTCGATATCGCCGATCGTGGCAATGCGCACCGCATTGGCGAGCGTCGCGGTATCGACATTGAGCCGTGCCGCTTCATCGGCACGGGGGGTGATCACCAGTTCCGGCCCGGGCGCCGAAGGGCTGGGCCGGGGATCGGCGATAGAGGGCAGTTTCCGCATGTCGCGCAGCAACTGCATCTGCGTCCGTTCCAGCGCCGGGCCATCGGCACCCGCGATCACGACCGAGACCGCCGCCTGTCCGAAGTTGCCCTGATTGTAGAAACGCGCCTCCGGTATCGCGCGAAGCACCGGGCCGATGCGGGACTGGAACTGTTCCGAGGATTCCGATCGGTCGTGCCGCAGCAGCACGGTCAGCGTGCCATCCTTGAGATCGGCTCCGCCGGCCATCATCCCGCCGCCCGTGGAGCCCACTTGCGCAAAGACGTTCTCCACGTCGGGCTCCTTCATCAGAACCCGTGTAGCCTGCTGGACCGCGCGCTCCATGTCGGATCGCGTGGCGCCGGGCGCCCCTTCGACGGCGATGTAGACGTAGTTGCGATCCTGCGTGGCCTGGAAGCCGATCTGGAGCGTCGCCGCGATCACCAGCGCCAGCACGAAGAACCCGAACCCGGCCAGACCGCAAAGCTTCGGCCGGGCCAGCGCCCAGCCCAGCGCCCGTTCATGCAGCGGATTCAGATGCGCGCCGGGAACGCCGTGGCTGCGCAAGTGATGAGGCTTCAGGAAATAGGCCGCCATCACCGGCGTCAGCAAGCGCGCGACGACGAGCGAGAAGGTGACGGCCGCCGCCACGGTCAGACCGAATTCCTTGAAGAACTGCCCAGCCTGCCCCGGCATCAGCGACACCGGCGCGAAGACGGCGATGATCGTGGCCGTCGTCGCGATCACAGCGAGGCCGATCGCGTCGGCACCGATCAGCGCGGCCCGATAAGGACTCTCCCCCTTCTCGATCCGCTTTTCGATATTCTCGATCTCGACGATGGCGTCATCGACCAGAATGCCGATCACCAGCGTCAGCGCCAGCAGGGTGATGCCGTTCAGGCTGAACCCCATCGCCGCCATGTAGATGAAGGTCGGCACCAACGAGAGCGGCATGGCCGTTGCCGCAATCGCGGTGGCCCGCCAATCGCGCAGGAACAGGAAGACGACGACGATCGCCAGGATCACGCCCTCCACCAGCACGTCGATCGTCGCGTGGAAGCTGCGGCGGGTCAGATCGGCAGTGGAGACGGTCTTGTCGAACGTCACGTCCGGATGCGCTTTCGTCAGTTGCGTCAGTGCGCGGTCGACGCCGTCGGCAACGGTGACGTCGCTCGCCTCACTGGTTTTGGAGACCTGCACCGCGACCACCGGCCGACCGTCCAGCCGCGCGAACCCGCGCACCTCCCCCTGCCCGTCGCCCACTTCCGCAATGTCGGAAAGACGCACGAAACGGCCCTGAACGGGGATCGACAGCTTGCGGATTTGCGCCACGTCCTCGGCCGAACCGATCACGCGCACCGTCTGCTCCACATTGCCGACATTGGCGCGGCCGCCCGGTGCATCGGTATGGAACGAAGCGAGTGCCGAATTGACCTGCGCGCTGGTGACGCCAAGGCCTGCCATGCGCTCCGGATCGAGGATTACCGTGATTTCCCGCTCGGCACCGCCGATGCGCGAGATCTGCCCCACGCCCTTTTCGGCCTGGAGGACACGCGTCACCTCGTTGTCTATGAACCACGCAAGCTGCGTATCGGTCATGTTCGGTGCAGACACCGCGTAAGTCACGATCGGTGCGCTATCCAGATCGATGCGCTGCACGGTGGGCGGATCGATCCCGGTCGGCAGTTCGACGCGGGTGCGCTCCACCGTGGTGCGCACGTCATCGGTCGCCTTCTGCAGATCGCTGCCGAGTTCGAATTCCAGCGATGTGACGGAAGTGCCCAAGGTGACCGTGGACGAGATGTTCTTGATCCCGGGAACACCGGTCAGCGCATTCTCGATCGGCCGCGTGATCTGGTTTTCCATTTCCGTGGGCGCCGCGCCGCTCTGGGTGACGGTCACCGTCACGATCGGCAGGTTGACGTTGGGGAACTGCTTCACCGGCATCCGCACGTAGGCGATCACGCCGGAGATCGTCAGCAGGATGAAAAGCAGCGAGACGGGGATCGGATTGCGGATCGCCCAGGCAGAAATGCGCAAGTTCACTTGGCTTCTCCGACGATGCGCACCTTGTCGCCATCAAGCGTGAATGCGGCCCCCTTCACGGCGACTTGCGCGCCTTCGGCAGGGCCGCTGCGAAGCTCCACGAAGCCATCCGCATGACGCCCGGTCTGGATCGTCCGGCGATGGACGCGCACGTCCTTGTCCAGTTCCATCACGCTGGCGCCATCGGCATCGTAGCGCACCGCGGACTCCGGTAGCGCGGGGACGGTCACGGGTCGCACGAAGGTGGCCTTGGCAAAGCCGCCCTGACGCAGTTCGGGATCGACCGGCAGGGCGATGCGGGCGATTACCAGACCCGTGTTGGTATCCACCCGCTCGCCGATCAGCCGTACCTTGCCTTCCAGCTTGCGGCCTGAGGCCAGCACGACTTGCGCCGGATCGCCCAGCTTGATCGCGACCGCTTCCACTTCGGGCAGTTCGGCATAGAGTTCCAGCAGGCGGCCGCGCGCCATGGTGAACAGGGCGGTGCCGGTGCTGGAGGTCTCGCCCGGCCGCGCGGTGCGTTCGAGGACAAGGCCCGCTGCCGGCGCGCGGATCACCATATGCGCCTGCCGCACCAGCAGATCCTTGAGCTGCGCCTGGGTGGCCGCGCGGGCCGCCGCGCTGTTGCGGGCGGCAAACTTGCGGCTGGCAATCGCCTCGTTCGACAACACGCCCTGGTTTTCGAGGCCGTTGACGCGGCCGGCTTCCTGCCGTGCCTGCTCCAGCGTGACGTCCTGCTGCGCCAGCGTCGCACGAAGCTGCGCGATCTGCGAGACCAGCAGGCTGTCGTCGAGTTCCGCTAGCGGCTGCCCGGCGCGAACCACGGCGCCTTCCTCCACCAGAACGCGGGCGATACGATAGCCGGTGAGGTCGGCGGAAACCGCCATTTCCTCACGCGGGACAAGCCTGCCCGATGCAGTGAGGCCGCCCACCATCTGCTGCATCCGCACGCGTGCAATCGTTACCGCTTGCGGCGGCAGCGGCTTCTTTTCGGCGTCGTGCTGCTTGCAGCCGGCAAGCGGCATCGCCCCCGCAACCGCTGCGATCGCGGCGAGCCTGAAAATCGACGACTTCATTGCTGCGCTCCTTGCGCGTTGATCTGTGAATTGCGCGATCGCGGCATGTCTTGCGCGGCATCCCAGCCGCCGCCCAGCGCGCGGACGACCGAGACCGTGCCGGTCAGCAACGCCAACCGCCCCTGATCGCGCGCGGCGCGCGCCTGAAGCCAGGTCTGTTCGCTCTGCAACAGCGTCGTGAGATCGGTGAGGCCCGCGCCATAGCCCCGGATCGCACTGTCGTAGGCCGAGCGGGAACGGCGCTCGGCCGTCTCCAGGTCGCCGATCCGCGAGCGATTGGCGTTCAGCCGGACCAGCGCGTTTGCCGCCTCCCCGAAGGCGTTCTGCACGGCCTGCTCGTACGTGACGACAGCCTGCTGCCCCTGCGCCTCGCTAACGCGCAACTGCGCCATCAGCCGCGACCGATCGAGCAGCGGAACCGTCAGCCCCGCCGCCAGCGACCAGAGGCCGGTTCCTCCCGCCAGCGCACCGGTCGCTGCCGTAAGGCCGACGCCAGGATTGAGATCGAAGCGCGGGAACAGCGCCAGCCGGTTGATCTTCACGCCCAAGCCCGCGGATTCAACGCCAAGCCCGGCCGCCAGCACATCGGGCCGGCGAGCCAACAACAAGCCGGGCGTAACCGGCGGCAAAGCCGGCGCCGGATCGAGCCGCGCCGCGATCGGCAAGTCCTCCGTCGGCGCATTCGGCGTTCCGACCAGGATCAGCAACGACCGCTTGCTGGCCTGAAGTTCGGCTTCAAGTCGTATCGCTTCCGCCTGTGCGGTGGCGAGATCGGATTCCAGCCGATCGGCATCCTGCCCGGAGGTCAGCCCGCGCGCCGCGCCCAGCCTGCCGGTGCCTGCGAGCTTCTGCGATACCGCGAGGCGTTCGCGCGCCGTCGCCAGGTCGATCGCCGCGCTCCGCGCCTGAAACAGCGAAGTGGCCACATCCGCCGCCAACGCCAGACGCGCACCATGGTAGTCGAGCGTGGACGAGGCATATTGCACATCGGCCTGCTGGCGCGTGGCGGACAGGCGGCCGAACAGGTCGATCTCCCAACTGGGATAGAACGTCGCCTGATAGGTATCGTCGCCCGGAGAATTGGCGCCCTGCCCCCAAAGGCGGCGCGTGCCCTGTTCAGTCGCGGTGGCTGAAAGGCTCCCTGTCGGTAGTGTGCCTGCCCTGGTGACCGAACGACTAGCCCGCGCCTCCGCCAGACGCGCATAGGCAAGCCGCGCGGTAGTGCTGCGCGCCAGCGCGGTGTCGATAAGCCCGGTCAATTGCGCGTCGTTGAACGCCAGCCACCAGCGATCGAGCGAGAGTTCGGGCAAGCTCTGGCTGGTCGCCCCAGCAGCCTCGAACGCTTGAGGCACGGCGACGACAGGGGCGGGAAGCCGCACCTGCGGCGCGCATCCCGCCAATAGCAGGGAGGTTAGCGACACGCCCGCCGCCGCCCCGATTTCCCTTCTGAACCATCTGGGCTTCATTGTGCGGACCTTGCCTTCGATTCCCGACCTTCCAGGCGCTGCGGTAACAAGGCACTTTAAAATATACAACACTGTTTCTTTAATGCGTAGCGCCTCCCCCCAAATACCGCTATGCCGCTATCCGAAAGGGCGACACGGAATGACGAGCAAGACGAGTGGCGAGCAACGGACCAAGGGCAGACCCAGTCTGGAAGAGGCAGCGGAAATCGATCGCGCAATCCGCGAAGCGGCCTTGCGCGAGCTGTTCGAGAAGGGGGAAGCAGCCTCGTTGAACGCCGTCGCCCAAGCGGCCGGGCTGTCGCGCAAGACGGTCTACGCGCGCTATTCCAGCAAGTCCGAACTGTTCATCGCGGCGGTTCGCGAAATGCTGGCCGGCGTCGGATCGATGACCGTCGACACGTCCGGATCGCTTGAACAGCGGATCGTCTCTTACGCCCGTACCGCCGCCCAGTTGCTCGACAAGCCGCATGCGCGTGCCTTCCAGCGCGCACTCTCGCTCAATCCGGACATGATCGGGGAACTCCACCAGGAACTCATTGCCGCATCGAAGACTATCTTCTTCGAACCGATTGCGGCCATTCTTCTGGAGGCGCAGCAAGACGGCGAAATCCAGCCGGGTATCGATTGCGCGCGCGTAGCCAAGCTGATCATGGATTCGACGATCTTCTCGAAGCAATCGCTGCTACCCGGCGGCGAGCGCCTGACCGACCGTGACGAGGATGCGAAGCTGATTGCCCAGGTCATATGCAGGGGCATCGTCTGCACATGAGTTGCCTGAACTGGTGCCGGTTTTCTGGACAGGGTGTTAAGCTAATCCCGACCTGATGGACTGGAACGAGGACGACGAGGAAGCGCTACAGCGCCGATTTCAAAGCCAAGGTCGCGCTGAAAGCGATCCGGGGCTGGCGATGCGACCAAGGCCGTCAGCGAGGGCGAGGTCGAGGTCGAAAATGTCCAAAATGGCGAGACCACCTCGGAAGGCACTTGGGCAGCAAGCGCCAGGCACATCCCGCCGAAGCCAGATACATCAACGCGTTGGCCTCTACACGCATGTCCGTGCCGCGACGTCGTCCGCCCATCCTTACGGAGGGTGTAAATGCCGCCATGCTTTCAGCCCCATCCATTCCCTTGAAGGATGCTAAGCACTCGCTCAGTTTCACTGGACTCATTGTGCGATAGGCTATAGCACAACCGGTGACCTGAGGCAGCAAGCACTCAGGCATCACAGGGGAGGATTCATGATTGCATCGCGTGCTTTCGTGATTGGGCGAACGAGCCTGATCGTCCTGGCCAATTCAAATTCCGTTTATGCCCAAGAAAGACCTGCCGAGCCGCCCACCGAACTTCGCGCGGAAGACGTGATCATCGTGGAGGCAAGAAGACGCGACGAGAACCTTCAAGATGTCCCCTTGGTCGTCAATGCCGTCACATCCGATCAAATTGACAAATTGAACATTCGCGATTTCCGAGACATAACCGGCGTGGTGCCCGGACTTTCACTTACGTCGAACGCGAACGGGATCGGATCCAGTTCGTCGATGCGCGGCGTCAATCATGACGTCAACGTCAGCGGCAACAACGGAACGATCCAATACTATTACAATGATGCGCCGGTTGCTTCCAACCTTGTGCTTCAGGCCATGTACGACATTGGCCAGATCGAGGTGCTGCGCGGCCCGCAAGGCACGTTGAGAGGAAAGGCAACGCCATCGGGATCGATCACGGTCGGCCTGCGCAAGCCCGATCTCTCTCAGCCAGGTGCCAATGTCAGCGTATCGGCCGGGTCCGCTTCGGCACGGAATCTCCAGGCTGCCATCAATGTGCCGATCATCGCCGATAAGCTCGGCGTTCGCATCGCCGGCCTCTATGATTATAATCGCGGGAACCGCGTCTACAGCATAAACAGCGATTCTGATCCAATGCGGAAGACACGCTCAATCCGCGCCAGTGCGCGTGCCGAGCCGACTGACTTCCTGAAGTTCGGCTTTGTATATCAGGCACTCCAGGTCAACGCGCTGCAGTTCGATCAGATGGAATCGACGGACCTGTTCAATCCTTCGTCCGTCCCGTCGTCGAATGCGAACGATTACGGTACCCTCACCCTTAAGGACAGGGCATCGGTGATGGCCTATCCACGCGATCTCGCGCAGAACTTCAAGTTCTATGGGTGGGATGCGGAGGCGGACTTGCTGGGCCAGAGCCTGATTTACGTCGGCGCACGCCAGACGACCACATTCCATGCCCTGACCCCTCAGGACACGACAAATTTCTTTTCCAGTCTTGCGCCAACCCAGCAGACCACAACGCGAGGGGAAGGCACGACACACGAAATCCGGCTGCAGAACCAGGAACGCATCGCCGGCATTTTCGATTGCGTCGTAGGCTACTTCCACAGTGACGGATCTTCGAACACTGTTAACATCAGCCCGTCTGTGCTGCGCTTTTACGGCAAAATTCCGCCATCCACCACATTCCCGCTGCCGGTTCCCCCGCGCGTCAACGACACGCCGATTTACCTCCCGCCCGGCGGAGGAGAAACGGAAAGCTCGTTCTTCGGTAACGTCACCGTCCACCTTGGCGAAGGCACGGAACTGGCGGGTGGCCTGCGCCGGATCAAGTATGTCAACGATTCCACCGGCGTTTACATAAGCTGCACGCCCGAAAAATATGCAGCGGGGACCTGCGTCCAGACGCCGGGAACCGAAAACGATTCGCGCGTGCATAAGACAATCTACAACGCCACCGTTCGGCATCGCTTCAATGACAGCCTGATGGTCTATGCCGCCACCGGGTCATCATGGCGCCCGCCAGTCCGGGCGATCGGCG
Organism: Novosphingobium clariflavum; assembly: GCF_026420865.1. Lineage (GTDB taxonomy): Bacteria > Pseudomonadota > Alphaproteobacteria > Sphingomonadales > Sphingomonadaceae > Novosphingobium > Novosphingobium clariflavum. Next base: position 11,140 of record NZ_JAPCWC010000042.1, on the reverse strand, counting down.
ATTTCTCCGTCTCTTATTCCCCCAATGAAATCGAACATACCGCATTCGGATCGGAAACATCCAAATCCTATGAACTCGGCTTCAAGTCCGACTGGTTGGATCACAGCCTCGCTTTCAACGTGACGGGCTACCACCAGAAGTTCAAAAATTATCCGTTCCGCGCCGGCACCGGTATCTACTATGTCAATGTCGATTCCACCGGCGCACTTACGCGGGGGCAATTCAATTTCATCAGCGCCGTGCCCGTCACCGTCAACGGTGTCGAAGCGGAGCTGTCCTACCGGCCGTCCAACCGTTTCAACCTTGCCTCCACGCTCAACTATTCGAAGAGCAAGATTGGCAACGCCATGGTTGCCTGTACCGACGCCCTCAACAACGCAACGGGCGCAGTCGGGTCGGACGGCATTCCCGACTCCGTCGTGCCAAGCCTTGCGCAGCTTCAGGCCGCCTATGGCACGGAACACCTGGCGGAATGCCCCTCATCGGGCGGATCGGCCACGTTTTTGCCACCCTGGAGCGGTTCCATCCAGGCAGAGTACACCATGCCGCTCACCGGGCGGGCAGACGGCTATCTGCGCGGGCTCCTGGCCTGGCGGGGTAAATCCCAGAACGATCCCGACAATCCCTTCGATAATGTCGGCGCCTACGGCCTGCTGAACCTGTTCGTTGGCCTGCGCGATCCTGGCGGTGCCTGGGAGCTTTCGTTCTACGGAAAGAACCTCACCAACATCACCAAACTGCTGTCACGCGACAGCAGCCCGCTCAGCACGGGAACGGTCGATATCCTGCTGGGGGCGCCGACTTTCACCACACCGGTAGGAACGGCCTCGTCCACGTTCACCAGCCGTTATACGAATGTGACCACCACCCCCGCCCGCGAATTCGGCGTGAATTTCCGGGTGGCTTTCGGGTCCCGATAAGATCGGCGTTCCCGGGGATGCGGCGCGGCAACCTCCCCGGGAACGACCGTCGTTCCACCCTGCAATTGTGCTGACGAGAATGCTATGAATATCGACAGAAGAACAATGATCTCAGCACTGGCGCTTTCAACAGGTGCGATGATCGCCCCCAAGGCCCTATCTGCCAAAACGTCTTTTAAAACGACCGCCAAATTCTTTGAGCGTACGGGGTTTCCCATCGGCCTGCAGCTTTACGCTTTGGGGGCCGATGCTGGAAAAGACCTCGACGCCACGTTTGCACAAGTCGCTGAGATCGGCTTCCGTGAAATCGAACTCCCCGGCCTCTTCGGCAAGACTCCAGCTGCTATCTCCCAGGCGGCTCAGCGGGCCGGCCTCAAGATCAACAGTGTCCACCTCCCTCTGGTGCCGGCGGGAATGCCGGGCCTGTCCATGGGAAGCGAGCCACAGCGAATTGCCGAAGACCTCGGTACTCTAGGCGCGCGCTGGGCGGTTGCTCCGCTTCTCATGCTGCCACCGGGGTTTCGGCCGCAGGCGGGCGAGACGATGGAGAATGCGATCTCACGCTCAGTCTCCGATGCTGGCACCGACGTCTGGAAGAAGACCGCAGCCGCCCTCAACGAGAAGGCAGCGGCCCTCAAGCCCGCAGGCATCGGAGTTGCCTATCACAACCACAACCTGGAGTTTGCACCGATCGGCAAGACCAACGGTTGGGAGATTCTCTGGCACGAAACCCAGCCGGACCTTGTATACTTCGAAGTGGATGTCGGCTGGGTCGCAGCGGCGGGACTGGATCCGGCAAAGTTCCTGAAATCGGCATCGGGGCGCGTACGCCTGGCCCATCTGAAGGACGTCGCGGCCGACAATGTGCCCGGTTATCGCATCACCATGAAGCCGGCGAATATGGCAACAGGGAAGCTCGACTTTTCCGCCATTCTCGCCGCAGCACGCAATGCCGGATGCCAACATTTCCTGTTCGAGCAGGAACCGCCATTCGCGATTCCCCGTATCGAAGCCGCCCGAGTGGCATTCGACTTTCTCAAGGAGGTGAAAGCGTGAGGATCGGGAAATATACCAGCGGAAAGCTGATGATGCGCATGGGCGTTGCGCTACTCGTTGGCGCAGCGGCCCTCTCCCCGCTGTCAGCGGCGCCAGCGGATGCGATCAGGACGCGGGTTGCAGGTTTCCGTGACCTTGGCGCTTCCTTCAAGTCGCTGAACGACGCACTGCGCAAGGGCGATGCCAATCCCGCCGTCATAACCCAGGCAACGCGGCGCATTCGTGACATCTCCCGCGCGCAGTATGGATGGTTCCCCAGAGGATCCGGCCCTGCCTCGGGCATGAAGACGGCGGCCAAGCCGCAAATATGGGCGGATGCCGCAAAATTCAAAGCCGCGCAGGATGCCTTTGCCGCACAGGCTCAAGCCGTGGATGCCGCTGCCAATTCCGGGAACACTGCCGCATTGCAAGCACAGGCCCGGCGCCTCGGCGCCGTCTGTAAATCCTGCCACGACAGTTTCCGCAGCAGCGACGACTGAACGCAACGACGAACCTTGGGGCCTTCCCGATGACGATGAGCACAAGACGAAGCATCCTTGCCCTGATGTCAGCCTTTGCCGCAACCACGCTGCTGGGCAAAGTTTCCGCGCAGTCGCCAACGGCCTGTGCGGATCCTGCGACGCTTCCCCTCTCCCAGCGCAGCCGGCGACGGGCATTGGGCTATACTTCGCCATCCACCGACGCTCAAAAGCATTGCAGCTTGTGCGCCTTCTTCACCTCCACCGGGGTTGGATGCGGAACCTGCCAGATGCTCTCAGGCGGAACGGTCGAAGCAACTGCGGTCTGCACCTCGTTTGCGAAAAAGGCCTGACTGCGATGAAGCCGACAGTGCGGGTTTGGGACCTGCCGATCCGCCTAGGACACTGGATCATGGTCGCCCTTTTCGTGCTTTCCTGGTGGAGCGCCGAACAGCGCATGATGGACTGGCACTATCGCTTCGGATTGGCCTGGGTGGCGCTCGTCGGCTTTCGCCTGATTTGGGGGATCATCGGATCCAGCACCTCGCGCTTCGGCAGCTTCGTGCGCGGCCCCAAAACCGTGATGGCTTATTTGCGAGGCAAGGGCCGACACCGGATAGGCCATAATCCGGTCGGCGCCTACAGCGTGATAGCCATGCTGCTCGCTCTCACCGTTCAAGTCGCGAGCGGCCTATTCTCAACCGATACTGATGGCCTGGAATCCGGTCCGCTATCGTTCCTGGTCTCGTTCGATGCTGCGCGGACCGCCGCCGAGATTCATGCGTGGAGCTTCAATATCCTGCTTGGACTGATCGCTCTGCACATTGCGGCCATCATCGCCTACCGTATTTTCGGCGGCCGCAATCTGGTGGCACCGATGATTTCAGGCCGCACAATCCAACCTTGCGAACGCGAGGCCGGCATGGTGCCTGCGGGACTGCCGAGATTTACCGCAGCAGTGCTTATCGCGGGAGGCCTTGCATGGGAAATCGGGCGGGGATTTGGTCTTTAGCCATAAGCCCGATCGCCTTGACGCCCCCCATTGGCTGGCTTTCTCGGGTCTGTGAGGTTAACACTCACCGCAATGACATCGAACAGAAGAATTGGCACCGAAAGCTCCGACACGCGCCGCCAGCTGCTCATCGCCGCTGGCGAACTCATGCGCGAAGAAGGCTATGCAGAGGTTACTTCGCGCAAACTGGCCCAGCGCGCCGGGCTCAAACCTCAGTTGGTGCATTACTATTTCCGGACGATGGGGGATCTTTTCGAGGCGCTGTTCAAGTTCTCCACCGAGCGGTATCTCGCTCAGCTTGATCGGATCGCGACGGAGAAGGCCCCTCTGGCCCGGCTCTTCGAACTGAACAGCGACCCGGCCGGCGCGACCATGCAACTTGAGTTTCTTGCCCTAGCGAACCACCGCAAGGAAATGCATGAACTGATCGCGGCGTTCGGCCAGGAACTGAACACCCGGGTCGCGACCATAGTGCGTGCCGAATTTGCCGATCAAGGGGCGCTTTTTCCCAACGTCACCCCGGAAGAGATCGCCGCCATTCTGGAAGCGGTCGCGCGTGGGCTGGCATTTTCGGGCCGCTTTAACGAGGATCGGTTCGCCGGCACTCGCAAAGTGGTATCGACATGGCTGCAAGCGGTTGCAACCAATCCGCGCCCATGACCGCACCTGCCGGGAATTGAGCATCAAGCCCATCATGTCGGTTTCTTCGGCTCCCTGTAGAGGTCGTGGCACTGCTTGCACGGCAAGGCATCGATCATAAGCGCCGTCACGCCCGCCATGTTTCCGGATTCTCCCGCTTTCGCCATCGCCTCACTGTTGCGTGCGAAATCCTCCATCCGCTTCATGAAGTCGGCGTTGTTCGACCATACCTCCGGCTTGCTTCGGCCACCCGGAACCTTGTCGCGAAAGCTGCCGAGCGAATCCTTTGCGCCATCGGCCAGGGCGCGGGTCACCTTCGCAAGTTGATCGCGCGGCTGGCTTCCCGCGACGATGCCTCCCAGAGTTTCACTGTCTTTCGCCAGTTGCTGCATGATCTGCTGCCTTTCGAAAATGATCGCCTCGGCGTCATCTCCGGCGGCAGCCGTCGTTGGAACAGCTGAACCAGCCTCGGCCGCAGCGCCGTGTGCACCTTCAGATGCGGCAAGAATCGACACAGACAGCAAGGCCAGTGCGGCCAACAGGGCGCCGCGCGAAACCGAAGGCTGCAATTTCATTCTCTTCCCCTCCTTCCATCGGGCGCATTTTCGCGCCCCCTTGATCGCTTGACGATACCGTAATCGACGCGCTAAGCAACTGCTCAGCAATCGAGAGCTGCCGGATTTGCCGCCGCTTCGAATTCGCTGCGCGAACCGGCGTAACGACCGGACGTGAAATGGGAGGCCCGGCTTGAAATCAGGTCACGGAAATGATTCCACCACCGAAACCCTGCGCCGGCACAGCCCGCTCGGACGGCGCCTGATCGCCAGCTCTGCATGGGTCACGGCCATCGTGCTCACTGCGGTTGGCGCAGCCGGCCTCACATCCTCGGAACGCGTCACGGCACAAGCCGGCAGCAGTGCTGAAGCCAGCGGCACGGAGCCCGGTTTCCGGCGCCTGAGCGAAGCTCAATACACCCGCGCCATCGAGCAGGCATTCGGGCCAGGGATCAAGGTGCCGGGACGTTTCGAGCCGCCCTTGCGCGAAGCGGGCCTGCTCGCGGTGGGCGCAAGCCATGTCACTGTCACCCCGTCCGGCGTGGAGCAGTACGAACTGAGGGCAAGGGAGATCGCCGCCCAGGTACTCGCGCCGGAGCGAACCGAAACACGGATTCCCTGCAAGGCCGCGACGACGCCCCAGTTCGATCGCAACTGCGCTTCCGGGTTCTTCGCGGATTACGGCCGCCAACTCTATCGCCGCCCGCTTGAGGACGGCGAGATGAATTCGCTGCTGACGCTGGCCGCCGAGGCCACGCGAATTTCGGGCAGCTTTCGCAAGGGCCTGGAAATCGGCCTTGCGCGGATACTGATCTCCCCCAACTTCGTGTTCCGGGTTGAAAGAGCCGTGCCTGACCCGGCGCGCCCCGGTGCCATGCGCCTTGACGATTATTCGCTGGCAACCCGGGTGAGCTTCCTCCTGTGGGATGCGCCGCCCGACCAGGAATTGCTCGATGCCGCCGGACGCGGCGATCTTTCAAAGCCTGAGCTGCTGGCAAAGCAGGTCGACCGGCTGCTTGCCTCTCCGCGATATGAAGTGGGCGTACGCGCGTTCTTTTCGGACATGCTGGGATACGATCAGTTTCAGGGACTGGCCAAGGATCAGGCCCTCTACCCCAAGTTCAATTCCGATCTCGCCAACGACGCCCGCGAACAGACGCTGCGCACGATCGTGCAGCTGCTGATCACCGACGACGGGGATTACCGCGATCTTTTCACCACCCGCAAAACCTTCATGAACCGCTCGCTTGGCGCCCTCTACAAGGTACCGGTCAGCGTCGACGGCATGGGCGGGTGGGCCCCCTATACCTTCCCGGAGAACAGTCATCGCCGCGGCATTCTCAGCCTTGCCGGCTTCCTGATGCTTGACCCGACGCATGAAGGTCGCAGTTCGCCGACCATCCGGGAAAAATCGATCCGCGAGCAGCTGCTGTGCCAGCCCGTCCCCCAGCCGCCGCCCAACGTGGACTTCGCGATCGTGCAGGATGTGTCCAATCCCCTGTACAAGACCGCCAGACAGCGACTGACGGTGCACCAGGAAAATCCGGCCTGTGCGGGATGCCATGCCCTTACCGATCCGATCGGCCTTTCGATCGAGAATTACGACGCCATCGGCAACTTCCGCAGCCACGAGAATGAGGCGCAGATCGACGCCAGCGGTACATTCGACGGCAAGCCCTATGTCGGCCTAGGCGGTCTTTCGCAGGCGCTGCACGACAGCCCCGATGTCCCCAGTTGCCTCGTGCAGCGCATGTACGAATACGGGATCGGGCGGGAAGCGGCTCCGCAGGATGCTGCATGGCTGGAACAGGCGGCCACCCGCTTCGGCGCCGACCAATATCGCCTGCCTGGCCTCATGCGGCGGATCGCGACCAGCTCCGCGCTTGGCACCGTCCGCACCGCTTCGGCAGGTACGAAACTCGTAGCCGCGAAATAATCTGGATCACGCAGGAGCAAGGCGATGACCGACTGGAACAGACGCAAGGTTCTTAGAGGCATTCTACGCGGTTCGGCCGTTGCGGTTGGCCTGCCGCTTCTGGACATCTTCCTGGACAGCAAGGGCGAGGCGCTCGCCACCGGCGCCCCGATCCCCGTGCGTTTCGGCACCTGGTTCTGGGGATGCGGCGTCAATACCGCGCGCTGGTTCCCCGACAAGTTGGGGCACGGCTACGATCTCAAGGCGGAGCTGAAGCCGATCGAGCCCTATCGCGACAAGGTAAGCGTCTTTTCCAAGTTCAACTGCATCCTCGATGGCAAACCCAACCTCGTCCATTGGTCGGGCGTCATGGGGACGCTCTCCGGCTGCGCGCCGCTCAAGGGCGGCGTGTCGGGGGGAACGGCGGAAATGCCCACTCTCGACTGTCTCGTTGCCGACCATATCGGCAAGTCGACGCGGTTCAGGTCGCTCGAACTTGCCTGCACGGGCCAGTCGAGCGTCAGCTACAGCATGCGCGCAGGTTCGACCGTCAACCCAAGCGAGGTCGATCCGGTGCTGTTCTATCGCCGCCTGTTCGGACCTGAATTCCAGAATCCCAACAAGGCCGAATTTCGTCCCGATCCCGAGATCATGTTGCGGCAGAGCGTCCTCAGTTCCGTGAAAGAGGAACGCGACGACCTTGTGAGGACACTGGGAAGTTCCGATCGGCAACGCGTGGACCAATACTTCACATCGGTGCGTCAGGTCGAACAACAACTCGGCCAACTTCTGGAAAAGCCGCTTCCGGCGGAAGCCTGCGTCGTCGCTGCGGAGCCCTCCAAGGGGGAACTGGGCCCGACCTGGGACATGGCGACGCGCAGCCACGATCTGCTGGGTCAATTGCTTGTCATGGCGCTTGCCTGCAACCAGACGCGGGTATTCAGCATGGCCCTGTCGAACGCCGGTTCAAACTTGCGCAAGGCCGGCGAACCAGTGTCGTTCCACGAACTGACCCACGAGGAACCAGTGGACGAAAAGCTCGGCTATCAGCCGCAGGCGACGTTCTTCATCGAACGCAGCATGGATGTCTTCGCCAGCATGCTGAAGATGATGGACGGCGTGAAGGAAGGCGATGGTACTTTGCTTGACCACAGCCTGGTCCTTGCCACCTCTGAAAGCAACTTCGCCAAGATCCACTCGGTCGACAATCTTCCCATTCTTGTCGCAGGTAAGGCAGGCGGAAAGTGGAAATCCGGCCAGCATATCAGCGGAAACGGCGACCCCAGCTCTCGCGTGGGCCTGACGATCCAGCAGGTTCTGGGCATGCCGGTGACCAGTTGGGGGGACGGCGCCATGCACACGGCCACTCCGATTTCGGAGGTGATGGCATGAGTGCAAGACCCCTTCTTGCCGCCGCCCTGATCGTGTTGTGCGGCGCGGCGACCAGTCCGGCCCCGGAAGTCCACGCTGCTCCACAAGGGACGGCACCGGGTGCCGCCAGCTCTGGAGACGTAAACGGGATGATGGTGGGGCCTGCGCTTTACGTCTCCGATCCGGCGGCCTCCGCCCGTTTCTATACCGAAGGCCTGGGCATGAAGGTCCGCTTGCGGTTCGGTCCGCCGGATCGTCCCGACCAACTGGTGGGTTACGGCGCCGGGATGACCCAGCCTTCGATCATGCTGCTCAGCGAAAAGGCGGGATCGATTGCTCGTATCGAGCACGGTCACGGCTTTGATCGCATCGCCTTCCAGATTTCCGGGCTTGAACAGATCGCGGCACGGCTTCGCAAGGCGGGATATCAACCGGGCCCGATCGAAAAGGCGCATGGGACGATGCAAGTGATGATGGTCACCGATCCCGATGGATACCGGCTCGAACTGGTCGATCCCGCTCCGGCAGGGCCACCACCCACTGGAGCTGATGTCGGCCGGAAGGAGGCGCGTTAGGATGGGCAAGTTTTCGATCCGTCGCCCATCATCTGCCACCTCCGCCTGGAGAAGGTCGGCTTTCTGCGCTGGGCTTCTGGCCGGCATCGTCGGGCTTTGCATTTCGCAGCCTGCGGCCGCCTATTACATTGGCCCCAGTTATCTGAAAGTGCCGGGCATCAAGGGCGCTGCGAAATCCAAGGCCCACAAGGGCTGGGTGAGAGCGGAAGCAAGCTATTGGGGGGATCGTCCCGGCTTGCGCGAAATCCGGGGGATCAGCGGCAAGGAAAGCGGCCTCAAGTTCTCAGGTCCGATGACGCCGGCAAACGGCCCGTCATCACTGTCGCTTGCCATCGACAAGGCCAATCCCGCCCTGCCCGGGCTGATGGCGCTCTGCCGCGCAGGCTCGGCGGTCAAGGAACTCGTCTTTGCCGAATCTTCGGAAATGGAGCGACACCCCCAGGAGCATGGACCGCGTCCTGCCGATGTACCCGAATTCTACGAATACGCCCTGCGCAACGTCCGGCTGACGTGCCCGGTTGTCGCCGACGCGCCCGAGCAGGCGTTCGGACTGCATTTCGAAGCGATCGAATGGCTCAACTACAAGCCGCAGCCCGAACCGCGCCCCTTGACGACGGTTGCCGCCAATCTGCCAGCCGCGCCCCGTAGCGGCCAGACCCGTGCATTCGTCGTCTCATGGTTCGCGCCCGTCGCGGATGCCAATGCCAACCAGTGCCCGCAGATGAACCGCAAGCCCACCCAGGCCGAATACTATGCCTTGATGTCGCCGGAGCGGGCTGCTCAGCAGCATGCCGCACTGTCGGGCAAAGGAGGGGCCAATACCACGGTGCTGCCCTTCAGGGGGCCGGACGAAATGAACGTGACGATGCTGCCTGGCATCGTTGCCGATCCGGGCTTCGTATCGCCAGTTGCCGACGTCGTTCGCGGCTTCGATCTGGATGGGGATGACGGGTCGGGACCGGCCCCGTCGCGCACCCGAGCGCACCGGAATTTCACCTCACCCGATGGCCGCAAGGGCATCGACAACCAGCTATTCGTGATTCAGGGTTGCATCGAAGGTTGGCGGCGCAATGGCTTCCTGCCGATGATCGGCAATGAACTGCGCCGCGCGGGCGGCTTGTCGATCCTCGTGGAAATCAGCGGCATCGATAACGACCAGAACGATAACGACGTGGCCGTCACCATACTCTACAGCGCCGACCCGATGCGGCGCGACGGCACATCGAAGACCGTACTGCCTGACTACACGTTCCGTGCCAACGAAGATCCGGAGTTCACGCAGGACTTTGCCCGTTTCAAGGCGCGGATAGTCAATGGTGTCGTCATAACAGATAAGTTGGAACGCATCGTCATGCACGAGGGACCGGCGACGACTTGGAGCCTGCATTCCGCCCGCATGCGCATCGAGTTCGGGAAAAACGGTGAAATGTCTGCCACGCTGGGTGGCTACCGCGATTGGCGCGAGTATCTCGCGGCCGCTTTCTTCCGTTCTTCGGATTACGAAAACACGATCGGGTTCAATACGACGGCTATGTACAATGCCGTTCGCCGGGCGGCCGATGGTCTGAAAGATCCGGCCACGGGCGAATTCGAAGGCTTATCGGCCGCCTATGAAATGGAAGGCGTGCCCGCTTTTCTGCCCCCGGAGCAGGAGGCTCGGCTAGCTGCCGGCGGCCGTTTCACCTCGAGGGAGCATTTGGCAACCAATCCATAGCCGCCTTTCAAGAACCGCCTGCCCTCATTGTCATTTGACAGGCGAAGCATACCAAATGACAATGAGGGGCAAAGCTGGACGATGTCGTCAAATCACGTCTTGTACAGCACCGGATCGGGTGGCCTGCCCGCTCTGCATCGACCAACCCAACACGCGGCGGGAATAGAGATCAATCACGACGGCCTGATCAGCAAAGCCCTCCAGGGTGCGGATCTAGGCCGTAAACTCGTAAACGGCACCATCGAGGCGTCCAAATGGCGAACATATCGGGCCGAAGCGGCCGCCGGGCGGGCTGGTTGCCCGTCCAAGGGCGGTTCGGTTCGAGATGGAAGCCATTTGGACGCCCCTTCGGGGTTTGACCAAAATGGTCCATCGCTGCGTCAGGAAGTCTAGAAATATCGACATATTCCGTCGCCTTCCTTCCTTACGCTGAACCATTTTGCCTCAAAACCTCGATGGTGCCGTTTATGAGTTTACGGCCTAGGCGGCGTGGACACCAAAATCCAATGTCCGGAAGCGGTCCGTCCAACATTCCGGCAACTCGCGACCAGAATTGGCCGTTCGCGACAGCACTCCTTACTGTCTGGTTCTGGCAGAAACTGCCGATCGGACGCCAGTTGCGCCGCGTTTATTCTACCAAATTAAAATGGCGCGCGGTGGATACAAGATAAAGTGCCAGGTGAGCGATGGCGACACGCTCGGCGTCCAGATCTTCCCTGACTTACAGTGTCAAGGCGTTGAGGCCGGATCAGTCGGCCCGCGTCGCCGCGAAAAGAGGTGAACTCGGGACGGCACCGATACCGAGCCAGCGCAACCTGCGCCACGCAGGTTCCACGCCCCCCCCCCCCCCCCCCCCCCCGCCTCCCCCAAGTCCCCCCCCCCCCCCCCCCCCCCCCCCCCCCCCCCCCCCCCGCCCCCGCCCCCCC
>NZ_JAPCWC010000041.1 GCF_026420865.1 Novosphingobium clariflavum | reverse complement strand
CCGAGCGAACAGAAGACGGCCGAACCGGCGCAGTCCGCCAGCGAGCGGATCGCTGCGATCGCAAAGCAACTGGACGAGCTGAAGGCGCGCGCCATCCTCGAGCCGAGCGAGGAGAACGTCATCGCCTATGTGCGCTTCCAGCGCGAACAGCTTGATCGCGCCTCGACGTTTTCCGACACCTGGCAGCGCGCCCTGTGGCAGAACCCGGACATCGACTACACGCTGCAGCGGCCTGTCTCGACGGTCGCCAAGCGGGCGTGGACAGATAACCGCACCGCCGATCGCGGCCAGGTGCTCGCGCACCTCGGCCAGCGCTATGGCATGTTCTACTTCTTCGCGCAGAGCTGCGGCGCCTGCGAAATCTTCGCGCCGATCCTGCGTTCGGTTGCGGACTCTCATGGCCTGGCTGTGATGGCCGTCTCGATGGATGGCGGCCCGAGCAAGGACTTCCCGAATTACGTGGTCGATTCCGGTCAACGCGCACGAATGGGCGTGCCGGGTAACGCGACGCCGGCGCTTGTCCTCTTCGATACGGCCACCAAAAAGACCGTCCCGATCGGCTTCGGCATCCTCTCGGCCGACGAGATCATGGACCGGATCTTCATGCTCACCAACACCAAGGTCGGGAGTGACTACTAATGGACGAGCTTCCCCCCTTCCCTCGCGCCAAGCGCCTGGCCTCCCCCCGCTTCCGCGCCTTTCGTCGGCGGCTCGCCGCCGCGGCCCTGAGCCTCGGGGCAGCCAGCATGGTGCCGATCGGCATCGCGCGCGCGGACGTCGCCAGTTCGATGAACTCGTTCTTCAACGATGCCGGCGGCGCTGCCAACGTGACCGGCCCGACCGCCTATCAGGGCCAGTCGGCGGGCTACTACTCGCTCGGCAACGCATGGACCCGTTTCCCGCAAAAGAGCGTGTCGCCGTTCAACCTCCAGCTGCCGAGCGCCCGCGCTGGTTGCGGCGGCATCGATCTGTTCACCGGCTCGTTCTCGTTCATCAACGCCTCGGAGATGGTGGCGATGCTGAAAGCGACCGCCAACAATGCTCTCGGGTTTGCCTTCAAGCTGGCGATCGACAGCGTCTCGCCCGAGATCGGCAAGATCATGGGTGAGTTCCAGCAGGCCGCCCAGCAGATGAACCAGATGAACATCTCGTCGTGCGAGGCGGCGCAGGGCCTCGTCGGCGCCGTCTGGCCCAAGATGCAGGGCGCGCGCTCAACCATCTGCACGGCCGTGGGCAACAGCCAGGGCGTGTTCTCGGATTGGGCGCGTTCGCGTCAGGGCTGCGGCGCAGATGGCCAGATCGACGATGTGCTCTCGGGTAACAACGACCCGAACATGAACGAGCATATTCCGGGCGAGCCGCGCAATTACACCTGGGAGGCGCTCAAGCGGTCCCAGAAGTTCGGTGCGTTTGACGCCGAGTTTTCCGAATACCTGATGACCGTCGTCGGAACGATCATCGTCAACAAGGCCGAGGGCAGCAATCCCGCCTCGATCCAGTATATCGGCCCGGCCGAGGATGCGGTGGTGACGGCGCTCCTCGATGGCACGCAGACCGGCAACACGGCCAAAATCCTGACCTGTACGGACGATGACAAGTGCCTGCAGGTGTCGGAGCAGAACCTCTCGATCCCGACCAATGTCGCCCTGCGCCCTCGCATCAAGGCCATGATCACCTCGATGCGCGACAAGATCCGCACCGATGCTGCGTTGTCGTCGGCCGAGCAGCAGCTTTTGTCGCTGACCACCGTACCGCTTTATAAGCTGCTCGCGGTCGAGGCGATGGCCCACGGCAGTTTCACCGACAGTGAGTCCGACGCTCTCGCGGAGATCGTGGCCGTCAATCTCCTGAGTTCGATGATCGAGAACATGCTTGACCGGGTCACGCAGTCGCAGGTCCATTTTCAGCCAGCGGATCAGGCAACCGCCGAGACCTGGCGCAAGCAACTCGGCGAGGCGCGGTCGAAGTATGCCGAACGCGATCTGAAGGTGAAAAACACGCTCAACATCTCGATTGCGCTCATCAACAAGTCGATCGCGCTGGAATCGACGCTGCAGAATGCCATGTCGCCGGGGATGGCGGCCGCGCTGAATTTCTCGCGTGGTCTCAACGTCCACGGGCTCAACTAAGCGGGAGGTAGGGCCATGGTCGAGGTTTTCACGATCGGCGGCGGGGAATACATCGTCAACACCTTCAACGCCGTTGCGGCCTGGACGGGCGGTGGCGGCTATGGATCGCTGATCAAGGTGGTGATGGTCATCGGCCTGATCCACGCCCTTCTCTCCGTGGCCTTCACGCTGAATTTCCGGGTGTGGCTCAACTGGTTCCTCGGTTCGACCCTGATCTATTCCTGCCTGATGGTCCCGACCGTCGACGTGAAGGTCACGGATAGGATCAACCCTTCCCTCGCGCCGGCGACGGTCGCCAATGTCCCTCTCGGGCTGGGCGTGATCGCCAGCTTCTCGAGCCAGGTGGGCGACTGGCTTACCCGGACGGCGGAGACGGTGTTCGTGATGCCGAGCCAGCTCAATTATTCCAACAACGGCATGATTTACGGTTCGCGGCTGTTCGATGCGACCCGCAATTTCCAGATCCGCGATGCCGAGTTCGCGACCAACCTGCAGAACCACTACAAGAACTGCGTGTTCGGCGACGTGCTGTTGAACTTCAAATCGCTGACGGATCTTGCGAGCAGCACCGACCTTTGGGCGTCGATCGGGCCCGGCTCGCCTGCGCGATCGCAAGTCTGGCTTCAGAAAGAGGCTGGCGGGTCCGTCAGCAGCACCATCATCACCTGTCAGGCGGCCTATCAGGCGCTGACAGGGCAATGGAACACCATCATCGATGCTTCGACGCCGCTTTGGGGGCGTCAGACCTACACAAACCTCAGCGAGACGGCCGCGGCCGCGAAGCTACGGCAAGACGTTCCCATCGTGAACCAGACCTTCACCGGATCGTCGAGCGATTACACATCTGCGATGCGGCAGACCTCGGCGATCAACGCCTTCATGCAGGCTCGCGATGCCATGGGAGGAAGTGCCGGCAGCGCGTCGATGGATGCCTTTGCTGCGACGCGCGCCGACATCCAGGCGCGCAACACCTACAACTCGATCGCCATGCAGGCGATGTCGTGGGTGCCGATCCTCAATATCGTGCTGACCGTCGTCTTCTACGCGATGTTCCCGGTGATCTTCCCGCTGTTCTTGATGCCCCAGACCGGGGTCCAGGCGCTCAAGGGGTATGTGACAGGGTTCTTCTATCTCGCCGCCTGGGGACCGCTCTACGTCATCCTCCACATGATCTGCATGACGCGCGGAGAAAGCGCATCCAATGCCGTGGCTGAAGGCGGGATCACGCTTTCGAGCTATGCTGGAATCGGGGCCGTGAACGCCGAGACGGCGACGATCGCCGGCTTCATGCTCATGAGCGTGCCGTTCATTGCGGCGGGTCTGGCGCGCGGTGCAATGAGCATTTCCGGGCAGGCGACGTCGATCCTGGCGCCGGCGCAGAACGCGGCCGAAGCGGCGGCCGTCGAGCAGACCACCGGAAATTATTCCTACGGGAATACCAGCTTTGCGAACCTCACGTCGAACATGCGGCAGAGCAACCAGTGGTCTGATGCACCGACGTTTTCGACGGGGGCGTCCTCCTTCACAGTAAGAGGGTCTAACGGCTCGACAGACACATATATGGAGAATGGCGCGATCGTCACCGATACGACCGGAGCCATCTCGAAACTACCGATGTCAGTGAGCCTAGGCACTGGATTTGCAGCGGAAAATCGCCAAGCGGCATCCAGCTACATGAGGGCCGCAGAGTCTCTGGAAAATTCGGCAGCGCGAATCAGAACGGCTACGTCGACCGATCGAACCGCCCATGGCACGTCTACCGAAACATCATCTGGATCGGACCACAGCAGTCGAACAACATCTGGGACCAATTCGGAGAAATTCGACCGCAATTCGTCGTCCGAGTTCGACGGGCTGGAAAATCGCGATAGTATCGGCTCTACCGATCGCATTCAGGCCGGTGTCGGCCATCAATCGACGTTGAATGATATATTCTCGACCAAAGTTGGCGCTGGGATGGGAGGCGGTGGCGGTGGCGGTGGCGGTGGCGGGTCAGTTGCTGCTGGAAAGCGGAAATTGCCAATTCCGAGCGCTACGATCGGCGCGGAAAAAACAAATAATATCCAGCAGTCTAATAACCTTCACTACAATACAGATCATTCCCGTTCTCGCGATAGCAGCATGGCGGCAACTGATGGTGTTCGAGATGAACACTCGAATGGTACCAACTTGTCGGCACGGGAGGGAACCGAAGACGGCAGCGGAACCTTTAGCCGAAGCTCGCGCTCAAGCACGTCCTCACAAAGTCACGAAGAAGCATTGTCTCTTGCAAACTCATTTGAGGCACGGGCTCGCGAGTTTAGAGAGAAAGCGAAGCAGCTCTCGCAGGACGCCAGCTATGCCGAAACTCATAATTTGCAGATGAGTGAGAACCTGTCTCAGGAACTCCAGCAATGGTATCGCCACCAAGAGTCGATAAACCCATCCCTGAATGCTCCAGGGTTGAACGAGGTCGTGCTGAACGCTACGCAGCGGCAAGCGCGGGATTCACTCATTGCAAAGTTCTTCGAGCAGCGCAGGGAGGCAATTTACGAGGAAGTCGCTCCGTATTTGAAAGAGCCTGAACTTGC
Source organism: Novosphingobium clariflavum (assembly GCF_026420865.1). Classification (GTDB taxonomy): domain Bacteria; phylum Pseudomonadota; class Alphaproteobacteria; order Sphingomonadales; family Sphingomonadaceae; genus Novosphingobium; species Novosphingobium clariflavum. The sequence goes on along the minus strand of NZ_JAPCWC010000041.1, from coordinate 16,383 downwards.
GCAAAACCTCACCGCACCGACTGTTCAGGATGCTGCAGATGTTACCGCCAGTTATCACCCTTCAGGTCTCAAACCCACTGTTAACCTGGGGAGCCAAAGTGATGGATCGGCGGTAGCCGATCAGATCAGCGCCGGCAGGTCACAAATTGAAGCAACATCTGCAGCCAAGAGAGCTGGACGAACTCAAAGTGTGATTGCCGGGTCCGATCTGCAGCGTGAAGTTGATCAAGCATTGGATAAGGACTACTTCCGCGATCCCAAGCTTAGAAAATGATCGACAGCAGCCATCCGAGAAATGCGAGAAGCATGACTGCGTTGAGGAGAAGGGCAATCTTCACGGCAGGACTTGGCGGCCCGTAAAATTCCAACGCAGTCGCAGAATCATCATCGGACGATGGCGTCCAATCAGTCATCTCCGGTACGAAGATTGGACCGTTTGGATTGTTCAATGTCGCGGTATAGATATTCAGATCGAAACTCATTGGACCTTCCTCCAAGCGGAGGATAGCATAACGAGAACATCATGGCAACAAACCCAAGAAATCGGTCTGCCGGGATAGGTAGATACAGCGATGATCCGATTGGCTACTGCGCGCTCGGATTCTCGTGGCTGATTGTCTCGGCGCTAGGGCTTCTTCCGCTCGCGGAAGCTTCTTTACATCGTTCTCCCTCGATCGCTGCCCCCATTGTCGTCGCTTTCTTCATCGCGGTGGGCAGCGGTGCAATCCTACGGAGAAAGTATTCATGGGTGGGCGTCGCCCTGCACATCTACAGTCAGATAGCAATTTGGCTTTCGCTATTTTGCGCATCACTGACGATGGTTCTGATCTGGCTGGCGCCTCAATGAGCCAAACGCTTTGGCAAACCACTTGAACCTAATGTCCGGTCGTTCCTAGGATCACTCGTTTCAAGCCTACCGATTGCGCGTCGGAAAAACAGGCCCGCGCACGCTCATACTGCGGGCCTCGTAGGGTCGCTGAAGGGCAGCAATATCGTCGTAGGAGCCGCGCAACCAGGTATCGACATCCTTGGGATCGAGGATCGTGATCATCGCTTTGGGATGGATCGGCGCCACCAGGTCGTTGGCATCGCATGTCACCATGGCGAACCCGTTTCCCTTTTCGGTGGTTTGCCAAAGGCCCGCCACAGCGAACACGGGTTGATTGGTCACTGAGAACCACATCTCGCCCTTCAGCGGTGGCTTGCCATCGGCAAGGTCGTGCTTGTCTGGCGTGAACTCACAAAACTCGGTGAGTGGGATAATGCACCGGTTGCCGGGCTTCTCGGCAAGCACGCGCCACTGTGGCAGCGCCAGCTTGCGCACGTTGGTCATCGGCCAAGGTGCCTTACCGCCCAGCACATCCCACGTCATCACGTCCCAGGCACGCTGGCCTGCGTCCTCGCGAATTACGTAGCAGCGCCCCTTGGGCCGCAACTCTTGCGGATCGAACCGGTTGTCGCGCGGCCGAGCGCTGAATAGTTTCGCAGCCGAGCCAAATAGAGTCTCCGGCTCGTTCTTCAGGCGTGCACGGTTACACATGGCCGATTCCTTGGCTTGGCTTTAGCGCGCGACGGGCACTTGGTCGATGCGCGTGGTCCATGACGGGCTTTTGAAGGTCCGTTTGGTATCGTACGATTTGGCGCCCATACCTTCGGAGGCGAGGCGCAGCGTATTACGCCCGAACCTGTCGTTGATGCCGTCAAGCGCGGCTAGCAAGGCAGGCGAACGGGGATCAGGCGCAGCAAAGAGATCGTGCTGCGCTCCTGATTCCGCTTCAAGACCTTCCAGCATTACGCCGCATTTGGTGTAGACCGCGCCCTGCTCGAACATCGCTTCGGCCATGCGCGCTGCGGTTCCAGCAATAACGCGCGGATCGTTGGTGGAGGGCGAAAGCCGTGCCACCTTGGAGGCCGACGGTGCATTAGGCTTGAACCGGCTTCCGTGCGCGAATGCGAACAACCGGCAAGCCTGAAGTTTTTGAGCGCGGATTTTCTCGGCCGCGCGTACAGCCCTTCGCACCATCGCTTCACGCAGTACCTCGCGATCGTGGACCGGATCTCCGAACGTGCGCGTCACCGCCGTAGACTTCAGTGCTTCCGGCTCAGGTTGGAAGTCACTGCATTCGACGCCGTTCAACTCGCGCACTAAGCGCTCGAGCACGACAGTCCCGACGTCACGAGCGACGTCAGGGTGCATCGCTGCAAGATCGGCCGTCGTGCGGATGCCGAGCGGGTGCAGCCGTTTTGCCATAGCCTTGCCGATACCCCACACCTCCTCGATTGGCCATTTGGCGAACATGCGCCGGCGCAGCCCCTCGTCGTGCAGGTCGATGACGCCGTTCCAGACTTTCTCGGACGCCTTCGCCAAAGCGTTGGCGACCTTGCTTAGGGTCCGTGTCGGACCAAGCCCAATCCGAGTCGGCAGCCCAACATGTAGTTTGATAGTCGCGCGAATGCGCTGCGCCTGCTCGACATCACCAAGGCCACAAGGTAAAACTGGTAGATGGAAGAACGATTCGTCGATTGAATATATCTCGACGGTATCGCTGAACTCGGAGAGCACCATATTGAAGCGCCGATTCATATCCGAGTAAAGCTCGTACGAACTCGATCGATATTGCACGCCATGCCGCTTCACGATGTCGCGAATCTTGAACATGGGTGCCCCCATCGAAATATGAAGCGCCTTGGCTTCTGCCGATCTCGCGATGGCGCATCCGTCGCCATTCGATAATACTATCAGCGGCACATTGCGCAGCGTGGGATCGAAGACCCGCTCGGCCGAGCAGTAGAAGTTCTCGATATCGACAATGGCCCAGCTCATGACGGATCAGGCCTGAAGGTTGCGGACGCTGGCGCGGACCACGCCCCACACCTCGACGCTCTCATCCGCGACGACAGGGTCATAGTGCAGGCGACTGTTGCGCGCCTCGAGCGTTGGCACGCCATTGCGGACGCAGAGCTGGCGGACGACGAAGCCGCCATCGACGACGGCGATGACGATGCGGCCGTTCACCGGCTTCGCATCACGATCGACCACCAACACGTCGGAATCGAACAGGCCCGCATCGAGCATGGATTGTCCGCTGACACGGAACACGAAGCTGGCGGCGCGATCGAGGCGCAGCAAGTCCACGAGGTTAATCGCGGATTCCTCCCAGTCCTGGGCGGGGCTGGGAAAGCCCGCGCCGGCCGCGCCGACAACCTTAAGTTGCACGGGCCGAGGGAGGTCGCTGAGGGGAATCGGCGTGGACGGGGGTATGGCAAGAGTGGTGGACATTGGTCGCTCATACCGCAAAAATGAACACGAAGGGAACATAGCAAAAACACAACACGTACATTGCGCTTCGATCACGCTCGCGGACAGTTTATGTGCGCGCGACCGATCCGCCAGGAAACCGCTGGCTGTATCCTATGAATCGGCAACGATTTTGGGATGCGATCCGATCGCGCCCGTGTCGCGAAAAACTGCTATTGGGCAAATGACGTTTTCTAAAGCCCTTCCGGCCAACTTTTCGCCTTTATATCAGCAGTCTTCCAAGGGCAGGCTTCGATAAGCGCTGCCCTCACTTCTAAATCGAAAACTTCGCGCTCTCTTTTCTCGTAATCAAGAAAATCGATAATTGATCGTTGTCTTTGATGCCGCTCGGAAGCGGATAAAATTGCCGAAGTTAAATCTGGGTATTTCGCGCCTTCAGCCACCCTATCTCGATACCAACTAATATATCGCTGCATCATGTCGGGTGACATTTCATTATTATGCGACTCGGCATACTCCGCATCTGCTAGAAGCATATGGCTATGAGCACGCAATTTAGCGGCCTGATCTTCTAAAACGGAGGCACACTTCATTTGCGCGTCTCGCCCACCTACCGGCGCAGTGGCAGCGAGTACCAAGAAAGCAAGGTATGCAATCATACCCTTATGATGACGGAAAAATTTCTGGCAGTCCAGACGGGGCCGCTAGGCGCAAATTCTTGGCACTAGAGGGGTGGCTCAATAGGGTTGCCTGATCCACCATATGCGCCATAGCTTTTGCGCCTGGCGCATATGGTATAGGTAGCGCGCCATGCCGATATATGCTCCCGGAGAGGCCCTGGCATCTCCCTTCTCAGAGCTAAATCGAAAGGTGTTCCGGTCTTGCCGCAGGCGTGATGCCCTCGTCTAATAGGCCAGCCGCCACCGAGACCAGCATGTTGGACGGCGACCGGTAGAAATCATCAGCCTTGACGGCGCTTCGGCCCGAAGACCCGGCAGAATTCCATTACCATTGGTTCTTTATGCCTTCGTTGCAGCGTAAACGGCTCGCGGCCGCCGAATTACCGAAAATGGGGGCGCCCTGACCGGGTGGCCAAAACCTAACCATGATGGGTATGCCTATCTGGGGTCGGTTCCGGCTGAGGGCGGACTGACACCCTAAGCACTGGCGTCCTTGGGCCAAAGGTACTCGCCGGTGAGCAGGGTGTGTGCCCATCCGAGCGGCGAAATGTGAGCGAGAAGGTGGGCGGGCGTATCGAGTCCTTTCCGGCGTCGGACGTCGACGGCATCGCCAAGGTGCAAGGTGTTCCAGTAACCGCCTGACTGCAGAGTTCGTCGCTGCTGGATTGATCCGACTCATTCGAAGGTGAGCGCTACTTCGCCAATCGCCCCTATCACGTCGTGCAGACGCCTGAAGAAGACACCGGTCAAGCCGGCTACATCTTTACAACGCAGGTCGCCTACCGACCAACGTTAGTCGTTCGCGGGCCCAGAAAGGCCGATGATGCCGAAAGCTGCCGGTCATTTGCGTGACCTCATGTTCAGATTCCAGCTCGTTCCTTGATAGCTCGGCGAACGCTGCAATCCTGCGATCTCGGGTTTGCTACCGGCTACATTGACGATGCTGGGGATCAACGTTTAATGGTAGCGATCTCGCGTGGCCTTCTCGAGGATGGGGTCAAGGAGTGATACCGAGCGCGGGCAGCACCAGCACGTCGATCATCCCGACATGCTTGGTGCCAGTTCCGCCAGCGTCAGGTCGCCACGGATCGCCTCGACCGCCACCTTCGCCTTGAAATCCGCGCTGTAGCGCTTCCTCGTCGTGGTCATTCACGTACCAATCCTTCAGGTCGGGAGTAGCTTAACACCCTGCCCAGAAAACCGGGACCACCTCACTCAGCGGGTGGCAGATCAATGGGCCGCCTTCCTTGAATACAGCTTGAGCGAACTTCCGTCGGTCTGGTGCGAAATTTTTCGCAAAGATCGCGAGACGTGCTTTCGACGCCCTGCTGCACAAACTGTTACAAGCAGGAACAATCGTGCCCAATGCGCACGGAACCGCGCCGCTATTGGATCCTCAGCTCGATTCCGGGCTCATCTGGAGTGACACGATGAAACTGAAACTGACATTGCTGATACTGGCAGCCAGCCTGCCGTTTTCCGCCGCCCACGCCCAGGATCCCTCCGCAGCCGACAAGGCTCGCGATGCCTTCATGAAGGTCGACACGAACTCCGACGGCGCCCTCGACCTCGCGGAATGGAAGGCCGCCGGACGACGCGAGCGGGGCTTCACGATGATCGACGCCAACAAGGACGGCAAGGTCACGCCCGAGGAACTGCGCGCCGCCATGGCCAAGTACGGCAAATAAGCCAGCGTGCCACCCGCCACCGAGATGCAGAGCATGATCCGGTTGAACCGACCGGATCATGCTCTAGCATGAAGGACTTACGACGCCGGCTCGGCTGAACTCCACAAGGTCAGGACCCCATGGAATCCGAAGGAACGATCGCCATCATCGAGGACGACGTCGCCATTCGCGATCTGGTCTCCGATGTCCTGAGGGCCAATGGCTTCGTGGTGGAAGGCTATGGCGATGCCGCCGCCTTCTTCCGCCAGGCGGACGTGCCCTCGCTCGACTGCCTGATCCTCGACCTGATGCTGCCGGGCGAAAGCGGGCTTTCGATCTGCCAGACGCTGCGCGTCAAGGTTCCGCAGTTGCCGATCCTGATGGTCACTGCCAAGGGCGACGACATCGACCGCATCATCGGCCTCGAATGCGGTGCCGACGATTACCTGCCCAAGCCTTTCAACTCGCGCGAACTGCTGGCGCGCTTGCGCGCGATCCTGCGCCGGACCAAGGCGCCCGGGCAGGCGGTCGAGAGCCCCGGCGCCGAACTGTACCGCTTCGCGGGCTGGACTCTCGCCGTGGATTCGCGCGACCTGATCGACCCGGACGGCCGCCCCGTCACCTTGAGCACCGGTGAGTTCGACCTGCTCCATGCGCTCGTGATGCATCCCCGCCGCGTGCTGAGCCGCGACCTGCTGCTCGACATGACGCGCGGTCGCATGGCGACACCCTACGACCGGGCGATCGACGTGCAGCTCAGCCGGTTGCGCCGCAAGTTGGGGGACGATCCGCGCGAACCCGTGATGATCCGCACCGTGCGTGGCGACGGCTATCTGTTCGCGCCCAGCGTGCTGAAGATCTGACGATGCGCTGGCTGCGTCCGGTCGACGGCCTGCGGGTACGGGTGGGCCTGATCGTCCTCGTCCACCTGATCGTAGTCGGCCTGACGATCACGATCATTTCCAGCAAGCAGAACCAGCCGGACGCCGAGCTGTTCCGTCTGGTGCCGGCCGAAGACGCCCGGGCCATCGCTCTCGCCGTCGAAGCGACCCCGCCTGCCGCGCGCGAAGCGGTGCTGCGCGGGCTGAGCGTGAACACCACGCTGGTCATGCTGGGTGACGGCCTGCCGCGCGGGGACAACACCCACCCCGATCTGCGGGAAGCCAATGCCGCCTATCGCGCGGCCCTGCAGGGGCGCCCGTTCCACGTCGACTTTCCGCCCGATGCGCGGCTGACCGACCTGGGCCGGGGCCGCCAGTACTCCGCGAGCCCGATCCGCTTGCGTGTGCGCTTGAACGACGGCACCGTCCTTATCATCGAGCGCACCACGCCGCCAGCGATCGCCGGTTTCGTGATGAGCCTTAACGCCATCCTGATCGGCGTCTCGGCGGCGAGCGTGCTTGTCGTCGTCCTGATCGCGGGGCTGACCACGCGCCCGCTCTCCCGCCTTGCCCGTGCGCTCGAGAAAGACGGTGCCAGCCTGTCCGCCCCCGATCTTCCCGTGACCGGTGCCCACGAGATCCAGCAACTCTCGATCGCCTTCAGCGACATGCGCCGCCGCCTGCGCGACCTGGTGGAGGAGCGGACGGGGTTCCTCGCGGCAGTCGCGCATGATTACCGCACCTACCTCACCCGGCTGGAGCTTCGCGCCGACTACATCGGCGACCCTCGCCAGCGTGCGCTGGCGATGGCGGACCTTGGCGAGATGAGCGCGCTGCTCGACGACACCCTGACTTTCGCGCGCGTTTCCGCGACGCCGCCGCGCCCCGTCCACGAGACGACCGACATCGGCGCCATGGTGAGCGCTGTACTGGAAGCGCGCGCAGCCCAGGGCGAAGACGTCACGGTGACGTCGCTGCCGCCGACCGGCCCTGTCGTGCGGATCGATCCGCTGGCGATGCAGCGTATCCTGGCGAACCTCGTCGACAATGCCGTGCGGTATGGCGAACGGGCCCGCCTGTCCGTCCACGAACACCAGGGCCGCATCGAGATCCGTGTCGACGACGACGGACCGGGCGTGCCCGAAGCGGACCTCAAGGACCTGACGCGCCCGTTCCACCGGCTCGACCATTCGCGTGCGCGCCACACCGGCGGAGCCGGGCTCGGGCTCGCGATCGTCGATGCCCTGGCCCAGCAACATGGCGGGACGCTGACGCTCGGCAATCGCGACGGGGGAGGCTTCAGCGCCTCGGTGGACTTGCCCGCCGCCTGACCGGCGCCGCGGGAGCGGTGGGCGTTACACGGTGTTACCATGTGCAGATCACGTTGTTGCGCAAAGGCGGCAATCTTCTTCGGGTAGCCAACCGGAGAAGTCCCGATGCCAAGATCGTCCTGGTCCACAGTCATGAAGCGCAGGGCGCTGCGGGCCGGCAGCCTCGCCGTCCTAGCGGTGTCGATGCTTGCCCTCTCGCCCGCCACCGCCGATGACCATCGCCCGCCGCCGCATGGCCATAACCCGCCGCCTCCGCACGGCCATGCCCCGCCGCCGGGGCACGGTCATCCGCCAGTCCATGCGCCGCCGCCTGTATATGTCCGCCCGCCGGTGACCGTAGTGCGACCCGCACCGCCGGTCCGCTGGTATCCGGGCAATCCCGGCTGGTGGCACGGGCATCCCGATTTCGTCGGCTATGTCGGTGTCCGGCGCGGATACTATTTCGCGCCCGGCTATGGCTATTACCCCGTCGCCAGCGCCTATTATGGCCGCGTCTGGGTCGTGGGAGCCGTCCTGCCGGTGGAACTGCGGCGCTATTACGTCGTCAACCCGGCCTATTACGGACTGGCCGTGGCGCCCGCAGGACACGCCTGGATCTACGCCAACGGCAGCATCGTGCTGGCATCGCGCACCACCGGCGTGATCGTGCGGACCGTTCCGCGCGTCTGGTAGACCTGTTCGGTTTCGGCGCGCCTTCCACCCCCCGCCCCCGCCTCGGGCGCGCCGGTGCGGCGCGGCAGCCTTCCCCCAGGGCATGTCGCGCCGCACACCCCCCTCTTCACAATGGTGTCACCTCATGAAGCATGTCGTTTCCGCGGCCATCCTGACGCTGGCCGCAAACCCCGCCCTCGCGGCCTCGCCGCCGAGCCTCTATCCGGTAAGCGTAGGCCACGAGACCGCCCGCTTCACGCGCGGCGTGCCGACCGTAGACCTGCAGACCCCCGACGGCGCGGTCCAGATAACCCCGCGCCCCATCGAGAACGGCGCCCTCGTCTTCGACATCGCGGTCTACAACCGGGGCAACGCTCCCGCCAATATCGGCGTCGAGAACGTCAGCGTCTCGCTCGGATACCAGCCGATCGCCGTGCAGAGCCGCGATGCGCTGGCCGAGGCTGCCGAAAGCAAGGCTCGCCGCGCCCGGATCGGCACCGTGCTCGTCGCAGGCACGCTGGCTGCGGTCTCTGCCTCGTCGAGCGGCGAGCGCTACGCCTATCACGGCCATGTCGCGACCCCGCGCGGCGTGGTCTCGCGCACCATCGTGTGGGAGGACAACAGCGCCGGGCAGGCGGGCGCGGCGATGGCGATCTCCGGCGGCGCAATGGCCATGGGCTCGATCCAGCAGCGGCTCGACTACACGATGCAGCAGATCGACGGACAGATCCTGCAGACCACCACGGTCGACCCCGAGGCCAGCTTCGGCGGCCGGATCGTGACCGCCGCCCTGCCGCGCTCCGCAGCAGGGCAAGACGTGCGCGTCACGGTGCGCTGGAACGGCCGCGACTATCCTTTCGCATTCCGCCTGCTCGCCCCCGGCGAGGTGCCGCCGCCGTTCGAGCACGCCGGGAGGTAGCGGCTCCGGGGCGTTACAAGCTGTTACAAGGCACTCATCGCCTTGTTGCCCGCCCTCGCCATTTGCCCCGCCTCACATGGCAATTTCCCTGTCTTTACAGGGTTTCAAGCAAGGGATCACAATGGCGCGTCTTGCCCTGGTTGTGCCGCTGGCGGCGCTTCTGCTCTCCGCATGTCACGAGGCTCCCCCGGCCAAGGACGAACGGCGGGCGGTCTCCGTCCAGCAGCTCACCGCGAACTCCGGCCAAAGCGCGATCACGTATGCCGGTGAGATCCGTTCCGCCTTCGAGAGCCAGCTGGGCTTCCAGGTGGCCGGGCGGATCGTCGAGCGGGCGGTCAACGCCGGTGACACCGTGCGCGCCGGCCAGGTGCTGTTCCGCCTCGACGGCAGCGACTATGCCCGCGCGCTCGACAGCGCGGCCGCGCAGACCGGCGCGGCCCAGTCGGCGGCGGCGACGCAACGCGCCGATCTCGCCCGCTCGCGCGACCTGCTCGCCCAGGGCTTCATCTCGCAGGCCGAATTCGACCAGCAGAAAGCCGCCACCGATCAGGCACAGGCGCAGCTACGCGCCGCCGGTGCCCAGCGCGGCACCGCCGCCGCCCAAGTCGGCCGCACCGTGCTGACCGCACCGCGTGACGGCGTGGTCACGCAAGTCGAGGGGGAAGTGGGACAAGTCGTGGGCGCCGGACAGGCGGTGCTGACTTTCGCCGATCCCTCGCGCCCCGAAGTCGCCGTATCGCTTTCCGAAGGCGGGCTCGGCCCGGTCCAGCGGGCGAGGCGGCTCAGCGTCACGCTGTGGAGCGATCCTTCGCGCCAGTACCCGGTGACGCTGCGCAGCATCGCCGGCGCCGCCGATCCCGCGACCCGCACGTTCGCCGCCCGCTTCTCGATCATCGCCCCCGGCGAGACGCTGAGAATGGGCGAGACCGCTGAACTGCGCATCGAGGACGACCGCTCGACAAACGGCATCCTGGTGCCCCTCACCGCGATCGCCCAAGGCCACGACAAGGCGCAGGCCTGGGTCGTCGACCGGCGCACGATGACGGTCCAACCCCGCACAGTGAAGGTGGGACAGGCGAGCGGCGACAAGCTGACGGTCCTCTCCGGCCTGCGCCCGGGCGAGACGATCGTCACCGCCGGCATCCACCTGCTGCGTGCCGGCGAGAAGGTCCGCATAGCCGAGGTGCCTGCCTCGTGACCGGCTTCAACCTCTCGCGCTGGGCGCTCGGCCACCAGCAACTCGTCGGTTTCCTGCTCGCCGTCGCCTCGGTGGCGGGGCTGCTCTCGTACCTTTCGCTCGGGCGCAAGGAAGACCCGGAGTTCACCGTCAAGACCATGATGATCACCGTCGGCTGGCCGGGCGCGACCGCCGACCAGATGGCCGAACAAGTCATCAAGCCGATCGAGACGGTGCTGACCGAGAACATCCCCGACATCGACTACGTCAAGAGCAAGGCCCGTCCCGGACAGGCGACGCTCAACGTCACGCTGATCTCCACCGTCAAGGGCAGCGCGGTGCCGGATATCTGGTACACCGTGCGCAAGACCGTGACGGACCACCGCGCGGACCTGCCCGACGATGTCGTCGGCCCCGCGTTCAACGACGAGTTCGGGACGACTTACGGCAACATCTACGCGATCACCGGCCCCGGCTTCTCCTATCCCATGCTCAAGCGCTACGCCGAGACACTTCGCGACCGTATCCAGGCCCTGCCCGACGTCGCCAAGACCGACATGATCGGCGAACAGGACGAGGCGGTCTACGTCACCTACGACAGCGCGCGGCTGGCGATGCTGGGAATCTCGTCGCAGGCCATCGCCGATGCGCTCGACGGCACCAACGCCGTCTCGGCCTCGGGCACGGTCGAGGCGGGCGCCGAGCGCGTGCGCCTGCAGGTGGCGGGCGCCTACGGCTCGCTCGAGGCGATCGCGGCGACGCCGATCTTCGCCAACGGCAAGAGCGTGCGCCTCGATGCGATCGCCAAAGTGGAGCGCACGACCAAGGACCCCGCCACCTTCAGGATGCGGTTCGGCGGCGAGGATGCGGTGGGCGTGGGCATCAGCCTGCGCGACGACGGCAATGTCGCGCGGCTGGGCAAGAACCTGAAGCAGACCGTGGCCTCGTACCAGGACGAACTGCCGGTCGGCGTCGAAATCCACACGGTGTCGGACCAGACGAAGGTGGTGGACGAATCCGTCGGCGAATTCACCCGCTCGCTGCTCGAGGCGGTGGTCATCGTGCTTGTCGTCAACTTCCTGTCGCTCGGCTGGCGGCCCGGCATCGTCGTCGCGCTGTGCATCCCGCTGGTGCTGGCGATGACCTTCGCCGGGATGAGCTGGATGGGCATCGACCTGCAACGCATTTCGCTGGGCGCGCTCATCATCGCACTGGGTCTGCTGGTGGACGATGCGATCATCGTGGTCGAGGCGGTCAGCACCCATCTCGAAGCCGGGTGGACGCGCACCCGTGCCGCGATCAGCGCCTACACCACCACCGCGATCCCGATGCTGGTCGGCACGCTGATCACCGTCGCGGGCTTCCTGCCGATCGCGATGTCGAAGGCGACGGCGAGCGAATACGTGATCTCGCTGTTCCAGGTCATCGCGCTGTCGCTGGTGCTGTCGTGGTTCGTCGCGGTGATCTTCACGCCGTTCCTCGCCTACCACCTGCTGCCCCAGCGCGCCGATGCCCGGGACGACGCGGGCGAGCCCGAGGAGCAGTACGAAGGGCGGTTCTACGCGTGGTTCCGCCGCGTGCTCGACCGTTGCCTCGACAGCCGCAAGGCCGTCGTCGCGGCGGCCGCCGCACTGTTCGTGGGCTCCGTGTTCCTGTTCCAGTTCGGCGTGCCACGCCAGTTCTTCCCGGCGTCCGACCGGCCCGAGCTGGTGGTCGACCTGCAGCTTTCCCAGAACGCCAGCTTCGCCCAGACGCAGGCCGTCGCCGCGCGCATGGAAAAGCTGCTGGCGAAGGACGAACGCGTCACTTCGGTGACGAGCTACGTCGGCGGTGGATCGCCGCGCTTCTACCTGCCGCTGAACGTCCAGACGCCCGACATCACGCTCGCCGAACTGGTCCTCCAGACGAAGGACGAGGAAGCCCGCGAGGAGGTGATCGCGCACGTGCAGGACCTGTTCGCCGCGCGGTTCCCCGAGGCGCGCGGGCGCGTCAGCAGGCTGGAGAACGGGCCTTCGGTCGGCCAGCCCGTGCAGTATCGCCTCGCCGGTCCGGACCTCGATGCGCTGGCACCCTTCGCGCAGAAGCTGGAAGCCATCGTGCGGGCGGACAGTCATTCGCGCGACGTGAACAGCGACCTGGGCGAGCCGCTCAAGGCCATCCGCGTCGATCTCGACCAGGACAAGGTGCGTGCCCTCGGCCTCTCCACCGAGGCGGTGCAGAAGACCCTGCAGGCCGCGATCGCCGGGGCCGGCGTCACCACCTACCGCGACCGCGATCTGGCCCTCGATGTCGTCATGCGCCTCGACACGGCCGAGCGCACCGACCTCGGCCGCATCGCCAACCTGCCGATCGCCACGCAGAGCGGCCCGGTCGCCCTGTCGCAGCTGGGCCGGGTCACCGCGAGCAGCGAGCCCGCGCTGCTTTACCGGCGCAACCGGCAGGCGACGATCACCATCGCCGCCGACGTCGAGGGCGAGCAGGCCACCGACCTCACCAAGCGCCTCGAACCCCAGGTCGAGGCGCTGCGCCGGGACCTTCCCGCTGGCGCGTCGCTGGTGAACGGCGGCTCGCAGGAGCAGAGCAGCATCAACCAGCGCGCCACCATGGCCGCAGTGCCGGCCGCGATGATGGTGATCGTGGTCCTGCTGATGCTGCAACTCCAGAACGTCAAGCGGATGCTCGTGGTGCTGGCGACCGGACCGCTGGCGCTGATCGGCGTGGCGCTGATCATGGCGCTGTTCCGCATCCCGTTCGGCTTCGTCGCCATGCTGGGCTCGCTGGCGCTGTTCGGCATGGTGCTGCGCAATTCGGTGATCCTGATCGCGCAGATAGACGCCCTGTCGGGCCACGGCCTCTCCATGCGCGAGGCCGTGCGCGAGGCGGCGGTCCATCGCCTGCGCCCGATCATGCTCACCGCGCTCGCCGCCATCCTCGCGATGATCCCGCTGACCCGCTCCACGTTCTGGGGGCCGATGGCCTGGGCCATCATGGGCGGGCTGATGGTGGCCACGATCCTCACCCTCGTGTTCCTCCCGGCGCTCTACGAACTCGTGTTCGACCGCGCGGACAAGCAGGACACCACTCAGGAAATCCCGATGCACGACACTTCCACCGATGGAGCACGGACATGAACCGCGCCCTGTTCCTCGCCGCCTTCGCCATGCTCGCATCGACGCCCGCCCATGCGACGGACCTTGTCGACGCCTGGCGCGCCGCAGCCCTGCACGACCCCGACCACCAGAGCGCCGAGGCCGAGCGCGATGCAGGGCAGGAAGCCGCCGTGCAGGCCCGCGCCCTCAAGCGACCGAGCGTGCAGGTCCAGGCCGGCTACCAGTACAACATGACCGAAACCAACGCCCAGCTGCCCGAAGACCTGACGCCCGTGTTCACCGGCCAGCGCAGCTCGGGACGCGCCTCGGTGGCGGTGCAGGCCGTCCAGCCGATCTACGACGCCGCCAAGGGTGCCCAGTCAACCCAGCTGCGCGAGAAGGCCGCGATCGCCGACGTCCAGTTCGAAGGCGAGCAGCAGGCGCTCATCCTGCGCGTGGCGGACGCCTACTTCTCGGTGCTTTCGGGCGAGGACAAGCTGACCTCCTACACCCGGCAGGTCGAGGCGGCGGAACAGCAGCGCAAGGGCGCGCAGGCCCGCTTCGACGCCGGACGCGCGCGGATCACCGACGTGCGCGAGGCGGAAGCCCAGCGCGACGCGGCGGAAGCGCAGCGGATCGGCGCCGAAGCGGAACTGGCCTATGCCCGCGCCGCCTTCTCCGAACTGACCGGCCTCGGCGCCGAGGGGCTCGAACGTCCCGCCGCCGACTTCGTCGCGCCGGTGCCGACCGGTTCGCTGCAGGACATCCAGGAACGCGCCGAGACCCGCGCGCCCGCCGTCAGGGCCGCCGAGCACAGCGCGCGCGCCGCCGGGGCGGAAATCGACCGCTACGGCCTGTCGGGCCGGCCGGTGATCGAGGGTGTCGCAGGCTACCAGGGACAATTCCGGATGGGCGGCGACGGCGGCAACGGCATCGTGCCCGACCGCATCCAGACCGCTTCCGCAGGCGTGCGCCTGACCGTCCCGCTCTATGCAGGCGGTGGCATCCAGTCGAAGGAACGCGAGGCGCAGGCGAACGCGACCAAGGCCTTGCGCGATCTCGACGCCGCGCGCCGCGATGCCCGCCTTCAGGCGCAGCAGGCGTGGCAGGCTGCCTCGACCGGCGCGCGCAGGGTCGCCGCGCTCAACACCGCGCTCAGGTCCGCCGACCTGCAGCAGAGCGCCGCTGCGACCGGGCGCGACGTCGGCATCCGCACCCAGAACGACGTGCTCAACGCACAGAGCCAGAGCTTCGCCACCGACCGCGACCGCGCGCAGGCCGTCTACGACTATATCCTGGCCCGGCTGAAGCTGGCAGCGTCCACCGGCGATCTGGGATTCGAGGAACTCGACGAGGCCGATCGCCTTATGACTTCGATCCGGCCAGAAACGCGGCCGTGACCGACCCGATTGCCTGACCGATAGGAAGCAGGCGGACATGCCAAATGCCCGCTGGCGAGTGCGGGCGGTTGCGCCGGGGATTGAAGGCATCCGAAGGGGTATCCGGGCCGACGTGGAAGGCGCCTTTTTTTTGGGGGGGGGGCGCCGAAGCGAGTGTTCACGGGCCTGATCGGCGCCATCCTCATGGAGCAGAGTGACGAATGGGCTGTCCAGCACGCCCCCTATATGACGCTTGAAACTATGGCTCCCGTCAGCGACAATCCCATCGCAATGCTCTCGGCTGTACCTAGCGCATCACCGGTTCATCCCGATGCCGAAATGGACGGTGGTGACGGAAATCTACACCACGCCGTAGGGCACGATCACCGGACTTTGCCAGCCTGATCTATGGCGGGCTTTGCACGCCGGTTCCCGCCGATGCGCCGCCTACGTTCATTGTCGTGGCGGCGGACGACGAGTAAATGGCGAACTCCTGTGCAATTCTATAAAGCTTGGCGGGAGGCAGTAGCGTCGGCCGAGCTTCACATCTATGAGCGCTTTCGCACGGGGTCTATCTGAACCCGAAGGGGACCACTAGCGCCCACTAGTGCGACGAACTAATCTAGTGGATGCAGTCTCGCGGTTTGACGGCGCGAGCCGACCAATAACCGAACGCGGGATGACCTTGGGGTGCGTATCCGCCAATGTCAGGTTTCGGCGAAACGCGTCATTCACGGTCGCGCTCGGGAACGACCGTGAAGTCCCAAATTACGTCAGGATCGGGCTGTTTGATCCGCTCGAGGCAGGCACCGGGCCGCTAACGGAATTCTGATCTCGTGCTCGCTCTCCTACGCTCATTCGCGAATTCCCCGGGCCGCCGATCTATCAGGAAGAATGCCTAGGCCTTGCGCCTGCGCAATGACTCGTCTCACGCCCTCAGGTGACCATTGCATCCCCCCTCGCGGCGTTGGCTCTCGCAAATCCTTACTTAACCAAGCCGCAATGCCGCGCAGCGTCGCGTCTGGCTCGCTCCTGAGCTTGTCCGCAACGAGTAGGGCAACGCGACTATCATTCGAAAGGCGCGGCGCCGTCTCAAGGATCACAGGATTTGCATAGCCTGCATCAACAAGCGTTCGGCACGCCTTCACCAGCGTGCGTTCAGAAAACGAACGCACCGGGGGCTTGATCGACCGAATGTGCCGCAACACCACCGCCCAGGGCAACTGCGGGCGCAGGCGCTCAACGAGCGGCAGCCAACCCCGCCGCCCATCGATCAGATCGTGGAGATGCTTTTCTCTCAGGGTGTGACGCAAGGCATCGATTGCTGACGGATCCCGGGCGCGCATTTTC
>NZ_JAPCWC010000040.1 GCF_026420865.1 Novosphingobium clariflavum | reverse complement strand
TGCTTTGGGTGTCAAATTCATGATCAGCATATATAACGAATAATAGACCAGTCGTCTATATGGCTATGGCGTCACCACCTACGCGGGCTCATCGGCATAGCCAATGGGAGGCATACATGAGCAACGTCGGGCGGCTCGCCGACAATATCGGCAACTTCAGCGCTGGCCGGCGCGGAGCGCCCCTGCGTGGCGCAGCGATGCTTCAAGGCATCGTGGTCTGCGGGATATGCGGACACCGCATGGGTCTTCACTCACTCTGCCCATAAGAAGACCCCCGTCTATCACTGCATCGATAGCGAGCAGAGCGGGCACTGCCAGAATGTGCGCAAACCAGGTTGATGCAGAGGTCGAGCGGCTGTTGATCGAAGCTCTGCAACCCGATCGCATCGACCTTGCGCTTGCGGCTCATGAACAGATGAACGGCGAAAACCGGCTCCTGGAACGTCAATGGGCGCTGAATCGGGAGAAGGCGCATTACGAAGCGGAGCGTGCACGCCGACAATATGATGCCGTGGAGTCGGAAAAGCGGCTCGTCGCACGTTCGCTGGAAACGTTGTGGGAAGAGAAAATACGCGAAGCCGACGCGTCGAACAGGATTACGCGCGGTGGCATGTCGAGCAGGTTAACGCCCTGGCCGCCGCCGCGCGAACGCGTATCCTGACCATTGCCGACCCTGTTGCCCGCGTTCTCGAAGCGGGCTGGCATCGACGAACGCAAAGAGATGATGCGGCTCGTGATCGACAGCGTGACGGTCGACAAGAGCCGTGCGCAAGGCCGTATCTGGTTCGCGATCCTGTGGCAGACCGGCGCGCGAACAGAGCATGTGATCATCCGCAATACCGCCAACTATGACGATCTGGCTCACTTCGCACGCATCGAGGAGATGGTGCGAACGCTCAATGCTGTGGGATCACTCGACCGTCAGATCGCGGACGCCCTGACAGCCGAGGGCATCATGAGAAGATCGGCGCTCTGATCTATGCCAACCTCTTCGACAACGAGGGCGAAGACACCTTCTCGCTGATCTGGTCCCGCCCCAACGGCAGGCGCGCCGACTAAGACCCCACGCAAGACCCCGCCACAAGGTCGGGGCCTTGGTCCGTCATGCCTTCACTGTCCGGAGCCGCAGCGAATTGCCGATGACGCTGACGGACGACAGCGCCATCGCGGCAGCAGCGATGATCGGCGACAGCAGCAGCCCAAACGTGGGATAGAGCGCACCGGCCGCAATCGGTACGCCTGCCGCATTGTAGATGAACGCGAAGGCGAGGTTCTGGCGGATGTTGGCCATCGTCGCCTGCGACAGGCGTCGCGCGCGGACAATGCCGGTGAGATCGCCCTTGAGCAGCGTCACGCCCGCACTTTCGATCGCAACGTCGGTCCCCGATCCCATGGCGATACCAACATCGGCGGCGGCAAGCGCCGGCGCGTCATTTACGCCGTCACCCGCCATCGCCACCACCTTGCCCTGCGCCTTCAGGCGCTCGACGACCGCGGCTTTCTGGTCCGGCAGCACATCGGCCTCGACCTCATCGATGCCGAGCTTTCTCGCAACGGCTTCGGCTGTGGTGCGATTGTCACCGGTCAGCATGACGATGCGGATGCCTTCCGCATGCAGGGCCTTCAGTGCCTCAGGCGTGGTCGCCTTGATCGTGTCGGCGATGGCGAAGATGCCGCCGATGGCTTTATCGATGCCGATATAGATGGCGGTTGCGCCGTCGCGGCGTAGCTCATCGGCCTGTGCCGCGAGCGGCGCTGTATCAACCCCATGTTCGGCGAGGAAGGTGGTGCTGCCGAGCACCACATGCCGGCCCTCGACACGACCGATCGCCCCCTTGCCGGTCGGCGAGTCGAAGTCGGCGACATCGGGGATGGTGATCTTTCGCTCGTCGGCAGCCGCCACGATCGCCCGCGCAAGCGGATGCTCGGACGCCTTCTCCACGCCGGCTGCAAGCCGCAGGATGGTCTCCTCGACAAATCGCGGGGCCACGACGATCCGGGTAACGGCCGGTTTGCCTTCGGTAAGCGTCCCGGTTTTGTCGACCACCAGAGTATCGATCTTCTCCATCCGCTCGAGCGCCTCCGCGTTCTTGATCAGAACGCCGGCGGCCGCCCCCTTGCCGATACCCACCATGATCGACATCGGCGTCGCGAGCCCGAGCGCGCAGGGGCAGGCAATGATCAGCACGGAAACGGCCGCGATCAGGCCATGCGCCAGCCGCGGCTCCGGCCCCCATACACCCCAGGCCGCGAAGGCGAGCAGCGCGACGGCGATGACGACCGGCACGAACCAGCCCGACACCTGATCAGCCATGCGCTGGATCGGCGCGCGCGAGCGCTGGGCATCCGCGACCATCTGGACGATGCGGGCGAGCATGGTGTCGCGCCCGACTTTTTCAGCCCGGATGACGAGCGCGCCGGTCTGGTTCAGCGTACCTCCTACGACCGCTTCGCCGACTACACGCGTCACCGGCATGGATTCTCCGGTCACCATCGATTCATCGATCGATGAGCGACCCTGCTCGACCACGCCGTCAACCGGCACGGTTTCACCGGGCCGGACCCTGAGCCGATCACCGATGACGACGGCTTCGACAGGAATATCCTCTTCAGCATTGTTCCGCCCGATCCGCCGGGCGGTTTTCGGCGCGAGATTGAGAAGCGCGCGGATTGCGCCGGAGGTCTGCTCCCGGGCGCGCAGTTCCATGACCTGACCGAGCAGCACCAGCACGGTGATCACGGCCGCGGCCTCATAGTAGACCGCGACCGTGCCATCGGCGCCTCGGAAAGCCTGCGGGTAGAGCTGCGGCGCGAATGTCGCGACGATGCTGTAGCCCCAGGCGACCCCGGTGCCCATCGCGATCAGCGTGAACATGTTGAGGCTGCGGTTGACGATCGACGCCCAGCCACGTTCGAAGAACGGCCATCCGGCCCACAGGACCACCGGCGTCGCCAGCGCGAACTGGATCCAGATCGAGATGCGCATCGGCACCAAATGGTGCAGCGCCGGGATCAGGTGACCGCCCATCTCCAGCAGGAACACGGGCAAGGCGAGCACGAGGCCGATCCAGAAGCGTCGGGTCATATCGGCGAGTTCGGGGCTTGGTCCGGCATCCGCCGCCGCGATCAGCGGCTCCAGCGCCATGCCGCAGATCGGGCAACTACCCGGCGCATCCCGGCGGATTTCCGGATGCATCGGGCATGTCCAGATCGTCCCTTCCGTTGCGGTTGCCGTTACTGCCGCAACGTGGTGATGCTCATGGGTATCAGGTCCATGCGTGTGGCTATGGTGGGAATGATCGCCATGGGCGGCAGCACCCTCATGGTGATGTGCAGCATGCGCTGCCAGTGCCGCATAATGCACGGGGTCGGCGTCGAACTTCGCCTTGCAGCCGGCCGAGCAGAAGACGTAGCGCTCGCCTTCATACTCAGCATTGTGAGCGGTCCTGGCGGGATCGACCACCATGCCGCAGACCGGATCATGGTCGACGTGACCGGACGGCGTTTCGCCGTCCGGCTCATGATGGTGATGATGGCCGTGCGCCCCAGTCACCTCGGCGGCGCGTTCGCTCTTCTGATCGTCGTCGGCCATTCATCACCTTTCACACGCCGCGCGTGCCTTCCGGTCTTTGTTCACTCCTCGATCAGATGGAACTCTTCGAGCAGCTTGGCGATCTCGGTGCCTTCGAGCTTCTTCATCAGCAGCTTGCGCAGGAAGGCCGGCCCGGGAAGATCGATGCCCTTGCCGTCCCGCAGCGGACCGATCGCAGCAAGAAGTGTACGGATATCATAGGTCGAGTTGAAGACCTCGGGCACGCCGCGCTCGACATTCATCAGCGTGTAGACGGCCTCCATCGGGGTTCTCACCGAATATTCCGTGGTGAAGATGCAGTCCCGCTGCTTCGACTCCGCGAACTGGCCGATGAAGGCGAAGTTGACCGCGCCCTCCGGCACCACGTCCGGCCGGTCACCCGCTTGGCGCGGCATGAAGAAGGCGGTAATATAGGGCATCATCGTGGGAACGGTGCTGGCGCCGGATGCCGCGAGTTCGGGAATGTCCTCGACCGGCACGCCGAGGTGATAGAGCCATTCCTGGGTGATCTCCTCACCGGTGCATTCCTGCATCGGCTTCTTCACGAAGTCGCCGGGGCAATCGACAAAGAGCGCGTAGAACCAGGCGATCATCTGATCTTTGGGCTGCTTCTTGAAATGCGGCTGGCGATGAACCGTCCAGCTCAGCAGCCACGCCGAGTCCTTCACCGTGACGATACCGGCGGAGACGATCTTGCCGGTAAAGGGGTTCCGCTTCGTGATCTTCTCGACATAGGCCGGAATGCGGGCGTCGAGGGCAGTGATCGACGCGGAGGCCCATTTCGTCTCCGGGATATGGGCGCCGAATACGTCCGGGCGGCCGAAGGCCGGATCCTTCGCCGCGATCCGCCGCCACAGGTCCCAGGCCGGCGCCGGTCCTTCGTTGAGCTTCGCCGGTGTCCTGTGGTCGCCATTGTCGGAATTCTCGGTCAGCGAGCCGATGGTGATGAAGACGAGATCGTCGGGCCCGAGATCAATGCCGCCTTCGACGCCGCGCTCCTTCCAGTGGATGCGCGTCGCCTGCTTGGAGCCGGGCTGGATGTCGAAATCGACATCGGTGACCTCGACGCCGTAGCGGAATTTAACCCCGTGATCGGTCAGCCACTTCACCAGCGGCAGGACCATCGATTCATACTGGTTGTAGCGATTGAACTTGAGCGAGGAAAAGTCGGCGAGACTGCCGATGTGATGGATGAAGCGGTGCAGGTAGAGCTTCATCTCCAGCGCGGAATGCCATTCCTCGAAGGCGAACATGGTGCGCCAGTAGAGCCAGAAATTGCTCTTGAGGAAGTCCTCGCCGAAGACCTCGTTGATGCGCTTGTTCTCCATCTCCTCCCGCGTCGCAAGGAAGACCGAGAGGAGATCCTTCTGCGCCTTGTCGTTGAGCGTTAGCAGCGCCTTGTCGGGCACGTCCTGACCCTGGTTCTGCGTCGTTCGCTGCAGCGAAAAGTTGGGATCGTCCTTGTTGAGCCGGTAGAACTCGTCGAGCACGCTGGCATCCTCGATCTCCAGCGAGGGGATCGAGCGATAGAGGTCCCACAGGCACTCGAAATGCTCCTCCATCTCGCGGCCGCCGCGAATGACGAAGCCCTTTTCGGGCACGTCCAGACCATCGAGCGCGCCGCCGGGGATTTCCAGCTCTTCCAATATGGTGATGCGGTCGCCGGAAACGCCGCCGTCGCGGATCAGGAAGGCCGCGCCGGCAAGCCCCGCCAGCCCCGAACCGACAAACCAGGCCGTCTTCTTGTCGGCGCCCTCGGGCTTGCGGGGACGCACGAAGGCTTCATAGTTTCCGCTGCTATAGTGCATGGCGAACTCCTGTTCTTCTTGTTGGGATCAGTCTGCGGAGGGCTTGTAGCTGTAGAAGCCTTCGCCCGAGGCGATGCCGAGCCTGCCCTTGTCGATGTAGTTTTCCTTCAGCCAGGCGGCGAGCGACTGAGCATGCTCGTCGCCATGCGAGAGGATGTTGTAGGGGGTGTTCAATCCGATGATGTCGTAGATCTGGAACGGCCCCATCGGCGCGCCGGTGGCGATCCGCCAGACCTTGTCGACATCTTCCGGCTCGGCATAGCCGCCGGCCGCCAGATCGGCGGCCGCGTTCAGGAGCGGCACCAAAAGCGAATTGAGGACGTAACCCGCTTTCTCCTTGCGCACCGGGATCGGCACCATGCCGATGGCGGAGGCGAAGGCGATCAGGGCATCGAACACGGCCGGATCGGTGTCGTCCGTGCCCATCACCTCGGCGGTGTTGAACTTCCAGATGCTGTTGGCGAAGTGCAGCGCCAGAAACCGGTCCGGTCGGCCGGTGTAAGCCTTCAGGCCGCTCGGCAGCAGGGTCGAGCTATTGGTGGCGAAGATCGTCCTGTCCGGCGCGAGCCCCGCCAGTTTCTCGTAGAGCGCCTGCTTGATCGAAAGAACCTCCGGAACCGCCTCGATCACGAGGTCCGCGTCCGCGACGGCCGCGCCGAGATCGCTCAGCAGAGCGATCCGCTTGAGCGCCCCGGCCGCCTTGCCGCCAGCCGCGCCCGACACCTCGTTCGTGTAGGTTTCGACGAGCGCCGCCAGCCGTGCGCGCGCCTGTTCGAGAGCTTCCTCGCTGATGTCGTAGGCGACAACATCGAAGCCGCTATAGGCCGTCTGGAAGGCGATCTGGCTCCCGAGGACTCCCGTGCCGAGAACCGCCACTTTCCTGATATCGCTCATCCAATTTCCTTCTGCGCGGTATCGTCACTTAGAAACGGAGCCGCCACCTCCACCGGGACGCGGGCCAGCTTGCCGGTTTCCCGATCGACCAGGGCCCATTGGGTCAGCGAGGCGACGATCGTCCGGCCGTCTTCGGCATGGAATTCGACACATCGTGCATAGCGGGCACCCCGCGGCGCTCGGACGACCCAGGTGATCGCACTGACCTCGTCTCCCGCCCGGACATTGCCGCGATAGTCGACCTCATGGCGCAGCACGACCGCGACGAACCGGTCGCGATCCTGCGGCCGCGCGGCCGTCAGCCAATGCGCCACCGACACATCCTGAATCCAGGTCACCCAGACCGCATTGTTGACATGGCCGAGTTCGTCGATGTCGGCGTCCCGGGCGCGGAAGCGGATATGGAAGCGCCGATGCTCATCCACCTCGCCGACGAGCGGGTGTCCGTGCTCATCGCAGCCGATGCGTCGACGATCTGACACGATCCCGCTCACGAATACGCCTGCTCCTCATGCGACGAACCCAGTCCTGCCATGGCGCGGAAGAAGCCGACGAGCATCTCGTCGCGCGGCATGGCGCCTTCGACATCGCCCTGCACCGCCAGTCCCATCCAGACCGCGTAAAGACCGATACCGGTCTGCATCGGCGGCAAGGCCGGACGAAGTGCGAAGCGTTGCGTCAGATCGGCGACGAGCTCACCGAACATCCGATAGCAGGCCGCCTTGCCCTCCCGGTGCCGCTCGGCGAAAGCCGGATCGCGCCGGGCATGGAGCTGCAATTCGATCGAGAGCAGTGACCATTGTGCCTCGTCGGCCAACTTCGCGAGCCGCGCGGCCAGCACCTGCAGCGTCGCCTCGATATCGTCGCCGGAGCAGTGCGCGACCAGGTCGCGAAGCAGTGTGACCTCGTCCTGGATATGGCTTTGCAGGATCTCGACCAGCAGATCATCCTTGCTGGCGAAGTTCGAGTAGAAGGCGCCCTGCGAATGCCCTGCGGCGCTGCAGATGTTGCGAATCGACATGGCAGAGACCCCCTCCTCGATAATCGAGGAATGCGCGGCCGCGATCAGCCGGTCCCGCGTCTGGCGCTGCGTGTCCTTGCGCGTAAGCGGCATGGGTTCGTTCTCCAACCAACGGGCGAGACGTGCGAAACCTTTTCGGAGGTTCCGCGTTCTCAGTGAGACCAGATATCAACTGATATCCGAAATCAACGGCGATTTCGACCCGAAATCGTTCCTGGGCAACGAAATCTCAGTGTGAAGGAGCGCTCTTGGCTCAAACCTACATTGGCTATTCTCCGGACGTGGAGGTTCTCGGCAAGGACGAGGAGCGGCTGACCGCCGAGATCCTTGAGATCATGGCGAATACCAACCGCAAGGCGTTCGAACGCCACCGCCATGCGGTGCGCGACGCCCATGCCAAGAGCCACGGGTTCCTCAAGGGCGAACTCGTCGTGCCGGAACTGCCGGAGCATCTGCGTCAGGGGCTTTTCGCTCGCCCGGCCACCTATTCCATGGTGATCCGCCTCTCATCAGCGCCGGGCGACATTCACTCCGACACGATTCCCGCCCCGCGCGGCATGGCGATCAAGGTGATCGGCGTCGAAGGCGAGCGGCTTCTCCCCGAAGACCAGGGCCAAAACCAGGATTTCCTGCTCGTCAACATCCCGACCTTGAGCTTCGGCACGATCGGTAAATATCGCCAGCTCATCAGCCTTCTGGAGAAGAATGCCCAGAACCCGGTCTTTCTCCAGCGAGCGATGGCTGGGGTGGCGCGCGGCGTGGAAGCTGCGGTCGAAGCGGTCGGCGTCGAGCCCGGCGCCACGCTGCGCGGTCTCGCGCGCGACAACGACCATCTGCTTGGCGAGACCTATCACTCGATGGCGGCGATCCGTTTTGGCGATTACATCGCCAAGATCAGCGCCGCGCCGCTTTCCGACAATGTCCGCGCGCTCACCGGCAAGGACGTCGGCACGGTGGAGGATGCCACCATGCGCGATCTGGTTGTCGAGCATTTCCGCGACCAAGGTGCTGAGTATCAATTGCGCGCCCAACTTTGCGCTGATCTCGACAAGATGCCTGTCGAGGACGCGGCGGTGCTCTGGCCCGAAGAGCTGTCGCCACACCAGCCGATCGCCACGCTGCGCATCCCGCCGCAGGACGCCTATTCGCCGGCGCGGCGGGTCTATGGCGATGACGTGCTGTCGTTCAATCCCTGGCACGGTATCCGCGATCATCAGCCGCTCGGATCGATCATGCGGGTGCGCATCGCCGCCTATGAGCGATCCACCCGCTACCGCCATGAGATGAACGCCCAGCCTCGTGTCGAGCCGACAAACATCGACGCCATCCCGGACTGACGCACCGATCGTCACACGCAATCACGAAAGGAGGCCAGCCATGGCCGAAACCGAAGACACCCCGCAGATCGACGAAACCCGCCTTCAAGCCATCCGGCGGCGGATCGAGGAAGTGGCCGGCGACGCGCCGCAGCTCGCCAAGCTCGCCCTTGAGCAGATGGTGACGAAGCACAATCCCGACCTCAAGGGCACGGCGGGCTCGGCTGGCCGTGTCGGCGCCCAGTCCGGCAATGTCTCCGAGCTCACAGCCATCGCAAACTTGAAGCCAGGCGGCGCGGACCGGCTGAAACGCATCTTCGGGCTGGTGAACGGCAATTTCGATGGCGCGCAGAAGGTCGGCACGCTCCACAATATGCGGTTCGTGTTCTTCGACAACGACACACGCATCCTGTTCGCCACCGCCTATGACGGCGACTGGGACACCTATATCAACGACTTCGCCACCAAGATCCCCGACCTGATGGACCTGCTTTTCGCTTCGGTCGAAGGTTGGCCTGGCATCGCAAGCCCCAAGGTCAAGGATTTCATCGCCGAGCATCAGATCACCGCTGCCGGCTGGTTCGTCGCCAACCCGCAGGTGACCGTCGTCGACGTGCGCCGCCTTCAGCGGATGGAGCATGCGGTCAACGAATTCCTGGACAAGGTGGGCTGAGCCATGGCGATCCTTCAGAAACTGAAAGAGCGCTTCCGGCGCGACAGCGTTACGCTCGATCTGCACGACATTCAGGCGCTGATCCTGCGAAGCCGGCCCGAGCCTTATGTCGGTATCCACGCCATGCTCCATTTCGACGAGGCGGAGGGCGCGCGCGATCTTCTCGGCCGGCTCGCGCCCCATATCGCATCTGCCGACAACTGGAGCGAGGATCTTGATTTCTGGATCGGGGCCGCACTCAGCTTCGAGGGGCTGAAGGCGCTCGGCGTTCCCGAAGCGCAGCTCAAGACATTCCCGCTCCCCTTCCAGCAGGGCATGGCCGCACGCGCGGAGCAGCTTCGCGACTTCGGGCCCAACGCGCCTGAAAACTGGGAAGAGGTGTTCAAGCCCGGCAACTGCCATCTCGCGCTGACTATCTACGCCGTGGATGATGCTGCGCTCGATAAGGCGCTGGCGACGGCGCGCACCGAACTCGACCGGAGCAGCGGCGTGACCCTGCTCGGCGAGCATCGTTTCGGCGCGCCGGATGGCGCGAAAAACCCGTTCGGTTTCCGGGATTCGATCTCCCAGCCCGCCGTCGAGGGTAGCGGCGTCGATCCGCTGCCGGGCGAGGAGCGCCCGATCAAGGCGGGCGAGTTCATTCTTGGATATGAAAGCGAGAACGGCCAACCGCTTGGCATGCCCGAGCCCGCCGGGCTGGGCAAGAACGGCACCTTCGTCGTTATGCGCAAGTACAACAGCCGGGTCGGCTGTTTTAACGCCTTCCTCAAGGCGCATGGCGAGACGCCGGAGGAACGCGAGCTATTAGCCGCCAAGATGTTCGGTCGCTGGCGTTCCGGCGCGCCCTTGACGCTGTCGCCCGATCACGACGATCCCGACCTCGGCGCCGACCCGCAGCGCAACAACGACTTCAGCTTCAAGGATGACCCCAAAGGTCGCGTTGTGCCGCTTGGCTGCCATATGCGCCGGCTCAATCCCCGCGACTCCGAGTTGACGCTGCTCACCGACGTCAACATCCACAGGATCATCCGTCGTTCCTCGACCTTCGGGCCGGTCTATTCCGAGGATGTCACGCCGCAGGACGATAAGAAAGGCGATCGCGGCCTGTTCTTCATCTTCATCAGCGCGCGTGCCTATGACACGATCGAGTTCATGCAGCAGGAATGGATCAATCGCGGGAATTTCGTCGACCTTGGCGAAGAGCGCGATCCAATCGTCGGCCTGCATGAGGAGGACGGTCGGTTCACCATCCCGCAGGCGCCCGCGCGCAAGCGCATCGACGGTGTGCAGACTTTCAATGTCATGAAGGGAGGCGAATATCTGTTCATGCCAAGCCTATCGGCGCTTAAGTGGTTGGCAGAACGACGCTAAAGCTATTCACCTGATTGTCGGTTGAGATTTGAAGTGTGCAGAGTGACCCGGAAAGTGCGGGGCTGTGCGGAAGGTTAAGTGAGTGGGAGTTGAGTTTCGGCAAGGCTGGGGATGGTTGGTCCTTGTGGCGCTTACGATTTCGACGACCGGCGATGAAATCACGTTGCTGACGTTGATGTTCCGCACTGCCGAGAACGCATCCGGCTATGCGGTGCCGACGCTGCTGACCGCGGAGCTGCTACCCGGTCTGATCGCCGCACCCTGGGCGGGCCGCTTGATCGACCGCCGGGAGGCGGCCCGCATTCTGGTCATGGTGTCAGTTCTGCAAGCGGGCGTGATAGCATTTATCGCCTATTATCCCATGTTCACGCTCGCCGGGGCCGCGCTGTTGAGCGTGCTGTTCACGATCAGCAGCGCCGCAACATTCGCGTTGATTCCAGTGCTGGCGAGCGGCTTGGAATGACCTCGCACTCGCCAATTCCCTTATGGAAATGGTTCGCAGCCTTGGAATGCTCGCTGGTCCAGTCGCTGGGGGCGTACTGGTGGGATGGATCGGATCGCGCAATGCGCTTTTAGCCGATGCCGCCAGTTTTGCCCTTTTGGCCCTCGTCGTGATGGCGAGCAGGCTTCGCCGCAAGCCACAACGGGACGATCAGGAGGAAGAGACCCTGTTCGCGGACTACCTGCCGCTGCTCCGCAATCGACGGTTGATGGTGGTTACGGGTGCGCTCAGCCTCGAAGTGTTTGCGACCGCCATAGCCGACGTTGCTTTCGTGTTTCTCGTGATGGTGACGCTGGGAGCGGGCCGACCGCGTTTGGAATGCTGACGGCACTATGGGCGGTTGGGATGTTGATCGGCGCTGGGCTGGCCGAAAGGGTTATTGGCCATAGGGTCGGACTGGCGGCGTTCGGCACGGCCGCTGTCATGGGCGCGACCATGCTGTGGATCGGCCTTGCGCCGATCGGGCTGGCAATCGTTGCCGTCGCCTTCATCCTAGGCTCAGGACTCACTGATCAGAGCCAAAAGATGACGGTGGCAGCGAGGGCGATGGCCGAGAAGAAGGCGTTGGGGCACCGGTCGTAGCGCGTCGCGACCCGCCGCCAGTCCTTCAGGCGGCCGAACATGATCTCGATCCGGTTGCGGCGCTTGTAGCGACGTTTGTCGTATTTGACGGCCTTGTTCCGGGATTTCCGGCCCGGGATGCAGGAGGTGATGCCCTTTTCCTGCAAGGCGTCTCGGAACCAGTCGGCATCATAGCCACGATCGGCGAGCAGCCATTGGGCTTTGGGTAGTTCGTCCAGCAAGGCCGCCGCGCCAATATAATCGCTGACCTGACCTGCGGTCATGAAGAAGCTGATCGGCCGACCATTGGTATCCGTCACGGCATGAAGCTTGGTGTTCATGCCGCCTTTCGTGCGGCCAATCAGGCGGCCCGCATCCCCTTTTTTACCGCAAGGCTCGATGCCGTGCGGTGCGCTTTGAGATAGGTCGCGTCGATCATCACCGTCTTGCGTTCGGATGCCTGGGGCGCAGCCAGACCTTCCATTATCCGCAGGAATACGCCTTTATCGCCCCACCGCTTCCAACGATTGTACAGCGTCTTGTGTGGCCCATAGTCTTTCGGTGCATCGCGCCAGCGCAGCCCATTGCGGTTCACAAAAATGATCCCGCTCAACACCCGGCGATCGTCAACCCGAGGCTTGCCGTGGCTCTTCGGGAAATACGGCTCAAGCCGTGCCATCTGCTCGTCCGTCAGCCAATATAGGTCGCTCAAATCCAGTCTCCTCACGGAGCCTGAATCACACAAACCTAATCATATCAATGGGTCCTGACCCTAGGAAACAGGGCAGATTCTCGTAAACTCAATCATCGCAGAGCAACGATATTGTCCTGCGGCCAGTAAATTCATCATGCCTTGCTGAGCATTTTCTCGGCGCTCGTTTTCACAAAATCCGAAATCTGTCCTGACATCATTTTGAGGAACAGCGGTACGCTGACGTCGCCGCGAATCTCGCTATCCTCAATGTCGAGTTGCACCGGGATATTCTGCCCCATCGCCCCGATGACCAAGTGTAGTGCGTAGTCCGATACCCACTCGGAACTGAGCGAACCGCCTCCCGGGATATGCGCTGCCAGCTTGGGCAGGCCGGCCTCGATCCTGCTCTTCGCTTCGATTTTACCAAGGCTGTGCGGGATAACGACTTCCATATCTTCTTTCCTGTTCAGGCCGCCCGATCGACGAGCAGCAAGGTCGATGTCGCGGAGGCATAGAGTTTGCCGGCCATGTCGATCAGACGCGCCTCGGTATGCGCCACCCTCTTGCCCATCGACACCACCTGGCCGATTGCACGGACCATCCCGACCCTGTCGGTCAAGGGCGCATGATAGGCGACCTTGAGTTCGAGCGTGACGCAGTTGATGGGCACTTGGGCCGCGGAGTTCGCCGCGATGCCGCAGGCCGAATCCAGGAGCGTCGCGGCATAGCCACCATGGGCGATGCCCATGAAATTGTAGGTCTGCGAGGTGGGCGTCGCGACAAAGACGACCTTCCCCTCCTCCGCCTCAAGCAGATCGATGTCGAACAGGTCCATCATGGGCGGCCGGGTGCCGGCCGCCATGAACTGTTCGATCTCTTCCAGACCGGTCATCGCTTACCTCAAAGCTTTTCGGTCAGTTCAGGAACGATCTTGAAGAGGTCGCCGACCAGGCCGATATCGGCGACCTGGAAAATGGGCGCGTCCTCATCCTTGTTGATCGCGATGATGGTCTTGCTATCCTTCATGCCAGCAAGGTGCTGAATCGCACCCGATATGCCGACGGCGACATAGACTTCCGGCGCCACGATCTTGCCGGTCTGGCCGACCTGAAAATCGTTGGGCGCATAGCCAGCATCGACCGCTGCGCGGCTTGCGCCCACACCCGCGCCCAGCTTGTCGGCCAGCGGATCGATCACGCCATGAAACTGCCCGGCCGAGCCCAGCGCTCGCCCGCCCGAGACGATGATTTTGGCCGAGGTGAGTTCCGGGCGCTCGGACTGGGCGATCTCGGCACCCACGAAGCTGGAAAGTCCCGCATCCGTGCCCGTCGCAGCCTCGATACTGGCCGAGCCACCCTCGCGGGCCGCCTTCTCGAAGGCTGTGCCACGCACCGTGATAACCTTCTTTGCATCAGACGACTGGACCGTCGCGATCGCATTTCCCGCGTAGATGGGACGCGTGAACGTGTCAGCGCTTTCCACCGACAGGATGTCGCTGACCTGCATCACATCAAGCAAGGCCGCCACGCGCGGCGCGATGTTCTTGCCATTCGAAGTGGAAGGCGCCACGAACGCGTCATAGCCGCGCATCAGGTCCGCGACGGCCGGCGCGACATTCTCGGGCAAAGCGTGTTTGAACGCCGCATCGTCGAACGTTACGACTTTGGCGACACCCGCGACCTTCGCAGCAGCCTCGGCCACGCCGCCGATGCCCGCACCGGCAACCAGCAGATGGACCTCACCAAGTTTGGCAGCGGCGGTGACGGCCGATAGCGTCGCATCCTTGACCGACGCATTGTCATGTTCAACCCAGACGAGCGTATTCATAACTTATTCTCCGAGAAATCCGCCCCCGCTTCATCTCTGTGCGCACAGGATGAAGCGGGGTGCGCCGTCACTTGCATGGGAGAGGTTCGGCAAGTTCGGCGCGTTTGAAAGTTTATCAAATCGCCATTTCCTTGAGCCTGGCGACCAATTCATCGACGTCGGCCACCTTGATGCCCGCCGAGCGCTTGGGGGGTTCGGTCACCTTGAGCGTCTTGAGGCGCGAGGCGATCTCAACACCGAGATCGGCCGGCGTCTTCGTCGCCAGCGGCTTGGATTTGGCCTTCATGATATTGGGCAGGCTCGCATAGCGCGGTTCGTTGAGACGCAGATCGGTCGTCACGATCGCCGGCAGTTTGAGGCTTACGGTCTCCAGACCGCCATCCACCTCACGGGTCACCGCGACAGTCTCGCCCGATACTTCGACCTTGCTGGCGAATGTGCCCTGCCCCCAACCGAGAAGGGCTGCCAGCATCTGGCCGGTCTGATTGGCATCATCGTCGATGGCCTGCTTGCCGAGGATCACCAGGCCCGGAGCCTCCTCGGTGGCGATGGCCTTCAGGATCTTGGCGACGGCGAGCGGCTCGACCTCATCGTCAGTCTGGACGAGGATCGCGCGGTCGGCCCCCATGGCGAGCGCGGTGCGCAGCGTTTCCTGCGCCTTGGCGACGCCGATCGACACCACCACGATTTCGGTCGCGACTCCCTTTTCCTTGAGGCGGATAGCCTCTTCGACGGCGATCTCGTCGAACGGGTTCATCGACATCTTCACGTTCGCCAAATCGACGCCCGTCCCATCCGCCTTCACGCGCGGTTTCACATTATAATCGATAACCCGCTTGACGGGCA
Organism: Novosphingobium clariflavum; assembly: GCF_026420865.1. Classification (GTDB taxonomy): domain Bacteria; phylum Pseudomonadota; class Alphaproteobacteria; order Sphingomonadales; family Sphingomonadaceae; genus Novosphingobium; species Novosphingobium clariflavum. Next base: position 6,846 of record NZ_JAPCWC010000040.1, on the reverse strand, counting down.
CAAGCACCTTCATGGATCAATCCTACTCTGATTGTAATGCCGCCTGATATTCGGCAATGAGTCTCTCACAGATGGATCGGGCCGGTTGGACGGCAGTGGTAGCGCCGACACCGTGGCCTGCCGACCAGATCGTCTTCCAGGCCTTGGCCTCCTCCGAAACCGAAAGCGCGCCATGTGGCTCAGGGAGAGTCGCGGCTTCCAGCGAGGGCCGGAGAAAATTGGCCCCGACGCCGGTGACCCGGTCCGTATAGACGATATCCGCTGGTCCGGCCCCGATCACCATGTCTTTCTGTGCCGGCGAGGCGAGACTCTCTTCCGACGCGATGAAGTGGGATCCGATATAGGCAAGATCGGCCCCCATCATCTGCGCGGCCGCGATCTGGTGGCCGCGCGTGATGGCGCCGGAAAGCGCCAGCGGCCCCTGGAAGAAGCGCCGTATCTCGTCAACCAGTGCGAACGGGCTCATCGTGCCGGCATGTCCCCCCGCGCCGGCAGCGACCGCGATCAGACCGTCGACGCCAGCTTCGAGCGCCTTTTCCGCATGACGCACGTTCGTCACGTCGTGAAAGACCAGCCCGCCATAGCCCTGAACCACCTGGACAAGATCGGCGATGGCGCCGAGCGAGGTGATGACCAATGGCACATGGTGCCGAACGATCAGTTCCAGATCGGCGTCGAGCCTCGGATTGCTCTTATGGACGATGAGGTTGACGCCGAAGGGCGCCGCTCCCGGCATGGGAGCCAGCCGCTCCTCGATTTCATCCAGCCATTCACCGAAACCTTGACTGGTGCGCTGGTTGAGCGCCGGGAAAGTACCAAGCAGTCCCGCCTCGCAGCAACTGACGACAAGGTCCGGTCCCGACACAAGGAACATCGGCGCAACGATGGCTGGAATGGCCAGCCGCTTTTCGAGGCTTGCCGGAAGCGTCAAAACACGTCGTCTTCCAGCGCCATCAGCGACTTCTTGCCCGCCTTGATCGCCAGGAAGCTGGCGGTCGCCTGAGGCAGGATACGCTCGAAGAAGAACGTCGCCGTCTTGATCTTGGCATCGTAGAAGCGCTTGTCCTCGCTGCCGAAGAAGAGCTGCAAGCCTGCGATCTTGGTCGCCTTGGCAAAGCAATAGCCCATGGCCACCAGGCCCATCAGACGCAGATAGTCCGCCGACGCCGCGCCCGCCTCTTCGGGATCCTTGAGCGCCCGCTGCGCGACCGTGGCCGTCGAAAGCTGCAGCGCCCCGAACGCCTTGGCGAGCGCCTCGATCATCGGCTTCATCGGTCCGTCGACGTTGTTTTCCTCGATGAAAGCCGACACCGGATGGAAGAAGCTGCGCAGATAGCGGCCCATATGGGCGCCGAGCTTGCGGCCGACGAGATCGAGCGCCTGAACGCCGTTCGTCCCCTCATAGATCATGGTGATCCGGGCATCGCGGGCATATTGCTCGACGCCGCTTTCGCGGATGTAGCCGTGGCCACCATAGCATTGGACCGCAAGGTTCGCGCTGTCGAACGCAAGGTCGGTGAAGAGCGCTTTGACGACGGGGGTCATGAGCGCAATGAAGTCACTCGCACGCTGGCGCACTTCGGGTTCGGGAGAATGTTTTTCCGCGTCCAGGGCGCGCGAGACCCAGGCCGAGAGCGCCCGGCATCCCTCATTATAAGCCCGCATCGTCATCAACATGCGGCGAACATCGGGGTGAACGATGATCGGATCGGCTGCCTGATCGGGATATTTGGGTCCCGAGAGCGCCCGACCCTGAATACGATCTTTCGCATACCAGGCCGCCGCCTGATACGCCGCCTCGCCCACACCCAGGCCCTGGATGCCGACGGAGACACGCTCCGTGTTCATCATCGTGAACATGGCGGCCATGCCCTTGCCAGGCTCACCGACGATCCAGCCGATCGAATCATCGAAGTTCATCTGGCACGTCGCCGACGCCTTGAGACCCATCTTGTGCTCGATCGCGGCGCAGGCGACGCCGTTCGATTGACCGGGAGTACCGTCCTCCCTGGGCAGATATTTGGGGACGAGAAACAAGCTGATGCCCTTCACGCCCTTGGGGGCGTCGGGCAGGCGGGCGAGCACGAGATGGATGATATTCTCGGTCAGGTCATGCTCACCGGCGGAGATGAAGATCTTGGAACCGGTGACCTTGTAGCTGCCATCGCCCTGCGGGACCGCGCGGCTGCGCAGGAGCCCGAGATCGGTACCGCAATGAGGCTCGGTCAGGCACATCGTGCCGGACCACTGGCCGCTCACCATCTTGGGCAGGTAGGCCTGCTTGAGCGCGTCACTGCCATGGCCCTCGATCGCAGTGGTGGCACCATGGGTGAGGCCCGGGTAGAGGCCGAAGGAGAGGTTGGACGAGCAGATCATCTCCTCGACCAGCTTGTTGACCGCTTCCGGCAGCCCCTGCCCACCCCATTCCGGATCGGATGCGAGCGCGGTCCAGCCACCTTCGGCGAACTGCTTATAGGCTTCGGGGAACCCCGCCGGCGTCCGCACGACGCCGTTTTCCAGATGACACCCCTCCTCGTCGCCCGACCGGTTGATCGGCAACAGGACGTCGCGACAGAAGCGCGCCGCCTCCTCGAGGATCGCATCGGTGAGATCCGGTGTGAACTCCGACAGCGCGGGAATATCCCCGAAGCCGTCATCGGCATGGAGTTCGTTGAGCACGAAGCGCATGTCGCGCAACGGGGCGTCATAGACTTGCATATTTATATCTCCTGACCGGTCGGCCATCCGGCCGCCGGCCGCCAATCAGTTACGCAGCGGCTTGCCGGTGACGAGCATCTGCTCGACGCGCGCCTGGGTCCGCGGGTCGCGCACCAGTTGCATGAAGGCCTTGCGCTCGAGCGCCAGCAGATCCTCTTCGGTCACGATGTCGATGAGATCCTTCTCGCCGCCCGTCAGGACGTCGGCGAGCGCGCCGGATACGACACCATCGTAAGATGTGGCGAGGCCACGGGCCTGGAAGCCTTCGACAGCCATCGAAAGAGCGGACTTGCCTCCCGCGCCAGGCAAGCGGAATTCCGGAGCCACAGGCGGTTTGTAACCGTCGGCCAGTTCCAGTGCCTTCGCCTTGGCGTCCGCCAGCAGACGGTCCCGGTTCATCGTAATGCCGTCCGAGGGACGCAGGAAGCCATGCTCCTTCGCCTCGGCGGCCGACTTTGCCACAGTGGCTGTCGATACCGTCTCGAAGACCTTGGCTACGGCCGGCATCGGCCCCTTGGGCATGCCGGGACTGGAGCGCCAGCGATCGATCATTTCACCGCATCCGCCCCAGCCAGGGATCAGACCCACGCCGCACTCGACCAGACCCACATAGCTTTCGGCATGGGCCTGCACGGCATCACTGTTGAGCAGGATCTCGCAACCGCCGCCCAATGCCATGCCGGCCGGAGCGCTCACGACCGGGAACAGCGCATATTTGAGCGCCTTGTAGGCCTGCTGCCCGCCCGCGACGAGCTTTTCGATCTCGCCCCATGCCGCGATGTTCAGTGCGAACAGAGCAAGACCGAGATTGGCGCCGGCGGAGAAATTGCTGCCCTCATTATAGACGACGAGCGCCTTGAACTTGTCCTGCACGACCGGGATCGCCTGACCGATCAGCTTCATCACATCGCCGTCGAGCGCGTTCATCTTGCCGGTGAACTCAAGGCAGGCAACGCCGTCGCCGACATCCCAGAGTGCCGCCGAACCATTTTTGAGGATCGGCTGGCTATGGAGCTTGATGTCTTCCAGCAGCAGCACGCCCTCGGGCCGCACGACATCATGATAGTCGCCGGCGGCATCGAGATATTGCCGACGGCCGTCCTGCACCCGGTAGAAAGGCCGATCTCCGGCTACCTTGAGGATCGCGGGAACATCCCGCCCCTCGGCGGCCAGCCGTTCGGCGAGCTTGCCCGGCCCAAGGCGATCGATCAGTTCGAACGGCCCGAACTTCCAGTTGTAGCCGAGCTTCATCGCGTCATCGATGCCGACGATGTTGTCCGCAGCTTCACCGACCAGACTCGCGGCATAGGAAAGAACCTTGCCGAGAATTTCCCAGGCATAGGCGCCGACCTTGCCGGGCGCAGCAACCAATGCTGCCAGGTCCTTCTCGGCCCGGCCCGGCAAGGAAGCCGGCTTCACCGATACGCGATATTCGCCGGTCGCGAGATCGAGCGCTTTCTTGGTCTTCGTCGCCTTGTCGAACGCGTAGAAACCGCCCTTGCCCTTCCGCCCGGTAAAGCCTTCCGCGATCATCCTGTCGACGAGCGGCATCGGCCTCACCGTGTCGAAATAGGCGTCACCTGCCGGCAGCGTCGAGGACAGGCTCTTCGTGAGCAGCGGCATGAGGTCGACGCCAACGAGATCGACAAGGCCGAAAATGCCGGTCTTGGGCACGCCCATCGGCTTTCCGCCGATCTGGTCGGCTTCCTCCACCGTCAGCCCCTGGTCCATCGCGGCATTGATCGCGACGGCCAGCCAGTAGGTACCGATGCGATTGGCGATGAAGCCCGGCGTGTCCCGCGCCGGCACGATGCGCTTGCCGAGCTTTCGATCGACGAAATCCGAGACGCGCCTCGCCACAGCCGTATCAGTGTCGGGGCCGGTCACGATTTCGATGAGCCGCATGTAGCGCGGCGGATTGAAGAAATGGGTGATCAGGAAGTCCTGTTTGAACTGATCGTCCCGCCCCTCGACCAGATGGCCAAGCGGAATCGTCGAGGTATTGGACGATACCGCCGTGCCCGGACGCTTGAGCTGCTCGAGCTTGGCGTAGAGCGCCTGCTTGATGTCGAGCCGTTCGACGATCGCCTCGACGATCCAGTCGCATTCGGCCACCCGCTCGAGATGGTCGTCGATATTGCCCGTTTCAACGAGCTTCGCCGCAGCCTTCGACATGAAGGGCGCCGGATCGGTCTTCAGCATCTTCGCGACCGCACCCTTCGCCACGGCGTCACGATCGCCGCCCTCCTTGGGCACGATATCGAGCAGCAGCACCGGCACCCCGGCATTGGCGACCTGCGCTGCGATGCCGGCGCCCATGACGCCTGCGCCGATCACGCAGACCTTTTTGATGGTTTCCGGCGGGGCGCCGACTGGCTTGATGGCCTGCTCGCTCATTCCGCCGCCTCCAGCACGGTGGCGATGCCCTGACCGCCGCCGATGCACTGGGTGGCAAGCGCATAGCTGCCGCCTTCGCGCTTCAGCAGAGCCGCGGCCTTGCCCACGATCCGCGCACCGGTCGCCCCCAGAGGGTGGCCTATCGCGATGGCGCCGCCGTCCAGATTGACCTTCGACTGGTCAAGCCCCAGGTCGCTGATGCAGGCCAGTGACTGGCTCGCAAAGGCTTCGTTGAGCTCGACAACGTCAAGCTGGTCCACACTGAGCCCCGCCCGCTGCAGCGCCTTGCGCGAGGCCTCGACCGGTCCGATGCCCATGATCTCCGGCTGGCAGCCAGAGACAGCAACCGACTTGATGCGAGCAAGGATCGGCAGTCCATGCGCGCGCGCATAATCCTCGCTCGTGACCAGGATTGCGCTTGCGCCATCGGTCAGCGGCGAGGACGTTCCCGCCGTTACCGTGCCGTCCTGGCTGAAGGCCGGCTTCAGCCCGGCGAGGGTTTCCGTCGTCGTGCCGGCACGCGGCGTGCCATCCTTGTCGACCACGCCCGCCTTGGTCGTGATCGGCACGATCTCGGCCTCGAGCTTGCCGGCCGCGATAGCCGCGGCCGCCTTGTCCTGACTGGCGACCGCAAAGGCTTCCTGCTGGGCACGGGTGATCTGATATTTGGTCGCGACATTCTCCGCCGTGTCGCCCATGCCCATATAGGCGGCGCTCTTCTTCGCGAGCTCGGGGTTCGGCAGCGGATTGAACCCCATCATCGGCACGCGGCTCATCGACTCCACGCCCGCGCAGATGAAGGCCTCGCCGGCGCCAAGCTGAATCTGGCCCGCAGCGATGTGGACCGAGCTCATCGACGATCCGCAGAAGCGATTAACGGTCATGCCGCCGACAGAGAGCGGCAGGTCGGCGAGAAGACCGATAAGGCGCGCGATGTTGAAGCCCTGCTCGCCTTCAGGAAAAGCGCAGCCCAGCACGATATCCTCGATATCTTCGGCCTTCACGCCGGTCTGCTGAATCAGTCCGCGAATGACCTGAGCGGCCAGATCGTCAGGGCGGACGCGCGCCAGCGCGCCCTTGCCTGCCAGGTGAAAGGGGGACCGGGCATAGCCCGCAACAACCACATTACGCATCGATGATAGCCTCTCCAGGGAATCGGACATCTGATTACCTAATGGTGCGTGAAATGACGTTTACGTCAACTAAAATCTTTGGCACTCTTCTCACGCCGTCGAGGGAATCGTCATGCACCGGTTCCCGGGAGGCTTGATATCGGAGGTCTTGGCCGAGGAACGTACGGATGCTCGCCAGTGAAAAACCGCGCACTCTCATCCCGGCGATGATGCTCGCGCCCGTCTTATCGACGGCTGCGCCTCTCCCCAAGCGCCACTGCACCTGTTTTCGAAGGCGCACACATGCGATTTTCTGAGCATCCCCTCCGGCGTCAGATCGTCGGCGAAATGCATCTGCGCCGTTTTCCTGCACTCGAATTGCCCGCCATGGCATTTCAGACGGTTCGCCTGGTCGATGAGAATGACCGGGAGAAGGAATGGCTGATCCTGGAGCAGCGATGTGCCTCTGGACTCGATCGCAACCTGCGCCACCTGGAAACGGAGTGGTCCGCCAACGGGCGGCTGGCCTGGGAAAGGCACAGTGAAGCGGTCACCACGACGCTAACGTCAACCTCGGTCAGCGCGGACGCGCAGTTCTGGTCTGCTCCCGACGTCGGCC
>NZ_JAPCWC010000004.1 GCF_026420865.1 Novosphingobium clariflavum | reverse complement strand
ACCCCGCCGACGAAAAACCCGGACAACCAGTCATCCCCGCTTCTTGCGATGGGGGAGCATGTTGCCCGTCTCTGTTGGCGACCTCAGCAAAACCGTGTGGTCCGCTGCGGTGAGAGGCCCTCTAAGTCCCGCCCGCGATTCGGTCAAACACTAATTTCAAAAAAACGACATTTTCTTTCGGAATGGCGGATTTCTGCGGGTTTCACGGGTCTTGCCCGGAAGGAGCGTCAAACGGGATCGCCGCCCTGCCCTTGCAGGAACGCGGCCGTAGCGCGGTTTCACAGCCCCGGGATGAGGTGCCAGGCCTTGGCTATGCTGAACAGGCTGGTGGCGATCAGGACAAAGGATACCGCCAGCAGCAGGACACGCGGCGCGATCCGTTTGGCGAGATAGGCACCGAACGGGGCGGCGATCACGCCGCCGACGATCATGCCGACGGTCGCCACGCTGAAGGCACCGATGCCGAGTGTCGCAATGAACGAGATCGAGATCGTCAGCGCCAGCAGGAACTCGGCGGTGTTGACGGTGCCGATCACCTTGGCGGGGTCGCCGCCCTGAACCAGCAGGTTCGACGTTACCACCGGCCCCCAGCCGCCGCCGCCCGCCGCATCGAGGAAACCGCCGAGCGTCGCCAACGGACGGGTCATGCGCGGATCCTCGAAGCGCGGCTTGCTCATGCGCAGGGCCTTTACCAGCAGGTAGAAACCGATGCCGGTGAGGTAGAGCATGATATAGGGCCGGGCGAGCGAGGCATCGATGTTCGACAGCACGTAGGCGCCGAGGATTCCCCCCACCACGCCGAAAGGAACCAGCCGCCTGAACAGGCCCCAGTCGACATTGCGGTGGACGATGTGGCTCGCCCCCGAGGCCCCGGTCGTGAAGATCTCGACAAGGTGGGTGCTGGCCGACGCCGCCGCAGGCGCCAGGCCGAGCACGCTGACCAGCATCGTCTGGGAAATCACCCCGAAGGCCATGCCGAGCGCGCCGTCGATGACTTGCGCCGCAAAACCGACAAGCACGAAAGGCAGGAAGTCATCGAGGCCCATTCCGGGGGCGATACCGAGATCGAACATGAGGTGGTCCTCCTTGTTCCGCAGGGGCACTTTCGCGCCGGGCAGGCCTTTGGGTGACCGCGCGGAAGATGCGGCCGACAAGACCGGGGAGCCGCCGGTACGCCGCAAAGATGGGCGCGGACCGGCGGCTCCTGCTGAAGATCAGAAGTTGTAGCGGATGGTGCCGCCCCAGGTGCGCGGGTCACCCGGAAGACCAGCGATCAGGCCGGTATTGCTCGGCCCGACAAAAAGCTGGTCGAAGTAATTCTGATCAAAGGCATTACGTACCCAACCGTAGATATCGAATCCATTATCGGTACGGAAGCCCAGACGGAAGTTCGAGAGGCTATAACCGTCCACCCAGGTATAGGCAGAAGGCGACGGGTTCGACGAGAAGTTCGAACGATAGCTGCCGTCATAGCCGAAGTAGACTTCGCCTTCCTGCTTCAGCAGGGTGACCGGGGTATTCGCCTCGAAGCCGAACGAGAGAGTCCACTTCGACACGCCCGGCAACCGCTGGCCGGAAATGTCGCAATTGGCAGGGCTGAGGCTGTTCGGCGTGCCCGCCGCGCCCGGCGTCTGGGTACCGGTGGCCACTGTGCCACCCGACAGTTCCGGCGGGCACGGCGCGTCGGTGAACTTGCGGTAGGTGGCGTCGGTGTAGGAGCCGTTGACGTAGGCATTGAATCGCTCGCTCGGGCGGACCGAGAAGTCCCATTCTACCCCCTGCGAGCGCACCTTCTGCGCATTGGCGAGATAACCGCGCAGCACGCCGTACTGGCCGTTGCTGACATTGGCCTGGTAATTGCCGACGTCGGTGCGGAAGATCGACAGGTTGAAGGTCGCGCGGCGGTCCCAGAACTGGGTCTTGATGCCGGCCTCGTAGTTGTGCACCGATTCCGGCTTCACCGTCTGGGCCGCGAGGATCGGGTTGTTCGCACTGTCGACCGGCACGCCGTTCTGGTTGATGCCGCCCGACTTGAAGCTCTTGGCATAAGTCGCATAGACCAGCACGTCCGGTGCGACCTTGTAGCTGACGTTGAAATCGTAGCTGAAGTTCCAGTCGCTGAACTCGGGCGAGATTTCCTGCGGCGTGTAGATCGCCAGCTGCGCGGTCTGTGTGGGGGTATAGGAACTCTGGCCAAGCAGCAGTTCGTCGCCCTGTCCGTCGAACACGCGGCGCTGGTAATAGCCTTCCTTCTTGTCGTAGTTGAGGCGCACGCCCGGCTGCACCGTCAGTTCCGGGGTGACGTGCCAGCTCAGCTGGCCGAACAGCGCGGCGCTGGTGTTCTTGAGATACTGGGTATTGTAGGCAACCAGCCCGTCAAGCACCGCAGGATCGCAGGCCAGCTTGTTCGAGGCAGTGGGGCCGCAGCCCGAGGAACCGGGCGGAACCTGCGCGTTCGTGCCGGGATTGATGTTCCAGCGGCTTGCCGCCGAGCCCTGCGATTCGGTGCCCTGGGTATCGATGCGCTGGTAGAAGCCGAAGGCGCCGACCACGAAGTCGAAGTGCTTGCCGCTGTAATTGTAGCGCAGCTCCTGCGTGTACTGGTCCTGCTGCGAGGGATTCTGCGAAAGCGCGACGATCGGCAGCCCGGTGAAATCGCGGTCGTTCGACGGATCCCAGTCCCAGAAGCGCCAGGCCGAGATCGAGGTCAGCGTGCCCGGCCCGAGGTCCCACTTCACCCGCACCGAGGCGCCGCCGATCTTGTTCTTGGCGCGCAGCGGGGTGTCGAGATCGGTCAGGCGGTCAAATGGATTGGTGCTGACCGGCGTATAGCCGAGCGCGGCGGCAAGCGCCGGGAACTGGCGGTTGGCGGCACGCTGGGTCGGGCCGTAACCGACGTAGACCGAGCCGCAGCAATTGGCGTCCTGCGTGCTGTAGTCCCCCGCCAGCGTGATCGAGAGCGCATCGGCGGGTTTCCAGAGCAGCTGGCCGCGCAGGCCGATATTGTCCTGGCTCTGGATCCACTGGCTGGTCGTCACGTTGTAGATCGTGCCGCGGCGATCGGTGGTCGAGGCCGCGAGACGGATCGCCACGGTATCGGACAGCGGGCCGGAGACGGCGACCTTGGCCTGCTTGAAGTTGTAGTTGCCGATCGACACCTCAGCCTTGCCCTGGAAGTCGAACGTCGGCTGGTTGGTGGTGATGTTGATGGCGCCGGCCGTGGTGTTCTTGCCGTAAAGCGTACCCTGCGGGCCACGCAGCACCTCGATCTGGGCAACGTCGAGGAAGTCGAACGTGGCCGAGGCGACACGCGCGTTGTAGACATCGTCGATGTAGATGCCCACGCCCTGCTCGATGCCGTCGTTGGTGAGGCCGAACGGCACGCCGAGGCCGCGGATGTTGACCGCGGTGTTGCGCGGGTTCGACGAATAGAACTGAAGCGTGGGCGTCAGCTGCTGGAGACGGCCGACGTTGAAGGCGCCGGTGGAATCGAGATGCTCGCCGCCCACGACCGAGATCGCCAGCGGCACGCTCTGGCTCGACTCCTGCCGGCGGCGCGCCGTGACGAGAATCTCGCCGCCGCGGTCGTGCGCGCCGGTGCCGACCGACGTGGGCGATTCCTGTCCGGCATCGGCCGAGGTCGCGCCGTTGGTTAGGGCGGCGGTTTCGGCAGCGGTTTCGGCGGCCAACGCGGGCGTTAAGGGCGCCGCAGCCAGCAGCGTGAACGTCAGGCAGGCGAGTGGAAGCGGGGCCGGAAGCGGCCCGCTGAAATGGCGTCTCATGAAATCCCCCTTGATGAGTCCAAATGACGTGACGTCGTATGGTTTTGCTATTTGGGCCTGGAGCCTGGCATCCGGGGGTCCGGTCTGTTCGGCAAAAACAGAAAATCGTGTACGCAGCCGCGCCGTCGCAGCGTCAGGGTGCGCTTATGCAATCACGCCTCAGGCGAAGCGCTTGCGTTCGGTGATATCGAGCTGGACCAGCTTGCCGTCGTGAACGGTCATCTGGATCACGCCGTAGCGCATCCGTCCAAGCGCATCGGCCACCACCTGCAGCGGTGCCGGCTTGGCGTGTCCGGCGTGGGGCTGGGTGGCATGGGACTGGACGGCACTGCCGGTGTGAGCGGTGTCCCGGGACAGGTTCGATCCCGATCGCTGGGTATCCGTTGACGGTTGAGCCATTGCGAATCTTCCTCCGAGCGCGGCCTTTCCTTGCCGCCGCGCCCTGCATATTCTCAACTTAAAAAGTAGACAATAGGCAAGGAGACAAGGTTCTCGTTTTCGCGCCCAAGCAAAATCTATTTACGCCGAAGCGATACTTGCCTGCAGCCGGAGCCAACCGCCGGAAGATCGTGAGCAAAAGGGTGCCGCCGCGCGGGAAAACCGGCGGCGACGGGCTGCCGCGCACCGGGAGGGACGCCGTCAGGCCTCTTCGTCGGCCTGTGCGGGAACCAGCTCGATCTTGTCCGAAAGGCGCACACCGTCGAGCAGATCGGCGGTGCGGTCCCGCACTTCGAGCATCAGCGCGCGGGTCCGGCAATCGCCTTCCTCGAGGCAGTTCTTGCACTTCTCGTGCGCGAACCGGCTGGCACAGGGCACCAGCGCCAGCGATCCGCGCATGATGCGGATGAGGTCGCCATAAGTGATGTCGATCGGCGGCACCGCCAGCCAGTACCCGCCGTCCTTGCCGCGCTGGGAATCGACGATGCCGAAACGGGTGAGTTCCGAAAGGATCGTCGTCAGGAACTTGGCAGGGATATTCTGTGCCTCGGCGATCTGCGCCAGTTGGACAGGGCCTTGTCCGAAGTTGTCGGCAAGGTGCTGCATGGCACGGATGGCATAGCGGGTTTTCTGCGAAAGCACCCTGTCCTCATGCCGCAAGGCCGGGCGCCTCTCAAGGTGGTCAAGAGTATGATTCGGGCTTTCTTCCCCTGCAAGGTTGGGAATTCGGTGGAAAGCTGCCTCCGCGCCCGCCGGAAGGTCCGCAGGGACGCGCACCCGGAACTGATGAACACCGCCTCGACGCCACAAGCCGGAAAGCCGCTTGTGATGCACTGCCGTGCTACACCCTGAGGACGGATTATCCTCAAGATACCAATTTTCCGACGATTTTGTGAGATTGGCGCACCCGACAGGATTCGAACCTGTGGCCTCTGCCTTCGGAGGGCAGCGCTCTATCCAGCTGAGCTACGGGTGCAGTGCCGGGGCGACTAGCAGAGCATGAGCCGCCTTGCCAGAGACAAATGTCGCGATCGCCCCGTAGTCCACCGGAAAATGTGGTGCGGATGCCGGGTTAGCAAATTCGCAACCGCCTCTGGGCTATCGATTCGCCCATGGACGCGACCGGTTCTCCTTCGGACAATGACTGGACGACAGCCGATGGCTGGGTCGTGACCGATATCGTCAATCCCCATCATCACCCCAATCGCAATGACATGGTTGGCAACGGCGCCCACAACTGCGCTGACGACTACGTCGCCTCCTGGCCGCAGCCCTCACAGGCGGCCGCGCCCACGGCCATGGGCGCTATCGCCATCAAGTGGGCCGCCCTGCACCAGGCCGCGCAAGTCGTCGCCGCGATCGCCGGAACCGATGACCACAACACCGGCCTCAACGTCCGCGCCTTTCCCGCGATCATCCGGGAAGTCGGCGGCTGGCAGTGCCGTCTGGCAGAACAGGGCATCGACGACCTCACCGCAATCATGGAAGCCGGCCTCTGCGCCCTGCTCTGCGCCCTCGACCGCGGGGCCGACCCGCGCGCCGCGGCGCGTTCGCTCTGGGAGGAATTCGTAACCGCGCGCGATGCCGTGGTCGCCCTGGCTCCGAGCGAGGCGCTTCTTCCGACCGAACATTCCCGCGGCGAATCACGCCGCCTGGCGGGTTGAAAGTTCCCATTCTGTTCTTATGATGCGGCATGGCCGACATCGATTCTCCCTTTTCGCCAATCAGCCCGATTTCGAGCAGTCCGATACCGAACAGTCCGATACCGGCCACACCAGCGCCGATCACCGCCCTGGACGTCGCCCGCGGCGTCGGACGGCTGTTTGCACGCAACGACATCTGGTGCCTGCCGGAGATGCCGCTGCGCTGTGGACGGCGGGCGGACCTGATGGGCGTCGATGCCAAAGGCCACGTCATCATCGTCGAGATCAAGGTGAGCCGGGCCGACCTGCTGGGTGACGGCAAATGGACCGACTATCTGGACTATTGCGACCGGTTCTACTGGGCCCTGCCGCCCACGCTGGACCGTGCGCCACTGGAATCCGACGCGTTTCTCCCCGAACGCTGCGGCGTGATCGCGGCCGACGGCTACGACGCCGAGATCCTGCGGCCCGCCCCGCTGCACCAGTTGGCCGCCGCTCACCGCAAGGTGGAGACCGAACGCCTCGCCCGCGCCGCCTTGCGGCGGCTGGTCACCCAGGGCGATCCGCAGACCCTGCAATGGGGCAAGGAAGGATAGGATTTCGCGATTTCGCGGGAGCACGTCGAGGCGAATCAGCGATTCGCGCCAGACTGCATTCCCCGAAAACGCAATTTTCTTGCGTTTTCCCCAGCCCTGTCCTAAATGCACGCCAAGCAACCGGCGTGTGGGCTCCATTTCCCACCGCAATCCGAGAGCAGCGTGAGGTTTCCGGCGTCCATCGCCAGAACCGGCCCGGACGAGCGGTTGCCCCTGAACCAGCTTCCTTCTTCACGCAGGGTCGCCCGAAACGACACCTAGCTCCGCGCGCCCCTTTCTGTCGGCGCGCCCGGGCTGCTTGTGAAAGTGACTTGATGTCCTATTTCTCCGAACTTGGTCTGGCCGAGCCGATTCTCCGTGCGCTCACCGCCAAGGGTTACACCGATCCCTCGCCGATCCAGCGCCAGTCGATTCCGGCGCTGCTCGAAGGCCGTGACCTGCTTGGCATCGCCCAGACCGGCACCGGCAAGACCGCCGCTTTCTCGCTGCCCTCGCTGCACCGGCTCGCGGGTGATCCCAAGCCGCGCCAGAACGCCGGCTGCCGGATGCTCGTGCTGTCGCCGACCCGCGAACTCGCGGCCCAGATCGCCGAGAACATGCGCGGCTACGCCAAGTTCCTGAACCTTTCGGTCCAGTGCATCTTCGGCGGCGTGCCCGCCGGCAAGCAGGCGCGCGCACTCGAACGCGGGACCGACATCCTTGTCGCCACCCCCGGTCGCCTGCTCGACCTGATCGACAGCCGCGCGCTGACGCTGCGCCATGTCGAGATCTTCGTGCTCGACGAAGCCGACCAGATGATGGATCTCGGCTTCATCCAGCCGCTCAAGCGCGTCGCCGCGCTGCTGCCCAAGTCGCGCCAGAGCCTGTTCTTCTCGGCCACGATGCCGCAGGCGATCGCCGAACTCGGCCGCCAGTTCATCAATGATCCGGTGCGTGTCGAAGTGGCGCCACAGTCGACCACGGCCGAACGTGTCGAACAGTACGCCACCTTCATCAACCAGGCCGAAAAGCAGGCATTGCTGACGCTCAGCCTGCGCGCCGGCCTTGCCGAAGACGCCGCCGAGAAGGCCGAGCACGGCGCCATCGACCGTGCGCTGGTGTTCACCCGCACCAAGCACGGCGCTGACCGCGTGGTCCGCCACCTCGTCGCTGCCGGCATCCCGGCCGCCGCGATCCACGGCAACAAGAGCCAGGCCCAGCGCACCGCCGCGCTCGGCGGCTTCCGCCAGGGCACGATCCGCATCCTCGTGGCGACCGACATCGCCGCACGCGGCATCGACGTCTCGGGCGTGAGCCACGTCTACAACTTCGAAATCCCGAACGTGGCCGAACAGTACGTCCACCGCATCGGCCGCACCGCGCGTGCGGGTGCCGACGGTGTCGCGGTCAGTTACGTCGCGCCGGACGAGAAGCCCTATATCCGCGACATCGAGAAGCTGACCCGCGTCAAGCTGACCACACTCGGCCTGCCCGAAGACTTCCAGAAGCAGGCCTCGCGCCTGCCCGCGCCTGCCCGCAGCGCGCCTTCCGCGCCGCAGGGCAATGGCCGCAGCGGCGGTCAGGGTGGTCGTGGCAACGGCCGCGGCAATGGCGGCAACCGCAGCCAGCAGCCGCGTGGCGAGCGCCGTGACGGTCAGCGCAGTGAAGGCCAGCGCGGCCATGACGGACGCCGTGACGAGCGCCGCCGCGACGATCGTCCGCGCCAGGACGCACCGCGCGGTGCGCATCATGGCGAACGCCGCGAAGGCGGCGAGGAACAGGGTGAGCGCAAGCGCAACTTCCGTCCGCGCGGCCCCAAGAGCGTCGGCTCGCACAAGGGCGCCGTTCGCCGCACCGGCTGAACTGATGCAGGAAGGGTCGCGGAGCGCGTTGCGGAGCCAGTTTCCTCCGGTTCTTGCTCCGCCCCCTTCCCGCCGGTCTCGCGCTGATCTAGTCAGACCCGCGTGAGCCCGAAAAAACGCACGATCCTGGCAGCATCCACCGCTCTTGCGGCGGGTGCTGTCGTGCTTTTCGGGCTGCTTGCCGGTTCCGGATTCGGCCAGACCGGCGCCTTCGCCGTGCTCGACCCCGCGGTTGACGCCACCCGGACCCAGCAGGAGATGATCGCCGCCCGTGCGGACGGCGAACGCGCCCGCCGCCGCGCCGAAGTGCTCGAACGCAAGGCCCGGGGTGTTACCGAGCAGGCCGAGAAGACCGCCCGCGATGCCGCAGCGCTGGCCGCCCGCATCCAGGAAACCGAAGCCGGTATCACGGCCCAGCAAGCCAAGATCGAGCTGCTCGGCCTCCAGAGGACCGCCCTGCGCGAGCGGCTGGCGCGGCGCCAGGCCCCGCTCGTGCGGCTGACCGGCTCACTCCAGCGCCTCACCCGCCGCCCGCCGGTGCTGGCGATGTTCCGCCCCGGCTCGCTGCAGGACGCGGTCTATATGCGCGCCCTGCTCGACACGATGCTACCCGAAGTGCAGCGCCGCACCGCCGGACTGCGCGCCGAGATCGAACGCGGCCGCGCGCTCGAACGCCAGGCGCGGGCGGCACGCAGCGAACTGGCCGCCTCGCACGTGCAGATGCAGGACCAGCGCAATCGCCTCGCGGTGCTGGAAACCCGCCAGCGCCTCGCCGGACGGCAGGCCAGCGGCATTGCCGCGCGCGAGAGCGAACATGCCCTGGCGCTGGCCGAAAAGGCCCGAGACCTGTCCGACCTGGTCGACGCGGTGGGCAGGCAGGGCGCGCTGCGCGCGCAGCTTTCCGCCCTGCCCGGCCCGGTCATGCGCCCCGACCGGCCCGAATCCGCCAGGGTGATCGAGGCCTCGCGGTTCGACGCCCCGCCCGAAGGCCTGCCCAGCTACATCCTGCCGGTCGCCGGACGGCTGGTCACCGGCTTCGGCGAAGTGCTGCCGGGGCAAAGCCCCGCGCGCGGGTTGTCGCTCGCCACCCGCGGCAATGCCCAGATCGTGGCGCCGGCGCCGGGGAGGATCGCCTATGCCGGCTCCTACAACGGCTATGGCCGGATCGTCATCATCGAGCACGACGGCGGCTGGACCTCGCTGGTCACCGGCCTTGCCCGGCTCGACGTCACGGTGGGCGACAGCGTCGTCACCGGCGCGCCGCTTGGCGAGACCGGCCCCGGCGATCCCCGTGTGCAGGTGGAACTGCGCCGCGCCGGTACCCCGGTGAACCCGCTGCAATATGTGCGCTCGCTTTGACCCGCCGGAGCCCCCTTGCGCGAATCGCCCTAAACACGCGCGGACAGATGTCCCCGCTGGCAATTGCCGCAGCGCCCCGATAGTATGCACGGCTGACTGACACGTGCGATGCGACAGTCGACGACCACGGTCCCTGCCGGATGCGATTCACGAGAGGCGACCCAGCCGGATGAAATATAGCCCGATGAAGTTTGGCCCTACCAAGTTCGTTTCCCTTCTCCGCGCGACCCTGCTGGTTTCCGCCGTCGCCGTCCTGCCCGCCGCGACTTCCGGCCTTGCCGCCGTCGACAGCAATGCGGGCCGCGAATTCCAGAAGCTCTTCACCATCTACGAGCTGATCAAGGCCAACTACGTCGACCCGGTGGACGACAACAAGCTGCTCAAGGGGGCGATCGATGGCATGCTCGCCAGCCTCGACCCCCATTCGAACTATCTCGACGGCCCCGCCAAGCAGCGGCTCGAGACGATGATCGACGGCAATTACACCGGCCTCGGCCTGTCCGTGGTCGAGGATGACGGCGCCGTGAAGGTGGTCTCGCCGTTCAAGGGCAGCCCGGCCGACAAGGCGGGGATCAAGGCGGGCGACTACATCACCCATCTCGACGGCGTGCTCTATTACGAGCGCGATCTCGACGAGGCGGTCGAGAAGATGCGCGGCCCCGCCGGCACCTCGATCAAGCTGACGATCTTCCGTCCCGGCCGCACCGAACCGTTCGACGTGACAGTGGCACGCGGCGTCATCGAGCTTGAACCGGTGACCTGGGAACTCAAGGACGACGTCGGCGTCATCTCGGTCAACGAGTTCTCGCGCGATGTCGGCAACTTCGTGAACAAGGGCATTGCCGACCTCAAGATGCAGGCGGCCAGGAAGGGGACCAGGCTGGACGGCCTCGTGCTCGACCTGCGCTCCAATCCGGGCGGTTCGCTGGACGAGGCGGTGGCCCTGTCGGACCTGTTCCTCGACCATGGCACGATCGTCTCGCAGCGCGGCCGCATCGCCAGCGAGAACCAGTATTACCGCGCCGAAACCGTATTCAAGGGCGATGTCGTCAAGGGCATGCCGCTGGTCGTGCTGGTCGATGCCGGCTCGGCCTCGGCCTCCGAGATCGTCGCCGGCGCGCTGCAGGACCTGCACCGCGCGGTGATCATGGGCGACCGCACCTTCGGCAAGGGCTCGGTGCAGTCCTATATCCCGCTCGACAAGAACAGTGCGGTCAAGCTCACCACCGCGCGCTACTTCACCCCCTCGGGCCACTCGGTGCAGGAAGGCGGCATCCTGCCGGACATCAAGGTGCCGCAGCTGTCCGACCCCGACGCCCGCGCCAGGGCCGAGCGGGCCGTGCGCGAATCCGACCTGCGCAGCCACCTCATCAACGAGGCCTCGATCGACGACAAGGAACTCGAGACCGACAAGGCGGACGATCCGCGCTTCAAGGTCAGCGCCGAGGAACTCAAGAAGCGCGGCGTCACCGACTTCCAGCTCAGCTACGCGATCGACACGCTGCGCCGCACCGCCGGCAAGCCCGCGCTGGCCACCGCCGCCACTCCGGCCACCCCCGGCTCCGTCGCCCGCAAGGACTGAAGACCCGACATGACCGTATCCGTCGCAGCCCCCCTGCGCAGCGCCCGTCTGCTTGCCCTGGCGATTCCTGTAATCGCGCTCGGCGGCGCCTATGTCAGCCAGTACGGCTTTGGCCTGCACCCTTGCGAAATGTGCTGGTGGCAGCGCTACGGCCAGATGTTCGCGCTGCCCTTTGCCCTGCTCGCGTTCTTCTGGCGGCCGGTGCGCCCGCTGGTGGCGGTGGCGGCGCTCGGCATCCTCAGCTCGGGCCTCATCGGCGGCTTCCACGCCGGCGTCGAATACGGCTGGTGGAGCGGCTTCACCGCCTGCACTTCCAGCACCTTTGCACCGGGGGTCAACCCGATGGACGCGATCATGGCGGCGCCGCTGATCCGCTGCGATGTCGCCCCCTGGACGCTGGGCGGCATCTCGCTGGCCGGTTTCAACTTCCTGCTCTCCACGCTGGGCGCGCTCGCCATCTTTGCGCTTCTCGGCCGCGGCGCTCCGGTTGCAAAGGGCTGACGTCATGACTTCGAAGACCGACCGCATGATCCGTGTCGACCACGCAGGCGAATATGGCGCGGTGCGCATCTATGCCGGGCAGATGGCGGTGATGGGCGCCCGCGCGCCGCATTCGACCGAGATCGCCGGCATGGCCGAGCAGGAAGCCGAGCACAAGGCGCGCTTCGACCGCCTGATCGCCGAACGCGGGGTGCGTCCCACCCTGCTGCAGCCGGTCTGGTCGGTTGCCGGCTTCGCGCTGGGCGCAGCGACCGCGCTGATCGGCCCGGAAGCGGCGATGGCCTGCACCGCCGCGATCGAGACCGAAATCGACCGTCATTACACGCAGCAGCTGGAAGACCTTGGCGACGAGGACCCGGAACTCGGCACCGTGATCGCCCAGTTCCGTGACGAGGAGCGCGAGCACCGCGACGCCGCGCTGGCCGCGGGCGCCGAGCGCGCCCCGGCCTATCCGCTGCTGTTCCACGCCATCCGCCTCGGCTGCAAGGCCGCCATCAAGCTTTCGGAACGGATCTGATTTTCACTCCGGCCCGATCCGCCGCCCGATCCGCCAGTTGATACGGATTTTGATACAGGCCATGGTGGCGCGGCACGCTTAAGCTACCGTTCAAGGGTCGCCGCCCCTATATCCGGGCTGCGACATACTCTCTGACTGGAGCAATTTTCGATGACGCGCCTCCTGACCTGCGCCACGGCGCTTGCCACCCTCGGGCTCGGCCTAACTCTCGGCGCGCTGCCGGCTTCGGCGCAGGAAGCCTCCGCCGGTGACGAGAAGGTCAACCAGCTGATCATCTACGGCGACGATCCCTGCCCGGTTTCCTCCGACCACGAGATCACGGTCTGCGCACGCAAGGCCGAATCGGAGCGTTACCGCATCCCCGAACCGCTGCGCGGCATCGATTCGCCCAAGTCCGACGCCTGGACCAACAAGGTACAGGCCTATGAAACCGTGGGCGCCTTCGGCAACATGAGCTGCTCGCCGGTGGGCCCTGGCGGCGCTTCGGGCTGCACCCAGAAGCTGATCGACAAGGCCTATGCGGAAAAGGCCAATGGCACCGACGTCAAGTTCGGCGAACTGATCGCCGCGGAGCGCCAGAAGCGCCTCTCGACCATCGACGCCACCGCCGCCGACGAGCAGAAGCGCGTCGAGGAAGCCGAAAAGGCCTATTTCGAGCAGCAGCGCCGCCAGCAGGCGCAGGCCGATGCCGCCGCCGATGCGGCCAAGACCGACACCCCGCTGCCCCGGCCCAAGTAATCGGCCGCTGCCCCCAAATGAAAAGGGCCGGAAGGATCGCTCCTTCCGGCCCTTTTCATGCCCGGATCGTGCTCAGCTGAGCGCGATGTCCGGTGCGTCTTCCTGCTTCATGCCGACGAGGTGATAGCCCGAATCGACATGGTGGACTTCACCGGTCACGCCCGCGGACAGCTCCGACAGGAAGTAGAGGGCCGAGCCGCCGACATCCTCGATCGTGGTGTTGCGGCGCAGCGGCGAATTGAGCTCGTTCCACTTGAGGATGTAGCGGAAGTCGCCGATGCCGCTGGCGGCCAGCGTCTTCACCGGGCCTGCCGAGATGGCGTTGACGCGGATGTTCTGCGGGCCAAGGTCATTGGCGAGATACTTCACCGAGGTTTCCAGCGCCGCCTTGGCAACGCCCATGACGTTGTAGTGCGGCACGACCTTCTCGGCGCCGTAATAGGTCAGCGTCAGGATCGAGCCACCCTCGCGCATCATCGGCTCCGCACGCTTGGTGACGGCAACCAGGCTGTAGGCCGAGATGTTCATCGTCATCAGGAAGTTGTCGAGGCTGGTATCGACATACTTGCCGCGCAGTTCGTTCTTGTCCGAGAAGCCGATGGCGTGGACGACGAAGTCGATCGTCTCCCAGCGCGCCTTCAGCGTCTCGAACGCGGCGTCGAGCGCCGTCATGTCCGAAACGTCGCAATCGATGAGGAAATCGCTGCCGAGGCTTTCCGCCAGCGGCTTCACCCGCTTGGCCAGCGCATCACCCTGATAGGAGAAAGCCAGCTCGGCGCCCTGTTCGTGCAGTTTCTTCGCGATGCCCCAGGCCAGGGACTTGTCATTGGCAAGGCCCATGATCAGGCCGCGTTTTCCCTGCATCAGACCGGTCATTCGTGTTCTTCCTGTGCTTCGTTGTTCTCGGCGGCCCTGTCCAGGATTCCGCCGTTGCCGCCCTTTTGCCCCGCGAGCATCTCCTGCTCCTCGCGACTGACGGTGAGGGCCGCGTTGAGTTCGGCGCCCGCAACCATCCCTAGTCCGACAAACCAGAAAAAGAAAAGCGCGATCATCACTCCGGCCAGACTTCCGTAAGTCAGATCGTAAGCGATGAAATTGCGCAACACTCTGGGGAGCGCCCAGGCGGTAGTGAGCCACCACAGGACCACCAATAGCGCCCCCGGCCATTTCGGGAAGCCCTTCCCTTGGTATTGGGAGGGCGTGAGCAGGTAAAACAGCGCATAAAGCGAACCGAACAGCGTGCCCGCGGTCACCCCCCGCGACAGGGCCAACTGGTAATCGAAGCGCCCGAGCCCGGGAAACAGGTCGAGCAGCATGTCCTCGATCAGCGAAATCAGCACTTGCGAGGACAAAGAAAGCAACATCAGCAGCACCGCGCCGAAGATCACGCCGCTGGACACCAGCCGGTTGCGCCAGAACCCGCGCTTCTTGGTGATGCCGTAGGCGCGGTAGAGAATGTCGCGGATGGTCTCGATCAGGCTGGTGGCGGTCCACACCCCGAGCGCGCCGCCGACCCAGAGCAGCCAGCCGTGCCGCGCCCGCACCGCATCGTGGGCAACCGGGGCGAGGGCCTCGCGCACGCGCAGCGGCAGCGCCGCCAGCAGCGCCGAAATCGAACGATCGAGCTGGCCCTGCTCGCCCAGCGCCGAATAGATCGCGGCGACCGCGATGCAGAAGGGAAACAGCGCAACGATGGTCATGTAGGCAAGGTTGCCGGCGTGGATGAACCCGTCCTCCCAGGTCCCCTCGATCACCCGGCGCATGATGACGAACGGACGCGCGGTCAGGTTGGGACGCGGGACACGCGGCCCTCGCCCTTCGCGCCAGAGCAAGGCGGCCCGCCGCCGCGCTTCCGGTGTCGTTGGAGACGACACGGGGGACGTCGTTGGAGACGTCACCGGGGACGCCATTGAAGACGTCACGGAAATCGCCGTCGGGGGCGGGTTCGGCGGATCGACCTGCACCGCTTCGAGATAGTCGTTCGAGCCGGGTTATTCAAATCCGATAAGGATTTGCGCCGCGGCCCGCGCGTTCTCAGGCCCGATCAGCGAGCAGTTCGCGGGCCCTGTCGCAGTCGAGCGCCATCTGCGCCTTGAGCGCCTCGATGGAATCGAACTTGGCTTCGCCGCGCAGATAGTGGTGGAAGGCCACCTCGATTTCCTGCTCGTAGAGATCGCCGGAAAAATCGAAGAAATGCGGCTCCAGCAGTTCCTTGGGCGGATCGAAGGTCGGCCGGATGCCCATGTTCGCCGCGCCGATCACCGTGCGCCCGCCGGGCAGATGGCCGGTGATGGCATAAATGCCGTAACGCGGGCGCAAGTAGTTCGCCATGTCGAGATTGGCGGTCGGGAATCCGATCACCCGGCCGCGCTTGTCGCCATGCTGGACATGGCCGCGAATGGCAAAGGGACGCGTCAGCAGGCGCGCGGCGGTTTCGCAGTCACCCGCCTGCAGCGCCTCGCGAATGCGGCTGGACGAGACCGGCAGGCCGCCGTCGAGTACCGCGCCGACCGCACGCGCGGCGATTCCGAACCTGCCGCCGACGTCCTCGAGCACGCCGGGATTGCCGCTACGCGCCTTGCCGAAGGTGAAATCGTCGCCGGTGACGACACCGGCGACGCCAAGCTGCCCGGCAAGGATCTGCTCGATCCACTGCTCGGCATGCATGCCGGCCATGGCGCCGTCGAAATGGAACACCAGCATGGCGTCCGCGCCCGCTTCGCCGAACAGTTCCTGCCGCTGGTCCAGCGTGGTCAGGCGAAAAGGTTCGGCCTCGGGCTGGAAGTGGCGGACGGGATGCGGATCGAACGTGGCGACGATCGCCTTGCGGCCTTCGGCGCGCGCCCAGCGGATCGCCTCGCCGACAACGGCCTGATGGCCGAGGTGGAATCCGTCGAAATTGCCCAGCGCCAGCACGGCGCCGCGCATGTCTTCGGGAAAGGGCTCACGGTTGTCGAGGCGAATCATGTCGTTTCGGGCCTATAAGTCGCGCTCGAGCGTCACGAAAGCATGGGCGGGGCGATCGCCGTCCGCACCATGCTCTTCGCGCGCGATCTCGCGCCATTCGCTGCCGGGACGGGGCATGAAGGTATCGCCTTCATAGTCCCCGTGAATCTCGGTCAGTTCGATGCGGTTCGCCAGGCCTGCAAAGAGGCCGTAGATTTCCGCGCCGCCGATCACCGCGACCTCGCCCTCGCCTGCCAGTTCCAGCGCTTCGTGCGCGTCATGCGCCACTTCGGCACCTTCGGCGCGCCAGGCGGTGTCGCGGGTCAGCACGATGTGGCGGCGGCCGGGCAGCGGCGAAGGGAAACTGTCGAAAGTCTTGCGGCCCATGATCATGGGCTTGTCCATGGTCAGCGCCTTGAACCGCTTGAGGTCGGCCGGAAGGCGCCAGGGCAAGGCCCCGTCGCGCCCGATCGTGCCGTTTTCGGCGCGTGCGTAGATAAGGAAGATATCCTGCACCAAGTTGCCGATCAGTCCTGCCCGAAGGAGAGGCGCGTGACGTGCCCCATCTTGCGCCCGGGGCGCGCCGCACCCTTGCCGTAGAGGTGGAGGTGATTGGCCGGATCGGCAAGGATCGTCGGCCAATCGTGCGCCTCGTCCCCGATCAGGTTGCGCATTTCGACCGCATCGGCGGCCAGCGCGGTGCTGCCCAGCGGCAGACCGCAAATGGCGCGGACGTGGTTCTCGAACTGCGAGGTGACGGCGCCCTCGATGGTCCAGTGACCCGAATTGTGCACGCGCGGCGCCATCTCGTTGAACACCGGACCGTTTGCGGTGGCGAAGAATTCGAGCGTGAGCACACCGACGTAGCCCAGCGCCTCGGCCACCTTGGCGGCGAGCGCGCGGGCGGCGGGCACCTGTTCGAGGATCGCGGCAGGCGCCGGCACCGTGCTGAGCGCGAGAATACCGCTCTCATGGACGTTCTCGGCCGAATCGAAATAGCGGATGTCTCCGTCGGCGCCGCGGCACAGGATCACCGAGAACTCGGCGAAGAAGGTGACGAAACCTTCGTAGATCAGCGCCTGCGCCGGAAGCTCGAGGCCCTCGGCGTCCTCGGGCTTCATGATCCGCCACTGGCCCTTGCCGTCATAGCCGTCGCGGCGGGTCTTGAGGATGCCGGGGGTGCCGATCTCGGCCATCGCCGCGGCCAGATCAGCGGCATCGTCGACCGGGAAGAACGGCGCGGGCGTGCCGCCAAGCTCGGTGACGAAGCGCTTCTCGTTCAGCCGGTCCTGCGCGGTTTCGAGCGCGAGGGGGCCAGCCAGCAGCGGAGTCGCCCCCAGCGCCGCCAGCGGGGCGACCGGCACGTTCTCGAACTCGTAGGTGACGACGGCGCAGTCGGCGGCGAACTTCGCCATCGCCTCGCCATCGTCCCAGGCGGCGCAGGTGAAGGCCGCGCTGACTTCGGCGGCGATCGAATCGGCCTCCGGCGCATAGATGTGGCAGCGGTAGCCAAGCTGCGCTGCCGCCATCGCGATCATCCGGCCAAGCTGGCCGCCGCCGAGAATGCCGATGGTTTCGCCGGGGGGAATCATGACGCCGTTACTCGATCTATCAGGAAGGACGGATGGCCACGCTTTCGGTCTGCGCGGCGCGGAAGGCCTTGAGCCGTTCGGCAAGGCCTTCGTCGGTGGTGGCAAGGATCGCGGCGGCGAGCAGGCCGGCATTGGCGGCACCCGCTTCGCCGATGGCCAGCGTGCCGACCGGAATGCCCGCTGGCATCTGCACGATCGAGAGCAGGCTGTCCTGCCCCGACAGCGCCTTGGACTGCACCGGCACGCCCAGCACCGGCAAGTGCGTGAGCGCGGCGACCATGCCCGGCAGATGCGCGGCGCCGCCGGCACCGGCGATCACCACCTTGAAGCCTTCGTCGGCCGCACCCTTGGCGAAATCCACCATGCGCTCGGGCGTGCGGTGGGCGGAGACGATGCGGGCATCATAGGCGACGCCCAGCTTGTCGAGCATCTCGGCAGCCTTGCCCATGGTCGGCCAGTCGGACTGGCTGCCCATGATGATGGCGACCGGCACCACGGCGCTCATCTCAGCGCTCCGAGAGATAATAGCGGTCGAGCACCGCGAGATCGTCGGACAGCTCGTAGACGATCGGCTGGCCGGTCGGGATTTCCAGACCGGTGATCTCGTCGTCCGAGATGTTGGAGAGATGCTTCACCAGCGCGCGCAGCGAATTGCCGTGGGCCGAGACCAGCACGTCGGCACCGGCCTTGAGGTGCGGCACGATCGAGCCTTCGTAATAAGGCAGGACACGCGCGATGGTGTCCTTGAGGCTTTCGGTCTGCGGCACGTCGATCCCGGCGTAGCGGGCGTCGGTCGAGAGATCGAACTCGCTGCCCTTTTCCAGCACCGGCGGCGGCGTGTCGAAGCTGCGGCGCCAGATCTTCACCTGGTCCTCGCCGTGCCTGGCAGCGGTCTCGGCCTTGTTGAGACCGGTAAGGCCGCCGTAGTGACGCTCGTTGAGGCGCCAGTCCTTGGTCTCGGGAATCCACAGCAGCCCGGCCGCTTCCAGCGCCAGGTGCAGGGTGCGGATCGCCCGCGTCTGCAGCGAGGTGAAAGCAACGGTGGGGGCAATGCCCTTTTCCTTGAGCAGCGTGCCGGCGGCGCGGGCTTCGTCCTCGCCCAGCGGGGTCAGGTCGACATCCCACCAGCCGGTGAAGCGGTTTTCAAGGTTCCATTGGCTCTGGCCGTGGCGGACGAGGATCAGGCGAGGCAAGGCATACTCCCGGGTCTCATCGGCGCTCCGGCGGGGAACGCCTCTTGGCAGACTGACGATATGTCTGGGCGCAGCCCCTAGCTTTCCGGGGGCGATTTGGAAAGAGCGCCCGATTCGATTTCACCTCCAGCAGCGGCGACTTTTTCGGCAGCCGTCGTATCGGCCTCTCCATCCGGCGAATCGGATTCGGCCATCGCCGCTTGCTCATCCTGCGTCGCAGCACCGAAAGCACGCGCCTGCACCTTGCGGCGACGAAGATTTTCGCGAAGCTTGGCAGCGAGCCGTTCCTCGCGGGATTGCTGGGTCTGCGTCATGGTAAATGGTTCTTTCGGGGCCCGTTCCGTCGCCCCCGGAATGGCCTTGCGAAAAAGAATGCGCAAGCACCGCTTGACAATTGCCTCGGTCACGGACATTAGCGCGCCCCTGCCCCGGGTGACCGTGGGCAAGCGCTGAAGCGCTGGCCGCAAGGCCTTCGGATCAGGCGCTGCTGTAGCTCAGTGGTAGAGCGCGTCATTGGTAATGACGAGGTCGGGAGTTCAATCCTCCCCAGCAGCACCATTCCCCTTCCCCTACATCGTCGGAACTGGTGCCTTTTCGGACAGGCTGACGTTTGCCGATCGTATACTGTGGCCGAATTGCTGCACTGCGGCAGGGTCATAAAACTGCCATACCATCAGCACAAAACCGTCATCGAACGGACTTAGAGGCCGCCCCAACTTCTTCGAAGCAACAGGGGTTTGCCTCAAAATGACGTCCTCCATGCGCCTCCTCGCGGGGCTGCTCGCCTCGGCCTCCTTCGCCACCATCGCGCACGCAGGCGAAGTTGCCGGCAGCGTTCATGACGCCACCGGCGCCCGCTCCCTGCAGTCGGCCAGCGTGCGCATCGTCGAGCTCGACCGCAGTGTCGAGACCGACCGTTCGGGCCAGTACATCTTCGGCGACGTTCCCGCCGGCACCTACACGCTGGAAGCCCGCTACGTCGGCGCGGAAGTGACGACCCGGTCGGTCACGGTGCCCGCCACCGGCCGCGTGGACGGCAACTTCGACCTCGCCGCGATCGGCGGCGGCGACATTCTCGTCACCGGCCTCACCGCCAACATGACCAGCGCCCTGTCGCGCCAGAAGGCCGCGGACGGGGTCGTCTCGGTCCTCACCCGCGACGCGGTCGGCCAGTTCCCCGACCAGAACGTGGCCGAATCGCTGCGCCGCCTGCCCGGCGTCAACATCCTCAACGACCAGGGCGAAGGCCGCTACGTCTCGGTGCGCGGCCTCGACCCCGAACTCAACGGCACCTCGGTCAACGGTGTGCGCCTGCCTGCGCCTGAATCGGACGTGCGCTCGGTCGCGCTCGACGTGATCTCGTCGGACACCATCCAGTCGATCGAAGTGAAGAAGAGCTTCACCCCCGACATGGACGGCGACTTCATCGGCGCCTCGATCGAGGTGAACACCACCAGCGCCTTCGATTCGAAGAAGAACCGCTATTCGCTGAGCGCCGAAGGCAGCTGGAACGACTATTCGGGCAAGGTCACCCCCAAGGGCGCCTTCGACTTCACCCAGAAGCTGGGCGACGACTTCGGCATCGCCGGCTCGGTCAGCTACTACAAGCGCAAGTTCGAGACCGACAACGTCGAGACCGGCGGCTGGAACGTCGACGACAACGGCAACGCCTGGGCCGAATCGGTCGAATACCGTGACTATGACGTCGAGCGCACCCGCATCAACGCGGCGCTCTCGGCCGACTGGCGCGTCTCGGACACCACCAAGGCCTATATCCGCGGCAACTGGGCACAGTTCGACGACCACGAATACCGCCGCCGCACAACGCTCGACTTCGGCGATTTCGATAACCCCAGCGCCAGCACCGACAGCAGCGCCACGTTCGACGGTTCGGACGAGCGCATCACCGTCCAGCGCGACCTCAAGGACCGCTTCGAGCGCCAGCGCATCCGCTCGGTCTCGCTCGGCAGCGACACCGACACCGGGATCTGGAAGTTCAACTGGATGGCGAGCTACGCCAAGTCCACCGAGAAGGAGACCTTCTCGGTCGACCCGACCCGTTTCCGCGCCCGCTTCAAGAGCGGCACCGTGGTCGATATGGACTACTCGAACACCTACTACCCGACCTACTCGGTCAGCGAAGGCGCCGATACGTTCAACGACGCCTCGCAGTACGCATTCAACAAGACCGAACTGACCACCCTGTCCGACAGCCAGGATCAGGAATGGGCGATCAAGGCCGACCTCGCCCGCACGTTCGCCGGCGACAGCGGCGACTTCACGGTGCAGGCCGGCGGCAAGGCCCGCTGGCGCAAGAAGTCCTACGACTTCAACATGACCTACTATGACCTCGCCGACGATGCCGACTACACGCTGGCCGACGTGCTGGGCAAGCAGACCTACCGCCTGACCGACATGGGCCCGGTCGCCAGCAAGGGCGGCCCCGCCGCCTACCTGCTGGCCAACCCGGACTCGTTCGTGATCAACGATTTCGAGAGCGGCTACAACTCGGCGATCAGCGACTACTCGGTGCGTGAGGACATCATGGCCGGTTATGCCCTCGCCCGCTGGGACAGCGCCACCCTGCGCGTGATCGGCGGCGTGCGCATGGAGCACACCCACAACGCACTCAACGGCAGCCTCGTCACCGACAACGGCGACGATACCTTCACCGTCGATCCGCAGAGCTACAAGCGCAACTACACCAACTGGCTGCCCAGCCTGACCCTGCGTTACAGCCCGCAGCCCAACCTCGTCGCCCGCCTCGCCGGCTACAAGACGGTGGTGCGCCCGAAGCTGTCGGACATGGCTCCGCGCAACACGATCAACGACGACCTCGAGCTGGTGGTCGGCAACCCCGAACTCAAGCCTTACCAGGCCTGGAACTTCGACGCCGGGTTCGAATACTACTTCGCGAACAACGGCGCCCTCACCGTCGGCGGGTTCTACAAGTCGATCAAGGACTACACCTACTCGCTGAACTCGAAGGAATCCGGCACCTACAACGGCATCGCCTATGACGAGATCACCATTCCGATGAACGGCGACACCGCCGAGATCGCCGGTGTGGAAGTCAGCTTCAGCCAGGCCTTCACGATGCTGCCCTCGCCCTTCGACGGCCTGCTGACCCAGCTCAACTACACCTACACTTACGCCCGCGGCACGGTGTTCTCGGATGACGACGGCGTGCAGATTGCCCGCCGCATCTCGCTGCCCAATGCCTCGAAGAACACCTTCAACGCCGTGCTCGGCTACGAGAAGGGCCCGATCAGCCTGCGCGCTGCCGGTACCTTCCGCGACAAGTACCTCGACGAAGTGGGTGATTCCTACGAGACCGACCGTACCGTCAACCAGCACTTCCAGCTGGATCTTTCGGCCAAGTACAAGCTGACCGACAACATCCGCCTCTTCGCGGACTGGGTGAACGTCAACAACGCCAAGTACTTCGCCTACCAGAACCTCGCCGGTGCCAAGCGCGTGCTGCAGTACGAGGAATATGGCTCGACCGTGAAGTTCGGCGCGCGGGTGACCTTCTGATGAAGGCCGCGCTCACGCACATCGCCAGTGTCGTGAAGTTGGGGTCGGGAGCATTGCTCCCGGCCCTCGTGCTTTCGACTATCCTGGGCGGCTGCGCCACCACCGCCACGGCCCCGGCGATCCGCCTTCCTGCCATCGACGTGCCTGCTGCCGGTGAAACCACCCCTGTCGGCACGGCCAATGTCGATGCCGCCGACGATCCGGCAATCTGGCGCAATGCCGCCAATCCCGCCGCCAGCCTGATTCTCGGCACCGACAAGAAGGCCGGGCTCTATGTCTACGGGCTCGACGGCAAGGTGCGCGATTTCGCGGCGGCAGGCGCGCTCAACAACGTGGACCTGCGCGAAGTGCGCCGCGGCGGCGTCACGACGATCCTCGTCGGTGCCAGCGACCGTACCGACCGCGCCGAACCGCGCATCGCCCTGTTCGCGCTCGATGGCGCCAGCGGCAAGCTCACCCCGCTGGGCGCGGAAACCTTCCTGCCCGCCGGACATGCCCCTGCCGAGGCTTATGGCTTCTGCATGGGCAGCGCACTGGCTTCGGGCGAACTCGCGCGCGCTTATGTCGTGCTCAAGGACGGTTCAGTCGCTGAAAGCCGCCTGATCGAACGCGAGGGCCGCATCGCGGCGGACTACGTGCGCCTCGTGAAGTTCGCGACGCAATCGGAAGGCTGCGTGGTCGACGATGCCGGCAAGGTGCTGTTCGTTGCCGAGGAGGACGTCGGCATCTGGAAGGTTCCCCTCGCCGGGGACAGGCTGGTCCCCGAAGCCTTCGCCAAAGTCGGGGCAGCGGACGGTCTCGTCGCCGACGTCGAAGGTCTTGCGGTTGCCCGCGAAGACGGCGGGCGGGCATGGCTGGTCGCATCGAGCCAGGGCGACAGTGCCTATGCCCTGTTCGACCTCGGCACCGGCAAGCCTGCCGGACGCTTCCGCATCGATGGCGGCGCCCTTGGCGGCACCAGCGATACCGACGGCATCGAGGTCGCGCTCGGCGATTTTGGCCCTGCCTATCCCGAGGGCCTGATGATGGCGCAGGACGGCGACAACGCCCCCCATGCGCAGAACTTCAAGCTGCTCTCGTGGCGCGCGATCCGCAGTGCCCTGGCGCTCGACTGACCCCTGTTCGATCCTGGCCGGTCGCGTGCAAGCCGCGCGACCGGCTTGAGACTCGGCGGTGATCCGGGGTAAACGGCCAATGATGGTACGGAAATCGAATCGTACGAATCGGGCGTCGGCCCCGACCGCGCTGGTCTTGGCCGCGCTGACCCCGGCTGTGCTGGTCCTGGCCGCGACGGGCATGCCCGGTCTTGCCCGGGCCGACGTCCTGCAGATCGGCTCCGGCGGCGATTACCAGTGGGTGGCCGGCGGCCCCGCCCGCAGCTCCGCCGATCCGCTCAATCCCGGTGCCTCCCTCAACCCGGGCGCCGCTTCCGCCGCCAATCCGGATGGCGTCACGACGGTGGAATTTGCCGATGGCGCGTCCGCCAACGCCGGCCCGCCGACCGACGTGGAAGCCGCCACGCTCCACCCGCTCTCGATCACCGATGCACTCGATGCCGCAGGCCCTACCCGCTGGCGCCTGCGGGTCGCCCAGCTTGCCGCCAAGTACGACATCAGCCCGAGCCTGCTCGAAGCGGTCGTCTGGCAGGAAAGCCGCTGGAACGAACTGGCGGTGTCGCCGGTCGGCGCGCGCGGCCTCACGCAGCTGATGCCCGGCACCGCGGCGCAGATGGGGGTGAATGCCGGCGATCCGATGGCCAATCTCGAAGGCGGCGCGCGGTACCTGCGCATGCAGCTCGATGCCTTCGGCGGTGATATCGAAAAGGCGCTGGCCGCCTACAATGCGGGCCCCGGCCGCGTGCAGAAGGCCGGCGGCATTCCCAACATCCGCGAAACCCGCGCCTATGTCGCCTCGATCATGGCGCGGCTGGCGGAACCGGTCCGCCAGTAGCAGGGGGGCGAGGCGCCCGCCAGGGGGCGCCCCGAATGCCCCAGATCAGCCCAGCAACCGGCTGGCGATCTTGCGCACGTCCTCGCCCATGTCCGCGCGGTCGAGCGCGATGGCGAGCGTGGCTTCGACGAATCCGACCTTCGAACCGCAGTCGAACCGCTGGCCCTGGAAGGTGACGGCATGGAACGGCTGGACGCCGATCAGCTTGGCCATCGAATCGGTCAGCTGGATCTCGCCGCCCGCGCCCTTGCCCTGATTGGCGAGCAGGTCCATCACTTCGGGCTGGAGGATGTAGCGGCCCGAGACGATCTTGTTCGAGGGGGCTTCCGCCACCTTGGGCTTTTCGACCAGCCCCTTCACTTCGGTCAGCGCACCGCGGCATTCGCCCGGTGCGATCACGCCGTAGCTCGACACTTCCTCCATCGGCACTTCCAGCACCGAGACAAGGTTGCCGCCCACTTCGTTGTAGGCCTCGACCATCTGCGCCATGCAACCGGGCGAGCCGTACATGAGTTCATCGGGCAGGAAGATCGCGAAAGGCTCGTCGCCGATGACCGCCCGCGCGCACCAGACCGCATGGCCAAGGCCGAGCGGCACCTGCTGGCGCACGGTCACCAGATTGCCCGGCTGGATCCGGGTCGGTTCGAGCGGATCGAGCGACTTGCCGCGCGCGGTCATCGTCGCCTCGAGCTCGTAAGCCGTATCGAAATGTTCGACTATCGCGGTCTTGCCGCGCCCCGTCACGAAGACGAACTCCTCGATTCCCGCCTCGCGCGCCTCGTCCACCGCGTATTGAATCAGCGGACGGTCGACGACCGGCAGAAGTTCCTTCGGAATGGCCTTGGTTGCAGGAAGAAAGCGCGTGCCGAGACCGGCAACGGGAAACACGGCTTTGCGGACGGGTTTTTTAAACTGAGGCGCAGACATGGTTTATGGTCTGACTCCATTTGGTTACATTGCTATTAAAGCCGCTTCGCAGTTGCAGCGCAACAGTCCATCCTGCTTTCTCCGAGCCGTGCTTGCTGCGCGGCCAAATCCCTTTAAAGAGCAGGCAATGGACAAGATCATCATCGAAGGCGGCAAGCGCCTCTCCGGCACCATCCCCGTTTCCGGCGCCAAGAACGCGGCGCTGACGCTGCTGCCCTGCGCGTTGCTCACCGAAGAGCCGCTGACGCTGCGCAACCTGCCGCGTCTGGCGGACATCGACGGGTTCCAGCACCTGATGAACCAGTTCGGCATCTCGACGATGATCGCCGGCAGCCGCCCGGAAGACTTCGGCCGGGTGATGACGCTGCAGGCGACCCGCATCACCAGTTCGGTGGCGCCCTACGACCTGGTGCGCAAGATGCGCGCCTCGATCCTCGTGCTGGGCCCCATGCTCGCCCGCATGGGCGAGGCAACCGTCTCGCTGCCCGGCGGCTGCGCGATCGGCAACCGCCCGATCGACCTGCACCTGAAGGCGCTTGAAGCGCTCGGCGCGCAGATCGAACTGGCCGCCGGCTACGTCCGCGCCATTGCCCCTGACGGCGGCCTGCCCGGCGGGCGTTATTCGTTCCCGGTGGTATCCGTCGGCGCGACCGAGAACGCGCTGATGACCGCCGTGCTGTGCAAGGGCAAGTCCACCCTGCACAACGCCGCGCGCGAGCCCGAGATCGTCGACTTGTGCAACCTGCTGGTCGCCATGGGCGCCCAGATCGAGGGCATCGGCACCTCGGACATCACCATCCACGGGGTCGAACGCCTGCACGGCGCCACCTACATGGTGATGCCCGACCGCATCGAAGCGGGCTCCTATGCCTGCGCGGCGGCCATCACCGGCGGTGAAGTCACGCTCAAGGGTGCCCGCATCGAGGAGATGGAAGCCACCGTGCAGGCCCTGCGCGACGCCGGTGTCCATGTCGAGGCGACCGCTGCCGGTCTTCACGTCGCCGCCGATGGCCCGCTGAAGCCCGTCACTCTCTCGACCGCGCCCTACCCGGGCTTCGCCACCGACATGCAGGCCCAGCTCATGGCCCTGCTGTGCCGCGCCGAAGGTTCCAGCGTGCTGACCGAGACGATCTTCGAGAACCGCTACATGCACGTTCCCGAGCTCAACCGCATGGGCGCGCATATCGAGACCAAGGGCCGCACCGCGATCGTTCACGGCGTTCCCAAGCTGACCGGCGCCGAAGTCATGGCGACCGACCTTCGCGCCTCGATGAGCCTGGTGATCGCCGGGCTTGCCGCCGAAGGCGAAACCCAGGTCCATCGCCTCTATCACCTCGACCGCGGTTATGAGCGGCTTGAGGAAAAGCTGGCTCTGGTCGGCGCGCAGATCGAACGGGTCGGCGGAGACTGAGGCAACCGTCCCCGGATCTTGACGTTGCTCCACGTGGAACATGGCGCGCCGCCCTTCCGGCAGGCGCGCCGCCACCAAGAGGAGCAGGACCGATGGGACTCATCAAGATGGCCGTTGCCGGTGCCGCCGGCTACGCGCTCTACAAGTACGCGACGCGCGATCAGGACGAACCGCTGGCAGCCACCGCCGGCGGACAGGACGCCGCCCATCCGGTGCGCGATGCCGGCCCGGAAAGCATGAAGACGCAGCCCAAGCGCTGGTCGAAGACAGACGAGGCGATCGACGAAAGCTTCCCGGCCAGCGATCCCCCGGCGACGTACTGATCCGCTTCCCCCTTCCCACGAAAAAGGGCGACCAGCCGGCTGGCTGGCCGCCCTTTTTCGTGGGAAGGGGGCTACCGGAACGCGAAGGCCGGCGAACCGAAGCCGCCTTGCCGATACGGTCGGCGCATAAGCCGCTCCGGCCGGATCAGCCCAGCAGGTGGCGGGCGGCGCGGTCCAGCAGCACTTCGTCGTCCGTGACTTCGCCGAGCAGGATGACCTGCCCCGCCTCGTCGCGGCGGGCGACGAGAATGCTGAACTCGCTGTCCTTGCCGACTTCGCTCAAGGCCTTGGGCGAAAGCGCACGCAGCCCCTTGGCCATGCGCTCGCGGCGAGTCTCGCCTTGCTCGGCGCGCTCGGTCTCCTCGCGGCGCTGGCGGCGCTCGTCGCGCACCACCGCCTTGATGCCGCCGGGCTGCGCGGTGAGAAATGACGTCAAGGCGCCGCGCTCCAGCCCCAGCCGCTGGCCATGGGCAATCACCGAAGCAAACTCGGTGAGCCGCGTCTTGTCGTAATCGACGCCGAACACCAGCTTGACCAAAGGCACCAGCGGCGCGCGTTCCTGCACCTTGAGGCCGGCATCCTCCAGCAGTTCGGCCAGTTCTTCCGGCGCGTCGGCCGCCGCCAGCACGAAGTCGTAGGCCCGGCCGATCGCGGCGTAGAGCGCCTGGCGCGAGCGGTCCTCGCAGCCCATCGCCGCCTGCGCCAGTTCGCGCGCGGACGCGAGCCAGTCGGCCAGTTCCATATCGGCGGTCAGTTCGAAGATGTCCGATTCGTCGAAACGGGCGTCCTGTTCGTCAGTGACCATGTAGGCATCGAGCGGCATCATTCCGGCATCGATCGTGGCATCGGTGTCCAGCGCGGTGTCCACCTCGCCAAAAGCCACCGCCGGCAGCCCGGCCGATTCCGCCAGCGATCGTTCCCCGCCCCGGCCATTGGCCGGACCGTCCGCCCAGGCCCCGCGCGGCGGCGGCGCCCGCAGCGGCATGCGCAGGCCGAGAGTCTCGTCGACCTGGCGCAGCAGCGCATCGGTGCTCGCCTGGTCGGCCATCTCCTTCCAGTTGATGACGCCGTAGATGCAGTCGATCTGCGCATCATCTTGCGAGAACGGCAGCAGGATGCCGCGATAGAGGATCGTCACCCCGCGCAGATTGACGAATTCCGCCTCGAATCCGATCGGCGCCTGATTGGCGAGAATCTGCATGTAATGGTCGGTGATACGCGAAAGCAGCGAGCGGCTGGGCACCTCGGCCAGACTGCGAATCGACTGTTCGACACCGCATTCCTCGGCGAGTAGCCCCCCGAGCCAGCCGATCTTCGGATTGTCGATGCCGGCCGAGAAGTCCAGCAGGACGCTGTAGGGACCAAAATCGGGGTGCTGCTCGGGACGCAGGCTGGAAACGTCGGGGAACTGGCGCTCACCCAGCAGGCTGGCCCAGAAATTGTAGGCCCGCACCTGCATGCGCCGCTCGTCCCCCGGCACCACCGCCGAGCGGGTTTCATAGCCGCTGTCCGCCCCCACCGAACCGTAGGCGCTGTCCGCTCCGTCCGAAGTGGCGAAATCGCCACGCACCGTGTCCATCGTCGGAATACCCCATTTCCAAGGCTTCCGATTGTGCCTCAACGTGGTGAATCAATATTTAAGATGGCGCCCGGGGCATGAAGGGTGATTCCTTCCGCCTCAACGCGGGCGCAAGACCCCTTCCCCGGGGCGAGGCATCGGCGCCAGGAAGCGCAGGAGCACGAACGAGACGAACAGCGTTGCGGCGCCGCCGTGGAGAGCAAAGGGAATGCCCCTGCCGTCGGCCAGCGAGCCCCAGGTCCAGGCGCCCAGCGCCATGCCGCCAAACGTCACCGCCTGGTAGATCGACAGGCAGCGCCCCAGCACCGCGTCGGGCGAACGCATCTGCACGGCCGTGTTGATCGTGGTCAGGATCAGCACCCAGCTGATTCCGGCGAGGAACGCCGAAGGCATGGCCGCGACCAGGCTCTGTGCGGCTGCGGCGACCAGCAGGGCGGTGATGTAGAGAGCCGATCCCAGCATGAGGATGCCCTCCAGCCCCAGCCTTCGCCGGATCGGCCCGATCGACGGTGCCGCCAGGATCGAACCGATGCCGAACAGGCCCAGCATGATGCCATAGTCGACCTCCCGCCCATGCAGCGATTCGTGCACCACGCCGGGCAGCAGCGACTGGAACGTCGCCAGGCAGAAGCCCAGGGCGAAACCGCGGATGAGGATGCGCCGCAAGGGCACCGAACGCGCGCAGAACGCCATGCCCGCAGCGACTGCGGGCAGGATCGGCCGGGCATCGATCTTGCGCGGCTCGGGCCGCCACCACAGCAGCACGGCGATCAAGCCGACGTAACTCACCGCGTTGATCGCGAAGGCAAAGGCCGGATTCCAGATCGAGATCAGCAGCCCGCCCAGCGCCGGGCCGATCGAGCGGGCGATGTTGAACGAGATCGAGTTGAGCGCGATCGCCTGCGGCAGTTGCTGATGATCGACCTGCTGGCGCACCGAGGCCTGCCAGGCGGGCGAATTGAGCGCGGTACCGGTGCCCACCCCCAGCGTGAAGGTCAGCAGCAGCAGCGGCGTCAGCCACCCGGCATAGGCCATGACCGCCAGCAGCGCGGAAACCACCAGCATCGCCACCTGCGACACCAGCATGACCACCCGGCGGTCGTAGTTGTCGGCAATCGCTCCGGCAAAGACGCCCAGCAGCATGATCGGAACCGTCGCAGAGGCCTGGACCAGCGCGACCAGTTGGTGCGAGGGCGTCAGTTCGGTCATCAACCAGGCCGCGCCGACACTCTGCAGGGTGGAGCCGAGGTTCGAGAACAGGTTGGCGATCCAGATCGCGCGGAAAACCGGGTAGCGGAACGGCGAAAACGTCCCGTTGGCAGGCGGCGGCACCAATCCGGCGGTTGCCGAATCGACGACCTCCCCGACCAGTTCCTCGATGGTGTCGTGCGCCTTGGTCACGGCTCCAGCGCTAGGCGGCGTGGACAGCGACGGCAAGAGCGGCGCGGTGGATCACAGCAGATATCGCATGCGGATATCCAGGTTCTGGGCCGCCGCACCCAGATCGAAGGCCGCCTTGTCGAATCGCGGCGGCCCCATCCGCACCGGCGCATCGCGCGAAAACCCATAGCCCTCGCGCGGGATCGCCATCGTGGTGTCGAGGCGGCCATTGCCATTCTCGTCGTGAATCAGCGAAATGGCGTAGCGTCCCTGCGGCACCGCGCCGAAATCGAGGCGAACCGGTCCCGTCTCCCCGCTACCCGACAGGGCTACGGTCAGCTTTCGGGCCTGCGGATCCTTGCTGCAGTCGGGAAAGGCGCGCGGGTTGGTGGTGAGGCAGGCCAGGATCTGCCCCTTGTGCGAACGCAGGCCGGTCACGGTGACGCCGACTTGCGTCGGTCCCGCCGCGGCCCCGCAGGCCAGCACCGCGCCGCCGATCAGGGCCGCGACAGCCCCCGGTCGGTTCCGCACAGATGATCCCAGAACCGGAAGTAGAGACCGTAATTGCATCGATAGTTCTCGTGATGGCGGTGGTGGTGGCTGGCGGTGATGAGCCAGTGGCCGAAGCGGGATTCGACCAGGCGGCGGGGGAACATCTCCCAGCCCATGTGATTGGCGATTCCCATGACGGTCATG
This sequence comes from Novosphingobium clariflavum, assembly GCF_026420865.1. Classification (GTDB taxonomy): domain Bacteria; phylum Pseudomonadota; class Alphaproteobacteria; order Sphingomonadales; family Sphingomonadaceae; genus Novosphingobium; species Novosphingobium clariflavum. Next base: position 372,605 of record NZ_JAPCWC010000004.1, on the reverse strand, counting down.
ATCGTCAGCACCATGGCCAGCATGGCGACGTGAATCGGGATGAGGAACACCAGCACCGGGATCACGAAAGCACCGCTCAGCGCCTCCAGCGGATGAAAGCTCATCGCCGCCCAGGCGGTCGGCGGGCGGCTGGCGTGGTGGACCGCATGCATGAGGCGAAACACGCGGGGACGGTGCATCCAGCGGTGGGTCCAGTAGAACCAGGTGTCGTGCAGGAACAGGTAGAGGAACAGCGAGACCGGCATCCACCAGAGCGGATGGGTCGCCGCATTTGCGTGCCCGGCATCGCCGTAGATCCGCGTCCAGCCGTGGGCCTGCCAGCCCCAGGCGACCACGCCCGAAGGAATCCCGTAGATCGCGCAAGACGCCAGCGACCAGCCGATCTCGCTGCGGATCTGGCGCGTCCTGCCGTGATAGAGACCCGGCCGCATTCTGCCGGTGATCCAGGCGAAGATCCCGGAGGTCGCCAGATAGCGCAGGCCGACGATCGCGGTCATGACGACCGCCGAACCGCACAGAGCCCAGAGGCCGGGGCCAAGACCAGAACCGGGATCGGGACCGGAGATCACGTGCCCGCCGCCTCACCCGGAACGATGATAGGGATGGCCCGCCAGGATCGCGGTGGCGCGCCAGAGCTGCTCGGCCAGCATGGCGCGCACCATCAGGTGCGGCCAGGTCATGCGGCCGAAACAGAGCAAATGGTCGGCCCTGGCGCGGGCTTCGTCGCCGTGCCCGTCCGCCGCACCGATCAGGAAGCGGCATTCACGCACGCCTTCATCGCGCCAGCGGCCGAGCAGTTCGGCAAATTCCTCCGAACTCATCAGCTTGCCGCGTTCGTCGAGCAGGACCTCGCGCACCGGCGTCTGCACGGGCGGCGGCACTTTGCCGCCGACGTCGGGCAGTTCGCTGTGCTTGAAAGGCCAGGTGATGCGCTTGGCATAGCGATCGAGCAGCTCGGCCTCGGGCGAGCGGGCGATCTTGCCGCGGGCGATGACATGGAGAAGCATCTCTCCTCCATCGCCCTCCGAAGCGGGTCGCGCAAGCCCTTCCCGGCGCGCGACCGGCTGGCGCGGAGCAGGTGCGCCAGTACCGTTTCAATGCCCCGGCCACCGTCGCGGCCGGGTTGCGGATTCACCGTCGGAACAGATCCGGACGACGAATCAGGCGGCGCCCGAAGGACCGTCGAAGCCCCACATGCGCTCGAGGTTGTAGAAGCTGCGCACTTCCGGGCGGAACAGGTGCACGACGACGCCGCCGGCATCCACCAGCACCCAGTCGGCAGCCGGCAGGCCTTCGACGCGGGCATGGCCGAAACCGCCGTGCTTGAGACGTTCGCCAAGCTTCTGCGCCATCGCCGCCACCTGGCGGGTCGAACGGCCCGAGGCGATCACCATGTATTCGGCGATGCTCGACTTGCCTTCGAGGTCGATGGTCACGATGTCCTGCGCCTGATCATCGTCAAGGCTCTGCAGGACGAGGGCCAATTGCGGGTCATCGGACTCGACAGTGGCCGGGGGCGTAGCGCCGGTTTGTTCCGGCTGTATCTGTGCCTGTGGCATCTAGAGGGTTACTGCTCCTTTCTCACGATCACGCATGACAGGGTGCGGGCACCCCGTCAGTTGCGATCTCACTTTTGATATGCGGACGTGCGAGAGAAGGGCGAAACGCCTGCTCACGCTGCATGTCCGGGGATGCGGTGGTACGTGACACCATCTCGAATGAAGTCAGCTCGCGAAAGTCGTTCCATCGACTTGCGGGCCCACTCCGGATCGGCCTGGCGAATAGCCGTGGCCGACCGCGCATCGGGGTCGAATCGCAATGTCACCAGCGCAGGTGCGCTCCACCTTTCCGGACTGCGAAAGCTGGACTGGGACCTCCGGAATCTTCCCAGCCAGGCCATCGCGGGGCTCGCGATAGCGGCACCATCATACCCCGGACGGGCAATTACCGCAATCGGCATGAGTCGGGCGATCGTCCGCCAGTCCTTCCAGCGGTGGAATTGCGCCAGATTGTCCGCCCCCATCAGCCACACGAAGCGCCGGTGCGGATAGCGCCGGACCAGTGCGCGCAGGGTATCGACGGTGTAGCGGGTCCCCAGTTCCCGCTCGATCGCGGTCACCCGGATTCGCGCACGCCGCGCCTGCCGCCTGGCCGATGCCACCCGCGCGGCAAGCGGCGCCATGCCCGCTTTCGGCTTCAGCGGATTGCCGGGGGAAACCAGCCACCAGACCTCATCCAGCCCCAGCGCCTCGGCCGTGAACAGGCTGATGCGCCGGTGGCCGCCGTGGGCCGGATTGAAACTGCCCCCCAGCAGCCCGGTAATCGGGCCCGAACCGCGCACGACGGGTCCCGTCAGGGCCGCGCCTGCCCCGTGCCGCGTACCAGCCACTTGTAGGTGGTCAGCCCTTCCAGCGCGACCGGACCGCGCGCGTGGAGACGACCCGTGGCGATGCCGATCTCGGCGCCGAGCCCGAACTCGCCGCCATCGGCGAACTGGCTGGAGGCATTGACCATCACGATCGCGCTGTCGACTTCGGCAAGGAACCGCTCGGCCGCCGCCGCATCCCCGGTGACGATCGCATCGGTGTGGTGCGAGGAATGCGCCGCGATGTGGTCGAGCGCGGCATCGAGCCCGTCAACCACGGCCACCGACAGCACCGCGTCGAGGTACTCGGTATCCCAGTCCTCGTCGCTGGCGATCAGGACTCGCGGATCGAGCGCCCGCGCACGGGCATCGCCGCGCAGTTCGCACCCGGCATCGAGCAGGCCGCGCACGACCTCGGCAGAGGCCGGGAACTGCGTGTCGAGCAGCAGCGTCTCCATCGAGCCGCAGACGCCGGTGCGCCGCATCTTGGCATTGAGCGCCAGCCGTGCCGCCATCGCGGGATCGGCAGCAGCATGGACGTAGGTATGGCAGATGCCGTCGAGGTGAGCGAGCACCGGCACCCGCGCATCGGCTTGCACGCGCGCGACCAGGCTCTTGCCGCCGCGCGGCACGATCATGTCGATCAGCCCCGCCGCCGTCAGCATCGCCCCCACCGCGGCGCGGTCCTGGGTCGGCAGGAGCTGGATCGCCGCTGCGGGAATCCCGGCAGAGGTCAGCCCCGCGGTCATCGCCGCCATGATCGCCCGGTTCGAATGGAGCGCTTCGCTGCCGCCCCGCAGCAGCGCGGCATTGCCCGAGCGCAGGCAGAGCGCGGCGGCATCGGCCGTCACGTTCGGGCGGCTCTCGTAGATGATGCCGATCAGCCCGATGGGAATGCGCACGCGCGAGAGCTGGAGGCCGTTGGGCCGCTCGCTGGTGGAGATCACCTCGCCCACCGGATCGGCGAGACCGGCGACCTGTTCCACCGCGTCAGCGATCCCGGCAAGGCGGCCGGAATCGAGCCGCAGTCGGTCGAGCATCGCCCCGCTCAGCCCCTTCGCCTCACCTGCGGCGATGTCGAGGGCGTTGGCAGCAAGAATCGCCGGTTCCGCCTGGCGCAGTTCGGCAGCGGCGGCACGCAGGGCAGCGGCCTTCTGCCCGTCGCTGGTCCTGGCCAGTTCGCGCTGGGCCGCCCGGCCGGCCTGCGCGAGCCGGGCGACAAGGGCCTCGGGCGTCTCGGCGGCACGCGCGCCGATCTGGTCGGCGGCAAGAATAGTCTGCTCGGTCATGGCAGCCGCCTAGCATTGTTGCGCCATGCTGTCACCGACCGGACCGAACGATGCGCCGGAGGCGGTTTCGATGCACGTCACGCAACCGTCACGGCAAGGTCAGCCACTGCATTCAGCCTGGATTCATTCAAACTTACGTATGAAATCAGCCAGTTGCGCCTGCGAATCGGGGCGATTTCCACAGGCCTGCGATTCTCGAAATCGAATTCGTTCCCTCGGTTCATCGCAGGGAAGGTCCGACTCATCCTGTTTTTGCAACCAATCGGGGCGAGTCGATTCGCCTTGGGCCCCCTCCCCTGCTACCCGGCCGCCCGGGGTCAGAAAAAAAATTTCCAAAGCGGGGTCGTTTTGAAGTTCATCTCTGCCGGGACGCTGAAATCGCGTCTCCAGGCGGCCTTTCCCGAACGCGAGTTCATCATGCGCTCGCAGGGACAGGTCCGCTTCATCCGTATTTCGTCGCGCATGCAGAAAGTGGCTGCCGGCACGTGTGCCGCGCTGCTCGGCGCATGGTGCGTGTCGATGGGCGCAGTCGCCGTGTCGCAGTTCAGCGCCACCAGCGACCATGCCCTGCTGCGCCTGCGCGAGGCCAAGGTCGCCACGGCCGAGAGCCGCGTGCAGCAGTACCGCGACAATCTCGACGGCACCGTGGATGATCTTGCCCGCCGCCAGAAGTTCATCGAGACCGTGGTCGAAGCCCACATCGGCGACCTGCCCGACGACAAGCAGGCCGGCGAAACCGTGACCGACAGCGCCAGCGAAGCCGCCGAGACGGTGAAGAAGGTCAGCGCGGCCGTGCCCGAGGCCGGCAAGCTGGCCGGGGTGGAAGCCGAACAGCTGGCCTTCGTCGAACGCCTGACCCGCTATGCCGACCGCCGCGCCGCCAGCGCCGCCCAGGCCATCCGCAAGCTCGGCCTCAATCCGAGCGCCATGGCCAATGCCCGCGGCGGCGAAGGTGGTCCGCTCGAAAAGCTGGCAACCGCTGCCGACGGTTCGATCGATCCGCGTTTCCAGCGCCTCGGCCAGAGCCTTGCGCGCATGGATTCGCTGGAGAACGGCCTTGCCTCGATCCCGCAGGTCAGCCCCGCGCACGTCGCCTATGTCTCGTCGAGCTTCGGCTACCGCGCCGATCCCTTCACCGGAGGCGCCGCCTTCCACGCCGGGCTGGACTTCCCCGGCCCGATGGGCTCGCCGATCTATGCCGCCGCCAAGGGGCGCGTGACCTTCGTCGGTCAGCGCCAGGGTTACGGCAACTGCGTGGAGATCAGCCACGGCAACGGTCTGATGACCCGCTACGGCCATCTCTCTGGCTTCAACGTCCGCCCCGGCCAGCTCGTCGACGGCGGAACCCGCATCGCCGCAATGGGCTCGACCGGCCGGTCAACCGGACCGCATCTCCACTTCGAGGTGCGCAACAACAACCGGCCCATGAACCCGCGCACATTCCTCGAGGCCGCCCATAATGTTCAGCAAGAAGCCCGATAACGCCATGGCCAAGACCTTTTCGACCACGACCGCCCGCACCGGCTCCAGCAGCTTTTCGGTGCTCGGCGCGGATACCGCCATCACCGGCAACATCGAAGCCACCGTCGACCTTCACGTCGAAGGCCGCGTCACCGGCGACATCGCCTGCAAGGCGCTCATCCAGGGGGACGCCAGCGAGATCGCCGGCGGCATCAGCGCCGAAAGCGTGCGCATCGCCGGTACCGTGCGCGGCACCATCACCGCCCGCGAGGTGGTGATCCTGCGCACGGCCCGCATCGAGGGCGACGTCGCCTACGACGCGCTCACCATCGAGCAGGGCGCCCGGCTCGAAGGCCGGCTCAACCCGAACGGCGGCCACACCCCGCCGGCCGTCCCGCAGATCACCGACAAGAGCGCGCTGGAACCGGCGGAGTAATCCTCCCGACCAGACATCGGACAAACAAAAAGCCCCGCGACGATTCCTCGTCGCGGGGCTTTTTGTATGTGGCAGCGTGGGAGCCGCGTGGGAGTGGGGCGCGTTTACTCGCCCTGCTCTTCCGCGGCTTCGGCAGCGCGCTTGGCCTGGAGCCAGGCGGCCACTTCGGCTTCCTGCGCGGCTTCCGAAGCGGCGCGCGAGGCAGCGTCACGCTCGGCGCGCAGTTCCTCGATCAGCGCTTCGCGATCGTCGGTCAGACGCTCGTCGTTGCGGCCATCGTCCTCGATACCAGCCTTCTTGGCGGCCTTGAACACGATGAAGTCGAGTTCGCGCTGCGAGCACAGGCCCAGCGTGACCGGGTCCTTCGGCGTGATGTTGGCGATGTTCCAGTGCGAACGGTCGCGGATCGCGGCGATGGTGTTGCGGGTCGTGCCGATCAGCTTGCCGATCTGCGCGTCCGACACCTCGGGGTGGTTGCGCAGGATCCAGGCGATGCCGTCCGGCTTGTCCTGGCGCTTCGACACCGGCGTATAGCGCGGGCCCTTGGTACGGTTGGAGGTGACCGGGATCTTGTGCATGCGGAGCTTGTACTCCGGGTTTGCCTGACCCTTCTCGATCTCTTCCATGGTCAGTTCGCCCGAACGCACGGGATCGCGTCCGGTATACTTGCTGGATGCCAGATCGTCGGCCATCGCCTGCACTTCGAGCATGTGCAGGCCGCAGAACTCGGCGATCTGCTCAAAGGTCAACGCGGTGCTGTCGACCAGCCAGGAGGCGGTCGCGTGCGGCATCAGCGGAGTGGGCTGGCTCATGTCTCTATCTCCGGCGGAAACAATAAGGGCCGCCCCTTTGCGGAGCGGCCGTACGGGCCCGATTTAGGGAAACTTTGCGCTTTGGGCAAGCAAAAGGCTTGGTTTCATCCCTTCGATCGCGCGCGAATTTGAAACGACTTGGCAAAAACCGGCCACGATCGCCGGAAGACTTGCCGGCGTGCGCAATGAAAATGCGCCGCCACGCATTTTCCGCAGGAGACCGGCCTGCCCCCCCCAACGATCAGATTGCAACGATCAGATTGCCGCGATCAGATCTCCAGCACGATCTTGCCCACATGATCGCCCGCTTCCATCCGCGCATGGGCGGCCGCCGCCTCGCCGAGCGCAAAGCGCGCGTCCATCACCGGGCGCAGCTCGCCCTCCTCGACCAGCGGCCAGGCATTGGCGAGGATCTCCTGCGCCAGCAGGCCCTTGAAGGCATCGGAGCGGGCCCTCAGGGTCGATCCGGTCAGGGTGTAGCGACGGGTCATCACCACCGCCATGTTGATCTCGGCCTTGGCGCCGCCCTGCACGGCGATGGTCACGTGCCGGCCGTCGGGGGCAAGGCACTTGAGATTGCGCGCCACATAGTCGCCACCGACCATGTCGAGCACGATGTCGACGCCGCGGCCGCCGGTGATCCGCGCCACTTCCTCGACAAAGTCGCAGGCCTTGTAGTCGATCGCATGGGCCGCGCCGATCTCGAGCGCCCGCGCGCACTTCTCGCCCGAGCCGCAGGTGACGATCACGGTTAGCCCGAAATGCTTGCCGAGCATGGCCGCCATCGTGCCGATGCCGCTGGTGCCGCCATGGACCAGCAGCGTCTCGCCGTCGCGCGCATAACCGCGCTCGAACACGTTGTGCCAGACGGTGAACAGCGTCTCGGGCAGCGCCGCCGCCTCGTCGAGCCCCAGGCCCTCGGGCACCGGCAGGCAGTGCGCCGCCTTGGCAAGGCAATATTCGGCATAGCCGCCGCCGCTGACCAGTGCGCAGACCGCCTGGCCCGGCAGGAACTCGGTCACCCCCTCGCCCAGCACGGCGACACGCCCGGAAATCTCCAGGCCCGGAATCGGCGAGGCGCCCGGCGGCGGCGGGTACTTGCCCTGGCGCTGCACGACGTCGGGACGATTGACCCCGGCGAAGGCGACCTTGACCAGCACTTCGCCCGGCCCCGGCCGGGGAACCGGGACGGTCACGGGCCTGAGCACATCGGGACCGCCGGGCGCATCGAAGCCGACCGCGGTCATCTGCTTAACTGCGTTAACTAACATATTCATCCTGATGCCACAGAGGCCCTATACAAGGGAACATACTTTGAGGCCATTGACAGCGCGCAATGACAGTCCGATGCTGCGATGCAATGGACGATGATGATCGACCGCGGCGGCGGTCGCCCGAGGGTTCCCTCGGAGCCGCCAGCCTTCTCGCCAGCGAAAGCCTGGAGCGCTTTTCTCTGGATGAACTCGACGCACGCGTCGCACTCCTTGACGCCGAAATCACGCGAATCCGCGCCCATCACCGCGCGGCCCAGGCCCACCGCCTCGCGGCCGACGCCCTGTTCCGGCCCAAGACCTCATGATCGGCGCGAGGCGGGAAACCAGTTTGAATCCTCCCCCTCGCAACCGTCCTGAGTGTGCCTATATGGAACATGTAACCCGCCCGGGCGCATATTTTCCTTCCGCCCCCGCTCCCATCCCTCCAGCGCCGCCTCCTGCCTTCCCGCCCCGAACGCCCCGGACTCCCTGACAAGGCCCGACAAGGGACGTTTCCCTCCCACAAGGAAGTTTCCTAGATGCCCAGCTTCGCGCAAAGCCTAGAAAAGACCCTGCACGCCGCGCTCTCGCACGCATCGGAGCGTAGCCATGAGTACGCCACGCTCGAGCACCTGCTGCTCGCCCTGATCGACGATCCGGACGCGGCACAGGTCATGCAGGCATGCGGCGTGGATCTCGGCGACCTTGGCGACGTCGTGCGCCAGTATCTCGACCAGGAATACCAGTCGCTGAAGACCGAGGAAAAGGGCGACCCTGCCCCCACCGCCGGTTTCCAGCGGGTGATCCAGCGCGCAATCCTGCACGTCCAGTCCTCGGGCAAGGACACCGTCACCGGCGCCAACGTGCTGGTCGCGCTGTTCTCCGAGCGCGATTCCTATGCCGTCTATTTCCTGCAGCAGCAGGACATGAGCCGCCTCGACGCCGTCAGCTACATCAGCCACGGCATCGGCAAGGGCGGCAAGCGCGTCGAGGAGCGTTCGCCCAAGGGCGCCGAGGACCAGGCCCCGACGCCCGACGAGAAGACCGAGACCAAGAGCGCCAGCAAGAAGGATTCGGCGCTTGACCAGTTCACCGTCAATCTCAACGAGAAGGCGCTGCTGGGCAAGGTCGACCCGCTGATCGGCCGCGGCCCCGAAGTGGACCGCACGATCCAGATCCTCTGCCGCCGTTCGAAGAACAATCCGCTCTACGTGGGCGATCCCGGCGTCGGCAAGACCGCCATCGCCGAGGGTCTCGCGCGCAAGATCGTCGAAGGCGAAGTGCCCGAGGTGCTCAACGAGGCGGTGATCTACTCGCTCGACATGGGCTCGCTGCTGGCGGGCACACGCTATCGCGGCGACTTCGAGGAACGGTTGAAGCAGGTCGTCTCCGAACTCGAGAAGATGCCGCACGCGATCCTGTTCATCGACGAGATCCACACGGTGATTGGCGCCGGCGCCACCAGCGGCGGCGCGATGGATGCCTCGAACCTGCTCAAGCCCGCGCTGTCGGGCGGCACGATCCGCTGCATCGGTTCGACCACCTACAAGGAGTTCCGCAACCACTTCGAGAAGGACCGCGCGCTGCTGCGCCGGTTCCAGAAGATCGACGTGAACGAACCCACCGTGGAAGACACCATCAAGATCCTGCGCGGGCTGCGCTCGGCCTTCGAGGAACACCACAAGGTCAAGTACACCCCCGATGCGATCAAGACCGCGGTCGAGCTTTCGGCGCGCTACATCAATGACCGCAAGCTGCCCGACAAGGCGATCGACGTGATCGACGAAGTGGGCGCGATGCAGATGCTGGTGCCCCCCAGCCGCCGCAAGAAGACGATCACCGCCCGCGAGATCGAGCAGGTGATCGCGACGATGGCGCGCATCCCGCCCAAGTCGGTCAGCTCGGACGACAAGAAGGCGCTCGAGAATCTCGAACGCGATCTGAAGCGCGTGGTGTTCGGCCAGGACAAGGCCATCGAGGTGCTCTCCACCGCGATGAAGCTGAGCCGCGCGGGCCTGCGCGATCCGGACAAGCCGATCGGCTCGTTCCTGTTCTCCGGCCCCACCGGCGTCGGCAAGACCGAAGTCGCCAAGCAGCTGGCCCAGATCATGGGCATCCCGATGCAGCGCTTCGACATGTCCGAATACATGGAGCGTCATTCGGTCAGCCGCCTGATCGGTGCCCCTCCGGGCTATGTCGGCTTCGATCAGGGCGGGTTGCTCACCGATGCGGTGGACCAGCAGCCGCACTGCGTGCTCCTGCTCGACGAGATCGAGAAGGCGCACCCGGACCTGTTCAACATCCTCCTGCAGGTGATGGACAACGGCAAGCTGACCGATCACCACGGCAAGACCGTGGACTTCCGCAACGTGGTGCTGATCATGACCACCAATGCGGGCGCCTCGGACATGGCCCGCCAGGGCATCGGCTTTGGCGACGTCTCCAAGCAGGATGCCGGCGACGAGGCCGTGAAGCAGCTCTTCACGCCGGAATTCCGCAACCGTCTCGATGCCATCGTGCCCTTCGCCTACCTCGCCAAGGAAACGATCAGCCGGGTGGTGGACAAGTTCATCCTCCAGCTGGAACTGCAGCTGGCCGACCAGAACGTCCACATCCAGTTCGACTCCGACGCCCGCGAATGGCTGGGCCATCGCGGCTACGACAAGCTCTACGGGGCGCGGCCGATGGCCCGCGTCATCCAGGAGAAGGTCAAGCAGCCGCTGGCGGAGGAACTGCTGTTCGGCAAGCTGGCGCAGGGCGGCGAAGTCCATGTCTCGGTCAAGGAGGACGCGCTCAGCTTCGAACTGACGCCCGCCGCGCCGAAGGTGGTCAAGGCCAAGAAGAAGGCCCCCGCGAAGAAGACGGCCAAGAAGCCCGGCACCCATCCGGAAGCCAATGCCGACGACTGATCGGGCCTGATCCGACTCAAGAAGAAATGGGGTGGGAACCACGCGGTTTCCGCCCCATTTTCCTTTCATGGCCCGCGATTTCGCCTGGATCAGACCCGAACCCCACGGCATCCATGTCGTCCCCGCCGACTGCTGGATAGATCCCTCGCATCCCGTCGCCCGCGCCTTGGTGACGCATGGCCATGCCGATCACGCGCGCGGTGGGCACGGCGAGACGGTGGCCACGCCCGCGACTCTGGCAATCATGGAACTGCGCTACGCCACCCGCGAGGGCGCGGTGCCGGTGGCCTACGGCGAAACCCTGCGCCTGGCGGGAGGCGTTTCCGCCACGTTCGTGCCAGCTGGGCATGTGCTGGGATCGGCGCAGATCCTGCTCGAACATGCGGGCGAGCGCGTCGTGGTCACCGGCGATTTCAAGCGCCGCCCCGATCCGACCTGCCTCCCCTTCGAAGTCGTGCCCTGCGAAGTGCTGGTGACCGAGGCGACTTTCGCACTCCCCGTGTTCCGCCACCCGCCCGTCGAGCACGAGATTGCCAAGCTTCTTGCGGCGCTTTGCGCCAATCCCGACCGCTGCGTTCTGGTCGGTGCCTATGCGCTCGGCAAGGCGCAGCGCCTGATCGCCGAATTGCGGCGCGCCGGGCATCTGCAGCCGATCTATCTGCACGGGGCAATGGAGGCCATGTGCCGGCTCTACGAGAGATTCGGTGTCGATCTGGGTGACCTGCGGCTGGTGGGTGACGTCAAGACGCCGGATCTGGCGGGTAGCATCGTGCTCGCCCCGCCCTCCGCGCTGAACGACCGCTGGAGCCGCCGCCTGCCCGATCCGATCACCGCCATGGCCTCTGGCTGGATGCGCGTGCGCCAACGGGCACGGCAGCGAATGGTGGAACTGCCGCTGGTCATCTCCGACCACGCCGATTGGGACGAACTCACGCAGACCGTGACCGACGTGAATCCGGGCGAGACCTGGATCACCCACGGGCGCGAAGACGCCTTGCTGCACTGGTGCGCGTTGAATCAGCGCCGCGCGCGGGCGCTCGCCCTTGTCGGCTATGAAGACGAGGACGATTGAGTGAAGCGCTTCGCCGCCCTGCTCGACGCGCTGGTCTATACGCGCAGCCGCAATGCGAAGCTGAAGCTGCTGGCGGATTACTTGCGCGACATCCCCGATCCCGATCGCGGCTGGGCGCTGGCCGCACTGACCGACGGGCTCGACTTTCCGGCCGTGAAAAGTTCGACGATCCGCAACCTGATGACCGTGCGCGTCGATCCGGTGCTCTGGTCGCTCAGCCGCGACTACGTGGGCGATACGGCGGAAACCGCCAGCCTGCTCTGGCCGGGCCCGGACATCGCCGAAGACCCGCCGACGGTCAGCGAAGCCGTCGACACGCTGTCCCGCATGACTCGCGCCAATGTCATGACCGAACTGCCGCGCCTGCTCGACCGGCTCGATGCCGACCAGCGCTATGCCCTGCTCAAGCTGGCCACCGGCGCCATGCGGATCGGCATTTCCGCAAGGCTCGCCAAGACGGCCTTCGCACAGGCTTTCGACGTGGCGGTGGAGGACGTGGAGGAACACTGGCACGGTCAGCAGCCGCCTTATGCCGCACTGTTCGATTGGGCCGCGCGCGGGGCCGCGCCGCCGTCCTGCGAAGACCTGCCGCTGTTCCGCCCCTTCATGCTGGCGCATCCTCTGGAAGCGGCCGAACTCGATCTTTCCGACTATGCTGCCGAATGGAAGTGGGACGGGATTCGCGTACAGGTGGTGCGGGTCAATGGCGAAACCCGCGTCTATTCGCGCTCGGGCGACGATATCTCGGGGAGCTTTCCGGAGATCGCCGAAGCCCTCGATGTCGATGCCGTGCTGGATGGCGAACTGCTGGTGCGCGGCGCGCATCAGGGGCGCGAGGAAGGCGGCGCCGCCAGCTTCAACGCCTTGCAGCAGCGCCTTGGCCGCAAGACCGTCTCGAAGACGATGCTGGCCGAATACCCGGCCTTCGTGCGCCTCTACGATGTGCTGATCCTGGAGCGCGAGGACTTGCGCCCCCTGCCCTGGAGCGAACGCCGCGCCCGATTGGAAGCGCTGATCCCGCGCCTCGATCCCGACCATTTCGACCTCAGCATGGTGATTCCGGCTGCGACCTTCGCCGAGCTCGCCACGATACGGGAAAAGGCGCGCGAGGATGCGATCGAGGGAGTCATGCTCAAGCGCCGCGACAGTGCCTATGTCGCAGGGCGCAAGACCGGGCTCTGGTACAAGTGGAAGCGTGATCCGCTGCTGATCGACTGCGTGCTGATGTATGCCCAGCGCGGCAGCGGCAAGCGGTCCTCGTTCTATTCCGACTTCACCTTCGGCTGCTGGGACGGCGATCCCGATGATCCGGCGAACGGCGGCGCGCAGTTGCTACCGGTCGGCAAGGCCTACTTCGGATTCACCGACGAGGAACTGAAATGGCTCGATCGCCATGTGCGGGGTCACACGGTGAATCGCTTCGGCCCGGTGCGGGAGACCGACAAGTCGCTGGTGCTGGAAGTCGCCTTCGATTCGGTCCACCACAGCAAGCGCCACAAGTCCGGCCTCGCCATGCGCTTCCCCCGCATCCACCGCATCCGCGCCGACAAGCCCGCGCACGAGGCAGATCGTATCGAAACCTTGCGGGCATTGGTGCGCGATTGACGCGGATCAAGTTCCACGTGGAACGTCTGGTCTATTCGATCAGCATCACCCCTTGCGCGCCGGAGAGATCTGCCCCGTGACCACCGAAACGACCCAATCCCCGCACGACCAGATCGGCGGCGCCCCCGTGTTCGACGCCATCGCCAACCGCTTCTACGACCTGATGGAGCAGGACCCGGCCTATGCCGAACTGCGCGCGATGCATGCCCCGGACCTTGAGCCGATGCGCCGGAGCCTGCCGCGCTTCCTCGCTGGCTGGGCGGGCGGTCCGCGCGACTGGTTCGAGGCCAATCCCGGCAAATGCATGATGAGCATGCACCGCGACTTCCCCATCGACCGCCAGACCGCCGGACAATGGGCCGAGGCGATGACCCGGGCCATCGCCGATGTCGCGCCGCAGCCCGAAACCATCGCGCAGGCCATGACCGACGTACTGTCCCGCATGGCGCGCGGCATGGGTCGCTAAAGCGCAGATCTGCCGCTATCGTCGCGATGTGAACCGGCTCGATCGTCCCCGCCGCCTCTTGGCCGCCGCCCTTGCCGGGCTGGCCGGTTATGTCGACGCCGTGGGTTTCCTCTCTGCGGACCGTTATTTCGTCTCGTTCATGTCGGGCAACACGACCCGGCTGGCGACCGAACTGATCGCCGACACGCCGCGCGCAGTGATTCCCGCCCTGCTGATCCTTGGTTTCGTACTGGGAGTGGCGCTCGGTCATATCGCCGCCGATCGGGCGGGCATCTGGCGCAAGCCTGCAGTGCTCGGGCTGGTGAGCGCCCTGCTGGCGATCGGTTACGCCCTTGCCCTGGCCGGACAGCGGGCGCCGATGATGGCCGCGCTGGTGCTGGCGATGGGGGCGCTCAACACCGCCTTGCGTCAGGGTGAGACGCCGATCGCGCTCACTTATCTGACCGGCGCGCTGGTGCGGATCGGACTGGGGCTTGGCGGGCTTGTCACCGGACGGCGCGAAGAAGGGTTGGCTTCGTTCATCGCCCTGTGGCTGGCGCTCGCCTGCGGGGCCGCCTGCGGCGCCAGCCTGTTCCTTGCCTATGGACCGGCCTGCCTGGTGCTGGCGGTGGCCTGCGGTCTGGCCGTTACCTTCGCCGGCTTGCGCATCGCGCGCACTACAGTGTGATGGAAAACTGCTTCTCGCGCGAAGTTGCGCCGCGCAACAAGGCAATGCGCGAGGGTGCCAGATCCAGCGCCGCCGCCAGAATCGCGCGCACGGCCTCGTTCGCCTTGCCGTCTTCGGGCTTGGCGCGGACTTTCACCTGAATCCGCCCGTCGGCGATCTCCAATGCCTCGACCTTGGCGCCGGGTGTCACCCGCACGGCCAGCCGCTGCTCGGAATCGATCAAGGCCCGCACCGCTTCGGCGGCAGGAAGCGCCAGCTTGGGCTTGGCCATCAGCGGGTGAGGCCCAGCGCCTCGGCATGCTGGCGGCCGCGCTCGACATAGGCCTGCACGCCCGCCTGGTTGCCGGCAATCGCCGCCTCGTCGAGATCGCGCAGATACTTGGCCGGACGCCCCATCCAGAGCTGCCGCGCGCCGATGCGCTTGCCGGTAAGCTGCCCGCCCGCCGCCAGCATCCCGTCGGATTCGATATGGCTACCGTCCATGACGATGGCACCAAGGCCCACAAAGGCGCGATCCTCGAGCGTACAGCCATGGACCATCGCCATATGCCCGATCAGCACGTCCTCACCGATCAGCGTCGGATACCCTTCGGGCCGCGAGGGCTTGGGACTGTCGCAGTGAATCACCGTGCCGTCCTGCACATTGCTCCGCGCACCGATCACCACGCGATTCACATCGGCGCGGATCACGCAGTTGTACCAGATGCTGACGTCCGGCCCGATCTCGACATCGCCGATGATCCGGCAGCCCGGCGCGATGAAGGCGCTGGAATGGATGCGCGGCGCCTTGCCATTGAAGGCAGCCACAGTCACGTCGGTGCGATTCATTGTCGTTCCCTCCCCGCCAGGATCAGCGCGGCTGCGCGGCCCATTCGGCCTGCGTGATCGAATGGACGATCGTCCGGCGCAGCGGCATGTCGAAGCGCGGATCGTCGTAATCGAGCTCCTCGCGGCGGCGCATGCCCAGCCTTCGCATCAGACCCCAACTGGCCTCGTTCTCGATCACCGTCAGCGCATAGATCTCCTCCGCGCCGAACATTGCGAACCCGGCATCGAGCGAGGCGATCGCCGCTTCCTTGGCATAGCCCTTGCCATGAGCGTCAGTGCGCATCCGCCAGCCGATCTCGAACGCGCCGGGGAACGAGGCCCCCGGCGCGTCGATCTTCTTGAGCCCGCAGAATCCCAGCAGCTCGCCCGAGAGATCGCCATGATCCGCCTTGCGCTCGACCAGCCAGAACGTGTGCCCATAGCTCTCGTGAAAACCGATCATCCGGGCTTCCGACTGGGCCAGCCGCTCCGCGTCCATCACCCCGCCCAGCCAGCGCATGACCTCGGGATTGTTGGTCACCTCGGCAAAACGCGCGATGTCGCCGCGCTGCCAGCTACGCAGCACCAGCCGGTCGGTTTCGAGGCGGAAGTCCGTCATGACGTCACTTCTGCAGGAGCCGCGCCGCGTGGACGGCATGATAGGTCAGCACGCCCGAAGCACCCGCGCGCTTGAAGGCCAGCAGGGTTTCCAGCACCATCGCGTCGCGGTCCGCAGCCCCTGCCGCCACCGCCGCCTCGATCATCGCGTATTCGCCGGAGACCTGGTAGGCGAAGACGGGAACCTCGAAGGTCTCCTTCACCCGCCGCACGATATCGAGATAGGGCAGACCCGGCTTGACCATGACGCTGTCGGCGCCCTCGGCCAGATCCATCTCGACCTCGCGCAGCGCTTCCTCGCTGTTGGCCGGGTCCATCTGGTAGGTCTTCTTGTCGCCCTTGAGCAGCCCGCGCGTGTTCACCGCATCGCGGAACGGGCCGTAGAAGGCCGAGGCATACTTGGCGGCATAGCTCATGATCTGGACGTTGACGAAGCCCTCGTCCTCCAGCGCGTCGCGGATCGCGCCGATGCGGCCGTCCATCATGTCCGAGGGCGCAATGATGTCGGCACCGGCCCGCGCCTGATTGAGCGACTGGCCGACCAGCACCGCGATCGTCTCGTCGTTGAGGACATAGCCGTCCTCGCCCAGCAGACCATCCTGTCCGTGGCTGGTATAAGGATCGAGCGCCACGTCGGTCAGCAGGCCGATCCGCTCGCCCAGTTCCGCGCGAATGGCACGCAGGGCACGGCACATCAGGTTGTCAGGATTGAGCGCCTCGGCGCCGTCGTCGCTGCGGCGTTCGGGCTGGGTATCGGGGAACAGGGCCAGGCACGGGATGCCAAGGTCCGCCGCTTCCCTCGCGCGTTCGACCAGAAGGTCCACCGACCAGCGCGAAACGCCGGGAAGCGAGGGGATCGGCTGCTCCACGCCCTCACCCTCGGTCACGAAGACCGGCCAGATCAGATCTGCGGGGGTGAGCACCGTCTCGCGGTACATGGCGCGGCTCCAGGCCTTGGCGCGCGGGCGGCGCAGGCGGGTGTGGGGATAGGCTCCAGTCATGACCGCCGTGTTAGCCGCAAAATGCCGGCCGGTTCAATGAGACGGACTGTCCAAGGGCGCAAACCCGCTTGCGCCGCGCGCATGCCGGAAACCGAACGGATCAGAAGGTCTTGGGCTCCAGCCGGTCGATCTCGCGCCGGGCGCCCGGTGAGGCATTGAGCGCCGGCGCGACCGAACTCAGCGCCTCGCCCGGCTGCACGTTGAGCAGCGCCTTCATGCGCGCGTCAAACGCGTTCTTCTCCTTGCCGTCGATGCGCGGCCCCGACACGAAGCGCAGACCCGCCGGATTGATCGTCTGTCCGCCGCGATAGGCTTCGAAGTGGAGATGCGGCCCGGTCGAAAGCCCCGAGGACCCGACATAACCGATCACCTGCCCGGCGCGGACGCGGGTTCCGGCGGAAACCGCGATGCGGCTCATGTGGCCGTAGCCGGTACCAAGGCCGCCGCCATGCTCGAGACGGACATAGTTGCCGTGGCCGCCATGACGGCCCGAGAAACTCACCACACCGTCGGCAACGGCATAGATCGGCGAGCCATAGGCCGCGCCATAGTCGATCCCGGCGTGCATGCGAACGTAGCCCAGAATCGGGTGGCGGCGCATACCGTAGGGCGAAGTCTGGTGCCCGGCCACCGGCATGCCCGCCGCCGTGCTGCGCGATTCCGCAAGGCCGGCAGCGGCCACCATCTCGCCATCCTGTCCCCAGCGCAGCAATTGCAGGCGGGGTTTGCCGTCATGTTCAAGGCCCGCGTAGAGCAGATTGCCCACCTGCCGCTCGCCCTTGGCCGAGCGCTTGTAGGCCATGACGATGTCGAATTCGTCGTTGCCGCGGATATCGCTTTCAAGGCTGACATACTTGTCGATGGCCTGAAGGTAAGCCTGGATCGCCGCGATCGGAGCCCCGGCATTGCGCGCCGAGCGATAGAGGCTGGAGCCGACCGTGCCGCGAATCCGCAGCGGCGTCTCATCCACATGAATCGGATGGCGCACCAGCGACAAGCCGCCGCCGCCCCGCTGGACCGTCAGGTCCATGTCGAAGCGCGCGCGGAAGTTCATCGCGGTCAGGGCCCGCGGAGCGCCGGGGGCAGGCCGGGCGCCCAGCGTCACATCGAACTGCGTGCCCGGTTCGATCTGGTCGAGCGGCACCGCCTGTCCGACCAGCGCGCCGATGCGCCCGGCATCGTCATCGCTGACCCCGACCCGTTCGAGCATCCGGGCAAAACTGTCGCCCCGGCCCAAGGTGGCGACCAGATCGACACTCGGCCGTTCCGGCACGCTGTCAAGCGGGCGGACCAGCGGGCTGGCCCCCATGTGCCGCCCGGCATCGGCGCCGAGCGCCAGCGGCGCGATCGTCTGGCTGCGGAACTCGTCGCGCTCGCGCGCCTTGAGCGGCACGGCGGTGGCCGCCTCGACCGACGAAAAATCGGGCCACAGCGCGATCGCGGCCACCGACAGACCCAGCATCGTCGCCATCCCGCGCAGCCAGCGGCGGCTGCCGATGTCGCAGGCAAGGTCTGGGGCGATCTCGATGCGCTGGCACCAGTGCTCGATGCCATGCTTCCAGGCGCCGATCCGCTGCGCCAGACGCGGTCTGGCGGCGGCGTCCGACGGGGCGGCGGGAGACGGTGCAACCAGGGATTCGGGCACGACTTGCGCATGCGACAGCACGGCAGCCTGCGCGCCGCCCTGCCCCGCTTCGAGGCGCTCTTCCAGCCCCCCGCCATGTCCAAGATCCTTGAACAGATGCCCGTCCTTGTTGCGAAGCCTGGGGCTTCAAAAATCGCGCGCCCGACGAAGGGCTTGGCCCTGCCTTCTGCGCCAACAAGGTTAATTGCCACCTAACGCTGTGGATTTCTGACCCGTTTTTCGGCGAACCGAGTCTTGCGGGCGCCCGGCGCGAATGCCAAATCAGGCGGGTAATGCCTTACAAGCCGCATGCTTCGTCGCGAAACGACGCTCCCAGCGGGGTCAAGGCGGTGCTCGGACCAACGAACACCGGCAAGACCCACCTCGCCATCGAGCGGCTCTGCGCCCATTCCAGCGGTGCCATCGGCTTCCCCCTGCGCCTGCTCGCCCGCGAGGTCTACGACCGCGTCTGCAAGATCAAGGGCGAGGCCAACGTCGCGCTGATCACCGGCGAGGAGCGGATCGAGCCGAAGAACGCGCGCTACCTGCTCTGCACCGCCGAAGCGATGCCGGTGACCGACCGCAGCCTTGCCTTCGTGGCCATCGACGAGGCCCAGATCGGTGCCGACCGCGAGCGCGGCCATGTCTTCACCGACCGCCTGCTCCACGCCCGCGGGCGCGAGGAGACGATGATCCTGGGCTCTTCCACCATCGAGCCGCTGGTGAAGGCACTGGTGCCCGGCGTCGAGGTGATCACCCGCCCGCGCTTCTCCACGCTCTCGCATATCGGCGCGAAGAAGCTCAGCCGGATCCCGCCACGCAGTGCCATCGTCGCCTTCTCGACCGAGCAGGTCTACGCCATCGCCGAAATGCTGCGGCGCTTTCGCGGCGGCGCCGCCGTGGTCATGGGCGCGCTCAGCCCGCAGACGCGCAATGCGCAGGTCGAGCTCTACCAGTCGGGCGAAGTCGACTATCTCGTCGCCACCGATGCCATCGGCATGGGGCTCAACCTCGATGTCCAGCATGTCGCCTTTGCCGGGCTCTCGAAATACGACGGGCGCCGCCATCGCCGCCTGACCACCTCGGAAATGGCGCAGATCGCCGGACGCGCCGGGCGCCACCAGACCGACGGCAGCTTCGGCACCCTCACCGGTTCGGGCGGGCACGATTCCGAATTCGAGCCGGAAGAGATCTACGCGATCGAGGAGCACCGCTTCCCGCCGCTGACCAAGCTGTTCTGGCGCGAGCCCGAACCGCGCTTCGACAGCATCGCCGCGCTGATCGGCGATCTCGAAACCCCGCCCGATCGCGCCGAACTGGCGCCGGCCCCCGAAGCGATCGACCTGGCCGTGCTCAAGCGCCTCTCCGAGGACGGCGAGATTGCCGCCTCGGTGCGCGGCCATGCCCAGGTCGCCCGGTTCTGGGACGTCTGCCGCCTGCCCGATTTCCGCCAGCAGGGTGCGGAGACCCATTCCCGCTTTGTCGCCCGGCTCTGGCAGGACCTGCGCCACGGCCAGCTCGGCGCCGACTACATGGCCCAGCAGATCGCCCAGCTCGACCGCACCGGCGGCGACATCGACACCCTGCAGGGCCGGATTGCCGCGATCCGGTCCTGGGCCTATATCGCCCAGCGCCCCGACTGGGTGCTCGCCCGCGAGGAAATGGCGGCGCGTGCCCGGGCGGTCGAGGCGCGGCTCTCCGATGCGCTTCATGGCAAGCTTACCGAACGTTTCATCAATCGCAGGACTGCCGTGCTCATGAAGAAACTCGGCCCCGACGCCGGACTGCTCTCGGTCCGCCTCGAAGACGAGGAAGTGCTGGTCGAAGGCGAGCATATCGGCTCGCTGCGCGGTTTCGCCTTCCAGGTCGATCCCGGCACCCGCCTCACCGACCGCAAGCTGCTGCTGGCGGCGGCCGAGCGCCACTTGCCCGCCCTGCTCCAGCGCCGCGCCGATGCCCTGGCCGCCGCGATTCACGACGGCAGCGCGGAGCTGACCCTGGATGCCGGCCAGATCCGCTGGGAAGGCGAGAAAATCGCCGCGCTCGGGCCCGGCCGGTCGCTGCTGACGCCCTCCCTGGTGCCCGACCGCGTGCTCGATGCCGTGCCCGGCCCTTCGCGCAAGGCCCTGGTGGCCGCGCTCGAAGCCTGGCTGGACACCGCGCTGGCGCCGCTCGCGCCGCTGGCGAAGCTCGACGAGGCCAGCCGCACCGAGGATGCCGGACCGGACCTGCGCGCCCTGCTGATCGCGCTGGTCGAATGCGGCGGCCTTTGCGCGCGGGAGGAAACCGGGGTCGACCGGCTCGACAAGCAGCGCCGTACCATGCTCGCCAGGCTCGGCGTGCGGGTCGGCGCGCTCGACCTGTTCGTTCCCGCCATGCTGAAACCCGGCCCGATCGCGCTGTGGCGCCAGCTTGCCCGGATCGCCGGAAAACCGGCCCCGGGCGGCGAGCCCGACGCGGCGATGCCGCCCGCCATGGATGCCGCCAAGCGCCAGCGCGCGCCCGGCTACCGCAATCTCGGCAAGCAGCTGATCCGCCTCGACATGGCCGAGAAGCTGCTGCGCGAAGCCCACGAGGCCCGCGGCAGCGGCGCCGCATCGCGCGATTTCGCGCTCGATCCGGCGCGCGCCGTGTCGATGGGGCTGACCACCGCCAGTTATGCCCGCCTGCTGCGCATGGCCGGTTTCCAGCCGGTCATGCCCCGCCCGCTGGCCGAGGATGCCCACGGTCCCCCGGCCCCGGTGCGCTGGCGCTGGCGGCCGCCACGGCGGCAGGCCGAGGAACAGCGCCCGCAGCCCATCCGCAAGGACAGCGCCTTCGCGGCGCTGGGCGAACTGATCTCCCGCTGATGGGCACCGCGGGCACGGGAACGGAGGCAGGCGCTTGAGGATCGACAAGCTGCTCTGGTTCCTGCGCCTCACCAAGACCCGGCCGCTTGCCCAGAGCCTCGCCGAATCCGGCCATCTGCGAATCAACGGCAAGCGGATCGAGCGGGCCCACCAGAAGGTCGTCTGCGGCGATATCCTCACCCTGCCGACAGCGCAGGGTGCAAGGGTGATAGAAATCCTATCGCTTCCCGAACGCCGCGGCCCTGCCCCCGAGGCGCAGTCCTGCTATAGAGTGCTTGACGCGGGGCCCGCTGATCCCATAGCAGCGGCCAACCGCAACGAGGCCGTCTAAGAGGAATACGCAGCCATGACCTATGTCGTCACCGACAATTGCATCCGGTGCAAGTACATGGATTGCGTCGAAGTCTGTCCGGTGGACTGCTTCTACGAGGGCGAGAACATGCTGGTGATCAATCCCAGCGAGTGCATCGACTGCGGCGTCTGCGAGCCTGAGTGCCCCGCCGAAGCGATCCTGCCCGATACCGAGAGCGGCCTCGAGCAGTGGCTCGAACTCAACGCCAAGTATTCCGCCGAGTGGCCGAACCTGACCACCAAGAAGGACGCGCCGGCCGATGCCGACGCCATGCGCGGCGAAGAGAACAAGCTCGAAAAGTATTTTTCGCCCGAACCCGGCGAGGGCGACTGATCTTACCCCGCTCTGGCGTCCTGGAGGAGACCGGAATCCTCGCGGTTTCCTTCTGACCAGAGGCACTTGCGACCAGATCCTGTACCGCGCATGGGTATCCCCGCGTGGTGCAGGGTTAATTCTGCGTACGGCTCTGGTAATTTTATCACATCGGTGCTATATAATCGTTCGACTGCCCGGGCTCCCCGCCCGTTTTGGCAGCCGTTTTCATTGCGAGGCAGGGTTCGAAAGCAGACGGTTGGGAGAGTGATCTGACCGGGCGGCGGAGACTATTGTCTCCATTGTCGCACCCCCCGGGTTTCTCCCAGGCCGTAGGTAAGGCAAAGAACCTGCAGGTGAAAGGACGATAAATGGCAACCAAGGCCGATGCCTTCGATGTTGGAGATTACGTCGTTTATCCCAAGCACGGCGTGGGCCGTGTTATCGAGCTCCAGAAGCAGGAAATTGCCGGGATGCAGCTCGAGCTTTATGTGCTTCGGTTCGAAAAGGAACGCATGACTCTGCGCGTTCCCATGAACAAGGTCGAAGCCATCGGGATGCGCAAGCTGTCTTCGGACAAGACTCTGCGCGAAGCACTCGACACGCTCAAGGGTAAACCCAAGGTCAAGCGCACCATGTGGTCGCGCCGCGCCCAGGAATATGAAGCCAAGATCAATTCGGGCGACCTCGTGTCGATCGCCGAAGTGACCCGTGACCTGTTCCGTGCCGACGACCAGCCCGAGCAGAGCTATTCCGAACGCCAGATCTTCGAGGCCGCTTCCTCGCGCCTCGCGCGCGAACTGGCGGCCATGGAAAAGACCGACGAACAGGGCGCGCTCAAGAAGATCCTCGCGATCCTCAACGAGTATGCTCCCAAGTACTACGAGAGCGCCGAAGCCGTCTGATCCTCGATCGGAACGGGCATCGCTCGATTTCAGGAAGGGCCGCTCCCGCAAGGGGGCGGCCCTTCCTTTTGCCCCCAGCCCCGGCGCTGGTATTCATTGTCCTGTCAGCCGCGACGTGACAGGTTCGCCGCCATGACCCGCTCCTTGCGCACCCCGTTGATCCCGCTCGCCCTCCTCGCGCTGCCGCTGGGCGGCTGCGTCAGCACTGTGGGCGCCGTGGTGACGGCGCCGGTTCGCATCGCCGGATCGGCGGTCGACATGGCCACCACCAGCCAGTCCGAAGCCGACGAGAAACGCGGTCGCGCCATGCGCAAGCGGGACGAGAAGCTTGGCAAGCTCGAGCGCCAGTACCAGCGCCACCTCAAGGAATGTGATCGCGGCGACCGCGATGCCTGCACCAAGGCCCGCGACGACTACGCCGAAATCCAGTATCTGACGCCGGCCGCCACCCCGCGTACCCCGCCGCGGCGCTGACCCGATTCAGGCCGCGGCGCGGCGCAGGCGGTCGTTGATCGCGGCACCGATTCCGCCTTCCGGCACCGGTGCCACCGCGATGCGCGGGAAATCGGCGGCGGCGCCTTCGTGCAGCAGCGCATAGAGCCGCGAGGCCGCTTCGGCGAGGTCGCCCGAAGCGGAGAGCGAAGCATGACCAGCCACCGCGCCGAAACCGATGTGAAACTCGTCCGCCTCGGCGTCCAGCGCATCGAGACGCACCGGTTTGCCGGGCGCGTAATGGCTGGCGAGTTGCCCCGGCGCCTCGATTTCCTGTGACGTCACGGCGTCAGGATCGGTGCCGAGAATCGCACGAATCCGCGCTTGCGGGATCGGACCGGGGCGCAGCACCTGCCAGCGCCCATCCCCGCGCAAGGCGACGATGGTCGATTCCAGCCCTGCCTCGCAGGCACCGCCATCGACCACCGCATCCACCCGCTCCCCAAGCGAGGAAACGACATGCTCCGCCGTGGTCGGACTGACGCCGCCGCTGCGATTGGCCGAAGGCCCGGCCAGCGGCAAACCGCAGCGCGCGATCACCTCGCGCATCACCGGATGGGCCGGACAGCGCAGCGCCACCGTGGGCAGCCCCGCGGTCACCGCAGGCGCGATCGCCGCCCCCTCTGCCAGCGGCAGCACCATCGTCAGCGCCCCGGGCCAGAACGCCGCAGCCAACGCCTCGGCGCGTGGATCGAAGCGGGCAACGGCGCGCGCGCCCTCGATGTCGGCGACGTGGACGATCAGCGGATTGAAGCTCGGCCGCCCCTTGGCGCGGTAGATCGCGGCAACGGATTCGTCCCGATCCGCCCTGGCGCATAGGCCATAGACCGTCTCGGTCGGAATCGCGACAAGCCCGCTCGCCCGCAGCAGTTCGGCGGCGCGGGCAAGCCCTGCGGAATCGGCGGCGAGGCGTTCGGGTCGACTGGTGCGCTCCATGCCCCGGCGCTATAGCGCGTCGCGAGGAAAGCCAAGGAAAACCGCGAAAATGAGCTTTAATCCCCCCAGCATCGATCAGGTTCTTGCCCTGCGCGTCAACGCCGGGCTTGACGCGCTTGCCGAAACCGAGCGCTTTGCCGCCGCCAGCCCCGACGTGGTCGAAGCCGTGGTCGAAGGCGCCGGACAGTTCGCGGCGGGCGAATGGGCCCCGCTCAATCGCCTGGGGGACACCGAAGGCGCACGCCTCGTCGATGGCAAGGTGGTGCTGCCGGAAGGTTTCGCCAAGGCCTATAGCGACTTCGTGGAAGCCGGCTGGAATTCCATTTCCGCGCCCGAGGCATTCGGCGGACAGGACCTGCCGCAGTCGCTCGCCGTCGCGGTGATGGAATGCATGGGCACCGCCAACATGGCCTTCTCGCTGCTGCCGATGCTGACCGTGGGCGCGATCGAGGCGCTGATTCACCACGGCAGCGAAAGCCAGCAGGCGACCTATCTGGCCAGGATCGTCAGCGGCGAATGGTCCGGCACGATGAATCTCACCGAACCTCAGGCCGGTTCCGACGTCGGCGCGCTGCGCAGCACGGCCGTGCCGGTCACCGAAGGCCCGCACGCCGGCAAGTACCGCATTGCCGGGCAGAAGATCTTCATCACCTGGGGCGAGCATGACCTTGCCGAAAACATCGTCCACCTGGTGCTGGCACGCACCCCCGGCGCGCCGGCAGGATCACGCGGGATCTCGCTTTTCGTGGTGCCCAAGTACCATGTCGAGGCCGACGGCACGCCCGGCGCCCGCAATGACCTCAAGGTCGTCAGCCTCGAACACAAGCTCGGCATCCACGCCTCGCCGACTTGCGTGATGAGCTACGGCGACAACGGCGAGTGTATCGGCGAACTGGTCGGCGCGGAAAACGAGGGCATGCGCTGCATGTTCACGATGATGAACAACGCCCGCATCAATGTCGGTGCCCAGGGTGTGCAGATCGCCGAACGGGCCATGCAGCAGGCGATGGCCTACGCTAACGAGCGCGTGCAGTCCGCCCGCGCGGGCTCGGCCGACAAGGCCCCCGTCGCCATCGTCGAGCATCCCGACGTGCGCCGCACCCTGCTGCGCATGCGCGCGCTGACCGAGGGCGGCCGCGCCCTGCTCTACTACGCCACCGGCCAGCTCGACCGCGGCGGCATGGGTGACAGTGCCGCCCAGCAGCGCGCCGAACTGCTGGTGCCGCTGGTCAAGGCCTGGTGCACCGACCTGGGCGTGGAAGTGGCCAGCCTCGGCATCCAGGTCCACGGCGGCATGGGTTTCATCGAGGAGACCGGCGCCGCACAGCACTACCGCGATGCCCGCATCGCCCCGATCTACGAAGGCACCAACGGCATCCAGGCCGCCGACCTCGTCACCCGCAAGCTCGGCATGGAACAGGGCGGCGTGCTCTTCGCCCTGATGGACGAGATCGCCGCCGAGGGCTCCGCCCCGCTGCAGGACCTCGCACAGGGCTGCAAGGCCACGGCTGAACGCTTCATCGCCGGTTCGCTCGACGACCGTCTGGCCGCCAGCGTCCCCTTCCTCGAAGCCTGCGCCGTGGCGGTGGCGGGCTGGCAGCTCGAACGCCAGGTCGCGGCGCTGCCCGCGCTGGACCTCTCCGCCAGCTTCACCAAGCGCAAGCAGGTGGTGGCCCGCTATTTTGCCCAGCACATCGTGCCGGCAGCCATGGGCGCACTCGCACAGGCCGCCAGAGGCGCGGACCTGCTCTATGACCTCACCAGCGAGGAACTGACTGCGTGACCGACCAGATCGACGTCCTGACCCGTATTGCCGCCGCTCTCGAACGCCTGGCGCCGCCCCCCGCCCCCGCCGCCGACTGGCTGGCCCATCCGGCCTATGTCTGGACCGGCAGCGAGGCCCGCGCGGTACCGGTGCTGGAAGCCCCGGCGCTCACCATGCTGCGCGGCATCGATGCCCAGAAGGAACGTGTCGTCACCAATGTCGAACGGCTCGCCCAGGGCCACGCCGCCCACGACATGCTGCTCTGGGGCTCGCGCGGGATGGGCAAGTCGGCGGTGATCCGCGCCGCCATCCGCGCGGCGCAGGACCTGCATCCGGGCCGCATCGCGCTGGTGCAGGTCGCGCAGGAAGCGCTCCACGGCGTCACCGCGCTGTTTGCGCTGCTGGCGCGGGTGGACCGCCAGTTCCTCGTCTACATCGACGATCTCGGCTTCGAGGAAGGCGACGGCACCGGCCCGCGCCTGCTGCGTTCGTGGCTGGAAGGCGGCGTCGAGGCGCGTCCGGCCAATGTCCGCCTTGCCGTGACCTCGAACCGCCGCGCCATCGTCGGCCGCACGATGAGCGAGCAGGACGATCCGATCAACACCCGCGACGTGGTGGACGACCGCCTCGCCCTGGCCGACCGCTTCGGCCTGTCGATTGGCTATCACAACTGCGACCAGCCTTCCTATCTCGCGATCATCCACGGCTATGCCGAACAGTACGGGCTGGAATTCGAGGAAAGCGACGCGCTGGAATGGTCGCGTCGGCGCGGGGCCCGCTCGGGGCGCGTGGCCTGGCAATATGTCACCGAACTGGCAGGGCGCACGGGCAAGGTCGTCTGAATCGAAAACGGGGGGCCGATGGCCCCCCGTTGTCATTTCCATGCAGGTCTGCCGGTCAGGGCAGCACGCGGTCCGGTCCCTTCTTGAAACCGGCGATCGTGTCGACGCCAGGAACCGTGGGATCCTTCAGTTCCTTGAGCGGCTTCATGTGCTCGGTCTCGACCGCCGTGATCGCGGCGGCCGGCTTGGCCCCCGGCGCATTGACGCGCCAGATCATGCCCGCCGTATCGTCGCTGACCAGCAGGCTGCCGGTCTTGTCGAAGGCCAGCCAGGTCGGGCGGCCGCGCGTGTGCGAGGCGTCCTTGAGGAAGCCCGAGAGCACCGGAATCGGCTTTACGTCCTTGGGATTGCCGTTCTTGTCGAAGGGCACGAAGACCACGTCGTAGCCCACCGCCGGGCGGCGGTTCCACGAACCGTGGCGTGCCACGAAGGCACCGTTGGCATACGTGTCGCCCAGCACGATGCCGCCCTTGGCAAAGACCATGCCCAGCACCGCCGCATGGGCACCCATCGCGTATTCGGGCTTGCGGGTATATTCGAGCATGTAGGTCTGCATCGGCCACTGGACGCGGTCGTCGAAGGTGGTCTTCCAGTAGATCCACGGCCAGCCATACTGCGAGCCGACCGGAACGCTGGTCAGATAATCCGGCACCAGATCGGGGCCGAGTATGTCGCGCTCCTGCACGGTGGCCCAGAGTTCTCCCGTCGAGGGATTCCAGCCCATGCCGTTGGGATTGCGCATGCCGGCCGCGAACTGGCGGACCTTGGCGGTCGCGACGTCGATCTCCCAGATCGCCGCACGGCCGGACTCGGCCTCCATGCCGTTGTCGGCGATGTTGGTGGCCGAACCGACGGCAACGTAGAGATGCTCGCCGTCCTCGCTCATGAGCAGGTTGCGCATCCAGTGATTGCCGGCCGCCGGCAGGTCCATCATCTTGCGCAGCGGTTTGCCGACCAGCTTGGTCTCGCCGGGGGTGAAGGCGAATTCGAGCACGGCGTCATGGTTGGCGATGTAGAGCTTGTCGTCGCGGTAGGCCATGCCCGAAGGCGAATGCATGTCCGCGGTGCGGAAGTCCGCGCGGGTCTCGGCCTTGCCGTCACCATCGGCATCGCGCAGCAGCACGATCTTGTCGGGCGACGGCACGTCGGCACCGACCTGGCTGAACATCCAGCCCATCACCATGCCGGTGATGCCGCTGGGCTTGTTTCCGGCAGGCGCATTGGCCTCGGCCACCAGCACGTCGCCATTGGGCAGGGTCAGCATCGTGCGGGGATGGTCCAGGCCTTCGGCGAAGCGGCTGACGGCCAGACCCGGCGCCGCCGTGGGCTTCTCGCCCTGAGCCCAGCCCACCGTACTCACCAGCTTGACGCTGGGAATGGTCTGCGGATCGGCCTCGACCAGCTTCGGGTCCTTGCCCGTCGTCGCGTCGAGCGGCAGGTCGGACGTGTTGGAATACTGCGCCCAAGCAATCACCCCGACAACGGCGAGGACGATCAGCAGCAGGACGACGGCGACTTTGATGAGTATCGAGCGCATGGCGCATGGAATAAGCCTGCACCGGCTAGGCGGCAACAAGGACTTGGAGTAACCCCGGCGTCATGTACGACTTCGCACCCAAGGGCGGCACGCCCAAGCCCGAACTCTATGGCGAACTTGCCGAGGCAGCGCAGGCACTGGTCGCCGGCGAGCCCGACCCGGTCGCCAACATGTCCAACCTCGCCGCACTGCTCTGGCAGTACCTGCCCGACCTCAACTGGTCCGGCTTCTACCGCAACGTCGAAGGCGAACTGGTGCTCGGGCCCTTCATCGGCAAGCCTGCCTGCATCCGCATCCCCTTCGGCCAGGGCGTCTGCGGCACGGCGGCACAAAGCGGCGAGACCCAGGTCGTGCCCGACGTCCACGCCTTCCCCGGCCATATCGCCTGCGATGCGGCAAGCCGCTCGGAACTGGTGGTGCCGGTGCTGCGCGAGGGCAAGGTGATCGCGGTGATCGACCTCGACAGCCCCCTGCCCGGCCGTTTCGACGCTGAGGATGCTGCGGGGATCGAGCGTTTCGCGGCGGCGGTTGCCGAGGCGATTTAATTCAATTCGATCAATGTTTTGAAGAATGACGCAGGGGGTCAACACCCCCTGCCCCCCCCTTACCGTCTTCGTCGCGCCTCGCCTATCGGTGGCGCAGCCCATTGCAGAGACTGGCGCCCCCAGGGCGTTCAATGACCAAGCGCTGCAATTCAAGCTCAACCGATCGTGCGAGACGCGACGAAGACGGTAATGGGGTCTGGGGCCGATGGCCCCAGAATCATCCTCTTTTCTTAGAGCAGTTTCCGATCCGATTGCATCGGATCAAATGCTCTAAGATTTTAGTTTTACGCGTTTTCCGAGTCATCAGGTGATTCCACCTGATTAGAAAACGCTCTAAATGGCGCCGCCGGTCAGACGCTGACACACCAGATCGAGCTGATCGAGCGTCGCGTAACGGATCGTCACCGTCCCCGACTTGGGATCGGCATCGGCGCTGATCTTCACCGGCATGCCGAGGAATTCCTCGAGGTGGTTCTGCACGGCGGCGATGTCGGCGTCCTCGGTGGCGCTGCGCGCCGTACGCGCCCGGCGCGGTGCCACGTCGCCGCGCAGCTTCTTGCGCACCAGCTTCTCGACGTCGCGCACCGACATCTGCTTGCCGATCGCGGCCTCGGCGATTTCCTCGGCATCGTCGCAGCCGATCAGGGCACGCGCGTGCCCCATCGACAGGCTGCCATTCTCGACTTTCGCGATCACGCCGTCAGGCAGTGCCAGCAGGCGCTGGAAGTTGGCGATATGACTGCGGCTCTTGTCGACCATGCGGGCGATCTCGGCCTGGGTCATGCCTTCGAATTCGGCCAGGCGGTTGTAGGCGCGCGCCTCTTCGATGGGGTTGAGATCCTCGCGCTGGAGGTTCTCGATCAGCGCCAGCGCCATGACCTCACGCTCGGTGAGCTCACGCACCAGCGCTGGAATCTCGTGCAGCTGCGCCTTCTGCGCGGCCCGCCAGCGGCGTTCACCGGCAACGAGCTGATAGCCGCCCCGCGGCATCGGCCGCACGATGATCGGCTGAATGACCCCGCGATGCGCGATCGAGGCGGCAAGTTCCTCCAGCGCTTCCTCGTCGAAGATCCGGCGCGGCTGATCGGGATGCGGGGTGATGTCGGAAATCGCCAGGACAGCAAGCCCACCCGCCCGCGTCGCGGGCGCACCAGCGCTCTCGCCGCCCGCCGAAAGCGGTTCCTCGCGCCGGGTTTCACCGAGCAACGCCCCCAGGCCGCGCCCCAGCCCCTTGGGCTTCTGACGGACCGGCGATGGCTTTTCCGCAGCTACAGCGTCCTGCTGGGGGACGCCGACGATGGATTCTTCGCTCATGCCGCTTTCCTCTTCTCGGGCAGTCGGGTGATCAGTTCGCGGGCAAGCGCCATGTAGGCGCGGCTGCCGGCACAGGTGTGGTCATAGATGAGAGCCGGCACGCCGTGGCTCGGCGCTTCCGACAGGCGCACGTTGCGCGGGATCGTGGTTTCGAACACCAGCGAGCCCAGCACCGAACGCACGTCTTCGGAGACCTGGTCGGTCAGGCGGTTGCGGCGGTCGAACATGGTGAGCGCGATGCCGATGATGCCAAGATCGGGGTTGAAGCGCTGCTGCACCCGCTCGACGGTCTGCAGCAGCTGGCTCAAACCTTCGAGCGCGAAGAATTCGCACTGCAGCGGCACCAGCAGGGTATCCGCCGCCGTCAGCGCGTTGAGCGTCAGCAGGCCCAGCGAAGGCGGGCAATCGATCAGGCAGACGTCATAGCCCAGATCGGGGCGCAGCTGCGTGCGCAGGCGATTGGCGCGGTCTTCGGCGTTGACCAGTTCGATCTCGGCGCCCGAGAGGTCCACCGTCGCCGGCAGCAGGTCGAGGCCGGGAATCTTGGTTTCCATCACGCATTCGGCAACCCGGGCGCGATCGACCAGCACGTCATAGGATGAGGCGGTTCGTTCCGCTGCGGAAATGCCGATCCCCGTCGAAGCGTTGCCTTGCGGGTCGAGGTCGATCAGCAGCGTTTTCCAGCCAGTGGCGGCGAGCGCGGTGGCGATGTTGATCGCCGTCGTGGTCTTGCCGACACCGCCCTTCTGGTTGGCAATCGCGATACGGATCACTTGGTCTTACCCTTCCCGCCGGCCAGCGTGCCGACAATGATGCCCGCTTGCGGATCCGTCAGGGACTGTTCCACGTGGAACACATGCCGCCATTTGCGAAGGTCGTCCAATTCTTGCTGTGCGGACCGCCCTTTGGGCAACAGCCAGACCGTGTCGCTTGTGGAAAACCGCGCGGATAAGGTGAGGAGTTTTTCCAGCGGCGCAAAAGCGCGCGCCGAGATCACGCGCGCCTCACGTGTTTCTACCAGTTCCAGACGCTGGCCAAGCACCCTCGCCTTGTCGAGCCCCATCGCCAGTCGGGCGCGATCGAGCCACTCGATTCGCCGCGCGCGCGATTCGACCATCAGCACTTCGCACTCGGGACGCAGCGCCGCGATCACCAGACCGGGGAAACCCGCGCCGGTGCCGAGGTCGATCCAGGGCGACGATGTTCCACGTGGAACATGCGGCAGCAGCTGGGCACTGTCGACGATGTGTCGCAGCCAGACCTGATCGAGGCTGGCGGCCGATACCAGATTCTGCCGGGTGTTCTCTTCGGCCAGCATGCGGACCAGAATCTCCAGCCGCTCCTGCGCGGCCTGGTCGTATTCGGGCAGAGCGCGCAGCCAGTCACGCGCTTCGTCTTCAGTGGAAATCACGCTGCTTCCTTGCGGGCATGGACAAGCAGCGCGGCAAGCGCTGCGGGAGTGATTCCGGGAATCCGACCAGCGGCGGCGAGCGTTTCCGGTCGCGCCCTGGTCAGTCGCTCGACCATCTCGCGCGAGAGGCCGGGAATCTCGGCATAGGGAAAATCGTCGGGGAGCGGCAGGGATTCGCTCGCACGCAGATCGCGCAGCTCGCGTTCCTGCCGGTCAAGGTAAGGCGCATAGGCTGCATCCTCGGCCAGTTCTTCCGCCAGTGCGGAATCGGCGAGATGCGCGCTGGCGATCCATGGCGAGAGCCCGGCCAGATCGACACCGCCGAACCGCAACCACTCGCGAATGGGCAGACGGCCGGCGTCGGGACGGACCGGCAGGCCCGCCTGCGCCATTTCGGCAGAGGCTACGGGCGCATCAAAAGCCGCTTCCAGTTCGGCGCGCGCTTCCAGGCGGCGGGCGAACCATTCCCGTCGAGCCGGGCCGACCGCGCCGGCATCGATAGCCAGCGGTGTCAGCCGGGTGGTGGCATTGTTGGCGCGAAGGCGCAGACGGTACTCGGCGCGCGCGGTGAGCATGCGATAGGGCTCGCTCACACCGTGCAGGGTGAGATCGTCGATCATCACCGCCATGTAGCTGTTGGCCCGGTCCAGCGGAGCAGGCTCTCGGCCCAGGACCGCAGCGGCTGCATGCATGCCGGCGACCAGCCCTTGCGCCGCGGCTTCCTCGTATCCGGTCGTGCCATTGATCTGACCGGCACAATAGAGACCGGCCATCTCGCGCAGTTCCAGACTCGTGCGCAGCGCCCTGGGATCGATGTGATCGTACTCGACCGCATAACCGGGGACGACCATCTCCACCCGTTCCAGCCCTTCCATCGTGCGCAGCATGTCCAGCTGAACGTCGGCGGGCAGCGAGGTACTCACGCCGTTGGGATAGACCAGCGGATTGTCGAGGCCCTCGGGCTCAAGGAAAATCTGGTGGCCGTCACGGTCGGCAAAGCGGTGAATCTTGTCTTCGATCGAAGGGCAATAACGCGGTCCCTGTGCCCCGATCGCGCCCGAGAACAACGGCGAGCGATGGAGGTTGGAGCGGATCACTTCATGCGTGCGCGGGTTCGTCCGCGTGATCGCACAGAACACCTGCGGCACTTCGCGGCGCTGCCCCATGGCCGACATCGTCCAGGGATCGACATCGGAGGGCTGCTCGCCCAGCCGCGCCCAGTCGATCGTGCGACCATCGAGACGCGGCGGCGTCCCCGTCTTAAGGCGGGCCATCGGCAGCTTGGCCTCGCGCAATTGCGCCGCCAGCTTCTGCGCCGAGCTTTCGCCGATCCGGCCACCGACCATGCGTTCCTCGCCCCGGAACAGAGTCCCGCCAAGGAAGGTGCCGGTGCAGAGCACGACCGCGCGCGCATCGAGGCGAGAGCCATCGGCCAGATCGATGCCGACCACCCTGCCCTGCTCCATCACCAGCGCGGCGGCTTCGCCCGCGACCAGAGTCAGATCCCCCTGCTCTTTCAGCATCCGGTGGATCGCCGCCTTGAACAGCTTGCGGTCGGCCTGGACACGCGGGCCCTGCACCGCGCTGCCCTTCGAGCGATTGAGCATGCGATAGTGAATCGCCGCCGCATCGGCCGCCCGGCCGATGAGTCCGTCAAAGGCATCGACCTCGCGCACGAGGTGGCCCTTGCCCAATCCGCCGATGGCAGGATTGCAGCTCATCGCGCCGACGGCGTCGATGTCGAAGCTGACAAGCGCCACGCGCGCGCCCATGCGAGCGGCCACGGCCGCTGCCTCGCAGCCGGCATGGCCGCCGCCGATCACGATCACGTCGAAGGAATGCATCCAACGCGCTTACTCGAAAGCGGGAATCAGGTCAAAGGTGTGTTCCACGTGGAACACACTGCATTCACTTGCCGATGCAGAACCGTCCGAACAGGGCATCGAGCATGTCCTCGGTGGTCGCCCGGCCGATCAGCGCATCGAACGCCACACGCGCCAGACGCAGCGCCTCGGCCACCAGCAGCGGATCACTCTCCCGTCCCGCTGCGGCGAGCGCCCGTTCCGCTTCGCCGACAAGAGCATGCTGACGCGCATTCAAAGCCGCGTCGCCGGGACGCGGCATCGCCTTGCGTGCCGTCTCGACAAGATCAGTGCGCAGAGCGTCCATGCCCTCACCGGTCACCGCCGAGATCCGGTGGCGCGCCTCAGCCTTGTGTTCCACGTGGAACACATCGGCCTGAGCGGCGATCTCCCACGCCGCCTCCGGCCCCTCCCCTTCCGGCCCGAGCCAGAGTACGAGGTCCGCCCGGTCCAGCGCATCGCGGGCGCGCGAGATGCCGATGGCCTCGATCACGTCACCCGTCTCGTCCCGCAGCCCGGCCGTATCCCCGAACAGGAACGGCACGCCGCCAATCGAGACGGCGCGCGTCAGCACATCGCGTGTGGTGCCGGCAAGCGGAGACGTGATCGCCGCCTCGTCCTCCACCAGCGCATTGAACAGAGTGCTCTTGCCCGCGTTGGGCGGCCCCGCCAGCACCACCCGGTAGCCCTCGCGCAGCGCCTCGGCTCGCGGCCGGTCGAGCCAGGCCGAAAGTTCTCCGCGCAGATCGGCAAGCTGGGCGATGAAGTCCGCAGGCAGATCGGCAACGTCATCCTCGTCGCCAAAGTCGAGCACCGCCTCGACCGAAGCCGAAGCGCGCAGCACCCGGTCGCGCCATTGCTCGACCTGCCGCGAGAAGGCGCCGCCCGCCATCGCCAGCGCCGACCGGCGCTGCAGTTCGGTCTCGGCGGAGAGCAAGTCCGCCAGGCCCTCGGCCTCGGCGAGATCGATCCGGCCATTGGCGAAGGCGCGGCGGGTGAATTCACCCGGAGTTGCGCGGCGCAACTTCGGCAGTTGGGCCAGTTCCGCCTCGACGGCGGTGACCACCGCCCTGCCGCCATGAAGATGAAATTCGGCCAGGTCCTCGCCGGTGGCCGTCGCCGGTCCCGGGAACCACAGCACCAGCGCCTGGTCGAGCACGGCCCCTTCGCGGTCCCGCAGCACGCGGTAGCGCGCCCGGCGGGGTTCGGGCAGCGCCCCCGCCAGAGCGGACAGGGCAGCCCCGGCCTCGGGGCCGCTCACACGAATGATGGCAATGGCAGCCGGCGGTGCACCGCTCGACAAGGCAAAGATGGTGGAGGCGGAGACGGTGTCAGACATGGACCCCGCCTAGCCCGAGCGGCTCCGCTCGTGAAGGCTCAGTTGTCCTTCTTGGGCTTGCCACCCTGCGGATTGAGCACGCCGCTCAGCGCCATGGCGGCACCGCTTTCCATCAGCTGCTGAAACAGCTTCAGCCCGAATTCGCCCATCGGCGCGACCTGCTTGGTCAGTTCCTGAAGCTGATCGACGCTGCCGACGCCCTGCATCGCCTTGCTCAGCGCATCGACATAGACCTCGTTGGCCTTGGTCACATCGGGCAGGCCAAGGAAGCGGCGGGCCTCTTCGGGCGAGCATTCTACCTCGACATTGACCTTCATCACCGCGCTCCCGCTTGGAATTTCTGCATCATAGCTGGCACAGTGCGCTGGCAAAGTCCATCGCCCGGGCCTACCTCCGACAAACGGTTCCAAAGACCCGAAGGTTCTCAGGAGACTCCCCATGACCAACACCGAAATCCCCACGCTCGACGGCAAGGGCCTGATTCCCGCTTACGTCGCCCGCCCCGAAGGCACCCCGCGCGGCGCGATCATCGTCCAGCAGGAGATCTTCGGCGTCGATGCCGGTATTCGCCAGAAGGCCGATGGCTGGGCCGCCAAGGGGTATCTCGCGGTCGCCCCCGACACCTTCTGGCGCCAGAAGCCCGGTGTCGAACTCAGCCCTTATGACGAAGGCGAGTTCAAGCAGGCGATCGACTACATGATGGGCCATGACTTCGATCTCGGCATTCGCGATCTCGAGGCGGTGATTCACTGGATCCGCCGCGACCAGGATGTGGCCAAGGTCGGCCTCGTCGGCTTCTGCATGGGCGGCCGGATCGCCTACATGGTCGCCGCGCGCACCGACATCGATGCCTCGGTTGGCTATTACGGCGTGATGATCGACCAGATGCTGAACGAGAAGCACGCGATCGCCCGTCCGCTGATGCTGCACATTCCCACCGCCGATCACTTTGTCGACACCGCCGCACAGAAGGCGATCCACGACGGGCTCGATGACCATGCCCGGGTCACCCTCTGGGACTACGAAGGGCTCGACCACGGCTTTGCCGCCGAGATCGGCGCCCGCCGCGACGAAGCCGGCGCTGCCCTGGCGGATGGCCGAACCGAGGCGTTCTTTGCGGAGCATATCGGCTAAACCGCGATGACCCTTGCCCCGCGCTACGCCGTCCCGCTCGTGGTCGTGTCTCTCACAGCCGCCTGCTGGTTCCTTCCATGGTGGCGCGGGGCCCTGTGGCTCATGGTGCCGGTCCTACTGCTGACCCTCTGGGACTTCGTGCAGGGCCGCCACGCATTGAGGCGCAACTATCCGCTCATCGCCCGTATGCGATGGCTCTT
Organism: Novosphingobium clariflavum; assembly: GCF_026420865.1. Lineage (GTDB taxonomy): Bacteria > Pseudomonadota > Alphaproteobacteria > Sphingomonadales > Sphingomonadaceae > Novosphingobium > Novosphingobium clariflavum. The sequence goes on along the minus strand of NZ_JAPCWC010000004.1, from coordinate 336,425 downwards.
CGAAGACCTGCGCCCCTACCTGCGCGCCTATATCGTCGAGGGTGACCGCGAAGGCCGCCCCTTCACCGTCGAGGAACGCAGCCTCGTCTATGCCCGCTCGAAGGGCGAGAACGACTCGCATCCGATGGGTACCGAGCTCGACGTCTATTCCGACGAATACGAATGGCTCGGCCATTCGATCGCCCCGAACGAGAATGCCGCCCGGGACTGGCGCGTGAAGATCGGCGGCGAGCATTGCAGCAAGCCTTACGAAAGCGCCCTGCTCAACATCTCGGCGATGAGCTTCGGCTCGCTCTCCGCCAATGCGATCGAGGCGCTCAACAAGGGTGCGGCCCTGGGCGGATTCGCACATGACACCGGCGAAGGTTCGATCAGCCCCTATCACCGCACGTATGGAGGCGATCTGATCTGGGAACTGGGCAGCGGCTATTTCGGCTGCCGCCACCCGGACGGCACTTTCGATCCCGACCTCTTTGCCCGGCAGGCTGAGAGCGATCAGGTGAAGATGGTCGAGATCAAGCTCAGCCAGGGTGCCAAGCCCGGCCACGGCGGTGTCCTGCCCGGCCCCAAGGTCACGCAGGAAATCGCCGAGACACGCAAGGTGGAAGCCGGCAAGGACTGCCTCTCCCCCGCCGCGCACTCGGCCTTCTCGACACCGATCGAACTGCTCGAATGGATTGTGCAGCTGCGCACCCTGTCGGGCGGCAAGCCCGCCGGCATGAAGCTCTGCGTCGGCCAGCCGCACGAGATCATGGCGCTGGTAAAAGCGATGATCGAAACCGGAATCACCCCGGACTTCATCGTCGTCGACGGTGCCGAGGGCGGCACCGGTGCGGCGCCGCAGGAACTGACCGACAATGTCGGCATGCCGCTGCGCGAAGGGCTGATGCTGGTGCGCAATGCCCTCGTCGGCGCCAACCTGAAGGACCGGGTGCGGATCGGTGCATCGGGCAAGATTCATTCCGGCGCCGGCATGGCCCGCGCCTTCGCGCTGGGCGCCGACTGGTGCAATGCCGCGCGCGGCTTCATGTTCGCGCTGGGCTGCGTGCAATCGATGAAGTGCCATACCGGCGCCTGTCCGACCGGGGTCGCCACCCAGTCGCTGTGGCGCCAGCGCGGCCTGGTGGTCGAGGACAAGGCCCAGCGTGTCGCCCGCTTCCAGAAGGAAACGCTCAAAGCCCTGCGCGAGATCGTCGTCTCGATGGGTTACGACAGTCCCTGGGACCTCAACCAGCACGACATGTACCAGCGCATCGACAGTGCCAAGGCCGGTCCGCTCGATGAGGTCTATCCCTTTCTCAAGCCCGGCGAGCTCCTCGCCGATCCCGACTCCACGCCTTACGCACGCGCGTGGAAGGTGGCGCGGGCGGATACCTTCCGCCGCGTGTTCTGAAGGACCCCAATCTGATGACTACCGGATACCGGATGATCGCCCGCCAGCATGGCGGCCCCGACGTGATCGAACGCGAAGACTTCACCGTGCCCGCCCCCGGCATCGGCGAGATCGTCATCGAGACCGAAGCCGTCGGCCTCAACTTCATCGATACCTATTACCGCAAGGGCCTCTATCCCGATCCCTTGCCGATCAGCCTCGGCTCCGAAAGCGTCGGGCGGATCATTGCGCTGGGTGACGGCATTGCGGACTTCGCCATCGGCGACCGGATCGGCACCACCAGCGCCGGCGGCGCCTATGCCACGCACCGGTTGCTGAAGGCGGACAAGGCCATGCGCATCCCGGAGGGAATCGCCCCCGAGATCGCCGCTGCCGTCATGCTCAAGGGCCTGACGGCCTGTTATCTTGCCGAAGATACCTTCCCCGCCACCGCCGGCCATATCGCACTGGTGCATTCGGCCGCGGGCGGTGTCGGTTCGCTGCTGGTGCCCTGGCTGCTCGACAAGGGCGTCACCGTGATCGCCCATAGCGGTTCGCCGCAAAAGGCCGCAGGAGTCCCCGGCGAGCATTCGCTGTCCTGCGATTTCAATGATTTGCCTGAGAAGGTCCGCGAAATCACGTCCGGCGCGATGTGCCATGTCGTCTACGACGGGGTCGGCGCGTCTTCGTGGAACGCCTCGATCGCCTCGCTGCGTCGGCGCGGGCTCATGGTGACTTATGGCAATGCCTCGGGCCCGGTAGCGCCGCTGCCCCCGCTCGACCTCATGCGCGCCGGTTCGCTCTATCTCACCCGCCCGACTCTCGCCGATTATGTCGCCACGCCCGAGGAACTGGCGGTGAGCGCGAAAAAACTGTTCGACCGGATCGCCAATGGCGTCCTGTCGCCCCGGATCGGGCAGACCTTCCGGCTCGAGGATGCCGCCGAGGCCCACCGGGCCCTGGAGGCGCGGGCGACGACGGGGTCCACCGTCCTCGTTCCCTGAACACCAAAAAGGGCCCGGGAGTCTTGCTCCCGGGCCCTTCCCTGTTTCTGGATCACATCAGGGTGATGATGCCCAGCTGCGGATCGATCCAGCCTTCGTAGATCATCTTCACCGCCACGTAGAGGATCACCACCAGGCCGATCCAGGCGATCCAGCGGTAACGCTCGATGTACCGGGCGATGAAATTGGCCGCGACGCCCATCAGCGCCACCGCCACGATCAGGCCGACGATCAGGATTCCGGGATGATCGCGCGCCGCCCCTGCCACGCCCAGCACGTTGTCGATCGACATCGAGATGTCGGCCACGGCAACGGAAATCGCCGCTCCGGCAAAACTCTTGGCCGGATTGACGCCGGAATGCTCGTCCCCCTCGATCTCGGGGGAACCCTGCGAATGCTCGCCGCCGCGGATCTCGCGGAACATCTTCCACGCCACCCACAAGAGCAGCAGTCCGCCCGCGAAGACCAGGCCGACGATGCCCAGCAGCCAGGTCACCACCAGCGCAAAGCCGATGCGCATGACCAGCGCCGCGATCACACCGATGGCGATCACCTTCTTGCGCTGCTCTGCCGGCAGTCCCGCGGCCAGGGCGCCGACGACGATGGCATTGTCGCCCGCCAGCACCACGTCGATCATCAGCACCTGCAGGAACGCCGACATCGCTGCCGGCGTCCCCAGGTTCGAGAAATCGGTGACGATATGGTGCCAGATCCCCGCCGGACCGCCCATCGCGGCGGTCGCGGCAAGAGTATCGAGAATGCTCACGCCCCCCGATCCTCGCTTACTGGTTCATCGTCGAGAAGAAGTCCTCGTTGGTCTTGGAGTCCTTCATCTTGTCGAGCAGGAACTCCATCGCGTCGACCGTGCCCATCTGCATGAGGATACGGCGCAGGACCCACATCTTGGTGAGCTGGTCCTTGGGAACCAGCAGTTCTTCCTTGCGCGTGCCCGACTTGCCGACATCGAGCGCCGGGAAGATGCGCTTGTCCGCCACCTTGCGGTCGAGGACGATTTCCGAGTTACCGGTGCCCTTGAACTCTTCGAAGATGACTTCGTCCATGCGGCTCCCGGTGTCGATCAGCGCGGTGGCGATGATCGAGAGCGAACCGCCTTCCTCGATGTTGCGCGCGGCACCGAAGAAGCGCTTGGGGCGCTGCAGGGCGTTGGCGTCGACACCGCCGGTCAGCACCTTGCCCGAGCTTGGCACCACGGTGTTGTAGGCGCGGCCGAGACGGGTGATCGAGTCCAGCAGGATCACGACGTCACGCTTGTGTTCCACGAGGCGCTTGGCCTTCTCGATCACCATTTCGGCGACCTGGACGTGGCGCTGGGCGGGTTCGTCGAAGGTCGAGGAGATCACCTCGCCCTTCACGCTGCGCTGCATGTCGGTGACTTCTTCCGGGCGCTCGTCGACGAGCAGCACCAGCAGGAAGACTTCCGGATGGTTGTCGGTGATGGCCTTGGCGATGTTCTGCAGCAGCACGGTCTTGCCGGTGCGCGGCGGCGCCACGATCAGGGCGCGCTGGCCCTTGCCCTGCGGGCTGATGAGATCGATCACGCGGGCCGACTTGTCCTTGACCGTCGGGTCCGAGGTGTCGAGCTTCAGGCGCTGGTCGGGATAGAGCGGCGTCAGGTTGTCGAAGTTGACGCGGTGGCGCACCACGTCGGGATTGTCGAAGTTGACGCTGATGAGCTTGGTGATCGCGAAATAGCGCTCGCCGTCCTTGGGGGCGCGGATTTCGCCTTCGACGGTGTCACCCGTGCGCAGGCCCCATTTGCGGACCTGGTTGGGCGAGACGTAGATGTCGTCGGGACCGGCAAGGTAATTCGCCTCGGGGCTGCGCAGGAAGCCGAAGCCGTCCGGCAGCACTTCGATCGTGCCCTGCCCGATGATTTCCTCACCGTCCTCGGCCACTTCCTTGAGAATGGCGAACATCAGGTCCTGGCGGCGCAGCGTCGATGCGCCTTCCACGCCCAGTTCCTCTGCCATTTCGACCAGTTCGGCCGACGATTTCTTCTTGAGTTCCTTGAGATGCATTTTTCTGGTTTCCGAATGGAAAATGTATGGAGGTCGGCCGGCGGATCGGATGGGCTTGGGGAAAGCGGATCCGGGCAGGAGAATGGGCTCGCCGCCCTGTGCCGGGACAGCGCTCGAATAGGGATTATACGGCTTTGGGTCAACGCGCGATCCACAGGGCGGACGGCGTCTGCGCCCAATGGATCGCGCGCGGCGCGCCCCGGTCGACGGTCCCGCGCCGCCTTCGGCGCGGGCGCAGGGGTCAGAAGGGTTTGACCACCGCGAGAATGACGATGACCACGGCGGCGAGGCCGGGAATCTCGTTGAGCAGGCGCAGCTGCTTGCCGGTCAGTACCCGTTCGCCCTTGGCCAGCTTCTTCGCATAGCCGACCAGCCAGCCGTGGTAGCCGGAAAGACCCAGCACGAACAGCAGCTTGGCATGCAGCCAGCCCTGGCTCCAGGCACCGATCGAGAAGGCCGTGGCCAGGCCGAAGATCCACACCATGATCAGCGAGGGCGTCAGGATGATCTTGCGCAGCTTCGCCTCGCGGTCGATCCAGCGCGCCGCTTCCGCCGAACCCGGCTCGGCTTCCTGGTGATAGACGAAATAGCGCGGCAGCATGAACAGACCGGCCATCCAGAAGATCACGAAGATGACATGTCCGGCTTTCAGCCAGAGATAGAGCATGGAGAGCGTTTCCTGCATCGGCGCGCGGAGTCTCGTTGGAGCGGCAGTGGGAGGGCGATCGCGCCTCTCCTGCACCCTCGCCCCGCGCGGTTCAAGGTGATTCCAGTGGGTTGAAGCCCTCCCTGACGCGGGAGGGCCTCGCTCAGCGCGACCAGCCGCGCACGATGCGCAGCAAGGCCTCGACGTTCTCGATCGGCGTGAACTGACCGATTCCGTGCCCGAGATTGAACACGTGCGGCCGGTCGGCAAAGGCATCGAGCACGCGGCGCGCGCCGGTCTCGAGGTCCTCGCCGCCCGCCAGCAGCAGCAGCGGATCGAGATTGCCCTGCACCGGCATGCCCTGCGGCAATGCGCGCGCAGCCCAGACGGGGTCGATCGTCTCGTCGATTCCGACCGCGTCCACCCCGGTCTCGCGGGCATAGGCGGGCAATTTTTCGCCGGCCCCCTTGGGGAAGCCGATGATCGGAGTCTCGGGATGGCGCGCCTTGATCGCGGCGACGATGGCGGCATTGGGCGCGATCACCCATTGCTCGAACTGCGCGGGCGAAAGCGAGCCTGCCCATGAATCGAACAACTGCACGGCCTCAGCCCCGGCCTCGATCTGGCCTCTGAGATATTCGACAGTCACCCCCACGATAGCCTGAATGATCTCCGCAAAGGCCGTAGGGTCGCGATAGGCCATGGCGCGGGTCTCATGCTGGTCCCGGCTGCCTTCGCCCGCGCACATGTACGTAGCGACCGTCCAGGGGCTTCCTGCAAAGCCGAGCATCGTCTTGTCGGCATCGAGGGCGGCGCGAACCTTGCGCACGGTCTCGTAGATCGGAGTCAGCCGCTCGGGCACGGCGGAAAGGCCGCCGAGGGCGCTGTCGACCAGGCGCGGCGAGAGCTTGGGGCCTTCGCCGGCGAGGAACTGAAGGTCCTGGCCCATCGCGTAGGGCACGATGAGGATGTCGGAGAACAGGATCGCACCGTCGAATCCGAAACGGCGGATCGGCTGGAGCGTGATCTCGGCCGCAGCGTCGGTGTCATAGACGAGCGCGAGGAATCCGCCCTTGTCGGCGCGCAGGGCGCGGTACTCGGGAAGGTAGCGACCCGCCTGGCGCATGAGCCAGATCGGGCGCTTGCCCGGGTTCGTTTTGCGCAGGGTGTCGAGAAGAAGGCCAGGCATCGAGATTCAGGTCCAGTCCAAAAAAATAAGATTCTTAAAAGGATGATAGAGTCTGTTGGTCCTGTGGATATCGGGGACGGCTGAACCCTGCCCGATTTATCCCGGGCTGAACAGGTTCAAGAGTCATCCGCGACTCTCCGTAGAGTCTGAGTCAAAGATTCTTTATCCCGGTTTCCCACAGGCTGTGGGCCGGTTTTGAATCTTGTTTAAGACTCACCCCATTGAATCGGTTCAACGGGGAGGAAAACGGCCTCGCGAGTTGTCACCGTATCCATCCCGTGGTTTATGCCGGGACATATCCACAGAGCCTCTGTGGACCCCCTGAAAACCGCGAAAAAGGCCGAAAATGGCGCGTTTCCACCTTCACCTTCTTTCGGATTCCACCGGCGAAACGCTGGAAATGATCGCCAAGGCCGCGCTCGCCCAGTTCGACGATTCCGATGTCCTTCGCCACTTCTGGCCGATGGTCCGCTCGCAGCAGCACCTCGACAGGATCATGGGCGAGATCGCCGCCAATCCCGGCCTGGTGTTCTTCACCCTGGTCAACGAGGAAACCCGCGGGCGGCTGGAGGAGCGCTGCCAGCAGCTCGGCCTGCCGGCGATCGCGGTGCTCGACGGGGTGACCGACGCGCTCGAAGCCCTGCTCGGGCAGGAAGCCAAGGGCCGTCCGGGCCGCCAGCACCGGCTCGACGATGCCTACTTCGCGCGGGTCGACGCGATCCAGTTCACCATTGCCCATGACGACGGCATTGCCTGGGAGGACTGGGAAGAGGCCGACATCGTGCTGGCCGGGGTATCGCGGACCAGCAAGACGCCGACCTCGATCTACCTCGCCAATCGCGGCTACAAGGTCGCGAATATCCCCATCGTCGTGGAAAGCCCGCCGCCGCCGCTGCTCTACGGGCTGAAGCGGCCGCTGGTCGTCGGCCTCACCACCGCGCCCGAGCGCCTGATCCAGATCCGCCGCAACCGCCTGCTCTCGCTCAGCCAGTCGCCCGACACCGACTACGTGAAGAGCGATAGGGTCGAGGACGAACTGAAGTATGCCCGGCGCATGTTCGCGGACAATTCCTGGCCGGTGATCGACGTGACCCGTCGCTCGATCGAGGAAACCGCGGCGGCAATCATCAATATCTACAACGAACGGAAGGCCGAGGACGCACAGGCGCGCGACATCGGCGGCCCGGTCTGATTTCCAGGAACCAGCGATGATCGTACTCGCCTCCCAGAGCGCCTCGCGCCGTGCCATGCTCGAAGCGGCAGGCATCGCCTTCCGGACCCAGCCTGCCGATGTGGATGAGCGGTGGATAGAATCGGGATTGGCGGGGGCCAGCCCGGCCGAAGTGGCGCTGGAACTGGCCAAAGCCAAGGCCTTGGCGGTATCCACTGCCCTTGCCGGGCAGATGTCCACAGCCGGTTCCGGCGAACTGGTTCTGGGCAGCGATTCCCTGGTCGAATGCGGCGGCCGCCGGTTCGACAAACCGGCCAGCCGCGAGGCGGCGGCCGAGCATCTGCGGTTCTTCTCGGGCAAGACGATGAATCTCCACAGCGCCGCGGCGCTGGCACGCGGCGGCGAGATCGTCTGGGCGCAAGACGCCGTGGCGTCACTTCACGTCATCCCCATGTCGAATCGTTTCATCGAGCATTACCTCGATGCCGAATGGCCCGAAGTGGCCGGCTGCGTCGGCGTGTTTCGCATCGAGGCGCGCGGCGTGCAGCTGTTCGAGAAGATCGAAGGCGATTATTTCACCATCCTCGGCATGCCGCTGCTGAAAGTGCAGGCGGCGCTGCGCCGTCTCGGAGAGATCGAACAATGACCGTAAGCGGGAACGCGCCGGAGCCCGGCACCCCTTATGCCGAAGTGATCGGCGATCCCATCGCCCAGTCGAAGTCGCCGGTGATCCACGGATTCTGGCTGGAGCAGCTGGGCATCGCGGCCCGCTACGCGCGCTGCCTCGTCACCGCCGAAGGGCTGGCCGCCTATCTCGCCGCCCGCCGCACCGATCCGGACTGGCGCGGTTGCAACGTGACGATGCCGCACAAGCTGGCGATCGTGCCGCTGCTCGACCGGCTCGATCCGCTGGCGGCCCGGATCGGCGCGGTCAATACCGTGGTGCGCGAGGCGGACGGCACGCTGACCGGTTACAACACCGATGCGCCGGGCTTCCTCGAGCCGCTGGAATCGCGCCTTGCCGAGACGCACCTGTTCCGCATGGCGCGGGTGCTGGGCACCGGCGGCGCCTCGCGGGCGATCGTCGCGGCGCTGGCCGAGCGCGGTTTTGTCGTGGTGCTGGCCGGGCGCGACCCGGACAAGGCCCGCGCGATGCTGGACGAGCTCACCGCTCAGAAGGACCATCACGCGATTCACCTCGGCCACTTCGCCGCGCCTACCGATTTTGCCTTTGACGACCGCGCGCAGTGTTTCGACCTCGTCGTCAATGCCAGCCCGCTCGGCATGACCGGGCAGGAGGCCCTGCCCTTCGATTTCACCCACGCGCCTCCGGGCAGCGTGGTCTACGACATCGTCACCAGCCCGCGCGACACGGCCTTCCTGCAGGCGGCGCGCGCGGCGGGATTCGCCACGGTCGATGGCCTGGCGATGCTGATCGGCCAGGCCGACGTCGCCTTCTCTCACTTCTTCGGCGTGAAGCCGCCGCGCGATGCGGCGAGCGACGAAGAGCTGCGCCGCCGGCTGGAAGCGTGACCGGCAGCGACAGAGCCGGCCCGAAGATCCTCGGCCTCACCGGCTCGATCGGCATGGGCAAGTCGACCGTGGCGGCGATGATGCGCGAACTGGGGGTTCCGGTCTTCGACGCCGATGCGGCGGTGCATGAACTGCAAGGTCCGCAAGGGGCCTTGCTCGGCGCGATCGAGGCGGCCTTTCCCGGCACCACCGGGCCGCAGGGGGTCGACCGCGCCCGGCTGGGCGCGGCAGTGTTCGGCAACCGCGAGGCGATGGCGCGACTCGAATCGATCGTCCACCCCGCGGTCGCGGTCAAACGGCAGATTTTCCTAAGGGAAAATGCCGATGCGCCCCTAGTGGTTTTCGATATTCCGCTGCTCTACGAAAAAGGCGGCCACGAAGGGCTCGACGCCGTGGCCGTGGTCTCCGCCCCGGCCGATGTGCAGCGCGCCCGCGTGCTGGCAAGGCCCGGCATGACCGAGGAGAAATTCGAACAAATTCTGGCACTTCAGGTGCCGGATGCGGAAAAACGCAGGCGTGCCGACCATGTCATCGACACCGGCCTGTCGCATGCAGGAACACGGGAAGAGGTGGAGCGCATCCTGCGCGCGTTGGGTCAACCGGAATAATCGTTCCCGGGGCCTTGCGAAGCCGTCCCGGCAGGCAGATATGAGAACAGATGCGAGAGATCATCTTCGATACCGAAACCACGGGATTCGACCCCAAGAACGGGGACCGACTGGTCGAAATCGGCTGCATCGAGATGGTCAACCGGGTGCTGACCGGGCGTAGCTACCACGCCTATTTCAACCCCGAACGCACGATGCCGGCCGAGGCCGAGGCGGTGCACGGGCTGTCCGACGCCTTCCTCGCCGACAAGCCGCTGTTCGCGCAAGGCGCGCAGGATTTCCTCGACTTCATCGAGGACAGCCCGATGATCGCGCACAATGCCGCGTTCGACTTCAACTTCATCGATCACGAACTGGAGCGGATCGGCCTGCCCAAGGTCGACCGTGCGCGCATGGTCGATACGGTGGCGCTGGCCAAGGTGCGTCACCCGGGCGCCAAGCTTTCGCTCGACGCGCTTTGCACGCGCTACGGAATTGATCGAAGTCATCGTACCAAGCACGGCGCGCTTCTAGACGCGGAACTGCTGGCGCAGGTCTACGTTGAACTGCGCGGTGGTCGCCAGATCGGTCTCGAACTGGGGGCCGAAACCACTGAAATCGTGGCGGAAGCCAAAGTCCTTGTGCGCAAGGACCGCCCCTTCCGCCAGCCGCGTCCCCACGCGGCTACCGAAGCGGAACTTTCTCTTCACGGGGAGTTTCTCAAGTCGGTCGATACCCCGCTCTGGGGTGAATGATATCATAGCAGAAGGAGTATTCGCTCATGGACATCCGCGTCTCTGGTCACCAGGTTGAAACTGGCGAGGCCCTGCAGATCCACACCAGCGAACGACTGACGACGATCATCGACAAGTACTTCAGCCGCGCGCTGTCGTCGCATGTCACATTCGGTCGTGCGCCCGCCGGGGCTTTCCGCTGCGATATCATCATGCACGTGATGCAGAATCTCGTGCTGAAGGGCACTGGCCTTGCCCAGGACGCCCATGTCGCGCTCGACCAGGCATCGGAGAAGATCGACAAGCAGCTGCGCCGCTACAAGCGCCGCATCAAGGACCGGCACGAGCAGACCGCCTTTGCCGTGGCCGCCGAGGAAGCCGCCTACACGATCTTTGAAGACACGCTTGTCGAAGACGATCACGAGGCCGAGGTCGAGGACGCCCCCGTCGTCATTGCCGAGACCCGCGTGGACGTTCCCGAGGCCACGGTTTCGGACGCGGTGATGATGCTGGACCTGCGTAATACTACGGCATTGCTGTTCAAAAACGCTGGCACTGGCCGTCATAATATGGTTTACCGCCGCGGCGACGGTTCGATTGGCTGGGTCGAGCCGCACTGACGCGACCACAGCGTCTCCCGGCGCCTGCACTTCTGATCGGAGGAGAGGAAGCAGCCCCCGGTACCCCCGGGGGTTGTGGACGTTTAACCATTAGCAACCGATCTTGAATCAGAATCAGAACCGAAAATGAGCAGTCTTTTCACTCTGTTGCCCGATGCCGTGACCACGGCCAGCGCAGACACCAAGGCGTCCATCCTGGGCCGCCTTGCCGACGTATTCCACACCGTCTACGGGCTCGACCGCGAGATGGTGCTGACCCGCATTCTCGAACGCGAGGCGCTCGGCAGCACCGGATTCGGTCGTCGAATTGCCATTCCCCACGCCCGCATGAGCGGCATCACCCGTCCCGTCGCGGTGTTTATCCGGCTCGATTCGCCCGTGGAATTCGAAGCGGCCGACGGCATGCCGATCGACATCGTGTTCGGCCTGCTCTCGCCCGAAGCGGCGGGCGCTGCCCATCTCCATGCCCTGGCCGCGATCTCGCGCATGATGCGCGATGAACGCATGCACGAGGCACTGATCGATGCGCCCGGCACCGAGGCGATCTACAGCCTCATCAGCAATGTCATCGACCGCGATGCCGCCTGAGGACTCTGAGGTCGGTTCCACAGTGTCTGGGATCGACCCCGAAGTCAGCGGAGCCGACGCCAGCGGTGCGGCCCTGCACTGGCGGGCGCTCGAAGGCCTTTATGCCTCGGCACCGATCAACGCGCTGTTCACCTCGCGGCTGGAGGTTCCCGGTGAGGGGCTGGCGCGGATCCGGTTCGATGTCGATCCTGCGTGCTTCCACGCGGCGGGCGCCGCGCATGGCACGATCTATTTCAAGATGCTCGACGATGCCGCCTTCTATGCGGCCAATACGTTGGTCACGGACCGTTTCCTGCTGACCACCTCGTTCAACCTCTTGCTGAGCAAGCCCATCAAGGGCGGTTCGATCGTCGCCGAAGGGCGCTGGGTCAGTGGCCGCCGCCGCGTGCTGGTCGCCGAATCCCGGCTGATCGATGAATCCGGGGACGAAGTGGGGCGCGGGACCGGCACGTTCATGCGTTCGCGCATCGCGCTTTCGGGCCTGCGCGGCTACGCCGGGGTCGCCTGACCCATGGATGCCCGCCTGCCCGCGCACCTCGAGGTCGGTGCCCTGATCCGTGCCGCTGAAAGTGCCGGCGGGTTTGGCATGGTTATGCAAAAGGGTGAACGCGACGCCGGGACGATCATGCTCGTGCTGCTCGAAAACGGTCGCGATGCAAGGGCTTACGAACGCATGCCGCAGCACGACGGCAGCCGGGCCTGGACCTGTTCGAAACGGCAGGAAACGCCCGATTCGCGGGACTTTTCGAACTATGTCGAGAAGCGCGGGGCGCAGGACCCGGACCTCTGGATCGTCGAACTGGACGTCGCAAGGCCCGAACGACTCATCGGCATCGGCGGCTAATTCAGGTTGACTTGCACGGCTCGCAAGTTAAGTGGCCCTTCACACGCGAATGCGGCTTGGGCAACAATTCGGTCCGCCTGGCTAGCACGCAGACGGGGAATCGTCGGCAGGATTTGCGAACGATAACGCTCTAAAGAGCCTTTCGTTCCCGCCTGCGTCGGACTGGTTCACCGCCTTTGAACAAGAATAAATGCGAAGCAAAGTGCAGTGGGCAAGCGTGGTCGCGCTTGCTGCAACGGTTATGACCGCCCTCTTCAGCGCACAGGGTTCGGGCGCTGCCGCAAACCAGCCGGTTCTGGTTGCAGCTAAATCGGAAACCCAGACGGCATTCGTTTCGACGCCGGTCGTCCAGTCCCTCCCCACCGACGGGGCAGCCGTGACGGACAGCCAGGCCGAAGATGCCACCCAAAGCGATCCGCAGGACGCCGATTCCCTTGCCGAACTGGTTGCCATGCAGCCCAGCGGCGGTTCGGTCGATCGCCAGACGCGCTGCCTTGCCGGCGCCATCTATTTCGAAGCACGCGGCGAAACGCTGGAAGGCCAGCTTGCCGTGGGCCGCGTGGTCATCAACCGCGCCGAATCCGGTCGTTTCCCCGCCAGCTACTGCGGCGTGGTCTATCAGCCGGGCCAGTTCTCGTTCGTGCAGGGCAAGCACATGCCCAGCATCCGCGAGTCGTCGGCCGACTGGCGCGAAGCCCTGGCCATCGCCCGTATCGCAGTGGAAGAAAGCTGGAAGAGCGAGGCGGACGACGCCCTGTTCTTCCACGCCAAGCGCGTCTCGCCCAAGTGGCGCCTGACCAAGATCGCCCAGGTCGACGATCACATCTTCTATCGCTGAGACAGCGGATCGCGGGCTTATCCCCGCCTCCAGAAGAGAACGGGCCCGGAAGCACATTGCTTCCGGGCCCGTTCTCGTTTGCGTGTTTGAAAAATGCCCGTGCGGGTATTTGGGGAGAGGGCCGGTGCCGCAAATCCGCCCACGGCGGATTCACAAACAACCCCTCTCCCTCGGGATCAGTCGCGGAGCTGCACCCAGACCGGGGTATGGTCGCTGGCCTTCTCGCGGCCGCGATAGGCCTTGTCGATGCCGCAGGCGTGCAGCCGGTCGGCCAGTTCGGGCGAGAGCAGCGCATGGTCGATGCGGAAGCCGTGGTCGCGCTGCCAGGCGCCCGCCTGGTAATCCCAGAAGGTCCACATGCCGCCGCGCGGGTTGTGCGTGGCCACGGCGTCGGTCCAGCCGTCACCGAGCAGGCGGAAATAGGCATCACGCGATTCCGGCTGCATCAGCGCGTCGGCGGCCATCGCAGACGGCGACCAGATGTCCTGATCGGTCGGGATCACGTTGTAGTCGCCGGTGATGATCGCGGGCACTTCCTCGGCCCGGATCGCGGCCATGCGGCGGCGCAGGCGCTCCATCCAGCGCAGCTTGTAGTCGAACTTGGGGCCGGGCACCGGGTTGCCGTTGGGCAGGTAGATACACACTACCCGCAGGCCGAACACGTCCGCCTCGAGATAGCGCGAATGGTCGTCTTCGGGTTCGCCCTCCAGCCCGCGCTGGATCTCGACCGGCTTTTCGCCGTCGGCGAGGATGGCGACGCCGTTGAAGCCCTTCTGGCCGTGCCAGATGCCGTGATAGCCGATCTTCTCGAACTCGGCGATCGGGAAGCCCTCGTCCTGGCTCTTGATCTCCTGCAGGCAGGCGACGGAGGGGCGGGTTTCCTCCAGCCATTCGAGCAGGCGGGGCAGGCGGGCCTTGACCCCGTTGATGTTGAACGTGGCGATCTTTTTCATACGGAGAAGCTGGACCCGCACCCGCAGCCGGCGGCGGCCTGGGGATTCTCGACCCGGAACGCGGCGCCGCCAAGCGATTCCACGTAATCGACCACGCAGCCACTGACGAGGTCGAGGCTGACGGAATCGACAACGAGGCGCACGCCATCGGTCTCGGCCACCGCATCGTCGGCTTCGGGCGCTTCGGCGAGGCCGAACTTGTACTGGAAGCCCGAGCAGCCGCCGCCTTCCACCGAGAGGCGAAGGATCGCGGGCTTGCCCTGCTTTTCGGCGATCGCGGCGACGCGCGCCGCTGCCGAGTGGCTGAGTGTTACGGTCTGGTCCATGGCCGCGATGTAAGCCTCGCGGCGCGTTCCGACAAGGTTTAGAGGCGGCACCGGCCCCTCCCCCACGACTACCCCCACGACCACTTGCGCGTGTATCCTGAGGCCGGCCGGTGCCGCAAAATTCGCCGAAGGCGGATTTTTGAACCGACTCAGGCCATCTGGATATAGTCGCGCATCGCGGCGGCTTCGGATTCCACCTTGTCGATGCGGTATTTCACCAGATCACCGATCGAGACGAAGCCGACCATGCGCCCGTCCTGGACCACCGGCAGGTGGCGGATGCGGCGCCGGGTCATCAGCGCCAGCGCGCTCAGCACCGGGGTGGCAGGTTCGACCGTCACCGGCGGCGAGGTCATCACTTCGGCAACGGGCTTTTGCAGCATGTCCGGGCCGCTGTCATGCAGGCGGTAGAGCACGTCGCGTTCGGAAAAGATGCCGACGAGCGTGTCGCCGTCCATGATCGGCAGGGCACCGATGCGTCGCTGCGCCAGAATCCCGGCGGCCTCGCTGACGACGGTATCGATCTGGCAGGTCTGGACGGGCCCCCGGCCCTCGATAATGCGCGCAATCGTCATTGTTCGCGTCTCTCCTCTCGCCCCCGTTGTACGGTTCGCGGACTCGAGATTATCACAGCCGCAGGGGCGCCGCCACTTCGTCCGTTTGCCTAGGCGGCGTGGAAAAATTCGAGCGGTCGTTTACGCCCCTTTTCGGAAATCATAGAACTGTGCTTCATTCGCTGGATGCAGATGAAAATTTTCGAGGCAGGTACGTTAATCGGAAATGCCAAAGTTGTGGCGCTCGACCCGCCAATGGGGGTGGTGAATGCTAAATTTGAGCCAACGCCTGCTTACTGTATCAGTCGCCATGCAAACATTGTGGACGGAGAATACATTACCGATCACGGGGTTGGGCTTCGGATAGAATTGCAGAATGCCATTGGTCTTGAGTGCATCGCAATCTGCATCCATGATTGTCCAATTCTTGGTGAGATCGAGGTGGATATTATTGGTATCCCTTATCCAGAATTCTCACAGATTTTTGGAGAGCATGAACATTATCTGGCCTACTGGGGATCTGAAAAATCGAATTAGCCCTTAAGGTAGAAGTCCGCTTCCCACCCTAAGCAGACCTCTCCACCCGCTCAGCCTGAGCCTGTCGAAGGCCCGCGAGGCAGGGCACCACGTCTCCCATGCTTCGACAAGCTCAGCATGAGCGGGGTGGTTGGGGAAGCGTCCGCCAGCCACCCAACTCGGTCGCTCCGCTCCCCGCTGAATGTTTCCACGCCGCCTGGGCCCGCATCCGGATTGCCTGCGGGATTCGCTTGCTCGCGGCCTCGGGAAGCGCCACATGGGCCGGATGTTCCCGCGTTCGCCTCTCGAGGATCCCGAAAAGGCCGCCCATGCCTGGGCGCGCTATCGCCGGATCATGGCCTACATGATGATCGTCACCGTGGGGCTGGTGCTGGCCTCGGTGATCCTGCTTTACCGTTCGAACGGAACGGTTTCGGTCCACTTCTACATCGCCACCGCCGTCGGCGTGGGCTTCTCGATGCTGCTGGCCTCGGCGCTGATGGGGCTGGCCTTCCTGTCGAGCGGGACCGGGCACGACGAATCGATCGTCGACCCTTTCGAGGACGAGCCACAGGAGAAGTAACGCGGGGGGCAGGCGTCAGGCCGGACCGCTGCGGAGACGGAATTCCTCGACCGGTTCGCCACCGATCAGGTGCTGCTGGATGATCCGTTCCAGCACGTCTTCGGTGCAGGAGTGATACCAGACGCCGTCGGGCCAGACGACCGCCACCGGCCCTGCAAAGCAGATGCGCAGGCAGTCCGCCTTGCTGCGGGCGATTCCCCCGTTACCGTCGAGGCCAAGCTGCTTGAGCCGTTTCTTGAGGTATTTCCAGGCCGCTGCGCCCTTTTCCGGCGAGCAGCATTCGCCTTTCTGCGGTTCGGCGCAAAGGAAGATGTGGCGCTGGATCTGGTCGCCGCCGGCCTTGGCGAGGGCATCCTGCGCCTTGGCGATCTCGTGCTGCGAGGCCGTCACGGGCGCAGCGACCACTCGGCGGCGCGGGCGCGATAGGCCTCGGGCAGCGGCGCCGGGCCTTGCGGGCCGACCATGACGATCACCGTGCGGGCAAAGACCACCGGCTTGCCGCCCTGGGTGACGATCTGGACGACCTGCTGGCTGCTTTGCCCCAGCTTCTCGATGGCGCCGTGGATGGTCAGCGTTTCCGGGTAGTGGGTTTCGCCGAGGTATTCGATGGCGATGCTGGCGACCATCGTCGCCAGTCCCGCGAAGTCTTCCTGGCCGCTGGCGGCGCGGTAGAAGCGCACGCGCCCGTCCTCGAGCATGCCCGCCATGGCCACGTTGTTGATGTGGTGATTGAGGTCGAGATCGCTGAAGCGCGGCTCAATCGCGCACGAAAACGGGTAACGCGCGGTGTCGAGCAGCGCTGGATCGGGTCTTGCCATGGGACCGAGTTAGGAAGCCGGGGCGTCCAGGTCCAGCCCCCCCGGTTTCAGCGGTCAGCCCCGGATCCGGTATATCAGAGCTTCTTGCCGACGATGCGGGCGATTTCGGCGGCGACGAGGCGCTCCACCATCGGCGGCAGGTTCTTGTCGAGCCATTCGGCCAGCGCCGGGCGCAGCAGTTCGCGGGTCAGCCCTTCGAGCGAGGTTTCGCCCGAGCGGACGATCTGCGGCGGCACCCCGGGCTCCGACAGCATGGCGAGGGCTGCCAGCGATTCGCGCATCGACACGCGGGCATCGTCGTCGAGCAGCGCCGGTTCCTCGGCGGCCATGTCGTCGGCGTCATCGGCCGGATCGAGTTCGGCGGCCTCGGGCAGTTCGAAGACATCGTCCTCGTAGAGGGCGGCATGCGTGTGCGGGCGCGCGGGTTCGCCGGCGCGGCGCTGGCGTTCGCTGCGGGCCATCGCCCGGTTGTCGCGCGCGATCACCTGCTTGATCGACTGGAGGATCTCCTCGACCGAGGGTTCACCATTCTGCCGCATTGCCCAGGCCCCACCTTGCGCCCCGTTTCGCGCCGCCGGGACCATCCCTGCGGCGCGCACCCCATGCTTGTCCGCGAATCACGGTTAAGAGAGAGTTACTCCCCGCGAATTTCGCCGTCCTGCACCGGCGTGTCAACGGTGCGGGTGGACTTGGCCACCGGCGCCGGGTCGCTCTGCCAGTCGAGGAACTTGCCCTTCACGCGGTCGTAATTGACCGCCGGGTCGTAGAGCGTGCCGCCGTCGAGGTTGAGGTCGCGGGCCTCGGCCCGGCCCATCGCGGCGAGCAGGCTGAACCCGGCGACATAGGCGTTGCGCTGGGCGGTGACGAGCTGGACCTGCGCATCGAGCAGTTCCTGCTCGGCGTTGAGAATGTCGAGGATCGTGCGGTTGCCCACCGAGTTCTCCGCGCGCACGCCCTCGAGGCTGAGCGCGGCGGCGTCGACCGCGGTCTGGGTCGAGACGATCAGGTCCTTCGAGGCGATCCAGGCGGTATAGGCGGAGCGAACCTGCGCGATCACGTCGCGCTCGGTGGCGATTTCCTGTTCCAGCGTGGCCGAGGCGGTGGCCTGGGCCTGGCGGCGCTGGGCGGCGGGAAGGCCGCCCTGGAAGATCGGGATCGAGATCCGCGCGCCGGCGGTGGCCGAACGGTCGGTCTGCGGGGTCGCGGCATGGTTGATGCCGCCCAGCGTGCCGAGATAGTTGTTGTAGGTGCCCGAGGTGTAGAGCGAGACGGTCGGCAGGCGGCCGGCACCGGCGACGTCGATGTCCTTTTCCGCCGCCTTGCTGCGCTCACGCGAGGCGAGGATGTCGGGATTGGCATCGAGCGCGCTCTGCACCGCCTCTTCGGCATTGGCCGGCAGGTTGGGCAGCGGCGGCGGGGTGTCGAGCGTCTCGGGCGCCTTGCCGATCAGGCGGATATAGGTCTCGCGCGCGGCGGCGAGGTTGGCCTCGGCGGTGCGCAAGTCGCTGCGCGCGGTCGCGAGGCGGGACTGCGACTGGGCGACGTCGGTGCGGGTCAGTTCGCCGATCTCGAAACGGTCGCTGGTGGCCTGCAGGTTGACCTGCAGCACGTTCACGTTCTTGCGGTTGAGGCCGACGATCGCCTCGGTGCGCATCACGTCCATGTAGGCGGCGACCACCGAGGAGAACAGCGCGCTCTCCGATCCTCTGAGGTCCGCCTGTCCGGCAGCGACGCGGATCTTGGCAGCCGCAACGCGGCTGCGCACGGCGCCGCCCGAATAGATCGGCACGCCGAGATCGGCCGCCCCGGTCACCACGCGGTCGGGCGCGGTGTAGGCGTTGCTGCTCTGCTGGACGAATTCGGTGTAAGTCCCGGTCGCGCTCAGCGAGGGACGGCCCGCGGCCTTGGCGATGGGAACGCCCTCATCGGTCGCACGCTGCTGGGCGCGGGCGGCCTCGAGAGTGGGGTTGGTCTGATAGGCCAGGACTAGCGCGTCGCGGAGGGTATCGGCCAGCGCCGGTGCGCTGGCCGTTGCCAGTATCAGACATCCCCCCGTGAGTAGCCCGGCACGCAGCGCGAACCGGGCCATGCTCAGAAGCTCCAGCGTTTGGGAGCGGCAAGCTCCGGCAAGACCGGAATCCCCATTTCGGCGAGCGGCAGCAGCGCGAGCGCGCCGCCGGTCTTGGTGCCGGTGGCAAGGCGGGCAACCTTGCGCACGACGAGGCCGGTGACCACGCGGCCCCCTTCGGCGAGCGAGGCGGTCAGCGCCTCGGGCAGTTCCTCGGCAGCGCCGTCGACCACCAGCAGGGTGTGGCCGGTGCTGGTCACGTCCTTGGCGCCGGCCGGTTCGACCACGTCGAGCGAGCCGACCAGCGGGCGCAGCAGCGCGGCGAGGTAGCCATCGGCTTCGCCCACCAGCAGGACCTTGTCGTCCCTGGTCGGGGCGGCTTCGGCCAGCAGGCGGCCGTAGAACAGCGGGGCAGCGAGCTGGCGGCCGTTCTCGAGCGCGATGGCGCGGTCGATATAGGCGGCATCGCGCATGCCGGCGGGGACGAAGTCCTCACGGGCAACGCCGGCCATGGCTTCGAGCACCCAGTGCTCGTTGACGCCGCTGGTGCGCAGCTGGCTGACGATCATGGCCTGGCGGGCAACCGCGCTGGCGGACCGATCCTCGGTCAAGGTCATTTGGGTCCCATTCCTCATGCTGTTGCGAGCAGGTCCGGGGCGATATGCGCCTCCAGCCCCCGCAAAGACGGACGTGATGGCGGCCTTACTAGGCCAAGCCGCGAATGAGGCCAAGCCATTTGCAAGTCCTTGGTCGATCTATCGCGACGTTTGGACGATGGCACAGGCACTTGCATAGGGCACTTGCGATTTTTGACGCGAAACGCGCCGAAAACGCGCTTCCTTGGCAGGCGAACGGGCCGTAAGCCTGTTCGAGCGGCACCGGCCCACGCCCCCACCCGACCTCCCCGAGTGTACCCTGAAGGGAGGTCGGGTGGGGGCGTAAGCCTGTGCCGCTCAAAATGCGCGCTTGCGCGTATTTTCAAAGAGGCTCAAGGAGCCCGCAAAATCACGTGAACCGACAGGAAACCGGGAGCGCCCTTCCATGGCCGAAATGGTGACGATCCGCGAAGACGACCTCATCGAGAGTGTTGCCGACGCCCTCCAGTACATCAGCTACTTCCACCCGATGGACTATATCCGCGCGCTGGGCGACGCCTACGAGGCGGAGCAAGGCCCCGCCGCCAAGGATGCCATCGCCCAGATCCTGACCAACAGCCGCATGTGCGCGGAAGGCCACCGGCCGATCTGCCAGGACACCGGCATCGTCAACGTCTTCATCGAATGGGGCCAGAACTGCCGCCTCGAATCCGAGAAGTCGCTGCAGGAAGTGGTCGATGAAGGCGTCCGCCGCGCCTACAACAACGCCGAGAACAAGCTGCGCGCCTCGGTGCTGGCAGACCCCGCCTTCACCCGCCGCAACACCAAGGACAACACGCCTTCGGTGCTCTCGGTCAGCATGGTCCCGGGCTCCAAGGTCTCGGTGGACGTCGCCGCCAAGGGCGGCGGCTCGGAGAACAAGTCGAAGTTCAAGATGATGAATCCCAGCGATTCCATCGTCGACTGGGTGATCGAGATGCTGCCGCAGATGGGTGCCGGCTGGTGCCCGCCGGGCATGCTGGGCATCGGCATCGGCGGCACCGCCGAGCACTGCGTCAAGCTTGCCAAGCAGAGCCTGATGGAGCCGATCGACATGGCACAGCTCAAGGCACGCGGGCCCCAGAACGACATCGAGGCGCTGCGCATCGAGATCTTCGACAAGGTCAACGCGCTGGGCATCGGCGCGCAGGGCCTGGGCGGTCTTGCCACCATCCTCGACGTCAAGATCATGGACTGGCCGTGCCACGCCGCGGGCAAGCCGGTCGCCATGATCCCGAACTGCGCCGCCACCCGCCACGCGCACTTCACGCTCGACGGTTCGGGCCCGAGCTTCCTCGAGGCGCCGAACCTCGACGACTGGCCGAAGGTGGAATGGGCCCCCGACGCCGGCGCCAAGCGCGTCGACCTCGACACCCTCACCCCCGAGATCGTCCAGAGCTGGAAGCAGGGCGACCGCCTGCTGCTGAACGGCAAGATGCTCACCGGCCGCGACGCCGCGCACAAGCGCATCTCCGACATGCTCGCCAAGGGCGAGGAACTGCCGGTCGAGTTCAAGGGCCGGGTGATCTACTACGTCGGCCCGGTCGATCCGGTGCGCGAGGAAGTCGTCGGCCCGGCCGGTCCGACCACCGCGACGCGCATGGACAAGTTCATGGACATGATGCTGGGCCAGGGCCTGCTCGCCAGCATCGGCAAGTCGGAACGCGGCCCCGCTGCCACCGAGTCCATTGCCCAGCACAAGTCGGCCTACCTGATGGCCGTCGGCGGCGCCGCCTACCTCGTCGCCCGCGCGATCAAGGAAGCCAAGGTCGTCGGCTTTGCCGACCTCGGCATGGAGGCGATCTACGAATTCACCGTCAAGGACATGCCGGTGACCGTGGCGGTCGATTCCGAAGGCAAGAACGTCCACCAGCTCGCCCCGCTGGTGTGGAAGGACAAGATCGCCAAGGAGCACCTGCTGCCGGCGTGATCCTTTCGCGGGATGTGAAATGACGAAGGGGCCGATCCCAAGGCGGGATCGGCCCCTTTGTTGTGTGCGGGGGCAGAAATACCTCCCCCCCTGGGGGGACTTCGGGATTAAACCGTGAAGCTCTCGCCGCAGCCGCACGAACCCTTGGCGTTGGGATTGGCGAACACGAAGCCGGCGGTGAAGTCGTCCTCCACCCAGTCCATGGTGCTGCCGATCAGGTAGAGCACCGAGGCGCCGTCGATGTAGAACAGGCCGCCGGGCGTCTCGATCTTCTCGTCGAAGGCCTTTTCCTCGGCAACGTAGTCCACCGAATAGGCGAGACCGGAGCAGCCCCGGCGCGGGGTGGAGAGGCGCACGCCGATGGTGCCTTCGGGCGCTTCGCCCATCAGCTTGGCGATCCGCGCTTCGGCATTGGGCGTGAGGATCACGGCAGCCGGGCGCTGGCGCGCAGGCTTGGCTTGGGTGGTGGTGGTCATAGCTTCTTTTCCCAGAACAGCGCGGTGCCCGCCTCAGGGTCCAGCGCATAGTCTCCGTAGCCGAGCGCGGCGTAGAGCCCCTTGGCCGTGTCATTGCCGCTCAGCACTTCGAGCGTGATCTTGCAGGCGCCGCGCGCACAGGCCTCGTCCTCGACCGCCAGCATCAGCGCTTTGCCCACGCCGCGCCCGCGTGCCTCGGGCAGCACGGCCATGTCGTGGATGTTGACCAGCGGACGCGCCGCGAAGGTCGAGAATCCGGTGATGCAGTTGGCCAGTCCGAGCGCCTCGTCACCGGCGAAGGCCAGCAGCGAGAAGGCGCCGGGGTGCGCGGCGAGGCCGGGGACCAGCCGCGCGCGCACGTCGTCGGACAGCGGCTTGCCCCCACCCATCGGATCGCGCGCATAGCTGTCGAGCAGCGCGACCATGCGCGCGGCATCGGCCGCGTCGGCATAGTCGGCCAGGCGCACAGCGATCTTGGCGGTGACGGCAGGGGCAAGCGTCGTCATCAGAGCATGCCCAGTTCGAGCTTGGCCTCGTCGGACATCTTGGCCATGTCCCATGGCGGATCCCAGACGAGATGGACCTCGGCATCGCGCACGCCGGGCACGGCAGACACGCGCATCTCGACTTCGCCGGGCATCGATTCGGCCACCGGGCAATGCGGCGTGGTCAGCGTCATCGTCACCGCCACCGAAGCCTCGGGCGAGACTTCGACGCCGTAGATCAGGCCGAGGTCGTAGATGTTCACCGGAATCTCGGGATCGAAGATTTCCTTCAGCGCGTCGATCACGCCGTCGTAGATCGATCCGCCCGGCTGGCCGGGGTCGATTCCCTGCGGCTTTTCGGCCAGGAATCCGTCCAGATAGTCGCGCTTGCGCTCGGCCGGGGGGACAGGCACGTCCTCGACCCGCGCGCGGGGCGCGGGGGCTACCGAATCGACTTCCTCGACGGTGAATGTGGGCTTCTCGTCACTCATCCAAAAATTCTCCGGGTGCGCTCGATACCCTTGATGAGCGCCTCGATGTCGCTGTCGTCGCTGTAGATGCCGAAGCTGGCGCGGGCCGTGGCGGGAACGCCCAGGTGGTCCATCAGCGGCTGTGCACAGTGGTGGCCGGCACGGATCGCAACGCCCTCTTCATCCAATATGGTGCCGAGGTCGTGCGGATGCACCCCGTCCATCGCGAAAGAGACGATGCCGACCGAATCGGCCGGGCCGAACAGGGTGATGTCGTTGCGCTTGCCCAGTTCGGCGCGCAGGCGCGCGGCGAGATCGCGCTCGTGGCGCTCGGCACGGTCGAGCCCTAGCGCGGTCAGCCAGTCGATGGCGGCGGCAAGGCCCAGCGCCTCGACGATCATCGGCGTGCCCGCCTCGAAGCGCTGCGGCGCCGGGGCATAAGTGGTCTTCTCGAAGGTGACGCGGTCGATCATCGAGCCGCCGCCCTGCCACGGCGGCATGGCATCGAGCAGCGCCTTCCTCGCCCAGAGCGCGCCGATCCCGGTGGGGCCGTAGAGCTTGTGCGCGGAGAAGACGTAGAAATCGCAGTGCATCGCCGCCACGTCGAGGGCGATGCGCGGTGCGGCCTGGCAGCCGTCGATCAGCAGCTTCGCGCCCACCGCATGGGCCAGCCTGGCCGCATGTTCCACGTGGAGCACGGAGCCGAGCACGTTGGAAACGTGCGCAAAGGCCACCAGCTTGTGCGCGGGGGTGAGGATGCGCTCGGCCGCTTCCAGGTCGATTTGACCGTCTTCGGTCAGCGGGCAGACGTCGATCTCGACGCCGGTACGCTCGCGCAGGAGCTGCCAGGGCACGATGTTGGAGTGATGCTCCAGCACCGAAAGCAGCACGCGGTCGCCCGCCTTGAGGTTCTGCACGCCCCAGGTCTGGGCGACGAGGTTGATCGCCTCGGTCGCGCCGCGGGTGAAGACCACCTCGTCCTCGTGGCCGCCGAGGAACGCGGCGACCTTGCGGCGCGCCGCCTCGAAGGCCAGCGTCATCTCGGCGGAGCGGGCATAGACGCCGCGATGCACGGTCGCATAGTCTCGGCCCAGCGCATCGACGGTGGCGTCGATCACCGCCTGCGGCTTCTGCGCGGTGGCGCCGGTGTCGAGGTAGTGCCAGTTGCCCGCAAGCCCGGGGAACTGGTCCTTCAGGACAAGCGTACCAGTGTTTGCAGAGTCCGGGCTCACAGGATCGCCTCCAGACGCGCGATCGCGGCCGCGTTCAGCGCGTCTTCGTCCGGCGCGCCGGTGAAGGCTTCGGCGACGAAGGCCTGCAGCATCAGGCGCTTGGCCTCGGGCGGGGTGAGGCCGCGGCTCATCAGGTAGAACAGGCCATTGGCATCGAGTTCACCCACCGCGCAGCCGTGTGCCGCCTTGACGTCATCGGCGTAGATTTCCAGCTCCGGCCGGGCATTGGCGGTCGCCGTGCGGTCGAGCAGCATGGCGCGGACCGACTGTTCGGCATCGGTGCCGTCCGCCCCGCGCTCGACGCCGATGCAGCCGAGGTAGGAGCCGACCGAGTGGCCCGCCAGCACCGTGCGCACGATCTGGCTGGAGGTGGCGTTGAGCCCGGCGTGGACCACCTTGGTGACCACTTCCAGCGTCTCGCTGCCGGTGGCGAGCTGCGCTGCGCCCAGCGTGAAGTCGGCGCCTTCGGCCAGCCGCACGTCCACCGCCACGCGGCCATAGACCGGCCCTGCGGCCAGCACGCGAAGGTCGAACTTCGCGCGCTCGCCCAGCGTGATCACCAGATGGCGGGCGACGGCGGCGGCGCCGTCCTCGACGATCTGCAGCGATTGCTCGGCATCGGCGGGTACCACGATCTCTTCGCGCACGATCGGCCAGAGGCCGGCCAGCGCGGTGAGGTCGGAATAGCGGAAGTCCTCGTCCTTGCGGGTGGGCAGCGTGAGGGCGTCAGTCATTGGCCGCGCTCCCGATCAGGGCGGCGACGCGGCCGCTCAGCACATGGGCGTCGATCGAGAAACCCTGCGGATGGCGGGCCGAACGGGCGATGGCCGAGGCGGCTTCCGCCTGCGAGCCATAGACCCCCACAAGTTCGCCCTCTTCGATCGCCGGATCGTTGTCGTGCCAGAGGAAGTAGACCATGGTCATGCGACGACGGCCTCGTAGCCCTCTTCCTCCAGCTGGAGCGCGAGTTCGGGGCCGCCCGACCTGACGATCCGGCCAGCGGCCAGAACGTGCACGAAGTCCGGCTTCACATAGTCCAGCAGGCGCTGGTAGTGGGTGATCAGCAGCACCGCCTTGTCGGGCGCGCGCATGATCGCGTTGATGCCCTCGCCGCAGATGCGCAGCGCGTCGATGTCGAGGCCGGAGTCGGTCTCGTCGAGGATCGCCAGCTTCGGGTCGAGGATGCCCATCTGCACCATCTCGGCGCGCTTCTTCTCGCCGCCGGAGAAGCCGACGTTCACCGGGCGCTTCAGCATGTCCATGTCCATGCGCAGCAGGCCCGCCTTTTCGCGCGCGAGCTTCAGGAATTCGCCGCCCGAAAGCGGTTCCTCGCCGCGGCCCTTGCGCTGGGCATTGGCCGCCTCGCGCAGGAACTGGACGAAGGAGACGCCGGGAATCTCGACCGGATACTGGAAGCCGAGGAACAGGCCGGCGGCGGCACGCTCATGCGGTTCCAGTTCGAGCAGGTCCTGGCCGTTGAAGTCCACCGAACCGCCGGTCACCTCATAGCCCGGACGGCCGCCCAGCGTGTAGCCCAGCGTCGACTTGCCCGCGCCGTTCGGCCCCATGATCGCGTGAATCTCGCCCGGATTGATCGTCAGCGAGAGACCCTTGAGAATCTGCTTGTCGGCAACATTGGCCTGAAGGTTATCGATCTTGAGCATGGTCATCCTTCGGCTCCCTCGTCGAAACGGGGGGCGGCAGTGGCACCGGCCTTGCGGCGCGCGGAGCGCTTGTCGAACGGCACGTTGAGTTCGGTGGTGATCTCGCGCACGACGCCCTCGATGCGCTCCAGCACTTCGTCCTCGGAGAAGCGCAGCACGCGGATGCCGACTTCGATGAGCTTGCGGTCCTGCAGCTCGTTGACGTCGGGGTTGGAGTCCTCGGCGCTGAGCTGCACGACGATCCAGCGCGAGGGGCAGGCGAAATCGACGATGGTCGAGCCGACCACCGACTGGCGGGTGAACTTCACGCCGCCCAGCTTCGAGCCCGAAAGCTCCGCCCAGAGCGCCTTCTGCGCCTCGCTGGGGTTGCGGCGCATTTCCTTGGCCCGCTCCTTCAGCGTTTCGAGGCGCGCGCCGGTGACGTTGAAGCTGGCCTTGGCGTCCGCCTTCGGCGCGGCGTCCTTGCTGATGCCGAGGGTTTTACGGGCGGCGGTCATGGATTGGTCCTTCGTGTCTTTTGTCTTTGTTCCCATGGGTGCGATCCAGCGGCCAACTGGCCTTGGCCGCCGCACTCACAGGGGAGAGGGGAGCGGGAATGGCGCAAGTCACCCCACGCTTCCTTCAAGGCTGATGCCCAGCAGCTTCTGCGCTTCGACGGCGAACTCCATCGGCAGCTGCTGCAGCACTTCCTTGGCGAAGCCGTTGACGATCAGCGCCACTGCCTGCTCGGTATCGAGCCCGCGCTGCTGCGCGTAGAACATCTGGTCGTCGCTGATCTTGCTGGTGGTCGCCTCGTGCTCGATCTGGGCGCTGGGGTTGCGCACCTCGATATAGGGCACGGTGTGGGCGCCGCAGTCCTTGCCCAGCAGCAGCGAATCGCACTGGGTGAAGTTGCGCACGCCCTCGGCATTCGCGGCCACGCGCACAAGGCCGCGATAAGTGTTGTTGCTCTTGCCGGCCGAGATGCCCTTGGAGATGATCGTCGAGCGGCTGCCCTTGCCGTTGTGGATCATCTTGGTGCCGGTATCGGCCTGCTGGTAATTGTTGGTGACCGCCACCGAGTAGAACTCGCCCACCGAATCCTCGCCGTTGAGGACGCAGCTGGGATACTTCCAGGTGATCGCCGAGCCGGTTTCCACCTGGGTCCACGAGATCTTCGAGCGGGCGCCCTGGCACAGGCCGCGCTTGGTCACGAAGTTGTAGATGCCGCCCTTGCCGTTCGCATCGCCGGGATACCAGTTCTGCACGGTCGAGTACTTGATCTCGGCATCGTCCAGCGCGACCAGTTCGACCACGGCGGCGTGAAGCTGGTTCTCATCGCGCATCGGCGCGGTGCAGCCTTCGAGATAGGAGACGTAGCTGCCCTTCTCGGCCACGATCAGGGTGCGTTCGAACTGGCCGGTATTCTCCGCGTTGATGCGGAAATAGGTGGAGAGCTCCATGGGGCAGCGCACGCCCTCGGGGATGTAGACGAAGGTGCCGTCCGAGAAGACCGCGCAGTTGAGCGCGGCGAAGTAGTTGTCCTGGACCGGCACGACCTTGCCGAGCCACTTCTTGACGAGTTCGGGGTATTCGCGGATCGCCTCGGAGATCGAGCGGAAGATCACGCCCGCCTGCTCCAGCTCCTTGCGGAAGGTGGTGGCGACCGAAACCGAATCGAACACGGCGTCCACTGCGATCTTGCGCGAACCCTCGACCCCGGCGAGCACTTTCTGCTCCTCCAGCGGAATGCCCAGCTTCTCGTAGACGCGCAGGATCTCGGGATCGACCTCGTCGAGGCTGTTCAGCGTCGGCTTCTTCTTGGGCGCGGCCCAATAGTAGGCATCCTGATAGTCGATCGGCGGGACATTGAGCTTGGCCCAGTCGGGCATCGGCATGTCCAGCCAGCGGCGATAGGCCTTGAGGCGCCATTCCAGCATCCACTCCGGCTCGTCCTTCTTGGCCGAGATGAAGCGGACAGTGTCTTCGGACAGGCCCTTGGGGCCATATTCCTGCTCGATGTCGGCGACCCAGCCGTGCTCGTACTCCGCCACGCGGGCCGCAGCCTCACGCGCGGCCTGGTCGCGCAGTTCGGGCGCGTCAGTGCCTAAGGCGGGAGCGGTTTCTTCGGTCATTCAAACTTCCTCGACGAGCTGGGTCAGGGCCACTTGCGCCAGAGCGCCGCGCAGCGCCGCATTCACTTGCGGCCAATGCGGGCGCACATGGCAGCCACCCTCGATCTGGCAATCTGGCTGGTCGGCGGAATTCCCGCCGGACTTGCCCTTTTCGAGACAGGCCGTCAGCGCGATGGGCCCTTCGACTGCCTCGACGATATCCGCAACCGAAATCGACTCGGGCGAGCGGGCCAGCTTGAGGCCGCCGCCCACCCCGCGCGACGAGATCAGCAGGCCTGCTGCGGTCAGCTTGCTCACCAGCTTCTGCACCGTGGGTGCGGGAAGCCGGGTTTCCTCGGCCAGTTGCGCGGCCGAGACTCGCCCATGCTTCGAATCGCCCGCCACGAGCGGACACCCGCCGCAATGCCGGGCGGCAGCAGACATGATGACGACGGCATAATCCGCCATGCTCGATAAACGCATCGATTCGGAGCTTTCGGGACCCGCGGGCAAAGTGGATCGATTTCTTCCGATTTGCACCTAGTGCAGGAACCCCGGGCTTTCAATGCCCATTCGCGCGCACCTTGTTGCGAAAATGCCACGGTGCTTGCCTAAGTCGCTCGTGCAAGGGCGAAAAAAAGGCGGTTCCCGGCAAGCCGGAAACCGCCCTTAGGTAATAAAGAACTCGTGCGCATCCCGCTACGAGCCCTTCGGGTCGCATCTCCCCTGTATGCAAGGGCACCGCCGATTTATTGTATAATTGCGACACGGCGTGGCTCGAATCCCACCGCGATGGCGGAATTTCGCCGTTCCCGGCACGCGGTGACGGCGCGCAAGAAGGGTTTGAGCCGGACGGCGGTCCGGTTTATGCGCGCGGTCGTGCTGTATTCCCTGATCCGCCCCGCTCTGTTCCGACTCGATGCCGAGTCTGCCCATGGTCTTGCCCTTGCCGGGCTCAAGCTGGCCGGCCCGGGCCGCGCCCCTGCCTGTCCGGCTTCGCTGGCCAGCGAAGTGGCGGGAATCGCCTTCCCCAATCCGGTCGGCATGGCCGCCGGCTTCGACAAGGACGGCGAAGTGCCCGATGCCCTGCTGGCGCTCGGATTCGGGTTTGCCGAAGTCGGTTCGATCACCCCGCTGCCCCAGGCCGGCAATCCCAAGCCGCGCCTGTTCCGGCTGGTCGAGGACCGCGCGGTGATCAACCGCATGGGCTTCAACAACAAGGGCGGCGAGGCGGCGCTGGCGCGTCTTGCGGCCCGGCGCGACCGGCCGGGCGTGGTCGGCATCAATATCGGCGCCAACAAGGATTCGCACGACCGTGTCGCCGATTATGCGACGATGGCGCGGATGATGGCGCCGCATGCCACCTACCTTGCGGTCAACATCTCCAGCCCCAACACCCCGGGCCTGCGGGCGTTGCAGGACGAATCGGCGCTGACCGGCCTGCTCGACGCGGTGATCGCCGCGCGCGACGAGGCCTGCGGTTCGTCCCGCCGTCCGCCGGTGTTCCTGAAAGTCGCGCCCGATCTCGAAGCGGCCGACATCGACGCGATCGCCCGCATCGCCATCGACCGCAAGCTCGGCGCGCTGATCGTCTCCAACACCACGATCTCGCGCCCGGCCCTCGCCTCGCCTCATGCGGGCGAGACCGGCGGGCTTTCCGGCGCGCCGCTGCGCGACCTGGCGCTGCAGCGCCTGCGCGATTTCCGCAAGGCGACCGGCGGGGCGATTCCGCTCGTCGGTGTCGGCGGCATCGCCACGGCCGAAGACGCCTGGGCCCGCATCCGTGCCGGTGCCAGCCTCGTGCAGGTCTACAGCGCCATGGTCTACGAGGGCCCGAACATCGCCCGCAGGATCTGCAAGGGTCTGACATCGCTCATGAAGCGTGATGGATTCGGCTCCATCGCCGACGCCGTGGGCCGCGAATAGCCTTCGTCTTCCTCACCTGACGTTTCCGTGCACGGTACGGGCTGCGCTTGTCGCAACCTGTGCCCGCGCCTAAACGTTGCCCTAACGTCGTCATGCGGACGGCCCTTCGGCATTCACGCAAGTGCCGCCATTTTACGAGAGGATACCGGTCAACATGGACCTTGTTGACTTCGACAGCAGCCCCAACGTCGTCTCGCTGTTCCTGAAGCGCGCGGATGCCCTCGGCGAAACTGCGATGCTGTGGTCCAAGCAGGGCGGCGCCTGGCAGCCGATCACCTGGGCCGAAGTCGCGCGGCGGGTCTGCCTGATGGCGGCCGGGCTGCGGCGCATGGGCCTGCGCGCGGGCGACCGGGTGCTGATCGTCTCGGAAAACCGGCCGGAGTGGTGCATCGCCGATCTCGCGATCATGGCGGCGGGCTGCGTGACGGTGCCGACCTACACCACCAACACCACCCGCGATCACATCCACATCCTCGAGAACTCGGGCGCAAGCGCCGCGATCGTGTCCTCGGCCAAGCTCGGCAAGGCGCTGCTGCCGGCCATCGTCCAGACCGACCTGTGCCGCCACGTGATCGGCATGGAGAAGCTGCCCGCGCTGCAGGGCGGCACGTTCGAGACGCATGACTGGGACGGCTTCTTCACCGGCGATCCGGTGGCCGCGCGCGCCGAAGTCGAGGCGCAGCTGGTCGGCGTGGGCCGCGAGGACCTGGCCTGCATCATCTACACCAGCGGCACCGGCGGCGCCCCGCGCGGGGTGCGCCAGCACCACGGCATGCTGCTGACCAATGTCGCGGGCGCGGCGCAGATCGTCATGGAGGACTTCGGGCTGGACCGCAGCGAGACCTTCCTCTCGTTCCTGCCGCTCAGCCATGCCTACGAGCATACCGGCGGCCAGTTCCTGCCGATCGGCGTCGGCGGGCAGATCTACTATGCCGAAGGGCTCGACAAGCTGGCCTCGAACATCGAGGAAGTGCGCCCGACGATCATGGTCGTGGTGCCCCGCCTGTTCGAAGTGCTGCGCACGCGCATCATGAAGCAGATCGAGAAGCAGGGCGCGGTTGCCGCCAAGCTGATGGAACTGGCGATGGGCCTCGGCGACCGGCGCCAGCAGGGCCGCTGGCGCTTCGGCGACAAGGCGATGAACCTGGTGCTCGAACACACCCTGCGCCCCAAGGTCCGCGCCAGGTTCGGCGGCCGGATCAAGGCGCTGGTCTCGGGCGGGGCGCCGCTCAATCCCGAGATCGGGGTGTTCTTCGATTCGATGGGGCTGACCCTGCTGCAAGGCTACGGCCAGACCGAGGCCGGCCCTATCATCAGCTGCAACCGGCCCTCCGCCGGCATCGACCATGCCACCGTCGGTCCGCCGCTGCGCGGGGTCGACCTCAGGATCGCCGAGGACGGCGAGATCCTGGTGCGCGGCGAACTGGTCATGCAGGGCTACTGGCAGAACGATGCGGCGACCCGGGCGGTGCTGGTCGATTCGGGCGAAGGTGCCTGGCTGCACACCGGCGACATCGGCCATGTCGACGAACGCGGGCGGATCAGGATCACCGACCGCAAGAAGGACATGATCGTCAACGACAAGGGCGACAACGTCTCGCCCCAGAAGATCGAATCGATGCTCACCCTTCAGCCGGAAATCGCGCAGGCCATGGTCCATGGCGACCGGCGGCCCTATGTGGTCGGGCTGGTCGTGCCCGATGCCGACTGGGCGCTCGAATGGGCCAAGGCCAACGACGAGAAGTTCGACTTCAGGGCGCTGCAGAACCTGCCCGCCTTCCGCACCGCGATCCGCGCGGCGGTCGACCGGGTGAACACCGACCTCTCGGTGATCGAGAAGGTGCGCCAGTACACGTTCGCCGACGAGCCGTTCTCGATCGAGAACGAGGAAATGACCCCCAGCCTCAAGATCCGCCGCCACAAGCTGAAGGAGCGGTATGGCGAGCGGCTGGATGCGCTCTATCGCAGCTGAGCGGGGCATTCTTGTCGCGGCACCGGCCCTCTCCCCCACCCGGCCACCCATCAGGATACACTCGTGGGTGGCCGGGTGGGGGAGAGGGCCGGTGCCGCAAAAATCCGGCCACGCCGGATTTTCAGACTAAGGCACCAGGGTGGTGAACAGGTAGCTCGCGAAGATCACCAGGTGCACCATGCCCTGCACCATGGTGGTGCGGCCGGTGCTGAGCGTCATCGTCGCCACCAGCAGGGTGAGGCCGAGCAGCACGGTCGACTTGGCCGAGAGCCCCAGTTCGAGGTCCAGTCCCATTGCCATCGCGGCGATGGCCACCGCCGGGATGGTGAGGCCGATGGTGGCGAGCGCCGAGCCGATGGCGAGGTTGAGGCTGGTCTGCACCCGGTTGGCGCGCGCGGCGGATAGCGCGGCAAGGCTCTCGGGCGCCAGCACCAGCGCGGCGATGATGATGCCCACCATCGCCGGCGGCGCGCCCATCGCCGCCACCCCTGCCTCGATCGAGGGGGACAGCGCCTTGGCCAGCAGCACCACCGCGATGAGGGCCAGCGGCAGCATCGCCGCCGCGGCGATGGCCTTGGCGGTGGGCACCGTCTCGTGCGGGGCCTCGTCCTTGTCGGGATAGAGGAAGTGGTCGCGGTGCCAGATGGTCTGGGCCACGACAAAGACGCCGTAGAGAATCAGCGCGTCGAAGGCGATGAAGATCAGCTGGTTGTCGGTGTAGAAGGGCCCGGCGCTGCTGGTGGTGTAATTGGGCAGGACCAGCGTCAGCACCGAGAGCGTGGCGAGAATCGCGAGGCCGTGGTTGACCCCGGATTGGGTATAGCCCTGCTCGTGATGGCGCCCGCCGCCGAGCAGCAGGCAGACGCCGACGATGCCGTTGATGGTGATCATCACCGCCGCGATCACCGTATCGCGGGCGAGCGACTGGGCGCCGTGTCCCTCGCTCAGCATGATCGAGACGATCAGCGAGGTTTCGATCACCGTCACCGCGAAGGCGAGGATCAGCGTGCCGAACGGCTCGCCGACGCGGTGGGCGATGACTTCGGCATGGTAGACTGCCGCCATCACCGCCCCGCCGAGAGCGGCGGCGACTGCCGCCGTCATCACGATCCCGCCGGGTTTGCCGATGAGGATTGCCGCCAGCGCCAGAAACGGCACCACGATCGACCAAGGCGAAAG
Source organism: Novosphingobium clariflavum (assembly GCF_026420865.1). Lineage (GTDB taxonomy): Bacteria > Pseudomonadota > Alphaproteobacteria > Sphingomonadales > Sphingomonadaceae > Novosphingobium > Novosphingobium clariflavum. The sequence continues at coordinate 303,380 of NZ_JAPCWC010000004.1, read as the reverse complement.
CCCGAAGGTAGGAAAACGAGGGGCTGCGGATTGGGCGGCACTCATGGCGGCCACTATAGGCAAAATTGCCGTGTCGGCCAGTTGGATAGGGCGGACTAGTATTTCGGCGGCGCGTTCTTGCCTCAATGGACTAGGGTTGTTTTGCTCCGCCATTGCGGGCCTGTAATCGAAGCCGCTGCTGTTCCTGTTCCGCAAGGCCAGGAACGTGAAGAGCCTTGCGGACAGAGTCCGAAACGAGAGTCTTGTTGTAAGGCTCCTGAGTCACCGGTTCGCCTTGCGAGAGCTTGTACTGGGTACCGAGCACCTGCGGTTTGCCGATCCTGTGCAGATACCTGTCGAGAGTGGCCGATGCGATCCAGACGGCCGCGGGTTTGCCGCGTGCCACGGCAATCGTGGCCAGAACGTGTGCTTTGAGGATATCGTCGGCAAGGTCGCCGTGCTGGAACACGAAGGCGGCGTGATAGAAGTCTTCGCCGCTTTGCAAAGCGTCGGAGTCGAGCAGTTCCTGCGTGCGGGTCCGCCGCCGCTCGTCTGCCGCGCTGACTTGCGACCAGTCGATCTTCTCGGCCTTGCGGTCGTTCTGGTCGGCTTCGAAGATCGCGGTCATTTCCGCACTGGTCGAACGGGCAATGAGGCGAACATAGGTACGCCCCTGATCCCAAGGGCCAATTGTTTCGGTTCCGGGAGCGGATCTGACGAAATCGAACGGCTCGAAATTTTCGTAAGTCACCCGTAGATGGGTGGCATCGACGCGGTGCAGCCGGAAAACGTCAGGCCGGGAATGCGGTGCCGGATCGTCGAAACGCAGTTCGATGTCGCCTTTGTCCACACGAACGCTGCTCGCTGGTCGGCGTACAAGCGGCCCCCGGATGCTGGAGAAATTCTCTCCATCGGTCTCGAAGTGCTCGGGCCGCTCCCATGCCGCCGTCGTCTCTTTGGCGTTTTCCGAGATTTGCAGGCGGAAGATGGTGGTGTCTCCGGCCTTCATGTCCCAGGTGCCCGCCATGGTGTCTGACAAGTCCGGGGCCAGCACCGAGGCGGCGGCAGCGATGACGAACGCAAGAGGCTGAACCATAAGCGGGAAGCTGCCACGCCCGCACAGTATCGGCAATGGTGGCTGCGAACGTTTAATGCCCGCTCAAACAAAACGCGCCGGATGTTTCCACCCGGCGCGTTCTCCAGCAGGCAACTGGTTTGTTACTGACAGTCGTTCGCTGCCGTTCCCTTGCGACCCGGAAGGCTCTCCGGAAGGAATGCGTGAATCGGTTCAGGCGGCCTCTTTCTCGATCCACTCGGGATAGAAGCTGGGCTCGCGTTCGGACCAGCCCTGGGCGGTGGCGCCGGCTTCGCTGATCGAGTGGAGCAGCAGCTTGCGGCGTTCCGGGTGAATCTGCGGCAGCGCGGCGGCGCCGCAGAAGGCGCCGGGCAGCCAGGGGCGGACCCAGGCGCCGAGCAGGCGTTCGTAGAGGAAACGGAACGCCGAGAACGAACCGATGCTGTCCTGCGCCAGATCGAAGGCGGCCATGGACATCAGCTTGCCCATCACGCTTTCGAGATCGTCGAAACCGCTGTCGTCCGGGCGCAGCTTGCGCAGCACCTTGAGCGCGCCATAGGCGGCGTACTGCTGGCGGATCGAGCCCGCCTCGGCCGCGTCGCGCGCCCAGAGCTTGAAGGCGTCCTGCCGGCCAAGCCCGACATCGAGGCTGCGCCGGATGTAGCGCTGCTCGCACGCCGTGAAGCTGGCGAATTCGCGCAGTTCGCTGATCGTGACAGTGGCCGTACCGATGGTGCTCATGTCCTGGCTCCCGTGATTCGCGGAAGGTTCACGCCTTCCTCACGAGAATCATTTTTGCGCAGTCCAGCTTTCAAACGGCTTAACGATGCAATCGTTTGCTTACGACCAGTCGCGGAAGCAGATCTAAAGACTTCCGTTAACCATTAGATCAGGCCGGCAAGCGGGCTCGAAGGGTCGGCGTAGCGCCTTTGCGCCATGCGGCCGGAAAGGTATGCGTCGCGTCCGGCCATGACCGCGTACTTCATCGCGCGGGCCATGCGCACCGGATCCTTCGCCTCGGCGATGGCGGTGTTCATCAGCACGCCGTCGCAGCCCAGCTCCATCGCCACCGCCGCTTCGGAGGCAGTGCCGACCCCGGCGTCGACCAGCACCGGCACTTTGGCGCCCTCGACGATCAGGCGCACCGTCACCTTGTTCTGGATGCCGAGGCCCGAGCCGATCGGCGCGCCCAGCGGCATCACTGCAACCGCGCCGCAGTCCTCGAGCTGCTTTGCCGCGATCGGATCGTCGACGCAGTAGACCATCGGCAGGAAACCTTCCTTGGCGAGGATCTCGGTGGCCTTCAGCGTCTCGCGCATGTCGGGATAGAGCGTGCGCGCCTCGCCCAGCACTTCCAGCTTGACGAGGTCCCAGCCGCCCGCCTCGCGCGCCAGGCGCAGGGTGCGGATGGCGTCGTCGGCGGTGAAGCAGCCGGCGGTGTTGGGCAGGTAGGTGATCTTCTTCGGGTCGATGTAGTCGGTCAGCATCGGCGCCTTGGGGTCCGACACGTTGACGCGGCGCACCGCGACCGTGACGATTTCCGCGCCCGAGGCCGCCACCGCCGCCGCGTTCTGCTCGAAGTCCTTGTACTTGCCGGTGCCCACGATCAGGCGCGAGGTGAACGTGCGGCCGGCGACGGTCCAGGTGTCAGCAGAAATATCGGTCAAGGTGCGCATCCTTTCGGGGGAGCGGGAGTCAGGGGATTCGGAAAAGTGAGCGGCGCGTCAGCCGCCGCCGACGAAGTGGACGATCTCCAGCACGTCGCCGTCGGAGAGCATGACATCGCCGAGCGTGGAGCGCGGGGCGATCTCGCCGTTATGCTCCACCGCGACCTTCCTGGGGTCGAGGCCGATTTCGGCGACAAGGTCGGCAATGCTGGAGCCGGACGCGGTGCGGCGCGGCTCGCCGTTGACGGTGAGGGAGATGTCTGCAGCCATGCGCCGCAGATAGCGCCGGGAACGGATTTGGAAAGGGCCGATCGTACCCTTGCTCAATGCGTGTGGCGCATGTTCCGGATATGCGCGAAGGCGACGAGCGAGACGCCGATGATGGTCAGCACCGACTCGGCGGTGCCGTGGCCGACCAAAATCGCCGCCGCCATCAGCGTGAGGCCGAGGCCGCCGATCACCAGCGGCGCGACCCGTCCGTGCCGGGCAACGCCGAAACCGAGCGAGATGACGCCGACCACGACCGCCAGCATCAGCCCGACGCGGTGGATCTCGGGCGAGAGCAGGACCTGCCCGCCGATGATGTCGCCGCCCAGGCCGAGGAAGCCGACCAGCACGATGCCGAGGACGCAGTGGACCGCGCAAAGCCCGCTGAGAAGGATGCCGGCCCGGTCCATCCGGTTGCGAATCGCTGTCAGGGTGCTGCGCATGGCCACCATCTATGTGATGTTGTATCATCATGCAAGGGGCGGCCCGGAATAAATGTCCTCCCGGCCCGCCCCGCACGATCCGACGCAAAAGTTTCGGTTCCGGCGCAAAGGTTAACCTTGCGAAAATCCGCGCAAGATCGCAGGGACTTCGGCCATGACACATACTGACGGTCGCCCGCTGCTCGGAACTTCCGACGATATCGTCCCCATGGTCCGCTGGCTGCTATTTGTCGCCGCGCTGGTGGTGATGATCGTGGCGGTGGGGGGGATCACCCGCCTCACCGAGTCCGGCCTGTCGATCACCGAGTGGAAGCCGCTCACCGGCGCCATCCCGCCGCTCACCCAGGCGCAGTGGCAGGCCGAGTTCGATCACTACAAGCAGATCCCGCAGTATATCGACGTCAACGGCCCGGCGGGCATGACGCTGGCGCAGTACAAGTTCATCTACTTCTGGGAATGGGTCCACCGCCTGCTGGCGCGGCTGATCGGCATGGCCTTCGCGCTGCCGCTGGCGTGGTTCTGGTTCAAGCGCACGATTCCGCTGGGCTACAAGCCGCGCCTCGTGGCGCTGCTGGCGCTGGGCGGTCTGCAGGGCGTGGTCGGCTGGTGGATGGTCTCCTCGGGCCTCACCGCCGAGGCGGCCGACCGGGTGAGTCACTTCCGCCTCGCCGCGCACCTCTTGGTGGCGCTGACGACGCTGGGCGGCCTCGTCTGGACCGCGCTCGACTTGCGGGAACTGGCGCGCGGACAGGCCCCGGCCCGCATGACCCGGCTTGGCGCACTGGCGCTGGCGATGCTGTTCTTCCAGCTGTTCATGGGCGCGATGGTGGCGGGCCTACGCGCGGGCTACGTTGCCGGTGCCGGCTGGTTCAGCATGGACGCCTGGCCGCTGATGCAGGGCACCTTCTTCCCCGAGGGCGTCGAGTGGGCGCAAGGCACGCTGCATGCCCTCGTCAACGATCCGTTCCTGACCCACTTCGTCCATCGCTGGTGGGCCTGGGCGGTCGTTGCGGTGCTGATCGTGATGGCCCGGCGCCTCAAGGCGCTGCGCCTGCGCAAGATTTCCATCGGCATCCACAGTGCCTTCGGGATTCAGGTGATCCTCGGCATCTGCACCGTATGGTCGGGCGTGGCGCTGTGGCTGGCGGTTGCGCACCAACTCGGCGGCGCGCTGCTGGTGGCGGCGACGGCTTGGGGCGCACATGGCCTCGGCCGCCGCGACCAGGTCGGGATCGGCATGTGAGCGAGACCAAGCTGAACGAGACGGGGCCCAACGAGACCATGCCAAACGAGACCGGGCCCGCGCTGATCTGGAGCCCGTTTCCCGATCAGGACAGTGCCCTTGCCGTGATCCACGCCCTGCTCGACGAAGGCCTGGCCGCCTGCGGCAACCTGATGCCGGGCATGACATCGGTGTTCGTCTGGAACGGCGAGAAGGACACTGCGCACGAACTCGGCCTGATGGTGAAGACCAATGCCGCCCTGCTCGATGCCGCCGTCGCCCGGCTCACCGAGATGCACCCTTACGAGGAACCCGCGGTCCTGGGCTGGCGCTGCGAAACCGGCGCGCCGGGCACGCTGGCCTGGCTGGCGTCGATAGCGCCCTTGGAGGAGGCTTCCGGCACCCCGGAATCCTGACGGTATTATTTTACCTCTCTGAAAAGCCCCGGTCTGCTTGACTTGCAGGGCCATTTCGACGATTTGGCCGCCTTCCCGCAGAGGGTGAAGATTCGTGCAAGCGATCGATTCGGCCTCCGCGACCTAACATTAGGGATAGACCAGCCATGAAGGCGCTTACGAAGGTCACCCGGTCGATCAAGCCGGCCGAGGTGGAAAAGAAGTGGCATCTGATCGATGCCGAGGGTCTGGTGGTTGGCCGTCTCGCGGTCGTCATCGCCGACCTCCTGCGCGGCAAGCACAAGCCGAGCTTCACCCCGCACGTCGATTGCGGCGACCACGTCGTCGTGATCAACGCCGAGAAGGTGAAGTTCACCGGCAACAAGCTCAAGCAGCAGACCTACTACAAGCACACCGGCTACGCCGGCGGCATCAAGGAAGTGACCGCGGACAAGGTTCTCGCCGGTCGTTTCCCCGAGCGCGTGCTTGAAAAGGCTGTTGAGCGCATGATCCCGCGCGGCCCGCTCGGCCGTGACCAGATGCGTGCCCTGCACCTCTACGCCGGCACCGAGCACCCGCACGGTGGCACCCAGCCCGAAGCACTCGACGTTGCTTCCATGAACCGCAAGAACAAGGTTGGCGCGTAATGTCTGATACCGAAACCGTTCAGAGCCTGGCCGACCTCAAGGACCTCGGCGAAGTCGCCGTGGCCGATTCGGCTGAAACGATCGCTCCGGTCGTCTCGAACGCCCCGCTCCGCGCCCAGGAAATCGACGCCCAGGGCCGCGCCTACGCCACCGGCCGCCGCAAGGACGCCGTGGCCCGCGTGTGGGTCAAGCCCGGCACCGGCAAGGTGATCATCAACGGCCGCGACCAGGAAGTGTACTTTGCACGTCCGACCCTGCGCCTCGTGATCAACCAGACCTTCCAGGTTGCTGGTCGTGACGGCCAGTACGACGTGATCGCCACCGTCAAGGGCGGCGGTCTCTCGGGTCAGGCCGGCGCTGTGAAGCACGGCATTGCCCAGGCCCTGTCGAAGTACGAGCCCGCCCTGCGCGCCGCCGTCAAGGCAGCTGGCTTCCTCACCCGCGACAGCCGCGTGGTCGAGCGTAAGAAGTACGGCCGCGCCAAGGCACGTCGTAGCTTCCAGTTCTCGAAGCGTTAATCCGCTTTTTCGAGAGCTACGGCTTTACGAAAAGGGGTCGCGGGAAACCGCGGCCCTTTTTTGTTGCCTGCTTGCCTGAGTTGCCTGCCTGAGTTGGCTGCCTGAATTGCCAGCCTGACCCGCTGACTGCCGGGCGAACGCCGGGGCGTCCTATCGGCGGCGGAAAGGTTCGCAGGCCACGCCGTCGCCATCGCCGTCCATCTCGCGCCGGTACCCCGGCTGGCCGACATGGAGCGGCGCGCGCCCGGCCGCCCATGCCTCGCGGCAATTGCGGAAATAGACGGCACCGGGCGTGGTTGCAGCGTGCGCAGGAGCACGCTGGGGCGCCGCCTGAGATCTTGGCCCAGAGGCTGGCCCAGAGGTTGGCCGAGACGCGTCTAGCGCGCGCGGATGGGCCTTGCGGTAGTCGGCCGGCGGGTCGAACGTCCCGGCCCAGATTCCGGCCTTGCGCGCGCGGGCATCGGCTTCGGCGGGCACATAGGCCGGCGTGAAGCGGGGCAGCGCGGCGGCATATCCCATGCGCACCACCGCGTCCGACAGATCGATGTCGCCCACCCGGCAGATCGCCACGATCCGGCCATAGTCGTCGGTATCCTGCTGCGTGCAGACGGCCTCGCGGCCCGCGACCAGCCCCGCCAGCGCCTGCCGGGCATCGACACCGCAGGACCAGCTGGTCCCGCCCCGCTGGCAGGTCTGGTCCTTCTCCACCGCATCGATGCCGAACAGGCGGATCCGCGCCCCGGTCATGTCCAGCGAATCGCCGTCCACCGCCACGACCGGCCCGGAATAGACTTGCGCATGGGCAGGCAGGGCTGCGAGGCCGGAGCAGATCAGGAGTGCAGCGACGAGGGTGCGGTGCATGGGGCAGTTCGGTCTTTCGGCGGGCAGCGATCTTGCGGAATGCCCGTCATAACCGCGAATTCCTGCCAATTCCTTCTCTGGCCCGGCGCGATCGCACGACCCATCACAAGGCAAGATACCTCGTCATAACAAGGTATCTTGCCGTGCCCTGTATTTTCTCATGCAAGGTATCTTGCGTTACACAGTAGCTGGTTATATACACTCCTTATCCGCAGGAGATGATTCGATGTCCGAAATCGAGATCCAGTTGAAGAAGGGGGTGCTGGGGCTCTGTGTCCTGGCGCTGCTTTCGCGGGGTGACAGCTACGCCTACGAGATCGCCAGCCGCATGGCCGACGCGGTCGACATGGGCGAAGGCACGATCTACCCGCTGATGCGCCGGATGCAGAGCGATGGCCTCGTGGTGACCTACCTCGAGGAATCGCCCTCCGGCCCCCCCCGCAAGTATTACCGCATCACCGAGACCGGCCGTTCGCGGCTGGCCGAACAGGTTGCCGAATGGCGCGGCTTCACCGCGGCCGTCGACGGCCTGATCGCAGGCGCGGCAGAGCCGGTCGAGACGGCTTCGGCGCCCGTTGCACAAGGGGAGCAGAGCCATGACGCGTAACGAATTCATCCGGCGCCTGAAGGCCGGTCTCAAGGGTGTGCCGCAGGACGTCATCGCCGACATCGTCGCCGACTACGAAGAGCACTTCGAAGCCGGCGCCGCCGAAGGCCGCAGCGAGGAAGACGTCGCCGCAGCCCTTGGAAACCCGGCCCGGCTGGCGCGCGAACTGCGCTTCGAGGCGGGCTTCAAGAACTGGGAAAGCGACCGTTCGCCTTCCTCGGCCTGGGGTGCGATCCTGGCCTTCATGGGCCTGGCCACCATCGACATCCTGATCCTGCTGCCGATCGTGCTGCCGGTGCTGGGGGTGATGTTCGGCCTCTTCGTGGCGACGCTGGTGATGTTCTTCGTCGGCGGCTTCGTGCTCATTGCCGGGCCGTTCAGCGGCTTTCCCGGCGGCGCCCTGGTCGCCCTCCTCGGCGGTCTCGGCACGATGAGCGCCGCGGTCGCGGTCGGCGCGCTGCTCACGCTGGTGAGCATCTGGATCATCAATGCCCTCATGTGGTTCGGCCGCCTGCACTACCGCGTGATCGAACCCGCCATCCACCCCGAAGCCTGATCGGCACGAGAGAGAAAGGAACCAAGAGATGTTCAGGAAGCTGCTCATCGTATTCGCCAGCGGCGTGATCCTCTCGGTCGTCGCCTTCGGCGCCGCCTGGGTGATCGGCGGGGACCGCATCCGCAGCGATGTTGAGGCCAACGGCGGCTGGAACTTCGAGTTCGGCGACGACGAGAAGGACCAGGGCCCCGACAAGACCCGTACTTTCGCGCTGCAGCCCGGCAGCCACCTGGCGATGAACGTTCCGGTGCAGCTGGTCTTCACCAGGGGCGACAAGGCCGAGATGGTCGTCAGCGGCCCGCAGAAGCTGGTCGACAAGCTGACTTTCGTGGACGGCAAGCTCGACGTCGGCGACATCCACATGCGCAAGGGCCTCAAGGTGCGCATCACCGCCCCCGAGATCGAAAGTTTCGACTTCGATGCCCCCGGCGATGTGACGCTGACCGGCCTCGACCAGGACAGCCTGACGCTGAAGGCCGACGGCGCGATTAACCTCGATGCCTCGGGCAGGGTCCGCAAGCTCGACGTGCAGACCGAAGGCGCCAGCAACCTCGATCTCGCCAAGCTGCAAGTGCAGGACGCCAAGGTCGGCGTCGACGGGGTCGGCAACGTGACGATCGGCGCGACGGGTGACGTCTCGGTCTCGATCAACGGCATCGGCTCGGTCAGGCTGGTGCGCAAGCCCGCCCACCTGCAGACCGACATCAACGGTCTCGGCAAGGTCGACCGCGACTATCAGTGACGGGAACGGACTGCGGCGGGGCACATCGCCCCGCGGTAGCCGGAACGAACAGGGCCGCAGCATCCACCCAGGATGCTGCGGCCTTTTTTGGTGTTTTCAGTACCGCTTAGGTGTCGTTCAGCGGCGTTTCAGTGCAGTTTCAGGGCCGCCTCTCAATGCACGGGCGGATCGACCGGCGGAACCGCGCCGACCGGAGCCACCGGCTCGCCCGGCTGGCGCGGCGGCAGGGCGTTTTCGGGCACTTCGTCGATCTGCATCGCGGCGGTCGGCACATGCTCGAGATTGCGCGCGACGACATGGATCTCCTCGCCGGTGATGGTGATCTCGTTGAAGCTCGGCGGGGTCGAGCGGATCCGCCGCGACAGTGTTCCGGCACCGATCATCCTGAGCGGACCCGACGGAGTTTGTTCTGTTATATCAAAGGCATCGTGGATATGGCCGGACAGCACCGCCATGACCTTGCGGCCGGCGAGGATCTCCATCGTGCGGCTGCCGTTGATGGTCAGCAGCTTGTTGTCCCGGGCCCGCCGCTCCAGCAGGGGATGATGGGCGGCCACCAGCACCCGGGTGCCCTGGGGCAGCGCATCGATGGCGGCGAGCGTCTCGCGCAGCGCGGCGTCGGTCACCCAGCCGTTGGACCAGGGAAACCGCTGCCACTGGGCACGGGTCGTGGTCCGCAAGGGGACGATGGCAAGGCCCGGAAGATCGAGCTGCGCCTCGACCTGGCGCTCGATCGCGCGGAACCGGCGATAGGGATCGAAGAAGCGCTGGTAGAGGTTGAAATAGGGAATATCATGGTTGCCGATTTCCACGGTAACCGGCGCTTTCAGCCCCTTGATCCACGCGCAGGCGGCATCGAATTCGTGATGCCGCGCGCGCATCGTCAGGTCGCCGGTAATGGCGACGGCATCGGGCTTTTCGCGGGCGATGGCCTGCTCGGCCCAGGCGATGGCGGCGGGATCTTCGAGCCCGAAATGCACATCGCTCAGATGGAACAGCCGCAAGGGGCGGGAATGGTCGGAAACCTCAGGATTCATCGATCGTCGTCACCAGATCGACCTCGCTGGTCGTGGGAAGGAAATGCTCTTGCGTTCCCCCGTCGAATGGTTCGCCGTCGATCAGCAGGCCCATCGGTTCGCCTTCAGGGCAGACCAGCCGGAGCTGTTCGTGCCGGCCGAGGCGGTCGTGCGGGCCGTCGCGAAACTCGCGGTTGAGCAGGGCAATGCCCTGTCCGGCAAAATCGCCGGGCGTCTCGGCGTAGTAGCCTTTCGCTTCAAGTCCATTGGCGGCGGGAGTCACGGTGATGGCGGCATAGCCGTCCTCGCGCGCGCCGTCGACCTTGCTGCCACTGCCTTGCATGCAAACGACCTTGGGACCATTGACCGACCAGGCGATGGCATCGCGGGTGGCGGCCACGAAATCGAGGACATTGCCCGCGCGCATCGCCTCGCGCACTTCGTTCCATACCGTTCCGGGACCTGCCAGGATCCCGGTCAGCGCGATGCCGTGGCGGGTGGAAATGACCGTGGGCCGGCTCGTCGGCAGCCGGTCCGGGGCAAGCCGCGCGATGATCTCGGCTGCGGGCACGTCGCCGTGGAGGCGCTTGGCCAGCATGTTCATGGTGCCGCCGGGCAGAACCAGCACCGGGCCGTCCCAGCCATGCGCGGCCGCCACTGCGGAATGGGTCGTCCCGTCGCCGCCGAATATGGCGAGCAGGGCAATGCCGCTCTTCGCCAGTTCCGGGGCCTCGGGAGCGGATTCGCCGGGAAAGCCGATACGGCGTTCGAGCACGAATCCGACTGCCGTCAGGGCGGCCTCGACTTCGGCCACGGCGGCATCGTCGTTGCTGCCGCTTGCAGCGTTGCACACCAGCCAGCAGCGCGGGGCGGATGGGGAGGTTTGGCTCGTCATGGCCTCACAACCGGCCAGAACCGCAAGCGGTTCCCGGTTGCTTGCGTCACGCCCGGCCGGAGAAGATCAGCCAGGCGGCGATGCCGTTGACGATCGAATAGAGGGCGTAGAGCCAGGCCCATCCGGTCGATCCGGCGGCGACCATGACCATGGCGCCGAGCAGCATGGCGAATTCGACCACCAGGCTCAGCCGTCCGCCGAGCGGCTGGATCAGCCAGGGGACCTGGCCAAGCAGGGAATGCCCCGATTCGAGCACCGCCTTGTGCGCTGCGAAGTTGAGCACGCCAAGACAGAAGATGACGACAAGTCCCATGGCTGCCGGCGACTGTACATGGATGGGCCGGTTCTTGCCAGCTCAGCGGCGAATCACCGGCGATTCGCACCGCATTTCCAGCATCGTCCAATAACGGGAAGGACTTGAGCTGACGTCCTTCGTCGAGCGCCCATGTCGTTCGTCCTCTCTACTGCGCTTTCGTCGACAGGCGGGCCGCTGCGGTCGAGGTCCGCGTGAATCGCGGGGCCGGCCGGGGCAGAAGAAACTCACCGGGCCGAAACGGGGACTTCCCGCAAAAAGCCCACCACCAGGAGGAAAACACGATGATCAAGACCACTTCCATCGCCGCTGCCGCGGCAGCGCTCGTACTGACCGGCCTGACCTTTTCGGTTGCCGCCCCGGCCCAGGCCAAGGACGTCACGGTCAGCTACGCGGACCTCAACCTGACGACCGTTGAAGGCCAGAAGACGCTCGCCCGCCGCCTCGATGCCGCCGCCCGCAACGCCTGCACCTACGACCAGCTCTCGACCGGCACGCGCATCCGCGATCCCCAGGCCGTCGCCTGCTACAAGAAGGCCCGTGCCCAGTCGCAGGACCACATGGCGATGGCCGTTGAACGTGCCGGTCGCGCCCGCGTCGCCGCCGCCAACTGAAGCGGCGGCCGGGGATGCGCAGCCCGAGCGCTGCCTGAGCGGCACCGGCCTTCTCCCTGACTCGATCACCCGGCGGCAGTTCACTGCATGGTCGGGTGGGGGAGGACGCCGGTGCCGGAAGATCCCGGGCGGATCTTCCAGAGGACGCCCAACGAAGTCCCTAAAAAATAATCGGATGCAGACTGGCGGGCCCTAGCGGCCCGCCATTTTCTTGACCGAAGGCAGGTAAGTCCGGCCAATCCGCAAGGCTTCGCCATCGGCGGTCTCGACCGACCAGACGCCCAGGCCCTCGTGCCGCAGGCCGGTCACATGATCGCGGCGCAGGATGCAACTGCGGTGGATGCGGATGAACTGTTCGGGATCGAGCCGCTGTTCGAGGCTGGTGATCGTCTGCAGCAGCAGGTAGCTGGCGCCCCGCACATGGAGGCGCACATAGTCGCGCTCGGCATCGATCCGCTCGACATCGCCGGCGGGCACACGCACCAGTTCGGAGCGGTGCGGCACCCAGAATTCCTCCAGCCACTTGCCGGTGGGCACGGTGCGTTCGCCGCGCCGCGCGCCGACGCGCGAGATCGCGCGTTCCAGCCGTTCCGGGGCGACCGGCTTCAGCACGTAGTCGACCGCATCGAGATCGAAGGCTTCCACCGCGAATTCGTCATGCGCGGTCACGAAGATCACCGCCGGTGCCTCGGGCAGGCCGCCAAGGCGCCGGGCGACGGTGAGACCGTCGGTTTCCGGCATTGTCAGGTCCAGCAGCACCAGGTCGGGCGAGAGCGCCTCGATCAGCCGCAACGCCGCCTCGCCGTCGCTCGCGGTGCCGATCACCGAAATCGTGTCGATCCGCGCGCAGATCACCTGCATGCGCTCCACCGCCAGCGGCTCGTCGTCGACGATCAGCGCGCGCAGCGGCGCGGTGTCCAGACTTTGTACGGGTTCAGCCACGAGAATGCTCCAGCGGGCCCGCAGAGGGGGACCCATAGTTCAGCGGCAGGTGCAGGACCGTGGCAAAACCGCCTTCCTCGCGCCGACCGAAGGTGATCTGCGCGGCATTGCCGTAGCGGGCCCGCAACCGGTCGCGCACATTGCCAAGGCCGATGCCGAAGCCCTGCACGCCCTTGACCTTGCCGCCGGGGCCATCGTCGCTGACGGAGATTACCAGTGTCTCGCCCTCCGCTTGCGCGCGGATGGCGATCGTCACCGGGCGCTGGGTGGCGGCAACGGCGTACTTCACCGAATTCTCGACAAGCGGCTGCAGGATCATGCCCGGCACCATCGCATCGGAAACGGCATCGTCAATATCTATCGTCGTAACCAGGCGATTTGGGAAACGAACCGCCTCGATGTCGAAATAGAGTTTCTGAAGTTCGATCTCATCGACAAGCTTGAGGTCGCTTGTCGGATCCCCGGATAGCGTCCGGCGATAGAACGTCGAGAGCGTCTGGATCATCGTTTCGGCATCGTCCTGCTTGCCGGTCATGACCAGTGCCGAAAGCGAGTTCAGCGTATTGAACAGGAAGTGCGGATTGACCTGATAGCGCAGCGAACGCAGTTCCGCAGCGGCTGCGGCGCGGCGATGCTCGCCCTCGCGGCGCTCCGCCACGCGGGCTTCCTCCGCCTTGGCCAGCGCGAAATAGAGCGCCGCCCAGGCCAGCACGAGGAAGTAGCGGGTGAAGGCATAGTCCGTCACCGTGGCCCAGCGGCCGTATTCCTCACCCAAAGTCTTGTTGGTGTGGATGGTGATGGAGTGGGCCTTGTTGTCGCTGGTGGTGGTCGGCTCGGGCGGAACGGGAGCCGCGGGGGCGCTGGCATCGTCGGTCGGCGTGCCGGGCAGCCGCGGGGCGGGCTGGGTGACCGGCGTGGGCAGATCGAGGAGAATGTTTCCGGCATCGTCGCGGCTGATCCGGACATTGCCCGATTTGACCGCCTCGGCCTCTTCCTCGCTGCCGTAGGCGGGGCTCATCTCGATGTCGGAAAACACCGTCTCGTTGATGACGCTGAGCAGGAACGCCAGCGGCAGGGCGCCGATCAGCACGATCGCCAGCCGCACGCCGCCGGACTTGCGCTCCAGCATCTGCAGCAGCGGCCAGACCGCCGCCATGACCAGCATCGAGAGAATGCAGATCGTCAGCCGGCGCGAGAAGATGGCCCATACGAATTCGTAGCCCATGATCGCCCCGCGCAGCGTCGCGACGAGGAAATAACAGGCCCAGAGCGCGGCAAGCGAGAGCAGAACGACCCGCGCAGGTACGCGCGGCTGATTGGCGACATCCGACATGGTCTACCGCGATAGCGCGAAAGCTCCCCGGCGCGCCAGTTCGCAAATCGGACGGGAATCGACCTTGGTCGAAAGATTACGGGCGCCGGCAGCGGGCCGGTGCCGCAAAACTCGCCTGCAGCGAATTTTCGAACGGACGTTCAGCGCTTGCGCAAAGCGGCGATGCAGGCGGCGCGGTCCACGTCCTGCCCGTCGGACCCGCGCCGGGCGTCCACATAAGTCGCGACCGGCTCCTTCGATCCGGCGGGGGGATAGAGATAGACGTCGAGCAGGCAGGCGGTGCCGGTGAACTGCAGCTTGCGCGCATCGCCTTCCCACACGTCGAGACGGGGCTCGCCGAACTGGCGCACCAGTTGCGCCCGGTCGGCACCGATCACGCCCGCCACACCGGGAATCGCCTGGAGCGTGGGCGCGCGGTTGACGTGGCTGGGCTGGCGCACGTCGGGCACCCGGCCCGGGGTGCGGTGCGGCGTGCGGGTGGGCGGGGGCGTGCTCTGCACCGTGCCGCCGCCGCAGGCGGAGACCATCATGGCCAGCGCGGCGGCCGACAGCGCCCCGATCAGGCGCCGGTTCGGGCCGTTTCGGCAATTGTCGGGAAGGATGGCCGGGTTCTTGCGCGTCTGGATCATGATTGCCCCCCGCATCGCGCGCGGGAAAACGGCTGTCAACCGCGCCGCGCTTGCGAAGCGGCCGGCCGCGCGCTACTCGCGGTGGCAACTCCCGAACATTTCCAGATCATTTTAAGGACGCTTTCCGCATGGCCCAGCCCACCGTGCCGCCCACTCTTGATGTCATCGCCATCGGCAATGCCATCATCGACGTGATCGCCAACTGCAACGACGCGCTGATCGAGGAACTCGGCCTGTCGCGCGGCGGCATGATGCTGATCGACGCCGACCAGGCCACGAGCCTTTACGAAGCCATGGGCCCCGCCCGCGAAATCTCGGGCGGTTCGGCTGCCAACACGCTGGCGGGGCTTGCCGCGCTGGGCGCCAAGTGCGCGTTCATCGGCCAGGTTGCCGAAGACCAGCTGGGCGAAGTCTTCACCCACGACATCCGCGCCGGCGGCATCGCTTTCGACGTGCCCGCCCGCCCCGGCAACCCGCCGACCGCGCGCTGCCTGATCTTCGTGACGCCCGACGGCCAGCGCACGATGAACACCTTCCTCGGCGCCTCGCACTACCTGCCGGCCGAAGCGCTTGACGAAAGCGCGATCGCCAGTGCCGCCGTGCTTTACCTCGAAGGCTATCTCTGGGATCCGGAAGAGCCGCGCGCTGCGATGCGCAAGGCCATCGACGCGGCCCGCTCGGCCGGTCGCAAGATCGCCTTCACGCCTTCGGAATGCTTCGTGATCGACCGTCACCGCGCCGACTTCCTCGACCTGATCGAGACCGGCAAGATCGACGTGCTGTTCTGCAACGAGCACGAGATGGCGGCCCTCGTCGGCCATGACGATTTCGAGAAGGGCGTGGCCGAACTGGCGGCGAAGATCCCGGTGCTGGTCGTGACGCGCGGTGCCGAAGGCGCGGTTGCCCTGTCGGACGGCCAGCGCGTCGAAATCGGCGCCGAGGCGATCGACCGCGTGGTCGACACCACCGGCGCGGGCGACCTCTTCGCTGCCGGCTTCCTGTTCGGCCACGTGCGCGGCAAGAGCCTCGAGCAGTGCCTCAAGCTCGGCGCGATCTGTGCCTGCGAGATCATCTCGCACTACGGCGCCCGCCCCGAAGCGGACCTCAAGGCGCTCACCGCGTCGGTTCTGGGATAATTCTCCCGCACCATTGACGCGTCATGCGCTCCGGGAGACCTTGGTACATTACCCTAGGTCTCCCGGAGGTAGCATGGCGAATGGGAATCCGGCCGGCGCGCTGGCCGTCATCGATTTCGAGGCGAGTTGTCTGCCCGAGCATGGGCAGTCCTATCCCATCGAAGTGGCGGTCGCCCGGATCGACGGCGAGAACCGTGCCTGGCTGATCCGTCCGCTGCGGGCCTGGGAGCACTGGGACTGGTCGCAGGAGGCCGAGGCGCTCCACGGCATCAGCCGCGCGATGCTGGACTGCGACGGCCTGCCGGCATCGCAGGTCCTTGCGGAGATGATCGAATTCGTCGGCGACTGCGCGGTCTATTCCGATGCCGAGCTCGACGAATACTGGCTGGAAGTGCTGTGCCAGGGGCTCGCCGCCGCCCTGCCCTTCCCGATCCGTTATCTCGGCGAATGGATGGTCGAGCACGGGTTCACCCGCCCGCAAGTCGTCGCCGCACTGGAAGAAGCCAAGACCCGGCTGCCCAAGGAACATCTGGCGCGCGAGGACGCCAAGCGGCTGGCCATGGTCGTGCGCCTGCTGATGGAAAGCGAGACTGCATGAAGACCCGTGACGCGACCCTGGTGCGGATCCATGTGCCGGTCGCTGCCGAAACGCTGGCCGCCATGCTGGCGGGGGACGGCGCTGCTGCCGAGCGTGATCCCGTGCTGGCCGCCGTTCTCGCGGTGATCCGGGAGGACAATCCGCTGGGCGACTTCGGTCTTTACAAAGGCGTGTTCGAACTCGGTCCGGGGTGGGAGAGCTTTCAGCCCGGGGCGGATGCCCGGCCGACGCTGGGCGAAGCGGGACACATGACGCTTTCGCCCACGGCGATCGTGGCCGTTCATGCGCCCTGCCCGCCGCAGGATACGGCCTTGGCTACCGCACTGGACCGGATTCTCGCGATTCACCCCTGGGAAGTGCCGGTCATCGAGATTGTGCCGGTGCGGATGGCAGTGCGCTGAGGGCCGGGAGTCCGTTCAGAACCCGTTGGACTGGGCCGGCGGAACCTGCTGCGGCACCGCCTGTCCTTGCCCGCCCTGCGCCGCCTGCAACCGGGCCGCGCACTCGTTCTTGCGCTGCGCACGCGCGTCCGCATAGCTCTGCGCGGTCTGGCCGGGCAGTGCACAGTCGCGGTCCGGGCGGATGGGGCGGCGGGCGCGGCAGCCTTCCTCGGTGGCGAACAGGCCGTCGGCGCAATCCTCGAAGGCGGCAACGTCGGCATCGTGTTGGGCCCGGCAACTGGCGGTCCAGCGCTCCTTGTAGGAGAGTTCCGCGAAGTTGAGGCAGTCCTGGTATTCCAGCTGCGCCGATTCCTGCCGCTGCCGGGCTTCCGCCTCGGCCCGCTGGGCGGCCTTCCGCCGCGCCTGTTCGGCCTCGCGCTCGGCCGCTTCGCGGGCCTCCACCCGGGCTTCCTCGCGCGCGGCCTGGCCGGGCAGGACGACCCCGTAGTACCAGCCCACGCCGGTTCCCGCGATCAGCACGGCCGCCGCCAGCGAGAGCTTGAGAACCGTGTCGGCCTTGCTTGTCATCGTCTTACTCGCCGGCTGCCTTCTCGCGCGCCACTTCGCGCCAGCCGATGTCGCGGCGGCAGAAGCCGGTGGGGAAATCGATGGCGTCGACGGCGGCATAGGCCCCGGCCTGGGCTTGCGTCACCGAAGCGCCGCGTGCGGTCACGTTGAGCACGCGGCCACCGCTTGCGACCAGCGCGCCGTCCTTGAGCGCGGTGCCGGCGTGGAAGACCTTGGCGCCCAGCGCATCGGCCTTGTCGATGCCGTGGATGGCGCCGCCCTTGGCGGGCGTACCCGGATAGCCGTCTGCCGCCATCACCACGGTCAGCGCGGTATCCGGGCTGAAGCGGGGCGGCTGGATCGCGGCGAGGCGATTGTCGGCACAGGCGTGAAGCAGTTCGACGAGGTCCGATTCAAGCCGCATCATCATCACCTGGCACTCCGGATCCCCGAAGCGGCAGTTGTATTCGATGAGCTTGGGGCCCTGCGCGGTGAGCATCACCCCCAGGAACAGCACGCCCGAATAGGGAATGCCCTCGTTCTCCAGCGTGCGCACGGTGGGCGCGATGATGCGTTCCAGCACTTCGGCTTCCAGCGCCGGCGTCAGTACCGGGGCGGGGCTGTAGGCGCCCATGCCGCCGGTGTTGGGGCCGGTGTCGCCGTCGCCCACGCGCTTGTGGTCCTGCGCCGAGGCGAAGGGGACGATGGTGGAGCCGTCGGTCAGCGCGAAGAAGCTGGCTTCCTCGCCTTCCATGAATTCCTCGATCACCGCCTCGGCGCCGGCGTCTCCGAAGCGGCCCGAGAAGATCTCGCGCACGGCGTCCTCGGCCTCGTCCATGGTCATCGCCACGGTCACGCCCTTGCCGGCGGCAAGCCCGTCGGCCTTGATGACGACCGGGGCGCCGAACCTGGCGAGCGCGGCCATCGCCGCCGCTTCGCTGGAAACGCGCTCGTAACCGGCGGTGGGGATCCCGGCCCGTTCGCACAGGTCCTTGGTGAAGCCCTTGGAGCCTTCCAGCTGGGCCGGCTGCCGGTTCGGGCCGAACACCGAAAAGCCCTCTGCGCGCAGCGAATCGCCAAGGCCGTCGACCAGCGGCGCCTCGGGGCCGATCACCACGAGGCCGACCACGTTGGTCTCGCAGAAGGCGATGACCGCCGCATGATCGGTGACATCAAGGTCGATGCAGCTTGCCACCTCGGCGATCCCGGGATTACCGGGGGCGGCCCAGAGCGTCTCGCAGAGCGGGGATTGCGCCAGCTTCCAGGCCAGCGCATGTTCGCGGCCGCCAGAGCCCAGAAGAAGGATATTCATTGCCCGTGCCTTTCGATGACGACGAATTCGATGATGGTCGTTCCGGTGGGCTGGTAGCGAAGCAAGCGGCCGGGGACAACGCTGCGCCGCTCTCGATCAGCGAGATTTCGAATCTGCTGAAGCGCACGGTGGAGGACCGCTTCGGCTTCGTGCGCCTGCGGGGCGAGCTGTCGGGCGTGAAGCGGGCGGCGTCGGGCCACCTTTATTGTGCGCTGAAGGACGACAAGGCGGTGATCGACGGCGTCATGTGGCGCGGCGGTGCCCAGCGCCTGGCGTTCCGCCCGGAAGACGGCGTGGAAGTGATCGCCACCGGCAAGCTGACGACGTATCCCGGCCGTTCGAAATACCAGATCGTCATCGAAACGATGGAGATCGCCGGCGAAGGCGCTTTGCTGGCGCTGCTCGAAAAGCTGCGCGCCCGCCTCGCCGCTGAAGGCCTGTTCGCGCCTGAACGCAAGCGCGCCCTGCCCTTCCTGCCGCAGGTCATCGGCGTCGTGACGTCCCCCACCGGCGCGGTTATCCGCGACATCCTGCACCGTCTGGCCGACCGTTTCCCCAGCCGCGTGCTGGTCTGGCCGGTGCTGGTGCAGGGCGATGGCGCCGCGCAGCAGATTGCCAATGCCGTGCGCGGCTTCTCGGCGATCCCGCCCGGCGGAGCGGTGCCGCGCCCCGATCTGGTGATCGTGGCGCGCGGGGGCGGCTCGATCGAGGACTTGTGGTCGTTCAACGAGGAAATGGTCGTGCGCGCGGTGGCCGAATCGGCGATCCCGGTGATCTCGGCGGTGGGCCACGAGACCGACACGACGCTCTGCGACTATGCCGCCGACCGCCGCGCGCCGACGCCGACCGCCGCCGCTGAAATGGCGGTGCCGGTGCGCGCGGAACTGGCCGCGACGCTTGACGAACTGGCCTATCGCATGCGCCGCTGCGTGCTCCGCCCGGTCACTCTGGGGCGCGAGCGGCTGGAAGCGCGGGTACAGCGCCTGCCCCGGCCCGAGGCGATTCTCGCGGCCAAGGCACAGAAGCTGGACGAACTCTCCGATCGCCTGCGCCGGGGCCTGCGCGATGAAGCCGGGGCCAAGCGCGAACAGCTTGGTCGCGTTGCCGCAAAGCTCTCGCTCCCGCTGCTGCGCCACCGCGTGCAGGTTTCGGGCGAGCGGATCGAGCGCGCGGGCCTGCATCCGCGCCTGCTCCAGCGCCGCTGGGCGATGGCGCGCGATTCGCTGGCGCCGATGGCCCGCGTTCTGCCGCAGCTCGATCCCGACAAGCCACTGGACCGGGGGTTTGCCCGCGTCACCGCGCGCGATGGCCGCACCCTGACCACGCGCGACAAGGCCGCGCAGGAGGCCGCACTTCTGCTGCGATTCCGCGATGGTACGCTGGAAGTCACGCCCGGTTCAGGTGGCGCGGGCTCTATTGATCCGACCCCGCCTGCAGCGGCTGCGGCCGTGTCATCAGGTCCGGTCGAGGGTGCGATTGCCAAGCGCCCGGTGCGCCAGAAACCTGAAGAACCCAGGCAGGGTGATTTGTTTTGACCAGCACGACCTGCTAGGATTTGCCCATGCTGATGTCTTCCGCCGATCGTCCCGCCAAGCTTCAATACGGCCCCAATGGTTTCCGCGTGCTGAGCGGCGGCCATTTTGTGCTCTGTGCCGTGACCGGTGAGAAAATCCCGCTCGAGGAGCTGCGGTACTGGAGCGCCGAGCTTCAGGAACCTTACGCCACCGCCGAGATCGCGACCAAGCGCCTGCTCGGAAAGGCATGACCCGCAGAGTCAGGGGCGCGCTGCTGGGCGGCGGCGCTCTCGCCGTTGCCGGCCTTGTCGTGCTGGGCGGCGCTTCGCCGGCCGCGACAAGCCGCGTGACCGGCGCCGAGACCAGCCCTTCGGGCATTACCTATTCCGGCGAAGTGACGCAGGGCGGCTGGATCCGCGGCAAGGTGCCGCAAGGCACGCGTTCCCTCACCCTCGATGGCGGAGCGGTGAAGATCGCCCCGGACGGCGCCTGGTTCGCGGCATTCGATCGGGATGCCAGGTCCAGCGAGACCCTGGTCGCCACGCTCGCCGATGGTCGCACGGTGTCCCGGACGATCCCCGTCTCCCCGCGTGCCTGGCGGATCGAGAATATCAACATTCCCCGCAAGCCCGGCGGTCCGAGCGCGGCTTTCATGAAGATCCGCCAGCCAGAACTGGACCGGATCAATGCCGCCCGCGCGCGGGTGACCGATGCGCAAGGTTGGCGCCAGCACTTCATCTGGCCGGTGAAGGGGCGCATTTCCGGCCGATTCGGCTCGCAGCGCGTCTATCAGGGTGAGCCGGGCGCCTATCATTCGGGGCTCGACATGGCGACCGGCACCAGCGGCACGCCCTATGTCGCTCCGGCCGACGGGGTGGTGATCCTTGCCGCGGAACGGCCTTTTTCGCTGGAGGGCAACCTCCTGATGATCGACCACGGTATGGGGCTCAACAGCGCTTTCCTGCACAGTTCGCAGATTCTCGTGAAAGAAGGCGATCACGTGAAGCAGGGGCAGGTGATCGGGCGGATCGGCATGACGGGCCGGGCGACCGGGCCGCATCTGCACTGGTCGATCAAGTGGAACGATGCGCGGCTCGATCCGATCCTGTTCACGGGGCCAATGCCATGATTTGCGCGGGATAATCGCACAAAGCTGCTTGCGGCCCCGGCACGATTCCCTATCCCGCTTCTTGTGCGCCGCGTCATCGCCCTCTCCGCCGTGCTGGCGCTTTTGCCGCTGACCTGGGCACGTACGCCGATCCCGGCCCTGACGGACAGGTTCGAACTCGGGTTCACACCGGTTGCCCTCCCCTCGCCCGATCGGATGGCGGCGCATCTGGGGCCGTTCCATCTCGAACGAATCTGGGAATTGCGCAGTCGAACCCATCGTTTCGGCAGCTATTCGGCTCTGCTGATCCGCCCGGGCGGAGAGCTTCTGGCACTCAGCGATTCGGGTAATTACCTGCGTTTTCGGGCGCCCGGAGAATCGCAGCAGGACAGCGGGATCGGGGAATTGCCGCTTTCCGATGACGATTCGAAATCGTCGCGCGACGTCGAGTCGGCCACGCAGGATGCGGCCGGCACGATCTGGCTGGGGCTGGAAGGGCGCAATGCGATCTTCCGGATGACTCCCGGACTCGAAGTCGCGGACTTGCAGGTCGACCGGCGGGTCAGCCCTTCATCGATGCGCGATTGGGGCGTGAACACCGGGCCGGAGGCGATGACCCGTCTCGCTGACGGTCGATTCGTCCTGCTGCGTGAAGGATTTTCGCCCTGGAGTGATCGCCTCCATCCGGCCGTGGTCTTTGCGGGCGATCCCACCGAGAATCCGCAAGCGGAGCGTTTCACGTTCGACGGACCGGCCGGCTTCAGCCCCACCGACATGGTGCAATTGCCCGACGGGCGGCTGCTCGTGCTGATGCGGCGGCTGATATGGCCGATGCACCAGCGTTTTGCCGGACGCATCGCCATTGGCGATCCCAAGGCGATTCGGGCCGGCCAGGCCTGGCGGGTGACGGAAGTGGCACAGCTGTCCTCGGACCTCCCGGTCGACAATTTCGAGGGGCTGGCGGTGGTGCCGCGCGCCGACGGCCAGTTGACCGTCTGGGTGATCTCCGACGACAACTATTCGCCGCTCCAGCGCACGCTGCTCTGGAAGATGCGTGTCGATCCGGCGGACTTGCCTTAGAGACCGTTCGGAAATTCGCGAAAAGCGAATTTCGCGGCACCTTTCGCGCCACCGGTCCGGCCCCGGCCCAAAAATGCCCTTTCAGGCATTTTTCAAACAGACTCTCAGGGCCAATGCGTTGAAGCCGCTCGGAGGGGCGCTGTCCGGAATCCGGACATGCAAAAAGGCGCGCATGGCACAATGCCTGCACGCCCTTGTTGCATGTCCTGAAAATCACGCCTCCCGAAGGAAGCGTGCGAGAATCAGGCGGCCAGCTTCTTCTTGAGCTCGCGCTTCACCTTGAGGGCGCGCGTGCTGAGCTTTTCGTCCGAAGCCTTGAGCAGCCAGTTGTCGAGACCGCCGTTATGCTCGACCGAACGCAGACCGTGGGTCGAAACGCGGAACTTGAAGCTGCGCTCCAGACCGTCCGACAGAAGCGTGACGTTCTGCAGGTTGGGAAGGAAGATGCGCTTGGTCTTGTTGTTGGCGTGGCTGACGTTGCAGCCGACCTGGCGGGCCTTGCCGGTCAGTTCGCAGATGCGGGACATGTCTAACTCTCGCTCGAAAAAATCTGTTGCCGTTAAGTACGGGAAGGCGCGCCCTTAGCGATTCCCCCCGCGATGGTCAAGTTGCGCACAGCTTTTTCAGCCGCTAGCGCTTGGGAATGACCCGATGGCCGCTACCCGCATACATGCAACTCGCTCTCGCGCAAGCGCGGGAAGCCGCGGACTGCGGCGAAGTGCCGATCGGTGCGGTGGTGGTGAAGGACGGCGCCGTCATCGCCGCTGCGCGCAATGGCCCGCGCGAGCGGCACGACCCCACCAGCCATGCCGAGATCGAGGCGATTCGCGCGGCGGCGGCGATTCTCGGCAATGAGCGACTCGAAGGCTGCGAGCTCTGGGTGACGCTGGAACCGTGCGCGATGTGTGCGGGCGCGATCTCCCACGCGCGCATCGCGCGGCTCTATTACGGGGCATCGGACCCCAAGGGCGGCGCGGTCGAACATGGCGCGCGGGTGTTCGAGCATGACCAGTGCCTGCACCGGCCCGAGGTCTACGCCGGAATCGGCGAAACCGAAGCTGCCGAGATGCTCCGCAGCTTCTTCAGGGCGCGGCGCTGAGGGCGGTTCAGAGCGGGGTGAAGTCCAGCCCGATGTCCGCCGCCGGGGCGCTCTGGGTGAGGCGGCCGACCGAGACGTAGGTTACCCCCGAAGCGGCGATGGCGCCGATGGTGGCGAGATGGACGCCGCCGGAGGCTTCGGTGGGCACCCGGCCCTCCACCAGCGCTACCGCCTCGCGCAGCATGTCCGGCCCCATGTTGTCGAGCAGCAGGTGATGTGCGCCCGCGGCGATGGCCGGTTCGATCTGGTCGAGGTGATCGACCTCGCAGATGATCTGGGCAACGCCCGCCGCCCTGGCGCGCGCCACGGCCGGGCCGACGCCGCCGGCGACAAGAACGTGGTTGTCCTTGATCATGGCGGCATCCCACAGGCCCATGCGGTGATTTTGGGCCCCGCCCATGCGGGTCGCGTACTTTTCGAGGTGGCGCAGGCCGGGGATGGTCTTGCGGGTATCCAGCAGGGTGGCGCGGCCCTCCATCGCATCGACGTAGGCCCGTGTCATCGTTGCGATGCCGGAGAGGTGCTGCACGGTATTGAGCGCGGAGCGCTCGCCCGTGAGCATGGCGCGGGCATTGCCGGAAAGGCGCATCAGCTTGGTGCCGGGGGCGACGCGCGCGCCTTCCTCGACCAGAATCTCGATCTCCATCACCGGATCGAGGGTGCGGAAGAAGGCGGCGGCGATCGGCAGGCCGGCAACGGTGATCGCATCACGCGAATCCATCACCCCGGAAAACCGGGCCTCGGCCGCGATCACGCTTTCGCTGGTGACATCGTGGCCGCCGCCGGGAAGGCCCACGCCGAGATCCTCGGCCAGGGTTGCATCGACAAAGGTGGCGAGGTCGAAACCGGGGATCGCGAAGCTGGTCATGGCGCCGGTCTTTCGCGCGTTCGGAGCGCAATGTCGAGATTGCTCGGGCGCCGCCGGGATGCTTTGCCCGCCCGACACAGCAAAAAGGGGCCGGACATCCTGTCCGGCCCCATCCCGATGTTTCGCTTTCGCGGGCAACCGGGCCAGTGCCCCGTTACCGTGCGGCCTGGGCCTGGTCGGTGGTGACCGGGGTGATCTTGATCTCGACGCGGCGGTTCTTGGCGCGGCCTTCCTCGGTGCCATTGTCGGCGACCGGGTAGTTCTTGCCCATGCCCTGCGTCTGGATGCGGGCCGAGGAGACGCCCTGCATGATCAGGTAGCGGGCCACCGAATCGGCGCGGCGCTTCGAGAGATCGAGGTTGTAGGCGTCCGAGCCGACCGAATCGGTATGGCCGTAGACGTCGATGAGGCTGTTCGGATACTGCTTCATCGAATCCGCCACCTTGTTCAGCGCCTGCTGGAACGAGGGGGTGATCTCGGTGGAGTTGAAGCCGAAGGTCACGTCCGGCAGGTTGACGAGGATGCCGTCGCCTTCCTGGGTCACGTCGATGCCCGAACCGGCGGTCTGTTCCTTCAGTTCCTTGATCTGCTTGTCCATCTGGTTGCCGACCACCGCACCGGCCACGCCGCCGATGCCGGCGCCGACGATGCGGGCGCTGCGGCCGCCGATCACGCTGCCCAGCAGATAGCCCAGGCCCGCGCCCGCGCCCGCGCCGATCGCGGTGCGCGAGGCCTTCTTTTCGCCGGTATTGGGATCGGTGACGCAGCCCGAGACGGCCACGAGCGAGATCGCGGCGACAGCCGACGTCAGCAGGCGGGATTTCATCATATTCTTGCCCTTCCTCAGCGAGTTCTTCCGGCGACTATGTGCAGTCGTGCACATGAATAGCATATGGATAATGCCGCAGGAACGAGTGGGATGCCCGCGAGTTCCCGCACAAGCCGTTGCAATCAGCACCTTGGCTGCATCGGTTGTTGGTGTTTCCGGCCCGATGGTGTTTCCGGTGTGTGATGGAATGCTGCATTTGCAACATGCTCTTCGCACCGGCCGCTATTTCTGCTAGCGCGGATTCATTGTGACGCCCTTTCCCTGGACTGACCTCCTCATCATCGCCGGCCTGATCCTGATCAATGGCCTGTTCTCCATGTCCGAACTGGCCATTGTCTCGGCGCGCGCGGCGCGTCTGAAGATATCCGCCGACAAGGGTAGCCGGGCCGCGAAGACCGCGCTCGACCTGGCGGCGGACCCCGGCAAGTTCCTCAGCACCGTGCAGATCGGCATCACCCTGATCGGCATCATCGCCGGCGCCTATTCGGGTGCCAGCATGGAGCAGCCGGTGTCCGAGCGGCTCGAAGCCTGGGGCGTGCCGGCGCGCTTCTCGCACGAGAGCGCCTTCACGCTGGTCATCATCGTGACGACGTACGCCAGCCTCGTCGTCGGCGAACTGGTGCCCAAGCAACTGGCGCTGCGTTCGGCGGAAGCGGTGGCGCTGGTGATGGCGCAGCCGATGGTCTGGCTGTCCAAGGCGATGGCGCCGTTCGTCTGGTTGCTGGATCGCTCCTCGGGCCTGATCCTGCGCCTGATCGGCGTACGCCGCGGCGGTGACGAGCAGATCACCGCGGAAGAACTCCAGATGATCTTTGCCGAGGCCACGCGTTCCGGCGTGATCGAGGAGGAAGACCGCGCGATCATGACCGGCGTGATGCGTCTGGCCGACCGCCCGGTGCGCGAGGTGATGACCCCGCGCAACCAGGTCGACTGGATCGACATCGATGCCGACATCGAGACGCTGCGCGCCAAGATCGAATCCTCGCCGCACTCGCTGCTGCCGGTCGCGCGGGAAAGCGCGCCCGATACGGTCCTCGGCATCCTCAAGCTGCGCGAAGTGCTTGCCGCGCTGGTGGCAGGCCGCCCGGTCGAGATCGCGGCCTTGATGAAGAAGGCGGAAGTGATCCCCGACCAGCTCGATGCGATGGATGCGCTGCGCAAGCTGCAGCAGTCCGAAGTGCCGATGGCGGTGGTCCACGACGAGTACGGCCACCTCGAAGGCATCGTCACCACCTCCGACATGCTGGAGGCGCTGGCGGGCAGCTTCGTGAGCCACCAGGACGAAGGTGATAGCCCGCTGCTGGTCGCGCGCGAGGATGGCTCGCTGCTGGTCTCGGGGCTGATGCCGGCCGATGGGCTGGCCGACCGGCTCGGCGTCACCCTGCCCGACGACCGCGAATATGCGACGGCGGCGGGCTTCGTGCTGGCGGTGCTCAAGAAAGTGCCCAAGGAGGGCGAGCACTTCACCGAGCAGGGCTGGCGCTTCGAGGTGGTCGACATGGACGGCCTCAAGATCGACAAGCTGCTGGTGGAGCGGATCGACGATGAAGCGGGAGAGGACGGGGTCGCCGGAGAAGGCTGATCAGAGCGGCTGATCTGGGCGGCTGATCCCAGCGGGGGATCCCGCAGGGTGGAGGCCGCGCTCCCGATGCGAAAAGAGCCGGAAAGCGGACCCGCTTTCCGGCTCTTTTCGCATCGGGGTTCGAGAACCTCAGCCGCCGATGGCGGTCTGCGCGCTCTGGCCGTCGCCTTCGGGGGCGGCGAGGATCGCGCGGGTCACCTGGCCCTTGGCGACGGTGTAGGTGCCCGGATCGCCCACGGTCGAGCGGATCGCGGGGTCGGCCGGGCCGGCGAGGTTGAGCGTCGACTTCTCGACGTCGCTGCGGGCCTGCGGGCCGCCGAACAGGGCATCGAGCGTCTGCTGCTGGATGGTGTCGTCGCTCGGGCGCGGCTGGCCTTCCTTGGGCGGGGTCAGCGCGAAATCGGGCGGCACGACCAGCGGCGTCTGGCGCTGGACGGCGAATTCGTCGGGACCGGCGTGATTGAACATGCTGGTGGTTCCACAGCCGGACACGAGCGCCGCGCCGGCGGCGACGAGGATCAGGGCTCCGGTCTTCTTCATGGGCATCAACTCAAATCTCCGGGGCGGCATCAGCCGTGTCGTGACCGCCGTTCGTGTCCGGCTTGTCGCGCGAAAGCAGTGAACGGGCAAGGATAATCAGGACGCCGATGGTGATGGCGGCATCCGCGATGTTGAAAACGAGGAAAGGACGGAATTCGCCGAAGTGCAGGTCGGCATAATCGACGACATAGCCGTAGCTGAAACGGTCGCGGATATTGCCCAGCGCGCCGCCGAGAACCAGCGAAAGCGCGGCGATTTCCGTCATCTTGCGCTCGCGCAGCAGCCAGACCAGCACAAAGATGGCGATCAGGCCGGTCATGGCGACAAGCGCCCAGCGGCCCTCGGGCGAGCCGGCGGTGAACAGGCCGAGCGAGACGCCGTAGTTCTCGGTCCAGCGGAAGTTGAAGATGGGCAGGATCTCGATCACCCGTTCCACCGTGGGCAGGGTCTTGAGGTTGCCGATCATCCACAGCTTCACCGCCTGGTCGACCACGAAGACCGCAGCCGCGACCAGCAGCCCGATCAGGCGGTTGCGCCACAGGTTCATGCCGGCGTCTCCAGCGCGCCGACCACGTCGTCGCAGCGCTCGCACAGGGCGCCGTCTTCCGAGACTTCCGGAAGGTGGCGCCAGCAGCGGCCGCACTTGTGGTCGGAGGAGGGCGAGACAGTCACTTCATCGCCCTGCCCGCGCTCGACTTTCGCGGTGATGAACAGTTCGGCGAGGTCGCCTTCCGGGGCATTCGCGGGAACCGTCACGGTCGCGGCAAGGCTGGAGCCGACGATCTTCTCGCGGCGCAGCGGTTCGATGGCTTCCGTCACCTTCACGCGCAGGGCGCGCAGCTCTGCCCAGCGGGCGGCATCGGCCTCCACGGCCGGAACCTCCGGCCATTCGAGCAGGTGCACGCTCTCGCTGCCCGGGAAGCGGCTCTGCCAGACTTCCTCGGCGGTGAAGACGGTGACCGGCGCGGCATAGCGCACCAGCGCGTGGAACAGCGTGTCCAGCACGGTGCGATAGGCGCGGCGCTTCGGGTCCGAAGGCGCGTCGCAGTAGAGGCAGTCCTTGCGGATATCGAAGAAGAAGGCCGAGAGGTCTTCGTTGCAGAAGTCCAGCAGGGTGCGCACGTAAGTGTTGAAGTCGAAGTCGGCGACCGCCTGGCGCAGCGTGGCATCGACGCCGGCCAGCAGCGAGAGCACGTAGCGCTCCAGCTCGGGCATCTCCGCCACAGGCAGCGTCTCTTCATCCGAGAAGCCGTCGAGCGCGCCCAGCAGGTAGCGCATGGTGTTGCGCAGCTTGCGGTACTGGTCGGCCACGCCCTTCAGGATCTCGTCGCCGATGCGGTGATCCTCGGTATAGTCGACCGAGAGCGCCCAGAGACGGATGATGTCGGCGCCGTTGGTCTCCATCACCTTGATCGGGCTGATGGTGTTGCCGAGCGACTTCGACATCTTGAAGCCCTTGGCATCCATCGTGAAGCCGTGGGTCAGCACTGCCTTGTACGGCGCATGGCCGCGCGTGGCGCAGCTCTCGAGCAGCGAGGACTGGAACCAGCCGCGATGCTGGTCGCTGCCTTCGAGGTAGAGATCGGCAGTCGGGCCGGTGTGATCCTCTGCGGGCACCAGTTCGGGCCAGCGACCGGATTCGAGCACGAAGGCGTGGGTCGAGCCGGAATCGAACCAGACGTCGAGAATGTCGACCACGCGCTCGTAGTCATCGGCGCTATAGCTGTCGCCGAGGTATTCCTGCGCGCGCGCGTCCGACCAGGCATCGACGCCGATCTCGCGGATGGCGGCGATGATGCGGGCGTTCACTTCGGCATCGACGAGGTATTCGCCAGATTTGCGGTTCACGAACAGCGTGATCGGCACGCCCCAGGCGCGCTGGCGCGAGAGCACCCAGTCCGGGCGGCCTTCGACCATGGCGCCGATGCGGTTGCGGCCCTTTTCGGGCACGAAGCGCGTTTCGGCGATGGCATCCAGCGCGGCCTGGCGCAGGGTGGGCGAGGCTTCGGCGGTCTCGTCCTGCGGATCGATGGCGCCGCCCTCACCTTCCCAGCGGCGCTCGGCGCGGGTCTTGGAAGGCAGGTGGCCGAGAACCTTGTCCATCGGCACGAACCACTGCGGGGTGCAGCGGAAGATCACCTTGGCCTTCGAACGCCACGAGTGCGGGTAGCTATGCTTGTAGTCGGCCGAAGCCGCCAGCAGCGCGCCTGCCTCAGCGAGGGCCGAGCAGATCGGGCCGTCCGGCGCGTTGAACTTGGGGTTGATGACCGAACCCTGGCCGCCGAGCCAGCCCCAGTCCTCACGGTACTTGCCGTCGGCTTCGACCACGAACTTGGGGCCGATGCCGTTGGCCTTGCAGAGCAGGAAGTCGTCCTCGCCATGGTCGGGCGCCATGTGGACGAGGCCGGTGCCGCTCTCGGTGGTGACGAAATCGCCCGCGAGCAGCGGACGCGGCTCGGCGAAGAAGCCGCCCAGCGCGTGCATCGGGTGGCGGGCGAGGGTGCCTGCGAGTTCGGCGCCGCGATAGGTGCCCAGCGCGTATTCGGAAAGATCGGCCTCGCCGGTCACGCTCTCGGCAACCGGGCCTAGCCCGCTGCGCGTGAAGAACGCTTCCAGCAGCGGCACGGCGATCAGGAAACGGCGGCCGTCATGCGCGCGGTAGTGGTGGTACTCAACCTCAGGCCCATAGGCGAGCGCCTGGTTGGTCGGGATCGTCCACGGCGTGGTCGTCCAGATCACGGCATAGGCGCCGACCAGTTCCGGGATCGCGGATTCGGTGATCTCGAAGGCCACGTCGATCTGGGTCGAGACGATGTCCTCGTACTCGACCTCGGCTTCGGCCAGCGCGGTCTTTTCGACCGGGCTCCACATCACCGGCTTGGCGCCGCGATATAGCATGTCATGCTCGGCGAACTTCAAGAGTTCGGTGACGATGGTGGCTTCCGCCTGGAAGTCCATGGTGAGGTAGGGCTTGTCCCAGTCACCGTTGACGCCGAGGCGCTTGAGCTGCTCGCGCTGCACGTTCACCCAGTTCTGGGCATAGGCGCGGCATTCGGCGCGGAATTCCTCGGCCGGAACCTCGTCCTTGTTCTTCTTCTTCTTGCGGTACTCTTCCTCGACCTTCCACTCGATGGGCAGGCCGTGGCAGTCCCAGCCGGGGACGTAGGGTGCGTTCTTGCCCAAGAGGGTCTGGGTGCGCACGACCATGTCCTTGAGGATGTGGTTCAGCGCGTGGCCGATGTGCATGTCGCCATTCGCGTAGGGCGGGCCGTCATGCAGCACGAACTTTTCGCGGCCCGCGCGGGCTTCGCGGGTCTTGGCGTAAATGTCCTGTTCCTGCCAGCGCGCAAGAATACCCGGCTCCTTCTGGGGGAGCCCGGCCTTCATGGGGAAATCGGTCTTCGGCAGGAAGACGGTGCTGCGATAGTCACGCTGTTCGGTCATAACCGCTGCGCACTAGAGCAATTGCGGGCCCGTTGGAAGGGCCGGGGCTGCCAAATCCGGCTTTCGCCGGATTTCGATCAGACCCCCAGCTTGGCGCGCACGTCGCGCGCATCCTTCCAGCCTTCGAGGCGCTTCAGCAGGTCCGCATCGCCTTCGGGCAGGGTGATCTGGAGGCTGATCAGGAGGTCGCCGCGAGAGCCGTCCTTGCGGGTCATGCCGCGCCCCTTGAGGCGCATGACCTTGCCCGAGCTGGCGCCCGCCGGGACCGAGAGCATCACCGCGCCCGAAGGCGTCGGGGTCTTCACCTTGGCGCCGTGCAGCGCCTCGTCGAGCGTGACCGGCAGGTCGAGCCGCAAGTCGTCGCCGTCCTGATGGAAATGGCTGTGCGGCTGGATCTGCAGGGTGATGATGGCATCGCCGGTGCCGCCGGGGCCGTGTTCGCCCTTGCCGGCAAGCCGCATCTGGGTGCCGTCCTCGAGGCCGAGCGGCAGCTTGAGGTCGATGGTCTTGCCGTCCGACAGGGTGATCCGCTGCGGCTTGAGTTCCGCCGCGTCGAGCAGGGGAACCGAGAGCCGGTAGGTCACGTTGGCGCCGCGCGGGGCTGCCCGGCCCCTGCCTGCACCGCCGCTGCCCATGCCGCCGAATCCGCCGCCGCCGCGCTGTCCCGCGCCGCCGAAGATGCCGCCGAACAGGTCTTCGAGGTCGATCCCGTCATTGCCGCCGAAGCCGCCCGAAAAGCCGCGCTGCCCGCCGCCGCCGAAGCCCGCGCCGCCAAAACCGCCCTGACCGCCGCCGCCGAATCCGCCAAAGCCCATCGGATTGCCGTCGGCATCGATCTCGCCGCGATCGAACTTGGCCCGCTTGTCCTTGTCGGAAAGCAGGTCGTAGGCCGCGGTCACTTCGGAGAAGCGTTCGGCCGCCTTCGGGTTGTCCTTGTTGGTATCGGGATGGAGTTCCTTGGCCAGCTTGCGATAAGCCGACTTGATGTCCTTCTCGCTGGCCGTGCGCGATACGCCAAGGGTGGAATAAGGGTCTGCTGCCATGGGCCCTAGCTAGGATCGTGCGCGCCGCTCGGCAAGCGATGCTTTCCTAGTTCTTTCACCGCAGCTATGGCGAGGCGCATGTGCTTCCCCCCGAACGGGATTTGCCGAGGATCAAGGCAGGTCCGGGCGAGGGCGGGCAGGAGTGTGGCGATCGGCGGGATTTCTCCGGCCGAAGCGTGTAGACCGTGCCTGCCGTTCCCGTGTGGAGCGGCCCGCACCAATTCAGGAATTGCAGATGGAATCCCAGCAGGCGCACGAGGTCATTCCCCACGGCGATCCCTTTGCGCTGTTCCAGACCTGGTACGACGAGGCACGGGCGAGCGAACCCAACGATTCGAACGCGATGGCGCTGGCGACGGCGACGGCGGACGGACTGCCTTCGGTGCGCATGGTGCTGCTCAAGGGCCACGGCCCGGACGGCTTCGTGTTCTACACCAATGGCCATAGCCGCAAGGGCCGCGAGATCGCCCAGAACCCCCATGTCGCGCTGCTGTTCCACTGGAAGAGCCTGCGCCGCCAGATCCGCATCGAGGGCGTGCTCTCGCCGGTGAGCGATGCCGAGGCGGATAGCTATTTCCATTCGCGCGCCCGCGATTCGCAGCTCGGCGCGGTGGCTTCCGACCAGTCGGCCCCGCTCGACAGCCGCGAGACCTTCCTGGCCCGCTACGAAGAGGCTCGCGAGCGTTTCGAAGGCGGCACGGTGGAGCGCCCGCGCCACTGGACCGGATACCGCGTGGTCCCCTCGGCCATCGAGTTCTGGCACGACCGCGATTTCCGCCTCCACGAACGCCGCCGTTTCGTGCGCGACGAGGCGGCTGCGGCGGGCTGGACCAGCTCGCTGCTCTATCCGTGAGCGGCCCGATATGAGCGAGCACGCCTTCCTCACCCGCAGCGCTGCCTTGGCCAGCATCGGCGCGGCTGCCGTGCTGCTCGCGCTCAAGGCCTGGGCGGCCTGGAGCACGGGATCGACCGCGATGCTCGGCAGCCTGGCCGACACCACGCTCGACCTCGTCGCCAGCCTCGGCACGCTGCTCGGCGTGTGGATCGCGGCGCAGCCGGCGGACGACAAGCACCGCTTCGGCCACGGCAAGGCGGAGGCGATCGCGGCGCTGTTTCAGATCGTGCTGATCTCGATCTCGGCGCTGGGCATCGCCAGCCGCGCGGTCGAACAGTGGGTTTCCGGGCATGAGGTGAAAGGGGCCGAGGGCGGCATCGCCGTCTCGGCGGTGGCGATCGGGGTGACCTTGGCGCTGGTCGCCTGGCAGCGCCACGTGATCCGCCGCACGCGCAGCATCGCCATTCATACCGACAGCGTGCATTACCAGTCCGACCTTCTGCTCAACATCGCGGTGATCGTCGCCCTGGTGCTGGAGAACTACGCGGGGCTGGCGGGGGCGGATGCGCTGTTCGGGCTGGGCATCGCCGCGTGGCTGGCCTGGGGGGCATGGGGCGCGTCGCAGGCCGTGCTCGACCAGCTGATGGATCACGAGTGGCCGGCCGAGAAGAAGCAGCGTTTCCTCGAAGTGCTGGCGCAGAACCCGGACATCACCGGCGTTCACGACTTGCGCACGCGCACTTCGGGTAACAGGGACTTCGTGCAGTTCCACGTCTGGGTCGATGCCGAGATGACCGTGCGCGAGGCGCACAAGGTCATGGACACGATCGAGGACCGGCTCCACGCGGTGTTCCCGGATCTCGAGATCCTGATCCACCCCGATCCGGAAGGGCTGGTCGACGAGATCGGTCCGGCGGGCAAGGACGTGTTGCCGCCGATTCGCGTGACGATGGACTAGGTCGTAAACTCATAAACGGCACCATCGAGGTTTGAGGCAAAATGGCTCAGCGATAGGAGGGAAGGCGCTGGAATATGTCGATATTTCAAGACTTCCCGACGCAGCGCTGGGCCATTTTGGTCAAACCCCGAAGGGGCGCCCAAATGGCTTCCATCTCGCACCGAAGCTGCCTTGGACGGGCAACCAGCCCGCCCGGCGGCAACTTCGGCCCGATCTGTTCGCCATTTGGGCGCCTCGATGGTTCCGTTTATGAGTTTACGACCTCGGCCGTAAACGCGTAAGCCGCACCATCGAGGTGTGCGGCAAAATGCCCCAGGGGCATTTGCGCAATTGGAGCGTTTTCTAATCAGGTGGAATCACCTGATGACTCGGAAAACGCGAAAAACCAAAATCCTAGAGCAGTTGATCCGATGCAATCGGATCGGAAACTGCTCTAGAGAATCTCAGACCCCGCCGGGGAACATCGCCAGCAGCTTGCCCAGCCGGTCGTGCAGTTCGGTTTCCTGCGCGCGGTCGCTTTCGCCGAGGCGCACGACCGTCAGCAACTGGTCGGGCGAGCCGATCACGTATTGGCCATATTCGCCCACGCAGGCGAAGGCATTGGCCGGCGCCATGCCGGGGAACAGCGTTGCGCCGCCTTCGCCCTTGGCCTCGCTAGCCTTGGCGCGGTTGAGCCAGACCCCGGCGCCATAGGCGGTATTGCGCGGGGAGGGGCTGAGCATGAACTGCACCCAGCGGCGCGGCAGCACCTGCGCGCCCTGCACCGATCCGGTGTGGCGCAGGAACTCGCCCAGCTTGCCCCAGTCGCGCGCCGAGGCATGGACCATGGCCGAGCCGATCATCGTGCCCTTGAGATCGTACCCCACCAGCGTCGAATTCATGCCGAGCGGCAGCAGCACCCGGTTGCGGAGGTATTCGCCCACCGCCACGCGGCGGCGGTCGGGCGTGGGATCGGGCGAGAGCACGCGGGCGGCAAGATCGGAGAGAATCACCGGCGTCGCCGCGCTGTTCTCGAACACCGTGCCGGCCCGGGCTTCGAGCGGCTGCGCCTCGGCATAGGCGGCCATGTCGTCGCGCCCGTCGAGGAACAGCATGCGCATGCGGTCGGACTGGCGGGCGATTTCGGAGGCGCGCTCGGATGCAGGCAGGCCGCTTTCCTCGTGGCGCAGACCGGAGCGCATCTGCAGGAGCTGGCGCAAGGTAACCTCGCCGCGTGGGTCGCCGGGGCGCTGCCATTCGGGGATCGGCGCCGATTCGTCGAGCCGCAACCGGCCGTCGCTGACCAGCTGGCCGATCATCAGCGCGGTCACGCACTGGCCCATGCCCCAGCCCTGCAGGCGGGTATCGCGCTTGATTCCGGCGCCATAGCGCTCGACCGCGATCGAGCCGCGCTTGAAAATCAGCAGGGCATCGGTGCGGCCCACTTCGGTCTCGTCGAACAGGCCGTCGATCGCGCGGCCGAGCGATTCGCGCGGGGCGCCGCCATCGTCGTGAATGGCGGCCTGCGATTCCGCGCTTGGCGGGGGCGGGCCGTCCGGTTCAGACTTTCCGCAGCCCGAGAGCGGCGCCAGCAGGGCTGGCACGAGGAAGAGGGCGAGGATATGGGGAGGGCGGCGCACCGGCATGACGCGGGTGTGATGTGCGAGGCGCGAACGGATGGCAACAGCCGGAACATACAGGGTCGGGGACAGGCCGTTTTCACGGTGGCTGCGCTATGCCCTGTTGCTGGCGGCATTGGTGCTGGTTGTCCTGCTGGGCATGGCCTGGCCGGGCCTGCGCGGGCAGGCGATCGTCGCCACGTCCTTCGCGGCGCGCACCGGGTGCATCTGCCGATTCGTGTCGGAGCGGGATCTCGGCTCCTGCAAGGGCGATCTGGCGGCGGCGAAGCTGGGGCGCGTGGCCGGACTGGTCTCGCTCTCCGAGGATCCGCAGAGCCATAGCGTGAAGGCCAGCGTACCGCTTCTTGCCAGCCAGACCGCCACTTTCGCGTCCGATCGCGGGTGCCAGCTGGAACCCTGGACGCACTGACGCATGCAAGACGTGCAACCTGGTTGCACCGAATGCAATCATCGCCATCCGGATTCACTTGCGGGCGGCTGCGGTTGCGATAGATTCACGTCCGTCGAAACGGCAATTTCCATGAAGGAGCAGGTGTAGCGGCGTTACGGCTTGAGCTTTAGGTCCAGTGCAGGATGTTCCCGCATCCATGGCACGCAGCGATTTTTGGCTGTTGCTTTCGTCGTCCTCGCCTGCGCGCGCTGCCTTCGGGCAGTTCCCGCGCATCCGTCGACCCCGAACCCACCCGACAAACGATCGCCGCCGGAACAGGCGCCCCGCCGCAAGGCGGTTCCCGCGTCCTGCCCGGCTGGCACCGGCTCATTCGTCGCAGCGCCCTGCCTGCTTGCCGTCGGTCGGCAACGACAGGGGAGCGGTTCTTCCCGCAAGGAGAAGATAGATGGGTTATCTCGACAGTGAACAGGACAGCATGCGCCGCCTGAGGGGGCTGGGGCGCGCCTTGCGCAGCCTTGCCGGGCGCGGCGGCCTGGTGGTCGGCGTGATCGCGGCGGGGCTGGTGGTGTCGTCCAGCATGGCGCGGGTGCAACCGGGCAATGTCGGCATCCGCGTCAACAACATAGCCGGCGGGGTTTCGCCCGATGCGCTGGGCGTGGGCTGGTACATCGCGCCTCCCGGCACGCATATCTACGAGTATCCGGTGTTCACGCGGACTTATACCTGGACGGGCAATGCCACCGAGCAGAGCCCGACCGACGAGAGCTTCAATTTCCAGGACAAGAACGGGCTCTCGCTCAAGGCCGACGTGGCGGTGAGCTATCATATCGATCCGCGCAAGGCGCCGATCCTGTTCCAGCGCTACCGCACCGACATGGACCAGATCATTGCAGGGCCGATGCGCAACGCGATTCGCAATGCCATCGTCGAGCGCGCGGCGCAGCTGGGCGTCGAGCAGATCTACGGCGACCACAAGGCGGAGCTGATCCAGACCGCGCAGCGCCGGGTCCAGGCGTTCTTCGCGCCGGTGGGGCTCGAGGTCGAGCAGGTCTACTGGGCGGGCAACATCGGCGTGCCCGACCGCGTGCTCGAGCAGATCAACGCCAAGATCGCCAATGAACAGGCCGCGCTCGCCGCGCAGGCCAATGTCGCCACCGCCCGCGCCGATGCCGAAGCGCGAATCGCCAAGGCCGAAGGCGATGCGAAGGCGATCCAGGTCGAGGCCGAGGCGATCCGCACCAACCCCGAGATCGTGCGGATGCGCGCGGTCGAGAAGTGGGACGGCAAGCTGCCGACTTACAGCGGTTCCGGCCCGGTGCCGTTCCTGGGCGTGCAGTAACGCCGGACGGCGATGCGCGGGAAACCCCGCGCATCGCCGGTGTCCCTCAGGCGGCCGCGTCCTCGGGGCTCTCCACCGGGGTGGTGCCCTCGATCCAGCCGCCGCCGACCACGCGGTCGCCCGCATAGATCACCGCCGCCTGTCCGGGGGCAACGCCGTATTCGGGATCGTGGAAGCGGATCGTCGTGTCCGCGCCTTCGCCCAGCGGCCCGTCGAGCGTGATCGGCACCGGCTTGGCCAGCGAGCGGACCTTGGCGGTCAGCGGCCCTTCGGGCAGCGGGCCGATGCGGTTGGTCTCGGTGATGCGCGCGGCGGCGACGCCGAGCAGGCGGCGCGGGCCGACCACGACGCGGCGGCCCTCGGCCTCGATCCGGGTGACGTAGAGCGGCTCGGGCTGGCCGCCGATCTCGATGCCGCGGCGCTGGCCGACAGTGTAGTGGATGATGCCGCGGTGAGTACCCAGTTCCTCGCCGGTCAGGGCATGGACGATCGGGCCCGGGGCATTGCCTTCGGGGCGGACCTTGGTGACGACTTTGGCATAATCGTCATCCGGGACGAAGCAGATGTCCTGGCTGTCGGGCTTGGCGGCGTTGCGCAGGCCGGCGGCTTCGGCAAGGCGGCGCGTCTCGGTCTTGGGCAGGCCGCCCAGCGGGAAGCGCAGGAAATCGAGCTGGGCTTCGGTGGTGCCGTAGAGGAAATAGCTCTGGTCGCGTGCCGGATCGGTGGCGCGGTGCAGTTCCGCCCCGGCCGGCCCCATCACCCGGCGCACGTAGTGGCCGGTGGCAAGGCAGTCGGCGCCGAGGTCGCGCGCCATCGTCAGCAGGTCGGTGAACTTGGGCCCCATGTTGCAGCGGATGCAGGGGATCGGCGTGCGGCCGGCCATGTAGTCGTCGGCAAACCGCTCGACCACTTCCTCGCGGAACTGGCTCTCGTGGTCGAAGACGTAATGGGCGATGCCGAGGCTGTCGGCGACGGCGCGGGCGTCGCGGATGTCGTCGCCGGCGCAGCAGGCGCCCTTGCGGCCGGTGGCGGCGCCATAGTCGTAGAGCTGGAGCGTGACGCCGATGGTCTCGGCGCCGGTGGCGGCGGCCAGCGCGGCGACGACGGAACTGTCGACGCCGCCGGACATGGCGACGACGATACGCCGAAGGTTAACGGGCGCGGGGAGCTGGAACAGGTCGGCGGGGTCGAGGCCGGCCACCAGTCCGGCAAGATCGGAAAGGGCGGTCATGGCCTGCCCCATACAGCGAGATGCCCGAGAATCCTACCGTTCTTGCACGGCGAGGTGGCGGCGAGGAAATGCCGCGGCGGGACGAAGCGACGCGTGCGACGGTTAATCAAGGTAAAGAATCGGTAAAGAGGGCTTTTACCGTCCTTTGACTACCCCTGTTGTAAGCAGGGCGCATGAACATCGCTTTTGAACATGAAACCTGCATAGCAGGGCATGCGTCTGGTCGCGACGGCGAGGAGTTCATCCCGGCTTTCGTTCCGATCGACTGGTTTGCCTTGCGTTCCCGACTTTTCGCTGCACACGATCTGCGTGCGGTGCTCGACGCCGAGCCTTCGGCGGCACGTGTCCCGGGTTGCGGCAGCTTTGCCAAGCCCGCGGCAAATGTGATTCATGCTTATGATGGCGGGGAACCAACCATTAACCCAAATGATTTAACCATTCGCAAGTCCAGGGTAGTCAGTTTCGCATCCGTCACCGGCGGACGCAGCACCGGTGCACGAGGGTGTTGATGATCGAGAACCAGAAGATACGTCCCGCGCAGGTGATCGGGCCGCTTGGAGAGCCGCTGACGCTCGACTCGCTGCCGCCGCCGAACACCACGCGCTGGGTAGTGCGCCGCAAGGCGGAAGTCGTCGCGGCCGTCAACGGCGGCCTGCTCACGATCGATGAAGTGTGCGAGCGCTACAAGCTTACCCTCGAGGAGTTCGCTTCCTGGCAGCGCGCGGTCGACCGTTCGGGCATGCAGGGGCTGCGCGTCACGCGTATTCAACACTACCGCGATCTTTACGAGCGTCAGCAGAAGTACTGATCCGGGCGCTGACCAGGCTCCCTCAGCCCATGCAAAACGGCGGCGAACTCCGGTTCGCCGCCGTTTTGCGTTTTACTTCCGCCGCTTCCCTAAAACCGCCGGGCCCTTCCCGCCGGTGACTGGGCGCTCGACGCTGGTCGATCATGGTTAGCCGCAGGCCGACAGTCGATTGCCTCGCTTCTGTCGCAGGTATATGTCGTTTCGCATGTTTTTTCCGTCGCTGGGCGGTGCGTGGTTTGGTGCCTCGCGCCGGTGCGGCGGCACGGTTCGAGGGGTGAGGCATGGGGGCTATTCCATGGCGGCAGATCGGAGCGTGTTCAGGGGGCGGTCGCAGGGCTTGCGGTGAAGATGAATTACGACAGCAGAATTGATTCCGGGGAGAACGCGCAGGTGGCCATGTCCGACAGCAGGTTGGAGGCAGGGCCGCCGACGGGCGATGCCGAACAGGAGCGTCCCTCGCGCAAGTGGCTCTGGATCATCGTTGCCGCCGCCGTGGCGGTGATCGGCATCTGGTTCGCGGTGCACAAGGGCGGTGAGGGCGATACCCCCAAGGACGCCGATGCGCAGACCCCGGCGGTGACCGTGGTGGTGCCCGGACGGGTGCCGGTGCAGGGCGAGATTTCCGTCACCGGCTCGCTGGCGGCACGCCGCGACATGCCGATCGGCTCGGTCGGCGAGGGCGGGCAGGTGCGCTCGGTCCTGGTCGAGCCGGGTGACTGGGTGCGCCAGGGCCAGGTTCTCGCGGTGGTCGATCGTTCGGTGCAGACCCAGCAGCAGGCCGGGCAGTCCGCGCAGATCTCGGTGGCCCAGGCCGATGCCCGTCTCGCCCAGGCCAACCTCGACCGCGCGCTCAAGCTGGTCGATCGCGGCTTCATCTCGGCAGCGGACATCGACCGTCTGACCGCGACGCGCGATTCCGCCAATGCGCAGGTGCGTGTCGCCCGTGCCCAGCTCGGCCAGCTTCAGGCGCAGGCCGCGCGGCTCAACATCGTCGCCCCCGCGGCCGGTCTCGTGCTCGAACGCAACGTCGAGCAGGGTCAGGTGGTCGGCGGCGGCAGCGCGGTGCTGTTCCGCCTCGCCAAGGAAGGCGAGATGGAACTGCTCGCCCAGCTCAGCGAGGATGACCTTTCGCGCATCGGCGTCGGCGCCGAAGCGCGGGTGACGCCGGTCGGCTCGAAGGATACCTTCATCGGCCATGTCTGGCAGGTCTCGCCGGTGATCGATCCGAGCAACCGCCAGGGCGTCGCGCGCATCCTGCTGGCCTACAATCCGGCGCTGCGCCCCGGCGGCTTTGCCAGCGCATCCATCGGCAGCGGCGCGGTGGACGCGCCCCTGCTTCCCGAATCGGCGATCCAGAACGACGACAAGGGCTCGTTCGTCTATATCGTCGATGCCAAGAACGTGGTGCACCGCCAGCCGGTGCAGACCGGCATCGTCACCCCCAGGGGGATCGTCGTGAAGTCGGGCCTGCAGGGCAGCGAGAAGGTCGTGCTGCGCGCCGGCGGGTTCCTCAACGACGGCGACAAGGTCAAGCCCCAGCTTGTCTCTGCCGCCAAGGCCGACTGACGGGATCGCGCGATGAGCCTTCGCAATGTCTCGGCCTGGTCGATCCGCAATCCGATCATTCCCATCGTCTTCTTCATCGCGGTGATGATCGCGGGCGTCGTTGCGTTCATGCGCATGGACGTCAACAACATGCCCGACATCCAGTTCCCGGGCGTGCGGGTCAGCATCTCGCAGCCGGGCGCGGCCCCGACCGAGATCGAGACGCAGATCACCCAGATCGTCGAGGGGGCGGTACGTTCGGTCCCGGGGGTGGAGGAGATCCAGTCCACCGCCTCGGAAGGCAATTCGCTGACCGTGGTGCTGTTCTCGATCGGCACCGATCCCGACGTCGCCACCAACCAGATCAAGAACGCGGTGGACCAGGTGCGCGGCCAGTTGCCGCAAGGCATCCTCGAACCGGTGGTGACCAAGGTCGAGGCCAACAGCACCGAACTCGCCTACTTCTCGGTGAGCGCCGACGACATGACCATGGAGCAGCTCTCCTGGTTCGTCGACGATACCATCGCCAAGCGCCTGCTGGCGATCGAGGGCATGGCGTCTGTCGAGCGTAACGGCGGTGTCGACCGCGAGATGCGCGTCGTCGTCGATCCGCAGCGCATGGTCGCGCTGGGTGTCACGGCGAGCGACGTCAACACCGTGCTGCGCCAGGTCAACACCGATGCGGCGGGCGGCCAGGCGGAGATCGCCGGTTCGCGCCAGTCGGTCCGCGTGCTCGGCAATGCGCGCAATGCCTATGCCCTTTCGCAGACCCGCATCAACCTCGGCAGCGGCCGCCAGATCAAGCTGGCCGACATCGCCCATGTCTATGACGGCTATTCCGAACCCACCCGCATCGCCCGCCTGAACGGGCGCGAAGTGGTGACCTTCGGGTTCAGCCGCTCGCTCGGCGCCTCGGACCTCACCGTCTACAACGAGGCGATGAAGGCGATCGACAAGATCAAGAAGGACAACCCGGGCATCCACATCACCCGGCTGTTCTCCGACGTCGACTATACCAAGGGCCAGTACACCAGCTCGATGGAGGCGCTGGTCGAGGGCGCGGTGCTGGCGATCATCATCGTCTTCTTCTTCCTGCGCGACTGGCGGGCCACGCTGGTTTCGGCGATCGCGATCCCGCTTTCGGCGATCCCGACGTTCTGGTTCATGGACATGCTCGGCTTCACGCTGAACTTCCTCTCGCTGCTGGCGCTGAGCCTGGTGGCAGGGGTGCTGGTCGATGACGCGATCGTCGAGATCGAGAACATCGTGCGCCACATGCGCATGGGCAAGTCGGCCTACCAGGCCTCGATCGACGCCGCCGACGAGATCGGGCTGGCGGTCGTCGCCACCACGTTCTCGATCGTCGCGGTGTTCCTGCCGGTGGGCCTGATGCCGGGCATCTCGGGCCAGTTCTTCAAGCCCTTCGGCTTCACCGTGGTGGTGGCGGTGCTGATGAGCCTTGCCGTCGCGCGTCTCATCACGCCGATGGTCGCGGCCTACTTCCTCAAGGCGCACGGCCATGCCGAGCATGGCGGCGGCAAGGCCATGGACTTCTACATGAAGGTCCTCGCCTGGACGCTCGACAGCCGCGAGGCGCATCGCCGCAAGGCCGCTCTGGTGCGCCAGCCGCTGCGCTGGTGGTATCCGATCGGCGCTACGCTGGCCTTCGCGGTGCTGCTTGGGGGCGGCGGCGGGCTGGCGGTGGCGGTCTTCATGGGCGTGCAGAAGGGCCTGGAGGCGCTTGGTCTCAAGGGGGCGGCCTTTGTGCTGGCCGCGGTGGCCGCTCCGCTGGGCATTCCCGTGGCGATCTTTGCCCTCGGCTTCGTGCTGCGCCGGGTGGCGGGGTTCGTGGGCGCTTTCGGCCGCTGGTATCGCTATTTCACCAACCGCGTGATCGCGCGCATGCACGATCACCGCTTCTATGCCTTCTGCATGGGCATCTATGCGCTGGTCGTCACGTTCGCGCTGCTGGCGGGGCTGCCGCAGCAGTTCAATCCCAACACCAACAACGATACCAGCCGCGTCAACATCGAGCTGGTCCCCGGCACGACGATCGAGGATACCGCCAAGGTCGCGCACCGCGTGACCCGGCTGCTCGAAGGCCAGAGCGAGGTGAAGCACATCCTCGAGGCATCGCGCGAGGCGAGGGCAACGCTCTACATCGCGCTCAAGCCGGCCGAGGAGCGCGAGGCCAGCAGCATCGAGTTCGAACGCCGCATGGCGCCGGTGCTCCAGGCCTTCCCCGACGCCCGCGTCAGCTTTGCCACCCAGTCGGGCGGCTTCGGCAGCGGCCGCGACATCTCGGTCATGCTCTCGGGCAGCGATTCGGTGCTGCTCAACAAGACCGCGCAGACGCTGGTGGAGCAGATGCGCACGGTCCCCGGCGTTGTCGCCCCGCGCATCGCCGCCGACCTCCAGCGTCCGGAACTGGTGATCGTGCCGCGGACGGACCTTGCCGCGCAACTCGGCGTCACCACGGCCGCGCTCAGCCAGACGATCCGGATCGCCACGCTGGGCGAGATCGACCAGAATGCGGCCAAGTTCTCGCTATCGGACCGCCAGGTGCCGATCCGCGTGATCCTGGGCCGTGCCGATCGCC
The DNA here is from genome assembly GCF_026420865.1 of Novosphingobium clariflavum. Classification (GTDB taxonomy): domain Bacteria; phylum Pseudomonadota; class Alphaproteobacteria; order Sphingomonadales; family Sphingomonadaceae; genus Novosphingobium; species Novosphingobium clariflavum. The sequence continues at coordinate 260,234 of NZ_JAPCWC010000004.1, read as the reverse complement.
GTGACTTCTCGACGATCGAGAACCTGCCCGTCACGACCGCCAGCGGCGGCTCGGTACCGCTCAAGCGGGTCGCCGAAATCCGCTTCGGCGCCGGGCCGACGCAGATCCAGCGCTACAACCAGTCGCGCCGCATCTTCGTGGGTGCCGACCTTGGCGAAGGCCAGGTCAAGGGCCCGATCATGGAGAAGATCCAGAACCTGCCGATCATGAAGAACCTGCCGCTGGGCGTCTCGAACGCGCCGGTGGGCGAGGACAAGTGGCAGGGCGAGATGATCATGAACTTCATCATCGCGGTGATCAGCGGCATCATGCTGGTCTTTGCGGTGCTGGTGCTGCTCTACAAGCGCTTCGTCTCGCCGCTGGTGAACATGGCCTCGCTCCTGCTGGCGCCGCTGGGCGGCCTGCTGGCGCTGGCGGCGGTGGGGCAGCCGATCTCGATGCCGGTCTATATCGGCATCCTGATGCTGCTCGGCATCGTTGCCAAGAACTCGATCCTGCTGATCGACTTTGCCATCGAGGAGATGGAGAAGGGGGTCGACAAGCTCGCGGCGATCATGGACGCCGGGCACAAGCGTGCGCAGCCGATCATCATGACCACCGTCGCGATGACCGCCGGCATGATCCCGACCGCACTCTCGCTTTCGGGCGACGGGGCGTTCCGCGCGCCGATGGGACTGGTGGTGATCGGCGGCCTGGTGCTTTCGACGATGCTGACGCTGGTCATCGTGCCGGCGGCCTTCAGTCTGGCCGATGGTTTCGAAAAGCGGATCGGGCCGTGGCTGCGGCGCAAGCTGCTGACCTTCGAGCCCCACCACGCGCACGCCGCCGGGCACGGACTGGACCATGGCCACGATCCCCTGCCGCAGCCGATCGCTGCCGAATGAGCGCAAACCTGATTGCGGGGAGGAACCTTGCCGCTGCCCATGCGTAGCATTCGAGTGGTAAGGCGAGACCTTGATCGGGCGGACAAGGCGCGGCGCATGCGCTTGTTCGCGACGGGGCTGCTGCTGTTCATGGCGGCGGCCTTTGTCGTGCTGAAGCGGCTGCTGATGGACCACCCCGAATGGGGCGGGCCATTGGGTTATGCGATCGCATTCACCGAGGCGGCGATGGTCGGCGGGCTGGCGGACTGGTTCGCGGTGACGGCGCTGTTCCGCCATCCGCTGGGCCTGCCGATCCCGCACACCGCGATCATTCCCGAGAACAAGGACCGCATCGCCGATTCGATGGCGGCGTTCCTGCGCGACAATTTCCTGACCCCGCAAGTCGTCGCCCGCCGGCTCAACGGCTTCAACATCGCCGCTAGCCTGGGCGGCTTCCTCGCCGACCCGCGCCGCGAGGAACAGTCGCGCATCCGCGCCGGGGCGGCGCAACTCGTGGGCGACGTGCTCGAATCGCTCGATCCCGAGGAAATGGGCGGCATGGTGAAAGCCGGGCTGCGCCGCCAGATCGAGAAGATCGACGCGGCGCCGCTGCTGGGCCAGATGCTGGAGAACGCGATCGCCGAAGGGCGGCACCTGCCGGTCCTCGAAAGCGTGCTGCGCAAGATCGGCGAGGCCATCGAGGCCAATGAGCCGATGATCCGCGAGATGATCCACCAGCGCGCCAATTCCATCATGCGCTGGACCGGGCTGGACGAGCGGCTTGCCAATGGCGTGCTCGACGGGGCCTACCGGCTGCTTGCCGAAGTGATCGTCCAGCCCGACCATCCGCTGCGCGCCAAGGTCGACGAGGCGCTGGTGAAGCTGGCGCAGGACCTGCGGCACGATCCGCAGATGCAGGCGCGGGTGGCGCGCATCAAGACCGACCTGCTCGAAAACCCGGCGATGGGCGCGTGGATCGACGGCATGTGGGAACGCGCCCGGGCCGGGCTGCTGAAAGCCGTGCGCAATCCCGACAAGGCTCTGTCCGGGGCCCTGGGCGAGAGCCTTTCCCAGCTGGGAGAGGCGCTTGGCGAGGATCGCAAGCTGCAATACATGGTCAACCGCTTTGCGCGCCGCACCCTGGTCGGCGTTGCCTCGCGTTATGGGAGTGAGATCGTGCGGCTGGTGTCGGAAACCGTGAAGCGCTGGGATGCCCGCACCGTGACCGATCGCATCGAAGGTGCCGTCGGCCGCGACCTCCAGTTCATCCGCATCAACGGCACGCTGGTCGGCGGCCTGTTCGGCCTGTGCATCCACGGCGTGGAGCAGTTGCTGTGACGCAGGGCCCTTTCCTCAAGACCGCGCGTTTCGAGCTGTGGACGCCCGCTCCGGACGATCTGGAGGGGCTTTGCAAGCTGCTCGCCCATGAGGACATGCGCCGCTTCCTCGGCCCCGCCAGCCCCGATCCGATGGAACAGTTCAACCGGCTCGGTCGCAATGCGGGTAGCTGGTCGCTCTATGGCTACGGCACGTTCTACGTCCGCCGTCCCGGCGAGCGCGACCTCATCGCCAACTGCGGTGTGTTCCATAGCTGGCGCGGCTTCGGCAAGGGCATGGACGATACGCCGGAAGCCGGCTGGATCGTCCGTCAGGATTGCTGGGGGCAGGGGCTGGCGCAGGAAGTCATGCGCGCCGCGATCGCCTGGTTCGACGAGACTCACGGCCCGCGCCGCATCGCCTGCATGATCGAGGAAGGCAACGCAGCCTCCGAGCGCGTCGCCAAGGCGCTGGGCTTCGTGCGTTATGGCCGCCACGAACCCGATGACGGCCGTGGCAGCGCGATCAACCTTTTCGAGCGCGTTTCGATGACCGGCGGATAGCACGGCCCGCGCATTGACTTTGTTGGACCTTGACGGATTTTGTCAGGGTAGGACGAATGAGATCGTCGTTGCGAAATACGATGCTACGGGGATTCCGTTTGCATCAAGGGCAGGTTCAAATCTGGTTCCCAGCATCTTGGCGCAGACTTCCTGTTCGAACAGCTTGGTGCTATAGCTCTGCGCAATCTCGCATTTCGTTGGTTTGCCTTCGGCATCGATGAGCATGTGCATGCTCACACGCGCTTCGCTTCCCTTGCGCATGCTGTTGAGAGGATAGTTGAGCGGATCTATCCCTTTTATCTTTACGTGGCGGCTTAGCGATTTCTGAATCTCAGGATCGAGCCCCCACTCCGCCACCAAGTCGATGGAACATGTGTCCAGCGCGTTCAGAACTTGCGCCATGGGGCCTGTGTTCAGCACGATAACTTTCCCGTCACTCTCCAGCCTCAACCGCGTCGTGCGTCCAAATTCCGCTCCCACAGCAACGGCTTGGGGGCGTTTGGCCTGGGTGTTTTCCCGTTCCAGGGTCAAGAGTATGGCGGGTTCCTGATTGTCGCTTACCGGATTTTGCCATCGGGAAATGCGCATCGGCGGACGCATGCCGGTATCCAGTACCAAGGTGGTTGCGATCGCAGGATGAAGCGGCCGCAACTGTTTGCCGACCATCAGAACCTCATAGTTATCCGCGGGTGCGTAAAGGTTCAGACGCAGGCTGAATGGAGAATCGACAGGGCCGAAGACCCGTTGAAGGGTGCAATGATTCTCAGCCCATTCCACGTTCCAAGGCGTTTGCGGAGCAAGTTCGACAGGTTCTTCCGCAATTGCGGGGCGTGCCGTGAGCATGGAAATCAGGCTCAGACAGGAAAGGGCCGTAAAGGCTTTAAATACGCGATTCAACATGCTGCGACGAGGTAACTTGCAGGATCGTTGCGTACAACGAAAAGTCCCGGACTAACGGGTCCGGGACTTCGTTATTTCAATTCTTTAACGCCGCTCAGAGCTTGCCGGTAAGTTCCGGCACAGCGGTGAACAGGTCTGCCACCAGGCCGACGTCGGCGACCTGGAAGATCGGGGCGTCCTCGTCCTTGTTGATGGCGATGATGGTCTTGGAGTCCTTCATGCCGGCAAGGTGCTGGATCGCGCCCGAGATGCCGACCGCGATGTAGACTTCCGGAGCCACGATCTTGCCGGTCTGGCCGACCTGATAGTCGTTCGGTACGTAGCCCGCGTCGACCGCCGCGCGCGAGGCGCCAACGGCGGCGCCGAGCTTGTCGGCCAGCGGCATGATGACCTGTTCGAAGGTTTCCGAGTCCTTCAGCGCGCGGCCGCCGGAGACGATCACCTTGGCGCTGGTCAGTTCCGGGCGTTCCGACTTGGCGAGTTCGGCACCCACGAAGCTGGAGAGGCCCGCGTCACCGGCACCGGCGACGTCTTCGATGGCAGCCGAACCGCCCTCGGCAGCGGCCTTCTCGAAGGCGGTGCCGCGCACGGTGATGACCAGCTTGGCATCGCTCGATTCCACGGTGGCGATGGCGTTGCCCGCGTAGATCGGGCGGGTGAAGGTCTTCTCGCCCTCGACCGAGAGGATGTCCGACAGCTGCATCACGTCGAGCAGCGCGGCGACGCGCGGGGCGACGTTCTTGCCGGTGGTGGTGGCGGGCGCCAGGAATGCGTCGTGGTGGCCCATCAGTTCCACGATCAGCGGCGCGACGTTCTCGGCCAGCGCGTGTTCGTAGGCGGCGTTGTCGGCCAGGTGCACCTTGGCGACGCCGGCGATCTTCGCGGCGGCTTCGGCGGCGGCACGGCAGCCTGCGCCTGCGACCAGCAGGTGGACTTCACCCAGCTTGGCAGCGGCGGTGACGGTGTGGAGCGTTGCGTCCTTGATCGACGCATTGTCGTGTTCGACCCAAACGAGCGTCTTCATCAGGCTACTCCCAGTTCCTTGAGCTTGGCGACAAGCGCATCGACATCGGCAACCTTGACACCGGCCGAGCGGACGGGCGGCTCGGAGACCTTGAGGGTCTTGAGGCGCGGGGCCACGTCGACGCCGTAATCGGCGGAGGTCTTCACATCGAGCGGCTTCTTCTTCGCCTTCATGATGTTCGGCAGCGAAGCGTAGCGCGGCTCGTTGAGGCGCAGGTCGGTGGTGACGATCGCGGGCAGCGCCAGCTTCACGGTCTCCAGACCGCCATCGACTTCGCGGGTCACGGCAACGTGATCACCGTCGATCTCGACCTTGCTGGCGAAGGTGCCCTGCGGGCGGCCCAGCAGCGCGGCGAGCATCTGGCCGGTCTGGTTCGAATCGTCGTCGATCGCCTGCTTGCCCAGGATCACGAGGCCGGGATTCTCTTCGGCGACGATCGCCTTGAGGATCTTGGCGACGGCCAGCGGCTCGATCTCGGCATCGGTCTCGATCAGGATCGCGCGGTCGGCGCCCATGGCGAGCGCGGTGCGCAGCGTGTCCTGCGCCTTGGCCGGGCCGACCGAGACGGCGACGATCTCTTCCGCCTTGCCCGCTTCCTTGATGCGGATGGCTTCTTCGACCGCGATCTCGTCGAACGGGTTCATGCTCATCTTGACGTTGGCCAGGTCAACGCCCGTGCCATCCGCCTTCACGCGCGGCTTAACGTTATAGTCGATCACCCGCTTGACGGGCACGAGGATCTTCATCTGATCGGGTCCTCTCAGTTTCAGGCGCGGCCTGTTTAGCCGCTCGATTAAATCCACTCAAGGCACGCCTAATAGGCAATTGACGTATACGTCAAGCCCCGCCGGCGACGAGATGAGCCCAGGGTGGGATCACGGCGTGTGCCATAGCGCAAATCCGCGAAAATGCGCATCGCCCCGGCAGAAATCAGTGCCTGAGAATTACTATGATGCCGCAAAGATCGGCTTCACGCGAAACCGCGGCATCTAGCGATCAAACGCAAAACGGCGGGGGCCCGAAAACCCCCGCCGCTGCATTATCCGATACGGGATCGCGAAAGATCCAAGAACCGACGCCGATCAGGCGGCGACGTTCTTGACCTCGGCCACGATCTTCTTGGCCGCATCGCCCAGGTCGTTGGCGGGGACGATCGGCAGGCCGGAGTTGGCCAGGATGTCCTTGCCCTGCTGGACGTTGGTGCCTTCGAGGCGAACCACGAGCGGAACCGAGAGGTTCACTTCCTTCGCGGCGGCGACGATGCCGTCGGCGATGACGTCGCACTTCATGATGCCGCCGAAGATGTTGACGAGGATGCCCTTCACGTTGGGATCGCGCAGGATGATCTTGAACGCCGCGGTCACCTTTTCCTTGGTGGCGCCGCCGCCAACGTCAAGGAAGTTGGCCGGGAACGAACCGTTGAGCTTGATGATGTCCATCGTCGCCATGGCGAGGCCGGCGCCGTTGACCATGCAGCCGATGTCGCCATCGAGCTTGATGTAGGCCAGGTCGTACTTCGAGGCTTCGACTTCCGCCGGATCTTCCTCGGTCTCGTCGCGCAGGGCCTGCACGTCGGGGTGACGGTAGAGCGCGTTCGAATCGAAGCTCATCTTGGTGTCGAGGACGAGCAGGTTGCCGTCCTTGGTTTCCACCAGCGGGTTGATTTCGAGCATGTCGCAGTCAAGCGCGACGAAGGCTTCGTAGAGCTGCTTGGCGATCTTCTGCGCCTGCTTGTTGAGTTCGCCCGAGAGCTTGAGGGCGAAGGCAACGGCACGGCCGTGGTGGGCCTGGAAGCCGGCAGCGGTGTCGATGGTGACGGTGGTGATCTTCTCGGGGGTGTTGTGGGCAACATCCTCGATGTCCATGCCGCCTTCGGTCGAGACGATCATGGCGACGCGGCTCGAAGCGCGGTCGACGACCATCGACAGGTAGTATTCGTTGGCGATGTCGACGCCGTCGGTCACGTAGAGGCGGTTCACCTGCTTGCCGGCTTCGCCGGTCTGCACGGTGACGAGGGTGTTGCCGAGCATTTCCTTGGCGAATTCCTCGACTTCCTCAACCGACTTGGCGAGGCGCACGCCGCCCTTGGCGTCGGGGCCGAGTTCCTTGAACTTGCCCTTGCCGCGCCCGCCGGCGTGGATCTGGGCCTTCACGACATAGAGCGGTCCGGGCAGCTGCTTGGCGGCGGCAACCGCTTCTTCAACGGTGAGCGCGGGGATGCCGGCCGGGATGCCGACGCCGAACTTCGCAAGCAGTTCCTTCGCCTGGTATTCGTGAATGTTCATCGCTGAAATCGCTTTCTGCTGGAGTGTCCGTGGAAACGGCGCGGGGAGCCCCGAACTTTACGGGCCGCATAAGCACATCCCCGCCCGCTTGAAAAGTCCCGTTGCCTCGCGCAAGGACACCGTTGCGAGGGCTGCAATCCCGCTGACCGCGCATCCCGAACCGTCCGTCCCGAAGCCGCAGGCTGGTGCATGATCGACCGCGACAGACTTGAAGCCATCGTCCGCGAGGCAGGCCGCATCGCCCTGGCAGGCTGGCCGGGAGACGGGCATGTGCTTGAACACTGGGAAAAAGACCCCGGAAGCCCGGTCTGCACGCTGGATCTGGCGGTGGACGAATTCCTGCGCCGAGAACTCTCCGCGTTGCTGCCTTCGGCGGGCTGGCTCTCCGAGGAAACCACCGACTCGCACCACCGTACCGCGCACGAACTGGTCTGGCTGGTCGATCCGATCGACGGCACCCGCGATTTCATTGCCGGTCGGCCCGGCTGGGCGATCTCGGTGGCGCTGGTGAATACGCGGCGGCCGCTGCTTGGTTATCTCTACGCCCCGGCGCGGGCGCGCGAGGCCGGCGGCGAGTTCTGGTTCGCCGAGGCGGGCAAGGGCGCCTGGCGCAACGGCGTGCGGCTGCGCGCCAGCCAGCGCGAGAGGCTGCCCGGCGCGCGGGTTCCGGCAAAGAAGCTGGCGGCGGAGGATGCGGACCTCGTGCTGGTCGACCAGCCCAACTCGATCGCGCTGCGCATGGCGATGGTCGGTGCCGACGAGGCGGACATCCTCGCCACGCTGCGCTGGGGGTTCGAATGGGACATCGCCGCCGCCGGCCTGATCGCGCGCGAGGCCGGGGCGGAAGTGACCGACGCCTTCGGGCAGCCGCTCAACTACAACAAGCACGACCCGCGCGCATTCGGGGTGCTGTGCACCTCGCGGGCGATCCACGGCGCTGCGGTGGCGCGGCTGGCGGACCGGGCCGCGCGGTTCTCGGCCGGCCCGAAGGGCTGAACGACGCGCCTCAACGAAGGCGCGTCGCATCGGAAAACATCCTGAGCCGTCATTTCCGCGAAAGCGGGATGGCGACGTGGTTTGTAAGGAATCGTGTCCGCGCGAAACTTCAGTGCACGAAGCGTGCGATCACGTCGCGGTAGGAGCGGCTGACTTTCACCTGGGCGCCCGAATCGAGCACGAGGAAGCACTCGCCGTTGGTATGCGGCTTCACCTGGCGGACCTGGTTGAGGTTGACGATGGTCGAGCGGTGGACGCGCTGGAACACGCGCGGGTCGAGGCGGCGTTCGAGGTCCTTCATCGTCTCGCGCAGGATCAGCGAGTTGTCGGCGGTGCGGATGCACATGTAGTCGCCCGCGGCTTCGATATGCTCGATCGAATCGACGTCGATCCGGAAGATCTGGCCGCGATCCTTGATGTTGATGAGCTTTTCGTAGCGGTCCGCGTTGGGGTCGGTTTCCTCGGGGATCGCGTCGACCGCGTCGGGGGCGACTTCGGCGAGCACGGTCTTGAGCTTTTCCGCCTCATCGGCCGAGCGCTTTTCGGCCAGGCGCTGGCGCACGCGGGCGAGGGTGTCGTCGAGCTTGGCCTCGTCCACCGGCTTCATCAGGTAGTTGACGGCGTTCGCCTCGAAGGCGCGCACGGCGTGTTCCTGGTAGGCGGTGACGAAGACGAACAGCGGCGGTTCGATTTCCATGACGCCCTTGACCACCGAGAAGCCGTCGAAACCGGGCATCTGGATGTCGAGGAAGACGAGGTCGGGCTTTTCGGTCTTGATCTTGCGGATGGCTTCGCGGCCATTGGAACAGGTGTCGATGATCTCGACGTCCGGATACTTCTCCAGACGGATCTGAAGGCCCTGGATCGCGAGTTTCTCGTCATCGACGAGGATAGTGCGAATGGTCATGTGTTACGTTCTCCGGCCCCGCAAACGCATGGGGACCAAAATTGTTTCACGCCCGACGAGATCGGACCTTGATTCATCGCCCGGCGTATCATCGCCCCACGAGAGCGGGCTGGCGCAGGGGTTCTGCAATGTCCTCGAGGGAGGGCTGGCGTTCCGCGGGAAACTCGATCAGCACGGCAAAGCCGCCTTCGACGGGCTCCACCGTCTCGAAGCGGTGGTTCTCGCCGTAGGCTTGGCTGAGGCGATCGCGGATGTTCGACAGGCCGACGCCGGTGGATACCGGCTCCCCTCCATCATAGGTCATGCCAGACAACCTGTTGTCGGTCGTCGGCGTTTGCAAGCCCGGCCCGGTGTCCGAGACGGTGATGCGAAGCATCGGCCCGACGAGTTGCGTGGCCACCGTGATCTCGGCTCCGGTCTCCTGCGGGGTCACGGCATACTTGATGGCATTTTCGACCAGCGGCTGGAGCAGCAGCGAGGGCAGCAGGCAGGTCTCGGTCGCGGGATCGATCTGGAAGGTGGTGCGCAGGCGCTCCTCGAAGCGCATCAACTCGATGTCGAGATAGAGCTTGAGCGTCTCCACCTCGGTCGCCACCGTCACCCGCGCCGAGGGCTTGTTGATCAGCGTGTAGCGCAGGAACGAGGAGAGGCGGCTGAGCATCGCATTGGCCGGTTCGGTCTGCTTGAGCAGCACCAGGGTGGAGATCGAGTTCAGCGTGTTGAACAGGAAATGCGGGTTGAGCTGGTAGCGCAGCATGGCCAGCTGGGCCTGCGTCGCCTGGTTCTCCAGCTGGATCAGCTGGTCGTTCTGCTCTTCCACCTGGAGGTAGAAGTTGACCATGTAATAGAGCGCGGTCCAGGCTCCCAGCAGCGTCGCATCGAGGTAGAACACGCCAAGGAACAGGCCGGTGAAATTGGTGTCGCCATCGGCGCGCCACAGCGAGACCACCCAGGCGTCGATGAACGAATGCAGGCCGACCGCGATCGACAGCGCGAGGAACGTCAGGCCCCAGGTGACCAGCGCGCGCTTGCGGAACAGCGCGCGGTAGATGACCGAGAGCACCAGCGAGATCGAGAAGCCGGTGATCGTCGCGATCAGCACCAGCACGAGGAAGGCGATCGGCTGGTTGTTGGCGATTGCCGACATCGTGCGCAGCAGCATCGCCCCGCTCCAGCCCACGGCCTGAAGGCGCCAGAACGCCTTGTCCTTGTCGGCAAAGAAGGGGATGGGCTGGATCGGCAAGACGGACATGCGGGCTTTCTAGACGAAAAGCGCCCGCAGCGTAAATCCGCCTAAGATATGATGCCGGGGCTGATGCGAAATACGCTCCTGCGCGAATCCAGCGGATGACCGCCAGGCTAGCTGCCGCGCGCTTCGTTCACCGCCTGCGACAGCTGTTCGAAGCCGACCGCGCCGGAGATCATGCGGTCGCCCGCGATCCAGCTCGGGGTGCCCGAGAAGCCGAGGCGGCCCGCCACGTCGACATTGCGGCTGAGTTCCTGCTCGACCACCGGGCTGGCGGCGACCTTGCGGGCGCGCTCCATGTCGAGACCGGCCTGCCGGGCCGCGGCCTCGATCGATTCGGGATCGAGCTGGCCGGCGGCAAACATGGCGTCGTGGAAGGGATGGTACTTGCCCTGCTCGGCCGCGGCGAGCGCCATGCGCGCCGCGGCGGCGCTGTGCTGGCTGATGATCGGCAGTTCGCGCACGACGATGCGCAGGTCCGGGTTCTTGGCCAGCAGCTGGGCCACGTCGGGCAGGCTGCGGCGGCAGTAGCCGCAGGCATAGTCGGTGAACTCGACCAGGGTTACCGTGCCGTTGGGATTGCCCAGCACGGCGCCGGGGAAGGGCGTCTCCACGCTCTGCCTGACCCCTGCCAGCTGGGCCTTGGCCTGCTTGCGCTGGAGGGCGTCCATCGCCTCGTTCAGCACTTCGGGATTGGTGACGAGATAGTCGTGAATCACGTGCCCGGCGATCGTCGGACCGGCGAACCACACGCCGCCGCCCACCACTGCGCCCACCACTGCAAGGCCGGCCAGCGTTGCGGCGATCCTGGTGCCAATACCCATCGTTTTCGTCATTCCCGTCAGATCTGTGTCGGTCATTGCATCGGCCCTCTCTCCCACCCGATTACCCGTCAGGGCATGCTTGCAGGTGGCCGGGCGGGGAGAGAGCCGGTGCGGCGGAATTCGCGCGCCGCGAATGCCAGTTCAAAGCCTCTAGCGGCGCTTCTTGTCGCGTTCCAGTGCCCCGCGCGCTTCCATCTCGATGTCCTGCGCGCGCAGCCAGTCGGGCGTGCCCTGCTTGAGCCCGGCTTCGGCGGCCTGCGCGTTCATCAGCGCGGCGTCCATCTGGCCGGACAGCGACTGCTGCTCGGCACTGGCGAGGCGGGCGCGGGGCATGTCGCCGTTGGCGGCGTAGATGGTGCCGAGCTGGTACCAGGTGAAGGGATTCTCGCGGTCGCGCGCGGCGGCGTTGCGCAGCACCGTCTCGGCTTCCTTGAAGTGCTGGGGATCTTCGGTCGCGATCAGGGCGTGGCCGAACAGGGTGGCGATCAGCGGCTGGTAGCCGGTCAGTTCGGTGGCCTTGCGCAAGGGGACCAGCGCTTCGTTCGGCTGGCCGGATTCGAGCAGGATCTGGCCCTTGAGCTCGAGGAAATAGGGATCGTCGGGATCGGTCATCAGCAGGGCGTCGGCCTCGGCGGTGGCGCGGTCCATTTCCGACTGGCGGTGCCAGGCATAAGCGCGGGCGTAGTGCGCGGGCACCGAATTGTCGGTCAGCGGATAGACCCGCAGCACGTCGCGCGGCTCGGCGAGATAGCCGAACAGCTTGGCCTTCATGCGCAGGTAGCGGGCCTGGATCCTGGGATCGTCGGGCTTGGTCCAGGCCGGATCCTTTTCGTAGGTGTCCTGCAGGGTCTGGATACGGTCGCCGGTGAGAGGGTGGGTGGAGTAGAACTCGTCGCCGTCCTGCGGGCGGTAGCCGTAGCGGAATTCGAGGTTCTGGAGCTTCTGGAAGAACTCCAGCGAGCCGCGCCCGCTGATCCCGGCCGCCGAAAGATACTGCGCGCCGGCGGCGTCCGCCGAGGCTTCCTGCGAGCGGGTATAGGCCAGGTACTTGCCCATGGCGGCGGACTGGCCGGCCATGATGACGCCCATCGCCGCCTCGCCGCCGCCGGCGGCGGCCGCGGCCGCGCCCAGCAGCAGCGAGAGCAGCGAGATGCTGGTCGCGCTTTTCGCGCCCTGGTTGAGCACGGCATGGCCGCCGGTGACGTGGCCCAGTTCGTGGGCGATCACGCCTTGCACCTGGGCGGCCTTGTCGGCCTCGTTGATGAGGCCCGAATTGACGTAGACGGCCTGCCCGCCGGCGACAAAGGCGTTCACCGAGGGATCGTTGACGAGGACGATGTCGACATGGGCGGGATCGAGCCCGGCGGCGACGATCAGCGGGCGGGCCATGTCCTTGAGCAGGGCCTCGGTCTCGGCATCGCGCAGGATCGATTGGGCGGCCGCCGGGGTGGCGGACCAGCTCAGCAGGGCAAGCAGGCTCAGGACCAGTGCGGCAAGACGCGCGGGGGACATGGAAGCTGTTGAAACCTCTCGCGCTGAACCGGGCGTGAAGCACCGGGGATCGCAGGCACCCTAGGCGGCGTGGCCACATTCCGCAACGCCGCGGTTGCCCTGCAAGCGGGGCCAGCAACGCAGGTTGAAGGTGGGCCTCAGCGCTGCGACACCAGCCAGACGCGGATCGCCCCGGCGAGGCCCGGCGGCACTTCGGCCTCGAGGCGTTCGGCATCGATTCGCGCGACGAGCGCGTTGACCGGCACCCCCGCTTCGCTGGCGGCGGCGCGCAGCATGTCCCAGAACACCGGTTCGAGGCTGATCGAGGTCTTGTGCCCGGCGATCTCGACCGAACGCTTGATCGGGGGGTGGTAAGGCGAACTCATTGCCGGAGCACGCTAGCGCGGAACCACGGTCCGGGAAACCGCCATAAGAAAAGGCGGCCGTGAAGCCGCCTCTTCCCTCCTCTCCAAACCCGTTGACCGGACTGTCTCTCCCGCAGTCTCTGGCCGGTTTGAAACCTGTGTGATCAGCCGCCGATTTCGGTCTTGTCGGCAGCGGCCATGCGATCGCCCTGCATGTAGGGGATCGGGTTCACGGCCTGACCGTCGACGCGGACTTCGTAGTGGAGGTGCGGGCCGGTCGAGTTGCCGGTGGTGCCGACGTAGCCGATCACCTCGCCCTTGTGGACCATCTGGCCTTCGGCAACGGCAAGGCGCGACATGTGGCCGTAGCGGGTCTCGAGATCGCCGCCATGCTCCAGTTCAACAAACAGGCCGTAGCCGCCGAACCACGAAGCCTTGCCGACGACGCCGTCAGCGGTTGCGTAGATCGGGGTGCCGATGGGAGCGGCAAGGTCGATGCCCTTGTGGGCGCGGCGACCGCCGAAAATGGGGTGTTCGCGCATGCCGAAGCTGCTGGTGAGCTTCAGGCCTTCCAGCGGGGTGCGCGAGGGAACCGCGACGCCCGAAAGGCGGGCGGTGCCGGGGATCGCGGGCTTGGCCTTGGCGGCGGCAAGACCGGTTTCCTCGTAGTTCTGCCAGGAGCTGAAGAGGGTGCGGAACTGTTCGTCCTCACCGCCGCTGGCGGACTGGCTGGCCGACTGGGCGGCGCGTTGCGGGCCCGAGATGTCGGCGGCGGCGCTGTTGGCCATGGCGGGATGGGCTGCCAGGGAAAGACCCGCGAACGCAACCGTGGCGGTTACCGTGCGGAACTTGGCAATGAGTTTCGTGACGACCACTCGTAATACCTTGTTATCCGCCGAAATCCGCAAAGGACACGACGCTTGTATTTATCACTGGCGCACCGTGAGGCGCGCCGCGAACCCTAGTTTTAGAGATGGTCGGAACCCCCCGCCGTCTCGCGAGTTGGAGTTATGCCGATCGATTGCTGACAGACAACCCCAAGGTAGAAATCCCGCGATAAACCGGCAGCGAGGCGCGCCGAGTCGTTGAACGGTGGCTTAACGGCGCCGCCAAAATGGCGGGAAACAAGGGTTTTCCAGAGGTCGGCAGGCTCTCCATTCATCGTTTCGGCCCATGCGGCGAAATGTGTTGATCGGAAACGGACGTGCCGGATTTCGTCGTCAAGGATTCTCTCGAGGATGCGTGCGCCGCGTTCGTCGCCGAGGTTGCGGACCCGTTCGAGCGTAGCCGGAGTGACGTCGAGCCCGCGCGCTTCGAGCACCATCGGCACCACTGCGAGCCGCGCGGCGACATCGTGCCGGGTGTTGCCGGCCGCTTCCCACAGTCCGCTGTGCGCCGGGAGCGCGCCGTAGTGGCTGCCCATCGTGCGCAAGTGCCGGTCGATCAGCGCGAAGTGCAGCGCCTCGTCGGCCGCGACCGAGAGGAAATCGCCGACAAAACCGGGGTTCATCTCGCCGCCGAAGCGCCCGGCCATGTCGAGCGCGAGGTCGATGGCGACAAATTCGATATGCGCCAGGGCGTGCCACAGCGCGATCCGCCCGCGCTCCGAACCGCCCTTGCCGCGCTTGGGCATGCGGCCCGGCGGCAGCAGTTCGGGCGCGTCCGGGCGGCCCGGTTCGTCGGGCATGGCGACATCGAAGGCATAGGCGAGCCGGCCCAGCCGCCAGTCGCGGGCGACCTTGCGGGTGGCCATGACCTTGGCGCGGGGGTCGGATTCGAGCAGCACTTCGCGGATGGCTGCGGCAACACTGGGTACGGCAACATTGGGTATTGTCGGCGACATGGTCAGAGCGCTTTCGCGGCCTCGAGCACTTGCGCGGCGTGGTCCTTCACTTTCACCTTGTCCCAGATGCGGGCGATCGTGCCGTCCGGTCCGATCAGGTAGGTGGTGCGGACCATGCCCATATAGGTGCGGCCATAGTTCTGCTTCTCGGTCCAGATGCCGAGCGCGTCGGACAGGCCGCCTTCCTCGGCATCGCTGGCGAGCGGGGCCTTGAGGTCGTGCTTGGCGATGAAGTTCTGGTGCTTCTTTGCCGTATCCTTGCTGACGCCCAGCAGCGCCACTCCGGCCGCATCGAATTCCCCCTTCAGGGCCGAGAAATCGAGATTCTCGGTGGTGCAGCCGGGGGTGTTGTCCTTGGGGTAGAAGAACACCACCAGCTTGCGGCCGGCGAAGTCTGAAGCCTTCACGCTGCCGCCATCGGGCGTTTCCATGGCGATGTCGGGGAACGGGTCGCCGGCGGCGGGACGGGTGCTCATCAAAGGATCTCCAGTGTTTCGCCGAAGGTCTCGCGCCAGCTCGCGGCGACGTGCGCGCGGGAGAGGGCAAGGGCGGCTTCAAGGTCTTGCCAGGTGCCATAGCCGCAGGCGCGTTCCAGCGCCATGCAGGAGGGTTTGCCCGGCACCTGGGTATCGGGGGCGAACAGCCGTCCGGCCACCAGCAGGCGCGTCATCACGTCGTGCGCTTCCACCAGGGAGGCCGGCAGCAGGCCGTCCGCCACCAGCAACTGCAGCGCCGCGCCGAGATCGGGATCGAGGCCGCGCCCGGTGCCGAGCTGGATGAAGTGGACGAGGAATTCGAGGTCGACCAGCCCGCCGCGCATGAGCTTGACGTCGAGCGGGCCCTTGGCGGGTTTGTGCCCGGCCATCTTCGCGCGCATGTCCAGCACGTCGGTCTTCAGCTTGGCCACGTCGCGCGGGGCGGCAAGCACGCCGCGGATCACCGCGCCGAGTTCGCCGCGCGCCGGCGCCGAGCCGTAAAGCGCGCGGGCCCGGCACAATGCCATGTGTTCCCAGGTCCAGGCCTGTTCCTGCTGGTAGCGGGTGAAGCTGTCGAGGCTGGCGGCGGGCGGTCCCTGCTCGCCCGAGGGGCGCAGCCGGGTGTCGACTTCGTAGAGCGCGCCCTCGGCGGTCGGCACCGACAGCGCGGCGGTCACCCGCTGTGACAGGCGGTTGTAGTAGAGCGTGGCGCCCAAGGGCCGCCGCCCGTCCGATTCGCCCGCGAATTCGCCGGTGAACAGGTAGATGAGGTCAAGGTCGGAGGCATGGGTAAGCACCCCGCCCCCCATCCTTCCAAGCCCTAGCACCACCAGTTCGCTGCCGGCGACGTGCCCGTGGACCTCGCGGAATTCCGCCAGCGCCGCCTCGGTCAGCACCACCAGCGCGGCCTCGGCGATGCGGGCGAGGGCATGGCCGATGTCGAGCGGGTCGTTGGCGCCCTCGATCAGCTGGACGCCGAGGGCAAAGCGGCGATCGCCGACCTTGCGGCGCACGGTGCCCAGCTTCTGTTCGTAGTCGGCCCCGGCCTCGAACTGGCTGAACTCGGCCACCAGTTCCTCCACCGCACCGGGCAGGTCGAAGGCGCTGGCGTCGATCAGCGGGTCGAGCAGGTCGGCGCGCCGGGCCAGGGCGTCGGCCAGCGTGGGCGCGAGGCTGAGGATGCGCGCCAGCCGCTCCAGCAGCGCGGGCCGCGCTTCCAGCAGGCGGAACAGGTTGATCGCGGAAGGCAGGTTGTTGAGCAGCTTCTCGAAGCGGGCAAAGGCGCGCTCGGGTTCGGGGGCGGCGGCCAGCGCGGCGAAGAGATCGGCGCGCACGGCGGCGAAGGCGGCACGCGCCGCGTCCGAACGCAGCGCCCGCATGCCGCCGGAAAGCCAGCCTTCGACGCGCTGGGCCATCGTCTCGGCATCGGCAAGCCCGAGTCCGGCCAGTTCGTCGCGCAGGTCATCCTGCGCGGGCATGGCGACTTGCGTGGTGGGGCCGAGCGGGGTCTGGGCCATGACCAGCGCATCGTAGCGCTCGCCCACGGCATCGGTGATCGCGCGCAGTTCGCCGAGCAGGGTCTCGCCATCGGGCAACCCGTCGAGCCGGGCCACGGCGTCCAGCGCCTCGGGCCGCATCGGCAGGGCATGGGTCTGCTGGTCCTGCACCATCTGCAGGCGGTGCTCGATGGTGCGCAGGCGGTCGTAGCTTTCACCGAGCAGGCGGGCGTCCTCGGCGGGGACCAGTCCGGCTTCGGCGAGGGCACTCAGCGTGGCGCGGGTGCCGCGCAGGCGCAGCGCGGGGTTGCGGCCGCCGTGAATCAGTTGGTGGGTCTGCGCGTAGAACTCCACCTCGCGAATGCCGCCGCGCCCTTTCTTGAGGTCGAAGCCGGGGCCGACCGTGGCGCTGCCGCGCGTATTGGCGCGGATCTGCGCGGTGAGGCGGCCGATCTCGGCGATCGCGCCGAAGTCCAGGCTCTTGCGCCAGACGAAGGGGCGGATCGCGGAAAGGAAGGCCTCGCCCGCGGCGATGTCGCCCGAACAGGCGCGGGCGCGGATGAAGGCGGCGCGTTCCCACGCCAGCGCGGAGGATTCGTAATGGCTGAGCGCGCCGTTGATCGAGATCGCCAACGGGCTGACTTCGGAGGCCGGGCGCAGGCGCAAGTCGATGCGGAAGACGTAGCCGTGGTCGGTGACCTTGCCGAGCGTTTCCACCACCGCGCGGGCGACGCGCTGGGCGGCCTCGCCCGGTTCGTCCCGCTCGCGGCGGGGGAGCAGTTCGGGATCGAACAGCAGGATCGGATCGATGTCCGAACTGTAGTTGAGCTCGCCCGCGCCGTGCTTGCCGAGCGCAAGGGCCAGGAAACCGGCAGGCTCCGCATCGGGCACGCGGCGGCGGATACCTTCGGCAATGGCGCCATCGAGCGCGCGGTCGGCCAGCGCCGAAAGCTCGCCGGTGACGCGCAGCAGGGGGAAGGCTCCGGCCAGGTCGCCGATGCCGAGGGCGAGCGCCATGGCCTGTTTCTCGCGCCGCAGCGCGATCCCGACATCGTCGGTGCCGCTGCCGATAGTGCGGGCGAAGGCCAGCGCTTCCTCGCCCTTGCCCTCGGCCAGCAGCGCGGCGAGATCCGGATGCCGGTTCAGCAGCGAGGCGAGGTAAGGGGCGTGGGCGCGGGCGCGTTCGATCGCGCCGGTCCAGTCGGCTTGCAGTTGGGCATCCATGCCGGGGTTCCTGCCCAAGCGCGAGCGTGAGGGCAAGCGTGTCGGCTTCGCCTTGTGCCTGCCGCCTGCCTCTGGCACGAGGCCGGTCATCCCAAAATACAACAGGTCCGCACAGACAATGAAACGCACCGCTTCCCTGCTTGCCACTGCTGCGCTGTGCCTCGGCACGGCCGCCGTCGCCGCGCCCAAGCTACCCAAGGGCACCGCCCTGCCGCCGCCGCCGATGACCGCCGAGCCGGCACCGCAGCTTTCGGTGGACACGATGAAGGGGCTGGTGAAGACGCTGTCTTCGGACGACTTCGAAGGCCGCGCGCCCAGCACCAGTGCGGAGCCCAAGGTGCTGGACACCATTATCGCCGCGTTCAAGAAGGCCGGGCTCCAGCCGGGCAACAAGGGCCAGTGGCTGCAGGACGTGCCCACCGTGGAGATCACCGGCAGCAACCATTCCGCGTTGACGGTGACGGGCAGCAAGCTGCCGCTCTCGTTCCGGTTCGGCGACGATTATGTGGCCGCCAGCTACCGCGTGACGCCGCAGACCCGCATCAAGGACAGCGAACTGGTCTTCGTCGGCTACGGCATCAATGCGCCGGAACTGGGCTGGAACGACTATGCCGGGATCGACATGCACGGGAAGACCGCGGTCATCCTGGTCAACGATGCCGACTATGACGCCGCCACCGAGGAAGGCCCGTTCAAGGGTCGCCGCATGACCTATTACGGCCGCTGGACCTACAAGTTCGAGGAAGCCGCGCGTCAGGGGGCGACCGCCGCGCTGATCGTGCATGACACCTTCCCCGCCGCCTATGGCTGGAACGTCGTCAATTCGAGCTGGACCGGCGCGCAGTACCGCGTCGCCACCCCGAACGACGACATGGACCAGACCGCCGCCAATGGCTGGATCCAGAAGCCGGTTGCCGAGGCGATCCTCAAGGCCTCGGGCCAGGATCTCGCCGCGCTGTCGGCGGCTGCAAGGCACAAGGGCTTCAAGCCGGTGCCGCTGGGCCTCAAGGTCAGCTTCGGCTTCGACAACGCCATCCGCCGCTCCACCTCGCACAACGTCGTCGGCGTGCTGCCGGGCAAGCTGCGCCCGGATGAATACGTGCTCTATTCGGCGCACTGGGACCACCTTGGCCACTGCACGCCGGACAAGACCGGCGACGGCATCTGCAACGGCGCGGTCGACAATGCCACCGGCGTCGCCGCGCTGGCCGCGATCGCCGAGGCGAACAGCAAGGCCAATGCTGACGGACATCCGGCGGCGCGCAGCCAGGTCTTCGTGGCGGTGACGCTGGAGGAATCGGGCCTGCTCGGTTCCGAATTCTACGCCGCCAACCCGGTCTATCCGTTCGACCACACGGTCGGCGGCGTCAACATGGACGCGCTGATGCCGGGCAGCCGCACGCGCTCCTATGCGATGACCGGGGGCGACAAGTCCGACCTCACCGCGATCTTCCGCGATGAACTGGTGGACGAGGGCCTGACCGAAGCGGCCGAGGAACACACCGAGCGCGGCTACTACTACCGCTCCGACCACTTCTCGATGGCCAAGCGCGGCGTGCCGATGTTCGACATTGCCGCCAGCACCGACTGGGTGGACGGCGGCAAGGCGGCCGGCGATGCGGCCAGCGAGGACTACAACTCGAACCGCTACCACGGCCCCAAGGACGAATACTCGGAAAGCTGGAACTGGGACGGCATTGCCCAGACCGCAGGGCTCTACTATCGGCTCGGCCGCACGCTTGCCGATTCGGACCTCTGGCCGAACTGGCACGAAACCGACGAATTCCGCGCGATCCGCGACAAGGCTTGCGCGGCGGCTCAAGGAGGCTGCCACAAGTGACTTTCGCCCTTCCCCCCGAATGGCATCCGCAGGACTGGATCTGGATCGGCTTCCCGCATGACCCGGTGGAATGGCCGGGCTTTCTGGAAGCCGCGCAAGTGCAGATGGCCGAGTTCGCCTCGGCCGTGGCCGAATCGGGGCAGGAAGTGCGCCTGATCGTGCGCGACGAGGCCAACCGTGCGCGCGCGGCCTCGCTGGTCTCCGCCAGGGTAAAGCTGGAAGTGCGCCGCTACGGCGACGTCTGGCTGCGCGATACCGGGCCGCTGGTCTGTGCCGACGGCACGGGTGCGCTGAAAGCCATGCGCTTCGGCTTCAACGGCTGGGGCGGCAAGTACCTGATGGACGGGGACCAGGAAATCGGCGCGGAACTGGCGCAGGATGCCGGGCTGGAGGTGGAAACTTCGGACTGGATCCTGGAAGGCGGCGCGCTGGACGGCGACGGCACCGGCCTTGTCGCCACCACCGAGCAGTGCCTGCTCAACCCCAACCGCAACCCGCACCTGAGCCGCGATGATCTGGAAATGCGGCTGAAGCGCGATCTGGGGTACGACCGCGTGCTGTGGCTGGGCGAGGGCCTGATCAACGACCATACCGACGGCCATGTCGACAACTTGGCGCGGTTCGTGGCGCCCAACGTGCTGGCGCTGCCGCGCGCGACCGGGGTGAATGATCCCAACGCCGCGATCTACGCCGATGCCAAGGCCCGCGCCGAGGCGATGGGGGTTGTCGTGCGCGAAGTGCCCTCGCCGGGCCGCGTCGAGTCGGACGGCCGGATCGAGCCGGCCAGCTACATGAACTTCGCGATCACCTCGAAGCTGGTGGTCGTGCCGATCTACGGCACCGAGCATGACGCGGACGGCATCGCCGCCATCGCCGAGCTGTTCCCCGACCGCGACACCGTGGGCGTGATGGCTGACGCGGTTCTGGCCGGTGGCGGTTCGTTCCACTGCTCCAGCCAGCAGATGCCCTCGAAGTAAGGAGTAGCGGGGAGCCACGCGCTCCCCGCCTCTTTAACCGATTGGCAACCTCGTCCGGCGCATGACTGCTTTCATGGCCCGCCTTATCGCCCTCGCCCCCATCGCCCGCCCTGCCGTTCCGGCAGAGATTCTGCGCGCCATGGTCGTGTGCGGCTGCGCACTGGCGCTCATTCTCGCCAGGGCCGAACTGCCCTTCTGAGCCCGGCATCCGTGCCGAAGGCACATAAGGCCGCATATTTTTCATTCTGTTTCAAAACGTTTGCCGCACCCGATTTCGTCTTATCGTTTCTGCTGCACTGCACATCGTGTCTGCTGCATCGCAGCAACGAATTGTCACGATCGGTCGATGCAACCGAAATCATCGTCTCCCAATCTAAGCGTTCACGCGATTTGAACTGGAGATACCCCATGCAACCCACGACCGAAGCCGAGCGGGCGCGTCTTCGCCAATCGCTGATCGGGAATTTTCTGCTATTGCTGTTCGGCCTGGGCGTGCTGGGCTTCCTGGTAGCCGTCGACAGGGCCGAATGGTTCACCCTGCGGCCGGTTTCGGGAACTTCGGTCGCGCTCTCTCATGCCGCCACCGGCAAGGCTGACGCCGGGGCCCTGCGTCCGGAGGAATCCATCAAGCGATGATCGTTACCCCTTCGCTGCAACCCGTCCAGATCCTGCGCGAGATCTGGAAGCCGATTACCCTGCTGTTCGTCTGGGACGTCATCGTCACGGTGACGTACTTCATGCTGCCGTTCCATGCGCCCGAACTGCCGGTGACGCTGTTCGGCTCGGCGCTGGCGCTGTTCCTCGGCTTCCGCAGCAATTCGGCCTATCAGCGCTGGTGGGAAGGGCGCGGCCTCTGGGGGCTGATGATCAATGCCAGCCGCAACATCGCCCGTGCCGCGCGCAATTTCATGCCCGACCCGGACGCGGCCGAGCTGAAGCGCCGGGTGGTGCTGCGCCAGATCGCCTACGTCAACGCGCTGCGCTGCCAGCTGCGCCGCATCAAGCCCGATGCCGAAGTGCTGCGCATGCTCTCGCGCGGGGATGCCGATGCCTCGCTGGAGCGCACCAACATCGCCAACGGCATTCTCGACGATACCGGCCGCCGCATCGACGAGGCGCGTCGCAAGGGCTGGATCGACACCATCCAGCAGACCCAGATGGAAGCCGTGCTGGTGGACATCGCCAATGCCCAGGGCGGCATGGAGCGGCTGAAGAACACGCCGCTGCCCTACCAGTACCGCTTCTTCCCCACCGTCTTCACGCACATGTTCTGCATCCTGCTGCCGATCGGCCTGGTCGAGACGCTGGGCGTGGCGACGCCGCTGGGCTCGACGCTGGCGGGGGTGATGTTCCTGGCGGTGCTGGCGATCGGCGACGATCTGGTCGATCCCTTCGCCAATACCGTGCACGACCTGCCGCTCAACGCGATGTGCCGCACCATCGAGATCGACCTGCTCCAGTCCATCGGCGAGGAAGCCCCGCCGCCGGTGCTGCCGGACAAGCACGGCATCCTGTGGTGATTGCTGCCAAAACGCTCTAGAGCGTTTTTCGAACGGAGTGGAACACGCAGTGACTCGGAAAAACGCGGAAAACAAAGACTCTGGAGAGCCCGATCTGATTCAATCAGATCGGAAAATGCTCTAGAGGCGGTCCATGGCCAAAATAGACCGTCTTGAGCGCATGGACACCCGCCGCGCCGAACTCGAAAGCGAATACCGCGCCGCGCTGGTCGCAGCGCTCAGGGTCACGGCCGCGGGGCAGTGGGGACTGTTCGGCCACAACAAGGACAAGCAGGCCCGCGCCAAGGCCGCGCCGCTGGTGGACGGCCTTGCCGAACTGGCCGACGAGATCGACCAGCTGCGCGACCAGCTCGACATGGAGCCGTTTGCACTCCACGCGGAATTCCTCGCCGCGCGCGGGCCGGTGCAGTCGCATGCCGTGGGCGAGCCCAAGCAGGCGCAGGCGTGGCTGGATCGACTGGCGCAGGAAGGCTAACCTTCACGCAATTCCCGCCAAGGAGCCGTGATGCGTCTTTCCAAGGATCGCCAGACCGCCCGTGCCAGCATACGGCTGGGCAAGTGGGTGGAACTTGATGCCCGCACCGATTTCAGCCCGCCCGGGCTCGTCGCGGTGGGCCTGCTCGTCTCGGGTATCTTGCTGAGCAGCAGCGTTCTGGTGGCAGCGGCTGGACGAGCCAAGGCGCGACGGATTCAAGCGCGCGGGGATCGCACCCTGCCGCGCTGAAGCCGTCGCAGTGCCCGGCTTACTCCGGCGTGGCGAACCAGATCACGTGCTTGGGCCCCTTGCCGTTGCTGCGCGAGGGCACCTTCACTTCGTCCACCTTGAACCCTGCGCGTTCCAGACGGCGGGTGAAGGCCGGATCGGCGCCCGCCGACCACACCGCCAGCACGCCGTCGGGCGTCAGCGCATTGCGCGCCGCGCGCAGGCCGGCCTTGGAATAGATGACGTTGTTGTCCTCGCGCACCAACCCGTCAGGACCATTGTCGACGTCGAGCAGGATCGCGTCGTAGGCGGCACGCGATCCGTCGATCACGTGCGCCACATCGCCCATCACCAGATTGACGCGCGGATTGTCGAGGCAGCCCGCAGCGAGGTCCGCCATCGGCCCGCGCGCCCATTCGATGATCTCGGGCACCAGTTCGACCACGGTGATCTTCGAATCCTCGGGCAGCGTGCGCAGCGCGGCGCGCAGCGTGAAGCCCATGCCGTAGCCGCCGATCAGGAAGTGGGGGCGCTTGGTGATGCCCTTGATGCGCTCGTAGGCCATCGTGGCGAGGGCTTCCTCGCTGCCCCACTTGCGCGTGGACATCAGCTCGTTGTGCCCCAGCACGATCATGTAGTCGGAATCGTGCTTGTAGAGCTCCAGCTTCTCCCCATCGGGAATCCACGCGGTGTCGATCAGCTCGCGGCGGATCATGCCGGAAGACCTCCAAGCAGGTCCGGCGCGGTGGATTCGGTCCTGAGCATGGCGATGGCCTCGTCCAGCGTCATGACCTTCTGGTGCTCGGCGCCCAGCGTGCGGATGGCGACGGTGCCTTCCTCGGCCTCGCGCTTGCCGACCACCACCAGATGCGGAACCTTCTTCAGCGAGTGGTCGCGCACCTTGTAGTTGATCTTCTCGTTCCTGAGGTCGGTCTCGACCCGCACGCCCGCGGCCTTCAGCTTCTGCGAGACGTCCTGCGCATAGCTGTCGGCATCGGAGACGATGGTGGTGACGACCGCCTGGACCGGGGCGAGCCAGACCGGCAGCTTGCCGGCGAAGTGCTCGATCAGGATGCCGATGAAACGCTCATAGGACCCGAAGATCGCGCGGTGCAGCATGACCGGGCGGTGCTTCTCGCCGTCCTCGCCGATGTAGTGGGCGTCGAGGCGTTCGGGCAGCATGCGGTCGGACTGGATCGTGCCGACCTGCCAGGTGCGGCCGATCGCGTCGGTCAGGTGCCATTCCAGCTTGGGCGCATAGAACGCGCCTTCGCCGGGCAGTTCTTCCCAGCCGTATTCCTCGGTGGCAAGGCCGGCGCGCACGACGGCGTCGCGCAGTTCGGCCTCGGCCTTGTCCCACTGCTCCTCGGTGCCGATGCGGTTGTCCGGGCGCAGTGCCAGCTTGATCGCATAAGTGAAGCCGAAGTCCTTGTAGACGCGGTCCGCCATCTCGCAGAAGGCCTGCACTTCGCTGACGATCTGGTCTTCGCGGCAGAAGATGTGGCCGTCGTCCTGCGTGAACTGGCGCACGCGCATCAGCCCGTGCAGCGCGCCGTGCGGCTCGTTGCGGTGGCAGCAGCCGTTCTCGACGATGCGCAGCGGCAGGTCGCGGTAGGACTTGATGCCCTGCTTGAAGATCAGCACGTGCGCCGGGCAGTTCATCGGCTTCAAGGCCATCCACTGCGCGTCGTTGGAGATGATCGGGCCGTCATCCTCGGTGTTGGGCACTTCGTCAGGGATGACGAACATGTTCTCGCGGTACTTGCCCCAGTGGCCCGAGGCTTCCCACTGCCGCGCGTCCATGACCTGCGGCGTCTTCACTTCCTTGCAGTCGGCCTGGCTGACGGCGCGGCGCATGTAGTCCTCGAGCGCGCGATAGATCACGTAGCCCTTGGGGTGCCAGAACACCGAACCGTGCGCTTCGGCCTGGAGGTGGAACAGGTCCATCTCGTTGCCGAGCTTGCGGTGGTCGCGCTTGGCGGCTTCCTCGAGGCGCGTCAGGTGCGCCGCGAGCTGCTTCTTGTTGAGCCAGCCGGTGCCGTAGATGCGGCTGAGCATCGCGTTGTTCTGGTCGCCGCGCCAGTAGGCGCCCGAGACGCGGGTCAGCTTGAAGGCGGCCGGGTCCAGCTTGCCGGTGGACGGCAGGTGCGGGCCGCGGCACATGTCCAGCCAGTCCTCGCCCGACCAGTAGACGCTCAGCGGCTCGTCGCCCGGCAGTTCGGCGGCCCATTCGGCCTTGAAGTTTTCGCCCTGCTGCTTCCAGCGGCTGATCAGCGTCTCGCGGTCCCAGACCTCGCGGCGCAGCGGCTTGTCGGCGGCGATGATCTTGCGCATCTCCGCCTCGATCGCCGGCAGGTCCTCGTCGGTGAAGGGCCCGCGCTCGGGATTGGGCGCGAAGTCGTAGTAGAAACCGTCCGCCGTCGAAGGGCCGAAGGTGATCTGGGTGCCGGGGAACAGCGCCTGCACCGCTTCGGCCATGACGTGGGCAAAGTCGTGACGGGCAAGGTCGAGCGCCTCGTCCTCATCGCGGCTGGTGACGAGCGCGAGGCTGGCATCGCCGGTGAAGGGGCGGCTGAGGTCCACCAGTTCGCCGTCGATCTTCGCGGCAAGCGCGGCCTTGGCAAGGCCGGGGCCGATGGCGGCGGCGACATCGGCAGGGGTGGAGCCTTCGGGCATTTCGCGAACCGAACCGTCGGGCAGGCTGATCTTGAACATCTCGGACATCGAACTCGTCTTTCCGGTTTCCGGCTGCGCGCCGATTTTGTGGCCCAATGGCACAGGCGCGCGCGCGGGTGAAGCTTTTGCGCCTTAGAAATTCGCTCGATTCGGGAAAGAGACGCCGCTCGCCCGAACCCCGGGCGACGGTGGCTGCCTGCTCAGGCCGCGACCCACCGTCCCCGGGAGCGCCGGGTGGTGGTAGTGGTCGTGCCAGTGGTGGTGCACAGCTTGGTCATCGCCGTGAATGTAGCGATTGCGGGCCGGGATGTCATCCCGTCATTGTGAATGTAAAGGGTACTTGACTTCGGCGCGGCTGGATGACAAGTTTGCTTTACATGACCGCCGGACTGCTCCGGCGCGGACCGGAGTGGTTTTCGACATGACGACCTTTCGCATGAACCCCGCCTATCGCCGCTATCTTCGCCGGATGCTGCCGCTGAGCCTGCTCTATGTCGGGGCGATTGCGCTTGCGGTGCGGCTGATTCCCGATCATGCGCCGGCCGATGCCCGCACGATCGGCCTGGCCCTGCTGCCGGGGCTGGCGGTTGTCGGCTGGGTCTGGGCGATGGGGCGCTTGCTGGTCGAGCTTGAGGACGAGTACCTGCGGATGCTGGAAATTCGCAAGTTCCTGGTGGCGACCGCGTTCACCCTGGCCGTCTGCAGTGTCTGGGGGCTGCTCGAACTGTTTGCCCCCACGGTGCCCAAGCTGGCGCTGTTCTTCGTCTTCCCGCTCTGGGCGCTGGGGCTGTTTGTCGGGATGCTGTTCAATCGCCTGACCATGGGCGCCCACTGCCCGGCATGAAGAACCACCTCAAGGACCTGCGCGCCCGGCGCGGCTGGAGCCAGCAGGATCTCGCCGAGCGGCTGGAGGTCAGCCGCCAGAGCGTCAATGCCATCGAGACGGGGCGTTACGATCCCTCCTTGCCTCTGGCATTTCGCATTGCCGAGATCTTTGGTATGAGGATCGAGGACATATTCCAGAAGGGGTGATGGACGATGAACGGGCGGGCGGGCCTGTCTGGACGCGGGCGCAGGATTGGCGCGTGGATGGCGATCGTGGCGGCGCTCGGGCTTGGCCTCGGTGCGCTGCACGAAAGCCTGTCCGCCCGTCATGAGAAGGCGGAGCGCGGCGCGCCCACCGGCACCACCATCATCGTTCGCGTGATCGGACCCGTTCTGCTCTAGGCGGCATTTGTCCAAGCCGCCTGCGGCGTGGAATTTGTTCAAGCCGCCTGCGGCGTGGGTCAGGCTTGGCCTGGTGCCGCATGATTCGCCGTTTGCGAAGTTCCCATCACGCGCTCAGTGAAGCGTCACGCGGCGCCTGCGCCAGGCCAGCCGTTCCAGCGCTGCCACCACCACCCATGCCGCCGCCATGCACACGAACGGCATGACCGGATAGTGGAAGCGCGACTGGCCCGAGAACACCAGGCAGATCGCGGTCGGATAGAGCGCCAGCCCATAGGGCAGCAGCCACCAGCCCGCCCAGCGCATGCGGTCATGACGGCGGCGCAGGGTCATCACCACGAGGGCCAGCGCAAAGCCCAGCATCAGCAACCCGTAATAGCCCTGGTTGATCCAGCGCACCGCGCGGTAGACCCCCTCGGCCCCGGCATACCCCGGCGCGCCGCCCTGATAGGCCCATTCCGCCTCGCCATCGGGCAGCCAGAGCCGCGCCAGCTTGCGTGGGGCCAGCGCGAGGAACTTTTCGGGGTTCTGCCTGATCCAGGCCATGCCCAGCCGCCGTGCCTCGCCGTCGCGGGCAACCTCGTCGAGATCGCCGCGCGCCATGAGGCGGTCCACCACCGGCGCATCGGGGGAATAGTCGCCATTGGCGCGGTCGTGGTTGCCGGTCAGCAGGGTGTAGCCGCCATTGGTCGAGACCATGACCCAGTGCCCCAGCTCCACCCGGTTGCGCACCGTCCAGGGCGCGATCACCACGGCGGCGGCGGCCAGCACCACCAGAGCGTCGAGCACGAGGCCGGGCAGGCGCTTGCCCATCGGCTTCATCCGCAGCCAGTCGATCGCGAAAAGCAGCGGCACCACCACCAGCGTCTGCGCCTTGACCAGCGTGGCGAGGCCGAACACCAGCCCGGCGCCGACCAGCTGCCAGCGGTTCTCCCGCACGATCACCGCCCAGCACCCCGCCATCAGCAGCAGCGTGTAGAACACCTCGGTCAGCGCCAGCGGCACGTAGCCGATGGCATTGGGATAGACCGCGAGCAGCAGCAGCGCCAGCCGCGCCGCCGCCTCGCTGGCGAACAGGCGGCGCCCCAGCGCCAGCGTCAGCCCGCCGATCAGCAGCGAGGAGACGAGGTTGAACACGCCCAGCGTCACCGCCGAGGCACCGAACCGGCTGAACGCCAAACCCAGCACCGCCGGCCAGCCGACCGGCCAGAACGCGGTCGGCGCCCCGCCATTGTCGAGATACCCGCGCCCGGCGGCAAGGCTTGCCGCACGGGAAAAATACCACTCGGCATCCGAAGTCGGCACCAGGTCGATGAACAGCACCGCCACCCGCAGCGCGAAATAGAGCGCCCAGATCGCCAGCAGCACCGACCGCTCGGTGGCGAACCATTCGAGCCGCAGGGCCAGCCGGCCGGGACGTGTGGGAAAATCGAGAATCTGCGCGGACATGATGCTGCGGCATCCTGAGGGAGGTGCTTTAACATCGCCTTACGCGGTTCGGCGCGTCGGGGGCAACCACTGGAACAGGCCGGAGGTGGACCTTGCCCCGCCCACTCCGCTCATCCTGAGCTTGTCGAAGGACGGGACGTCTTGCGCTACGTCTCGGGGGCTTCGACAAGCTCAGCCTGAGCGGGGCGGAGAGGAGAGGAGAGGAGAGGAGAGGAGAGGAGAGGTTAATTCGAATGGGTCAGTACCCTGCCAACCACGGCTCCCGCTCCAGTGCAGCCAGGTCGCCCTGTGAAAGCAGCCACGCGCATCCGCCGTTCTTTCCCGTCCTGCCCCTTGCCCCCGCCGGCCCATGCCCCCAACTATCGCGCGCATGACCGAACTTCGTTTCCACGAGATGCCCGACGGGCGTCAGATCGCCCATCGTTTCACGCCCGGCCTCGGCCCGACGATCGTGTTCCTGCCCGGCTACATGTCCGACATGACCGGCAGCAAGGCTGCTGCCCTGTTCGACATGGCGGTGGCCAGCGGGCGCGCCTGCATGCTGCTCGACTATTCGGGCTGCGGCCAGAGCCCCGGCGCTTTCGAGGACGGCACCCTCAGCCGCTGGCGGGACGAGGTGATCGCGCTGATCGAGGCGGCGAACTTGCGCGACGTGCTGCTGGTCGGCTCGTCGATGGGCGGCTGGCTGATGCTGATGGTCGCCGAGAAGCTGGGCGACCGCGTGAAGGGCATGGTCGGCGTGGCCGCCGCGCCGGACTTCACCGAATGGGGCATCGCCCAGATGGACAAGAACGTGCTCGCCGATGGCGAGACGATCTGGGAAGACAATCCCTACGGCCCCGAACCCACCCCCACCCACCCCGGTTTCTGGGCCGACGGGCAGGCCAACCTCATGCTGGACAAGGGCATTCCCTTCGACGGCCCGGTGCGCCTGCTGCACGGCCAGCGCGACGATGACGTGCCGTGGGAAATCGCGGTGCGGCTGGCGGAAAAGCTGCGTTCATCCGAGGTGCAGGTGACTCTCATCAAGGACGGCGACCACCGCCTCTCGCGCGATGCCGACATCCACCTGCTCCTGCGCAGCGTGGCCGAGCTGGTCCTCGCCCGCACCCCGGCGGCCTGACCCGGAGACCATCCCCCCATGCCCCTGCTGCTTCCCCTCCTCCTGATGCAAGCCAATGTCGATGCGGCGGGCATCGCCAGCCCTTACGCCTCGCAGCTCCCCAAGGAGATCGTCGAGAAGAAGATGGAGGAGGAGCGCAAGCGCCGTGCCGAGCAGGCGGCGCAGGCCGCAGGGCCCGCCATCCCCGAATCGAACACCGGCTGCATGCTGGCGGTCGAATCCGATCCCGCCGGTTCCGCCGAGATCGCCCGCAAGGCCATGGCCGAGGCGCAGGGCCGCGCCCGCGTGCGCGCCGGGCTCTGCCTGGGCGCCGCGCTCTCCCAGCTTGACCGCTGGGGCGAGGCGCGCACCGCCTTTGTCCAGGCGCGCGACGCCGCCGATCTCGAAGACCATCCCAGCCGCGCGCGCCTCGGCGCGATGGCGGGCAGCGCGGCGCTGGCCGACGGCAAGCCGGGCGATGCGCTCTCGCTGCTCGCCCCTGCCGCGGCCGATGCCCGCCAGACCGAGGACAAGGAACTGCTGGCCTCGATCGCGCTGGATCGCGCCCGCGCGCTGGTGGCGCTCAGCCAGCCGGACGAGGCGGGCAACGCGCTGGCCGAAGCCCGTGCCGCCGATCCCGCCAACGCCCAGGCCTGGCTGCTCTCCGCCACGCTCTCGCGCCGCCAGAACAAGCTGATCGAGGCGCAGACCCAGATCGAGCAGGCCGCGACGCTGGCCCCGCAGGATCCCGAAGTGGGCCTCGAAGCCGGTGTCATCGCGGTGCTCGCGGGCCGCAACGACGCGGCGCGGCGCAGCTGGGCCTCGGTCGTCGCCACCAGCCCGGACAGCCCGCAGGCGGCTACCGCCAAGGGCTACCTCACCCAACTCGGTTCCGACGCCAAGGCGCCCCCCGCAAAGGCCCGATGATGCTCCCACTCTCCGTTCTCGATCTCGTTCCCGTCCGCGAAGGCGGTACTGTCTCGCAGGCGCTGGCGATCTCCGCCCGCACCGCGCAAGTCGCCGAAAAGGCCGGCTACAAACGCTTCTGGGTGGCCGAACACCACGGCATGGACGGGATCGCGGGCGGTGCCACATCGGTCGTGCTCGCCCACATCGGCGCGGCGACCGAGAGCATCCGCATCGGCGCGGGCGGCATCATGCTGCCCAACCACACCCCTTACGTGATCGCCGAGCAGTTCGGCACGCTGGCAGCGCTGTTCCCCGGCCGCGTCGACCTTGGCCTGGGCCGCGCCGCAGGGGCCGATGGCCGCCTCGCCAATGCGCTGCGCAAGGACATCGTCGGCGCCTCGCAGCACTTCCCGCAGGACGTGGCGGAACTGCAGGCCCGCTTTGCCGGACAGGCGGTGGGCGGGGTCTCCTCGCCGCAGGCGGTCGGCGCCGATGTCGAGATGTGGATCCTGGGCTCCAGCACCTTCGGCGCGCAGCTCGCCGCGATGCTGGGCCTGCCCTACGCCTTCGCCTCGCACTTCGCTCCCGCCATGCTCGACGAAGCCGCCCGCATCTACCGCGAACGCTTCCAGCCCGGCAAAGTGCTCGACAAGCCGCACTTCATGGTCGCCATCAACGTCTACGCCGCCGACAGCGACGAGGAAGCCCACTACCTCGCCTCCTCCACCGACCAGAGCTTCGTCGCGCTGCGCACCGGCACCCCCGGCAAGATGCCGCCGCCGATCCGCGACTACCGCGAAAGCCTGCCCGGCTCGGCCCGCGCGATGCTGGCACAAGTCCGCTCGGTCAGCGCGATTGGCACCCCGGCCAAAGTGCGCGACGAAATCCTCGCCTTCCAGGCGCGCACGCAGGCGGACGAGCTGATCGTCTCCGGCGCGATGTTCGATCCCGATGCGCAAGTGCGCTCGCTGGAACTGGCGATGGGGGCCATGGAAGGCATCAAGGCCTGAAGAAGAAGGCCTGAAGAAGAAGGATTAAGCAGGGGAGCATAGCCCCCCTGCACCCCCATTACCGTCTAGGTCGCGCGGACCAGTTGCGTTGCGCACCCATGGCGGCGTCGGGAGACTTGTTGGCTGCGCCGCATGGAGCGCACTATGGATAGGCTGGGCGCAACGAAGACATTATGCGGGTCTGGGGGATCTCCTGAGTTTATCGAAGGGCCCCAGGACTTCCCTTGTCTTCCTTCAACCTCTCCAAAGCCCACAAGGCTGCATCCGCCACCCCTTCATCCTCATCCGAACACAGCGCCTCAACCAGCGGCAGCAGCTCCGCCCGCCCGCTGTTCCCCGCGGCATAGAGACAGTTCCGCACGAAGCGGTTCCGCCCGATCCGCTTGATCGGCGAGCCGGAGAACAGCTTGCGGAAGCCCGCGTCGTCCAGCGTGAGCAGATCGCCGAGCTGCGGCGCGGTCAGTTCGGCGCGGGGGAGGAAGGCCTTGATGGTGTGCGCGGTCTCGGCAAACTTGTTCCACGGGCAGACCGCAAGGCAGTCGTCGCAGCCGTAGATGCGATTGCCCAGCGCCTCGCGGAATTCCTCCGGCACCGGCCCCTTGTGCTCGATGGTGAGGTAGCTGACGCAGCGCCGCGCATCGAGGCGGTAGGGCGCCGGGAAGGCGGCGGTGGGGCAGGCATCCTGGCAGGCGCGGCACGATCCGCAGCGGTCGCGCGCCGGTGTGGAGAGCGGCAGTTCCAGCGTCGTGTAGATTTCGCCGAGGAACAGCCAGGAGCCATGCTCGCGGCTGACCACATTGGTGTGCTTGCCCTGCCAGCCGAGCCCGGCGGCGGCGGCGAGGGGCTTTTCCATGACCGGGGCGGTATCGGTGAAGACCTTGACCCCGGCCTCGCCCAGACCGTGCCTGCGCGCTTCCTCGACCAGCCAGCGGGCGAGGTGCTTGAGCGCCTTCTTCACCACGTCGTGATAGTCGGCGCCCTGCGAATAGACCGAGATGCGGCCCACATCGGGCACTTCGGCAAGCTGCAGCGGGTCGCACGCCGGGGCATAGCTCATGCCCAGCGCAATGACGCGGCGGGCCTCGGGCCAGAGCCCCTGCGGCGAGCGGCGATGGTGGGCGCGATCGGCCATCCATTCCATCGACCCGTACATGCCCGCCTCCAGCCACGAATCGAGCCGGGCGGCGCGGTCGGGATCCTCTTCGGCGGACGCGATTCCGAAGGCGCAGAAGCCCAATGCGCGGGCCTGCGCTTCCAGATTCTTTGTCAGTTCACTTAGAGGGTTGTTAACCAAGCTTGCGGATGCTCCGGTTCACGGGATGGGGGTAGACGGCCTTGATGAACATCGCACTAGGAGATTGGCCGGTGGCCAGCAATGCGGGAGCCGATCCGGCGCACGTCGATCCGCGCCCCCTTGCGATCGAGGCGAGCGGGCTGGTCAAGCGCTTCGACGGGTTCACGGCCGTCGACGGCGTCGACCTGCGGGTGCCGGTTGGCGCGGTCTACGGAATACTCGGGCCCAACGGCGCGGGCAAGACGACGACGCTGCGCATGCTCCTCGGCATCATCGACCCGGACGCGGGCTCGCGGCGCATCCTGGGGGCGGAGCGACCGCATGACGTGGCCCATGCCATCGGCTATCTGCCCGAGGAGCGCGGGCTCTACCCGGCGATGAAGGCCACCGAGGCGATCGCCTTTCTGGGCGCGCTGCGCGGATTGCCGCTGAAGGAAGGGCGCCGCCGCGCGCACGAACTGCTCGAACGCCACGGCCTCGGCTATGCGGCGGAGCGGCAGATCCGGCAGCTTTCCAAGGGCATGGCGCAGCAGGTGCAGATCCTGGGCACGCTCGTGCACCGTCCGAAGCTGGTGATCTTCGATGAGCCGTTTTCCGGGCTCGACGCGCTCAACCAGGGCAAGCTGGAGCGGATGATGCGCGGCCTTGCCGAAGACGGGACAACGGTGATCTTCTCCACCCACGTCATCGCCCATGCCGAGCGCCTGTGCGACGATGTGGCGATCATCGCCGGCGGCAGGGTGCCCTTCGCGGGGCCGGTCGATGTCGCCCGCGACCGGATTCGCCCGCAGGTGCGGCTGGAAACCCGTGCGCGCGAGGGGGCATGGCGGGCCGCGCTGCCTGCCGATGCCCGCAGCGAAGGCGCGTTCTGGACCTTCTCGCTGCCCGAGACCGGGGTCGAGCCGCTGCTGCGCGCGCTGATCGAGGGCGATGCGGGCATCCTCTCGCTCTCGATCGAGCGGGCCGGGCTGCACGATGCCTTTGTCGCCATCGCCGGTGCGGCGGCGGCGCGGGCGCTGGAGGAAACCCCGGAGCAGGAGCAGGGCCGATGAGCGAGCAGATCCGTACCGGCCGACTTTCGGTGCTGGCGGCGGCCTGGGTGGTGGCGCGGCGTGATTTCACGGCGATCCTGTTCAGCCGCAGCTTCTTCTTTTTCCTGCTGGGGCCGCTGTTCCCGGTGATCGTCGGCGCCCTGGCGGGCAGTGTCGGCGCGCGGGTGCAGGCGAGCGCGGAGCAGCCGCAGCTCGGGGTCGTCATGCGCGGGGCGGACATCGATGCGCTCCTCGCGGCGCGCGCGCGGCTGGCGCCGGTGGCGGGCGATGCCTTGCCGGGGCTGGTGGTGCTGCGGCGGCTCGGCCATAACGAAACGGTCGATACCGCGCGCGAACTGGCGGCCAGGAAGGGCAATGTCGCCGCCGTGCTCTCGGGCAACCTGGCGATGCCGGTGCTGACCGGGCCGGAAGGCCTGATCCGCGACTGGCGCGGGTCGGTCTCGATGCTGGCGGCAGAGGCGCGCTCGGGCAAGCCGGAGGCCTATCCCGAAGTCGCCCTCAAGGCCGCCGCCACCAGCGCCGCCAGCGAGCGGCGCGGACGGCTGACCACCGCGCAGAGCGCGCAGACGATGCTGTTCCTGCTGACGATGATGCTGGCGGGCATGGTGCTGTCCAACCTCGTCGAGGAAAAGGGCAACAAGATCATCGAAGTGCTGGCCGCCGCGATCCCGATGGATTCGGTGTTCTTCGGCAAGCTCTTTGCCATGCTGGGAGTCTCGCTGGTCGGCATCGCCACCTGGACCGGGGCGGCGGGACTGCTCTATCTGGCGCATGGGCCGCTGTTCCAGGCCTTGCCGGAACCGGCGGTCGGCTGGCCGCTGCTGGTGGCGCTGGGCGTGGTCTATTTCGCCATGGCCTATCTCCTGCTGGGATCGGTGTTCCTCTCGATCGGCTCGATGGCCTCGACGGTGCGCGAGGTGCAGACGCTGTCGATGCCGGTGACGATGCTGCAGCTGATGGTGTTCTTCTTCGCCAGCTTCGCGATGACCCAGCCCGGCGGCCTGATGGAACGGGCGGCGATGCTGTTCCCGTTCAGCTCGCCCTTCGCGATGCTGGCGCGCGCCGCGCAGGACCCGGCGCTGATGCCGCATGTGCTGGCGATCGGCTGGCAGGCGCTCTGGGTGCTGATCCTGGTGCGCATCGGCGCGCGGCTGTTCCGCACGCGGGTGATGAAGTCGGGCCCGGCGCGCCGGCGCAAGCGGCGCTGGGGGCGCAGGCGTGTAACCGGACAGCTGGCCGAAGCGAACTGATAGCATCCACACCGTTTGGTGGATGTTTCGGGAGATGGGCGCGATGATGCTGCGGTCTACTCGCCGTCAGATGCTCGGCTGGCTGGGAGCGGGGGCGGCGCTGCCGGTGCTTTCGGCCTGCGGCAGCGCGGCGGAGGCAAAGGACTATCCGGTGCGCTTCAGCACCGCCGAATGGCGGCGGCGGCTGACTCCGGCGCAGTTCCACGTGCTGCGCGAGCAGGGGACCGAACGCGCGTTCTCCTCGCCGCTCAATGCCGAGCACCGCAAGGGCACGTTCCTCTGCGCGGCGGACGTCAATCCGCTGTTTTCCTCGGCCACCAAGTACGGCAGCCATACCGGCTGGCCCAGTTTCTGGAAGCCGCTGCCCGGCGGGATCGAGACCGCGACGGACTACGCGATCGGCGTGCCGCGCACCGAAGTCCACTGCGCGCGCTGCGGCGGGCACCTTGGCCATGTCTTCGACGACGGCCCGCCGCCGACCGGCAGGCGCTACTGCATGAACGGCGCGGCGATGACGTTCCGGGCCGGGTGAGCGCGGGTCACTCGCCCGCCAGCGGGGCGAGCGGATGCTGGATGCGATAAGTGCGCAAGGCGAGCTGTTCGAGGCTCAGCAACTGGTCGAAGACCAGTCCATAGGCAGGATGCTGGCGCCAGCACACGGTGGCGTCGAAATGCGGCAGTTCGCGGGCGCTGAAGCGCAGCTTCTGGCCGATGGCGAGCAGCTGTTCGGTTTCGATCCCGGCGCCTTGCCGGGACAGGTCCTGAATCATCGCGAAGTGTTCCTGGCCGCCAAAGGCGATCAGCGCGGGATGCTCGACCTTGAGGCGCACCGGGCGCTTGGGGAAAGGACCGGCCTCGGCGATGAAGCGCAGGAGGTCGACCGGGGCGGTGAAGCGGAAGCCCGCCTCGCCTTCCTGTTCCCAGACGGATTCGATCGGGAAGCTCTCCCCGGTGGTGATTTCCAGCGCAAAGCCGCTGCTGCCGGGCCGCAGCGGCGGCAGCGGATGGAACAGCCTCAGCTTGACCCCGCTTTCCGAGACGTCGCGCACGATGCACAGGTATTCGCAGCCGTCGGCCAGCAGCTTGGCTTGCCGCAGCAGCAGTGCAAACCGCGGCTGGACGCGCTGCTCCGGGGCGAAATCGCCGGAACCCGGGCTATCTGCCGGGGGCGGGCCATCATCCGGCTGGCGATCTGCGGAAATCATGTCGCGAGGCACCCTTTTTCTGCCCGGGCCGGAGATCCGGCTGGGGCGCAAACCAGCATCGCCGAACCGCCAGGGCCGGGAATCGGTATCAGAAGGAGCTAAGCGGTCGACCTCCTGCGTACCGGCAGGAACGTTACCGAAGCGTAAAGGGCGGCGGGAAGGGCCAGCACGGGAAGGGCCACTATGGGAAGGGCGGTATGGGGAGAACTGGTGCGGGCGGCGGGACTCGAACCCGCACGATCAAGGATCAGGGGATTTTAAGTCCCCGGCGTCTACCATTCCGCCACGCCCGCACAGCGCATCGTTCACGCACTCTGCCGCGCATGTGAGGGGCGATCTGACAGATTGAAGCGGCAGGGGCAACAGTGGCGAAGGGCTATCGTGAGGATAGCCCTTGGGAATCTGCGCGTGAAACGGACATCAATGGCTGGCGGCCCATTCCATGTCCCGCTCAGGTGCGTTTCAGGTGCCTCCAGGTGCCGTTCAGTCCACGTTGAGGCGCGCGCGCATTTCCTTGCCCGGCTTGAAGTAGGGCACCCGCTTTTCGGGCACTTCCACGCTTTCGCCGGTGCGCGGGTTGCGGCCCTTGCGGCTGTCGCGATGACGGGTCGAGAAGGCGCCGAAGCCGCGCAGTTCCACCCGGCCGCCATCGGCAAGGCGCTGGGCGATCTCGTCGAAGAAGGTATCGACCGCACGTTCGACGTCTTCCCCGCGCAGTTCGGGATTTTCCTTGGACAGGGCTTGCAGCAGTTCGGATCTGATCATTGCGCACCTTCCCTAGAGCCAGCGGGAGGAATTTCCGCCGGAAAAAATCCGCAGGCCACGCTCGAATCACAATATTTCGTGTGACTTGGGCAAGCTTGTTCGAGAAAATGCCATCACCGGCCATTTCGCGCAATGCTACGACAGGATGAGTCCGGATCGGCTCGCGACTCGGGGACATTGGCCGGGACGGCGCGGTGCGGGACGCGCTTTCGCCCATTTACAGCGCGGATTTGCCCGCTAACGTCGCGCTCTTTGCCGCTACGGGCGGCCGTGAAAGATGCACAAGAGGGCGCATGAAGGATATCGGAACCTGGAATGAGGGGGACTGGGTCGGCGCGATCGGCGCGGTCCTGCTGTTCGCCATTTTGGCCATCGGCGGCGTCATTGCCTCGCGCAAGAGCCAGGAAGTGGTCGGCCACCCGCGCGGCCTGTTCGTGCTGTTCTACACGGAGATGTGGGAACGCTTCTCGTACTACGGGATGCGCGCGCTGCTCATCCTCTATCTCACCAAACATTGGCTGTTTGATGACGGCAAGGCGAACCTGATCTACGGCGCCTATACCAGCCTCGTCTACATTACCCCGGTGCTCGGCGGCTATCTCGCCGACCGTTACCTCGGCCAGCGCAAGGCGGTGCTGTTCGGCGGCGTACTGCTGGCTTTCGGTCACGTGCTGATGGCGTTCGAGGGCACCGGCGGGCAGAGCGATCCCACGATCAACGTGTTCTGGCTGGCGCTCGCCTTCATCATCGTCGGCTCGGGTTTCCTCAAGGCGAACATCTCGGTGATCGTCGGCCAGCTCTACAAGCTCACCGACGAGCGCCGTGACGGTGCCTATTCGCTGTTCTACATGGGCATCAACACCGGCGCCGCGCTCGGCACGATCCTGGTCGGCTACCTCGGCGAGACGATCGGCTGGGGCTATGGCTTCGGCCTCGCCGGTATCGGCATGGTGCTGGGCCTCATCATCTTCATCATCGGCAAGCCGGCGCTCAACGGCAAGGGCGAGGCGCCGGGGCCGCTTTCGAAGAACCGCGAATGGACGCTCTATGCGCTGGGCACGGCTTCGGTAGTGGTGCTCTGGCTGCTGATCCAGTTCCAGGCGATCGTCGGCACGCTGCTGCTGATCTCGGCCGTGGCGCTGCTCGGCTACCTGCTGGTCGAAGCCTTCCGCATGCCCAAGGAACCGCGTGAACGCATCTTCGCGATCATCTTCCTGCTGGCCTTCCAGCCGATCTTCTGGGGTCTGTTCGAGCAGGCCGGCGGTTCGCTCTCGCTGTTCACCGACCGCTTCGTGGAGCGTGGCGGCGTGCCGACCTCGCTGTTCCAGGCGGTCAACCCGATCTTCATCGTCACTTTCGCACCGATCCTGGCGTGGCTGTGGCGTGCGCTTGGCCGCAAGCAGGTGGAACCATCGGCACCTGCCAAGTTCGGCTTCGGCCTCGTGCTGGTCGGCCTCGGCTTCGTGTCGCTGGTCTGGGGCGATGCGGTCGCCGGTCAGGGCGCCAAGGTCGGCGTGTTCTTCATCTTCCTGATCTACTGGTTCCACACGCTGGGCGAACTCTGCCTCTCGCCGGTGGGCCTCAGCGCGATGAACCGCCTTGCCCCCCGTCACCTTGCCAGCTTCATCATGGGCGCCTGGTTCTTCGCCACGGCCGGCGGCAACTTCGTGGCCGGCATGATCGGCCAGGCGACCGGCGGCGAGCATGGCGCGATGACGCGCGAGGGCACTGTCGCGATCTATGGCACCATCGGCTGGTGGGTCGTGGGGATCGGCGTCGCCGTCATCCTCGTCGCGCGGCTGGTGAAGCGCTGGATGCACGTGGACACGCTCAAGGACATCGAGCTGGAGGGATCCTCCGAGATCGGGCTCGAGGCGCAGGAAGCCGGCGCCCATCCAACGCTCAAGACCAACTGACACTTCCAACCCGGCCCGGAAACACCACGTTTCCGGGCCGGTTTCACAACAGGGGAAATCATCATGACCAGATCGCCGGGATTACGGCGTTGGGCGTCGCTGCTCGTGCTGGGCACCGCGCTCACCCTGAGCGCGAACAGCGCCGATGCGAAGAAAGAGGACAAGAAGCCGGCTCTGATCGCCGCCAATCCTTATCCGTCCACCTACAAGCCCTATCCGGGCACGCCCACGGCCCTTGTCGGCGCCACCGTCTATGACGGGCGCGGCGGCCGGATCGATAACGGGGTGGTGCTGTTCAAGGACGGCAAGCTGGTCGGCATTGGCGGCGCCGACATGGCGATCCCCGACGGTTTCACGAAGATCGACGCTGCCGGCAAGTTCGTGACCCCGGGGGTGATCGACATCCATTCGCACCTCGGCGTCTATCCCTCGCCCGGCGTCGACGCGCTGTCCGACGGCAACGAGATGACCAGCCCGACCACGCCCGACGTCTGGGCCGAGCATTCGGTCTGGCCGCAGGACCCCGGCTTCACCCGCGCGCTGGCCAATGGCGGCGTCACCACGCTGGAGATCCTCCCGGGTTCGGGCAACCTCATCGGCGGCCGTGCGGTGACGCTCAAGAACGTGCCCTCGATCACCGTGCAGGGCATGAAGTTCCCCGGCGCGCCCTATGCGCTCAAGATGGCCTGCGGCGAGAACCCCAAGCGGGTCTATGGCGGCAAGGGGCAGAAGCCCTCGACCCGCATGGGCAACTTCTCGGTCGACCGTCAGGCCTGGATCGATGCGCGCAAGTACATGGACGGCGACCATGCCGACCGCGATCTCGGCAAGGACACGCTGGAAGGCGTGCTGAAGGGCGAGATCCTTGTCCAGAACCACTGCTACCGCGCCGACGAGATGGCGCAGGTGATCGATATGTCCAAGGAGATGGGCTACAAGGTCACCGCCTTCCACCATGCGGTCGAAGCCTACAAGATCGCCGACCTGCTGCGCGAGAACGACATCTGCGCCGCCGTCTGGGCCGACTGGTACGGCTTCAAGATGGAAGCCTACGACGGCATTCCCGAGAATGCCGCGCTGCTGGCCAATGCCGGCACGTGCGTGGTGATCCACTCGGACGACGAGAACGGCATCCAGCGTCTCAACCAGGAAGCCGCCAAGGCGCAGGCCGACGGCCGCCGCATCGGCATCGACATCCCCGACGCCAAGGTGGTGAGCTGGTTCACCTACAACGCCGCCAAGGCCATGGGCATCGGCGACAGGACCGGCAGCCTCGAATCGGGCAAGATGACCGACGTGGTGCTGTGGAACGGCAATCCGCTCTCGGTCTACTCCCGCCCCGAGAAGGTCTGGGTGGACGGCGCCCTGCTGTTCGACGCGATGGACCCCAAGCGCCGCCCGGTCAGCGATTTCGAGTTGGGCCAGCCCGGTGAAGGAGACGTGAAATGAGCCGCCGCGCCATCCTCGCGGCCGCGCTCGCCGCTGCCGCCTTCTCGCCCGCTGCCTTTGCGCAGGACTTCGCGATCACCAACGCCACTGTCGCCACCGGTGACGGCTCCGCGCCGATCGCGAACGGCACTGTCGTCGTGCGCGGCGGTAAGGTCGTTGCCGCCGGTGCGGGCGTGGCCGTTCCTGCCGGTGTCCAGAGCATCGACGGCACTGGCAAGTGGGTGACCCCCGGCCTCTTCGCCGCCGTTACCGATCTTGGCCTGCTCGATGTCGAGGGCGTCAAGGACAGCAACGATAGCGAGGCGGACGAGAGTCCGTTCAATGCCGCGCTTGACGTCAGCCCGGCGGTCAATCCGGACAGCGAGCATATCGCCGTCAGCCGTGAAGGCGGCGTTACCCGCGCGACGGTCTCGCCTTACAACGGCCATTCGATCTTTGCGGGGCAGGGCGCGGTGATCGACCTTGGCGCCGATCCCGATGCGGTGACGAGAGCGAGGGCCTTCCAGTTCGTGCAACTGGGCGAGCAGGGCGCCAGGCTGGCTGGTGGCAGCCGCGTGGCCGCCCATGTCGCGCTGCGCAATGCCTTGCGCGAAGCACGCGAGCTGGCCGCTTCGCCCAATGCCGCGCGCAGCCCGGATGCGCTGCTGACCCGTGCCGACGCTGCGGCGCTGGCCCAGGTGATCGACGGCCGGCAGCCGCTCTACGTCGGCGTCGAACGCGCGTCCGACATCCGCAGCGTGCTGGCGCTCAAGACCGAGTTCCCGAGGCTCGACCTCGTGCTGGTCGGCGCGACCGAGGGGTGGCTGGTGGCGGGCGACATCGCTGCGGCCAAGGTGCCGGTGATCACGATGCCGCTGCGCGACCTGCCCTCTGCGTTCGAGGCGCTGGCGGCGACGCAGTTCAACGTCGGGCGCATGAAGAAGGCGGGCGTGAAGGTCGCCATCGGCATGTTCAATACCTCCAACCAGCCGCGCTATGCACCGCAGGAAGCGGGCAACCTCGTCGCTCTCGGCAAGTTGCCGGGCGCGGCCGGGCTGACCTGGGGCGAGGCCTTTGCCGCGATCACCTCGGTGCCTGCCGAGATCAGCGGCATGGGCGGCAGGAATGGCGGAGTTCGGGCCGGTGTTCTGGCGCCCGGCGCAGTGGGCGACGTGGTGATCTGGGACGGCGATCCGCTGGAACTGTCCTCGGCCCCGCTCGAAGTGTTCATCGACGGCGTCAAGCAGCCGCTCGACAACCACCAGAGCCGCCTGCGCCAGCGCTACAAGAGCCTCGATCGCACTTATCTGCCCAAGGCTTACGACTGGTAAGATGGACGTCCCCGGGCCGCGTGCTGCGGTCCGGGGGCTTCAAAGACCTTTGCTGGTCAGCCAGTCCAGCACGGCACCCTGTGCTGGCGGTGTGAACTGCAATTGATGGCCGTAAGTGTCGAACGGGATCAGGTGGCCATCGCGGGCTGCCCGCTCCAAAGCCTCCCCTTGCAGAAACGGGATCACCCGGTCATCCCGCGCGTGGAGTACCAGGACAGGGGCTTTCACCTCCGGCATGCTTCCGATGCTGTCGAACCGGTCGCGCATCAGCAGGCGCGCGGGGGCCCATGGCAATGCTGCAACTCCCGCATCCGGAAGGCTGGTGAAGGGGGATACCAGCACCAGGGCGGCGGGCGGTGTCTCGCT
This sequence comes from Novosphingobium clariflavum, assembly GCF_026420865.1. Taxonomy (GTDB): domain Bacteria; phylum Pseudomonadota; class Alphaproteobacteria; order Sphingomonadales; family Sphingomonadaceae; genus Novosphingobium; species Novosphingobium clariflavum. Next base: position 218,394 of record NZ_JAPCWC010000004.1, on the reverse strand, counting down.
GGCCAGCCGGGTGGCGACTCCGGTGCCGAGCGATGCGCCCATAAAGACGAGCGAACGCGCGGGGATACCCCTCTCTGCGAGGAAAGCCAGCGCGGCATGTCCGTCCGCGATCAGGCCGGCTTCGGTGGGCTTTCCGGGATTGCCTGCATAACCGCGATAGTCGGCAAGCAGGAGGCCGTAGCCGGCTTCCTTCAGTGCCCGTGTGGCCACGGCGCCGCCGGGTAGGCTGTCACCGTTGCCGTGAAAGAACAGCACCGTGGGTTTGCCCTGCGGGGCGGGATGCCATGCGGCGGTGAGAGCAAGCCCGTCGCTTGTATGCAGCGCGGCTTTTTCGAATCCGCTCGGGATTTGTGAAGGGCCTTTGGGGGCGGGATAGAGGATCGCCCGCTGCATCACGAACAGCGCCAGCACGACGGCGGCGTAAAGGCCGAGGATCACCAACAGTGCCGCCAGCACGCGCTTGCTCCGGAGGTTTGCGCGCGCGCCTGCTGTCGTCACACCGCCAGCCGGTCGAGCACGTTATCGCGGCGGCTGTCTTTCAGCAGGAAAGCGGCAACCAGCGAAACCGCGCCGATGGCCGAGACGTACCAGTAGAACAGGCTCTCATGCCCCGCCGACTTGAACGCCAGCGCGACGTTCTCGGCGGTGCCGCCGAACAGCGCATTGCCGACGCCATAAGCAAGGCCGACGCCCAGCGCCCGCACGTGGGTCGGGAACATCTCGGCTTTGAACAACCCGCTGACCGAGGTGTAGAAGCTGTTGATGACCAGCCCAGCCAGGACCAGCAGGAAGGCGGGCCCCACGGCCTTGGCACCCGCCAGCGCGGTGAAGATCGGCACCGTGCAAACGGTCGCCAGTGCGGCGAAGATCAGGATGTTGTTGCGCCGGCCGATCCGGTCGGAGAGCAGGCCCATCAGCGGTTGCAGCACCATGAACAGCGCCAGTTCGCCCAGCATCAGGCTGGTCGCGACTTCCTTGGAAAGCCCCACCGTCAGCACCAGATACTTCTGCATGTAGGTGGTGAAACCATAGAACGAGAGGCTGCCGCCCGCCGTCAGTGCGACCACGATCAGGAACGGGCGCGTCGCCACGCGGAACAGTTCGGCAAGGCTTCCGGCCTTTTCGCCGGCGCGGTCCTCGGCGCTGGAAGTCTCGTGCATGTGATGGCGGAACAGGACGATGGCGAGCGCGCCCACCGCGCCGATCACGAAGCCCACCCGCCAGCCCCATGCGGCCATCTCGGCCTCGGTCAGCACTTGCTGGAGCAGCACGATCACCACCGTCGCGCAGAGCTGCCCGCCGACCAGCGTGACGTACTGGAACGAGGACCAGAAGCCCCGGCGCTTGCGCCCGGCGATCTCGCTGAGATACGTCGCGGCGGTGCCGTATTGCCCGCCGGTGGAGAAGCCCTGCACCATCCGGCCGATCAGCAGCAGGATCGGGGCAAGAATGCCCACTTGCGCGAAAGTCGGCAGCACGGCGATCAAGAGCGCGCCGCCGCCCATCATCATGACCGAGAGCACCATGGCGCTCTGCCGGCCGTGGCGATCGGCATAACGACCGAAGAACCAGCCGCCGATCGGGCGCAGCAGGAAACCCACTGCGAAGATCGCGCTGGTTGCCATCAACTGGACCAGCGGATCGCTTTTCGGGAAAAACGCGGGCGAGAAATACAGCGCGGTGAAGGCGTAGATGTAGAAGTCGTACCACTCGATGAGGTTGCCCGCCGATCCCGCCAGGATCGCGCGCAGCCGCATCGCGTCGCTGATGCCCGAACCGGAGGCAGAACCGGTTATGAAACCGGTGTCCGGCGCTGCCGCCGGAGGGACGACAGCGCCGCTATCCACGCTCAGGCGCGCGCTTCGTTCACGCCGGCGCTGTTATGCCGCAGCGCCTTGAGCACGGTATCGACGATCTGCGGAGCGTTGAGGCCCGCCTCGTCATACTGCGCCTCGGGCTTGTCGTGGTCCTGGAACACGTCGGGCAGGCGCATGGTGCGGATCTTGAGGCCCGCATCGGTCAGCCCTTCGTCGCTTGCCATGGTCAGCACATGCGCGCCGAGGCCGCCGATGGCCCCTTCCTCGACCGTGACGACCACTTCGTGGCTGAGCATCAGCTTGCGGATCAGATCGGTGTCGAGCGGCTTGGCAAACCGCAGGTCGGCGACGGTCGTGGAAAGCCCCTTGGTCTCCAGCGTGTCGGCCGCTTTCAGCGCTTCGCCGAGGCGGGTGCCGAGCGAGAGCAGGGCAACCTTGCTGCCTTCTCGCACGATGCGGCCCTTGCCGATTTCCAGCTGCTGCGCAACTTCGGGCAGCGCCACGCCTTCGCCATTGCCGCGCGGATAGCGGAAGGCGATCGGGCCGGCATCATGAAGCGCGGCGGTGTGCGTCATGTGGACCAGCTCCGCCTCATCGGCGGCGGCCATCACCACCATGTTCGGCAAGGTCGCCAGATAGGTGATGTCGAACGAGCCCGCGTGCGTGGCACCATCGGCGCCGACCAGACCGGCGCGGTCGATTGCGAAGCGTACCGGCAGGTTCTGGATGGCGACGTCATGCACCACCTGATCGAAGGCGCGCTGCAGGAAGGTGGAATAGATCGCGCAGAACGGGCGCATGCCTTCGGCGGCCAGCCCGGCGGCGAACGTAACCGCGTGCTGTTCGGCAATGCCGACATCGAAGCTGCGGTCCGGGAATTGCTGGGCAAACTTGTCGAGCCCGGTGCCCGAGGGCATGGCGGCGGTGATCGAACAGATTGTGGGATCGCGCTCCGCCTCGGCCACCAGAGCCTTGGCGAAGACGCCGGTATAGCTCGGCGGACCGGCGGGCGCCTTGGCCTGCTCGCCGGTGACGACGTTGAATTTCTGCACGCCGTGGTACTTGTCGGCCGCTTCCTCGGCCGGGGCATAGCCCTTGCCCTTCTGCGTCACGACATGGACCAGGATCGGGCCTTCACCGGCATCGCGCACGTTTTCCAGAACCGGAATCAGCGCGTCGAGGTCGTGCCCGTCGATCGGGCCGACGTAATAGAAGCCCAGTTCCTCGAACAGGGTGCCGCCCATGGCCATGCCACGGGCGAATTCGTCGGTCTTTTTCGCAGCCATGTGCAGCGGGCGTGGCAGGCGGCGGGCAAACTTGCGCGCCAGTTCGCGCAGGCCGAGGAACCGGCCCGAGGAGACGAGGCGGGCCAGATAGGCCGAAAGCCCGCCCACCGGCGGCGCGATCGACATGTCGTTGTCGTTGAGGATCACGACCAGGCGGTTGCCGGCCTGCTCGGCGTTGTTCATGGCTTCGTAGGCCATGCCCGCACTCATCGCGCCGTCGCCGATCACGGCGATACCGCGGCCGGGGGCACCCTTGATCTTGTTGGCGACGGCAAAGCCGAGCGCGGCCGAGATCGAGGTGGAGCTATGCGCGGTGCCGAAGGGGTCGTATTCGCTTTCGCTGCGCTTGGTGAAGCCCGAAAGCCCGCCGCCCTGGCGCAGCGTGCGGATGCGATCGCGCCGTCCGGTGAGGATCTTGTGCGGATAGGCCTGATGGCCCACGTCCCAGATCAGGCGGTCCACCGGCGTGTCGAACACGTAGTGGATGGCGACGGTCAATTCGACCACGCCAAGGCCCGAGCCAAGGTGTCCGCCCGTCTGGCCGACGGCAGAGATCATTTCGGTGCGCAGTTCGTCGGCCAACTGGCGAAGTTGCGCGGGCTTCAGCTTGCGCAGGTCGTCAGGCGTATCGACGGTATCGAGAAGCGGTGTTGCCGGGTTGGCTGTCATGGGTGTCGTGTACACGGGAGTGGTTGTGGTGTCGAATTTTCGCTGCGCCATAGGCTGCGAACGGACCAAGATACAGGATTATGCGCCGCAGGTCGCGCTGATTTCGTCGGGACGGCAGCCTGCACTCTCGCCGCTGGGGGCAAGCGGACCTGTGATTTTCCCGCGATTTTTGCGGAAATCTTTCGCCGGGAGAACGCCGGGATGGCGTGGAGCGGCGGGCCGAACAGCGGGAGGCGCGGCGGGAGGGGCGACGAACGGCAGAGGACGCTGGCACGGGGCTGGCAAAGCTGCCATGCAGCAGTTCCCCCCATAGCACCACGGAGCTTCATCTTGTCGGTCACGACTTCGTCCTCGACGACCCTTTCGATCCGCCCTGCGACCCGCGACGACCTGCCGCGGCTCATGGCGATCATGGATGCCGCGATCGGCACCTTGCAGCAGGGGTTTCTCGATCCGGCGCAGATCGAATCAAGCCGCGCGGTCATGGGGCTCGACCGGCAACTGGTGGATGATGGCACGTATTTTGCGGCCGAACTCGATGGCGAGATCGTCGGCTGCGGCGGCTGGAGCCGGCGCGCGACGCTTTATGGCGGCGATCACAGCGCGGGCCTGCGCGAGCCGCGTCTGCTCGACCCGGCCAGCGAGGCGGCGCGGGTGCGGGCGATGTACACCGACCCTGCCTTTGCACGGCGCGGCATCGGCCGGGCGCTGCTGGCGCACTGCGAGGCGCAGGCGCGCAAGGAAGGGTTTGCCAGCTGTGAACTGATGGGCACGCGCTCGGGCGAGCCGCTTTACGAAGTCGCAGGGTATGCCGTGATCGAGCGGATCGAGGACGATCGCGGCGGTGCACCGGTGCCGCTGGCCCGGATGCGCAAGGCGCTTTGACTTAGGCAATATGCGGGGGTGGGGCTTTGCTTCGGCCCCCGCGCGGTCAGCTGCAGGCCGCGCAGGTCCCGCGCAGTTCCACCACCGGGCGCACGTCGGCAAAACCGGCCTGCCTCGCGGCGGCGACCAGCGCTCCGGTCAGGGTGTCGTCGTCGATGTGGACCGCCTGGCCGCAGACATCGCAGATCAGGAAGATGCAGTCGTGCTGGCAGCCGGGATGGCTGTTGGCGAGGTAGGCATTGGCGCTTTCGACCCGCCGCGCGAGGTTGGTGCGCACGAAGAGGTCGAGGATGCGGTAGACGCTGTTGGGGGCCACCCGCTTGCCGCGCAGCGCCGAGACGCTTTCGGCCAGGTCGTAGGCCGAGGCCGGGCGTTCGCGCTGGGCAAGGGCACCGAACACGTCGGCACGCATTTCCGTCCACTGTTCGCCGGCGGCGAGTAGGACCGAGCGGGCCTCTTCGATCAGGCCTTCGCCCGAGTGTTCGTGATGTTTGTGCGCACTTGCCATGACGCCCATATGGGGGCTTGCAGGCCTCGGCGCAATCGCAAGAACGTCCGCGCGGACGCTCCCGGCCGCCTCAGTGCTGGGGCGATGCCGCCTGGGCCGGGGGCACGAGGCTTTCGCTGAGCGCGTGGTTGCCGATCCCCATGGCGCCGAACACCAGCAGCGCGCCGCCGGCAAAGCCGAGTGCGAAGAAGCGGTAGAAGTCGGCCTTGAAAAGTCCCATGATCGGTTCAGCTATCCAGTGGTTCACGAAAATTGCGTGACGCCCCTTGGCCCGATTCGCCTTTCCGTCGAGTGAATATCGACGATCCGTGCGGCTTTGTGCGATGAACGGTTTGGCGGGCGCGGTGAATGGCGGGAACCGCCCCATAACCGTCACGCTTCTCGGGCAATCGGGGCGGATCTTTGCGCCGGCTTCAGCGCAGCAACGCACCGATCGCGCCCCAGCCGAGCGAAGCCAGCACGAGCATCGTGATCGGCAGGACGGCGCAGCCGAACGGCAGCGCCAGCGCCAGCATGATCTGGGGGGGGCGGCGCACCTTGCCCAGCCGCACCAGCACGGCCGATGCGGCCATGCCGACGAGGAAGGCGAGGGCAACCAGCGGTCCGAGCCAGTCTACCCCCATACGCGCCTTCCTCCCGGTCCTGTCAGTGCTTGAAGTGGCGCATGCCGGTGAAGACCATCGCCAGTCCAGCCTCGTCGGCAGCGGCGATGACTTCCTCGTCACGGATCGAGCCGCCCGGCTGGATCACCGCCGTTGCGCCCGCCTCGGCGGCGGCCAGCAGGCCGTCGGCGAAGGGGAAGAACGCGTCGGATGCGACCGCCGAGCCGACCGTGCGCGCCTGGGCCCAGCCGAACTTCTCGGCGGCTTCGGCGGCCTTCATCGCGGCGATGCGCGAGGAATCGCGGCGGTTCATCTGGCCCGCGCCAATGCCGGCGGTGACGCCGTCCTTGGCATAGACGATCGCGTTCGACTTGACGTGGCGGGCCACGGTCCAGGCGAACAGGCAGTCCTTGAGTTCCTGCTCGGTCGGCGCGCGCTTGGTCACGACCTTGAGGTCATCAAGGCCGATGGCACCGGCATCGCGGCCCTGAACGAGCAGACCGCCGGTGATCGGCTTCACGGTCAGGCCGGGGCGGCGCGGATCGGGCAAGCCGCCGGTCAGCAGCAGGCGCAGGTTCTTCTTCTTGGCGAAGAAGGCGCGGGCTTCCTCGTCGGCGTCAGGCGCGACGACGACTTCGGTGAAGATCTGGCAGATCGCTTCGGCGGTCGGGCCGTCGAGCGTGGTGTTCACGGCAACGATGCCGCCGAATGCCGAAACGTCGTCACAGGCCAGCGCGCCCTGCCAGGCTTCGAGCAGGCTGGAACCCTGTGCCACGCCGCAGGGGTTGGCGTGCTTGACGATGACCACCGCCGGGTCCTGGCCCTTGAACTCGGCAGCGAGTTCGAAGGCGGCATCGGCGTCGTTGTAGTTGTTGTAGGACAGTTCCTTGCCCTGCACCTGCTCGCCCTGGGCCAGACCCTTGGTGAAGGGGCCGACCGGCGTGTAGAGCGCGGCCTTCTGGTGCGGGTTCTCGCCATAGCGCAGCGTGGTGGCCAGACGGCCGTTGACGCTGAGCATCTCGGGGAACTCAAGGCCCTGATCGGCGAAGGCGAACCACTGGCTGATCATCGAATCGTACGCGGCGGTCTGCGCATAGGCGCGCGCGGCCAGCAGCTTGCGGAACGACAGGGTGGTGCCGCCCTCGGTCGTTTCCAGCTCGGTCAGCAGCCCGGCATAGTCCTTGGGATCGGTGACGATGGCGACGAAAGCATGGTTCTTCGCGGCCGAACGCACCATCGATGGGCCGCCGATGTCGATGTTCTCGATGATCTCGTCACGGTCGGCGCCCTTGGCGACGGTCGCTTCGAAGGGATAGAGATTGACGACGACGAGGTCGATCGCGCCGATTGCGTGATCGGCCATGGCCTTGGCGTGTTCCGGATTGTCGCGCACCGCCAGCAGGCCGCCGTGGACCTTGGGGTGCAGCGTCTTGACGCGGCCGTCCATCATTTCGGGGAAATTGGTGAGGTCCGAAATGTCCTTCACCTCAAGGCCGGCGTCGCGCAGCGCCTTGGCGGTGCCGCCGGTCGAAACCAGCTCCACCCCGCGTGCGGCAAGGGCCTTGCCGAGATCGGCGAGGCCGGTCTTGTCGGAAACCGAAAGCAAAGCGCGGCGGATCGGAACGATATCGGTCATCTGGGGCCTCTTGCGAATGGAGCGGGCAAAGATTTGCGCGCCCTCTAGGTCCAGAGGCGCAAGGCCGCAAGGTGGGTAAGCCACAACGGGTGGCGTATCTCGGCCGAAACTACCGCATTTTCTTGAGAAGCCAACCGAAGTTTCCGCCGCCGCGCGATACCATGCCCTGGATCACCAGTTGCTGGGTGGCTTGCGGGCGCCCCATGCCGTCGACCCAGAGCGAATCCTCGATGGCAACGTCGCCTGCCGTGCTGCGGAACTGCCAGTAGCTGCCGTCGGGCAGGGTCAGTGCCGCGCCCTGGCCGTCGGCGGTGGGCGCCACCTCGACCTCGGGTCCCAGGTGGAAGCGGATCGAGAAGCCGACCTTGCCGCGCTTGCCCTTGCGTCCCGCCGGAAGCAGCACGTCTTCGCCGCGCAGTTCGCTGCCGTCGTCGCGCAGGATCAGGATGCGGCGGTGGGTGAGGCCGTGGCGGGCGGCATAACCGTTGTGGCTGGCTTCGAGGCGGGTGGCATTGCCGCCGTTTTCCTGCACCAGCGACTTGCGGTCGACATCGACCTCGCTGACGCCCGAGCCGATCGCGCCGTTGATGAGGATCGCGGTGGAATTGGCATCGTCGAGGGTGAGCGTGGAGTGCGCCGCGGTGGCGCGCAGGGCCTGCTCCAGCCGCACGGGAACAAGCCCGCCGCCGCTGGCGGCGCCGCCACAGTTGACAATCAACCGATGCTTGCCCTGCGACAGTTCGAAAGCCAGCGTCGAGGCGCAGCCATGGCGGGCATGGCCGGGCAGCGGCGGCGGCGCGGTATCGAACTGGAGGATCGCCTTGTGCGCGGAGACGCGCTGGTAGCCCCACTGGCGCACGTCGCGCAGCGGGCGCGTGCGCACGCCGCTGGCCTGAACCAGTCCTTCCACGTCCTCGGCGCTGACCGCCCAGCCGCCCTGCCACGATCCCAGTGAACCGTCGCCGTGGGTGAGTGCCAGGAGCGGCGGGACCAGCATCTCGACCACGCGCTCGACCGTCGGCGGCGGGTCCTTGCGGGTCGCGTGATAGCAGTTGCGCAGGCGCACCAGCAGGGCGATCGCCTCCATCTGCGCGAGCGGGCTGCGCGACAGCACGCCGCCATCGTCGCCCATCAGATCGCCCAGCGCCTTGATCAGCCCCGCCTCGCCGTAGAGACGGCGCGGACGGCCGTCCGGCAGCAGCAGGCCGGCGGCGATGATCGCGCACCAGCCGGCGACGGCGGCAAGCCCGTCCTCGGCATTGTGGACGCGCCGGTCGAGCCAGCGCGCGGTGGCGGCGATGTGGGCGAGGGTGCGGTTGCGCAGGGCCTTGTCGCCGGAAAGGATGAGCGGCGCATGCACCATCCAGTTCATCAGCCGCATGCCGGTATTGCCCACGGCCCATGCCGGCCCCTTGCCCGGCTTGGCCGGCGGGGCGGGATTGGCCTGGAGCCAGGCGGTGAGGATGCGCTCGGCCACGGCCGTGCATTGTTCCCGCGGGGCGCAGGCCTCGAGGTCGGAGAGCCAGGCAAAGCTGTGGACCACGCGTTCGAGCGGCGGGGTGACACGCGCCGCGCCCGCATAATCGACCTGGGCGATCGGTGTCCTGGCACCGTGGATCAGGAAGTGACCGGCCCGCAGCGCCGTCCCCGCCGCGCCGTTGCCGGGCACGGTGTTGTTGACGGTGGCCAGCAGGCGGGTGCGTGGCTTGCGGCCGATCGGCGAGGTCAGCATCGTCGCGGGAATGCCAAGGCGGTAGGCGAAGCGGATGAAGCGGTCGGCGGCGCCCGCGGCGGGCGTCGAAAAATCGGCGAGCGCCAACTGGCGCCCTGTCTCGTAGCGGGGCTGCGCCTCGGCCGCGTCGAAGGGGCTCGCGGGACGAACGGCGGCGGTGCCTGAGGCCAGCGCGCCGTCAGCCAGCGCGCCGTCAGTCAGAGCGTCGTCAGCCAGCGAGACGGTCGATGTCATACCCCTGTCCACTGCACTTTCCTCCCGTCCCGCCGATTCCGGGCTCCCCGACAACGCGCCTGTGGCCAGCCGGTTGCTCCCCTCCGCGCCCGGATGTCCGGTTTTGCCGCGCGGATGGGAGCGTGTGGCCAATGGTCAGTCCAGTCCCTTGAGCGTCCGGATATTGGCGGCATATTGGCCGGGGCCGCCGCGGAAGGTGGCGGAACCGGCGACCAGCACGTCGGCACCAGCGGCCACGCAGAGCGGCGCGGTTCTGGCATCGACGCCGCCGTCGACTTCGAGGCGGATGTCGCGGCCCGACTTGTCGATCATCTTGCGCACGGCCTCGATCTTGCGAAGCTGGCTGGAAATGAAGCTCTGGCCGCCGAAGCCGGGGTTGACGCTCATGATCAGGACGAGGTCGATATCGTCGATCAGGTAGTCCAGCATCTTGGCGGGCGTTGCCGGGTTGAGCGAGACACCGGCCTTCTTGCCGAGGTTCTTGATCGTCTGCACGGTGCGATGGATGTGCGGACCGGCTTCGGGATGGACGGTGATGTAGTCCGCGCCGGCATCGGCGAAGGCTTCTAGATAGCTGTCGACCGGCGAGATCATCAGGTGGACGTCGAAGACCTTGGCCGAGTGCGGGCGCAGCGCCTTCACGACGGCGGGGCCGATGGTGATGTTGGGCACGAAGTGGCCGTCCATCACGTCGACATGGATCCAGTCGGCACCGGCCTCGTCGATCGCGCGGACTTCCTCGCCCAGGCGGGCAAAGTCGGCGGAGAGGATCGAAGGCGAAATCAGCGGCACGGTCATGGAAACGGGAACTCCTCGGCAACAATGAATAAGACACCACATCTAGTGGCGACAAGAAGGCGGCGGGCCGTTTTCCACACGCGATATGGAGCGGCCCCATAGATCGGGAAGGCCGCGCGGGAAAGGCGAGATTGCGCTTTAGCGGGCAATCTCGAGGGGAATCGCGGCCGCCGGGCTTGCGGGCTTCACCGATTGTGAATTGGCAATTCAGAGTGCATTCACGGCCTTGGCGCCAATTCGCGGCGTGAAATGGCGCAAGGTCCGGGCGGTCGCATGGCGACCGGAACCGGCGCAGGCGCATCGTGATATGTGATGAGGCCAGTTATGAACGTGAAGTCTTCGCTGCTCGCGCGCCGCTGGGTGCGCCGTCTCCCGGTTGCCGCTGCGGCACTGGGCGTGCTGGGCCTGGCGGTCTCGGCCGGGGCAGCCGTGCGCGGTCACGAGGAGATTCGCAACGACATGAGCAAGTGCCGGGCCGGTGCCGGGCCGGCCATGCTCGTCACGGTTGACGGTATCAAGGCCTCGCAGGGGACGGTTCGGGTCCAGAGCTACCGGGCGACCTCGGCGGAGTGGTTGCAGTCGGGCAAGTGGATCTCGCGCATCGAGGTGCCCGCGCGCGCCGGGACGATGACGTTCTGCCTGCCGCTGCCGTCCGGCGGCACTTACGGCGTTGCGGTGCGTCATGACGTCAACGGCAATGGCAAGACCGACATCAGCACCGATGGCGGGGCGATGTCGAACAACCCCTCGATCAGCATCTTCAACCTCGGCAAGCCGAGCTACACCAAGGTCGGCGTGGCGGTGGGCGACGAGGTGAAGTCGATCCGGGTGCAGATGCGCTACATGTAACCGATGGATTGCCGCGGGTTCGCCTTCACCTGCGGCCGAGGATGGCGCGGGCGTCGACAAGATCGGAAGGCTTGTCGACGTCGACCGCAGCCAGACCGTCGCGGGCGGCGACGAGGCGGGCCTTCACGCCGATCTTCGAACCGAGCCGGGCAAGGGCCGCGGCCAGTGTCAGGCGGCCCAGCGCATAACCGAGCAGGATGCCGATCCCCAGCCTGGCGGCAATCCGCCAGGGACGCTTGCGGTCCGCCTCGACCAGCTTCCAGGTCTCGATCGCCTTGCCGGCCTGTGCCGTTTTCAGCAGGAACAGGTTGCAGCCCGACCACTGGCCATCGGCAAAGCGCAAGTAAGTGCGCTTCGAGCCGGGCATGGCCTCCTCGATCCGGTCGCGTTCGGCCAGCAGCACGGCGACGTCGGCATCTTCGGGGGTGTCCTGCAGGAAGTCGCGCACCCATTCGCCGCGCAGGAGCGCATGGTCCGAGGTGGTGACCAGCATCGGTGCCCCAAGCGCGGCAAAGCCGGCGGCGACACTCGCGCTCGGCCCCGCCGCGGCAGGCAGGACTTCGCAGCCCAGGCTTTCGGCCAGCGCGATCACCGCAGGGTCGTTGGCGACCACGGCAATTCGCGCGGCCCCGGCATCGCGCAAGGCGGCGGCGACATGGGCAAGCATGGGTTTCCCGGCAATCCCGACCAGCGCCTTGTGGCTCAGACCCTCGGCGGCAGCGACCGGATCGGGGGCGCCGGGGCGTGATCCGGCGAGAATCAGCGCGGCCGGGAGGACGGGGGCGGGAGAGATCATGCGGACTTGCGCTCCATGGCTCGTTTTGCCCGCCAGACATGCCAGAGCACGCCGGGGGCGGCGAGGACCGGATGGCGTTCGCGCCAGGGCGTGACCGGCACCGGTACGCCGGTATGGCGCTCGATCTTCCACGCGGCATAGCGCGCGGCGCCGTCGAACGTGGTCGAGGCCTTGAGCAGGCGCATGACATTGTAGGGCTTGCCCATGCGGCGGCGATGTGCCCACCAGCGCAGCAGCGCCTCGCGCCGGGGGCGGGGCAGGTCGGGCCGGATCGTGCCGTCGCTCTGGCGTTCGAAGCGGATGTCCTCGGCGGTCAGGGCGAGCGGCAGTAGACCGTCGAAATGGCCCTGGTTGACCGAGAGGATCGAATCTTCGCGGCCGGCCTTCTCGACCCGGAATTCGGCGGCATACGTCGCCCGGAACAGGGCGCGCCAGTAATCTTCGGCGGTGCCTTTCTCGGGACCGAGCGCGACGGCAAGGCGGGCGGCGGTGCGGGCGGCGCCAGCCACCGCGTCTGCCACGGCTTCGGCGGCGGCGGGGCCGCGCTGCCAGGCCAGCGCGCTGGGCTGGACGAAGCGAGCCCAGATCGTGGTGTCAACCAGTTCGCCGGCAGCGGCGGCGCGGAACGTTTCCAGCGCCATCGTCGCCACCTTGGCGCGCAGGGTCACACCGTCGCGGTCCCACTCATGATAGCTGACGCGGGGCCAGATCTTCTCGACCTGCGGGCCATCGACAAGCACGTAGAAGTCCAGCACGCCTTCGAGCGAGCCGGTGCGCAGGTTCGAGCCGTAGAACAGTACCGCGGCAGTGCCCGGCGCCGCTTCGGCGAGCTTTCGGGCAAAGGCGCGGACCTCGGGCACGACCTGCCGTTCCAGCGCGCCGCGCACGCGTCCTTCGAGATCTTCGCTCATGGCTTCACGCTCTCGGACAGGATGGTCCTGAAATCAACGGGGGGCGAAAAACAAACCGGCCCGAAAGCGCGGGCCGGTTGCGGGTGAATCGTCTTTCGCGTGGAGTTCAGGGCACCACGAAGGTGATCTGCGGCCCTTCCTCGAGCACGTAGTCGCCCGAGGGGAAAGCCTCGCCGTCGAGGATGAACGGGCCGCCGATGTCGAGATCGACTGCGCTGGTGGCGAAGCGGTGGGTGCCGCGCTTCTCGAGGAAACGCCCGGCCAGGCCGAACATCATGATCAGCGGCAGCAGTGCCACCACCCAGCGCACCGGCCAGTCGATCACCGCCATCTTCATGCCGGGGGCGACGTGGCGGCCGAACGGCCGCGCGCCGAGCGGGAACTGCTCGAACGTGGTGGCCACGGTCATGAACCGCTCATGAGGATCACCCGGGCCGTCGTAAGGCAGGTCGGTGCCGGTGTGGTGGTCGATCAGGCGGGTCGGTGTGCACGAACGCCAGGGATTGCCGGTGCGGCCGAACAGGGTCTGGATGATGCCCCAGAGCACGGTCAGGCCGACCGCAAAGCTGTTGAAGGCACCGCGGCGGTGCGCTTCCTGCCCGGCCTCGGTGGCCAGCGCAAAGGCGCCGGTGCCCAGGATGAAGCCCTGCACGCAGCCGTTGCTGCCATCGCGCGAGGAAATGCGCAGCGGCCGGCGGGACAGCGTATGGCCCTTGTGGGCGGCGGCCAGGGCTTCGGCCAGCGACCAGTGGTTGGGCAGGCCGAGGTCGATCGCCAGCGCATTGGTCTTGCCCTTGGGCAGGACGATGAACGTGGGCCACTGGTCACCGAAGATCTCGGCGCCGCAGGTCAGCACGTCGCGCACGGTGCCATCGCCGCCGTCGACCACGAGGTAGTCGATGCCGCGCTGGGCAAAGCCTTCGAGCACGCTGTAGAGCGCACTGCGCGTGCGCGGCGTCTCGGTCAGGATGTTGGAGCAATCCGCCATCTCGGGCGCATGGCCCTTGTTGCGGTGGCTGCGGGGATTGCGGATGATGCCGACGAGCGGAACCGACCGCCCGCGACGAGCCTGTCGTCCGGGGCGTGCGATCCTGCGCGGGCCTTGCTCACCGACCTGCGGCAGCGTCTCGAATTCGTAGATGGTTCCGTACACGGGGCCCTATGTAGTGCTGCCTGCCCCGGAAATCAACAAGAAACATTCCATGACACATTCAAGTTACAGTTCCATGGCGGTTTTATGAGGAGTTGAAATCGAAGCAACTCGTTGCGCATTTCCTGCAAGCATCTGGCAGGTCGCGAAAGCCGGGCCGGAAGCGCGGGGCGCATTAGCGCATTCCCAAATCACCGCTTAAAGACTAACGCCAGCGACATGGTTTCCACGTCTTCTACCCCACAAATCGCGCCGGTCGTTGTCACGATCGGCGATAACCCCGTGAAACTATGGGGACTTAGCATGGCCGAACGGGTCGGGCGGATTGCCCGCGCGAACGGTTTCGCCACCGCGGATGCGGCTGCCGGCAGTCTCGGCAATGGCCCTGCTGTGCTGTCGAACGCGGCCTTCGCCTGGGACCCGGCATGGTTCCGCCACATTTCTGCCAAACCCGGCATGGTGCTGACGCTGGGCGGCGTTCCCGCGCTCGCCCATGCTGCCGATGGCGAGCAGGCCGCGCGAATCGAGCAGGCGATGCGCACCGGTTCGGTGCTCATCGATTCGGCCGGGCTCGATGTCGTTGCGTTCGAAAGCGGTCCGACGATCGAGAACAAGCAACTGCGCAAGCGCGAGACGCCGTTCCTGATGGCGCTGACGGGCGAGACCGTGCGTCCGATCGAGCGGGCCAGCTACTTCGGCGCCTACAAGGGCGTGACCGACGTGCTGACCAAGTACCTCTGGCCGGAATGGGCGCTGGTGCTGACGCGGATTTGCGCGAAGCTGCACATCACGCCGAACATGGTGACTTCGGTGGGCGCCGTGTTCTGCGTCGTCGCCACGGTGCTGTTTGCCTATGGCCACTACTGGCTGGGCATGGCGCTCGGCCTCGTGTTCATGGTGCTCGATACTGTCGACGGCAAGCTGGCGCGCTGCACCATCACCTCGTCGGCCTGGGGCAACGTGTTCGACCACGGCATGGACCTCGTCCATCCTCCGTTCTGGTGGTGGTTCTGGGCGACCGGCCTGGGGACCTGGGGGCTGGCCTATGACACGGCGACCTTCTGGTGGGTCCAGGGGGCGATCCAGGGCGGTTATGTCGTCCAGCGCCTGATCGAGGGCGTATTCATGCGCCAGAACGGGACGATGCACATCCACGTCTGGCAGCGCTTCGACAGCCAGTTCCGGCTGATCACCGCGCGCCGCAATCCCAACATGGTGATCCTGTTCGTGGCGATGGTTTTCGCGCGCCCCGACCTTGGCCTTGTCGCGGTGGCCTGGTGGACGGCGATTTCCTGTCTGATCCACGCGGTACGGCTGGTACAGGCATGGATTGTGCGGGCGCGCGGCGGCAGGATCACCTCCTGGCTTGCAGACGCCTGAGCGGCCCGACACGGAGACGGCAATCATGAACGCGACGATCGAGAAGTTCGGCTATCCGGCCAGCCTGGTGGCCGAGTTCGAGCATTGGCTGGTGCTGGCCCGCCCGGCCCAGCCGACGCTGGGTTCGCTGGTGCTGGCAGCCAGGTCCGAGGCGACCGCGTTTGGCGACCTGCCGGTCGAGGCGCATGCCGAACTCAAGCGGGTGAGCACTGCGATCGAGGCGGCGCTGGCTGGCGCCGTCGATTACGCCCGGCTCAATTACCTGATGCTGATGATGGTGGACCCCCACGTCCACTTCCACGTGATTCCCCGCTACGAGGGTGCGCGCGAGTGGCAGGGGCGGGAGTTCGTCGATTGCGGCTGGCCCAAGGTGCCTGACCTTGGTCACGCAGTGGCCCTTGAGGGCGACGATCTGGCCGCACTGGCCGCATGGCTCGGGCAGGCCTTCGCGGCAGCCTGAGCCGGATGGAGCGGACCGGCGCGCGCTGGTGGCGCGCGCCGGTCCGGCTTCCTCAGTACATGTGCTGCCCGCCGTTGATCGACAGTGTCGATCCGGTGACGAAGGCGGCGTTCTCGGAGCAGAGGAAGGCGCAGCCGCGGGCGATCTCGTATGCGGTGCCGAGGCGGCCGACCGGGATCTTGGCGACGATCTTCTCCAGCACCGGTGCCGGCACCGCAGCGACCATGTCGGTATCGATGTAGCCGGGCGCGATGGCGTTCACGGTGACGCCGTACTTGGCGCCTTCCTGGGCGAGAGCCTTGGTGAAGCCGTGGATGCCGGACTTCGCCGCGGCATAGTTGACCTGACCGTACTGGCCGGCCTGGCCGTTGATCGAGCCGATGTTGACGATGCGGCCCCAGCCGCGCTCGCGCATGCCGGGGAAAGTGGCCTTGGCCATGTTGAAGCAACCGCCCAAGTTGATCCGCATGACGTCGTTCCAGTCGTCGAACGTCATGCGGTGCAGTACGCCGTCGCGGGTGATGCCGGCGTTGTTGATGACGATATCGACCGGGCCGTGCGTTTCCGTCACTTCGGCTACGCCCGCGAGAACGGCTTCGTGATCGCCAACGTCCCATTTGTAGGCGGGGATGCCAGTGCGTTCGGTGAAGGCCTTGGCCTTCTCTTCATTGCCGGCGTAATTTGCAACTACGGTATGTCCACGTTCCTTGAGGGCGAGGGAAATTGCCTCGCCGATACCCCTGGTTCCGCCGGTAACGATCGCAACACGCGCCATATCAAGCCTTTCGCTTAGTGCATCCACCAGGGGCAGGCTATGAAATGCACATGACGAGGGCAAGTCGGCGCCTGCCACCCGGGTGCGGAATTTGCGCCGAAATGATTGATACAAGCGCAATCGCGATTGCATGACGCTCAATCGGCGGGCGCCAAGGGGCGCGCGGCAAGCCGGCTCTTGGCGCCCGGCCGCGACGGGGTCAGAACTTGAACTGGGTGCCCACGTAGATTGCCTGGGAATCCTGCTTGCCATCGGTCAGCGGGACAAGGCGCTCGCGGTCCTGCGAGTAGCGCAGGCCGGCGGTGACATCGATGTTCTTGGTGAGGCGATAGGCGCCGCCGAGGTCAACTTCGCCTGCCTCGCTCGTGAAGGTGTGCGGGGCGCGCCCGGCGGCCCGTTTCTCGTCGATCGAGATGCGGGTGCTGAAGCGGGAATCGTTCCTGTCGGCGGAGCCGGCCGCAAGGCTGAACTTGCGCAGTTCGGGCGCGTCGGCGATGCCGTGGCCGACCGGCTGCTGCTGTGCGGTGTCCGCCGAGAAATTCTGGTAACCGCGCGAGACGCCGAGGTTGAAGGCGGCCGGCGCGATCCTGAGGCGGCCGACGTCATTGTCCGCTTGCGCCACTTGCAGGCGGTTGTGCACGACGATGATCGACTTGGCCGCCTCGGAATCGACACGCACGGCCACGGTAACGGCACGGTCCGGCCGATTGGGCGTGCCGGCCGGGGTGAACGGGAACGGCTGTTCCTTGCCCAGCGAGCGCATCGCGATCACCCGCGAGAGGTTTTCCGACGAGGTGTCGGGGTCGAGCGAATCGACCGCCGGGTTGCGCCCGCCGATACCCTTGAACGAGGTGGAAAAGGCCAGGACTGCGCTGGGCAGTGCCAGCACACCGACGCAGCCAGCCAGCATGATGCCGGCTTTCATGCTGCCTTTCGACGAGCGTGTGCGCTGCATTTCCATCGTGCTACCCTCGATGCCCTTCCGTGACCGTGCCGAGAGAACGTGCATCTCCTCCTTCTGCAGGGAGGGGCTGGAAACTCGATCGGCAGTCGTGGTCATCATCACTGCCTTACCTTAACACAGGATGATGGACCAAGGGAGAGGGGGCGTGCGCCGGGGGCGGCATGGGGGCATGTCGGTGTTCATGCAGCGTTTAGCCGGCGTGCAGTTTAGCGTGCCGAGCCGATGCGGCCGCACTTGCCGCCCCGGCAACGGCGGCTATAGAGGCGATGGATGGCAAATCGCCGGAACGTCCGGCCGCTCTACGCCAAGACAGGAACTGGGAACCGACAATGACAGGCAGCACCGACAAGGGCCTCTTCACCGCTCGATCGCTGGCGACCGCGGGCTTCTGCGCCGTGGCGGCGCTTGCGCTGGTCGGTTGCGGTGGCGGCCGGAAGCAGAAGCAGGCGAAGTCTGCCTCGTCCGCACCCTCGATGGTGACCACCATCGGTGTCAATTCCTACCTGTGGCGCGCCAGCCTCGATTCGCTCTCGTTCATGCCGCTGCTCCAGTCGGATAGCGCCGGCGGCGTGATCGTCACCGACTGGTACACCAATCCCAAGGAACCGAACGAGCGCGTCAAGGTCACCGTCATGATCCTCGACAAGGACCTGCGCGCCGATGCCCTGCGGGTGACCGCGCAGCGCGAAGTCGCGACGGGCGGTGCCTGGGCGCCGGCACCGGTCCAGGCCGCGACCGTGCAGAAGCTCGAGGACATCATCCTCACCCGCGCCCGTGACCTGCGCCGCGATTCCATCGGCGGCTAAATTGTTTTTCCTGCGGGCCGGTCCGGCCCGCGGGTCCATTTGCGCGGGCGGCATCGGCCCGCAGGAGACCTGATAGAAATGACCGAGCGGTTCGACCCGGCTCAGGCGGACACGCGCTGGCAGGCTGCGTGGGACGAAGCCCAGTGCTTCAAGGCCGACGATACTTCGTCCAAGCCCCGCAGCTTCGTGCTTGAGATGTTCCCCTATCCCTCGGGGCGCATCCATATCGGCCACGTGCGCAACTACACAATGGGCGACGTGCTGGCGCGCTACAAGCGCATGACCGGCCACGAAGTGCTCCACCCGATGGGCTGGGACGCCTTCGGCATGCCCGCCGAGAACGCGGCCATGGAAAAGGGCGTGCACCCGGGCGGCTGGACGCGCGAGAACATCGCGAACATGAAGGCGCAGCTCAAGCGTCTCGGCTTCGCGCTGGACTGGAGCCGCGAGATCGCCACCTGCGAGCCGGAATACTATGGCCACGAGCAGGCGCTGTTCATCGATCTTTATGAAAGCGGCCTGGTCTACCGCAAGGAATCGGCGGTCAACTGGGATCCGGTCGACCAGACCGTGCTCGCCAACGAGCAGGTGATCGACGGGCGCGGCTGGCGCTCGGGCGCGCTGGTAGAGAAGCGCAAGCTCTCCCAGTGGTTCCTCAAGATCACCGACTTTGCCGACGAACTGCTGGAAGGCCTCTCCACCCTCGACAAGTGGCCCGAGAAGGTCCGCACGATGCAGGAAAACTGGATCGGCAAGTCGCAGGGCCTGCAGTTCAAGTTCGACCTGACCGCAGAAATCGGCGGCATCGGTTCGGTGGAAGTCTACTCGACCCGTCCGGACACGATCTTCGGCGCCAGCTTTGTCGCCGTCGCGGCCGATCACCCGATCGCCCAGGCGGCTGCCGTCGGCCGTCCCGAGGTCGAGGACTTCATCGCCCTGTGCAAGCAGGGCGGGACGACCGCGGCCGAACTGGAAACCGCGGAGAAGCTGGGTTTCGATACCGGCATCAAGGCCAGGCATCCGTTCACCGGCGCCGATCTGCCGGTCTACATCGCCAACTTCGTGCTGATGGACTACGGCACCGGCGCGGTCATGGCGGTTCCCGGCCACGACCAGCGCGACTTCGAGTTCGCCACCAAGTACAGCCTGCCGATCCTGCGCGTCGTCGCGGCGAGCGAGGCCGATGCCGACAAGCCCTTCGAAGGCGAATCCGAGGCCGGTGACGGCGTCTGCGTCCATTCCGACTTCCTCAACGGCATGACCGTGAAGGACGCCAAGGCCGCGGTCATCGCGCGCGCCGAGGCGGAAGGCTGGGGCGAGGGCAAGACCGTGTGGCGCCTGCGCGACTGGGGCGTCTCGCGCCAGCGCTACTGGGGCACGCCGATCCCGTTCATCCACTGCGAGGTCTGCGGCGTGGTGCCGGTGCCCAAGAAGCACCTGCCGGTCACGTTGCCCGAAGACGTCGATTTCTCGACGCCCGGCAATCCGCTGGTGCGCCACCCGACCTGGAAGCATGTCGATTGTCCGCAGTGTGGCCACGCCGCCCGCCGTGAGACCGACACGCTCGACACCTTTGTCGATTCCTCGTGGTACTTCCTGCGCTTCGCCAGCCAGCCCGAGGATCGTCCGTTCGATCCGGCGAAGATCGCCGAATGGCTGCCGGTGGAGCAGTACATCGGCGGCATCGAGCATGCGATCCTGCACTTGCTCTATGCCCGCTTCTGGACGCGCGCGCTGGCCCGCATCGGCAAGGTCGAGGTGAAGGAGCCCTTCGCCAGCCTGTTCACGCAGGGCATGGTGACGCACGAGACGTATTCGCGCGTCAACGAGGTCAACGGCCAGCCGATCTACTTCGCTCCGAGCGAAGTCGAGCGCGGTTCCGATGGCGCGACGCTCAAGGCTGACGGGGCTGCCGTCGAGGTCGGCCGCGTCATCAAGATGTCGAAGTCGAAGAAGAACGTCGTCGACCCCGACGAGATCGTCGCGACGTACGGCGCCGACGCGATCCGCTGGTTCATGCTGTCCGACAGCCCGCCCGAGCGCGACCTGCCCTGGTCGGAAGCCGGCATCGAGGGCTGTGGCCGCTTCGTCCAGCGCCTGTGGCGTCTGTTCGCCCAGTATGACGCTTCGGCCGAGGGCGCAGACAAGGCGATCGACCGCAAGGTTCACCAGACGGTGGCCGCGGTCGCCTCGGACATCGAATCGCTGGGCTTCAACAAGGCCGTGGCGCGCATCTACGAACTGACCGGCACGGTCGAGAAGGCAGCCCCTTCGGCCAGCCGTTCGAACGCGATCCGCACGGTTCTGCTGCTTGTCTCGCCGATGATGCCGCACCTCGCCGAAGAAGCCTTCGCGACTTTCGGGGAAGGTCTCGTGGCGCAGGCTGCATGGCCCGAAGTCGATCCGGCGCTGCTGGTCGAGGACGAGGTGACCGTGGCCGTCCAGGTGAAGGGCAAGCTGCGCGACACCCTGACCGTGGCCAAGGGTACGTCCAGGGAAGAGCTTGAAGCGCTTGCCCTTGCCAGCGAGAAGGTGCAGCGTGCACTCGATGGCGCCGAGGTGAGGAAAGTGATCGTCGTACCCGACCGTCTGGTGAATCTCGTCGCGTGAAGCGTCTGAGCGTCCTTTTCGGAGCCCTGCTGCTCTCCGGCTGCGGCCTCACCCCGATGTATGCGGGAGGAGGCAGCGGCAGTGTCGCGCGCGGTCTTGCCGACGTGCAGGTCGCCGCGATCGAGGGGCGGGCCGGCTGGCTGGTGCGCAATGCGCTGGTCGACAAGCTCGGCTCCGACAAGGGCGCCACCTCGAGGTACCGGCTTGACGTCCGCCTCGACGACAAGCTGGAAGGCTTCGCGCTGCTTTCGGACGATACGATCGGGCGCGAACGCCGGACCCTGCGCGCGCGTTATCAGTTGGTGGATACTTCCACCGGCGAGGTCGTGCTCGATGCGACGGCGGCTTCGGATGCGGGCATCGACGTCGTTTCGTCGGACTATGCGACGATCGCGGCGGAACAGACCGCGCTGGAGAATCTTTCCAAGGACGTCGCCACGCGCATCGTTACCGGGGTCGCGCTGCGGCTGCGGGGCGATACGCGGCAATGACGCGCTGCTGATGGCGGCTCTTTCGTGAAGGCCACGCGCAAGGACTTTGCGGGCATGGCGGCGCGCGCTGCGCAGCAGGCCAGGGTCTTCTTCTTCTGCGGCCCCGACGAAGCCGGGGCAACCGATGCGGCGGAAAAGATCGTTTCGCTGCTCGCCGATCCCGGCGAGCGTGTCGAGATGGCGGGCGCGGAACTGCGCAAGGATCCGGTCCGGCTGGGCGATGAGGCGCGCTCGAATTCGCTGTTCGGCGGCACTGCCCGGCACATCTGGGTCCGCGCGCAAGGCGACGAGGCGCACGATGCCGTGCAGATCCTTATCGAGAACCCGGTCGAATCCTATCCTGTGGTGATCGTCTCGACCGGCGCCACCGACAAGTCCCGCACCGCCAAGTTGCTGGCCGCGCGTAATGACGGGCTGGCGGTGATGTTCCACGCCCCCGATCTCGGCACGGTCACCGGCGCGGTGCGCACGATGGCCAACGGGGCCGGTCTCAAGATGGGGGGCGAACTGGCCGAGCGGATCGCGCGGGCCTCGGGCCTCGATACCCGGCTGGCGCGTTCGGAAGTCAACAAGCTTGCGCTCTACCTCGATGCCAGCGCCGAAACGCCTCGGCCGGTCACTTCGGCCGATCTCGACGCCATCGGCGCTTCCACCGAGGACGACGACTTCGCGCCGCTGGTCGACGCCGTGCTGGGGGGCAAACGCAGCGCGATCGGGCCCGAACTGAAGCGCTTGCATGACATGAGCATCAATCCGGTCGGCCTTCTGCTGGCATTCGAGCGGCGAGCCGCGCAGCTTGCCGGTCTCAACGCCCGTCTCGGCCGGGGGGGCGATGTCGGCGCCCTGCTCGAAGCAGAATCGGCCGCGCGGCGCGTGTTCTGGAAAGATAAGCCGGTGTTGACGGTGCAATTGCGCATATGGCGCGGCCCGAGACTCGAACGTCTGGTGGCCCGACTTGTTGCATTGCATCAAACACTTCTTGCCAATAGTCAGGACGCAGAACTTCTTCTTGCACGCGGATTGCTCGAAATCGCCAGAATCGCGTGTCTCGATGTTGAACATCGGACAAATAGAACGTCTTAGCCCTAAGGCCTTTTCCCATTGCCTGTCCTGGCACTAAGGTAATATACGTATTGCGCTGCAACAGGGCATGGTTCGCAGCGGCTGAGGCAGAACTTTGGCAAAGCGGACAGCGTAGGTTCGGCAATGGGGAGTGTTGAACGGGTGAACGCGCCTTTTTCAGTGACGCAACAAGCAGGGCAGCGGTCCGAAGCCGATGACCTTCTGGTTGCCCCCTCCCTCGAGCGGCGACGCCTGCAATGCTATCTGGCGCTGATCGTCGGTGACATGGCGGCGGTGCTGGTCGGATTCGGGCTGGCCGGCCTGCTCTACGATACCGCCGAGGGCGCCTCGCGTTCGCTGGTATACGCCCAGGTGCTGCTGCCGATCTTCCTGACCCTGGCGCTGTACAACGGTTCCTATTCGACCCTCTCCTTGCGCGAAGGCTGGCGCGGGGTGCTGCGGGCATAAGTGGCGATGCTTGTTGCGCTGGCGGTGGTCGTCTTTGTGCAGTTCCTGATGAAATCGTCGAGCGAGGCCTCGCGCGGCGCCTTCAGCGGCGGGGCGATCCTGGCGCTGGTCCTGATGGCCTGGTCCCGGCTGCAACTGCGCAGTTTCGTCACCTGGCGCTGCGGATCGAACGTCATCAACGAACTGATCATCGATGACGGCGGCCCGCAGTTGCGTCTGCCCGGCGCGATCCGGATTTCGGCGGCAGCCATGGGCTTGCGTGCCGACCTTACCGATCCTCATGCGCTCGACCGGCTCGGGCTGGCGCTGCGCAACATCGACAGGGTCATCATCAGCTGCCCGGCGGATCGCCGGATGGAATGGGCGATGATCCTCAAGGGCGCCAATGTCGACGGTGAAGTGCTGGATGATGAAGTGGCCCGCCTTGGCGCCCAGGGCGCGCGCGTCACCGCCAACCACGGGTTGCTGCTGGTATCGGCAGGGCCGCTGGGCCTGCGTGAGCGGGCGATCAAGCGCCTGTTCGACGTCACTTTCGCGGGCATCGCCGTTCTGGCGCTCTCGCCGCTGATGATCGCGGTTGCCCTGGCGGTGAAGCTGCAGGACGGCGGGCCGGTGTTCTTCACCCAGCGCCGCATGGGGCGCGGCAACCGTTTCTTCAACATGTACAAGTTCCGCTCGATGACGCAGGCCCTGTGCGACCGGGATGGCAATCAGTCGGCCTCGAAGGACGACCAGCGGATCACCGCTGTCGGCCGTTTCATCCGCCGGACCAGCATCGACGAACTGCCGCAGCTGCTCAATGTCCTGCTGGGCGACATGAGCGTGGTCGGGCCGCGCCCTCACGCCACCGGATCGCTGGCCGGCAACAAGCTGTTCTGGGAAGTGGATCTTCGCTACTGGCAGCGCCATTCGCTGAAGCCCGGACTTTCGGGTCTGGCCCAGGTGCGCGGCTATCGCGGCGCTACCGACCGCGAATCCGATCTCGTCAATCGCCTGCAATCGGACCTCGAATATCTCGAGGGCTGGACCATCCTGCGGGATATCCAGATCGTGTTCCTCACGCTGCGCGTGCTTGTGCACGATCGCGCATTCTGACGGCGGGTACAGTGCGCCCATTGCCGGGGCGCACTGGTTCCTGCCTGTTTTCACAGATCGTATCGACCGGCCTTGCGCCACAGGTTGTTCACGCTGTCGTAGCGCACCACCATCTTTGCCGGATTGCCGCCGGCTTCGATCGCGGCAATCGTGGTGCTTCCCGACTTGAAGGTGACCGCATAGCTTCCGCTCGTGTCGAAGCGGGATAGCGAGAACTCGGCGTTGTGCCAGAGGCCGAAGGTGGGCAGCACGATGTCGAGCGCGCCGGTCAGGGCTGCGGTCGTGAAGTAGTCCTGTTCGCCGCGCGTGCCGCTCAGCGCGATGCTGCCCGACACTTGCGTGATCTGGTTGCTGCGCTTGCTGCGCCGGATGCCCTGGACCGCTATGTTGTTGGCATTCTGCTGGAAGATGTAATAGCCGCTCGAGGTGGTGAAGTCGAAGTCGCCCACGCTGCCGTTGCCATTGCCATCGTTGTAGTAGACGTAGCCGGTGTTGGCCGCCTGGTTGTCGATGATCACGGTCGATCGCCCAGCCACCGCGCCGCCGATGCTGTCGGATATGGCGCGATTGTTGACGCCGTTGCCGCCCCCGGCCATTGCGGCTTGCCGGACGATGCGGGTGCCGAAAGTCATGATGCCGCCCACGGCGACCGTCGAATTGAAGCCGTGTCCCTGCGTGTCGATCGTTTCGCAACCATCATGGTGCCAGGCTCCGCCGCCTGGCACCGAAACGAGGAATCCCTTGTCGCCGCTTGTCTTGACCCGGACGTTGCGGCTGGTGAGCACGGACGGCTGCGTGTTGGACGAGACGAAGCCGGTCGCGGCGCAATTCTCGATATGGATGTTGAGGAAGTCGGCATCGCCGCAATTGGCGATCTCGATCCCGTAACGATTGCCGCTGTAGGTGCCGGACACGAGCCGCTGTCCGGCATCCTTGATGATGCCGTTCGAGATCTTCACGTTGCCCGGCTGACGCAGGCCGTTCGCGGTGTCCTGGTAGACGATCACCCCCGTCCCGCGCGTCGATTCCACCGTGAAACCATCGATGATCACACGCTCCGGGCCAACCACGCTGATGCCCCGGGTATCGCTGTTCTTGACGATGATGTTGCGGGCGACGATGTCGTAGGACTGCGCCAGCGACGTGTAGGAAAGGAACGCCAGGCCGTCGTCACCGGTGTTTTCCGAAAGGAAATTGGTCAGCGCGACCTTGCTCGAATTGAAGAAGTCCATGCCGTCGGCCAGCGTGTTGCGGATGCGGATGTTTGTTCCCTGGAAGCCGGAGCACAGGCGGAACAGCGCACCCGCACCGGCGGAGCGCACGATCTCGAGATCGTCGATCACGACGTCGCTGGCCTCGTCGATGCAAAGCATCGGTGCGTTGAGTTCGCGGCCGAGCGGCACATCGCGGGTGGTGAGCCGCAGTCCGGACAGCTTGGGCGATCCGCCATAGAAGTGAAGGCCGCGCTGGCTCTTGTCGGTGAACGTGAACGTTACGCCCGGCGAGCAGATCAGCTTGCCGCGAAAGTAGTTGATCTGGCGGAGGGTGCTGTTGTCGATGAGGTAGTTGCCGGGCGGGACGATGATGGTGTCCGAGCGGTTCGACAGCGAGAGCAGGGCGGCATGGTCGGATGTGGTGCCGTCGCCCCGGGCGCCAAACGCCTTGAGCGTCAGGGCTCCCTTGAGGTCGGCGAGGCAGGCGGTGACCGTGCGGCCATCCTCGGTGCCGATCAGCGCGGCACCCTGACCGGCTTGAGTCGAGGCAAGGTCGCGGCGCTGCGCCGCAGCCATGCCGCGGGCAAGGAAATCTTGGGACATGCGTGTCTCCGGATCTGGGAGATGGGGAGGGGGCGCGCCTCTGCTTATACCAAGCTGCAGTGATGCTGACGCATCAGCAGCTTGGAACGCTCAGGCGCCGCGTGGGCTTGACCAACCTGCGATGAGTCACGCTCAACGCAGGTTGGCATTACTGCGAGAGGCGGTAACTCACTGTGCCGCTGGCCAGCGTGACGGCGAGGAACAACGTGGCCCCGTCTTCGTGCTCTTCCCAGAGCGGCTCGCAGGCATTGGAGCTGAAGGTGGCCCAGGCCTGACCGCCGAGAGTGAGCGGCAGCAGGGTCTGCCCCCCGTCGAGCGAACGCCGCAGAGAGACCGTGCCTTGCCAGGTGCCACCCAGAGTGATGAAGACCGGACGCTGCGCTATGGGTGTGAACGGACCGAACGTGCCGGAGGCCGCGGTGCTGCCGGTCAGCGGGGCGGCGGCGGCGGCACGAACGGGGGAGACGGGGAGCGGACGGCCGCTGTCGACGATCGACAGATTTCCGCTCGCGGCATCGGCAAAGCCGATCGCGAAGGCAGTGGCGTATCCGCTGGGCACGGTAATGGGATTGCTGGACATCGGGACTCCTTTCCAAGGGAAGAGAAGAAGGCCCGAATCCAGATACGCAGATCGATGCGTGTAGGAAAATTCTTTCGTGATGCCGGACTTTCGTCCGGCAACGACGAACTTACTTTTTCTTGGGAACGTTGAACGTGCCGGTGACGCGGCCGCCGGAAGCGGAGGATACGCCGCTCTTGAGATCGATCACGAAGCGCCCCCCGCGCAGCGTATCGCCGCCGGCGCGCTTGAGCGTGGCATTGCCGACCATGGTGATGATCCGCTGGTTGAAATCGTAGATCGCGTTGTCACCGGTCGCGGTCTCGTCATTGCGCGTCACCACGACGCTGCCGCTGGCGGTCATGCGATTGACCTTGAGCTGCTTGGCATCGGCAAGGTCGATCACCGTGCGGGCGGCGCGGATGCGCAAGTCGGTCTGCTTGATGTCGACGTTGCCGGTCAGGATCACGCGGTTCTGCTTGTCCTGCATCTCGATCCGGTCGGCACCGAAATCGACGGGGGCATTGGTGTCGTGGCCGGAGAAGACCTGGGCGCCGAGTTGCTGCGAGGCGGCAAGAGCGGCCAGGCCGAGGACCGGCACGGCGATCGCGGTACGGAAAAGGCCGGAGCGGAAGTTCATTGCGGGATCCTGAGCTTGCCGGGCGTCATGCGCATCCGGGCATTGCCTTCGAGCGTAACGACGCGGTTGTCGAGGTCGGCGTGCATGGTCTGGGCGGTGAAGGTGCCGTTGGGAACGGCTCCCGAAACGCCGCCGGTTGCCACCGCGGTCTTTTGCTTGATGTCGATGTTCACCTGGCTGGTGGTCATGTTGTAGCCGCCCGCGCCCTGGAAATTGACGGGGCCGTCGACCTTCATGGTATCGGCATCGAAGTTGTAGGCCCCGCGCGGTGCGGCGATGTTGGCGGGGCCATCCTTCATGTTCATCTTGGCGACGAGGTCGAGCATTTCGACCACGGGGACGTCGGGCGCGTGCTGCACCGCGGTCCCGGCCGTGACCAGAAAGTCCCGTCCGGCCTTGTCCTGCCCGCGGTAGGCGGCGTTGGACACGGCCACGCGCTGGCCGGTGACCGCCACCTTGTTGCGATCGAGCAGGAAGCTGATCTCGCCGCGCGGCGAGAGCGGTACCAGGATCATCACGGCGGCGATCAGACCAATGCCGGTGGGCAGCGCCTTGGCCAGGAAGCCCACCAGGCGATCATGCGAGCCACCGGGAGCGGCAAAGTGCCGCCGGCGGTTGCGGATCTGGATGGCGTCTTCGGACATGCGCGCGTGCTCTCCGGCTCAGGCTCAGGCGGCTTCGTGGCTGAAGATGTCGTGGTCGGGCCAGCCGGCAAGGTCGAGCTTTGCGCGAGCGGGCAGGAAGTCGAAGCAGGCCTGCGCGATCTCGGTGCGATGCTCGCGCGCGAGACGCACGACGAGGATCTCATGCATGGCGTGGAGGTAGCGCACGTCCGAGGCGGCATAGTCCTTCTGCGCGTCGGTCAGCTCTGCCGCGCCCCAGTCGCTCGACTGCTGCTGCTTGGAGACTTCCTTGCCCAGCAGCTCGCGCACCAGATCCTTGAGACCGTGACGGTCGGTGTAGGTGCGGGTCAGCTTGCTGGCGATCTTCGTGCAGAACACCGGAGCGGCGACGACGCCGAGGTAGTGTTCGATCGCGGCGAGGTCGAAACGGGCGAAGTGGTAGAGCTTCAGGCGGGCCGGATCGGCCAGTACGGCCTTGAGATTCGGCGCGTCATAGGCGCTGTCCGGGGCGAAGCGGACGAGATGTTCGTCACCCTTGCCATCGGAAATCTGGACCACGCAAAGCCGGTCGCGCGGGGTGATCAGTCCCATCGTTTCGGTGTCGACGGCAACGGGCCCGGGCGCGAGCACGCCTTCGGGGAGATCTTCTTCGTGGAGATAGACAGCCATAGTCCGGAAATGCTTAGGGACTGGGCCGGGTTTTCGCAATGGCCGGATGTCCTTGTGAACGGTCAGATGCGGACAAATCGGGAGGAGCGCAGCGATGGAAGCAGCCGAGGCCATGCAAGGGGTGCCTGCGTCCTGGGCGGATGCGCTGGCGCCGGTGCTGGACGGTCCCGAGTCGCAGCGGCTGGCCGGCTGGCTCGCGGCCGAGGCGCGGGCCGGCAAGACCATCTATCCCCCCGCCGGGCAGTGGCTGCGGGCATTGGAACTCACGGCGCTGGACGAGGTGCGGGTCGTGATCCTGGGGCAGGATCCCTATCATGGCCCCGGGCAGGCGCATGGCCTGGCGTTCTCGGTGATGGAGGGGGTTAAAGTGCCTCCTTCGCTGGTCAACATCTACAAGGAACTGGCAAGCGATTGCGGCGTGATCGCGCCTGGGCACGGCAGTCTGGAGCATTGGGCACGCCAGGGCGTGCTGCTGCTCAACAATGCGCTCACCGTCGAGGCCGGGCAGCCCGGTTCACACCAGAAACGCGGCTGGGAGGCGATCACCGATGCGGCGGTCGCGGCAGTCGCCGCCCGGGCGGAGCCTTGCGTGTTCCTGCTCTGGGGCAGCCATGCCCGGAAAAAGGCGATGCGCGTGGCGGGACTGGGCTCGAGCCATCACCTCGTCCTGACCGCGCCGCACCCGAGCCCGCTTTCGGCTTATGCGGGCTTTTTCGGATGCGGCCATTTCAGTCAGGCCAATGCCTTTCTCGAAGCCCACGGACGGGGCCGGATCGACTGGCAAGTGCCGGTAGACGCCGCCCGTTCAGGCTGAAGTGCCGGCCACCGGCGCATCCATCTCGAAGTGGTGCATGGTCCCGCCGATGGCGAGATCGCCGAACAGGCTGCGGAAGCGGGCGAAGGCTTCCAGTTTGCGAGCCGCTTCGTGCGCCGCGAGCGAGGTCCACACGACGTTAAAGGCGAAGCGCGACGCATGTTCGACGCCCTGGCCGAATTGCACCGAGATCACGCCGTCGCAGCTGGCCAGCAGGCCGACCCCTTCCCCGCGCATGGCCTGGGCAAACGCGGGTTCCGATCCCGGGCGGACGTCGATTTCTGCAATTTCGAGAAGCATGGCCTCGTCTCCGTAACTGCTGGAGAATCGGTCTGCTTGGCGGGTGGGTCAAGCCTGCGCGGCAGGAAACGCCGGGACGGATTCAGGCCGCCGGTTGCAGCCTGCGGACTTCGGTGCGCGAGTCGGGCGCGGGCAGCGATCCGGCATGGCCAATGCCGCGCTGGGTGCGGAACTGCGCCATCAGCGCGGTCAGCGTATGCGCTTCGCTTTCCAGTTCGCGGGTTGCGGCGGTCGTCTGCTCGACCATCGCGGCGTTGCGCTGGGTAACCCTGTCGAGTTCGCTGATGGCGGTGCTGACCTGGTCCAGCTCGGTCGACTGATCCATGGCCGATTGGGCCATGGCGGCAATCATGTCGTTCAGTTCGGCAATGCGCGCGGCGATCTCGCCCAGCCGTGAGCCGCTTTCGGAAACGAGCGCGACCCCTTCCCCCACTTGTTCGGCACTTCTGGCGATGAGGAGCTTGATGTTCTGCGCGGCATCGGCAGAACGCTGGGCAAGGGCACGCACTTCGGCGGCGACGACCGCGAAACCCTTGCCCGCATCGCCCGCACGAGCCGCCTCGACTCCGGCGTTGAGGGCGAGGAGGTTGGTCTGGAAGGCGATCGCATCGATCACGTCGACGATGGTGCCGATTTCCTGCGCGGACGATTCGATTGCCGCCATGGCGGTCACCGCCTGCTGGACGACCTCGGCGCTTTCGCCGGTCTCGGCATGGGCCAGGGTGACGGCGCTGCGCGCGCGCGTCGCCGTCGCCGCGCTCTCGCGCACCCGGTTGCTGACGAGTTGCATCGAGGCTGCGGTCTCCTCGAGATTGGCGGCCTGTTGCTGGTTGCGTGCGGAGAGGTCGTCGGTTGCCATGCGGATTTCGCCGATCGTGCGGGAGAGATTGCCCGATCCCGTGCCGACGGTGGTCATGGCCGCGGCCAGCGCCTCGACGGCCGCGTTGAAGTTCCTGCGCACCTGCTCGTAATCGGCGGGGAAGCGGTCATGAATCTTTGCTTCCAGGTCCTTGTCCGCAAGCTTGCGCAGGCCGCTCGACAGCGCCTCGACGAGATCGTGCTGCGCTGATTCCGCCTCGCGATTGTCGAGACCGCTACGGCGGAACACATCCATCGCCCGGGCCATCGCGCCCAGTTCGTCGGTTCGATCGAGGCCGGGAATCGCGGTTTCCAGCCTTCCCGCCGCCAGCTCTCCGAAGGCCAGCCTCGCATCTTCGAGCGGCCGGACGACACGGGATTGCGCCTGCGCCGCGGTCCAGCCGATTGCCACTGCAACGCCGATCGCGATCAGCGCGCTGAGAGTCAGGGAGGCGCTGGTCAGCAGCATGTCGCGCTGCAGTTCGCGGGCCGAATAGGCGCGCGAGGTCTCCACCAGCTTGACCACGTCCTCGTGCTGGCGGTGGTAGAGCGGGGTGAGGACGCTCCGGTGCACGCGCTGCATGGCCTCCTCGTCGCGGGCGCGCACGGCTGGTACGAACTGCCGGTCCACCGCCTCCCAGAACGTCGCGGCGGTGGCGATGACACGCGTCATCTGGGGGGCGACTTCGCCGGGCAGCGGAGCATCGCGCCAATAGGCCTGCCTTTGGCGGAACTCGGTCTGAAGCCTGGCCATGTCGTCAAGGCGGCGCGCTGCCTCGGTCGGTTCGTTCACCGCGAGGGTGGCGTCGAGATAGGGCTCCACCACGTAGGCGGGCGGCGGCAGGATATCGGCGAGCATCTCGTCCTGAAGCGCGTGTTTGGCCTGGATCGGGCCGCCGAAGCGGATCTTGTAGGTGGTGAAGCCGGCGATGACGATGGCCAGTGCGACCAGCCCCACAAGCAGCCGGCCAATCCGGACGGACTGGTCCCTTATCATCGTTTCGTCTGCCCTAGACAGCCTCGGCAAGGACACCGAAAGTAGACTTTCCGGGTGAATCGGGCGCTTTCGCGAACCTAGGGGAATGGCAGTAGGGCGGCGCTGCAGATCAGCGCCGGAGAGAGGGGGGCGCAAGCCTGACACGCATGCGCAAAAAAAGGGGCGCTCCTGCAGGAGCGCCCCTTTTTCATGATCGATGGCAGGATCGGCGTGTTGGCTGCCCCGCTCAGCGCGGCAGTTCGGATACGCCCATCAGCGCCTCGTCCACCGCGCGGGCGCACTGGCGGCCTTCGCGGATCGCCCAGACCACCAGCGACTGACCGCGACGCATGTCGCCGCACGACCAGATGGCAGGGTCGCTGGTGCGGTAGTCGGCCATGGTCGCCTTGACGTTGCCGCGCGCGTCGAGGTCGACGCCCGACTGGTCGAGCATGCCGGCCTTGCGCGGGCCGACGAAGCCCATGGCGAGGAAGATCAGGTCGGCCTGGAGCGTGAATTCGCTGCCTTCCACTTCCTGCATCTTGCCGTCCTTCCACTCGACGCGGACGCATTCGAGGCCGGTGACGTCGTTGTCGCCGATCACGCGCTTGGCCAGAACCGCCCAGTCACGCTCGCAGCCTTCCTCGTGGCTCGACGAGGTGCGCAGCTTGAGCGGCCAGTTCGGCCAGGACATCGCCTTGTTCTCGTGCAGTGGCGGCTTGGGCATGATTTCCAGCTGCGTGACCGAGGCCGCGCCCTGACGGTTGGAGGTGCCCACGCAGTCCGAGCCGGTGTCGCCGCCGCCGATGACGATGACGTGCTTGCCGGTGGCCGAAAGCGTGCCGCGCGGGGCGGCGCGCATTTCGTCGTCACCTGCGTTGCGCTTGTTCTGCTGGGTCAGGAATTCCATCGCGAAGCGCACGCCCGGCAGTTCGAAGCCGGGGATGTTCAGCGGACGGGGATCCTCGGCGCCGCCGGCAAAGACCACGGCGTCGAAGTTTTCCTTGAGCGAAGCCACCGAAACCGTCACGCCGACTTCGACCGAGGTGCGGAACTCCACGCCTTCGGCCATCATCTGCACCATGCGGCGGTTGATGAGGTGCTTCTCCATCTTGAAGTCGGGAATGCCGTAGCGCATCAGCCCGCCGACGCGGTCGTTCTTCTCGAACACCGTCACCGAGTGGCCGGCACGGGCCAGCTGCTGCGCGGCGGCCAGACCTGCCGGGCCCGAACCCACGACCGCTACCGACTTGCCGGTACGCTTGGCCGCGACCTTGGGCGTGATCCAGCCCTCGGCCCAGCCCTTGTCGACGATCGCGCATTCGATCGACTTGATGGTGACCGGCTGGTCGATGATGTTCAGCGTGCATGCCGCCTCGCACGGGGCGGGGCAGATGCGGCCGGTGAACTCGGGGAAGTTGTTGGTCGAGTGGAGGACTTCCAGCGCGTTCCTGAAGTCGTCCTCGTAGACCAGGTGGTTCCAGTCGGGGATGATGTTGTTGACCGGACAGCCGGTATGGCAGTGCGGCACGCCGCAGTTCATGCAGCGCGAGGCCTGGTTCTTGAGCGTCTCGGCCGAGAGCGGAACGACGAACTCCTTGTAGTTCGTCAGACGCTCGGCCTTGTCGCCATAGGTGCGATCCTGGCGGTCCAGTTCGAGGAAGCCGGTTTCCTTGCCCATTTCTATTACCTTCGAATTATTCTGCGGCCACCGAAGCGGCTTCAAGCCGCTCGGCCTCGAGTTGGCGGAGAGCCTTGGCGTAGTCGCGCGGCATCACCTTGACGAACTTCGACACAGTGGTCGCCCAGTCGTCGAGCAGCGCACGGGCCCGCTTGGAGCCGGTGTGCAGGTGGTGCCGTTCGAGCAATACGCGCAGGCGTTCCGCATCGTGGCGCAGCATGTCGCCCATGCCGAGGTCGTGGACGCCGTTGGTCCGCTGCTGCGGACGGCCGGCACCGTCTTCCTCGTCGGCTTCGGCCGAGAACTTCACGAGATCGACCATGGCGGGATTGCACAGCTTCTCGAACTGGCCGTCCTCGTCATAGACGTAGGCGACGCCGCCCGACATGCCCGCCGCGAAGTTGCGGCCGGTCTTGCCTAGCACGGTCACCACGCCGCCGGTCATGTACTCGCAGCCATGATCGCCGCAGCCTTCGACCACCGTGACGGCGCCCGAGTTGCGCACCGCGAAGCGTTCGCCGGCGACGCCGTTGAAGAACGCCTCGCCCGAGATCGCGCCGTAGAGCACGGTGTTGCCGACGATGATGTTCTGCAGCGGATCGCGGTTCACGTGACCCGGCTGGCGCACGATCACGCGGCCGCCCGACAGACC
This sequence comes from Novosphingobium clariflavum, assembly GCF_026420865.1. Lineage (GTDB taxonomy): Bacteria > Pseudomonadota > Alphaproteobacteria > Sphingomonadales > Sphingomonadaceae > Novosphingobium > Novosphingobium clariflavum. The sequence goes on along the minus strand of NZ_JAPCWC010000004.1, from coordinate 184,821 downwards.
CTTGCCGACATAGTCGTTGCCGTCACCGGTCAGATCGAGCGTGACGCCGTGGGCAAGCCAGGCGCCGAAGCTCTGTCCGGCGACACCGGTGAGCTTCACGTTGATCGTGTTGTCCGGCAGACCGGCATGACCGTAGCGACGGGCAACCTCGCCCGAAAGCATGGCACCGACGGTGCGGTTGACGTTGATCACCGGCTTTTCGATCCGCACCGGCTCACGCTTGTCCAGCGCGTCGGCGGCGGCTTCGATCAGCACGTTGTCGAGAGCGTGCTCGAGGCCGTGATCCTGCGTCTGGCTCCAGTTGAGCGACGGGCTGTCGCCCAGCGGGGCCTGGTAGAGCACCTTGGACAGGTCGACGCCCTTGGCCTTCCAGTGGGTGATCGCCTTCTTCATGTCGAGACGGTCGACGCGGCCGACCATCTCCGCGAGCGTGCGGAAGCCCAGCTCCGCCATGATCGCGCGCAGCTCTTCGGCCACGAAGAAGAAGTAGTTGATCACGTGTTCCGGCTGACCGGTGAAGCGCGCGCGCAGCACCGGGTTCTGGGTGGCAACGCCGACCGGGCAGGTGTTGAGGTGGCACTTGCGCATCATGATGCAGCCGGCCGCGATCAGCGGGGCGGTGGCAAAGCCGAACTCGTCGGCGCCGAGCAGCGCCGCGATGGCCACGTCCCGTCCGGTGCGCAGGCCGCCGTCGGCCTGAACCACGACGCGGCTGCGCAGGTTGTTGAGCAGCAGCGTCTGCTGGGTTTCGGCAAGGCCGATTTCCCAGGGCGAACCCGCGTGGGTCAGCGAGGTCAGCGGCGAAGCGCCGGTGCCGCCTTCGTAGCCCGAGATCGTGATGTGGTCGGCGCGGGCCTTGGAGACACCGGCGGCGACCGTGCCGACACCGACTTCGGACACCAGCTTGACCGAGACTCGCGACGTGGGGTTCACGTTCTTGAGGTCGTGGATGAGCTGCGCGATGTCCTCGATCGAATAGATGTCGTGGTGCGGCGGCGGCGAGATCAGGCCGACGCCCGGCGTCGAGTGACGCGTCGCGCCGATCGTCTTGTCGACCTTGTCGCCGGGCAGCTGGCCGCCTTCGCCGGGCTTGGCGCCCTGGGCCATCTTGATCTGGATGTCGTCGGCGTTGACCAGGTACTCGGTGGTGACGCCGAAGCGGCCCGAGGCGACCTGCTTGATCGACGAACGCATCGAATCGCCGTTGGGCAGCGGCTTGAAGCGGCTGGGATCCTCGCCGCCCTCACCGGTGTTCGACTTGCCGCCGATGCGGTTCATGGCGAGCGCCAGCGTGGTATGCGCCTCCCACGAGATCGAGCCGTAGCTCATCGCGCCGGTGGCGAAGCGCCGGACGATTTCGCTGGCCGGTTCGACTTCGTCGAGCGGCACCGAGGCACCGGGCACGAAGTCCATCAGCCCGCGGATGGTCAGCAGGCGGCTGGACTGGTCGTTGATCGACTGCGCGAACTCGCGGTACTTTTCGGGCACGTTGCCGCGCACCGCGTGCTGGAGCGCGCCGATGTTCTCGGACGTCCACGCATGTTCCTCGCCGCGCACGCGCGAACCGTAGATGCCGCCGACGTCGAGCATGTTCGCGTAGACCGGATCGTCGCCATAGGCCGAAGCGTGGCGGCGGACGGTCTCTTCGGCGATCTCGGTCAGGCCGGCGCCTTCGATGGTGGTGGCGGTGCCGGTGAAGTACTTCTCCACGAAGGCGCTCGACAGGCCGACCGCGTCGAAGATCTGCGCGCCGCAGTACGACTGGTAGGTCGAGATGCCCATCTTGGACATGACCTTACGGATGCCCTTGCCGATCGCGTAGATGTAGTTCTTGCGCGCCTGTTCGGCGCTCACCGGCAGGTTCTTGCGGGTGCGGATGTCCTCGATCGTCTCGAACGCGACGTAAGGGTTGATCGCTTCCGCACCGAAGCCCGCGAGCACGCAGAAGTGGTGGACTTCACGCGCTTCGCCGGTTTCCACGACGAGGCCGGTCTGCATGCGCAGGCCCTGACGGACGAGGTGGTGGTGGACGGCAGCCGTCGCCAGCAGCGCCGGCATCGGGATGCGGTCCGGGCCCTGGGCACGGTCGGACAGGACGAGGATGTTCTTGTCCGCCAGCACCGCCTCGGTGGCCGCCCAGCACATTTCCTTGATCGCCATCTCGAGGCCGGTGGCGCCGGTCGAGGCGTCCCAGGTCATGTCGATGGTCTCGGTGCGGAAGGCGCCGTCCAGCGCAGCCTCGACCGAGCGGATCTTGGCGAGGTCCTCGTCGGTGAGGATCGGCTGGCTGACTTCGAGGCGCTTGTGCGCACCGGCGTCATGACCCAGCAGGTTCGGGCGCGGGCCGATCATCGAGACGAGGCTCATGACCAGTTCCTCGCGGATCGGGTCGATCGGCGGGTTGGTGACCTGCGCGAAGTTCTGCTTGAAGTAGTCGTAGAGCAGGCGCGAACGGTTCGACAGCACCGGGATCGGGGTGTCGGTGCCCATCGAGCCGAGCGGATCGTCGGCCGAAACGGCCATCGGCTCGAGGAAGCGCGAGGTGTCTTCCTGGGTGTAGCCGAAGGCCTGCTGGCGATCGAGCAGCGTGCCGGTCGGTTCGGGGATCTGGGCCAGTTCGGGCTCGATCACGTCGAGGTCGGCGAGGTTGTACTGCGCCATCTCGAGCCACTTCTCGTAGGGCTCCTCGCCCGCGAGCTGGTTCTTGATTTCCTCGTCCTCGATGATGCGACCCTGCTCGAAGTCGATCAGCAGCATGCGGCCGGGCTGGAGACGCCACTTGCGCACGATGTTGTCTTCCTTGATCGGAAGCACGCCCGATTCAGACGCCATCACGCACAGGTCATCGTCGGTGACGAGGAAGCGCGCGGGGCGCAGGCCGTTGCGGTCCAGCGTGGCGCCGATCTGGCGGCCATCGGTGAAGGCCACGGCGGCCGGGCCGTCCCACGGCTCCATGAGGGCGGCGTGATACTCGTAGAACGCGCGGCGTTCCGGGGTCATCAGCGGGTTGCCCGCCCATGCCTCGGGGATCAGCATCATCATCGCGTGGCTGAGCGAGTAACCACCGGCCAGCAGCAGTTCCAGCGCGTTGTCGAGGCACGCGGTGTCCGACTGGCCGTGCGGGATCAGCGGCCACATCTTGTCGAGATCGGCGCCCAGCAGCTCCGATTCCATGGTGCGGCGGCGCGCGTTCATCCAGTTCACGTTGCCGCGAACGGTGTTGATCTCGCCGTTGTGCGCCATGAAGCGGAACGGGTGCGCCAGCTTCCAGCTCGGGAAGGTGTTGGTCGAGAACCGCTGGTGGACGAGGCCGAGCGCCGAGACGAACTCGGGATTGCGCAGATCGTCGTAGAACGAGCCGACCTGGGTCGCCAGCAGCAGGCCCTTGTAGACGATCGTGCGGGTCGAGAAGCTGGGCATGTAGAGCTCGGTGAGCCCGGGCATGTCATGCTTTTCGGCCATTGCCGTCAGCGGGTTCTGGGTCTGCTTGCGGATCGCCAGGATCTTGCGTTCGAAGGCATCCTGGTCGGCGCAGTTCTCGCCGCGGCCGACGAAGCACTGGCGGATCACCGGCATCGATTCGAGCACGGTCTTGCCAAGGCCGTCGAGCGTCACCGGCACGTCGCGCCAGCCGATCAGCGACTGGCCTTCCTTGGCGATGAACTTCTCGAAGGTCTGCGTGATCAGGTCACGGCAGGCCTCGTCCTGCGGCAGGAAGCACATGGCGACGGCATAGTCGCCCGCCTTGGGCAGCTCGACGCCGGTGGCGGCGGCCCAGCTGCGGAACAGCTGGTCGGGGAGCTGCGTGAGGATGCCGGCACCGTCACCCAGCAGCGGGTCGGCGCCTACCGCCCCGCGGTGATCGATATTTTTAAGGATTTCCAGTGCCTGGGTAATAATGGCGTGGCTTTTGTTCCCTTTGATATGGGCAACAAAACCCACACCACAGGCATCATGTTCATTACGCGCATCATAAAGGCCCTGGGGCTTAGGAAATCCCATCGATAAAACCCATCCTGTCGTTGTCCGGGGTTCACACCGAGCGCCTCGCTTCGACACGCGCGAATCGCGCGCGGCCAAAATTCGCCGTGGTGTCCCCTAAGCGCCCCCATGACGATTACGGACGGCATTTGCAACTGCGAACGAACGTCCTCGCGCAGATTTAGTGCGTTGACACGGTAAAAAAGGGAATTTTGTTGTGCGGTTGGATAAGCGCTCGCGCTGAAAACGTTTGCGGACGGGGGCGGCCGTCCGCCGGGACTGGCTTTCAGTGCGAGCCGCTCATGCGCTGCAACGTCGCGAGCGCTGCCCGCAGCGCCTTTTCGGTTTCGGCGGGGTCGGGGCGAGCGGGCGGGTCGAACAGGCGGGCGCCGGGCAGCGCGGGAGCGGTGAAGGCCGGTACCGCGTCGACGTGGGCGGCGGTTGTTGCAGTGGCGGTTTCGTTCACGGCTTCGGCCGGGCGCAGGCCCGGGTGACCGGCCCCGCTTTCGCCCTCGTTTTCACTTTCCTCGTCCAGGGCGATGAAACCCGGGCGTGGTTCGATGCGGCGCTGCATGCTCAGCAGCGAGGAGTAGCCTTCTTCGAGCACGTCATCCTCGACGATGTCGGCGCCATCCTCGGCAAAGTCCTCGTTCTCGCCAAAGGCCAGCGCGGCGCCTTCCTCTTCATCCTCATCGTCGTCCGGGGCCGGGGCAAAGTCATGGCCTGCGGCGAGGCCGGCCATCGGCCGCTCCTCGAGCGCGGAGGCAATTGCCGCTTCCACCGGCGTGGTAATGGCCGCTTCCAGCGGCGTGGCAACCGTCTGCGGGGCCAGGGCAATGTGCCGCGGAGGGATGTAGCCGGGAAGAACATCGTCCTCGTCATGCTCGTCGAAGGAGGCGAGCCTGACCGGACGCAGCTTGGCTGGGATCGGCGTGATCCTTGCCGAGGGGAACAGCGGCGCAACGACACTGCCGGCAGCATCGTCGGCAGTTTCGCCGAGGAGAGAGCCGCCGTCCGCAATCTCGGCGGCATAAGCTTCGAGTTCGGCTTCCGCTTCAGTGCCGGTCACGGCCTGCCAGCCACCGACGCTGGCCGCGGCCTCCGGCGCGTCGCCGAGGGGGAAGTCGTCTTCCAGCGGTTGCGCCGCCTCGATGCGGCCTGTCAGTGCTTCGGTGCGGGCTGCAAGGCCCGGTCCGGAAAACGGCGTGCGGGCAAACGGCGGCGGCGCGAAGGGGGCTGCCGCGGGGCTCTGGGGCAGGTCGCCGTTCAGTTCCGCATCGGGATTCGTGCTCAGGCCCATGGCGGCGCTGATCGCGGCCAGGCGCGCACCCGAAGGGCCGTAAGGCGGTGTGGGGCCCGTGGGAGCCGAGGGCGCGTCATCAGGGGCGTAGCCGTTGGCCGGCCCGGCGTCAGCGGCGCTGTCGGTAGCCGCCGGGACGTTCGGCGCCGTGAGGCCTGCCAGGGGATCGGGGGCAAGGTGACCTTGCGCAAGGGGGCCTGGCGCAAGGGGCTCGCGGCCGGCGGGCGGGACGTCGGCAATGGCGGGAGCCACGACCGTCAGCGGCGCTGGCGGGGTCAGCGAGAGCTTGCGGCGCTGCTCCTCCATCGCCAGTGCCAGGCGTTCGAGCAGTTCGACCTGACTCAGCGCGTCGAGCGGAGCCTTGGAGATGCGTTCTGCCGCGCTCGCCGTCAGGGTCTGGTCAGGCGTGGGCGCGGGTGTGGGTTCCGGCTCCGGCTCGGGAAGGGCCGTGTCTTGCGGGTCCGCTTCGTGGGCGGGTGTGCCCTGCGGCGCGGTTTCGTTGTGAAGATAGGTTTCGAACAGCGGCGATGCCGTCAGCGGCGCGGAGAGGGGCGTGAAATTGGCCTGATCGTCCGCGTCGTGGCGGCTGTCCGCCCATGCCGAGGGCGAGAACGCTGGGGCACGGGGGGCAGGTGTTTCGACCGCGTCTGTCAGGGAAGGCGCCGGTCCGGTCAGCGGCGCTTCCGCCTCGGGACCTTGTTCCGCAAGCGGCACGGTGGCGGCATCGACTGGCGCGACGTCCGTGTCTTCAAGGTCGGGCACGCGGTGGCCGGCCGGTTCTGCGGGGAGAGCCTGGTAGTCGGTATCGTCCGCGTCGACCTCGACCTCGACCTCGACCTCGACCTCGGCCTCGACCTCGACCTCGACCGGGGGAGGCAGCCCATCGAGATCGAACTCGGCCAGTTGCAGGATCTGCGGCGCGGTCATGTCGCTTGCCGGGCTGATCGGCGTCGGCGCCGGTTCCGCTTCGCGCATGGTTTCGGGGCCGCGCCGACGCCCGGTCAACGAGGCCAGGCGTCCTGGAGCGGCATCCTCAGTTTCGGCCGCCGTTTCCGCCGAAGTGTCGACCAAGGCGTTGCCCTCATCGCTGCCGCCGCGCGCCAGCCTCAGGCCGATGACCACGCCGACCAGCGCGCCGAGGCCGGTCAGCGCCAGGGCGACCAGCAGCCGGGCGGTCACGCCCAGGGGAGGAGCAGCCATGGGAACGAGCGAGGACAGCCCGGTCGCGCCGACCAGCCGTTCGATCGTGGCGGGGCTCAGCGCCATGCTGCCAAGCCCGAACAGCGCGGCCACCCAAAGCGCGGCGATGGCCGGAAACAGCGGGTGGCGCGTGATCGGCTGGTTTCCCGCGCCCTGTGACTTACGTTCTTGCTTCGCCACCTTGATCATCCCGTGCAAATTCCGCTTTCGTCCCGTCGCTCAGGCAACGGCGAGCCCGCTTCGAGTCCTTTCGAGTGGCAGGATTTGGTAAACGTCTCGATAACGGGCGACATTGCAAGCCCAGTCGTGTCCGCTGCGGACATGATCGAGCCCGGCCCTGCGCAGGCGCTCCCAGCTCTCGGGCGCGGCCAGCAGATCGGCCAGCGCCTGCGCGCAGGCGGCCGGATCGTCGGGCGGGAACAGGATGCCGGTCCGCTCGTGCTCGACCAGTTCGCGGTGACCGCCGACCGCGCTGGCTGCGACCAGTTTGCCCTGCGCCATGGCTTCGAGCGGCTTGAGCGGGGTGACAAGGTCGGTCAGCCGGCTCTGCTTGCGCGGATAGGCCATGACATCGCAGAGCGCGTAATAGCGCTCCACCTCGTGATGCGGAACGCGGCCGATGAAACGGATGGCATGGGCCGCCGGCGAGGCTTGGGCCTGGGCGCGCAAATGGGCCTCGCGCGGGCCGCCGCCCACCATCAGCAGCCGGGCATCCGGCTGGCGGGCCAGCAGCAGGGGCATGGCGGCGATGAGGTCGTCCAGCCCTTCGTAATCGTAGAAACTGCCGATGAAGCCGATCACCGGGCAGGCGCGGCCGTCGATCTCGAAGCCGAGTTCGCGGGCGAGGTGCGCATCCCGCGCCGCTGGTTCGCCGAACAGCGAGAGGTCGACGCCGTTGGGCGCGACGGTGATCTTCGCTGCGGGCGTGCCGCGTGCGACGAGGTCGGCGCGCAGCCCTTCGCAGATCGTCACCACCGCATCGGCGCTGGCGACCACCCGGTTTTCGAGCGCGCGGGTGAGGCGGTACTTGAGCGAGCCTCCGCTGCCGGTGCCGTTGCCGACCGCGGCATCTTCCCAGAACGCGCGAATCTCGTAGACGCAGCGGATGCCGTGGCGCTTCGCCACCCGCACGGCTGCCGCCCCGCACAAGGCGGGTGAATGGGCATGGATCACGTCCGGGCGCCAGACACTGATTGCAGCCTCGATGCCCCGTTCCAGCACGCCGATCTCGCGCCATTCGCGCCAGAGCGGCAGGGTGCCGGCATCGCCCGTACTGCGATGGAACAGCAGTCCATCGGCCTCTTCCAGGTCCGCGCCCTTGGCGGTGTGGCGCAATCCGGTTACCCCTCGCACTTCCCAGCCCATGGCTTCCTGCGCCTTCAGGATCGCACGGGTGCGGAAGGTGTAGCCGCTGTGCAGCGGCAGCGAATGGTCGAGGACGTGGAGAATCCTGGTCATGCGCGGAATACCTAGCACATAACGCTTAACGCCGCGTCAACCCGCTGATGATAGGGCTTCGAGCCGATGGTCGACATTTTTGCTCTTGTTCTGGCCCATGGCCTGCTGGCGCTGGCGGCCTGGCGGCTGTTGTGGCGGCGGGAGCTCGATCAGGAAGGCAGCGGGCAGGAGCGGATTGGCGCCGGGCCGCCGCGGCGCCGGGCCATGCGGTGGCCGGCTGCGAACGGCAGGAGCGATTCGGCAGGCGGGCACGATCCCGCGGGCGGGCCCGATCCTGCAGGCGGGGGCGGGCATGCTTGATCTCGGCCTCACCGGCTTTCTCTTCATTTTCCTGGCTCTCGGCTTCCGGCGCCCGTTTCTCTGGGTGCTTTGCTATCTCTATGTCGACATCGTCTCTCCGCAGATCATTTCCTGGGGGATCCTGGCGCATCTGCCGGTCTCGCTGATGGCGTTCGGCGCGGCGTTCGGCGGCTGGCTGCTGTTCGACGACAAGCGCGACATGCGCTTCACGCTGCGGCAGGGGCTGCTGCTGGCGCTCCTGGTCTACTGTGCACTCACCACCTTCACCGCGGTCTATCCCGAGGCGGCGCAGGAGAAGTGGGCCTGGGTGTGGAAGGCGCTGGTCTTCGCGATCTTTCTGCCGCTCACCTTGCGCACGCGCCTCAGGATCGAGGCGGTGGCGCTGGTCATGGTACTTGCGGCGAGCGCGCTGATCATCGACGGCGGCATCAAGACGGCGATGGGCGGCGGCGGTTACGGCGCGCTCAGGATCTTTGTCGAGAATAACACCGGGCTCTACGAAGGCTCGATCCTGTCGAGCGTGGCGATCGCGATCATCCCGCTGATCCTCTGGCTGACCCGCTACGGCACGATCTTTCCGCCCGACTGGCGGGTCAGGCTCTTCGCGGCGGCGCTGATCTTTGCCTGCGCGCTGATCCCGGTCGGCACCCAGGCGCGCACGGGACTGGTTTGTCTCGGCGTGCTATGCCTGTTCTACTTGCGCACTGCCCGGCACAAGCTGCTGATCGGTGCGGGCATGGCGCTGGCGGTGGTGGTGGCGGTGCCGTTCCTGCCGCAGTCGTTCATGGCCCGCATGGGCACGATCGAGAACCACCAGTCCGACCAGTCCGCCGGTACGCGGATCGGCGTGTGGAAATGGACCTGGGATTATGTGAAGCACCATCCGACGGGCGGTGGCTTCGTGGTCAACATCGCCAGCAAGGTCGAGTACGATACGGTTGCAGCAAATACGGTGGGCGCGACCACGACGGTCACCCGCACACGGGTGACCGAGCAGGGACGCGCCTTCCATTCGAGCTATTTCGAGATGTTGGGCGAACAGGGTTTCCCGGGCTTCTTCCTGTGGATCGCGCTGCAGCTTTCCGGCCTGGTACAGATGGAACTGATCCGCCGCCGCTGGAAGGATCGCACGGGGCCGGACGAGGCCTGGGCGGCGCCGCTGGCGGTGGCGCTGCAACTGGCGCAGATCGTCTATCTGATCGGCTCGCTCTTCGTCGGTATCGCGTTCCAGCCGTTCATCCTGATGCTGGTCGGCCTGCAGTGCGGCCTGTGGAGCTATCTGCGGCGAATCGAGGAAACGCGCGGACGGGCGCGGCGGCGGGCGCCGCTTGTCGCGCCGGGCGACTCGCGTCACGGCGGCGTGCCGATGAAAACCGGCCGGGAAGCCCCCGTTTCGGAGCCTCTGGCGCCGTAATCCACGGCTCCGCCCCTAAAGGATTCTCGCTAGAGTCGATCCGCTTCGGCGCAAGGCTTGCCATTAACGGCAAATTAACCTTTAACCTTCATTGCTCATATGGTTAATACGCGGCAATGTCCGTTTAGGCCGGGTTTACGCCGACGGGCTGACGGGCAACTTAGGGGGGCATCCCATGCGAGTGCTGTTGATCGAGGACGAACCCACCACCGCGCGGGCCATCGAACTCATGCTGACCGCCGAAGGCTTCAACGTCTATTCCACCGACCTGGGTGAAGAAGGCCTCGATCTCGGCAAGCTCTACGATTACGACATCATCCTGCTCGACCTCAATCTACCCGACATGCACGGGTACGACGTGCTCAAGAAGCTGCGCGTTGCCAAAGTGCAGACGCCGGTGCTGATCCTCTCGGGCATTTCGGAAATGGATTCCAAGGTCCGCTCGTTCGGCTTCGGTGCCGACGATTACGTGACCAAGCCGTTCCACCGCGAAGAGCTGATCGCGCGTATTCACGCCGTTGTCCGCCGCTCCAAGGGGCACTCGCAGTCGGTCATTCGCACCGGCAAGCTGGTGGTCAACCTCGACGCCAAGACGGTCGAGGTCGACAGCGCCCGCGTGCATCTGACCGGCAAGGAATATGCGATGCTGGAGCTGCTTTCGCTCCGCAAGGGCACCACGCTGACCAAGGAAATGTTCCTCAACCACCTTTACGGCGGCATGGACGAACCCGAACTCAAGATCATCGACGTGTTCATCTGCAAGCTGCGCAAGAAGCTCGCGCATGCCTGCGGAGGCGCGAACTACATCGAGACCGTCTGGGGCCGCGGCTACGTGCTGCGCGATCCGGACGAGCTTCAGGACGTTGCCTGACCGGGCGCCGGACGTTCGCACCTGTTTCTGCTTTCCCCAAGCATGAAGAATGGAACGGCCTGCCCCTCGGGGCGGGCCGTTTCGGTTTCCAGCACCCCGAACCGCCACGGCGCCAGCGTTACCGGCGTTGACCTTGAAGCGCATCGGTGTCAGTGCGCCGCGCCATGACGGCTCACAAATCCGGCGATCCGACCACGCTCAACCGCCTCTACGGCCGCGCCAAGGGCAAGCCCCTGCGCGCCGGCCAGCAGGCCCTGGTCGACAATCTGCTGCCGCGCATCGCGGTGCCCCTCGAAGGTCCGGTGACCTCGGCGCTGCTGTTCGGCGACGAGCGGCCGCTCCATTTCGAGATCGGCTTCGGCGGCGGCGAGCACATGGCAGAGCGCGCCGACATGCTGCCCGACCATGGCTTCATCGGTGCCGAGCCGTTCATCAACGGTGTTGCCCAGGCGCTGACCCATGTGGCCGGCGACAATGGCGCCCATCCGCCGATCGGCAACGTGCGGATCCACCACGGCGATGCGCTGGAAGTGCTGTCCCGCATTCCCGACGGTTCGCTTTCGATGCTCTACCTGCTGCATCCCGACCCCTGGCCCAAGGCCCGCCATGCCAAGCGCCGCATGATGAACGACGGCCCGGTCGACATGTTCGCGGCCAAGCTCAAGCCCGGCGGCGAGTTCCGCTTCGGCACCGATCACGCCGTCTACGTGCGTCATGCGCTGATGGTCATGCAGCGCCATACCGACCAGTTCGAATGGCTCTGCGAGAAGCCGGGCGACTTCCAGGTGCGTCCCGGCGGCTGGCCGGAAACGCGCTACGCGGTCAAGGCGCGCACGGTCTACGGGCACGAGATCTGGTACTTCCGCTACCGCCGCAAGTGAGGCGGCCCGGCGTCGATGCCGACCTGACGTGAAAAGGGGCTCCGGTTGCGGAGCCCCTTTTTTCTTATCCGGTGATTCCGGCGGCGGCGAGCGCTGCCAATGTCAGCACATCGGGCGCGATCGCCGTCATCGGCACGATCTGTACCGGTTTCTCGGCGCCGATCAGCATCGGCCCGATCGAGGTGGTGCCGCCGATTTCCTTGAGCAGCTTGGCCGAGATGTTGGCCGACTGCAGGCCCGGCATGATCAGCACGTTGGCCGGCGCCGAAAGGCGGCTGAAGGGATAGAGCGCCATGATCTTCGGATTGAGCGCCGCGTCGGGGGCCATTTCGCCCTCGTACTCGAAGTCGACCTGCTCCTCGTCGAGGATGCGGATCGCCTCGCGGGTCTGCTCCAGCCACTTGCCCGAGGGGTTGCCGAAGGTCGAGTAGCTGAGGAAGGCGACGCGCGGTTCGTGGCCGAGGCGGCGGGCGACGGCAGCGGTTTCCTTGGCGATAACCGCCAGTTCCTCGGCGCTCGGACGCTCGTTGATCGTGGTGTCGGCCATGAACACGGTGTGGTTCTTGCCGACCAGCATGTGGATGCCGAAGGCCAGCTTCCCCGGGGCGGGATCCAGTACCCGGCGCACTTCCTTGATGGTCTGCGCGAAGGGGCGGGTCATGCCGGTGATCATGGCATCGCCCACGCCCAGCTTGAGCAGGCCGGAGGCGAAGATGTTGCGATCGGTATTGACCATGCGCTGCACGTCGCGCTGCAGGAAGCCGCGGCGCTTGAGGCGCTCGTAGAGCATCTCCACCATCGGCGCGACATGCTCGGACACCATCGAGTTCTCGATGCGGAAGCTGTCCGGATCGGGCACGCCCAATTCGGCCATCTTGTCGAGGATGACCTGGGTCCGGCCGACCAGGATCGGTTCGCCATAGCCGAAATCGCGGTACTGGATCGCCGCGCGCAGCACGACTTCGTTGTCGGCTTCGGCAAAGATCATGCGCTTGGGGTTGGCCTTGACCTGCTCGTAGACGCGGGTCAGCACCGAAGTGGTCGGGTTGAGGCGCGCCTTGAGCTGGTGGCGATAGGCTTCGAAGTCCTCGATCGGACGGGTGGCGACACCCGAATCCATCGCCGCCTTGGCGACCGCCATCGACACCACTTCCATCAGGCGCGGGTCGAACGGGGCGGGGATGATGTAGTCGCGGCCGAACTGCTGCGCTTCGCCGTAGGCGGCGGCAACGTCCTCATGGACCTGCTCGCGCGCCAGTTCGGCAATGGCCTTGGCAGCGGCGATCTTCATCTCTTCGTTGATCGCGGTGGCCGAAACGTCGAGCGCGCCGCGGAAGATGAAGGGGAAGCCGAGCACGTTGTTGACTTGGTTCGGATAGTCCGAACGGCCGGTGGCGACGATGGCGTCGGGGCGCACCGCCTTGGCTTCGGGCGGGGTGATTTCCGGGTCCGGGTTGGCCATCGCGAAGATGATCGGCTGGGGCGCCATGGACTTGACCATGTCGGGCGTGATCGCGCCCTTGGCCGAGAGGCCGAGAACGACGTCGGCGCCGACCAGGGCCTCGGTCAGCGTGCGCTTGTCGGTCTTGACCGCGTGGGCGGACTTGAACTGGTCCACCCGTTCGCGGCCCGGATAGATCACGCCCTTGGTGTCGCAGACCAGCACGTTCTCGTGGCGCACGCCCATCGACTTGATCAGCGCGGTGCAGGCCAGCGCCGAGGCGCCGGCGCCGTTCACCACGACCTTGACTTCGTCGAGCTTGCGGCCGGTGATGAGGCAGGCGTTGATGAGACCGGCGGCGGCGATGATCGCGGTGCCGTGCTGGTCATCGTGCATGACCGGGATGTTCATCCGTTCGCGCAGGGCCTGCTCGATGATGAAGCACTCGGGCGCCTTGATGTCCTCGAGGTTGATGCCGCCGAAGCTGGGTTCCATCATCGCGATGGCCTCGATCAGCGCGTCGGTGTCCTCGCTGGCGAGTTCGATGTCGATGGAATCGACGTCGGCGAAGCGCTTGAAGAGGACGGCCTTGCCCTCCATCACCGGCTTCGAGGCGAGGGCGCCGAGGTTGCCCATGCCCAGGATCGCGGTGCCGTTCGAGATCACCGCAACGAGGTTGCCCTTGGCGGTATAGTCATAGGCGGTGGCGGGGTTGTCGGCGATTGCCTGGACCGGCACGGCGACGCCCGGCGAATAGGCAAGCGAGAGGTCGCGTTGCGTGGCCATGGGTTTGGACGCAACAATCTCGATCTTACCGGGGCGCATCGTGCTGTGATAGAACAGAGCCTCACGCTCGGTGAACTGGATCTTGGGCTTCTCGGACAAGCGGTTTCTCCCGGATTTGGCACGGGCCCTATCGAATGTTTGCGCCACGCGATAGGGGAAAGGCGTGTTTGCGCCGCTTCACAAGGGGCAAGGCGCGGCGCTAACGCTCATGGCCATGAGCAGCACGACCGATACCGCCGCCGCGACCCCGATGATGGCGCAGTACCTCGCCTTGCGAGAGGTGGCGGGCGACTGTCTGCTGTTCTATCGGATGGGCGATTTCTTCGAATTGTTCTTCGACGATGCGAAAACCGCAAGCCAGGTTCTCGATATCGCACTCACCACCCGCGGCGAACATGGCGGTGCGCCGATTCCGATGTGCGGCGTGCCGGTCCATGCGGCGGAGGGCTACCTTGCCCGTCTGATCAAGGCAGGTTGCCGTGTGGCGATTGCCGAGCAGACCGAGACGCCCGCCGAGGCCAAGGAGCGCGCCCGCAAGGAAGGCCGGGCATCCAAGGCTCTGGTCCGGCGTGACATCGTGCGTTTCGTCACGGCTGGCACGCTGACCGAAGAATCGCTGCTGGAACCGCGCCGCGCCAACGTGCTGGCGGCGGCCTGCGAGGTGCGCGGGCTGGTGGGCATCGCGGCCTGCGACATCTCGACCGGGCGCATGGAACTGGAAGAGTGCTTGCCCGACCGGCTGGGCGCGGCGCTGGCGCGTCTTGGTGCGCGCGAACTGGTTGTGCCGGATGGTTGGGAACCGGCGCCGGAAGGCGCGATCCGCCGGTCCGCGCACGAGTTTTCTTCCGACGGCGGCGAGGAGCGGCTGAAGCTGGTCCACGGCGTCGCCACGATTGACGGGTTCGGCGCATTCACCCGCGCCATGCTGGCGGCGGCGGGCGGGCTGATCGCCTATCTCGACCATGTGGGCCGGGGCAAGCTGCCGCTGCTGCTGCCGCCCGAGGCGCGCAGCAGCGACGGCGCGCTGGCGATGGACGAGGCGACCCGCGCCAGTCTCGAAATTCTCGAATCGTCGCAAGGTGGCCGCAAGGGCAGTCTGGTCGAGGCGATCGATCGCTGCGTCACCGGCGCCGGTGCGCGCCAGCTCGCCGAAGACCTTTCCGCCCCGCTGACTGACCGCCATGCGATTGCCGAGCGTCTCGAAATGGTCGAGTGGCTGCATGACGATGCCCTGCTGCGCGAGGACATGCGCGCGGCGCTGCGGGCGCTGCCCGACGTGGGCCGCGCGCTGGGGCGCGTGGTGGCGGGGCGCGGTTCTCCGCGCGATCTGGGCCAGCTGCGCGACGGTCTTGCCGGCGCGCGGCGCATCGGCGAGCGACTGGCGCAGATCGCCGGGTTGCCGGTGCTTTTGGACCGGCTGATGCCTGAACTCGGCGGTCATGCGGGGCTCGTCGATCACTTCGCGCAGGCGCTGGTGGAAACCCCGCCGACCGAGCGCGGGCAGGGCGGCTATATCGCCAGTGGCTACGATGCCGCCCTCGACGAGCTGCGCGTCACCTCGGGCAACGCGCGCCGCGCGATTGCCGCGCTGGAGGCAAAGTACCGCGAGGAAACCGGCGTCGCCGCGCTGAAGATCAAGCACAACAACGTGCTCGGCTACTTCATCGAAGTGCCGCAGCGTCATGCCGACAAGCTGCTGGAGCCGGACAGCGGCTTCACGCACCGCCAGACGATGGCCGGGGCGATGCGTTTCAACGCGCTGGCGCTGCATGAAGAGGCGAGCCGCATCACCGAGGCGGGCGCGCATGCGCTTGCCGCCGAAGAAGCGCATTTCGAGGAACTGGTGGCCGAGGCCGTCGCCGCCCGCCACGCCATCGCCCGTACCGCCGCAGCGCTTGCCCGTTTCGACGTGGCGGCGGGACAGGCCGAGCGCGCGGCCGAGGGCGGCTGGGCCCGCCCCGAGGTGGTCGACGGCCTTTCGCTCGAGATCGAAGGCGGCCGCCACCCAGTGGTCGAGGCGGCGTTGAAGGTGCAGGGCGAGCGTTTTGTCGCCAACGATTGCCGCCTTGCCAGCCATGACCGGCTCTGGCTGATCGGCGGCCCCAACATGGGCGGTAAGTCGACCTTCCTGCGCCAGAACGCGCTGATCGTGCTGCTGGCGCAGGCGGGGGGCTTCGTGCCTGCCAGGTCGGCGCGGATCGGCATGGTGGACCGCCTGTTCAGCCGCGTCGGCGCGTCGGACAACCTCGCGCGCGGGCGTTCGACCTTCATGGTCGAGATGGTGGAAACCGCGGCTATCCTCGCGCAGGCGACCGACCGCAGCTTCGTCATCCTCGACGAGGTCGGGCGCGGCACCTCGACCTATGACGGCCTGGCGCTGGCCTGGGCGGTGGCCGAAGCCGTCCACGAGACCAACCGTTGCCGCTGCCTTTTCGCCACGCACTACCACGAGATGGCGCGGCTCGGCGAAACCTGCGAGGCGCTGTCACTTCATCACGTCCGCGCGCGCGAGTGGAAGGGCGATCTGGTGCTGCTCCACGAACTGGCGGAGGGGCCGGCCGATCGCAGCTATGGCCTTGCCGTCGCGCGCCTTGCCGGGGTGCCGCCCAAAGTCATCAGCCGCGCCAAGTCGGTGCTGGAAAAGCTGGAAAAGGGCCGTGCGGAAACCGGGGGGCTTGCCGCTGGCCTCGGCGACCTTCCGCTCTTCGCGGCGGCGCAGGACACCCATGAGGAACAGGGCGACGTCCTGCGCGACAAGCTGCGCGAGATGGACGTCGATGCACTGAGCCCGCGCGATGCGCTGGAAATCCTCTACGATCTCAAGCGCGAGGCAGGCACGGAGTCTTAACCACCCCGGGGCTAGGTT
Organism: Novosphingobium clariflavum; assembly: GCF_026420865.1. Classification (GTDB taxonomy): domain Bacteria; phylum Pseudomonadota; class Alphaproteobacteria; order Sphingomonadales; family Sphingomonadaceae; genus Novosphingobium; species Novosphingobium clariflavum. Next base: position 168,323 of record NZ_JAPCWC010000004.1, on the reverse strand, counting down.
CGCGCGCATGTTCGGGCCCAAGATCAGGAATGTCTTCAAGAGCCGCTGGCACGCGCTGTTCTGGGCGGCCAGCATCCTGACGACCGCCTATTGCACGGTGCCCTCGCCCGATGGCGACGACAGCGACGATTCGGTGACGCAGTTCGCCGAGAGCGTTGCGGCGCGTGCGGGGGCGCAGCAGCAGGCCGGGCACAAGAACCCCTGGGCGAAAGACCCGGCGCCGAACTGATCGCCTAGGTCGTAAACTCATAAACGGCACCATCGAGGCGCCCAAATGGCGAACAGATCGGGCCGAAGTTGCCGCCGGGCGGGCTGGTTGCCCGTCCAAGGCAGCTTCGGTTCGAGATGGAAGCCATTTGGGCGCCCCTTCGGGGTTTACCTTGCGGTGAGCTTCGCTTGACCAAAATGGCCCAGCGCTGCGTCGGGAAGTCTTGAAATATCGACATATTCCATCGCCTTCCCTCCTGTCGCTGAGCCATTTTGCCTCAAACCTCGATGGTGCCGTTTATGAGTTTACGGCCTAGCTGTCGTCGTCCGCAAAATCCTCATCGGCGGCATTTTGCTTGCCGTAGCGGTCTTCGAGGTCGTCCATGGTCTCTTCGCCGCGATAGGCGGACATGTCGATGACGCCGCTCGAGTCCATCTGGTTCATGTGATCGACGAGGTCCTCTACGTCATCCTCGTCGTCGATGCCGCCTTTCACCTTCTCGCTATCCTCCAGCCCAAATGGGTCGGTGGCGCGATCCTGTGCCTGTTCGGCGACCGACTGGGCCTGCGCTTCCTCGTCATCCTGTTCGGGATTGAAGGTTTCGGGTGCGGAATCGTCGGAACGGTCGATCATGGCGAGTCTCCTTTGCCGGTTAAACGGCTAAGGGATCGCCCCGGTTCCGGTCTTGGACCTTTGCGACGCAAAGCGTGGCTTTGCGTCGCAAAGACTTGCGTCAGCGCGTGGGCACCGGCACTTCGCCCGAATAGTCGTAGAACCCCCGGCCCGACTTGCGGCCGTACCAGCCCGCCTCGACGTACTTCTGGAGCAGCGGCGCGGGGCGGTACTTGGGATCGCCGGTGGTGGCGAGGAACACCTTCATGATCTCGTAGAGGGTATCGAGGCCCACGAAATCGGCCAGCGTGAGCGGACCCATCGGATGGTTGGCGCCCAGCCGCATGCCCGCGTCGATATCCTCGACCGAGGCGAGTCCCTCGCCCAGCACGAAGATCGCCTCGTTGAGCAGCGGGCAGAGGATGCGGTTGACCACGAAGCCCGGGGCATCGCCCGCCAGGACCACGGTCTTGCCCAGCGCCTCGCCGAAGGCCTTCATCCGCGCGGTCGTTTCGGGCGAGGTCGCGAGGCCGGGGATCACCTCGACCAGGCCCATGACCGGCACCGGGTTGAAGAAGTGGAGGCCGCAGAAGCGCGCGGCGTCGGGCGAACTGGCGGCCATGCGGGTGATCGGGATCGAGCTGGTGTTCGAGGCGAGAATGGCATCGGCGCCCAGCACTTCGCCCACGGCAGCAAAGATCTTCAGCTTGATGTCTTCGCGCTCGGTGGCGGCCTCGATGATGAGGTCGCACTCGCCCATGCCGGAATAGTCGCCCGCAGTGGTGATGCGGGGCAGCAGTGCATCGACTTCGGCCTGGGCGATCTTTTCCTTCGCCACCAGCCGGGCGAGGCCCCTGGCGATGCCGGCCTTGCCCTTCTCGGCGTTCTCGACCGAGATATCGGAGAGGATCACGTCCATGCCCTTGCCCGCCACGGTCTGGGCGATGCCCGAGCCCATGATACCCGCGCCGATGATTCCGACTTTGCGCACTGCCAAACTCCTCACGTTGTTATGGAACGGGCGCCTAGCGGTTCTGGCCGGGCACCCAAAGCACGTCGTCCGCGCCATTGGCATTCACCGCCCGGGCGAGGACGAAAAGATAGTCGCTGAGGCGATTGAGGTAGCACAGCGCCGCCGGATTGGCGGGCACTTCGGCGCCCATGGCGACGGCGGCGCGCTCTGCCTTGCGGGCCGAGGCGCGGGCGATGTGGACGCGTGCGGCGGCCTCGCTGCCGCCGGGCAGGATGAAGCTCCTGAGCGGCTGGAGATGGGCGTTGATCGCGTCGATCTCGCCCTCCAGCCAGGTGACCTGCGGGAAGACCACGCGCAGCGTCATCTCGCCGGGGGTGAAGTCGTCACCGGGGGTGGCAAGGTCGGCGCCCAGGTCGAACAGGTCGTTCTGGATACGGGTGAGCACGGCGGCGTGCGGCGTTTCCGTCAACGCGCAGACGGCAAGGCCGATGGCGCAGTTGACCTCGTCCACCGCGCCGATCGCTTCCATGCGCGCGGCATGCTTGGGCAGGCGGGAACCGTCGACAAGGCCCGTGGTGCCGTCGTCGCCGGTGCGGGTGTAGATCTTGTTGAGCTTTACCAAGGTGAGGTCCTTTGAAATCCGCAGGCAGGCGGATTCGGGCGGCAAAAACCGAGTGCGGTCTAGCGCGCCATCGCCAGCAGGATCGCGCAGACCAGCACGGCGGCGGCCTGGTACTTGATGCGGTTGAACATCATCTTGTTCTGCAGAAGCTGGTTTGCGGTCGGGCCGGTGGCGCCGGGATCGCGATTGAGGTCTTCCTTCGTGCCTTGCATGAAAGCGACGATGCCGCGCACGAGGCTGACGACAACCATGATCACCAGCAGGATGATGATGGGGACGAGAATGGTGCTCATGCCGACAGGTCTACGCCCGTGCCGAGCGAAATGCCAGCCGGGAAGCGCCCTTGCCGGAGCGCCTCCACGATGGCTTTGCCGTCCTCGCCCGCGCGCCGGCGATCGCCCAGCGAGGGGGAACCGCGCCGCTTGGCCAGCTTGCGCCCGTCGGGCTCCACCAGCAGCGGGTGATGGTGCCAGACCGGCACCGGCAGGCCGAGCAGGGCTTGCAGCAGGCGGTGGACGTGGCTGGCCGGAAACAGGTCCATGCCGCGCGTGACGAGGGTGATGCCGTCCGCCGCGTCGTCGAGCGTGGCGGCAAGGTGGTAGCTGGCGGGCAGCTCTTTCCTCAGCAGCACGACATCGCCGAAAATTGCGGGCGCGGCGGGCTGCGGACCGGCGCGTTCGTCGCGCCATTCGAGCGGGCCGGCAAGGTCCAGCGCGCGGGCGACGTCAAGCCGCCATGCGGCGCCTTGGGGATCGACCGCCTGGTGGCGACAGGTTCCGGGATAGACCGGGCCGTCTGGGCCCATCCGGGTGGCGGCAGCGGCGATCTCGGCGCGGGTGCAGCGGCAGGGGTAGAGCAGGCCCATGGCTTTGAGGCGCTCTGCGGCCTCGACGTAGAGGTGAAGGCGCCGGGACTGGAAACCGGCCTCGCCGTCCCAGCCAAGGCCGAGCCATTCGAGGTCGCGGAAAAATTCCTCGGTGAATTCCGGGCGGCTGCGTTCGCCGTCGATATCCTCGATCCGCAGCCGGAATTCGCCGCCCTGGGCGCGGGCAAGATCGTGCGCGACCATGGCGGCATAGGCATGGCCAAGGTGCAGCGGGCCGTTGGGGCTGGGGGCAAAGCGGGTGCGGATCATTGTTTACGGCCTAGTGGATTGATTTTGACATGTGCATCCCCCTGGCGGACGGGATGGGTTTGCCGATGTCGCAATCGAACCCCTAGCCGCTGGGCATGGCTCCGCAAGGCCTTGCAGGCTTGTGGATAACCGTGGGGGAAGATGTGCGTGAAGTGTGGGCAGCTTGTTGGCAGCTTGTGGGTTGTCTGTGGAATCCTTGTGGTGAAGCTGTGGATTGTTGTATGGGGCCAGCCCCGAGGCGGCTTGACGCCGACTCGCGATAATGCTGCAAAGAAACCCATGCGTTGCCATGAAACCGCAATGACAGCCTGCGACAGGAGGCCATGCTCAGATCGGAGCTGATGGAGCGCGCGGCCCGGTTCCGCAGCGCGGAGGAAGATCCCTCCCGAAGTCTTTCGGACTGCCCTGCGCTGGTGCTCAATGCGGACTACACGCCGCTTTCCTACTATCCGCTCAGCCTCTGGCCCTGGCAGACCGCGATCAAGGCGATCTGTCTCGAACGGGTGGATATCGTCTCCAGCTATGACCGGGTGGTCCACTCACCCAGCTGGTCGATGCAGATTCCCTCGGTGATCGCCCTCAGGCAATATGTGAAGCCTTCCGAATTTCCGGCCTTCACCCGTTTCAACCTATTCCTGCGCGACCGGTTCAGCTGCCAGTACTGCGGCTCTCCCCATCAGCTCACGTTCGACCACGTGATCCCGCGCCGTCTTGGCGGCCGGACCAGCTGGGAAAACATCCTCACCGCCTGCTCCCCCTGCAACCTCAAGAAGGGCGGGCGCACGCCCAGGCAGGCGAACATGCCGCCGCTGGTCGCACCGATCCGCCCGACCAGCTGGCAATTGCAGGAACGCGGCCGCGCCTTCCCGCCCAACTATCTGCACGAAACCTGGCGGGACTGGCTTTACTGGGACATCGAACTGGAAGCCTGACGCGGGTTTTCCTCAGTGCAGGGTCTCGGCCTCTTCCCTGTCGGCATCGACGCTGGAATCGACCGCAGTCGTCAGCGCCACGTCCATCGTCACATTGCCCACCGTGCGCATGAGGTCGGGCAGGACTTCCACCGCCACCAGCACGCCGAGCGGCCAGAGCGGCACCCCCATGGCGGCCGCGATCGGCCCGATCGAGGAGACGAAGCTGATCGTGCCCGGCAGCGAGACCGCGCCGAACGTGGTCGCAAAGGCCACCAGCGCGCCGGCGACCAGCGCGCCGCCGGTGAGTTCGACGCCCGCCAGCTTGGCGGCGTAGACGGCCACCGCCATGTTCATTGCCGGGCCGGTCGCGCGGAACAGGGTGACGGCGAGCGGCAGCACGAATTCCGCGGTGGTGGCCGAGACGCCGAGCTTGCGGCTGGATGCCAGCATCGCCGGGACCGTGGCGATCGAGGACTGGGTCGAGATCGCGACGATCTGCGCGGGCAGGATGGCGACGGCGAAAGCCGGCAGCGAGCGCCGCCCCGCAAACACCGCGATCAGGTAGCCCGCGATCATCATCACGCTGCCGACCGTCACCACCAGGATGATGTAGTGGGCCAGCGCCCCGAGCGCGGCGCCGCCGCTGCGCACGCCGAGGCCGAAGCCCAGCGCGAAGACGCCGATCGGCGCCAGCCTCAGCACCCAGCCGATCACCACCATCATCGCCCCGGCAAGCCCTTCGAACAGCACTGCCAGCAGGCGGCGCGGTTCATCGGCCAGTCTCGTGGAGGCGATGGCAAAGAGGGCAACAAAGACGATCACCGGCAGCATCGCATCGGCGGCGGCGGCCGAGATCACGTTCTCCGGCATCAGCGAGGAAAGGAAATCGGCAATCCCGGGAACCTTGCCGGGGTCTTCGGGGTGGGCGAACTGCACGCCGGCGGGAATCGGGAAGAATTTCAGCAGGATCGGCATCAGCACCGCACCCAGCGTCGCGCTCAGGGCGAGGAAACCGATGATGGTGCCGAGCGTGCGGCGGGCCATGGCGCCCGCGCTCGCCACCGCGATGGTCTCGACGATGCCGGTGAACAGCAGTCCCGCCACCAGCGGCAGGATGGTCATCTGCAAGCCCTGCAGCCACAGCGAGCCGATCGGCCCGGCCACTTCAAGGATCGGCACCGCCATGGGATTGCCGGCCAGCACGAGGCCAAGCACCAGCCCGGCGACAAGGCCGATCAGCGTCAGGGTGCCGGGAACGCGGATCTCGGGGATGCGAGAGGCACTGCTTTCGGCGGCCTTGGGGCTGGGGCTATGCATCGGGCTCCTGGGAATTTGCGACCTTCGTCTGGTTGTTCATACTGATGACGGGGGCGCATGGCAATTTGCCCAAGGCTTGGGTATGAGCCCGCGTCATACCCCATTCACGAAATGGTCTCCAAGAGGGCAGGTCATGAGCAGACAGTTCTTCGGCACCGACGGTATCCGCGGTCGCACCAACCAGGGCGCGATGACCGCCGCCATTGCCATGAAGGTCGGCCAGGCCGCCGGAACCCGCTTCCTGCGCGGGACCCACAAGCACCGCGTGGTGATCGGCAAGGATACCCGCCTGTCGGGTTACATGCTGGAAAACGCGATGGTCGCCGGTTTCACCAGCGTCGGGATGGACGTGGTCCTGCTCGGCCCGATGCCGACGCCTGCGGTCGCCCTGCTGACCCGCGAACTGCGCGCCGATGTCGGCGTGATGATCTCGGCCAGCCACAACCCTTACGAGGATAACGGCATCAAGCTGTTCGGTCCCGACGGCTTCAAGCTCTCCGACGAAGATGAGCTGGCGATCGAGGCGATGCTGGCGCAGGACATCGCGCTGGCCCCGTCCGAGGACATCGGCCGGGCCCGCCGCATCGACGACGCGCGTGGCCGTTACATCCACGCCGTCAAGCGCTCGCTGCCCGAGGCGATCCGTCTCGACGGTCTCAAGATCGCGGTCGATTGCGCCAATGGCGCGGCCTACCAGGTGGCGCCTTCCGCATTCTGGGAACTCGGCGCCGAAGTCGTGCCGATCGGCGTCACCCCCAACGGCAAGAACATCAATGCCAAGTGCGGCTCCACCCATGTCGAGGCGCTGCAGGAGACGGTGGTTTCCTCGGGCGCCGACATCGGCATTGCGCTCGATGGCGACGCCGACCGCCTGATCGTGGTCGACGAGAAGGGCCAGACGGTCGACGGCGACCAGATCATGGCGCTGATCGGCACCCAGCTGGCCGCGCGCGGCGCGCTGCGTGGGGGCGGCGTGGTGGCGACGGTCATGTCGAACCTCGGTCTCGAGCGCTACCTGAACGGCCAGGGCCTGACGCTGGAGCGCACCAAGGTGGGCGACCGCCATGTGCTGGAGCGGATGCGCGCGGGCGGTTTCAATGTCGGCGGCGAACAGTCTGGCCACATGATCCTGCTCGACCATGCGACCACCGGCGACGGCACCGTGGCGGCTCTGCAGGTGCTGGCCGCGCTCGTGCAGTCGGGCAAGCCGGCGAGCGAGATGCTCCACCTGTTCGATCCGGTGCCGCAGCTGCTGCGCAACGTGCGCTTTGCAGGTGGAAAGCCGCTGGAGGCGGACCGCGTGAAGGCGGTGATCGCCGAGGCCGAGGCCGCGCTCGCGGGCAAGGGCCGTCTGGTGATCCGTGCTTCGGGCACCGAGCCGGTGATCCGCGTTATGGCGGAAGGGGACGATGCCGGTGAGGTCGAGGCGGCGGTCGCATCGATCTGTGCCGCCGTGGAAGAGGCTGCTGCCTGATCCTTCGACAGGCTCAGGATGAGCGGAGATTTTGAATGCTTGAAATGCGCCCCGATTGCGAACGCTGCGGCACCGACCTTCCGGCCGATGCCCCCGGCGCCTTCATCTGCAGCTTCGAATGCACTTACTGCGTCGAATGCGCCGATGCCCTGGACGACCTGTGCCCCAACTGCGGCGGCGAACTGGTAGACCGGCCGACGCGGGCGAAGCAGCACTTCGATTCCGCGCCGCCTTCCAAGGAACGGCGCTTCAAGGGCTGATGCTGTAGCGGCGCGCCAGCGGCAGAACTTGTCGAAGCGCGCCGGTGCTGCCATCAGCCTTGGCCATGACCACACCGCTCATGACGCCGCCGGCCCGCATCCTGTCCATCGCCGGTTCCGATTCGTCGGGCGGGGCGGGCATTCAGGCCGACATCAAGACGATCACCGTGCTGGGCGGGTATGCGATGACCGCGATCACCGCGATCACCGCGCAGAACACCTGCGGCGTGACCGATGTGGTGGCGCTTTCGCCGCAGATGGTGGCGGCGCAGATCGATGCCTGCGTCAGCGACGTCGGTGTCGACGCGGTGAAGATCGGCATGCTCGGCAGCCCCGAGATCGCGCATGTCGTGGCCGAGCGTTTGGAAGCGCTGGCGGTGCCGGTGATCTTCGACCCGGTGATGATCGCCACCAGCGGCTCGATCCTCGCCGACAAGGCGACCATCGCCGGGTTCGAGCGGTTGATGGCGCTGGCCACGCTGACGACGCCCAATGTTCCCGAACTGGCCGTGCTGGGCGGTGACGAAGGCATGGCGGCGCGCGGGGTGACGTATATCGCCAAGGGCGGCGATGCCGATGGCCCGCTGGTCGAGGACCGCCTCGTGCGTCCCGGCAGGGAGGCGCTGACCTGGAGCGCGCCGCGCATCGAGACGCGCCACAGCCATGGCACCGGCTGCACGTTCTCCAGCGCCATCGCCACCTGCATGGGACGCGGCGAGGACCTCGTCACGGCGATCGCGCAGGCCCGGGACTTCGTGCGCGGCGCCCTGCTGGCCGCGCCGGGCTTCGGCGCCGGGCATGGCCCGCTGGGCCATCACGCGATGGCTTGAGGGGGTATCCGGGCGCGTTCAGCCGCAAGTAGACGCTGTCGCACCAGGTCTCCCCGACTTGCCAGGTGCGTGCCGCGCGGCCGGTTTCGCGAAAACCCAAGCCCGTGAGCAAGGCCAGTGACCGCCGGTTGCGCGGGTCCACATCGGCCGTCACGTGGGGCAGCCGGTGCACGGCGAAGGCACGGTCCGTGACGGCCTGCAGCGCCTCGCGGGCATAGCCCTGCCCCCAGAACGCGGGATCGAGGATGAAGCCGATCTCGGGAAAGCGCCAGAGCCCGGCCTTGCCGATCACCCGGCCTTCCAGCGAGATGATGAAGTCCTCGCCCTCGCCCGGCGGGATGGCGATCATGCCGGCCAGCCAGTCCTGCGTCTGGGCGATGTTGGTGTGGGGCGGGCGCGACCAGTAGGCCATGGCCTCGGGCTGCACGAAGATCGCGTGGAGCGCCTCGGCATCGCCGGCAAGGGCAGGGCGCAGCAGCAGCCTTTCGGTGCGAAGCTGCGCCCCCATGCGGGATCTTATCCGCAGTCGAGGTCGTAGAAGTCGCGCACGACCTTCCAGCCTTCCTCGGCGGTTTCGCACCAGTGGAACAGCTTGAGGTCGCTCTTGTTGATCACGCCTTCCTCGGCCAGCGCCTCGAAATTGACCACGCGTTCCCAGAATTCGCGGCCATAGAGCAGGATCGGCATCGGCTTCATCTTGCCGGTCTGGATCAGCGTCAGCAGTTCGAAGAATTCGTCGAAGGTGCCGAAACCGCCGGGGAACACCGCCACCGCGCGGGCGCGCAGCAGGAAGTGCATCTTGCGCAGCGCGAAGTAGTGGAACTGGAACGAGAGGCGCGGCGTCACGTAGGGATTGGGCGCCTGCTCATGCGGCAGCACGATGTTGAGCGCCAGCGTCTCGGCGCCGACTTCGCGCGCGCCGCGATTGGCCGCTTCCATGATCGAGGGGCCGCCGCCCGAGCAGACCACGAACTGGCGCATGCCCTTTTCCACGACCGCGCACTTGCTGGCGATCTGCGCGAGTTCGCGCGCCACTTCATAATACTTGGCCTTGGCGACGAGGCGCTCGGCCACCTTCTTTTCTTCGTCGGTGGTGGCGCGGGCCAGCACGGCATCGCTCTGTTCGGGCGAGGGGATGCGGGCGGAGCCGTACATCACCAGGGTGGAGCCGATGTTGGCCTCTTCCAGCAGCATCTCGGGCTTGAGCAGTTCAAGCTGGAAGCGGACCGGGCGCAGCTCGTCGCGCAGCAGGAACTCGGTGTCCTGGAAGGCGAGGCGGTAGGAGGGGTTCTGCGTCTGCAGCGTGCCTTCCTGCGCATCGGCGAAGGAGGCTTCCTGCTCGGCCTTGTAGAACCGGCGCTTGGTGACTTTGGTGTCTTCAGTATCGCTCATCAGGGTACCTTGGCCGCAGGACGCGGCGGGAGAAAGCACAAATATCTAGGCCGCTTGCGGTTGCATGCAAGAGATTGGCGCGCCTAGTCTGGTTTCCATGGTGAATTCGATCCTTACCCGCCGCGCCGCACTGGGCGGCCTTGGCGTCATGGCGGCAGCCCTGTCCGCGTGGCCCGCGTTTTCCGCAGCCCCCGCGCCCGCTTTGGTCAAGCCGCCGCGCCTGCGCGAGGGCGACGTGCTGGGGCTGGTCGCCCCTGCCGGGTTCATCGGCGACCGTTTCGGGCTGGAGGAGGTCATGGCCAGCGTGCGCGCCATGGGGCTGGTGCCCCGGCCCGCGCCGCACATGCTGGAGCGCGAGGGCTATCTGGCCGGTTCGGATCGGACGCGCGCCGATGACCTGATGGCGATGTTTGCCGACCCGCAAGTGCGCGGGGTGATGTCGGTGCGCGGTGGCTGGGGCTGCGCGCGGATCCTGCCGCTGCTCGACTATGCGAAGATCGCGAGGACCCCCAAGCTGTTCGTCGGATTCAGCGACAATACCGCGCTGCACCTCGCCTTTGCGGCCCGCACCGGGGTGGCGAGCATTCATGGCCCCAACGCCTCGGCCTCCTGGCCGCCGGCAGCCTGGGCGAACTTCCACGCGCTCGCTTTCGAGGGGGCGACGCCGACCTGGCAGGTGCCCGTGGGCGCCGGCCTCAACCTGGCCGGGCGCGGCAAGGACTTGCGCACCTTCCGTGGCGGCAAGGCGCGCGGAAAGCTGCTGGGCGGCAATCTCTCGGTGCTCTCGGCACTGGTCGGCACGCCCTACCTGCCCGATTTCACCGGCGCGGTGCTGTTCCTCGAGGATACCAACGAATCCGAATATCGCATCGACCGCATGCTGACCCAGCTGGCGCTGGCAGGGGTGTTCGACAAGGTGGCGGGCATTGTCTTCGGCCAGTGCACCCATTGCACCAACCCCGACGGCGGCTTTTCCAACTTCACCATCTACGAAGTGCTCGATCGCCAGTTCGGCGGCCTCAAGGTGCCTTCGTTCCAGGGGCTGCAGATCGGTCATATCGCCGCGCAGGACAGCGTGCCCGTGGGGCTGTCGGTGGAGATTGACGCCGATGCCGGCACCATGCGCCTGCTGGAGCCGGCGGTCGCCTGATGCAGGCCAGGGCGGTGCCGCATGTGCCCTCGGCGCTTCATTGATCGGTGCCTCAGTTGATGAAGTGGCGTCCCAGCGCCGGGTTGGTCAGGCTGCCGAGGCCATAGCGCGAAACGAGGTCGGCATGGACCGCCTCGCTCAGCGGTTCGGCGAATTCGAGCCCGGCGGAAAGTCCTTCGGTCCAGGCCACGAAAGCCAGCGCCGGGCGGCAACCGGGCAATCCCAGGCTGACCGCTTCATCGGTCTTCAATGGGCCGATGCCCTCGACCCGCGCGCCGAAGCGGGTGAGGTCCTTGAGCACGACGGTGGAACTGGTGAGGGCATGGCGGAAGGTCGCCATGATCTCCACGGCGGCCCGCGTATTGCGGCGCTCCTGGTCCAAGGGCTCCTGGTCCAAGGGGTCCTGGTCGAGGGGCGACTGCGGGCTGTGCGGTGTCCGGTACTCCTCCATGCGATCCGACCTCGCGCGTGTTGATGCTGCGTGTAGCGGGCAAGAATAGACCCGCTTTCCTTCGCCCCCGCTTCCGGGCGCCTAGGCAGTCTTCCGGGGGAACGCGCAGGCGCCGGGAAGGTTGCTGCACCAAAGGGGTTTAACCGCGGCGCCGGTGTCCCTAGATTCCTCTCCCCCATGACAACCGGAAAAGACCTGATGGCCCGTTCGCTGCTCGATCCCCTTACCCTTCCCGACTATGCCGCGCTGACCGGCGAGGCGATTGCCTCCGCGCTGGAAACCGCGCTGGCGGACATGCAGGCGGCAGCGGCGCGGATCGTGGCGGACAAGCCGGGCGATTTCGATTCGGCCTGGCTACCGCTCGAGGCGGCCGATACCGCGCTGGACGCGCTGTGGTCGGCGGTTTCGCACCTCAAGTCGGTGGCCAATACCCCTGAACTGCGCGAGGCCCATGCCGCCGGCCAGCAGCGCATCGTCGAAGTGATGACGGCGGTTTTCCAGGACCACGACCTCTACGAAGTGATCGCCGCGCTGGAGGCCAGCCCCGGTTTCGCGCAGCGTTCCGCCGCCGACCGCGCCGCGGTCGAGCACATGCTGCGCAGCTTCCGCCTCTCCGGCGTCGCCCTGCCAGCCGGGCAGCGCGCGCGCTTTGCCGAGATCTCGATGGAGCTGGCGGGCCTTTCCAATGCCTTTTCCGCCGCCGTCCTCGACGCCACCGATGCCTGGAGCGAGCACGCTACCGATGCCGCCGTCCTGGCCGGCATTCCCGAGGCGGCGATGGAGATGTTTGCCGCCAATGCCGCGGCCAAGGGGCTGGAAGGCTGGGTGGTCACGCTCCAGTGGCCCAGCGTCAACGCGGTGCTGACTTTTGCCGAGGATCGCGGCCTCAGGGAGCGTGTCTATACCGCCTTCGGCACCCGCGCCTCCGATCAGGGCCCCAATGCGGGGCAGTTCGACAACACGCAGCGTATCGCCCGCATTCTCGAACTGCGGCGCGAGGCGGCCACCTTGCTGGGCTTTGCCGATCCGGTGGAACTCTCGCTCGCCACCAAGATGGCCCCCAATGCGGGCGAAGTGCTGCACTTCCTACGCGATCTTGCCGCCCGCGCCCGCCCCGGTGCCGAGCGCGACCTTGCCGCCGCGCGCGAATTCGCCGCGCAGGAACTCGCCATCGACGATCTCCAGCCCTGGGATCTGACCTTCGTCGCCAACCGCATCAAGCTGGCGCGCTTTGCCGTCGACGAGCAGGAAGTGCGCGCCTACTTCCCGGTCGAGCGCGTGCTGGCGGGCTGGCAGGTGCTGCTCGGCCGCCTCTTCGGCATCACCCTGGTCGAGCGGGCCGACGTGTCGCTCTGGCACGCCGATGCCCGCTATTACGATGTGGCGGACGAGCAGGGCGCGGTGATCGCCGGGCTCTACCTCGATCTCCACGCCCGCCAGGGCAAGCAGGGCGGCGCCTGGATGGCGCAGGCCCGCCCGCGCCTGTCCGAAGGCAACACCGCACGCGTGCCGGTGGCCTATCTCACCTGCAACTTCGCGCCCAGGGGCGGCGACACGCCCTCGCTGCTGGCCCACACCGAAGTGGAGACGCTGCTGCACGAGACGGGGCACTGCCTCCACCACCTCTTCACCCGCGTCGACCGGCCGAGCGTGGCGGGCACCAGCGGTTTCGAGTGGGACGCCATCGAACTGCCCAGCCAGCTGATGGAGGACTTCGCCTGGGACCGCGAAGTGCTCACCGGCATGTCCGGCCACTACCGCAGCGGCGCGCCGCTGCCCGCAGACCTCTTCGAGAAGATGCTGGCCGCCCGCCGCTTCCAGTCGGGCCTCTTCGTGCTGCGCCAGATCGAGTTCGGCCTGTTCGACCTCCTGCTCCACCTCGGCACCATGGGCAGCGACCCGATGGAAGTGATCGAGGCGGTGCGCGAGGAAGTGGCCGTCGTCCACCCGCCCGAATGGCACCGCTTCCCCCACGCCTTCAGCCACGTCTTCGCGGGCGGTTATGCTGCGGGCTACTACAGCTACCTCTGGGCCGAAGTGCTGGCGGCGGACGGCTTCGGCAAGTTCGTGGAAGCCGGCGTGGTGGACCGCGCGACGGGCGACGCCTTGCGCGAGGAAGTCCTCTCGCGCGGCGCCACCCGCCCGGCGGCCGACAGCTTCCGCGCCTTCCGTGGACGCGACGCGGACGTCACCGCGCTGCTGGAGCGGCGCGGGCTGCTGGCCTGAGGGGGCCAGAAAAGGGAAGATTCCGGGGGCCTGCGATAAACTCAGGAGATCCCCCGGAGCCTCGGAGCGTCCACCTTGCGCGCCGCCTGAACGTGGCGCGTCCATGGCAAGGTGGACGCGCAAGGGCCTGCGGCCATGCGGTGACCGAGACGGCTGTTTAGGCCGAAATGTCAGGTGAAGCGGCCATCGCACCAACCACCCCGCTCATGCTGAGCTTGTCGAAGCATGGGAGGCTCAGCGCCCCGCTTCGGGGCCTTCGACAAGCTCAGGCTGAGCGGGTTTGGTCTGTTTTGGGTGCCAAGCGGACGCTGCCCCAACCACCCCGCTCATGCTGAGCTTGTCGAAGCATGGGGGACTCAGCGCCCCGCTTCGGGGCCTTCGACAAGCTCAGGCTGAGCGGATTTGGTCTGTTTTGGGGCGATACCGGAATGTCCGTTGCCGGCGAGAAGTCGATTGCTCGGCCAAACTTGCCCTACCCCGCCTAACCACGCTGCGAATACCTACCCTCCCGCATAATCGATTGGACTTGGCGGCCCGGCAGCCGACAACGGCCAGGTCCAAATTCCGCGTCATGTACGGCGCGGGATGCCTTCAGGACCCGACAGTAACGGGCCAGGAACAAGGGCGCGGAAAGGGAGAGAATGGTTCGACATCACCAGGCCGGCTGGATGACCGGCATATCGCTGCTTTTACCGATCACGCTGACGACGATGGCGATCGTGCTGCTGACGCCGATCGTGCCGGATCTGATGAAGCAGTTTTCCTCGGTTCCGAACCACGAATACTGGGTGCCGATGATCCTGACGCTGCCCTCGCTCTGCGTGGCGCTGCTGTGTCCGGTGGCGGGGATCCTGGGCGACTACTTCGGGCGCCGCCGCCTGCTGCTGTTTTCCTTCCTGCTCTATGCCGTGGTCGGGGTCCTGCCGGTGTTCCTGCACGACCTTACCCATATCCTGATCTCGCGCGTGGGCGTGGGGCTGGCCGAGGCGCTGATCTACGTGCTCTCGACCACGATGATCGGCGATTACTACAAGGGCGCCGCGCGCGACCGCTGGCTGGCGGCGCAGACCGCCTTTGCCTCGATGTCGGCGCTGCTGTTCTTCAACCTCGGCGGCGCGATGGGCGAGAGCGGCTGGCGCACGCCGTTCTGGGCCTATGCCTCGGCGCTGGTCATGTTCGCGCTGGTCTTCAAGTTCACATGGGAGCCAGCAAGCGCAGCCCACCCCGATGACGAGGCCGATGCGGCGCCGCGCAATCTTTCGTGGGCGGGCTTTCCCTGGGCCAGGATGGCAATGATCGCGGCGATCACGATCTACGGTTCGGTATTCTTCTATACCGTGCAGATCCAGGCGCCGAGCGGGCTTGCCGCGCTGGGGCTGACGAGCCCGGCGGAGCGCGGGTTCCTGACGTCCATTGCCTCTATCGGGGTGCCGCTGGGCACGTTCCTCTATTCGCGGATCGGGCCGAAGTGGCCGGTCGGGCGGTTGCTGCTGGCCGAGTTCGCGCTGCTCTCGCTGGGCTTTGCGCTGATGGGCAAGGCAGGCACCGTACCGGGCTTCCTGGTCGGCTGCTTCATCAACCAGATCGGCGCGGGCCTGCTGCTGCCGACGCTTCTGGTGTGGTCGATGTCGATCCTCTCGTTCGAAATCCGCGGGCGCGGCACCGGGTTCTGGCAATCGGCCTTTGCGCTCGGCCAGTTCCTCTCGCCGCTGGTGGTGACCTTTGCCGGACAGCGTACCGGCGGGTTGCTGGGCGCGTTCATGACGCTGTCCGTCGCGGCGCTGGGCGGGGTGGTCATCGCCCTGATCGCCTCGCGCATGCATGGAAACCACAAGCTGGAGATGGCCCATGGCTGATCGCCTCAAGGGCCGCGTGGCGGTCGTCACCGGAGCGGGCAACGGCATCGGCGAGGGGGTCGCGCGGATCTTCCGGCAGGAAGGCGCGATAGTGATCGGCGTCGACCTGTCGGGCGCCGACGAGACCTGCGACCTCACAGACGAGGCGCAGACGCAGGCGCTGTTCGCCCGCATCGGCGCCGAGCATGGCCGCATCGACGTGCTGGTCAACGCCGCTGCCTTCGCGGTGTTCGGCTGGATAGAAGCGCTTTCCTATGCCGATTGGAAGAAGACGCTCACCGGGGAACTGGACATCGTCTACCTCGCCACTCGCGCAGCCTGGCCTTGGCTAAGGGCGAGCGGTTCGGCCAGCGTCATCAACTTCGCCTCGGCCAATGCCCGCCATGCACTGGAAGGCTCGCCGGCGCTGGCGCACTGCGCGGGCAAGGGCGGGGTTCTGGCGATGACGCGGCAACTGGCGATGGAGGGCGCCCCGCACGGCATCCGCGCCAATACCATCGCGCCGGGCTTCATCAGGACGGCGGCCACCGCGCGCCACCTCGCCGCCGATCCGGGCTTCGAGCAGCAGGTGCTCGCCAAGAACATGCTCAAGCGGCTCGGTGAGCCGGAGGACATCGCCTGGGCCGCCTGCTGGCTGGCGAGCGCAGAGGCGCGCTATGTCACCGGGGCCGATATTCCCATCGATGCGGGGGCGACGGCGTGGTGAGATCGACACCATCGTGACACGAAGAAGGCGGGGACTTTCCCCGCCTTCCTTTTGGCATCAGAACGGCTCGTTCAGGCGGGCCAGTGCGGTTTCCAGCAGGGCGGCATGTTCCTGCGGCGGGCGATGCTCCATCTGCAGGCGGCCGATGCCGATGCTGCTCTCGATGATGAAGCGGCAGCGGTCGAAGCGGCGCTCTTCATAGGCGGCGAGGGCCTTGCCCACGCTGTCGGCAGCGGCGAGTTCCTCCGCCAGCACGATGGCGCTTTCCACCGCCATGCCCGCGCCCGAGGCGAGATGGGGCGTCGTCGCATGGACGGCATCGCCCAGCAGCACCACTCGCCCGCTCGACCACGGACGCGGCTGCAATGCGGCGGCCAGCGGACGGTAGTTGATCCAGTCCTCCCGCGTCATATTGTCGCGAATCCAGCCGGCATTGCCGCCGAACGGGGCGAGCAGTTCCTTGAGGGTGGTGTAGAGTTCCTCTTCGTCCATGAAGCGCTCGCGCTCCTCATGGGCAGTGAGCATCCACATATAGACGTTGTCGGGACTGCATGCGGTGATCCCGCAAGGGGTATCGGTCCCGAGGAAGAATTCGCTCTCGCTGAGGCCGGGCGGCTTGCGGATCGAGATGCGCCAGCAGCCTTGTCCGGTCGGCTGGGCGGGGGCCATGTGCGGGAAGGCCAGTTCGCGCACGGCGGAAAAGACGCTGTCGGCGCCGATCACCAGATCGTAGCGGCCGGTGGAACCATCGGAAAAGGTCGCGTCGACACCCTGATCGTCGCTTTCGAGTGCGGTTACGGTCACGCCAAGGCGCACCGGGATGTCCAGCGCCTTCACGCGGGTCTGCATGATCCGGTGCAGCACCGGGCGCATGATGCCGCCGGTGGCGGGCAGGCCTTCCTCGATCACCGGCTCGTCCAGCACCTGCATCAGCGTGCCGTCGTAGCGATAGAGCCGCGTCTTGGTGGTGATCGCGCCGGCCTGCTTGATCTCGTCCAGCAGGCCGAGCCGCCGATAGGCGCGCAAGGTCGGCCCGGTGATGGTTATGCCGGCGCCGTAGACCCGCCAATCCGGATCGAGGTCGATCAGGTCCACCCTGACGCCGCGCTCCGCAAGGCTGATGGCCGTCGCCATGCCGCCGATCCCTCCGCCCACGACAAGTGCCGTGGCGATGCTGCTGATGCTCTCCCGTGTCATGCATCGAGGACTAGCGAGGCGGCGGCTTCAGACAAATCCGAACTGTGGATGCGTGCCTATCGATACAATCGGTGTGACGCCGGAGCGCAGCTTGGCTAGCCCGATGCCAAGAACACAGCATATTTGGGAGGATCATCGTGCGCAAAGGGCTTCTGGAATCCGTCTGCCTGTCCGCCATTGTCCTGGCGGCGCCGGCCATGGCGCAGGATGGCGCGGCAGCGCCGCAGGCCAGCACCGACAATGGCGGCATCGGCGACATCATCGTCACCGCCCAGCGCCGCTCGGAATCGATGCAGCGCGCGGGCATCGCCATCGACGCGGTGGGGGGAGACGACCTGATCCAGTCGGGCGTCACCCAGGCCGATGCGCTGAACAAGGTCGTTCCCGCGCTGACCGTCACCAATGGCGGCGGTTCCAACACCTCGATCTTCCTGCGCGGCGTCGGCAACGTCACCAACTCCAGCTACAACGATCCCGCGGTGACGCCGAGCTATGACGGCGTCGTGCTGGGGCGCGCGGCGGGCGCGTTCGGGGCGGCGTTCTATGATCTGGCCCGCGTCGAAGTGCTGAAGGGGCCGCAGGGCATTCTCTATGGCCGCAATGCCACTGGCGGCGCGGTCAACATCATTCCCAACCGCCCGCAATTGGGCCAGAACAAGGGCGGCTTCACGCTCTCGGCCGGCAATTACGACGCGGTGAGCGTCGAGGGCTATGCCAACCTCGCCATCGGTCAGAATGCCGCGCTGCGCGTTGCCGGCACCCGCCAGTACCACGATGGCTACAACAAGGACGGCAGCGACGATCTCGACCGTACCGGCGTTCGTGCGCAGCTCCTGTGGGAGCCGACCGACAGCTTGAGCGTGCGCGTGGGCGGCGACTACACCCACGTCGGCGGTGTCGGCGCGGGCGGCAGCTATATCGGCTCGTTCACGCCGGGGGCATCGGGCTTCACCTTCACGGCATCGGGCCTCGGCAATTCGGAGGGCTTCAACACCGATGCGGCCAATGCCTTCCGCCAGACCTCGCTGGGCGCGCCGGGCTTCGGTTTCCTCGATGCGATGAACCGCCAGCAGATGACTGACAACACCTATTGGGGCGCCAATGCCGAGATCACGCTCGATACCGGCATCGGCACGCTGACGGTGCTGCCGGCCTATCGCGAGGCCGATGCCACCAGCTTCTTCTACGGCCCGGCGTTCAACACTGCCTACACCGACGAGCATGACCGTCAGGCCAGCCTCGAAACCCGTCTGGCGGGCAAAGTGGGCATGTTCGACTACGTGGTCGGCGGTTTCTATTTCAACGAGAAGATCCAGAACACCGGCGAGTACAACCAGGAATTCGTGCTGCCGATCCAGCATTATACCCACAAGACCGAATCCTGGGCGGCCTTCGGCCAGCTGACCGCGCACCTGACCGACGCGTTCCGCCTGATCGGCGGCCTGCGCTACACGCATGACCACAAGTCGATCGACGGGATCATCAACAACTTCATCGTCTATTGCGGCGGCCTGCCGCCGACGACGCCGCCAGCCTCGTTCGCGGCCGGTTGCGCCGCTCCCGGCGCGCTGCCGCACTTCCCGAACTTCACCTCCACCGGCGACACGGTGAACTGGCTGATCGCCAACGGCTTCATCGCTTCCAGCAGCACCGACGAGCCCAATGCCCAGTTCTACAACCTGACCAACGGCGTCGGCATCATCCAGAAGACCTATTACCCGGTGGTCGAATCGGGCAGCTACAGCCGGGTGACGTGGAAGGCGGGCGCCGAGTACGACGTGGCGCCGGATTCGCTGCTCTACGCCACGGTCGAGAGCGGCTACCGCGCGGGCGGTTTCCAGCTTTCCGAGGGCAATCCCAGCTACAAGCCGGAATTCATCACCGCCTACACGATCGGGTCGAAGAACCGCTTCTTCAACAACAAGATCCAGCTCAACGTCGAGGCGTTCTACTGGAAGTACAAGGACCAGCAGATCAACTACTTCACCGTCTCGCCGGATTCGGTGCTGATCAACACGATCGACAATGCGGGCAAGGCCGACATCAAGGGCTTCGATGTCGATTTCATGGCCAAGCCCATGCACAACACCACGCTTTCGGCCAAGGTCCAGTACCTCGATACCGAGTACAAGCAGCTGACGCTGACCACCGCCTCGCCGCGCAACAACATCAACTGCCCGTCGAGCGCGACCGGCAGCTACCTCAGCGACGGCGTCACCCCGATCCTGGCGTTCGACTGTTCGGGCCGCCCGCTGCTCTATTCGCCGAAGTGGACGGTGAATCTGGGCGTCGAGCAGATCGTGCCGCTTGGCGACAGCTACGAACTGGTCGCCGGGGTGAACACCTCGTGGCGTTCGTCGCAGTATGGCGCATTCGAGTATCTCGATTTCGAGAAGATCCGTTCGTACTGGCTGACCGACGCCAACCTGGCCGTGCGCCTGACGGACGGCGGCCTCTCCATCGGCGGCTTCATCCAGAACATCGAGAACAAGCGCCGGATCGCGACGCCGCAATCCTCGCCGATCGGCTTCGCGGTGGCGCGCTATACCGCGCCGCGCACGTATGGGCTGCGTCTCTCGGCGGAATTCTGAGGGTATGGGCGTAGCTACCGACCGCCGCAGAGCGCTGGGGTGGCTGGGCGCGACGACCGCACTCGTCGCGCTTGCGGGGCCGGGCAGGGCGCTTGCCCGCCCGGCTCTCCCTTCGGGCCGGCCGAACATCGTCTACATCATGGCTGACGACCTCGGCTATGCGGACCTTTCCGTAACCGGCTCGCACGCGATCCGAACGCCCGCGATCGACAGCCTCGGCCGCGACGGCGTGCGGCTGACGCAGGGCTATGCCAGCACGCCGATCTGCTCGCCCACCCGCACGGCGCTGCTGACCGGCTGCTATGCCCAGCGCTTCGCCATCGGTATCGAGGAACCGCTCGGCCCCGGCGCGCCGCCGCATATCGGCGTGCCGCTGGACCGGCCGACCATCGCCTCGGTCCTGCGCGATCAGGGGTATCACACCAAGCTGATCGGCAAGTGGCATCTGGGCGAACCGCCCGAGCATGGCCCGCTTCAACACGGATACGACGAGTTCCTCGGCGTGGTCGAAGGCGCGGCGGATTATTTCCGGCACCACATGGTGATGGGCGGCAAGGAGCAGGGCATCGGCCTTGCCCAGGACAACGCGCCCGAACAGCGCGACGGCTACCTCACCGACCTGTTCGGGGACGAGGCGGTGCGCACCATCGAGAGCGCGGGCGACAGGCCGTTCTTCCTCTCGCTCCACTTCAACGCCCCGCACTGGCCCTGGGAAGGGCGCGAGGATGCGGCGGCGGCCAAGACTCTGCCCAACTCCTTCCACTACGAAGGCGGCAACCTCGCCAAGTACAAGGAAATGGTGGAGGCGATGGACCAGAACGTCGCCAAAGTGCTGGCGGCGCTGGACCGTACCGGCAAGGCGCATAACACCATCGTCGTCTTCACCAGCGACAACGGCGGCGAGCGGTTCTCGCAGACATGGCCCTTCATCGGTCACAAGGGCGAAGTGCTGGAAGGCGGCATCCGCGTGCCGATCCTGATGCGCTGGCCGGGCCATATCGCGCCGGGCACGCTGTCCGATCAGGTCATGGCCTCGATGGACTTCCTGCCGACGTTCCTGACGATGGCAGGCGGCAATGTCGCCAGGGCGGGCACGTTCGATGGCATCGATCTCTCGGCGCAACTGACCGGCAAGGCCGCCCCGGTTCCGCGCACCCTGTTCTGGCGCTTCAAGGCGAACGAGCAGGCGGCGGTGCGGCAGGGTGACTGGAAATACGTGAAGATCGGCGAGAAGGAGCATCTCTACAACCTTGCCGAAGACGAGCACGAACGGGCCGAGCGCGCCGCCGCGCAGCCCGCAAGACTGGCCGAACTGAAGGCCCTGTGGGACGGCTGGAACGCCCGGATGCTGCCGTACCGCGTCGACGGATACTCCGAAGATGTGCGCAAGGCCTACTCTGACCGATATTAGAGCAGTTTCCGATCCGACTGCATTGGATAAAATGCTCTAAGATTTTGTTTTTACGTGTTTTCTGAGTCATCAGGTGATTCCACCTGATTAGAAAACGCTCTAGGGAGATCGATGTGAAAGTGCTCGTGACCGGAGCCGGCGGTTTCGTCGGTCGGCAACTCGTCCATGGCCTGCTCGATGCCGGACATGAAGTCGTCGGGGTCGACAGCCATGGCGGCGGTATTCCTGAGGGCGCGCGGGCGGTTGAGGGTGATCTGGGCGCGTCCTCGGTCCGGGCCGAGGCGCTGGGCGATGGCTGCGATGCGCTGGTCCATCTCGCCACGGTTCCCGGCGGCGCGGCGGAGGCCGATCCGGTGGCCTCGCGCCGGATCAACGTGGATGCGATGTACGACCTGCTGCTGGAGGCGAGCGCGCTCACGCCGGGCCTGCGGGTCGCCTATGCCAGCTCCATCGCGGTCTACGGCGATCCGCTGCCCGCCGCGGTGGACGATGCCACGCCGCTTTCGCCCAGGATGATCTACGGCGGGCACAAGGCGATGATGGAACATGCCGTGGCCATGTTCTCCAATCGCGGGCTGATCGACGGGGTGACGGTGCGCCTGCCCGGCATTCTTGCACGGCCCAAGGGCCCTTCGGGCATGAAGTCCGCCTTCATGTCGAACCTGTTCCACGCCCTGAAGGCGGGCGAGGCGTTCACCTGCCCGGTCTCGGCTACTGGCACGATCTGGGCGGAATCGCTGGAATGCGTGGCCCGCAACTTCGTCCATGCCTTGAGGCTCGACACCGCGCTGCTGCCGCCGACCCGCGCGGTGACTTTGCCCGCGCTGCGCGTGACGATGGGCGATCTGGCCGCCGAGATCGCGCGGCAGTGCGGCGTCTCGCCCGATCTGGTCCGCTACGAGCCCGATGCCGCGCTGGAGGCGGCCTTTGCCGCGCAGCCGCCGCTCTCCACCCCGGCGGCGGAAACGGCTGGTTTTGCGCATGACGGCGATCTTGCTATGCTCGCCCAAAGCGCCCTGCGAACCCTTTCGTAAGGAGCGCGCGGGAGATGGCAATGCGGTTCGGTCGGCTCGATCTCAATCTATTGGTGGCCCTCGATGCGCTGCTGACCGAGCGCAGTGTGTCGCTGGCGGCGGACAAGCTGTGCCTCTCGCAATCCGCCACATCCAGCGCGCTGGGGCGCCTGCGCGAATACTTCGGGGACGAGCTGCTGGTGGTGAAGGGCCGCCACATGATCCTCACCGCCCGCGCCGAGGAACTGATCGAGCCGGTGCGCGCGGTGCTCGAGCAGATCCGCGCGACCATCACCGTTGCCCCGCCGTTCGATCCGGCCACCGCGGAACGCCAGATCCGCATCATGGCCTCGGACTACTCGACGCAGGTTCTGCTGGCCGACACGATCGCCGAGATCGCGCACGAGGCGCCCGGTTTCCGCTTCGAGGTCCAGCCGATGCACGATACCCCGATCGATGCGCTGGAGCGCGGCTACATCGATCTGCTGCTCACCATCGATTACGCCATCTCCACCGATCACCCCAGCCAGATCCTGTTCGAGGAAGACTATGTGGTGCTTGGCTGGGAGGGCAATCCGGCGATGCACCAGCCGATGACCCGGGAACTCTATTTCGAACTGGGTCATGTCACCGCCCGCTTCGGCAAGGCCCGAGTCGCCGCCTTCGAGGACTGGTTCATGCGCCGCCAGAAGCAGCAGCGCCGGGTGGAAGTGGTGGCGCCCAGCTTCCTGTCGATCGGCGGGCTGGTGATGAACAGCAACCGCATTGCCACGGTGCACCGCCGCATGGCCGAAGTCTTCGTGCGCAGCCTGCCGCTGGTCATGCGCGAGATGCCCTTCAGCTTCCCGCGCATCCGCGAGGCGATCCAGTGGCATCTTTCGAACAACAACGATGCCGGGCTGCGCTGGGTGGTCGAGAAGCTCGGTGCCATGGCCCAGCGCACCGGGGCAGGCGGCAACGTCGTGCCCATCGGCACAATCCCGCGCGAGGACAGCGAGCGCGAGCGGATCGAATATGCCTATCGGATGAACAACAAGAGTCTCTAGGCGTTGCGGAATGTGTCCAAGCCGCCTGGGCCGTGAACGCATGGACGGGCCCCGCCGTCCTGATCACGCAGAAGGGGGATCAATCCCCCGCGTGCTCCCGGTCATACCGCTCGCGGGCCGCGTGGATGGCCTCTGAGCGGGCGTTGATCCAGTCGATCATCCCGCGCGCCCCGGCAAAGAGGCCTTCGCCCAGCCCTGACAGCCGGTAGGCGACCTTGGGCGGCACGTCCGCGCTGACGCTGCGCAGCACGAAGCCGTCGCGTTCCAGCGCGCGCAGTTTCAGCGTCAGCACCCGCTGCGAAATCGCCTGTTCGGACGATAGCTGCGCGATCACGCGCTTGAGGTCGGCATGGCGCATCTCGCCCTCGCCCAGCACCAGCAGGATCAGGGTGGTCCAGCGGTCCCCCAGCATGGCCATGACCGCGCGCGCGGGCGCCTCCCGCTCATGGCCATAGCGCGCCATTTCATTGGCCAGGGCGCGCAGCCCCGGCAGGTCCAGCGGTTCCACGCATTACCCCGCAATGGGCACAAAAAAGTGCCGTCTTCCATCCATCGGGAGGCACTTTATGCCGGGATCAAACAAGGTCAATTCCGGGAGAGAGCGATGGTCGCAGATGCGACGAGAATGGATGGCAAGGTTGCCGTCATCACCGGCGGCGCTGGCGGGATCGGCGGCGCCACCGCCCGGTTGCTGAGCGCGCGCGGCGCGAAAGTGGTGATCGCCGATATCGCCCTTTCCGCAGCCGAGGAACTGGCCGCGACATTGCCCGATGCCATCGCGGTGCACCTCGATCTGGAGCAGGAAACCTCGATAGAGGCGATGATCGCACGGACAGTGGCCCAGTTCGGAAGGCTCGACGTGCTGCACAACAATGCGGCACTGCTCGGGCCGGACATCGCGCGCGATGACGGGGACGTGGAGCACATGGCTACGGTCCTGTGGGACCGGACTTACGCGGTGAACGTGCGCGGCACGATGATCGCGTGCCGCGCGGCCCTGCCGCACTTGCGGGCAAGCGGTGGCAATATCGTCAACACCGTCAGTAACCTCGCATTGCAGGGCCACATGATCCAGGCGGCCTATTCCTCCTCCAAGGCGGCGGTGATTCAGATGACCCGCGCCATCGCCGCCAGCCACGGCATTCATGGCGTGCGCTGCAACGCCGTCGCCCCCGGCATGACGATGACCCCGGCGCTGCGCGAGGCTTTCCCGCCGGTGCTGCGTCAGGCGGTGGAGGAGGAAACCCTGCGCGACCGCCTCGGCGCGCCGGAGGACATTGCCGAAGCGGTGGCCTTTCTTGCCTCCGGCGCGGCCCGCAACATCACCGGCCAGGTGCTGGTCGCCGATGGCGGCTGCGCCAGCCACGTTCCCGGAATCGCACGGTTCCGGGCCTTCTTTTCGGGAGAGCATGCATGAGCCAGTACGACGTTGTCGTCATGGGCGGGGGGCACAACGGCCTTGTCGCCGCCGCCTACATGGCCAAGGCGGGCAAGAAGGTGATCGTGCTGGAGCGCAAGCCCCACTACGGCGGCGGCGTTTCCACGCGTGAACTGATCCAGCCCGGCTTCTGGCATGACGAGCATTCCAATGTGCACATCATGATCCAGGGCAACCCGATGCTGCGCGAGGACGAGCTGGGCCTGCTCGGCAAGTTCGGCCTCGAATACATCTACCCCGAATTGCCCCACGCCTCGATCTGGGATGACGGGACGATGGTGCGCTCCTGGCGCGATCTGGACCGCACCTGCGAGGAAATCGCCGGCTTCTCGCCCAAGGATGCCGAAGCCTATCGCAAGTTTGCGACCGCTTCGATGGCGGCACTGCCGATGTTCATGTCCGGCCTCTACGCCCCGCCGTTCCCGATGGGCGCCTTCGTGGCGATGATGGACCAGTCCGACGAAGGGCGCTTCCTGCTCGATGTCATGCAGCGCTCGGCGCTCGACGTGGTGAACCAGTATTTCGAGAGCGACCTGCTGCGTCTCCACATCGTGCGCATGGTGACAGAGAACCTGCAGATGCCCGACGAACTGGGCACCGGCATGGGCGCTTTCCTGATGCCGGGGATCATCCACGCCTATGGCTGCTCGATGCCCAGGGGCGGCTCCGGCCAGCTATCCCATTCCCTGGTCCGCGCCATCGAGCATTTCGGCGGCGAAGTGCGCTGCAATGCCGAAGTGCGCCGGGTGATCGTCGCGGGCGGCAAAGCCACCGGCCTCGAACTGGTGGATGGCGAGACCTTCATGGCGAAGGACGGCGTGATCGGCGCGATCCACCCGCATGTCCTGCGCAAGTTCGTGGCCGAAACCCCCGAGCCGGTGCTCCAGCGCGCGGAGCGGGTGACGCAGTCGACCTTCTCGATCAACCTCACGCACCTGACCCTGAAGGAGCGCCTCAGGCTCAAGGTCGGCAATGAAACCAATGCGATGATGACCGAGCTGATGGACTTCTACACCATGCGCGACATGCTGCTGGAGTACGACAAGCTGCGGCGCGGCGAAGTGTCCGAACGGCTGATCGCCGGCGGCGACAACACGATCTTCGACCCCAGCCGGGCGCCCGAAGGCGCGGGCGTGTTCTACGGCGTGAACTTTGCCCCGTACGACCTCTGGCCCGGCGGGCCGGGTTCGTGGGACCATCGCAAGGAGGAGATCGCCGACAAGGCGCTGGCGCAGTACCGCAAGTTCTACGCGAACCTCGATGACGCCAACATCACCGGCCGCCTGATCCGCTCCCCCCTCGATCACGAGCGGGACAGCCCGGCCAGCTTCCTCAAGGGCGACATCCACGGCTGCGCGCCGTTCTTCTACCAGTCGGCCGGGCACCGACCGACGCCGGACCTCGGCTCGCTGCGGGTGCCGCAGATCGAGGGGCTCTACCTCGTCGGGCCGTTCATGCACCCGGGCGGCGGCGTGTTCGGCGCGGGCCGGGCGACGGCGATCCAGATGATGGACGACCTCGACATCGAATTCGACAAAGTCTGCGCAGGAGCGGTGTGATGGCGGAGAAGAAGAAGGCTCCGGTGATGCGCATCCTCGATGCGCAGGACAAGGAACTGATGGCGGTGCGCCGGATCGAGCGGGACGGCGACAATCTGGTCATTCGCGGCAAGATCTTCGGGGCGATGCCGATGGTCGCCAAGGTGACGCCGGAAGAAGCGCGCGCGGCGCTCAAGCTGCTGGATGCCAGGACGATCCTGTTCATCCTCAGCCTGCTGTTCCGCAAGCGAGGTTGAAACCGGAAGGCGGGGGCTGCGCGCTTCCGCCTCTACATCCTGCGAAAAATGCGCGGGCGCGGGTGTACTCCTGCAACAATTGCCGTAAGTCCGCTTCGATTCGCAATTTTCGAAAAGGACAGCGCAAGTGACGGCAGATCGGGGCAACCGCGTGGTTGAAGGCGCGGGCCGGTGAACGCATACCGTCGCAATGCGCGTATCCTGACCGCCAGTCTCGTCGGCACCGCGGTCGAGTTCTATGACTTCTACGTCTACGCCACCGCCGCCGCGCTGGTGTTCGGGCCGCTGTTCTTCCCGGCCCATTCCGCCTCGATCCAGCAACTGGCGGCCTATGCCAGCTTCGGCGTGGCCTTCGTCGCCCGCCCGGTCGGCGCGACGCTGTTCGGCCACTTCGGGGACCGGATCGGCCGCAAGTCGACGCTGGTCGCCTCGCTGCTGCTGATGGGCGGGGCGACGGTCGCCATCGGCCTGCTGCCGACGTACGAGAGCGCGGGCTGGATCGCGCCGTTCCTGCTCTGCCTGATGCGCTTTGCCCAGGGCCTTGGCCTTGGCGGCGAATGGGGCGGCGCGGCGCTGCTGGCGGTGGAGAATGCCCCGCCGGGCTGGCGTGCCCGCTTCGGCATGTTCCCGCAGCTGGGGGCGCCGGTGGGCTTCATCGCCGCGAATGGCCTGTTCCTCGTGCTCAGCCTCACGCTGTCCGAAAGCGATTTCGTGCGCTGGGGCTGGCGCATCCCGTTCCTGCTGAGTTCGGTGCTGGTCGGCCTTGGCCTGTGGATCCGCTTCCGCCTGGCCGAAACGCCTTCTTTTGCGGCGATGCACGGCGAGGCGCCGAAATCGATCCCGATCGTCGAGCTGTTCCGCACCCACATGCGCCAGACGCTGGCGGGCACTTTCGCGGTCGTCGCCTGCTTCGCGATCTATTACCTTACGACCGCCTTTGCGCTGGGCTATGGCACCACGACGCTCGGCTACGACCGTCAGGCGTTCCTGGGCGTGCAGCTTTTCGCGATCCTGTTCATGGCCGTGGGCATCGTGCTGGCCGGTTATGCGGCGGACCGCTGGACCTCGCGCACGGTGCTGATCGCGGGCAGCGCGGGCGCCATCGTCGTCGGTCTGCTGATGGGCCCGATGTTCGCGGCCGGATCGCTCACCGCCATCGCCGCCTTCCTGTCGCTCGGCCTGTTCACGATGGGCTTCGTCTATGGCCCGCTCGCCTCGCTGCTGCCGCAGCTGTTCGACGCGCGGGTGCGCTACACCGGCTCGTCGATCGCCTTCAACGTCGGCGGCATTCTCGGCGGCGGCTTTGCCCCGGCCGTGGCGCAGGGACTGGTGGACAAGGGCGGGGTGCTGTTCGTCGGCCTCTATATCTCGCTCGCCGCCGTGCTCAGCCTGGTCGGCCTGCTCTGGGTGCCGCGCCATACCGAGGCGGCGTTCTCCGGCTGAGGCCAATTCGGCGCGCTCGATAGCTGCGATCCGATTCCATGCGTTTTTCCTGGCTCTTCCTGCCGGTCATAACCGAGTTCTGGAAAAGTCAGGATCGAGACAAGCATGAGCATTCTGGGAGTAGAGAGCGTCCTGTTCGGCGTTGCCGACGTGGCCGAGCACGCACGGTTCTGGACCGATTTCGGCCTGCCGGTGGAACGCCTGGATGAGGACGAGGCGGTGTTCCGCCTTGCCTCGGGCAGCCGGGTGATCGTGCTGCGCCACGGCGACGCCCGCCTGCCGAGCCCCGACCCGTTCCCCGGCGACGGCCTCAAGGAAACCGTCTGGGGCGTCGACAGCGCCGAGAACCTTGAGGCCATCGCCGCCAGCCTCGCCTCGGAAGTGGCGGTGACGCGCGATGCCGATGGCACCGTCCACGCCGTCTGTCCCGATGGGCAGCCGATTGCGCTGCGGGTCTGGGCCAAGCGGGCGTTCCATTCGCAAGCGAGCCCGGTCAACACCCCCGCCAGCTATCCGCGCTTCAACCAGCACCGCATCTGGCGCCAGCGGGCGGTGCCCAAGACGATCAACCACGTGGTGTTCTTCTCGCCCGATTACGTCGGCAGCTTCGAGTTCTACGAGCGCCACTTCGGTTTCCACTATGTCGACCATTCGAAGGGCGTGGGCATCTTCGCGCGCGCGGGCGGCACCTATGAGCACCACTCGATCTTCTGGGTGAACTGCGACCTTCCCATCGCCCCCGACCACTTCAAGTTCATGCACATCGCCTTCGGCATGGACGACATCGACGAAGTCATGCTCGGCGCCAACATCATGGAGGCGAAGGGCTGGAAGAACGAGAGCATGAACAGCTCGGGCGGCATCTCGCGCCACCGCATTTCCAGCGCGATCTATTATTACTGCGACATGCCCGGCAAGGCGGGCGAGGCCGAGTATCACGCCGATACCGACTATCTGGATGAGAACTGGGTGCCGCGCGCCTGGGACTTCCGCTTCGGCTCGCTGCTGTGGGCGAACAATGCCCCGCCGATCTTCCGGGGCGACAACATTCCCTGGGACATGACGTTCGATGCCGACCGCGCCAGCTTCGAGGCGTACCGCAAGCACCAGCCCGGCAAGCAGCCCGGCAAGCAGCCCGTCGGGGGCAAGCTGGGCGAACTGACCGAGGACGACGAACACGCGATCTGATGGCGCCGTTCATGACTTCACGATCAGGGCGGCGTGGACAATTTCCACGCCGCCCTGATCGTCTGACTTTGGGGAAAGCGCACGTATCCTTGCCGGGTTGTGACCCCAGCTCCGCTCAGGTTGAGCCTGTCGAAGCCCGCCCGCAGCGCCAGACCATCAGCCAGTTGGCCCGCAGCGCCTGGCCGCCGGGGGCTTCGACAAGCTCAGCCTGAGCGGGAGGGAGAGGCCGGGTTAAGGGGCGATGCCGGACGTGCGAATTTGTCCACGCTGCCCAGTATCTTCCTTTTGTCACGGGGACTTCCAACTGACACCGTTTGCACGGATAGTGCCGCAAGGCAGCCAGTAGCCGTGAGGAGTCGTCATGTCGAAGATCGCCGTTGTCGTGGGAAGCCTGCGTGCAGGATCGTTCAACCGCCAGTTCGCCGAGGCGCTGATCCGCCTGCCCGCGGGCGAAGGCCACGAATTCACCTTTGCCGACATCGGCTCGCTGCCGCTCTACGATCAGGACGACGATGCCGATCAGGCCGAGCCGGTCAAGGCGCTCAAGGGGCTCATCGCCGGTTCGGACGGCGTGATCTTCGTGACGCCGGAATACAACCGGTCGTTCCCGGGCGTGCTCAAGAACGCCATCGACCATGCCTCGCGCCCTTATGGGCAGAGCGTCTGGGCGGGCAAGCCGGCGGGTGTGATCGGTGTTTCGATCGGGGCCATCGGCTCGGCGCTGGCCCAGCAGCACTTGCGCAACGTGCTGGCCTATCTCGACATGCCCACGCTCGGCGCGCCCGAGGCGTTCATCCAGTGGAAGGACGGGCTGATCACGCCGGACGGCACCATCGGCGAGCAGTCGGCAGGCTTCGTCGGCGGCTGGCTGGAGAACTTCCTCAAGCTGGTGGACCGCCACAAGGGCTAGGAGGCTGTTTGGAAAATGCCCGGAGGGCATTTTCGAAGCGGCACCAGCCCAGTCCCCAACCGGACCTTTTTGGGGTCTTCGGGACGGGAGTGGGCGGGGGCCGCCACATCCGCCTTAGGCGGATTTTTAAACGGACTTTCACCGTCCGCGGCGCCGTTCCGCCTCCGAAAGCGCGGCGCGGTAGACCGGCTGCATCGCCGCATATCCCGCCGCGTTGGGGTGGATGCCGTCGGTGAACAGCTCTTCGCGGATCGATCCGTCGGGATGCGCGAGGGCGGCGTGGTAGTCGGCAAGGACCAGCCCTTCCTGCCGGGCGAGGAGCCTCAGGCGCGCGTTGACCCGGGCGATGGCGGGGCTTGGGTCGGGCTCGAACAGGCCGCCGAAACCTTTCGAGGGCGGCAGCGTGCCGAGGATCAGCACCGCGCCGTGCAGCCGCGCCTGATCGGCCATGCTGCGGATATTGCCGTCGATCTGGTCCAGCGTGACCGGGCCGGTCAGGCCGAACACGTCGTTGCTGCCGAGCATGAGGTGGATGACGCGCGGGCCGAGGTCCAGCGCGTCCTGCCGGAAACGCAGCAGGATCTGGCTGCTGGTCTGGCCGCCGACGCCGCGATTGACCACTTGCGTGCCCAGCGTCGGCCAGCCCATCGTGATCGAATCGCCGATCATCACCACTTCGGGATGCAGGCCCTCGCGCCGCAGGGCGGTGTTGGCGGCGCGGTAGAAGCACAGGCCGCCCCAGTCGTCGTAGTCGCTGCCGGTGATCGAGCGGCCGGCCGGACTGCAAGCGCTGTCGGTCAGCCCGACAAGACGGGCGCGGCGCTGGTCCTTCCAGACACTGTGGCCGACCAGCCCCAGCCCCAGCCCGACAAGCAAAAGCCCGAGCACGACGATGCGCAGCCGCACCGTCATGCCCGGGCCTTTGCCTGGATCGCTCAAGCGCGGCTTAGCCGAGAATGCCGGCCGTCTTGCCCGCACGCGTGAACATGCCGATGATCTGCTGGACCTGTTCCGCCGAGTGTTCGGCGCAGAGCGAGCAGCGCAGCAGCGTCATGTTGGCAGGGGTTGCCGGCGGACGCGCGAGGTTCACGTAAAGCCCTTCGTGCAGCAGCGCTTCCCACATCATCGCGCCGCGTTCGAGGTCGGGCATGATCACGGCGATGATCGCGCTCTGCGGTTCCTCGGTGCCGAGCTGGAAGCCGGCATCGGTCAGGCCCTTGTGCAGGACCTTGGAGTTTTCCCAGAGGTGCGCGCGCTTGTCGGCGGCGTGCATCAGCTTGCGCACCGAAGTCGCGGCGGTGGCGACGACGCTGGGCGGCAGGCTGGCGGTGAAGACGTAAGGACGGCAGACCAGGCGCATGATCTCGAACTTGGGGTGGTTCGAGACGCAGAAGCCGCCGACGGTGCCGACCGACTTGGAGAACGTGCCGATCACGAAGTCGACATCGTCAAGGCAGCCTTGATCCTCGGCCACGCCGCGGCCGTTGGGGCCGATGAAGCCCATCGAGTGCGCTTCGTCCACCAGGACCATGGCGCCGTACTTCTTGGCGACCGCGATCATCTCCTTGAGCGGGGCGATGTCGCCCAGCATCGAGTAGACGCCTTCCAGCACGACCAGCTTGCCCGCGCCTTCGGGAATGCGGCGCAGGCGCTTTTCCATCGCTTCGATGTCGTTGTGCTTGAACGGCACGACTTCGGCGTCGCCCATCTTGCAGCCGTCCCAGATCGAGGCGTGGCTGTCGATGTCGAGCACGATGTAATCGCCCTTGCCGGCGATGGTCGAGATGATCCCGAGGTTGGCCTGGTAGCCCGTCGAGAACACCATGGCGTGCTTCATGTCGTAGAAGTCGCATAGCGCTTCTTCTACCGCCTTGTGCCCCGCGTAGGTGCCGTTCAGCACGCGGCTACCGGTGGTGCCGGCGCCGAAGTCGTCCAGCGCCTGCTTGCCCGCCGCGATCACGTCCGGGTCGAAGGTCATGCCCATGTAGTTGTAGGTGCCGAGCAGGATCGTCTCGCGCCCGTTGCACATCGCGACGGTGGGCGAGATCACCTTTTCCATGACGAGGCCGAACGGATCGGTCACGCCGGTGGAGAGCAGGCCCTTGCGCATCTCGATCAGCGGATCGAACTTGCTGAACAGGTCGGTTGCGCCTTGCGTCTCGTTATCGCTGAGCATGTCGGTCATCGCAGAATCCTTCAGCCCTGGAGCTTGACCACGGCGTCGACGAGCTGGCCGTAGTTCTCGATCTCGGCCTGCTGGTTCATCGAGATGATGATGTCGAAGCCGTCTTCGATTTCGGCCACGAAGTCCATCACCGTCAGGCTGTCGAATTCGAGATCGTCGGTGAAGCGGGTCGCGTCGGTAATCTCGATGCCCTTCTTGTTGAAGGGTTCGATCAGCGCGGCGATGCGGGCCGAGGTCTCTGCGCGGTCCATGGTCATTTCAACTCCGGTAATTTCGGTCGGCGCTCTGGCCGATAATTGCGGCGCAAAAGCGGCGGCGGGGGGTAAAGTCAAGCACGCGCGAGTCGGGAAGGGGCAAACCAGCGCCCGGAACGCGTGCGGGAAGGGCTAGGCCAGCGCCCGGAACGCGTGCGGGAAGGGCCAAGCCAGCGCCCGGAACGCGTGCGGGAAGGGTCAAACCAGCGCCCGGACGGCCTGCATGAAGGGACCGATCGAGACCGGCTTGGCGAGATAGCCTTCGGCCCCCGCCTCGCGGATGCGCTCCTCGTCGCCCTTGCCGGCATAGGCCGTGACGGCCAGCACCGGGATCGTGCGCAGGACTGCGTCCTTCTTGGCCGCCTCGATCAGGTCCAGCCCCGAGACATTGGGCAACTGGATGTCCATGATGACGAGGTTGGGAACGAATTCGCGCGCCCTGTCGAGCGCGTGGAGCCCGTCGGCGACCGGCTCCACCGAGAAGCCCTGACTCGTGAGAACATCGCAAAAGAGCTTCCGGTTAAGGTCGTTGTCCTCGACAACAAGGATTCGCTTTGCCATTCCGCGCCTGAACCCCATCTAGTGGCTGAACCGCCGCTCTAGGACAGGCAAGCGAGGCTGACAATTCTCGGAAGTTCCCCTTCCTCATCGCAGGATGCCGAAACGCTGGCGCTCCACGCGCTGGGCTGGGTGCTGGGCGACGGCGATCGTGCCGAGCGTTTCCTGGCGCTGACCGGCCTGACGCCCGATCATCTGCGCACCTCGCTGGGCGAGATCGGCACGCTGACGGCGGTGCTCGATTTTCTCTGCGCGCACGAGCCGGACCTTGTCGCCGCCGCCGACGTGCTGGGCGTAAAGCCCGAGGAACTGGCTGCCGCCCGCCGGAGGATCGGCCGATGAGCCGTCCCCTGCTGATCACCGACTGCGACGAAGTGCTGCTCTACATGGTCAGCCATTTTCGCGACTGGCTGGCCGAGGACGAGGGCGTGACCTTCGACATGTCGCGCGGGGACTTTTCCAGCGCGATGCGCCGCACGGCTTCGGGCGAGCTGCTCGAACAGGCCGAGATGTGGTCGCTGCTCAACAAGTTCTTCGATGGCCAGATGCACCGGCAGACCGCCGTGGAAGGCGCGATGGACGCGATTCGCGCGATCGGTGAACATGCCGATGTGGTGGTGCTCACCAATCTCATGGATTTCCGGCAGGAAGCCCGCCAGCGCCAGCTGGCCGAGCACGGCGTCCACCTCAGGGTCTACACGAACCAAGGGCCGAAAGGCCCGGCACTCAAGGCGATCCTCGAGGAGTATGCGCCCAGCCGCGCGGTGTTCATCGACGATCTGGCCCAGCATCACGGCTCGGTGGCCGAGTTCGCCCCGCAGATCGGCCGGCTCCACCTTTGCGCGGAGCCACTGCTCGCCCCGCATATCGCCTGCGCCCATGCGGCGGGACACGCCCATGCGCGAATCGACGACTGGAAGAGCGCTGGCCCGTGGCTGCTCGACTGGCTGACCGACAACACCTCCCACTGATCCAAACTGACAGGAAACCGTTTCATCATGACTGAAGCCGAAACCCGCCTTGCCGCCCTGGGCCTGACGCTGCCCGAAGCCGCCGCTCCGGTTGCCGCCTATGTGCCGGTGGTGATCGCCGGCGACACCGCCTATGTCTCGGGCCAGCTTCCCTTCGTCGGCGGCAAGCTCGTCACCGGCCGTCTGGGCGAGGACGTCAGCCTGGAAGCCGGCGTCGAGGCGGCGCAGGCCTGCGCGCTGATGATCCTGGCCCAGCTCAAGGCCGCGCTCGGATCGCTCGACCGCGTGGAGCGCGTGGTCAAGCTGGGCGCCTTCGTCAACTCGACCGGCGATTTCACCGACCAGCCCAAGATCGCCAACGGCGCTTCGGAACTGATGGTCTCGGTATTCGGCGATGCCGGCAAGCATGCCCGCAGCGCCGTCGGCGTACCGGTGCTGCCGCTCGGCGCCGCCGTCGAAGTGGACGCCATCGTGACGCTTCGTGCTGCTCGCCTCGATTGATCGATGGCTGGTGCCGGCCCCCGACCCCCGGCGGGTCGGGTGGATCGGCGCACGCGACTATGCGCACCGGGGCCTGCACGGCGCGGGTATCCCGGAAAACTCGCTTGCCGCATTCGATGCGGCGCTGCGCGGCCAGTTTGGCATCGAACTGGACGTGCAGCGGGCGGGTGATGGAACCCCGGTGGTGTTCCACGATGCCACGCTCGACCGCCTGACCGGCGAGAGTGGGCCGGTTTCGCGGCGCAGTGCCGCCCAGCTCGGCGCGGTCACGCTGACCGGCAGCGAGGAGACGGTCCCCACCCTGCGGCGCGTGCTCGACCGGGTGGGCGGACGGGTTCCGGTCCTTATCGAGATAAAGTCCAGTCCCGGAGGGCGGATCGCGGCGCTGTGTCTGGCGGTGCGGCGGGTGCTCGAGGGCTATGCCGGCGACTGTGCGGTGATGAGCTTCGACCCCCGCGTTTCGCGCTGGTTTCGCATCCATTCACCGCTGACCGTGCGGGGGCTGATCGTCAGCGAGGGCGAGGACCGCGCCTTGCCCGGCAAGATCCGCCGCCATCTGGCCTTTTGGCAGGCGCGGCCCGATTTCCTGGCCTATGACATCCACGACCTGCCGAGCCGCTTTGCCCGCGCTCAGCGCGACCGCGGCTTGCCGGTGGCGAGTTGGACCGTGCGCAGCCCCGAACATCAGGAGCGGGTTCGCCACCACGCCGATGCCGCGATCTTCGAGCAGGGCGAGGAGACCCCGGCGTGAGCGAAGGCGATTTCACCGCTCAGATCAGCGGCAGTATCTCCGCGCTGCCTGCGGACGCGTGGGACGCCCTTGCAGGCGGCGGCAATCCCTTCGTCAGCCACGCATTCCTCTCGGCGCTGGAGGTTTCCGGCAGTGTCGGGGAAGGCAGTGGCTGGAGTCCGGTGCCGATCACCATCGAAGGGCCGGACGGCCGCCTGGTCGCGGCACTGCCCGCCTACCTCAAGGAACATAGCCAGGGCGAATATGTCTTTGACCATGCCTGGGCCGATGCCTGGCACCGGGCGGGCGGTGCCTATTATCCCAAGCTGCAGATCGCGGTGCCCTTCACCCCGGCGACCGGGCCGCGCCTGCTGACGCGCCATCCCGAACTGCACCTGCCGCTGCTGCGCGCTGCCGAAACGCTGTGCCGGCAGCACGGACTCTCTTCCGCCCATGCGACTTTCATCGAGCCGGATCAGGTCGCCGCTTTCGAGACGGCGGGCTGGCTGCTGCGCGAGGACATCCAGTTTCACTGGGAAAATCGCGGGTATGCGCGCTTTGAAGACTTCCTTGGCGAACTCTCTTCCCGCAAGCGCAAGGACATCCGCAAGGAGCGCGAGAAGGCCCGGGAAGGCGTCGAGATCCGCAGGCTGACAGGTGAACAGCTCGGCGAAGAGCACTGGGATGCCTTCTGGGCCTTCTATCAGGATACCGGCGCCCGCAAGTGGGGCCAGCCCTATCTGACGCGTGCGGCGTTTTCGCGGCTAAGCGAAACGATGGCGGACCGCATCCTGTTGGTCATGGCCTATATCGAGGGCAAGGCCGTGGCGGGAGCGCTGAACTTCATCGGCGAGGAGGCGCTTTACGGCCGCTACTGGGGCGCGCTGGTGGAGAGGCCGTTCCTGCACTTCGAACTGTGCTACTATCAGGCGATCGATGCCGCCATTGCGCTGGGCCTCTCGCGGGTCGAGGCCGGCGCCCAGGGCGGCCACAAGCTGGCGCGCGGTTATGAACCGGTGCGCACGGTCTCGGCGCACTACATCGTCCATGAAGGCCTGCGCGCGGCGATTGCCGACTATCTCGAGCAGGAACGGGCGGGCATTGCGCAGGACCAGATCTGGCTGGGCGATCGCACGCCGTTCCGAAAGACCTGAAGCGGTTTCCGGGTCACTTGGGGTTCTGCTGCGTTCCCCAAACGCTCTAGGCGGCCTTGCGCAGGGTCGCGGAAAGCCACTGGCGGGCGCGGCGCTGCGCCTCGGCGATTTCGCGCGCGGTCATTTCGTCGGCGACTTCCGCGCGGCAGGCCGGGGCGTCCTCGTGGCCGGCGACGGCGGCGAGGTTGAACCACTTGTGGGCTTCGACGAGGTCGCAGCCGGCGCCGTGGCTGCCGGTCGAGTATGCGACACCCAGGTCGAAATAGGCCGAGGTGTCCCCCTCCGCCGCGGCGGCCAGGCTATCGGCCAGCAGCAGGCTTTCGGCGGCGATGTCCGCCTCGCAGGCGGCGAAACCCAGTGAATCGATCCAGACAGTGCCCATCGTCCGTTACCCCCATTGCCGTCCGACCGCGGTCCGGTCTTCCGATGAGGTCAAGCTGACCGATTCATGGTCAACAAAGCGTTAACGATAAATCGAAAAACCTTGCTCGTCCGGTTCTGGTAGATTGCGCTCTGTTATCGAACGGCCGTTCAGGTTTTTTGTGGACGGCTCGGGTTATGTCCTTGTGCCGGTAGAATACCGGCCCTATAGGCCGCCCCACCACGGTTTGCCGGGAGGTCACTGGAAAAATCCGGGGCCGCAGGGCGTAGGCGGGCCGGGGCGATTCGTGCGGAGATTCTCTGGATGGCAACGGCCCTATCTGACGAAATTGATGTCCTCGCCAAGGCCAAGCGCATGCTTGGCGGTTCCTATATTCCTGCCGAGAATGAATCGTACATGTGCGATTCCCAGCAGGACTACTTCCGGCGCCTGCTGCTCGCCTGGAAAAAATCGATCCTCGATGCATCGGCCGGCACCCTGGCCCAGCTTCAGGACGGTCCGATCCGGGAGCCCGACCTCAACGATCGCGCATCGAGCGAGACCGACTGGGGTATCGAGCTGCGCACCCGCGACCGTCAGCGCAAGCTGATCGCCAAGATCGACTCGGCACTGCGCCGGATCGAGGAAGGTGAGTACGGGTACTGCGAAGTGACGGGCGAACCGATCGGCCTCGGCCGTCTGGAAGCGCGCCCGATCGCGACGATGACGGTGGAAGCCCAGGAAGCGCACGAGCGCCGCGAAAAGGTTTCGCGCGACGATTGAGCCGCCTGATCGGCCGATGACCCGCTGCCTCCGGCTGCGGGCCATCCGCCGATCCAGGGCCGCTTGCGCGGTGCCGCCTATGGCGGATGAACCACTTTTAACCGTGTCTGCGCGGTTCGGATCCGCGTGGTTCCCGGTCTGGGGGCGCGTCGCGGGCCAGAGATCGATCCGCATCATTAAGGCTTTCTTGGTGACTGCCCCTTAGAACGAGCGAACATTCGTGTTAGGCTCGCCGGGTATTTGCGTCCGCCGCGTTTTGCACGACGTTCGACGGCCGCCTCGATTACCGGACGAGAGTAGATGAGCGAAGCTGAAAATCGACAGATCGCACGCGACAGCCTGTTCCTCATGGCTGACCTGCGCGTCGATGGCTTGGACGGCGAAGCGCGGATCAAGGTTCGCAACCTTTCTCCCGGCGGCATGATGGGCGAAGGCAGCGTCCGGGTGGTTCGCGGCACGCTCGTGAAAGTGAACATCCGCAATATCGGCTGGGTCGAAGGAGCGGTCGCCTGGGTGCAGGACAATCGCTTCGGGGTGGCCTTCAGCAGCGAGATCGATCCCAAGCTCGCCCGCGTGACGGTGGCCGCCGCGGAAGATGCCACGCCGCGTTTCGTGCGCAACCACGAGGCCCGCTATTCCCCTGAAACCGGCGCGCTGCGCAAGATCTGACAGGCCGATCGCGGTTTTTGCCGTAATGGTGGTGCCTGCCATTTGCCGGCCCGGGGAAATCGACTAGGCCCATAATCATGCCGGCTGACAATATTTCATCGCGAAGAGGCATCCAGGCAGGCGTCCTTGCGGCGGTGCTGGCGCTTGCCGGGTGTGGATCGGCCAGCAATTCGGCGCTCGGCGTGGCTGCTATCGGCGATCCGGCGGACCCTTTCAGCACCGGGCGCAGCGCGCCGCTGGCCGAGCAGCTGGTGCGCGCCTCGACCAGCGAAGGGCTGGTCTCGTTCGACGAGAAGGGGCGCGTCATTCCGGCGCTGGCCGATCGCTGGATCGTCACCGACGATGGCCTGAGCTATATTTTCCGCCTGCGCGACGGCAACTGGCTCTCGGGCGACCCGCTGACCGCCGCATCGGCCAAGCAGGCGATCGAAAAGGCGCTGGACGACACGCGCGATACGCCGTTCGCGCTCGATCTTGGCGGGATCGATGAAGTGCGGGCGATGGCCGGGCGCGTTATCGAGATCCGCCTTGCCCGGCCGATGCCCTATCTCCTGCAACTGCTGGCGCAGCCCGAACTCGGGCTCGTGCACAAGCAGCGCGGGGCCGGGCCGATGAAGCTGGAGCGGGATCGGGGCGTAGCGCGGCTCACGCCGATCGATCCGGCGCATCTCGGGCTGCCCGCCATCGAGAACTGGGCGCAGCGAACCCGCCGCGTGGACTTGCGCGCGGTGTCCGGCCCCGAAGCCGTTGCCGCTTTCAATGACGGTGCCGTCGACATCGTCATGGGCGGCGAGATCCAGGACTTTCCGCTCACCCGTTCGGTGGGCATCCTGCGCGGCACCATCCAGGTCGATCCGGTAGTGGGGCTGTTCGGATTGCAGGTGATGAACAATCACGGCTTCCTTGCCGATCCCGCCAATCGCGAGGCCATCGCCATGGCGATCGACCGCGAGGCTTTGATCGCCCCGTTCAGCCTGGGGGGCTGGTCGCCGACGACCCGGGTGGTGAGCCCCAGCCTCGATGGCGATCTCGGCACCATCGGCGAGCGGTGGGGCAACCAGTCGCTTGACGAGCGCCGCGCTGTCGCGGCGGCGCGGGTCAGGCGCTGGCAGGCGCAGCAAGGTGGCCAGTCTGCTGCG
Organism: Novosphingobium clariflavum; assembly: GCF_026420865.1. Lineage (GTDB taxonomy): Bacteria > Pseudomonadota > Alphaproteobacteria > Sphingomonadales > Sphingomonadaceae > Novosphingobium > Novosphingobium clariflavum. The sequence continues at coordinate 128,860 of NZ_JAPCWC010000004.1, read as the reverse complement.
CCGGTCTCGTCGCCGAAGGCCGATGCACCCAAGCGGCCCTTGCAACGACTGCTTTCACGCGGCGGCAATGCGCCGCAACCGGCGGCGCTTTCCGAGCATGCGCCGGGTCTGGTGATCTGGCTGCCGCAGGGCGAGGGCAGCGATACTGTGTTCGAGCGTCTGACCGCCGATTTGTCCGCAATCGGGCTGCGCCTGGTGCGCAGCGGCGACAGGGATGCGCGCGATGCCGACCTCGTGCTGATCGATGACGTGGCGCGTTATCCCCGCGCGGCTTGGTTCCTCAACCGGCTGTCCTGCGCCGAACGGCGAGGGCTCTGTTCGGCCGAAGCCGATGCACGGGCTGTCGAGGCCGCCAGGGCCGCGACGCCGCAGGACCGCGCGGCGCTGCTGACCGAGGCCGAAGCGGAGTTGACGGCTGCCAACGTCTTCATTCCGTTCGGAACGCCGATCCGCTGGTCGCTGGTGCGCGGCAGCGTCGATGGCTTCGCGCCCAACACCTGGGGCTGGCACCCCTTGATGCCGCTGGCCTGGGTTCCCAAATAAGTCTGACGGCGCTGTTGCCGTTCGAGGAGTGCGAAAGCTTTGGCGACTGGACAGACTTCTGCCCGCCGCATGGACCTGGAGTTCCCGCTTGGGAACGATCCGGTTTCCGTCACCCGCCGTGTCGAAATGCTCGAGCGTGTGCTTGAAAACGCCTTCACCATCCCCGGCCTGCGCCGCAAGGTCGGGCTCGACGCAGTGGTTGGACTGGTGCCGGTGGCGGGCGATGTGGTTTCGGCCCTGCTGGGCATGTACCTCGTCTGGGAGGCGCGCAACCTCGGTATGTCGAAGTGGCAACTGGCGCGCATGACCGCCAATGTCGGTGCCGATACGCTGCTCGGCGCGATCCCGGTGGTGGGTGACGCTTTTGACTTCCTGTTCCGGTCGAACACTCGCAACCTGAAGATCATCCGCAAGCACATCGCCAGGCATCACCCGCATGCCCGGGTGATCGAGGGCTGATGCGCGCGCGTCTCTGGCTTGCGGCGCTGCTGTTGCCTCTGGCCGGCTGCGGATCGCCGGATCCGGTCCCGGCCCCGGTGACCTCGGACGAGGCCACTGCCCTCGATCAGGCGGCCGAGATGTTCGACACGCGGCCTTCCGAGGCGCCCTCCGATGAGGCCACCCCTTAGATTTCACTGCTCTGCGATTTTGGTTTTCCGCGTTTTTCGAGTCATCAGGCGATTCCACCTGATTGGAAAACGCTCTAGTCGAAGCTGACCTTGCCGCGCCCGGCCTTGACCGAGCCGCGCAGCTTCTTGCCCTTCAGGCGCTGTTCCTTGCCCACCCGGTTGAGGCGGCTCTTGGCGCGCTTTTCGGGGAGCTTATGGGCATCGCGCAGCATTTCCGCGAGCCGTTCGCGGGCGTCGGCGCGGTTGGCTTCCTGGGTCCGGAAGCGGCGAGCGGTGAACATCAGTTCCCCGCCCGAAGTCATGCGGCTGCCGGCGAGTTCCTTCAGCCGCGCGAAGACAGGCGGGCTCAGGCGCAGGGTATAGACGTTGATCCGAAGCTGGACCGCCGTCGCCACCTTGTTGACGTTCTGCCCGCCCGGCCCGGAAGCGGCGATGAAGCTCTCGCTCGCCAGGGCCTGGGCGCGGTCTATCGTGGCTTCAACCTCGCTCATTCATCGCTGAAGCCGAGCGCGGCGAAGTCCTTGGGCAGCGGCGCCACGGCCACGATCGGCTCCTTGTCGCCGCGCGGCACCGTGAGGCCGGCTGCGTGGAGCATGGTGCGCGGCGCGCCCTTGCTGGAACCATAGACCGGATCGCCCAACAGCGCGTGGCCAAGGCCGGATGCGGCGTGGACGCGGATCTGGTGGGTGCGGCCGGTTTCGGGGCGGAATTCCACGAGGGTCAACCCGTTCTTCTCGTCCAGCTTGCGCCAGTGGGTCACGGCGGGCTTGCCCTTCTTGGCCGGGATCATGCGCCAGCCATCCTTGGCCGTGCTGACCTTGGAGAGGTTCAGCGCGATCGTGCCTTCCATCTCCGCCAGCGTGCCGGCGACGATGCCGAGGTAGCGCTTCTGGACCTGCTTTTCCTCGAAAGCGGCGGAAAAGCGCTTCAGGGCCTTGGGGTTGCGGGCCAGCAACAGGCAGCCCGAAGTGTCGCGGTCCAGCCGGTGCACCGGCGCGGGGTGGCGGTGGAAGCCCAGCTTCAGCTCGTCCAGCCGGTCTTCGAGGCTCGGCCCGCCGGCACGCGGCGTATCGAGCGGCAGGCCGCCGGGCTTGTCGATGACCAGCGCTTCGCCGTCCTCGAAGAGGATTTCCAGTTCCATGTTACGTCAATGCTTTCTCTATGCGCCGGAGCGCTTCTTCGAGCCGCGCGTCATCCGCGGCGAAACTGATGCGGAAACCGTTCTGGCCGCCGAACGCCGAGGCCGGGACCAGCGCCACGCCGTGCTCCAGCAGGTGCAGCGCCAGCTTCACGTCGTCACCGTCGAAACGGTCCATCAGCGGAGCGGCGTCGATCATGCAGTAGAACGCGCCATCGGGCGAGGGCGTCGACAGGCCCGGAATTGCGTTGATGGCGGTTACGACCATGTCGCGCCGCTGGCGGAACCGTTCGCGCCATGCAGCCAGGAAGTCCTGCGGCCCGGCAAAGGCGGCGACGGCGGCGGCCTGGCTGATCGAGCAGGGATTGCCCGAGGAGTGCGACTGGAGCTTCTCCATCGCCTTGATGAGCCACTGTGGCCCGGCGGCGACGCCGATGCGGAACCCGGTCATCGCGTGGCTTTTGGACACGCCGGAGACGGTCAGGATGCGGTCGGCCAGATCCGGGCAGAGATTTGCCAGGGTGACATGCGGGCGGCCGGTATAGTTGATGGGCGCGTAGATATCGTCGGACAGCACCATCACGCGCGGGTTGCGGCGCAGCACTTCGCCGATGCCGCGCAGCATGTCCTCGGGATAATAGGCGCCGGTCGGATTGCCGGGACTGTTGAGCAGTACCCAGAGCGTACGCGGGCCGATCTGCGCTTCGAGGTCGGCGGGGGTGAAGCGGAAGTTGTCCTTGGCCGAGGTGCGCAGCGGCACGACCTTGCCGCCCGCGAAACGCACGATCTCGGGATAGCTGACCCACCAGGGCGAGGGCACGATCACCTCGTCGCCTTCGCTCACGGTGGCCAGCATCGCGTGGAAGATCGCCTGCTTGCCGCCGGCGCTGACCGTGACCTGCGACGGCACAACCTCGATGCCGAGGTCGCGCCGGAAGTGCAGCGCGGCAGCATGCTTGAGCTGCGAGGTGCCACCGACCGCGGTGTACTTGGTCTGCCCGCCGTCAAGCGCTGCCTTGGCAGCCTCGATCACGTGGGGCGGGGTATCGAAATCAGGTTCGCCGACCGAAAGCGAGATCACGTCGATGCCGGCTTCGCGCAATTCGATCGCGCGGTCGGTCATTGCCGTTGTCCCCGAGGGGGCGATGCGGGCGAGGGCGGTGGAGCTATGCATCAGGTGAGCAGCCGGGCCGGCATCAGGCCGCGCAGGGCATTGCCGATCAGGAAGCCGTCCGCGAGGTCGTCCAGCGTCAGGTCCGCTTCGACCGCGCGGCCTTGCTCGATCAGCGAGCGGCGCAGCACGCCGGGCAGCAGGCCGAGCGCGGCGGGCGGCGTCAGCAGCATGCCATCGCGCTCGACAAAGAGGCTGGTGAAGCTGCCTTCGGTGACGAGGCCGTCGTCGCGCAGGAACAGCACTTCCTGTGCCCCCGCCTGCTTCCCGATGGCCAGGCCGGAATTGTAGAAGCCCCGGTCGCTGGTCTTGTGGCGCAGGCGCCAGTCGCCGCTGTCGACCGGCAGCGGCAGCACGCCGACGGCTACCGGCCCTTCGAAGGTTTCCGGCAATTCGGCCAGTTCCAGCGCATAGGCGCCGCTGCGGGCGGTGACCAGGCGCAGCTTGGCAGGCGCATCGGCATCGAAGCAGAGCGCCTGGATCGCATTGCGCACGGCATGGCGGTCAAAACCGAAGCCCAGCGCCTCGGCACTGGTACGGACCCGCTCCAGATGGAGTTCCAGCAGCGGGATGCCCTCTTCGGGCGTGAAACGCATCGTCTCGACAAGATCGAAACTGGCGGGCGAACGCGCCCCTGCCGAATCTCGCACGAACCCCCCTTTGACCAGGCATTCCCGCCATTCGGGAAGCGCTTGTGAATCGGCGACCACCGCCGAACCGACGCCGAGCGTGGCCCGGCCCGAAGTGCCCTTGGCATCCGGTGACAGACGCAAGCTGCGGATTGCCACATTGAACGCGGCATCGCCAGAGGGTTCGATGAAACCGATCGAGCCGCAGTACGGCCCGCGTGCGTGGCGTTCGACCTCGGCGATCAGTTCCATCGCCCGGATCTTGGGCGCGCCGGTGATCGATCCGCAGGGGAACAGCGCCCGCAGCAGATCGACGGCGCCCTTGTCCGGCGAGAGGCGGGCATGGACGGTGGAGACCATCTGGTGGACGGTCGGGTAGGTCTCGATCGCGAAGGGGCGCTCCACGCGGACGCTGCCTGCTTCCGCCACGCGCGACAGGTCGTTGCGCATGAGGTCGAGGATCATCAGGTTTTCCGCGCGATCCTTGGTGCTGGTGGCCAGTTCCTCGCGCAGCAATGAGTCCTCGGCAGCATCCTGCCCGCGCGGGCGCGTGCCTTTCATCGGGCGGACCGTCACGGTGCGATCGTCGAGCGCAAAGAACAGTTCGGGCGAGAAGCTGAGCAGCCACCCGGATCCGTCGCAGATCACCGCGCCATATCCGGCCGCGGCAGCGGGACGGATCGCGGCGTAGAGCGCCAGCGGATCGCCGTGCCATGGCCCTTCCAGCGGCATGGTCAGGTTGGCCTGATAGATGTCCCCCGCCTCGATGGCGCCGTGAATCGTCTCGAAGGCGCGGATGTAGTCGCCCGTGGAGATCAGCGGATCGAGTGGGCCGATGCCTACCGGGCCGGGTGCGGCGTTTTCGGCCAGCCAGCGCGCGATGCCTTCGGCGGGAACGGTTTCGAAGTCCTCGAAGGCACCGAACCAGACCAGCGGGCCTTCGGTCTTGCGCAGGCCGGCAAGGCGCGGTTCCAGCGCCTGTCCTGCCTCGTAGGCAAGGTAGCCGGCCAGATGGAGTCCTTCGGCTGCCAGTGCCTCGATCCGGGCGAGCGCGGGCAGCACGTCCTGTTCGGTATGCGCGACGACGATTTCCACCGCATTGCGGTAGATGCGCGCATCGGCCGCGCCTTCCGGGCGGGCGTCGTCAAAAAGGATGAAGGGCTGGGGCATGGCTCAGACTGCGCCCTTTAGCGTCCCGGCACCGGCGGCACCAGTGCGCTTTCTCGCAAGCGCCGCCTTCCCTCCCGGCGATCCCTCCCGGCGATCAAGTGGCGGCGCGCCCAAAATCCCTCTCGCCCTTGTGCAAGGCGCGCTCTATCACTCTCGATCGGTGCAAGGAGGCATGAATGGAAGAGATTTTCCTGGGGCTCGGTGCCAATGGCGAACGGCAGGTCCTGCGCCTTGGGCGTGCCAATCGCCATGGGTTGATTGCCGGGGCCACGGGCACGGGCAAGACGGTGACACTCCAGACCATCGCCGAACAGTTTTCCGCCGCCGGCGTGCCGGTGTTCCTGGCCGACGTGAAGGGCGATCTTTCCGGCATCTCGATGTCCGGCAGCCCGCAGTTCAAGAATGCAGCCGTGCTGGAATCGCGGGCCAGGGAAATCGGCCTGACGGACTATGGATATTCCGACAATCCGGCGATTTTCTGGGACATCTATGGGGAGCAGGGCCACCCCGTCCGCACCACGATCTCCGAGATGGGGCCGCTGCTGCTGGCGCGGCTGATGGATCTCAACGACACCCAGGAAGGCGTGCTCAACGTCGTCTTCCGCTATGCTGACGAGCAGGGCCTGCTCTTGCTCGACCTGCCCGACCTGCAGGCGATGCTGGCCCATGCCGCCGAGAATGCTTCGGCGCTTTCCGCCAGATACGGCAATATCACCAAGGCCAGCGTCGGCACGATCCAGCGCCAGCTTCTGGCGCTCGACAGCCAGGGCGCGGCGCAGTTCTTCGGCGAACCGGCGCTGGAAATCGCCGATTTCATCCGCTGCGACGACAAGGGGCGCGGCTACATCAACATTCTGGCTGCCGACAAGCTGATGCGCAGCCCCAAGCTCTACGCCACCTTCCTGCTCTGGCTGCTGTCCGAACTGTTCGAAGTGCTGCCCGAGGTCGGCGATCCCGAAAAGCCGAAGCTGGTGTTCTTCTTCGATGAGGCGCACCTGCTGTTCGACGATGCGCCCAAGGCGCTGCAGGACAAGGTGGAGCAGGTGGTGCGCCTCGTCCGCTCGAAGGGCGTGGGCGTCTACTTCATCTCGCAGAATCCCATCGATATTCCCGAGGAAATCGCCGGTCAGCTGGGCAACCGCGTGCAGCACGCCTTGCGGGCCTTTACCCCGCGCGACCAGAAGGCGATCAAGGCGGCGGCGGATACGTTCCGCATCAATCCGGCGCTCGACGTCGTCGAAGCGATCACCGAGCTCAAGGTCGGCGAAGCGCTGGTTTCCACGCTCGACGATCAGGGCGCGCCCACCGTGGTCCAACGCACGCTGATCGCGCCGCCGCGCTCGCGGCTGGGGCCGGTGGAACCGAAGGAGCGGGCGATCATCCAGTCGATCAGCCCCTGTCAGGGCAAGTACGATACGCCCGTGAACCGTGAGAGCGCCGAGGAAGTGCTGGCCGCCAAGGCCGCCGATGCGGCTGCAACGGCGCAGGAAGTGGCGGAAAAAGGGGCTGCCGAGGTCGGCAAGCAGGAACGCAGGAGCCCCAGCCTGTGGGACGGGCTTGGCGGCAAGGTGGCCAAGGCGGCGGCGGGCGCGGCGGCGGCGAGCGCGGGTTCGATCCTTGCGCAGTCGATGCAGGGCAAGAAAAGCCGCGCGAATCCGCAGGCTTCGGCGGCCAGCGCGGCGGCGGGAACGGTGGGCGATGCGCTTGGCAAGGCGATCGGATTCCCCGGCCTCGGGCGCTTTGCGCGCAACCTGATCGGCGGGCTTATGCGTTGATTTGATGAAATTTTTCCGCTGCCCGGCCCTGCTCTCCGCGCTGCTTCTGGCGCCGGGGCAGGGCTGGGCGCAGGAGGGGGCGCAGGAGGTGGGGCCGATCGTTTCGCAGGCCGCGCCGGACCTGCCGTTCGGGCGGCTCGGCGACAGTGCGCAGCCGACCGCCTACCGCCTCGATCTGTCGCTGGATCCGGGAAAACCGCGTTTTTCAGGCCGGGTTGAGATCGACCTGAAGGTGACCAGAAACGCACCTAGACTGTACCTGCACGGCCGCGACCTGGATGTCACCGCGGTCACCGCGCGGATCGGCGGTGAAACGCTGAGCGGCCACTGGCGCCAGCTCGATGCCACCGGTCTGGCCGAGGTCTCTTTTGACCGTGACCTGCCCGCCGGCCCCCTGACGCTCACGTTCACGTACGGCGCGGCTTTTGCCGATGGGCCTTCCGGCCTGTTCCGTGTCAACGTCGAGGGCGACTGGTACGTCTGGAGCCAGTTCCAGTCTATCGATGCCCGTGCCGCCTTCCCAGGGTTCGACCAGCCCGGCTTCAAGACACCCTTCACGCTGACCCTGCGCACGCCGCCCGGCCTCACCGCGGTCAGCAATGCGCCCGAGCTGGGCGCGCCCACGATCGAGAACGGCCTTGCCGTGCACCGCTTCGCGCCCAGCCTGCCGTTGCCGACTTATCTGCTGGCGGTGATGGCGGGGCCGTTCGCCGTGCTGGAGGGTTCGGTCCCGGCCAGCGCCGAGCGGGCGGCACCGCTGCCGCTGCGGATCGTCTCCACCCGCCAGAACGCCGGAAAGCTGGCCTTTGCGCGGGATGGCAGCGCGCGAATCGTGCGCCAGCTGGAGGACTTTTTCGGCGCCCCGTTCCCCTTTCCCAAGCTCGACCAGATCACCAGCCCGGTGCTGCCCGGCGCCATGGAGAACCCCGGCGCCGACCTCTACCGCGACGACATCCTCGTCATGGACGGCGCCGCCCCGGTTGCGCAGCAGCGCCAGTTCGGCACCATCGTCGGCCATGAACTGGGACACCAGTGGTTCGGGGACCTCGTCACTCCGGCCTGGTGGGACGACATCTGGCTGAACGAGAGTTTCGCCAACTGGATCGGCTACCGCATGGGCGATGCCTGGCGGCCAGACCTCGGCATTGCCGGTGACGCCCTGCAAGCCGGGTTCGCGGCGATGGAGACCGATGCGCTGGTGGCGGGGCGCCCGGTTCGGCAGGCGATCGCAACCAGCGACCAGATCGATTCCGCCTTCGATGCCATCACTTACGGCAAGGGCGGGCAGGTCGTCGCGATGATTGCCGCCTGGCTGGGCGAGGATCGCTTTCGCGAGGGGGTGCGCCGCTACATCGCCGCGCACCGGGGCGGCAATGCCACCAGCGACGACTTTTTTGCCGCCTTGGCCGAAGTCGCGGGCGATCCCCGGCTGGTGCCCGCCTTGCGCAGCTTCGTGCAGCAGCAGGGCGTGCCCCTGCTGGCGATCAGGCAGCAGGGCGACCATGTGGCGGTGACCCAGCTGCGCTACACCACCGCGGGCATCGCCCCGCCGCCGGGCACGTGGATCATCCCCTTGTGCTTGCGCCGGGGCGCGCAGACCACTTGCACGATCATGGACCGGCAGAACCAGTCCTTCACCGTACCCGGGAGCGGCCCGGTGTTCCCCAATGCGGGGGGCGCCGGATACTACCGCTTCGAACTGACCGCCGGGCACTGGCAGTCGCTGATCGCCGGCGCCGGTAGCCTGCCCGCGGGCGAGGCGCTGTCGCTGGTCGATTCGCTCGACGCCTCGATCCGGGGCGGGCGCGGTAACATTGCCGAGATGGCACTGCTGGCCCGCGCGCTGATCCGTCATCCCGATCCCCATGCCGCCGATGCGCCGTTCGAGGCGCTGTCGCGCTATGTCATGCAGGGGCTGGTCACCGGGCGCGGGCGGCTGGGGTTCAATGTGCTGCGCGAGCGGCTCTATGTGCCGCTGCTCAAGGACTACGGCTTCGATCCGCGCGCGGGCATGTATGCGCAGGAAGCCCCCGCCCGCATCCAGCGCCGGGTGCAGGTGGTGGAGGCGCTGCTGGCGACCAGCCGGGGCGGGGCGCTGCGCGAGGCGATGGGGCAGGCGATGGCAGCCTACCTCAAGGGGGACAGCGCCGCGCTGGACCCGGCCTGGATGGACCATGCGCTGGACGTCTACCTGTTCCAGCGGGCGGCCGACAAGGCGGGCGCCGATGCCGCGCGCGATCTGGTCGAGCGGGCCCTGTCGTCGGACGACCCGGTGTTCCGCCCGGCTGCATTGGCGGCCTCGGCGCGTACCGGTGACGGGAAGCTGGCGTCATGGCTGCTGGACCTCAAGGACCCGCGCCTGCGCGAAGGCGAGCGGTTGAGTTTCCTCGACGGCATCATGGCCCGCAGCGCCACGCGCGACATCGGCTATCAGTGGGCGCTCGCCCATCTCGACGATCTGGTGAGCGCCAGCGGCGGCCCGTTCTTCGCCACCCGCCTGCCGCAGCTGCTGGGCCGCTACTGCTCGGTGGCCAAGGCCGCAGAGATCACCCGCGACTTCGCCCCGAGCCTTGCGGGAACGTCGGGCGCGCTGGAACTCGCGCGCGCCAGCGAGCGGGTGCGCAATTGCGGGCTGCTGGACGATCTGGTCGGCAGCCAGATCGATGCGGACTTCACGGCGATGAAGTAGGGTGCGCGACTTGCAAGGGAGGTCGGTTTGGCGCCCATCCTCGCCGTTCGAGAACAATTTTCTCGAGCCCCAGAGCCGACATCCAGATCTGACATGGTGTGGGACATTCCTGCCGGCCGCTGCCGCAACTGGAGATGTCTGGTCCCGTCGAAACCGGCCGTTCGTGGAGCCAGCACTCTTGCAACTGCTATTCTTTGCCATGCCTCTTTCGCCCGGCCTCAATGGAAATCCCGCGACTTCGGTAGGATGCGGACATCGCGCGGGTGCTTGCGCAGTTCGCGAGGGACTTGCGGGCGATGGATTTCGTCGCCGGCTGACGTGAGAGTTGCCATGTCTTGCGTGTGATCGTCGAGGGCGCGCAGCATCGCGCTGCGATCGATGATCCGGCTGGCCATGAGGTGAACCACGCCTTCCTTGCTGTGCTGGATTTCGCCCTCGATCACCATCAGCCTGGCGGCCATCGCGGCACGGCGCTGCTTCTCCATGTCGCGCGACCACAGCAGCGCGTTGACGATGCCGGTCTCGTCCTCGATGGTGATGAACACCGCGTTGCCTTTGCCGGGGCGCTGGCGGATCAGCACGACACCGGCCACGCGCACTTTGCGACCGTCTCTGGCGCGGTTCGCCTCCGCGCAGGGAATCACGCCTTCGCGGTCCAACGCGCTGCGCAGGAACTGCATCGGATGGCCTTTCAGCGAGAGCCGGGTGGTCTGATAATCGGCCACGATCTCCTCGGCATGGGTCATGGCGGGCAGGTCCGCATCCGGCTCTTTGCCCAGTTCAGGCGCCTGTGTGGCGGCGAAGAGCGGAAGCTGTGCAGGCGGCGTGCGCCGCGCGTCCCACAAGGCCTCGCGCCGGGTGAGGCCGAGCGATCCCAAGGCATCCGCGTCGGCCAATTTGCGCAGGGCGGCTGGAGGAAGATCGCCGCGCGCCGCCAGATCTTCCACCGAGATGAAGCGGCAGGATTGCCGCGCCGCCACGATCGCCTCCGCCCACTGTGGACGAAATCCGTCGAGGCGGGAAAAGCCGAGGCGCAGCGACAGCGTTCCATCTCGGCCCTCATCGTTTTCGAGCGTGCAGTCCCATTCGCTGGCGTTGACATCGATGGTGCGCACCTCGACCCCGTGATCGCGGGCATCGCGCACGAGTTGCGCCGGGGCGTAGAAACCCATGGGCTGGCTGTTGAGCAGGGCAGCGGCGAACACCGCCGGGTGATGGCACTTGAGCCATGAGGAGACATAGGCCAGCCAGGCAAAGGCCTGCGCATGGCTTTCGGGGAAGCCATATTCGCCGAAGCCGCGGATTTGCTCGAAGCAGCGCTCGGCGAAGTCCTCGTCATAGCCGCGCCGGACCATGCCGCCGACCAACAGGTCGCGATAATGATCGACCGTGCCGCGATTGCGGAAGGTTGCCATGGCCCGGCGCAGACCATCGGCCTGCGCCGGGGTGAATTCGGCGGCGACGATGGCCAGTTTCATCGCCTGCTCTTGAAACAGCGGGACACCCAGCGTCTTGCCCAGCACCTCGCGCAGTTCATCGGGATCGTGCGGCGGTGCAGGTCGAGGGAAGAGGACTTTCTCTTCCCCGTTGCGGCGGCGCAAATAGGGATGGACCATTCCGCCCTGGATCGGCCCCGGTCGCACGATCGCCACCTGGATCACCAGATCGTAAAGCTCTTTCGGCTTCATGCGTGGCAGCATCGCCATCTGCGCGCGGCTTTCGACCTGAAAGGTGCCGATACTGTCCGCACGCTGCAGCATCCGATAGGTTTCCGCGTCTTCAAGCGGGACCGTGGCGAGGGCCAGATCGCCAAGGCCATGCTGGCGCATCAGATCGAAACTCTTGCGGATGCAGGTCAGCATGCCCAGCGCGAGCACGTCGACCTTCATCAGGCCGAGCGCGTCGATATCGTCCTTGTCCCACTCGATGAAGGTGCGATCCGGCATGGCGGCATTGTGGATCGGCACCAGTTCGTCGAGCCGCCCTTCGGTCAGCACGAAGCCGCCGACATGCTGCGAAAGATGTCGGGGAAAACCCAGCAGCCGGTCGACCAGCGTCTTGAGGCGGGCGATCTGCGGATTGCCGATATCGAACCCGGCTTGCGTCACGCGGCTTTCGGGGACGTCATCGCCCCAGTTTCCCCAAATCGTGGAGGATAGCCGCGCCGTCACATCTTCGCTCAGCCCCAGCGCCTTGCCCACTTCGCGCAAGGTGCTGCGCGGGCGGTAATGGATGACGGTGGCAGCGATGCCCGCACGCTCACGCCCATAGCGGGCATAGACGTACTGCATGATTTCCTCGCGGCGTTCATGCTCGAAATCGACGTCGATGTCGGGGGGCTCGTCGCGCTCTTCGGACAGGAAGCGCGAGAACAGGAGCTTCTCGCGCACCGGATCGACCGATGTGATACCCAGGAAAAAGCAGACCAGCGAATTGGCCGCGCTACCGCGCCCCTGGCACAGGATCGGCGGATCGAGGCTGCGGGCATGGCGCACGATGTCATGTACGGTGAGGAAATAGCAGGCATAGCCGCGCTGGCGGATCAGACTGAACTCCTCGGCCAGCACGGTGCGGTAGTTTTCAGGCAGGCCATCGGGGAACAAGGCTCGCGCGCCTTCTTGGGCGAGTTTTTCCAGCCAGCCTTGCGGCTCCCAACCTTCGGGAACGGGCTCGTGGGGATATTCATAGCGCAGGTCGTCGAGTGTGAAAGTAATGCACGCCAGAAAGTCGGTAGTGGCCGTAATCGCTTCCGGGCAGGCGCGGAACAGGCGCGCCATTTCGGCAGGCGGCTTCAGGTGTCGCTCGGCATTGGCCGCGAGGCGCCTGCCTGCGGTCTCGATGGTCGCGCCCTCGCGAATGCAGGTGAGGATGTCGTGCAAAGGCCGGGCATCGGCATCGGTATAAAGCGCATCGTTGGTGGCAATCAGCGGCACCTTGAGAGCGGCCGAGATGGCGCGCAACTCGGATAGCCTGCGCGCGTCGGCACCTGCCCGCAGCATCGTCGCCGCCAGCCAGACCCGCCCCGGACACGCATCGCGCAAGGCGTGCAGCGTTGCCCGGTCCGGCTGCGTGACGATCAGGGCCATATCCTGCGCATGGTCCAGCAGGTCGCGCAGGTGGAGCGTGCACGCGCCCTTGCTCGCTCGCCGGTTGCCCAGCGTCAGCAGACGGGTCAGTCGCCCCCAGCCATGCCGTGTCCTCGGATAGGCGACGATATCGGGCGGCGTATGCCCGTCCTCGGGATCGGGCGAGAATACCAGCCGTGCTCCCACGACCAGCCGGAATCCGCTTGCCGCACCGCCGATCTGGCGCCAGGCCATATGCGCACGCACCACCCCGGCCACCGTATTGCGGTCGGCAATGCCGATGCCCGCCATCCCGAGGTTCCAGGCCCGCGCCAGCATCTCGCCCGGATGCGAGGCACCGCGCAGGAAACTGTAATTGCTGGCGGCCAGTAGTTCCGCGAAAGCCGGCTCGCCCCGACGAGCGCCAGTTTCCTTCATGCGAACAGCCCGTGCAGATACCACTGTGGGTCGGGCTTCTCTTCATATAGCCCGTGCCGGAAGATCCAGTACCGTCGCCCCTGCACATCTTCGACCCGGTAATAGTCGCGGGTCAGGCCTCCTTGGCCTGCACATTCCCCGCCCTTGTGCCGCCACCATTCGTTGGCGATCCTTTCCGGCCCCTCATAAAGCCGCACTTCGTGCAGCTTGCGCCGCCAGCGAAAGCGATGGGGTGGGCCATCGGGGACTTCGGCCAGCACTTCGACGCGCTGGGGTGGGTCGAACAGAAACAGCGGACGCATCGGCGGCCCGCCTTCGGGCGGCTGCGGCCAAGGAACCGGCGGGCGCACATCCATCGCCGGCAGGGCGAGTTGTGCCTGCTCCGGCAAATGGCTGTCGCGCGGCGCAAGGCGCAGCAGGCAGCCCGGCCCCAACCGCGTGCTGAGCCGCTCGATCAGTTCTGCCAGTTCAGCCTCATCCTTTTCCCTGCCGTCAAGGCTCGGCTGGCTGGTGGGCAGAGGGTCGGTCGCGGGCAGAAACAGGCCGATGCGATCGTAGCCAAAGCCGGGGTCGAGCGGGTCGGCAAGGCTGGCGATCCGCTCGTCGAACAGGCGCAGGACTAGCGCGGGATCGCGGGTGGCTCGCCCCGTCTCGATGGCCAGCCGGTGGCGCGCTCCATCGGTTCGATAGAGCGTCAGGACAAATCGGTGCCCTCCCAGATCACGTTCGGCCAAGACGGTTGCGGCCTCCTGCAACAATGCCATGAACACTGTCGCGATAGTGGCTTGCAGTGCGACGGGTTCGGCAAACCGGCGCTCGAAATGGAGCGGTTCGGGGTCCCGCAGCACATCGATCGGGGCCTGTTCCTCGCCCATCAGGCGGTAAAGCGCGTGGATCGCGCCTGCACCGAAACGGGCCGCAATGGTGGCGGATGGCCGCACCGTCAGATCGCCGATCTGCCTGATCCCCGCGCGGTTGAGTGCCAGCGTGGAATCTGCATCCAGCCCCAGCGCCAGAACCGGAAGCGCGCGGATCGCTGCCCGCTCGTCACGGATGGACGGGGCGCCATGACGCGCCAGCGCCTGTGCCGCTTCCGGGGTGGAGGCAATGGCATGGCGCAGCGTCATGCCGATGGCCGCCATCGTCTCCTCGATCTGCGTGCATAACCCGGTTTCCCCGCCGAAGAGGTGATCCACGCCCGCGATATCGAGCGTGATTCCGTCCGGCGCGGCCAGCGTGACGCGCGGCGACCAGTCACGGCAATCGCGCGCAAGGCGCTCAAGCCACTGGCGATCCGCGCCTTCATCCATTTCGGTCACGACAAGCTCCGGCTCCAGAGCGCGGGCGTCAGCCAGAGTCATGCCAGGCACAATTCCCAGCGCCTGTGCTCTGGCATCCACCGCCGCAAGCCTGAGCGCGCCTCTGACCTTGGCGACCATCGCCAGCGGCGGCAGCGAGATATCGCTTGCCCCCTCAGGCTGCGTGGCGCCTGCCTCCTGTCTGCTGCGGCGCATTTTCCCGATCCGCCAGCGGTCGGTCGAGAGGAGCGGAAACCACAGCGCCAGATAGCGGCGCTTCACGGAAATTGTGTCGATCACGGTCCCACTCCAGACGCCAGTGCAGGCCGGAAGGGCCGGAGCGCTGGCGCAACAGGGTCAAGTCGAAGGTCGGCAGGCCCGGGGCGTTACCCGGCAGGGCCCGCGAAGGCGCGGATGCCACCTGCCAGCGGGTGCGCGCGGCACTGGACGCGGGCGTGGCATCGATGCGCAACAGGAGCAGGGGCACACCCGATTTCTCCGCCGCCAACACCAGCCGGCGACTGGCGGTCAGGTCAAGCGCGGGCATCTTTCCCCAGCCTTCGAGGATGATGGCCCCCAACCTGCCACAATGCAGAGCCTCGGCTGCGGCGCGCAGCAGGGAGAGCGTATCGGGGACGACACCCACCAGCCCCTGCTCGGGCGCGCCGCCCAGTTCGGCCCAGCCATTGGCTTGTAGAATACCCGCAGACTTGAGCCAGCGCCGCTCCCGCAACCAGAGCACCGTCTGTTTCGGGCGGTCGGCTCGCTGGCACATGCCCATGGCGACAGCCATCGCGAAGCTCGCAGTTGAACTGGCATCGTCCGGTTCGGCTGCGTAGATTTCGTGAACCTGCCCATAGCCAAGCCCGCCCCCAAGCGCCTCGTCCAGCGAAGCGATGTGGCTCGCCCAAGGCTCAGCCTCGCCCAAGGCGGCAGACACAGAAAGAGCATCGACGATTCGCATATGTTCTTATTATGTTCTATTTCTGGTTCCATCAAGAGCATAAGGGAGCTTGTTCCAGCCCAGTCTGATTGCACGGAACTGCGCTGGACGACTATGTCTGGTCTACACCTGCAGGGATAGTAGCCGTTCAGGACCTGAGATCGGAGTTTGGCCTTTGAGCGTCTTTAAAGGGGTGGCACGCGACGCGCGCCAACGGCAGCTATCACCAAGTGCCTTCTCCAAACCCGACAGTCGCTTACCGGCCCCAAGTGGTCTATCGCACTTTCTCGCAAGGCGTGTACGGCGTTGCTGCGCGCGCGGCGTAGCCATTTGCGGGTCTGGGGATCTCCTGAGCTTGTCGAAGGGCCCCAGGACTGCCTCTCACCCCACCGGCAGTTCGACTTTGGCGCGCAGGCCTTCGACCGTGCCGTCTGCCGCCAGTCGGTTCGCCAGTACCAGCGCGCCGCCGTGCTGTTCGGCGATCGCGCGGGCGAGGGCGAGGCCGAGGCCGGCGCCGCCGGTGGCGCTGTTGCGCGAGGGGTCGCCGCGGGTGAAGGGGTTCATCATCGCGTGGATCTGGTCCTCGGGGATGCCCGGGCCGTCGTCGTCGATCACGATCACCGCGCTGCGGCCCCCCGGCGTGGTTTCGCGCGAAAGCGAGACGCGGGCGCGCTGGCCGTAGCGCAGGGCGTTGCCGATCAGGTTGCGCAGCGCGCGGCGGATCCAGGTCGGGCGCAGTTCCAGCGCGATGCGCTCGGTCTCGCCCACTTCGACCGGCTCGCCCATGTCCTCGTATTCCTCGATCACCGCGAACATCAGCGCCGAGAGTTCGGTGCGTTCCAGCGGGTCGCTCGGGCGGCCGACGCGGGCGAGCGAGAGGATGTCGTCGAGGGTGCGCACGATGTCCTCGATGGTGCTGGCCATGCGGCCGCGCTCGACATCGTCGGAGACCGATTCGATGCGCACGCGCAAGGCCGCCAGCGGGGTCTTGAGGTCGTGGCCGATGGCGCCGAGCATCACGTCCTTCTCGTCGAGCAGGGCGGCGATGCGCGATTCCATGGCGTTGTGGGCCACGATCAGGCGCTGCATGTCCTCGGGGCCGGAGGGCGGCAGCTGGCCGTCGAGGTCCTGCGTGGCGGCGAAGCGTTCGAGCCGGCGGGTGAGCGCGGCGAGCGGGCGGGTGATACGGCGCAGGATCAGCGCGACCGCCATCATCAGCACCACGTAGATGCTGATCGTCTGGATCAGGATCGGCTTCAGCAGCACGTTTTCCGGGCGCGGGCCGCGCACGCGGGCGATGATCCAGCTGCCCTCGTCGCTGGTGCGGACGCCCACCACCATGAGGTTGGAGCGCAGCAGGCCGGAGACCTCGTCGGGCGGCAGGCCGAAGCTGGCGGCGCGGCGCAGCAGGCCGCGCCGGGCATAGCGGTCCTGCCCGGCGGCGCGGTGGACGACCACCACCTCGCGCACGGTGAAGTCCTGGTCGGCGAGGATCCGCGTCAGTTCGCTCTCGGCGTCGCGGTCGCGCGCCTCGCCGGGCAGGACCGGGGAGCGGGTGCTGTATTCGAGGTGGTAGCCCTTGGGCGGCGGCCCGGAGAGCGGCCCCCCCGGGGCGTCGCCGGGGCGGCCGTTCTGGCGGCGCACCAGCCCGCGGGGGCCGCGCGTCTCCATGATCAGGCGGAACACCGCGGCGTTGTTCATGCCCGCCTCGTAGCCTTCGCGCTGGGCGCGGTAGACGAGGAAGGCGCCGAGCCCCTGCACCAGCAGCAGCGCCGCGGCGACGGCGAGCAGCATCTGGCCCATCAGGCTGTGCGGGCGCAGGACCTTCAGCCGGGACGGGATCACGGGAGACGGGATTGCGGGGGATGGGGGCACGGGGGGCGTGCTCATTCCGCCGGGGCGGGCATGCGGCGCACGTCGGCGGCGAGCATGTAGCCGCCGCCCCAGACCGTCTGGATCAGCTGGGGATTGCGCGAATCGACCTCGATCTTGCGGCGCAGGCGGCTGACCTGGTTGTCCACCGCACGGTCGAACAGATGCGCCTCGCGGCCCTGCACCATGTCGAGCAGGCGGTCGCGGTTGAGCACCTGGCGGGGGTGTTCGAGGAAGGCCATGAGCAGGCGGAACTCGACCGAGGAGATCGCCACCGAGGCGCCTTCGGCATCGGTGAGGCGGCGCTTGAGCGGATCGAGTTGCCAGGTCTCGAAGGCAAAGATCTCGTTCTCGGGCACCGGCGCGGCGATGCGCGCGGCGCGGCGCAGCACCGAGCGGATGCGGGCGACCAGCTCGCGCGGTTCGAACGGTTTCACCACGTAGTCGTCCGCGCCGATCTCGAGGCCGACGATGCGGTCGGTCGCCTCGCCGCGCGCGGTGAGGAAGATCACCGGCACGTCCTGCGCCTCGACGAGGTGGCGGCACAGCGAAAGGCCGTCCTCGCCGGGCATCATGATGTCGAGCAGGACGAGGTCGGGTTTCTCGTCGCGCAGCAGATTGCGGGCCTCGGCGGCGCTCTGGGCCTGTCTTACGGCAAACCCCTGACGCGAGAGGTACTCGGCCAGGGGTTCGCGAAGGGCAGCCTCGTCGTCGACGAGAAGCAGGCGGGCAGTTGCGGTATCGGTCGTCATTTCCATCCGTTCGGGCGGCGCTTATCTGGCCGGGTTCGGGGCGGGAGGCGGCGGCGGGCCATCGCCCTCGGGCGGGCCGCGGCGTTCGTCGCGCATCGCGCGGCGGGCGGCCTGGCGCTCTTCCTGCGTGACCTTGCCGTCGTGATTGGTGTCCGCCGTGTCGAAGCGTTTCAGGGCGGCGGCGATGAATTCGGCCTTGGTGACGGTGCCGTCCTTGTCGCCGTCGCCCATGCGGCTCATCGGGCCCCTCATCGAACCGGGACCGCCGGAGCCGGGGCCATGACGGCGAGGACCGTGACCGCGCGGGCCGTCCTTGCCGGGCGCGGCCTGTGCGTCCGGACCGCCTTCCGGCGGCGGGGCCATGTCAGGGCCGCCTTCCGGCGGCGGGGGCGGCATGTCGGGGCGGCCTTCGGGACCACCCATCGGGCCCTTGCCACCGGGGCCGCGCCCTTCCGGGCCGCGATCGGCGAGGAATTCCGCCTTCGAGATCACGCCGTCGCCATTGGTGTCGAGGCGCTTGAACATCTCCTCGCGCATCTGGGCGCGGCGGGCTTCGCGGTCGGCCTTGTCGAGCTTGCCGTCCTTGTTGACGTCGAGCCGGGCGAACAGGGCTTCGGCAGCGGCCTGCGCTTCGGCGCGGGTTACCGTGCCACCCCTGCTGCCGGCACCGTTGGCATCCATGGGGACGCCGTCTTCGGGCGGCGGAGGCGGTCCATCGGGGGCCTGAGCAAGGGCAATGCCACCCATGGCGAGCGCGGCGGCGGAGAGGCCGATGGCAAACTTGGTCAGGTGGCGCGTCATGGCTGCTCTCTCACTCCTGCAAGCGATTCCGGCGAAAGCCACGGGGCGGGGAAGGGAGGGGGAAGAACTGCCCCGCGGCTTTCTGAGCCTCGTTCTACCCGGGCCTTGTCGCGCAGTTGTGCCGCTTCACGGATATATTGTCGTCAATTGTCACAAGTCTGGCTGCCTGTGCCGCAGGATGCAAGTCTATCTGGGGCGGTGCTCGGTGCCTTGGCCGGCGGTGACGAACAGCGCGCTGGCCGGGCCGGAAACATCGGCGGTATGCCAGGCGCCTGCCGGGTTGATCGCATATTGCCCTGCCGCAATCGTCACGGAGCGCTGCGTGCCATCGCGCAGTTCCTGATGCAGCGTCATCGCGCCCGCAAGGCACACGACCAATTCGTCACCCACGGGGTGCATTTCCCACGAGGTCCAGCTTTCGGCAAAGTCGTGCAGCGAGACGAGCCGCCCTTCGGCGCCGTCGGCGGCAGTGCGGGCGGCGTAGGCGGCGTACCATTCCATGCCGGTGAAGGCGGGCTGCTGCTCGGCCCTGGCGCCGAGGCCGAGGTGGACGGGGCAGGTCCTGAGGTCTGGAGGCTGATCGGTCATCGGCGCGTCCTTCCGGCAAAACGCTTGCCGGAAGGACGCTACCGCTGAGTGTTGCGTGCTACAAGATCACAGAGGCGCGCACTGCACCTTGAGCCAGGCCAGCGTTGCCGCATCCTCGGGCGCGGAAAGCTGCGGGCCGATCACCTGCAACACGCGGGCGTGATAGGCGTTCCACCAGGCCGTCTCCTCGGCGCTGAGCAGCGCGGTATCGACCAGGCGGCGCTCGATCGGGGCGAGCGTCAGCGTCTCGAAACCGAGGTATTCGCCGTCCGAACCCTCGAACGCGCGCTTCTCGACCAGCACGAGGTTCTCGATGCGGATGCCGTATTCGCCGGCCTTGTAGTAGCCCGGCTCGTCGCTGAGGATCATGCCGGGAAGCAGTTCCTGCATCGTCCCGGCCTGACCGCCCGCCGCCTTGGCGATGCGCTGCGGGCCTTCGTGGACCGAGAGGAAGCTGCCGACGCCGTGGCCGGTGCCGTGGGCATAGTCGAGCCCGACCGACCACAGGAACTGGCGCGCCAGCGTATCGAGCTGGCTGCCGTTGGTGCCCTTGGGGAACACCGCGCGGTCGATGGCGATGGTGCCCTTGAGCACGCGGGTGAAGCGGTCCTTCACTTCGTGGAGCGAGGGCTTGCCGGGCTGTTCCCCAAGGTGCTCCATCGTCCCGATCCACACGGTGCGGGTGATGTCGGTGGTGCCGCAGGGGTACTGGCCGCCCGAATCGACGAGGTAGACGCTTTCCGGCTCCAGCGTCAGGCTCGATTCCTCGGACACGCGGTAGTGCGGGCTGGCCGCATTGGGGCCCGCGCCCGAGATCGTGTCGAACGAGAGGTCGCGCAGGTCCCCGCAGCGCTGGCGGAATTCCAGCAGCTTGGCCGCCGCGCTCATCTCGGTCACTTCGCCCTTGGGGCCTTCGACCGCGAGCCAGTGGAGGAAACGCGTGACCGCCACGCCGTCGATCGCCTGGGCGGCGCGCTGGCCCTGCTGCTCGACCGGGTTCTTCACCGCCTTGGGCAGGATGGTGGGATCGCGGTGTTCGGCGACGGTGGCGCCTGCGCCCTTCAGCGTCTCGAAGATCGCGGCCACGGCATTGTCGGGATCGACCGCGACGCGCTTGCCGCCAAGCGCCTTGAGGCCCGCCACGAAGTCGGCGCGCGGGCGCACGGTGACGGCATTGCCGAGGTGATGGCGCAGTTCGGGCGTCACTTTCTCCTCGGCGATGTAGAGGTCGGTGGTACCGTCGGCATGGGCGACGACGTAGGACAGCGCGACCGGCGTGCGCTCCACGTCGGTGCCGCGCAAGTTGAGCAGCCAGGCGATCGAATCGAGCGCGGAGATCACCGTCGCGTCAAGGCCCTGGGCGGTCAGCCATTCGGACACGGCGGCGCGCTTGGCCTTGCTCGATTCGCCGGCGAAGGCGTCGTCATGCACTTCGGCCGGCGCGGGCGAGGGTTCGGGCTGGTCCTGCCAGATCGCGTCGATGGGATTGCCCTCGACGGCGACGAGCGTGGCGCCGCGCGCGGCCAGCGCGGCGCTGGCGGCTTCCACCCACTTGGAACCGTGGAGCCAGGCGTCGTAGCCGATCTTCGCGCCCTTGGGGGCATTCTCGCCCAGCCAGCGCGCGGGGCTGGTCTGCGGCACGCTTTCATAGGCGTAGAACTGGCCGTTCACCTGCTCGCGCACTTGCAGGGTGTAGCGTCCGTCGACGAACATCGCGGCGGCCGAGGGCAGCGAGGCGTCGGTAAGCACCACCGCCGTACCGGCCGAACCGCCGAAGCCGGTCAGCCAGGCCAGGCGCTGGGCATAGGCGCCGACATATTCGCTCATGTGCTCGTCGGAAATCGGGATGACGAAACCGTCGAGGCCGCGCGATTTCAGTTCCTGGCGCAGGGCATCGAGCCGCGCCTCGTGGGTATTCATCAACATGTTCGGGGTATCCGGCTTGCGGGGGTCATGCAGGCACCATAGATCGGGCGCATGGCAGATTCCACCCAGACCCTCTCGGGTCCTCCACAGGCGGCGAAGAAGCCGCACAGCTTCACCCACCACGGCGTGACCGTCGAGGACGATTACGCATGGCTGCGCGATGCCGGCTATCCCGAAGTCACCGACACGGACGTGCTGGCGCATCTCGAGGCCGAGAACCGCTGGTTCGAACAGCGCATGGCCGGCCAGCAGGGCAAGATCGACGCGCTGTTCCAGGAAATGCGCGCGCGCATCAAGGAAGCCGACAAGTCGGTGCCGCAGAAGGACGGCGACTATCTCTACTGGATCGAGTTCGAGGAAGGCGCCGAGTACAAGAAGTGGTGGCGCAGGCCCGTTTCGGCCGGGGATGACGGTTCTGCCGACGAGCTGATCCTCGACGAAGTGGCGCTCGCCGCGGGCAAGGACTACTTCAACCTCGGCGCCATCTCCACCAGCGCCGACGGCAGGCTGCTGGCCTATTCGGTGGACGACAACGGCTCCGAACGCTTCACCGCGCGGATCAAGGACCTGACCACCGGCGAACTGCTGGCGGACGAGATTCCCGGCACCCTTTCGGCATTGGTCTGGGTCGCGAACGACAAGGCGCTCGTCTACTCGCTCGCCAACGAGCAGTGGCGGACGGACAACGCCCGCCTGCACTGGCTGGGCCAGCCGCTCGACAGCGACGTCGAGCTCTACCACGAGGACGACGAGGGTTTCCGCGTCGGTTCCTCGCTCTCGTCGAACGAGGAATGGCTGCTGATCGGCACCAGCGACCACGAGACCAGCGAATGCCGCATGGTCCGCGCCGCCGATCCGCTGGGCGCGCAGATCCTGGTGAAGCCGCGCGAGAAGGGCGTCGAGTACGATGTCGATGAGCGCGGCGGCGTGCTCTACATCCACACCAACGACACCCACGAGAACTTCCGCCTCGCCACCGCGCCGCTCGCCGATCCCGGCACGTGGACGACGCTGATCGCGGGCACTGACGAATTCTACCTGACCGGCGCCGAGCTGTTCCGCGATTTCTACGTCACCGAGGGCCGCAAGACGGTTGGTGCCGGGGCCGGGCTCGACCGCATCGAGGTGCGCTACTACGACGATCCCGCCCGCGTCGAGCCGATCGTGTTCCCCGAGGCGAGCTATTCGGCGGGCCTCGCCAACAATCCCGAATGGCACGTCACGCGCCTGCGGCTGACCTACGAATCGATGGTCAGCCCCTCCAGCGTCTTCGACTACGACGTCGCCGCGCGCACGCTGGACGTGCTCAAGGTCCAGGAAATCCCCTCGGGCTACGACGCCTCGCTCTACGCCACCGAACGGCTGGAGATCGCGGCGCGTGACGGCACCATGGTGCCGGTCTCGGTGGTCTACCGCCGCGACCGCGCCGGTCCCGGACCGCTGCATCTCTACGGCTACGGCGCTTACGGCATCTCGATCGACCCGGGCTTCTCGACCACCCGGCTCAGCCTCGTCGATCGCGGCTTCGCTTATGCCATCGCCCATATCCGCGGCGGCGACGACCTTGGCCGGGCCTGGTACAAGGCGGGCAAGCTGGAGAAGCGCACCAATACCTTCAACGACTTCGTCGATTGCGCGCGCGGCCTCATCGCGCGCGGCTTTACCGAGGCGAGCAGGATCTCGATCTCGGGCGGTTCGGCGGGCGGCGAACTGATGGGCGCGGTGATCAACTCGGACCCCGCGCTGTTCGGCGCGGTGGTGGCGCATGTGCCTTTCGTCGACGTGCTCAACACCATGCTCGACGATTCGCTGCCCCTGACGCCGGGCGAATGGCCGGAATGGGGCAATCCGATCGAGGACAAGGCCGCCTTCGAGCAGATCCGCAGCTACTCGCCCTACGACCAGGTCAAGGCGCAGGCCTATCCGCCGCTGATGGTGACCGCGGGGCTCAACGACCCGCGCGTGACCTACTGGGAGCCCGCCAAGTGGGTGGCGAAGCTGCGCGAGGTGAAGACGGGCGACCATGAGCTGATCCTCAAGACCAACATGGGCGCGGGCCACGGCGGCAAGTCGGGCCGGTTCGAGAGCCTGAAGGAAACGGCGGAGGAATTCGCCTTCATCCTCTGGCAGCTTGGCGTGGAAAATTGAGCGACCGCTTTGCCATGACCTTCACGGCGACGGCCCATGACATCGACGTCATGGGCCACGTCAACAATGCCGTCTGGGTGCAGTGGATGGAGGCCATCGCCACCTCGCACTGGGAGGCCGACGCCACCCCCGAGCAGGTCGAGAAGTACGTCTGGGTCGTGACCCGGCACGAGATCGACTATCGCGGCAACATCCGCGAGGGCGAGAGCGTGGCGGCGCTTACCTTCATTCCCGAAGGCCCCAGCGGCGCCCGCTTCGAGCGGCGCGTCGAGTTCCGCAATCAGGCGGGCAAGGTCATCGTCGCGGCGAGGACCACCTGGGCGATGATCGACAAGGCGAGCGGCCGCATCATGCGGGTGCCGGTCGAGGTGGCCGAACGGTTCAGTGCAGGCTGACGACGGTCTGTTCGAGCAGCGAGGGCGACTGCGCGATCGCCGCGAAACTCTTGCTCACGGTGCGGTTTCGCCCCGCCGCCTTGGCTTCGTAGAGCAGGCGGTCGCACTGGCGGTAGAGGTCGTTGAAGCGCATCGCCGGGGCTTCTGACACCAGTCCCATGCTGGCGGTCACCGGCCGGTCGAGCAGCGGCACTTCGGCCGCGACCCGCGCCGGGATCGCCTGGCGGCGGCGCTCGGCCCGCTCGGCGGCATTGGTGCCGCGCAGCAGGAGCAGGAATTCCTCGCCGCCGATGCGCACCACCACGGTATCCTCATCCGGCATCAGCGCCACCGCCACCGCACGCAGCACGGCATCGCCTGTCGCATGGCCGCGGGTGTCGTTGATCGCCTTGAAATGGTCGAGATCGAGCAGCGCCATCGTATCGAAGCCTTCGAGCACGAGGCGGGAATAGCGCTCCTCGAAGCCGCGGCGGTTGTAGAGCCCGGTCAGCGGATCGCGTTCGGCCAGGCTCTCCAGCACGCGCGCCTGCGTCACCGCGCGGTCGCGCTGGTCCTTGAGCGCCATGAAGCGGTCGGCGGCGCCCAGCGTGGTCACCAGCACCTCGAAGGCGATGGAGAAGTGCTGCAGCGTCATCAGCCCCAGCGGCGCATCGGTGGCCCCCAGCATCGAGACGATGCGGATCAGCCCCATGACGATCAGCAGGGCCCAGCCGACGATCTGGAACCACACGGTGCGGCTGCCGCGCCGGACCGCGGTGGTCATCGTCCAGCCGAGCAGCAGGATGAACGGCAGGAACGAGGCGTAGTAGGCGGTCGCCGCGCTGGCCAGCAGCGGGCCGGAGGCGAGGTTGTAGTAGAGCGCCCAGAACAGCACCCAGGGGATCGCCGCCAGCAGCAGCCGCTTGTGCCGCCGGTCGAGCATGCCGGGTTCGAGCAGGTCGTCGAAGAAGCGCGAGGCGCCGATGATGATCAGGCTCCAGCTCAGCGAGGAGAGCGCGCAGATCTGGGTGACCGAGAGCGAGACGAAGCGGTTGATGAGGCCGCTGCCCACCGCCGTCTGCATGAGCATCGCAAAGACGCCCAGTGCATGCCAGAGCGCGAAAGGCTGGCGCAGCACGCGGAAGATCGCGAAGTTGAGCACCAGCGGCATGATCATCAGCCCGCAGAGCGCGGCGAGGATCAGCGCGTCGTTGCCGACCGCGCGCGCGTCGGCCGGCGGCGCGATTCTGGCGTCGGACAGCAGCCCCTTGTGGCGCGGGCTCACCACCTTGAGCACATAGGCGCGGGGAGGCTCCCCCGCGGCGAGGCGCGGCAGTGGCGCCAGCATCGTCCACGAGGTCGAGGCGAGGTGCAGGTCGTGCGGGGTGATCGTGCGTTCGGCGCTGTCTCCCCCGGCGCCGAGCGCGGTGATCGACAGCGCGGTGAAGCGGGTGAGCCGGGTATGGAGCGCTGCGCCGGGGACCGGCGGGCGGGCGCTCATGTCGATCCGCACGAAGCTCGCCCTGCCGCCGGCGATCGGCCAGGTCCTGCCGCTGCAATCCCAGCGCGCCGGATCGCGGGCAAGCGCGGCCGCCGATTCGCCGCTATCGGCAAGCGCGGTGCAGACCGAGCCCGGGGCAAAGGCGGGATGCGTATGAGCGGCAGCGGGCACGGCCAGCAAGGCCAGGGCCGCGGCCCACACGCCGAACAGATAGGAAAGGGCCCCCGGGAACATGGCTGTTCAATCGCCGATCTCGATCAAGATATGGTTAACATACTGACAGATCGGCTCTCCGCAATCTTGCCGGAAACCGACGAAATCGCAGCCGGACAGGGCGGACTGGCGCAAGCCGCTATCGATTCATCCGATCGTTCCCACCCGATCGTTCTGCGGCAGCATCCTGCGGGCCGCCGGGTGAGGGAGCGGGCTGGTGCTGCCCTCAAGATGCCATTCGGACCATTTGCCCACGCCTCATGCCAAGCTGCAGTGATGCTGACGCATCGGCAGCTTGGAATGCTCCGGCGCCGCGCGGGCTTGACCGATCTGCGATCGGTCAAGCTTAACGGTCGGTATCAGTGGGCGTCGCGCAGGCTCTGGGTGATGATGCGGTCGCGGGCGGCGCGGATGTCGCCGGTCTCGTACTGGATCGAGAGGCGCTCCTTGTCGCTGGCGCGGTAGGTGCTTTCTGCCGCGTCGATCTGCTGGAGCGAGAGGCCGAGGTCGTCCAGCGCCTCGCGCGCCATTGCTACCGCCGATTCCATCACCTCGCGCACCATGAAGGCGACGGGCGCTTCCATCAGCCGGATCATCGTGCGCCGGTCGTAGACGCGGGCGAGGATGCGGGCATCGGGGAAGGCCTGGTGGACGTTCTGCAGGAAGCTTTCGGAAAGCTGGTCGCCGTCGATGCAGAACACGATCATCTGCGCCTCGCCCGCACCGGCCTGGCGCAGGAGGTCGATGCGGGTGCCGTCGCCGAACCAGACCTTGGCGCCGAACCCGCCGGCCACGTCGATCATCTCGATGTCGGTGTCGATCAGCGTCACCTCGATCTCGGCGGCGATCAGCACCTGGGCCACGGTCTGGCCGAAGCGGCCATAGCCCACCACCAGCGCGCGGGCGCCGTCGCGGCGCGGGCCTTCGCGGGTTTCCTTGGACGTGGGCATCTCGCGGATGCGGGCGGTGGCCATCATCAGGAACGGGGTGGTGACCATCGAGAGAGTGACGATGGCGCTGAACAGGCTGGCGGCGCTGGGGTCGACCAGCCAGGCGTCCTTGGCCTGGGCGAACAGCACGAAGCCGAATTCGCCGCCCTGGCTGAGCAGCAGGCCGAGCGCCAGCGCGCTGCGCCAGTTCATCCGGAAGGCCAGGCCCAGCAGGAAGATCACCCCGCTCTTCACCGCGATCAGCGCCAGCGCCATGGCGGCGACGAACAGCGGCCGCTCGGCGATCGCCGAGAGGTCGAGCATCATGCCCACCGACATGAAGAACAGCCCCAGCAGCAGCGTGCGGAACGGCTCGACGTCGGCCTCCAGCTCGTGGCGGTAGGGGGTGTCTGCCAGCATGACCCCGGCGATGAAGGCGCCGAGCGCGGTGGAGAGGCCGAGCGCCTGCATCAGCGCCGCCGAGGCGATCACCGTGAACAGCGCGGCGAACACGAACATCTCGCGCTCGCCGAGGTTGCCGATCAGGCGGAACAGCGGACGGATCACGAAGCGGCCCGCCAGGATCAGCCC
Source organism: Novosphingobium clariflavum (assembly GCF_026420865.1). GTDB lineage: Bacteria > Pseudomonadota > Alphaproteobacteria > Sphingomonadales > Sphingomonadaceae > Novosphingobium > Novosphingobium clariflavum. The sequence continues at coordinate 101,677 of NZ_JAPCWC010000004.1, read as the reverse complement.
GGCGATGGCGGCCAGCGTCTCCAGCACCAGGATCCAGCCGGGAGGGCCTTCGGGCAGATGCGGGTTGCGGTTCATCGCCGCGATGATCGTGATCAGCGGGATGATCGAGAGATCCTGGAACAGCAGGATCGCGAAGGAGCGCTCGCCGAACGGCGTATGCAGGCGGCCGGCGCCCTGCAGCATCGGCAGCACCTGCGCGGTGGAGGAAAGGCCGAGCGGCAGGCCCAGCGCCAGCGAGGCGGCGACGCTGAAGCCGGTGGTGAAATAGATCACCGCCGAGACCGCGAGGCCGCAGAGCGTCACTTGCAGCAGCCCCAGCCCGAAGATCTCGCTGCGCATCCGCCACAGGCGCCGCGGCGCCAGTTCGAGGCCGACGATGAACAGCAGGAAGGTGATGCCCAGTTCCGCGATGCCCAGCTTGTTCTCGGGATCGCCGACAAGGCCGAGCATGTAGGGCCCCAGGATCGCGCCTGCGAGCAGGTAGCCCAGCGTGGCACCCAGCCCGAGGCGGCGGAACAGGAGGACGAAGGCAAGCGCGGTGCCGAGCAGCAGGAAGCCGTCTCGCAGCAGGAATGCCTGGGAATGATCTTGCATCGGGGCCTTTCGGGGGCAGGGACGCGGGGGTGCCGTCAAAGCGGCAGGGTAGGGCTATTGGCGGGCAATTGGTAGGTTGCCGTTGGTATAGCGTGACCTTGCCCGCCCATCCCGCTGTCCGCGCGCCATCGGGAGCCGCACCGTTTCAACGATGCCCGCGCGCGGACGAGAAGCAGGCGGGCGCAGGGCGCCCTTGTTTTTAGGGCCCTGTTTTTAGGGCCCCGTTTTTTTGGAGAGAAGGGGCGCGCCTACAGCGGCGCGCCGTTCTCGTCGCGGTAGATGTCGCGGCGGCCGACGTGGTTGGCCGGGCCGACGTAGCCGTCCTGCTCCATGCGCTCCACCCACTTGGCGGCGGTGTTGTAGCCCACGCCCATCTGGCGCTGCAGCCAGGAGACCGAGACCTTCTGGTTCTCGAACACCAGCTGGCAGACCTGCCGGTACTTGCGCTCTTCCGGCTGGTCCGAGGCCGTGGCGTCGAGGTCGTCGAAGCCGAACGAGCCTTCCTCCGGCTCGTTGGTGACGGCATCGACGTAGTCGGGCTTGCCCTGCGCGCGCCAGTGATCGGCGACGTGTTCGACTTCCTCGTCCGAGACGAAGGGGCCGTGGACGCGCTTCACCGGGTCGGAACTGGGCTTGTAGAGCATGTCGCCCTTGCCCAGCAGCTGCTCGGCGCCCTGTTCGCCCAGGATCGTGCGGCTGTCGATGCGGCTGGTGACGGCAAACGACACGCGGGTCGGCAGGTTGGCCTTGATGACGCCGGTGATGACGTCGACCGAGGGGCGCTGGGTCGCCATGATGAGGTGGATGCCTGCCGCGCGGCTCTTCTGCGAGAGGCGCTGGATCAGCACTTCGATTTCCTTGCCGACGGTGACCATGAGGTCGGCGAGTTCGTCGACGATGAGCACGATCTGCGGCAGCGTCTCGTAGTCGAGCTGGCGATCTTCATACAGCTCCTCGCCGGTCTCCGGGTCGAAGCCGATCTGGATGCGGCGGCCGAGCGGCTTGCCCTTGGCGGCGGCGGCGCGGACCTTCTCGTTGAAGCTGGCGAGGTTGCGCACCGAGATCTCGCTCATCTGGCGGTAGCGGCGCTCCATTTCCTCGACCGCCCACTTCAGCGCGCGCACCGCCTTGGGCGGCTCGGTGACGACGGGCGAAAGCAAGTGCGGGATGTCGTCGTAGCTCTTGAGTTCCAGCACCTTGGGATCGACGAGGATCAGGCGGCACTGCGCCGGCGTCAGGCGGTAGAGCAGCGAGAGCAGGATGGTGTTGAGACCCACCGACTTGCCCGAACCGGTGGTACCGGCGACCAGCAGGTGCGGCATCGTCGCCAGGTCCGCCACCACCGGCTCGCCGGCGATGTCCTTGCCCAGGATGATCGGCAGCATGCCCTTGTGGCTGGCGAAGGCCTCGGAGGCGACCATCTCCTTGAACGAGACCATCTGGCGGTCGGCATTGGGCAGTTCGATGCCCATGACGGTGCGGCCGGGAATCGAGGAGACGCGGGCCGAGATCGCCGACATGTTGCGGGCGATGTCGTCGGCAAGGCCGATCACGCGGCTGGCCTTGATGCCGGGGGCGGGCTCCAGTTCGTACATGGTGACGACCGGGCCGGTGCGCACCGCGGTGATCTCGCCCTTGACGTTGAAGTCGTCGAGCACGGTTTCGAGCAGGCGGGCGTTGCGTTCGAGGCTGAGCTTGTCGATCTTGGGCTGCGAATTGGGCGGCGGATCGTTGAGCAGGTCGAGCCCGGGCAGCGCGAACTTGTCGAACATGTCCTTCTGGCGGTTGCCGATATTGAGCTGCGCCGGGGTGGCGGCGGCCTTGGGATCGCTGATTTCCGGCGCCTTGCGCGGCTTGGCGGCGGGCTCGCGGGCGGTTGCCGCAGCCACCGGAGTGTCGCCGGAGTCGTCGTCCATGAACGGCGCGGACTGGATCTTCGGCGCCTTCTCGCGGGTCTTTTCCTTCTCGGCGCTGCGGGGCGATGCCTCGCCGGGGGCGGAAGCGCGGCCGATGCGGCCGGGCAGGGTCAGCAGGCGGCCCCAGTCCCAGGCGAACACGCTGCCCGCCAGCAGCAGGCCGCCGCCAAGGCAGAGCACGGAAATGGCAAAGGCCGCCCAGGAGGCAAAGACGCCGGGCAGGAAGCCGGTCAGCGTCTCGATCACCCAGGCGCCGAGCAGGCCGGAAATGCCGCCCATCGAGGCAGGCAGGGTGCCGCCGGGCTGGACATAGGTGAGGCCGAGCAGGGTGCCGGTGGCACCGGCCTGCGGGAAGGCGAGGCTGAGCACCGTGGCGATCAGCACCATCGCCAGCGCCAGCACGAAGACCGGGCGCCACCAGCGCTGGTTGGAAGGCTCGATCTCGCCGTCCTCTTCCTCGACCAGCAGCCAGAGCTTGCGCGCGAAGACATAGAGCAGCGGCACGAACAGCGCGGAAACCGGGCCGAACAGCAGCAGCACCCGCTCCGCCACCCAGGCGCCGACCGGGCCCATCCAGTTCTCCGCCGGGCCGCCGGCGGCGGTCGAGGCGGAAGGATCGGTCTGGTGGTAGCTGAGCAGCGCGAGGGTGAGGAAGGCCATCGCCGCGAACAGCAGCAGGGCGCCGCCCAGCTCGCCCGCGCGGCGCAAGGACCGCTTGAGCACTGCGCGCCAGTCCGGCTTGGCGATTCGCCGTCCGGGTGCGAGGGGCCGTGTCGCCATTGGAAATTCCCTTGATTTCGGCCCGATATAATGCGTCGGCGGGGGACTCGCCGTCAAGAATGGATCGGGAACAAGGTTGTGGGCGGTCAGATAAACGCCTGAATCGCCGCCCATTTGCGGGCAGGTAGCGTGCGGGCGCGATGTGGCGTCATGCCGCCAAGGGCGATCACGGGCACCTTCGAGCGCGCCGCCAGGAGGCGAAACCGCGTCGGCCCCAGCGTCTTGCCGCCGGGGTGCGAGCGGGTGGCGAAGACCGGCGAGAGCACGGCCATGGCGGCGCGGGCGCGGTGGGCATGCGCGAGTTCGCGCAGCGAATGGACGGTGACGAGGCGCAGCGTGGCGGGGCCTCGGACTAGTCTGTCCGCCGCGCCATAAGCCCCATCGGCGCCCCATTGCCGAGCTTCGCGGGCGCTGCCGGACAGGACAATGCGGTGGCCGAAACGGCGGGCTACGCGCTTCAGAACCGCGAAGCGGGCGCGGCGTTCGGCAGACGGCAGGTGGTAGTGGCGCAGCACCAGCCCCGATCCGCGCGGCAGGCGCGCGAGCGCGGTTTCGAGCGCGGCATCGTTGCGGGCGTCGCTGACGAGCCAGATGTCGGGCCAGATGTCGGGCGCAAGAGGTGACTGGCGGTTCGGCACGGGGACGCTATAGCAGCGCGCCATGGATCAGCCAGCTTCTCCTCTCCAGGCCGTTCGCGCCCGGATCGCCCACGCCGCCACCATTGCCGGACGCGAACCTCAGGCCATCGAACTCGTCGCCATCGCCAAGACCCACCCCGCCGAGGCGATCCTGCCGCTCCTCGCCGAGGGGCAGCGCGTCTTCGGGGAAAACCGCGTGCAGGAAGCCGAGGCCAAGTGGCCGGCGCTGCGCGAGGCCCATCCCGACGTGGTTTTGCACCTCGTCGGCCAGCTCCAGTCCAACAAGGCCGAGGACGCGGTCGCGCTGTTCGACTGCATCCACGCGCTCGACCGGCCCTCGCTGGTCTCGGCGCTGGCCAAGGCGATGGACAAGCTGGGCCGCCGGGTGCCGTGCTTCGTGCAGGTGAACATCGGCGCGGAAGAGCAGAAGGGCGGTTGCCCGATTGCCGATCTGCCCGCCCTGCTCGCCGAAGTGCGCAGTGCGGATATTCCGCTTGCGGGGCTGATGTGCGTGCCGCCGGCCGGCATCGAGGCGGCGCCGTTCTTTGCCCTGCTTGCCAAGCTCGCGGCGGATAACGGGGTTTCCGGCCTGTCGATGGGCATGAGCGAGGACTTCGAGACCGCGATCATGCTGGGCGCCACGCATGTGCGCGTGGGCAGCGCGCTGTTCGGGGCGCGGGGGTAAGCGAGCCCTCCCCATCCGCGGGGAGGGCAGCTTCCGTCAGGCGGCGCGGAAGGCCAGCAGCGAGAGGCCGAAGCCGGCGAACAGCCCGCCGGTCAGCCGGTTGAACACGCGCTTGACGCCGGCACGACCCAGATGGCGCGAGAGCGCGCGGCCGCTGAACGCGTAGACCGCGTACCAGAACGCCTCGATCACCGCGAAGACCGCCACCAGGATGGCGAACTGCGAGGCCTGCGGGCGGGCGGGATCGATGAACTGCGGCAGGAAGGCCGCCGCGAAGACGATGGCCTTGGGATTGCTGATCGCGATCGCATAGCCGCCGCGAAACAGGGCCAGCCCCGAGATTGCGGGGCGCACCGTCTGCGCCACGTCATCGTCTTCGCTCACCGGCGCGCGCCAGGCCTTGACCGCCAGGAACAGCAGATAGCCCGCGCCCGCGATGCGCAGCGCGGTGAAAGTGCCGGGCAGCGCATGGAGCAGCGCCCCCAACCCCACGGCGGAGGCGGCCAGCAGGGTGACAAGACCCAGGAGGCAGCCCGCCATGGTGGCAAGGGTGCGCTTCACGCCCAGTTCCACGCTGCGCGAGAGCACGTGGAGCATGTTGGGACCCGGCGTCGCGCTCAGCAGGAAGACCGCGACGGCGTAGATCCACAGGGTGTGAAGCGCCATGGCCGGGTCAGTCCAGTTCGTTGCCGGTGAGGGTGACGACGTGGAGCAGGTTGGTCGAGCCCGGCACGCCGAACGGCACGCCCGCCAGCGCCACGAGGCGGGTGCCGGCGGCGCCGAAACCGTGGCGCAGGGCCATGCGCTTGCCCTTGGCGATCATCTCCTCGAAGCTGCCGATGTCCTTGGTGGTCACCGTATGCGCGCCCCACAGCAGCGCCAGGCGGCGGGCGGTGGCGAGCGTCGGGGTGAGCACCAGCATCGGCGCGGCGGGACGCTCACGCGCGACGCGGCGGGCCGAACCGCCCGAGCCGGTGAAGACGATGATGCCCTCGATCGGCAGGGTATCGGCAATCGTCGCGCAGGAGGCGGAAAGCGCGTCGGCGGTGGTCGGATCGGGCGGGGTCGAGGCGAGGTGGATACGCTCGCGGTAGGTCGAATCGTGTTCGACCGAGACGGCGATGCGGTCCATGATCGTCACCGCCTCGACCGGCCACTGGCCGGCGGCGGTTTCGGCCGAGAGCATCACCGCGTCGGCGCCGTCGTAGACCGCGTTGGCGACGTCGGAGACTTCGGCGCGGGTCGGCGAGGGGCTGCTGATCATCGATTCCAGCATCTGCGTGGCCACCACCACCGGCTTGCCGCTGGCGCGGGTCTTGGCGACGATGTGCTTCTGGATCGGCGGCACCTGTTCGGGCAGCAGTTCGACGCCGAGGTCGCCGCGCGCGACCATGATGCCGTCCGACAGCTCGATGATCCCGTCGATCGACTGCACTGCGGCAGGCTTCTCGATCTTCGACATCAGCGCGCAGGCCCCGCCGATCAGGCGGCGGGCCTCGGCGACGTCTTCGGGGCGCTGCACGAAGGAGAGGCCGATCCAGTCGGCGCCCTGCTCGACCGCGAAAGCAAGGTCGCGGCGGTCCTTGTCGGTCAGCGCCGGCACCGGGACGATCGCGTCGGGCACGTTCACGCCCTTGCGGTCGGAGATCGCGCCGCCGACTTCGGCCGAGCACAGGATCGAATCGGCTTCGGCGCGGATCACCACGAGGCGCAGCTTGCCGTCGTCGATCAGCAGGCGCTGGCCCTTCTCGAGGATGCCGAACAGTTCGGGATGCGGCAGGCAGACGCGGTTGTCGTCACCCGGGGTGGGGTCGCGGTCCAGCGTGAAGTGGGCGCCGTGGCGGATGAAGGCCTTGCCCTCGGCAAACGTGCCGACGCGCAGCTTCGGGCCCTGCAGGTCGCAGAGCACGGCGATCGGGCGCATCGCGTCCTTTTCCACCGCGCGGATGTTGGCGATGGTCTCGCGGTGGGTGTCGTGATCGCCGTGGCTCATGTTGACGCGGAACGCATCGGCGCCGGCTTTCAGCAGCTTCTCGATGGTTTCCCGGTCACGGCTCGCCGGGCCGAGCGTGGCAAGGATCTTGACCTTGCGCTGGCGCTTGATGCCGCGGTGGTGGGGCGAGCGACGGAATGGTGGAGTGGTTGCCAAGGTCAGTGTGCCTCTTCCTGTATCGGGGCGATCTATGGCAAAGCTTGTCTGACAAACCAAGGACCAAGCGACGCGCCATGCACGAAAACAACTCCATAGACGCTCTTGATGACGCGGTTGCGGCAGCGGCTTTCCGCCGTCTCGTCAAGCACTTGCAGCAGCGTCACGATGCCGAGAACATCGAGCTGATGGGGCTCGCCGGATTTTGCCGCAATTGCCTGGCCGACTGGATCCGCGACGCCGGTTTTGCCGGCGACAAGGCCGCCGCGCGCGAAGTGATCCACGGCATGCCGTTCGGCGAATGGAAGGACAAGTACCAGGGCGAGGCCACCGCCGCGCAGCTGGCGCGGATGGAGGAGAGCCTGAAGAAGAACGCCCCCGGGCACTGAGGAGGGCGGCCCGCGAGGAACGGGTCTGCTGCCGATGGGGCGGCGATAAGGCGAGTCTAACGAAACTTTCTCCAAAAATCAGAGGGAAGCCCCGCGTTTTCGGGGTTCTGGCCTATAAGTACGATAATGCGAGTTAGGCATACTTCTAGCTATCCCCCTGAAGCGAGAAACGTCCGATGGTCGACTGGTTCGTCAAACATGCCCCTATCCGGCAGAAAACCTTCCTCGCCTTCTCCCTCATGGCCGCCGCGATGCTGGTGGCGGTGCTCTGCGCGGCGCTGCTGCCGCGGGTGTACGGCCTGCCGCTGGGCCTGGCGCTGACGCTGGGCGCCTGGCTCTTCGGCATGGCCTGCCGCGAGGGCATCTGCGTGCCTTATGTCTCCACCGTCGTGCGCATGGAGGGGGTGGCCGCGGGCGACCTCGACAGCCCGGTGGACTATACCGATTACCGCGACTGCGTGGGCCGCATGACCCAGGCGATGTTCACCTTCCGCGAGACCGCGCGCCAGCAGCGGATCACCGCGCGCGATCAGGCCGCGATGGTCGAACAGTTCACCGCCCAGCTGGAAAAGCTGGCGCGCGGCGATCTCACCGCCCAGGTGACGGCCGAGTTCACCGGCGAGTTCAGCCAGCTCAAGAGCCATTTCAACGAGGCGATCGGGCGGCTGCGCGATCTCGTCGGCGCGGTGCAGGTGCGCGCGCAGGCGATCCGCACCGGTTCGAGCGAGATCTCCCAGGCCTCCGACGACCTCGCGCGCCGTACCGAGGCCAATGCCGCGAGCCTCGAGCAGACCTCGGCCGCGATCGTCTCGATGGAGGATCGCCTCCGGAGCACCGCGGTCGCTGCCGGGCAGACGCTGGAGAGTGCCGACGGGGTGATCGCGCTGGTCGGCAAGGGCCGCGCGGTTGCCGGTGAGACGGTGGAGACGATGGGCCGCGTCTCGGGCTGCGCCAAGGGCATCGACACGGTGATCGAGGGGGTCGACAAGATCGCCTTCCAGACCCGGGTGCTGGCGATGAACGCGGCGGTCGAGGCCGGCCGCGCGGGCGAGGCCGGGCGCGGTTTCGCGGTTGTGGCCGATCTTGTCTCGGCGCTTGCCATGCGGGCCGAGGAAGAGGCGCGCAATGCCCGCGAGCAGCTTGGCGTCACCCAGTCGGAAGTCGCCAGTGCGGTGGAGGCGGTCAATTCGGTCGATTCGGCGCTGGTCGAGATCGTCGAGGGGGTGGGCAAGGTCCACCGGCTGCTGGCGCGCATGACCACCGACAACCGCGAGCAGTCCGCCGCCATCACCCAGGTGACCACCGCTATCGGCGAGATGGAACGCACGACGCAGTACAACGCCTCGATGGTCGAGCAGACGTCGGCCGCCGCGCTCAATCTCGACAGCGAGATCTCGCGCCTCAGCGCCCAGGCGGGCGAGTTCCGGCTGGCGTGACGGGCCCTGCCGCCGGCGGGCATTGTCCCGCCGGCGGAGTCTTTGCGCGATTTCCACAGGCCGGCGCTTTGCCCGAATCCCGCGCAGCCGCTATCAGCCCCGCCAAATCGATTCATCCTAGTTCCGGAGCACGAACCCCATGGCCGAAACCACCGACGATCGCCTGCGCCTGCTGATCGAGCGCGTCGAGCGCCTCGAAGAAGAAAAGAAGGGCATCGGCGACGATATCCGCGACGTCTACAACGAAGCCAAGGCGGTCGGCTACGACGTCAAGATCATGCGCCAGATCGTCCGCATCCGTAAGATGAAGCCGGACGACCGCCGCGAGATGGACATGCTGCTCGACACCTACAAGACCGCGCTCGGCATCGACTGACGGGTGTCCGGGCTTCGGCCCGGAAGCGGCAGGATCCGCCGCGCGCGGGTCCGCGATCAGCCGCCCAGTTGCACCAGCACCATGGTCGCCGCATTGGCGGCCATGTGCTGGAGCATCGCGGCCGGCAGGCCGATGCGCTGGCGGGTGAAACCCAGCATCAGTCCGGCCCAGAGCTGCGGCAGCACCATCGGCAGCATTGCCGCCGAGACGCGCGGGTAGTTCATCAGGTGAAAGGCGGCGAAGACCAGCGCCGCGATCCAGAAAATCATCGGAAAGGCCGCGCGGCAGACCGCCGCCGCTTGCCGCCTGCGCAGCACGAGCCAGCCGCCGAGCGCGGCGAGCGCGAGCGCCACCAGCGCGCCCAGCAGCGCCAGCGGTGCCAGCGCCCTTGCCGAGACGGCAAGGCCGGCGAACAGCACGCCGCAGAGCAGCAGCCACAAGGCGCGCGGGCGTCCGCTCTGCCAGCCCCGGAAGACCGTCTCTTCGGCGATCGGTGCGATCAGCACCGTGATCGGCAGCAGCCAGCCTGTGGGGAGCCTGTCGAAGGCATCGGGTGCGGGCAGGTGCATGGCCTGCTGCCACAGGCCGATCAGCGGCAGCACGACCAGCAGCAGCACCGCGACATGGAGCCCGCTCAGCACTCCCAGCGCGGCCCAGCCCGCGCCCGCCCGCAGGCCCATCGGCTTGAGGATCGCGGGCCTTTTCAGGAAGGCGGGCACTTCGCGCAGCAGCGCCAGCGGGCCTGCAGGCGCAGCTATCGGTGCAGGCACCGGTGCGCTGGGCTCTGCCTGCGCAGGCTGGGGGGAAGCGGCGGAAGTCGGGGTCCGGGTGGCCATGGCGATCTGCTAGCGGAGTTTTCTTGCCAAATCCTTTGGCCCGTTGCTGTTCGGGCAGGCAAGCGGAACGGGCGGTTGCCCTTGGGTGCCGGCCTGTTGTAAGGCGCGCCCTGCGTCATCTGGCACACATCATTCAACGGACCTCGCTGCCCGGCCCTCGCGGTTATCGCCGCAAGCAGGCAGGCAGGTGAGCGAAGCAAGAGCGGACCCCATGGCAGGCCATTCCAAATTCAAGAACATCATGCATCGCAAGGGTGCGCAGGACAAGAAGCGCTCGGCGCAGTTCAGCAAGCTCAGCCGCGAAATCACCGTGGCTGCCAAGATGGGCATGCCCGACCCGGACATGAACCCGCGCCTGCGCGCCGCCGTCAACGCCGCCAAGGCGCAGTCGATGCCCAAGGACAACATCCAGCGCGCGATCGACAAGGCCAGCAAGGGCGATGCCGAGAACTACGAGGAAGTGCGCTACGAGGGTTACGGCCCCGGCGGCGTCGCCCTCATCGTCGAGGCGCTGACCGACAACCGCAATCGCACCGCCACCAACGTGCGCACGGCGTTCTCCAAGAACGGCGGCAACCTCGGTGCCTCCGGCGCGGTTTCGCACGGTTTCGAACGTCTCGGCCTGATCGAGTACCCCGCCTCGGTGGGTGACGAGGAGAAGGTCCTCGAGGCCGCCATCGAAGCCGGCGCCGAGGACGTCCAGAGCGACATGGGCGACGGCGACGAGAACCCGGGCAGCCACTCGATCTGGGTCTCGGTCGATTCGCTGCACGAAGTCGCCCGCGAACTGGAAAAGGTGCTGGGCGAGGCCGAGGGCGTGAAGCTCGCCTGGAAGCCCAACCTCTCGGTCGATGTCGATGCCGACACTGCCGGCACGCTGATGAAGCTGGTCGACACGCTGGAAGACGACGACGACGTCCAGACCGTCTGGGGCAACTACGAGATCTCCGACGAGGTCATGGCGAAACTCGCCTGACATGCTGGCCCTGATCGCCCGTGCGCTGATCTCCGGCGCGATGATCGTGGCGATCGCCGAGATCGGCAAGCGCCTGCCCGCGATGGGCGCGCTTGTCGCCTCGCTTCCCCTGGTCTCGGTGCTGGGCATGATGCTCCTGTGGCATGCCCGGCCCGATGCCGAGAACATGGCGGTGCATGCACAGGCGACCTTCTGGTACGTGCTGCCCTCGCTGCCGATGTTCCTGCTGATCCCGGTGCTGCTGCGCCACGGGATCGGCTTCTGGCTCTCGCTGCTGGCGGGCTGCGTGCTGACCGTCCTGCTCTACCTGTTGATGGTGCATCTCGGCCCGCGCCTCGGCCTCAAGGTCTGATCCCATGATCATCATCGGCCTCGATCCGGGGCTCACCTGCACCGGCTGGGGCATCGTCGCCAAGAGCGGCAGCCGCCTCAGCCATGTCGCCAACGGGCAGATCCGCACCGATGCCAAGGCCGGCATGGCCGAGCGCCTGGTCGAGCTCGACGCGGCGCTGACCGACGTGATCCTCCATCACCGGCCCGATGCCGGCGCGGTGGAGGAAGTCTTCGTCAACGTGAACCCGCAGTCGACGCTGAAGCTGGGGCAGGCGCGCGGCGTCGCCATGCTGTCGATCGCGCGCGCGGGGCTGCCGGTGGCGGAATATTCCACCAAGGTCATCAAGAAGGCGCTGGTCGGCACCGGCGGCGCCGACAAGAAGCAGATCCAGCACATGCTGAAAGTGCTGCTCCCCGGCGTGAAGCTGGCGGGCGAGGACGCGTCGGATGCGCTTGCCGTTGCCATCACCCACGCGAACATGCTTGGGAGCCATCGCTAGCGGTTCGATTCCGACATTTCGCAAACCCATCCCATCCGCCAGCGGATGCGAATGTCACAATCACTCCGCCAGGCGGATTCCGCAGGGGCTTGGCCTAAGCGGCGTCAGGGCCGCCTCGCCAGCCCCGCATCGACGTCGATCATCCGCTGATAGGACCATTCCGGGGCCGGGGCGCAGGTCCCTTCGCGGCGGAACAGGCAGGCCTGCTGGTCGCCCATGGCCTCGCACGCCTCGCGGTGCCATCCGGGTAAGGCGCTATCCGGCGTGGCGAGGATCAGCGCATTGGCGCCCTGTGCCAGTCCCGGCGGCAGAGTGCCGGACAGCGGCCTGTCGCCGGTGGGGACGAGCAGGATCGGTACCGGCCGGGGCAGCAGCGCCGGCACGAGATGCGCCTTGATTTCGAAGTCCAGCGCGATCGCGCAGGCGCTGGGATCGTCCAGCGCCCGCAGCGCCAGTCGCGGTACTGCGCCGCCGCCGCGAAAGGCCGGATAGCCCCCGCTCTTGTATTCGGACGCGAACGACGCGCCCAGCCAGGCAAGGCAGACGATCGCAATGCCCGCCGGTCCGGCAATACCCGCCGGTCCGGCAATGCCGCCCCGGCGCTCTGCCAGGCGGTCCGCGAGCCGCACCGTGGCAATCGCCGCCAGGATCAGCACGGTCAGCGTGGACAGCCAGATGAACCGGTACTCCTTGTGGGCGATCAGGCTGTGGACCAGCACGTTGACCGTGGCGGCGGCCATCAGCGGCCAGTAGCGCCGCCCGGCCAGCAAGGCGGCGACCACGAGCGGCACCATGATCGGCGCCAGATGCGTGTAGAGCCCGATCAGGTAGGCAAACGGCCCCGAAACACCGAAGCGGGAGGCGATCCCATGGCCGATGTTCATCGCGACATTGACCATAACCCACGCGAACGGAACGCGGCCCATGGCCAGATCGCTGGCCGCGCCCAGCAGAGCAGCGGCAAGCCCGCCCAGCATCACCGGCCGCCAGCGCCGCCAGTCCAGCCGCAGCGCGCCGAGCGCCAGCACCGCGACGAAGGGCGCGTATTGCAGCCGCGCCAACACGCCGAGGCCAAGCAGCAAGCCGCTTGTCAGCAGGGACAGGTCGCTCGCCCGGCCGTTCGCGGAGCGGTCGCCATCGGCCAGCAACGGCGCGGCGGCGAGCAGGATCAGGGCGCTGGCCAGGCTTTCCGAAAGCAGGAGGTCGCTGAACAGCACCGCTTCCCACCACACCGAGGCGACGAACAGCGCGACCAGCGCGTGACGGCGCGAGGATAGCGCGCCCAGCCGCCAGGCGGCGGGAAGGGTCAGCAAGGTCAGTGCGCCGAAGGCGGCCCGGGCAAGGCGGACCGCAAAAAGCTGCTGGTCCGACAGCAGGTGGCCCAGCCACAGGAACAGGGCGAGGCCTTGTTCGATCACGGCGCTGCGCAAGCCGAAATGCGCTTCCCAGGGGACCAAGCCTCGCCCGGTGGCAAGGCGATTGCCCTGTTCGAGATATTGCATCAGCTCATCGGCGTGCATGATCTCGAACGGCGAGAAATGGGCGATCCGCAGTCCCACCGCGGCGAGTGTAACCGGCAAGGCCGCCAGAACCGGCCACGACCAACGATTTCCCGCCCGCGCGGCCCCGGCGTCTTTCCCCATGGCGGCGGGTTAGCATGGGCGATTCGCGCTGTCATGGGGCGGGCGGCGATTGCGCTGCTGATCGTGCTTGCCGCGCGGGCGGGCATCGGCCATAGGAGCCTCATGGGGAACAAACCATGATCGCAAAGCTGACTGGCCTGCTCGACGATACCGGCCCCGACTGGGCGATCATCGACGTGAACGGGGTGGGCTATCTCGTCCACTGTTCGGCGCGCACGCTCGACCATCTCGGCATCCGGGGCGACAAGGTCGTCGTCCACACCGAGATGCAGGTGTCCGAGACCGACCAGCGTCTGATCGGTTTCACCAGCGGGGCGGAGCGCAACTGGTTCCGCCTGCTGACGGCGGTTCAGGGGGTGGGCTCCAAGGTCGCGCTGGCGATCCTCTCGGCGCTCACCACCGAGGAACTGCAGCGCGCCTGTGCCGGGGGCGACAGCGCCATGGTGGCGCGCGCCAACGGCGTCGGCCCCAAGCTCGCCAGCCGCATCGTCAACGAACTCAAGGACAAGGCGGGCGGCATGCCCACCGTGCCCGGCGCGCCGGGCCTCGCCGCTGCGGCGGCGCCAGCGGGCGATGCCGGTGCGGATGCCGTCTCGGCGCTGCAGAACCTCGGCTTCAAGCCGGCGGTCGCGGCGATGGCGGTCGGCAAGGCGATGGAGGAACTGGGCGAGGATGCGGGGCTCAATGACCTTGTTCGCGTGGCGCTGAAGAAGGCGGCGGGATGATGGTGATGAAAATGCGGGGATTTCATTGTCGAGGCGTTCTCGCCGCAGCGGCTTTGGGCCTGTCGAGTATTAGCTCGGCGCAGCCGCCAGCCGATACGCGTGCAGAGGTGGCCAAGTCGCCAACCGTTATTGATGGTCCTCAAGAATTTCCGGCGGATGCGAAGTTGGCTGGTCATAATGGGACTGTCTTGGTTAGTGCCGTGATAACCGAGGCTGGGCTGGTTGAAGATGCTAGCGTAAAGCAGTCAAGCGGTTCGGTTATCTTGGATCAAGCGGCTGTGGATGCAGTGAAGAACTGGAAGTTGACGCCTGCGCTTGATGAATCCGGCAAAGCAGTTCGAACAGTGATAAAGCTAAATGTCGAATACACTCAGGCATTTTCCGAGAAATATAGTTGTCGCCAATTTGTTATAGACTCGGATTGGTTTGATTCCGAAAGGGGGCTTTCTCGACGAGAGGAATTGCGTATATATAAAACGCTCCGGGGAATGTTCGTTGCGTCTGCACTCCGAAGGGGTGGCGCGGCATCATTGAGTAAATTTGATTTTGATAAGAATTGGAACGATCTTATCGAATCTTGTCGCAAAAATCCGAAGACCAATTTTAGTGATATTTGGCGCAAATCGTTGTGACCGATAACCCCATCCTCACCTCGTCCCGCCAGCCGGAGGACGCCGATGCGGCGCTCAGGCCCAAGACGCTTGCCGAATTCGTCGGGCAGGCGGCGGCGAAGGACAATCTGCGCGTCTTCATCGAGAGCGCCAAGTCGCGGCGCGAGGCGATGGACCATACGCTGTTCTTCGGCCCGCCGGGCCTCGGCAAGACGACGCTGGCGCAGATCGTCGCGCGCGAGCTGGGCGTCGGTTTCCGCGCCACCAGCGGCCCGGTGATCGCCAAGGCGGGCGACCTTGCCGCGCTGCTGACCAATCTCGAGCACGGCGACGTGCTGTTCATCGACGAGATCCACCGCCTCAATCCGGTGGTCGAGGAAGTGCTCTACCCGGCGATGGAGGACCGCGCGCTCGACCTCATCATCGGCGAGGGCCCCTCGGCGCGTTCGGTGCGGATCGACCTGCCGCCCTTCACGCTGGTCGGCGCGACGACCCGGCAGGGCCTGCTGCAGACCCCGCTGCGCGACCGTTTCGGCATTCCCGTAAGGCTGCAGTTCTACACCGTCGAGGAACTGGAAAAGGTCGTCACGCGCGGCGCCGGGCTGCTCGGCATCGGCATGGACAAGGGCGGGGCGACCGAGATCGCCCGCCGGGCGCGGGGCACGCCGCGCGTGGCCGGACGGCTGATGCGCCGCGTGCGCGACTTTGCCCATGTCGCCGGGTCGGACGTGATCACCCGCGCGATCGCCGATGATGCGCTGACCCGGCTGGAAGTCGATTCGATCGGCCTCGACGCCCAGGACCGGCGCTACCTGCATATGATCGCCGACATCTACAAGGGCGGCCCGGTGGGGGTGGAAACGCTGGCGGCGGGTCTCTCCGAGCCGCGCGACACCATCGAGGAAGTGATCGAGCCCTATCTCATCCAGCTCGGCCTGATCGCCCGCACCGCCCGCGGGCGCTGCCTCAACGATCGGGGCTGGCAGCATCTCGGGCTGGTTCCGCCGCAGCAGGGCGGCCTGTTCGATTCGCAGGGGGACTGAGCCGGAGTCCGGCGATTTTGCAGATCCGTGAAAAGCTTCGGCAAAGCTTACGGAAAACGGCGGCAACAGTCCCGCAACGGCACACTATGGCTGTCAACCGCAAAAACTAACCGAGTTTATCGCAGGCCGGGACACGATTTCGCGAGAATGCCATTGTTCCCTTAACCTCTATCTGCGCTTGGTAGGCGCTAACGGACCTTCACGACATATGGTCGCGGTCGGCGGGTCCGGAGGGAGCGAAGAGAGAAAGCTATGTCGGTTCGAATGGCCTTGGCGAAGCTGTCTGCCTGTGCGGCGGGCTGCGCGATCATCGGCGGCGGGGCTGTCCACGTCGCTGAGACGCAGGCGAGCGGCGTCGAATACCACAAGCTCAAGCAGGCGAAAGTCGCCCGCCCCGCCAAGCGGACGATTCCCCGCAGGGCGCGCCGCGTGATCCCGCGCCCCGAACCGGTGCTGACCGCGCGCCGCGAGATCCCCCGTTACGACATGGCCCCTTTGCCGAGTTACGTGCCCCCCGCCGCGCCGCCGGTTTCCGGCTGCTGCGGCGGCACTCCGGTGGTGATCGGCGGCGGATCGAGCGGCGGCGGTTTCGGCGGCGGCTTCTTCGGCGGTTTCTTCGGCGGCAGCGGGTCGAGCGGCGGCAATGTCGTGATCAGTTCGACCACCACCGGTTCGACGTCCACTTCGACTTCGTCCGGCACGACCTCGAGTTCGAGCAGTTCCTCGGGCACCACGTCCGGCACTACTTCGGGCGTGCCCACCGATACCCAGAACGGCCAGACCTCCAGCGGCTCGACGACGACCACGACCACCACCACGACCGGCGGCGTCAGCACCACCACTTCGACCTCTGGCAATGTCACTTCGACCACCACGACGACCTCGGGCAACGTGACCTCGACGACCAGCTCGTCGTCGTCGAGTTCCTCGTCCAGTTCGTCGTCGTCGAGTTCCAGCTCCAGTTCCTCGTCCGGTTCCTCCTCGTCCGGTTCCTCCTCGTCCGGTTCCTCCTCGGGGTCCTCTTCGGGATCGTCCTCGGGATCTTCGAGCGGCTCCAGTTCGGGGTCCTCTTCGACGTCCTCGTCGACGTCTTCGTCGACCTCCTCTTCGAGTTCGACCTCGGGGTCCTCGTCGGGCAGCAGCGGCACGACCACGACGACCAGCGGCGGCCCGCCGCCGGGCGACAGCCCGCCGCCGCCGACCGACGTGCCGGCGCCGCCGATGCTGGTGCTGTTCGGCGCCGCCGCCGCCGCGCTGGTGGCGCGCCAGCGGCTGGCGGGACGCAAGGCGGGCTGAGCGCCGCCAGGAGATCATCCGGCCGCCGCTGCGACGGGCCGGCCCGGATCGCGGCCCCGCAAGACCGGGGGCGGGGTCTGGAAGAAGGGGGAAGCGTCGGGGGGCGCTTCTCCCTTTTTTGTGCCCGCTGCGTACGGCCGGTCTCGGCAAGGCGGCCGCTCTCGGCAAGGCGGCCGCTCTCGGCAGGCGGTCGGGCGCCACGAAAAAAACCCGCCCCGCGCGAACGCGGGACGGGGTTTCCTTCTTGAGCCGGTAAGGCGGCTGGCGGCTTAGGCGGCCAGCTTGCGCAGCACGTACTGCAGGATGCCGCCGTTGTTGAAGTATTCCACTTCGTTGGCGGTATCGATGCGGCACAGCGCGGTGAAGGTGAAGGTCGAACCGTCCGGACGGGTCACTTCGACTTCCACGTCCTGGCGCGGCTTGAGGCTGGCAACGCCCTTGATCGTGAAGGCGTCATCGCCGGTCAGGCCCAGGGTCTGGCGGGTGTCGCCATCCTTGAACTGAAGCGGCAGCACGCCCATGCCGACCAGGTTCGAACGGTGGATGCGCTCGAAGCTCTCGACGATCACGGCGCGGACGCCGAGAAGGTTGGTGCCCTTGGCCGCCCAGTCGCGCGACGAACCGGTGCCGTACTCCTTGCCGGCCACGACCACCATCGGCGTGCCCTGCTCCTTATACTTCTGCGCGACGTCGTAGACCGGCAGAACCTCTTCACCGAAGCGGCTCATGCCGCCTTCGATGCCGGGGACCATTTCGTTGCGGATGCGGATGTTGGCGAAGGTGCCGCGCATCATGACTTCGTGGTGGCCACGGCGCGAACCGTAGGAGTTGAAGTCCGCCTTGGCGACCTGGTGCTCCATCAGCCACTGGCCCGCCGGGCTGTCGGCCTTGATCGAACCGGCCGGCGAGATGTGGTCGGTGGTGATCGAATCGCCGAGGATCAGCAGCGGCTTCGCCTCGATGATGTCGTTCACCGGCGCCGGGGTCATTTCCAGGCCTTCGAAGTACGGCGGGTTGGCGACGTAGGTCGAACCGGCGCGCCACGAGTAGGTTTCCGAACCGGTGACGTTGATCGCCTGCCAGTGCTTGTCGCCCTTGTAGACGTCGGCATAGCGGGCCTGGAACATCGGGCGGTCCATGCAGGTGGCCATGGTTTCGGCCACTTCGTTGTTGGTCGGCCAGATGTCCTTGAGGAACACGTCGGTGCCGTCCTTGCTGACGCCGATCGGGGTGGTGGTGAAGTCTTCCACCACGGTGCCCTTCAGGGCGTATGCAACGACCAGCGGCGGCGAGGCCAGGAAGTTGGCGCGCACGTCGGGCGAGACGCGGCCTTCGAAGTTGCGGTTGCCCGAGATCACGGCGCTGGCGACCAGGCCGTTCTCGTTGATCGCCTTCGAGATCGGTTCGGCGAGCGGGCCCGAGTTGCCGATGCAGGTGGTGCAGCCGTAGCCGACCAGGTTGAAGCCGATGTTGTCGAGGTGCGACTGCAGGCCGGCCTTGTTGAGGTAGTCGGTGACGACCTGCGAACCGGGGGCGAGCGAGGTCTTGACCCAGGGCTTAGGCTTCAGGCCCAGCTCGTCGGCCTTCTTGGCGACGAGACCGGCGGCGACCAGCACGCTCGGGTTCGAGGTGTTGGTGCAGCTGGTGATGGCGGCGATCATGACGTCGCCGTCACCGATGTCGAAGTCCTTGCCTTCGACGGGGACGCGGGTGGCCGACTTCTTGTAGGTCTCGGCCATGTCCTTGTTGAACACGTCGTCGACGTCGGGAAGGGCAACCCAGTCCTGCGGACGCTTCGGACCGGCCAGCGAGGGCACGACGGTCGAGATGTCGAGTTCGAGGGTGGACGAGAAGATCGGGTCGGCAGCGCCGGCTTCCATCCAGAAGCCCTGTTCCTTGGCATAGGCTTCGACAAGCGCGATCTGCTCTTCCTCGCGGCCGGTGAGGCGCAGGTAGTCGAGCGTCTTGTCGTCGATGCCGAAGAAGCCGCAGGTGGCGCCGTATTCGGGGGCCATGTTGGCGAGCGTCGCGCGGTCGGCCAGCGACAGCGAGGCGAGGCCGGGGCCGAAGTATTCGACGAAGCGGCCGACCACGCCGTGCTTGCGCAGCATCGCGGTGCAGGTCAGCACGAGGTCGGTGGCGGTGACGCCTTCCTTCAGCTCGCCGGTGAACTTGAAGCCGACGACTTCGGGGATCAGCATCGAGACCGGCTGGCCGAGCATCGCGGCTTCCGCCTCGATGCCGCCGACGCCCCAGCCCAGCACGCCCAGGCCGTTGACCATGGTGGTGTGGCTGTCGGTGCCGACGCAGGTGTCGGGATAGGCAACCGTTTCACCGTTCTGGTCTTCGCTGGTCCACACCGACTTGGCGATGTTTTCCAGGTTCACCTGGTGGCAGATGCCGGTGCCCGGGGGAACCGCGTAGAAGTTGGCGAGCGACTTGGAGCCCCACTTGAGGAAGTCGTAACGCTCCATGTTGCGCTGGTATTCGATCTCCACGTTCTCTTCGAACGCCTTGGGGTGACCGAATTCGTCGACCATGACCGAGTGGTCGATCACGAGGTTGACGGGGACCAGCGGGTTGATCTTGCTGGTGTCGCCGCCGAGCTTGGCGATCGCGTCGCGCATCGCGGCAAGGTCGACCACGCAGGGCACGCCGGTGAAGTCCTGAAGCAGAACGCGCGCCGGGCGGTACTGGATTTCCTCACCGGTGACGGGGTTCTTCTGCCAGTCGACCACCGCCTGGACGTGGTCGGTCGAGACGGTGAAGCCGCCGTCTTCGAAGCGCAGCAGGTTTTCCAGCAGCACCTTCATCGAGAACGGCAGGCGGCTGATGTCGCCCAGCTTCTCGGAAGCCTTCTTGAGAGAGTAGTAGGCGACCTGCTTGTCGCCGACCGTCATGGTGCTGCGGGTACCGAGCGTATCCTGTCCGACCTGGGTCATTTTGGGTCTTATCCCCTTCTGTATGAAGCCTGTCGCCAATAGCGCGGCCCCTCGACGGAACCGAACTGGCCAGGTCCCGAAAAGGAGTGCCGTGCTGCATCGCGACAAAGCGGAGTCTGCGGCCCCGCCGATGCGCGTTCCGGGGCCGGAGGTCAAGGGGGGCTGGGTGCAGACCTACGTCGAGGTCGTTGCGTTTCTTGCACCAATCCAGCAGCCGACAACGATCAGCAACGTGCCCGCAACCGTGGCGAAACCCAGCGTCTCGTCGAACATCAGCCAGCCGAGCAGCGCGGCCCAGAGGAAGCCGGTATATTCGATCGGCAGCAGCACCTGGGTCTCGGCGCGTGCATAGCCCCAGGCGAGGAACAGCAGGGCGGCGGTGGCAAGGGCGGCGCCGGCGGCGATCAGGCCAAGACTGCGGACTTCGGGCAGGACCGCGAACCACGGCGAGAAAACCAGGAAAATCAGTGTGACGATGAGGTTCTGTGCCATCGCCACCTCGACCGGGCCGGCCAGCAGCGCCTGCTTGCGCTGGAGGACGAGGTTCGCGGCATAGAACACCGAGGAGGCCAGCACCGCCAGCGTTCCCGCCAGGGCCTCGTCCGAATAGGCGCCGCCGCCCAGCTTCCCGCCGAGAATCACGACGACGCCGCCGACCCCGAGCAGCGAGGCGAGAATGGCCCGCCGGCGGATCGTCTCGCCCAGCAGCAGCGCCGCGAAGTAGAGCGCGATGATCGGCGAGACGAACGAAAGCGCGATTCCCTCGGCCATAGGAATTCGTGCAAGGCCATAGAAAAAGAGTGCGGCCATCGCCGAAGTTATCGCTGCGCGCAGGGCATGGACCTTGAGGACCTGGCGGCTGGGGATGGGCCGGCCGGCCGCGAGCCAGAGCGGGAACGTCATCAAGGCGCCGAAAAGATTGCGGAACAGCAGCGCGCTATAGACGCCGACCGCCAGCGAGGCGCCCTTGATGGCGGCGTCCATCATGCTGAACGTGGCGATCCCGGCGACGACCGCCAGCACGGGCATCAACTGGGAGCGGGGGGCAGGGGCGGGCGCGTGCATCACGTCCTTGCCTCTCGCCGCATGCCGGGGCGGGCGCAAGTCCCATGCCGTCCGGCGAGCCTGTTCCGTTGCGCCATTCATCGCTCAATTCATCGCAGGGTCAGGCGAAATCCTTGAACATGGGGTCAGTTGGGGGCAAAGCGATATTTCTGACGCGGTCTTGGCGGACCGCTTTCCCACCCCGTCCCCCCGGGGTTCATCACGACAGGCAGGTTCAGGACAAGATGGCGAGTTTCAAGCGGTTCGGTTGCAGCGTTCTGGCGGTTGTCGCGGCGACGGGCGTCCTCGCGCAGCCGGTAGCGGCGCAGAAGGCCGACACGGCCGCCGGCCAGAGCAGCCAGAAGGCGAAGAAGCTTTCGACGCCGACCTCGATCCTGCCCGCCGCGCAGGCCACCGGCACCGCGCCTGCGGCAGCGAAGACCCCGTCCCCGCGGGTGGCCGCGTCCGCCGCTCCTGCCGCGGTGCCGGCCGCGACGAGCCCGGGCGCTCCCGTGGTGCCGCTCGCGGCGCCGGCACCGGGCAAGTCCGATGCCTTGCTGGCCGAGCCGGTGATGTCGTGGTCGCTGGCCGATGCCAAGGCGCTGCTGCAGACCATCGGCTATATCGGCAAGGAAGGTCTGATCCCGGCCGACTACCAGCCCGCCGCGCTCAAGGCGGCGATCGCCGCGGGTGAGGGCGATGCGCTCGACCAGCTGGCGAGCCGGGTGTTCGGCTGGCTGATCGAGGACTTGCGCGATGGCCGCACGCCGATGACGCAGCGCGTGCAGTGGTTCGCGGTCGACCCCGACCAGGACGTGATGCCCACCGCGCAGATCATGGCGCAGGCGCTCTCGAACCACGATGTCGCCGGCGTCGTCGACGAACTGGCGCCGACCAACCCGGACTATGCCGCGCTCAAGGCCGCCTACAATGCGACGCCGGTGGCCGACAAGGCGCGCCGCGCGCTGATCCAGGCGAACATGGACCGCTGGCGCTGGCTCGCCCGCGACCTCGGCGATGTCTACCTGATGACCAACATTCCCGAGTTCCAGCTGCGCCTCGTGGTGAAGAACCGGATCATCCGCAGCTACAAGACGGTGGTCGGCAAGCCCGGCCGCACCGCGACGCCGCAGCTCGCCGAGACGGTCAGCGCCGTCGTCTTCAACCCGACCTGGACGGTGCCGCAGTCGATCGTCAAGGGTGAGGGGCTGGGCGCCAAGGTGCTGGGCAACCCGGCCTGGGCGAAGCGCGCCGGCTACAAGGCGACCAAGAGCGCGGACGGCGTGATCACCGTCGTCCAGCAGCCGGGGCCGACCAATTCGCTGGGCCTGATGAAGATCGACATGCCCAACCCGCACGCGATCTACCTGCACGACACGCCCTCGAAGCAGTACTTCAACGCCGACGTGCGCGCCTTCAGCCACGGCTGCATCCGCACCGAGCGCGCGGTGGAACTGGGCATGACGATGGCGATCCTCGGCGCCCAGAAGACCGCCGCCGAAGCCGCGGAGATCTCGCGCTCGGGCGAATATACCAAGGTGTCGATGACGCGGACCTTCCCGGTCTACCTCACCTACTTCACCTTCGCCCGCGCGATCGACGGCGAACTGAAGGCGTTCAACGACCTCTATGCGCGCGACAAGCCGGTGCTCGACAGCTTCGTCGCCCCGCGCCAGCTCAAGACCACCCAGCGCGCGAGCGAGGAAGAAGTCATCAAGCTGGATAACCCGCTTTAAAGCGTTTTCCAATCAGGTGGTATCACCTGATGACTCGGAAAACGCGTAAAACCAAAATCTTAGAGCAGTTGATCCGATGCAGTCGGATCGGAAACTGCTCTAAGGCTCGAAAATCCGCCTCGTGCGGATTTTGGCGGCACCCGCCGACCTCGCGGCGATCCTACCCTATGGGTGGTCGGGAGTGGGAGAGGGCCGGTGCCGCAAGCCATTCGCGGATGCGACTGGCGCACCCGCAGTACACTCAACGCGAGAGCGATTGCCGGGGCCTTGCCTCGTGCCTCGGCGGTGGCCACCTAGGCGAACGATGTTTGCCGAGGAACCCCGATCATGAGCGAGAACACCGACCGCATCGGCGAGGCCACCGCGCGGATCGTCGAACTCGAAGCCGAACTCGAAGCCTCGGGCACCACCACCCGTGCCGAGGCCGAACTGGCCCGCGCCAAGGCACTGCTGCACGAATGGGTCGATAGCGTGGTGGCCGTGGTGGCAACGCCGGGCGTCGGCCGTGCGGTGCTGATCCACGACAACGGCAGCGAATCGCGCATCGCCTCGCCCGACCTGCCGTTCCGGCTGGCGGTGCCGGTCTCGTTCGAGCGGCGCGAGGGGTAGCAGGCGTTCGGGTTGCGCCGCCGCTGCGGACCTTCCCGTCCCGCCCGGCCTCAGCTTGTCGAAGGCCCCGGGGCCGGGCGCTGCGGTTCCCCATGGTTCGACACGCTCGGCATGAGCGGGGTGGGTGGTGGGTGGTGGGTGGAGCCGCGCTTACGAAGCCGTCTTGCGCTGCCCTGCGCGCAATCTCCCCGCACTCCGCCCGTCGCCGATCAGGGCTTGCAGGTCGAGCAGGGCGCGGCCGGTCGCGACGCCGCCGTGGCAGGCGATGAAGCGGGGTTCCCACAAGGGCGCGAACTTCTCCTTGTAGTTGCGCAGGCCCTCGAAGCCGTAGAACGCGGCGCCGTGGCGGAACAGCATGCCGGCCGCGCGCGCCCATGTCGGGGCGAGGCGGCGGGCCTCGATGCCCGACAGCGGCGCGAGGCCAAGGTTGAACCACGCATACCCTTCCTGCCGGCCCCAGAGCATCAGACGCGTGAACAGGAAGTCCATGCAGCCATAAGGCACCTCGGCGCGGTGGCGCATGAGGTCTACCGAGAGTTCCTCGCGCCCCGCCGTCTTCCACAAGTTGGCGAAGGCGACAATCGCGCCTTGCTTGCGCACCACGGCGATGTCGCAGCGGGCGATATAGGCTTCGTCGAAGCGGCCGACGCTGAAGGCTTTCTCGCGCTGGCCCTTGGCGCGCAGCCAATCGTCCGAGACCAGCCGCAGTTCGCCCATGATCGCGCCGGCGCGGGCGGCGGGGACGATGGAGAACTCGGCGCCCTCGCGCTCGGCGCGGCGCACGGCGTGGCGCAGCGGGCGGGCGGCGGGGCCGTCGAGCGAGAACCGGGCGAGGTCGACGCGGGCTTCCTCGCCGTATTTCATCAGTTGCAGGCCCATGTCGATGGCGATGGGCAGCACGGCGGGGGTGACCTGATAGAGCAGCACCCGGCCCTGATTGGCGTCGGCCCGTTCGCGCAGGCGCCAGAGCAGTTCGGGCCAGTCCGCCGGTTCGCCCACCGGATCGCCCATGACGATCCAGGAATGGCCGCGCACCTGGTACATCAGCAGGCTGCGGTTGCCGGGCCCGGCCAGGAACAGCTTGTCCCCGGTCAGCGCCAGCATCGATTCCGAGCGGACGGCGTGGGTGAGGGCCTCGTCGACGTCCACCGGGCCTTCATCGGGCAGGCCGCAGTGGCGCGAGGGGCGCAGCAGCGCCAGCACCACGAAGGCGCCGGTCGCCACGGCGACGGCAAAGCTCGCCCGCATGTAGCGCGAGGCATCGCCCGACCAGGCGAACTTCCACCAGAGGCTGCCGCGATAGGCCGGGAAGGTCTGGGTGAAATAGCCGATCACGATGACCAGCGTGATCGTCGCCACCATGGCGAGGATCCAGTTGGCGCTCATCACGTCGGTGGTGAGCGCGGTACGCCGCCAGAAGCCGCGCCGCGCCAGTTGCAGCACGCCCGCGACGGCGAGCAGGGTCACGGCCTCTTCATAGTCGAGGCCCTTGGCCAGCGAGAACGCCGCGCCCGCCACGAGCAGCGCGCGGGTGAGCAGGAAGGCGGCGTCGAGGCGGCGGTAAAGCGCCGGGGCCAGGACCAGCAGCAGGGTGCCCACGAGGCTGGCGGCGATCTGCGAGGCCTCGACGAAGGGCAGCGGTACGAGGCCCCGGATCGCCGCCATGCGCTCAGGCAGGGCAGGCGTGGCGCCGGAGAGCAGCAGGATCCCGCCGCCCAGGAACACCAGCAGCGCGACTGCGCGCGGCGCCAGCGCGGTGAGCATCGTCTCGCCCGCCTTGAGGGCCAGGCCCGCCGGGCGCTTCCAGCGGGCATGCTCGTGGTGCACCAGCAGCACCAGCGCGGCGCAGAGCGGCAGCAGGTAATAGACGATGCGGTAGACCAGCAGCGCGGACAGCAGCATGCCCGGCGCCGCTTGCGGGCAGAGCGCGACCACGGTCGCCTCGAACACGCCGAGGCCGCCGGGCACGTGGCTCACCAGCGCGACGACGATGGCCAGCACATAGGCCAGCAGCAGCGGGGCATAGAGCGCGGGGGCCGCGTGCGGCAGCAGCACGAAGAGCGCGGCGCAGGCGGCGGAGATGTCGGCCAGCGCCGCTGCGGTCATGCGCGCCATGCCGCCGGGGCCGGGCAGGTGCCAGCGCTTGCCGAGCAGGGCGGCGAGAACGAGCAGGACCAGCAACCCGGCGCCCGCCGCGTGCTGCATGGCCAGCGACAGGACATGGCCCGGAACCGTCAGCGGCTGACGGTGGACCAGCAGCGCCAGCGCGGCGGAGGCGAGCACGCCGCTCCAGAACGTGACCCCGGCGATCGCGGTGACGCGGGCGACATCTCCGGTCGAGAGGCCGCGCGCGCCATAGACGCGCAGCCGCGCGGCGGCCCCGGTGATGATGCCGAAGCCGAGATTGTGGCTGAGCGTATAGCTGGTGAACGAGGCCAGCGCGGCGGCGCGCCAGGGCAGCGGCTTGCCGATCGCGCGCAGGGCCATGACATCGTAGATCGTCAGCAGCAGGTAGCTTGCAGCGGTGAAGCCCAATGCCGCCGCCAGCCGCCAGACCGGCAGGGCGCGGGCATCGCGCAGCACCGCGTGGAGATCCAGCCGCATCGCCATGTGGCGCAGGCTCATCCCCGCCAGCACCAGCACCAGCACGGCCAGCGCCAGCTGGGCGGGAACCGCCAGGCGATGGACCAGCGGTTTCAGCTGTGAAAGGGGGGCGGGCCGGTTCACGGTCGCCGCGTCCAGACCTGCGACTTGCAGAGCAGGCCGTGGAGGATGCAGCCGCTGATCTTGAGGTGGCCCTCGTCGGGCTGGTGGATGCGCGAGAAGAAGGTCGAGCCCATGTCGGGCACGAAGACCTGCCCTTGCCAGTTGCCCGCGTCCTGCCGCCGGTAGCCCTGCAGCAGCTGGGTGCCGACGAGGTGGGAGACCCCGGCATCGGCGGCGTCGGCCAGCGCCTGTCCGCCGACCCAGGTCACCGTGCCGCACAGCAGCGTGCCGCAAGGCGCGACCGAAACCTCGACGTCGCCCGCCGGGTTGAGCCAGCGGCCATAGGGGTTGAGCAGGTGCTGCGCGGCCATGCCGGGCACCGCGTCGGCCGGCGAGGCCGCGGCGAGAGCGCCCATCACGCCGAGCGTCAGGCCGAGGCTGAGGTTGAGCGTGAGGGCGCGGCTGTGCGTCAGCAGGCGGCGGATCATCGGGCAGGCTCCGGAAGGCGGGTCAGGTGCGCGGGCTGGAAATGGGCGGCGATCACCGTGCGGATGGTGGTGAACACCCGGTCGGCGTCATGTTCGAGGTAGTGGTCGCCGGGCAGGGCCAGCTGGGTCAGGTGCGGCAGGTGCAGCAGCGGGCAGAGGCTGTCGGTCTCCTGCTGGCCGCGAATGCAGACCACCGGCACCCAGTCGAGCTTGCGGGCGCTGGTGATGGCCATGGCGTCCGGCGTGGTCCGGTCCAGCCATTCGAGCGGCGAGACGCGCAGGAACACGGTGCGCGTGGGCACTGTCAGCACCACCAGCGCCACGTGGGCGCGCAGGTCCGCCGGCAGGTGCTCGAGCCCGACATGGACCATGTCGGCGCCGAACGACTGGCCCAGCACCACCACCTTGTCGACGTGCCCCAGCGCCATCGCCCGGCGGATCGCCTGGGCCATGATCGCGCTCACTTCGGCAGGGCTGCGGCGGACGCGGAAGTAGTTCAGCGCATTGATCGAGACGGTGGCGACGCCGTGGTCGGCAAGCCCCTGGGCCACCGGGGCGCCCATCCCTGCGCGCGGGCCCATGTCGCCCGAGATCAGCACGGCGGCATAGTCCTTGCGGCTGTCGCCGCTGTCGCCGCGCGGGGGCAGCGCGCGCAAGGGGCTGGCGTCGAAGGCGCCGAGCCAGGCCAGCCAGCCGAGCACGGCGAGCACGGCCACCAGCGCCGCAACCAGCGCGTGGCGGGTCCGGCGGCGGCGCTGGCGCCGGCCCGGGTTGGAGGCGCCCAGGTTGGAAGTCAGGCGGGGGGAATAGGCTGCCCTTTTCATGGTGCGTGCCTGCGCCTTTCCGGCTTGCCGCAGGGTGGAGCGAACATGGAATTTCCTTAATGTGACTTTGCCGCGTCACCCTGCGATAGTCAGGCTCAAGGGTGTGCTTGAGCGGAAGGTTCGCGCATCCGACGATCGCGTGCCCCGCTCCCTCTCTGGCGTGAACTGGACGAGAGATGACCGACGCAGACGATGTCCGTACCGGCCGCGAGGTCGATCCCGGCTTCCCCTACGACGCGAAGCGCCGCGTGCTGGACCTCCTGCCGATGCTGGGGGCGCTGCTGGCGGTGACCGGGGCGCTGACCTGGGGCGACTTGTGGGCGCAGCACCACTTCGGGCTGGTCGGGCCCGATGCCGCGGCCGTGCACGAGACCGCCGCGCAGGACGAGGCGAGCCGCCGGGTGCTGGACTTCACCGCCGACGACCTGCCCGACGGCAAACCCGGGCTGGTCGTCACCTCGGTGCGCTCGGACGGCCATGCCGAACATGCCGGGCTGGTGGTGGGCGACCGCATCGTCGATGTGGACGGGGCGCAGGCCAGCTCGTTTTCCACCCTTGCGCAGGAGTTGTCTGAGCGCGGGGCACGGCCTATGCACCTCGATGTGGTGCATCTCGGGGCGGTTCGCAGGATCGACCTTGCCGGTTCGCCGCAGCCCGGCAATCGCTGATCTGCCGGAGCACGCAAATGCTGGCGGAGGCGGGAAGGCAAGGCATGGGGCACAAGCTGCTGGTGGTCGAGGATGACGAGGCCACCGCGACCTACATCGTGAAAGGGTTCGCCGAGGAAGGTTTTGTGGTCGACAAGGCGGGCAACGGGCGCGACGCGCTGTTCCTCGCCAGCGACGGCACCTATGACGCCATCGTGCTGGACCGGATGATTCCGCAGATGGACGGCATGTCGGTGCTCGGCGCGCTGCGCGCGGGCGGCATCGAGACGCCGGTGATCGTGCTTTCGGCCATGGGCTCGACCGACGACCGCGTGACCGGGCTGACGTCGGGCGCCGACGACTATCTCACCAAGCCCTTCGCCTTTGCCGAACTGCTCGCCCGCGTGCGGCTCCTGGTGAAGCGCGGCGCCAGCCAGAGCGCCGTGGAGACGCGGCTGTCCTGCGGCGATCTCGAGATGGACCTGCTCGCCCGCAAGGTGAAGCGCGGCAGCCGCGCGATCGATCTGCAGCCGCGCGAGTTTCGCCTGCTCGAGTATTTCCTGCGCCATGTCGACGAAGTGGTGACCCGCACGATGCTGCTGGAGGCGGTGTGGGACTATCATTTCGACCCCGGCACCAACGTGATCGACGTCCACGTCAGCCGGTTGCGCCGCAAGCTCGACGAGGACGGCGCCGCGCCGCTGCTCCACACCGTGCGCGGGGCGGGCTACCGGCTGGGCCTTTCGGCTTGAGGGAAAAGCTCCGGCGGCGGGCGGCGCGGCTGCTGCGCTCGACCTCGTTCCGCCTGTTTGTCCCGGTCGTGCTGTTTCAGCTGGTCGCCACCGGCGGGGTGCTGGCCTTCGTGTGGATATCCAGCCAGCAGAGCGTGCGCGACGAGCAGCACGCGCTGGTCGAGGACTTGCGCGACGATCTGCTCGCCGCCTACGAGGATGGCGGCATGGCGGGGCTGCGCACCACCATCGACACCCGCCTGCGCGCCGAGGGCCGCCGCGCCCCGGTGATGCTGCTGGCCGGGCCGGACGGGCGGCGCGTGACCGGCAATCTCGATGCGCTGCCGCCGCGCGGCGATGTGCGGGGCGACTGGCAGCAGGGCGACTGGTTCTCGACCACGCTCTACCGCAGCGACTTTTCCCAGCCCGAGCTGATGACGCTGGTGGAGGCGCGCCTGCCCGACGGCTCCACCCTGCTGGCGGGGGTCGAGACCGGGCGCGACCTCAAGCTCCAGCGCAGTTTCGAGCAGGCGCTGCTGGCGGCGCTGCTGCTGGCGCTGCCGCTTTCCATGCTGGTGGCGTTCCTGACCTCGCGCCTCGTCGGCCGCCGCGTGCACGACATGGCGCAGACCGCGCACCGGGTCGGCGCCGGGGCCTTCGACGCGCGGGTGCCGCTCGACGGTTCGGGCGATGCCTTCGACGAGCTGGCGGGCGAGATCAACGGGATGCTGGCGCGGATCGAGACCCTGGTGGGCGAACTGCGGGTGGTGGCCGAAGGACTGGCGCACGACTTGCGCTCCCCGGTTACGCGGCTGCGCTCGGCGCTGGAACAGGCGGCGGTAGAGGCGCGCGATCCGGCCGCGGAAGCGGCGATGAACCGCGCCCTGGCCGAGGCCGACACGCTGACCCGGATCCTCACCACCGCGCTCCAGATCGGCCGGGCCGAGGCGGGGATCGGCCGCGAGCGCTTCGAACAGACCGCGCTTGGCCCCTTCCTCGAAGACCTTGCCGCGCTTTACGAGCCTTATGCCGAGGACGAGGGCTTCGCGCTCACCGCCGAGGCGCCGGAGGGGCTGGTCGTGCGGCTCCACCGCGAGCTGATGGGGCAGGCGCTGGGCAACCTTGTCGACAATGCGGTGAAGTATGCGCAGGGTGGCAATGCGATCGCGGTTTTCGCGGCAAGGCACAACGGCCAGGTCGTGCTCGGCGTGCGCGACAACGGGCCGGGCATTCCCGCAGAGCAGCGCGAAGCCGCGCTGCAACGCTTCGGCCGCCTCGACCCGACGCGTTCGGTGGCGGGAACCGGGCTCGGGCTGGCGCTGGCGGAAGCGGTGGCCAAGCTGCACGACGGCCGCGTCGAACTGACCGACGCGCCGGGCGGCGGGCTGGAAGTGCGGCTGGTGCTGGGGGCAGGGTAGGAGCGCGATTTCCAAGTCGAAACCAGCCGTTCCGGATACGCCCCATTGCGGCCGTTCGCCTCCCCCTCCCCCCTCAGCATTCCCGCGAAGGTGGGAATCCAGAAGAGGGAAGAGAGAAGCAAGGGGGCTTGTGGCCCCCTTGACCCCCGGAAATGTCGACGTGGCGCCTCGCAACCGCCTTGCGCAAGATTGGCGCCGGGAGACGCTTAAAAGCGCCTTTGGCGCAATTGGAGGCTGACGGCTATTCGCGCGCGACGCTGACATTCCGAGGGTCCGGGGGATCTCCTGAGTTTATCGAAGGGCCCCGGGAATCTTCCCTTTTCTTCAAAATCCGCGAATGTCCGCTCACCACCCGTTGCGGTCGTTACGATCTGACGGAATGTAGAGATTGGTAGGAGGATAGCAGCTTTGAGCATGACGGCGGGAATCGCGATTGGTGCGAGCGTTCTGGTCGTGCTGCTAGTTGCGGATTTTCTATTTCATCGCTTGATGATCCGGGCGCTGTTCAGGCTAGTCGATCTGTTGCCGCCTTACCGGCCGGGAGGGCGCTACCGCTCACAGTCAACGCCGGAAAGGTATGCTAGACTGCGTAAAACACGGAACGGCAGCTAACCACCCAAATCAGACCTCCCCACCCGCTCAGGCTGAGCCTGTCGAAGCCCCCGGCGGGCGCGGCGCGCGGTTGCCTGCTCTTCGACGCGCTCAGGCTGTGGGGGACACGCAGCCTTTCCGCAGCAGCTTTACCAGCACCTGATCGAGACTGGAGAGGAACCGCGAGCGATCCGCCTTGCTGAACGGCGGCGGTCCGCCGATCGCGTCGCCGCCGGCGCGCAGGTCCGCCAGAATCGCGCGGGTGGCGATGGCGCCGCCGATCGAGGAGGTGGTGAAGGGCTTGCCGTTGGGCGCGATGACGTCCGCCCCCAGCTTGAGGCAGCGGTCGGCCAGCAGGATGTCGGCGGTGATGACGACGGTGCCCGGCGCGGTGTTCCCGGCGATCCAGTCGTCGGCGGCATCGAAGGCGTCGCTCACCACCTTGCGCGTGATGAGCGGGCTCTGCGGCACCCGGATCGCCCTGTTGCTCACGACCACCACCGGCACTTTGGTGCGCTCGGCCACGCGGTAGGTTTCGTCCTTCACCGGGCAGGCGTCGGCATCGATCAATATGCGGATCATGCGGCCTCATAACCCAGTCTCGCGCAAATGACGAACGCGGTTGCCGAAATTGCGCTTCCCGAGCATCATGCCGGGGAACCGGAGTGCCGCCGATGACGCAGCCGAACGTGCCGCAGCCGCCGACGATCACCGCCTTTGCCCACTCGCCGGATCGCGGCCGAGGGCTCGCGCGCGACATGGCGGTGCGCTGGGCGCTGGAGGAAGTGGGCCGGCCCTACACCGTGCGGCTCGTCTCGTTCGAGGAGCTGAAGCAGCCGGCGCATCGCTCCCGCAATCCGTTCGGCCAGATCCCGACGTATGAAGAGGGCGATCTCGCGCTGTTCGAATCCGGGGCCATCGTGCTGCATCTGGCGCAGAGCGAGGTGGGGCGCCAGGTGGGGCGTCAGGGCGGCTTGCTGCCGCTGGACGCCGACGCGCGGATGCGGGCGGTGATGTGGATGTTTGCCGCGCTCAGCACGGTGGAGCCGGTCATCGTCCAGCGCTCCGAGGTCCTGCTGTTCGAGCAGGAGCGGCCCTGGTTCGCCGCCCGCCTCGCCTCGATCGAGGAGCGCATCGCCGCGCGGCTGGACGAGCTCGCGGTGCGCCTCGGCTCTTCGGAATGGCTCGACGGCGATTTCAGCGCGGGCGACCTGATGATGGTGCAGGTCCTGCGGCGGCTGGGCGCCTCGGACCTGCTGGCGGCCAACCGCCCGCTGCTCGGCTATGTCGCGCGGGGGGAGGCGCGGCCTGCGTTCCAGCGGGCCTTTGCAGCCCAGCGCGCGGTGTACGAGGGCGCAGGCTGACGGGCCTCAGTGCTGGCGGATCACTGCCAGGAATTCCTCGCCATAGGCTTCCAGCTTGCGGGTGCCGACGCCGCCGATCTCGCCCATTTCGGCAAGCGTTGCCGGGCGGGCATTGGCCATCTCGCGCAAGGTGGCATCGTGGAAGATGACGTAGGGCGGGACGCCTGCCTGCTGGGCCAGATCGCGGCGCAGCGCGCGCAGCGCCTCGAACAATGGATGGCCGACCGGGTTGGCGCTTGCATCGCTGCCGCCGCCGCGCCGCTTGCGCTCGCGCTTGGGCGGTACGACGATGGCGACGGCGGCCTCGCCCTTGAGGATCGCGCGGGCATCGCCGCCGAGCGACAACCCGCCGTGCTCGGTGGGCAAGAGGCTGCCGCGGGCCTGCAGCGCGCGGGCGAGCGATTTGAGCAGCGGCTTTTCGTCTTCGGTCAGGATGCCGAAGACCGATAGCTGGTCGTGCCCGCGTTGCAGCACGCGGTCGTCGGTGATGCCGCAAAGCACCTTTTCGAGATGGCCGAGCCCGTAGCTCTGCCCGGTGCGATAGACCGCCGAGAGCAGCTTGCGCGCCAGTTCGGTGACGTCGACCACGCCGGCCGGTTCGAGGCAATTGTCGCAATTGCCGCAGGTCTGCGCGGGCGTTTCGCCGAAGTGGCGCAACAGCACGGCGCGGCGGCACTCGGCGGTTTCGACCAGCGCGGCCAGCGAATCGAGGCGCTGGCGCTCGCTCTGCTGGCGGCTGGGGTCGACTTCGGACAGGCGCTGGCGGGCGCGGGCGAAATCGTCCGCGCCCCAGAACATCACCGCCACCGAAGGGTCGCCGTCGCGGCCCGCGCGGCCGGTTTCCTGGTAATAGGCCTCGATCGACTTGGGGATGCCGGCGTGGGCGACAAACCGCACGTCGGGCTTGTCGATGCCCATGCCGAAGGCGACGGTGGCCACCATCACCATGTCTTCGGAGGCGACGAAGGCGGCCTGGTTGCGGGCGCGCACGTCGGGATCGAGCCCGGCGTGATAGGGCAGCACCCGGCGTCCGGTGGCGGAGGCGAGGGTTTCGGCCAGCTGCTCCACGCGGGCGCGGGTGGGGGCATAGACGATGCCCGGGCCGGGGTTCTCGTCCATCACCGCCTTCAATTGCCGCATCGCATTTTCGCGCGGGCGGATGGCGTAGCGGATGTTCGGGCGGTCGAACCCGGCGACGATCAGGCCTTCGTCCGGGATGCCGAGCTGGGCAAGGATGTCGGACCGGGTGTGATGATCCGCCGTCGCCGTCAGCGCCAGGCGCGGGACAGTGGGGAAGGCATCGAGCAGCGGCTTGAGCAGCCGGTAGTCGGGCCGGAAATCGTGGCCCCATTCGGACACGCAGTGCGCCTCGTCGATGGCGAAGAGGGCGACGCGCGACTGTTCCAGCAGTTCGCGGAAGTAGGGCTGGCTGGCGCGTTCCGGGGCGATGTAGAGCAAGTCCAGCTCGCCCGCGCGGAAGCGGTCCATGGTCTGCCCGCGATCGGCGTCGGCGCTGGTCAGGGTGGCGGCGCGGATGCCGTTGGCGGTGGCCGAGCGCAACTGGTCGTGCATCAGCGCGATCAGCGGCGAGACGACCACGCAGGTCCCCTCCCGCATGACGGCGGGCAACTGGTAGGTGAGGGACTTGCCGGCGCCGGTGGGCATCACCGCCAGGGTGGAGCGCCCCTCCAGCACGCGGGTGACGACTTGCTCCTGCACGCCGCGAAAGGCGGAGAACCCGAAGGTCGCATGGAGCGCGGCAAGGGCATCAGGCAGAAGATCGGCGTCGGGCACGGCCGGGCTTATGGCAGAGGGAAGGGGGCGCTGAAAACCGCTTGGCCGATGATTTCCTCCGATTCCGCCTCATCCGCTTGCGATTTTGCCCAGCCGCTCGCCAGGATCGCGCGGCCGCACGGCAAGCCGGATGAAGGGAGAGGCAGACATGACGCAGCGCGTGGCAGTGGTGACGGGGGCCAGTTCGGGGATCGGGCTGGAAACGGCGCGGGCCCTGGCGGCGCAGGGGTTTCGCGTCGTCGGGATCGGCCGCGATGCGGCGCGCTGCGCGGCGGCGCAGGCGGAACTGGGCACCGGCGTGGAGATGCTGCGCGGCGACCTGTCGCTGCTGGCCGAGGCGGACCGGCTGGCCGACGCGGTCGCGGATATGGCCGGCCGTGTCGACGTGCTGGTCAACAATGCGGGCGGCATGGCGCGCGAGCAGGTGATGACCGTGGAAGGCTTCGAGGCGAACTACGCGGCCAATTTCCTCGGCCCCTTCGTACTGACGGCGCGGCTCCTGCCGCTGATGCGAGCGGCGGCGGCCGATGCGCCGCCGGGCAGCGTGCGGATCGTCAACACGGCTTCGGACGGCAGCGAGATGATCCCCGGGATCGATCTCGGCGATCTCCAGAACCTTCGCAACTGGAGTCCGGGGGCGGCCTATTGCAGTGGCAAGCTGGCCAACGTGCTCCATGCCCGGGCGCTGGCCGCGCGGCTTGCAGGGGACGGTATCGTCGCCCATTCGGTGCATCCCGGCACGGTAGGCAGCAATTTCTTCGCCCATACGCCCGGCAGCGTGCAGGCCGCTTACGCCGATGCGCCCAAGCTTTCGCCCGCGCAGGGGGCGGACACGGTGATCTGGCTGGCTTCGGCACAAGAGCCGGGACGGTCGAGCGGCGGCTACTGGTACGAGCGGGCGCCGCGCCAGCCCCATCCGCTGGTTGGCGATGCCGACTTCGTCGAGGCGTTCTGGCAGGCGGCGGAGGCGCTGGCCGGAAGGGCGGGCGCCTGAGGCCGAAACAGACCGGGCGCCTGAAGCCGAAAAAGGCCGGGGCGGTGATCCCGGCCTTTTGCGGTGCTGTCGTTGCGATGCCGCCTTATCGATCTTCGCCGATGCCGAGCCGCGCCAGACGCGGCTTGACCATCGGCACGGTGAGCATCGTGCTCATCACCGCCATCAGCAGCAGCGCGGTGAAGGTCTCCGCGGTGACGATCTGCTTGTCGAGCAGGACGTTGACGAAGATGATCATGATCAGCGCCTTGGTCTGGAGCATCCAGCCGATCACGGAGGCCTCGCCCTGCTTCCAGCCGAGCAGCCTGCCGGCGAGGTGAACGCCCGCCAGCTTGCCCGAGACGGAGGCGAGGAGGAACAGCAAGGCCGCGCCGAATACCATCGCACCGCCGATTCCCCAGTTGGTGCGCAGGCCCGTGCTGAGGAAAAACACCGGCATGACCGTCAGCAGCAGGAATTCGCGGAACGTGTCGAGCTTTTCGCGGGTGAACCACCCGGCGTCGAGCACCACGCCCGCCAGGAACGCGCCGACCATGAAGTGCAGGCCCGACCAGTCGGCCGCGAAACCGGTCATTGCGAGCCAGATCAGCGAGAGATACCAGCGGTCCTGCTCGTTGATGCGCTTGAACAGGGCGCGCACGATCATCGAGGCGACCGCGAAGCCGGCAAGGAACAGGCCCTGCCGTCCCACGCGCTCCCAGTCGACCAGGATCAGCGCCAGCACACCCCAGATGGCGATGTCGTCAAGGCTGGCGTAGCGCAGCAGGCGCTGGCCGAGCGGGGCGCGGAAGATGCCGAGCTTTTCCATCAGCAGCACAAGGATCGGCAGGGCGGTGACGGCGCAGGCCATGCCGATGCCCAGCACGGCCTGCGGATAGGTGCCCTTTGGTCCGATCCAGCCGGGGGTCTTCAGCAGCAAGGCAGCCGCGAGCGAGCCGGACAGCAGCGGCGTCAGCAGCGCGCAGGCGGCGGTCAGGCTGGTTTCGCCGCGATGCTTCCAGGCGTCCGACAGGTCCAGTTCCACCCCGGCAACAAACACGAACATCATCACCGCCCACCAGGCCACGCCGTTGAGCGCGGTCATGACTTGCGGGGTGAACACGAAGCCGTGGAAGTCCGGCGCGAAGTGGCCGAGCACGCCCGGTCCCAGCAGGATGCCGCCGATGATTTGCACGACCACCAGCGGGGCCCAGTGCTCGGTGCGCAGCAGGCGCCAGACCAGGTATGGCACGGCAAGGATCACACTCAGCGCGATCAGGTAGATTTCAGTCAGGCCCATTGTTTCAACTTCCCCCGCCGCCCGCCTTCCCGTGCCCTGGGGGCGGCTCGTTCTTTGGGCCAATGCATGGCTGCACAATTGCCGAATCGCAACAGCCTCGATGGGGCCGGGGGCACTTCGCCGGGGAAGAAATGTGGCTGATTTTCCGGGGCGCAGGCGATTTTGGAGAGGGCAGGGCGGCAGGGCAGGCGGTCATGGCTAATCCACCTTGCCGAAAACCTGCGTGCTTGTCCGGAGCCGGCCATTAGCCGCCGGGCCGATGTGCGGCTGGTAGAGGGCTCTCAACGGCGGATGCAATCGATTTACGGCGTTTTGCCGGCCGCTCTACCTAAGGGAGAATTCTGATGGGTCGTCTTCTGCGTGAGGCCATGACTTCGCACAACGAATGCCGCGTCGCGATGCTCAGCGAGATCGAGTTCGCCGAGACCGCGCGGGTGCTCAAGACGCTTGCCCGCGAGGCCGGGCATGACGAGCGCGCGGTGATCGACCAGCTTGCCCGGCACGGCCTCGACGCCGCGCTCGGGGTGATGTCCAGTATCGACCGGACCGCCACCAGCGAGGCCTACCAGCGCCACCGCGCCCGCTGGCGCGCCGGCATGAACCGCCCGGGGGTGCACTGAGCGTTTTCCAATCAGGTGGAATCACCTGATGGCTCGGAAACTGCTCCAAATTCTTTGTTTTCCGCGTTTTTCCGAGTCACGGCGTGTTCCACTCCGTTCGAAAAACGCTCTGAGCGTTTCCGTTCGCGAGTACGCCGTGCCCGTCACGAGAGACGGGCACGGCGACCGTATCGGCGCGGGGTCCCGTCAGTCGAGGTTCGGGCGCAGCCAGCGTTCGGCGGTGGCCAGATCGACCCCGCGCCGTCCGGCGTAGTCTTCCAGCTGGTCGCGGCCGATGCGGGCGACGCCGAAGTAGGAACTTTCCGGGTGGGCGAAATAGAAGCCCGAAACCGCCGCCGTCGGCAGCATCGCCTGGCTTTCGGTCAGCACGATCCCGGCGTTGTCCGAGGCCTTGAGCAGATCGAACAGGATGGGCTTCAGCGAGTGGTCGGGGCAGGCGGGGTATCCCGGCGCCGGGCGGATGCCGCGATACTCTTCGCGGATCAGCGCTTCGTTGGTGAATTGCTCGTCCGGTGCATAACCCCAGAGCCTGGTGCGCACATGGCTGTGCAGGCGTTCGGCAAAGGCTTCGGCGAAGCGGTCCGCCAGCGCCTTCAGCAGGATGTCCGAATAGTCGTCATGCGCCGCCTGGAAGCGGGCGAGATGCGGTTCGATGCCGTGGATGCCGACCGCGAAGCCGCCCAGCCAGTCGTTTTCGGTGTCGATGAAGTCGGCGAGGCAGTAATTTGCGCGCCCTTGTCCATTTGGCCCTCGTGACTTCTTCACCTGCTGGCGCAGCATCGGGATGCGGGTGCCATTGGCCAGCAGCACGTCGTCGCCCTCGCGGCTGGCGGGCCAGAAGGCGCAGACGCCCCGGGCGGTCAGCCACTTCTCGTCGATGATCTTCGCGAGCATCGCCTGGGCATCGGCGTAGAGGCTGCGGGCGCTTTCGCCCACCACGTCGTCGTTGAGGATCGCCGGATAGTTGCCCGCCAGTTCCCAGGCGCGGAAGAAGGGCGTCCAGTCGAACGTGGCGGCAAGGTCCGCCAGATCCCATTCCTCGAAGACGTGGAGACCCGGCTCTACCGGCGCGGCGGGCTTGAGCGCAAAGTCCGGCTTGAACGCATTGGCGCGGGCATCGGCGATGGGCAGCAGCTCGCTCTGGCCCTTGCCTTCGCGGGCAATGCGCACCTTCTCGTATTCCTCGGCGGTGGCCTCAACGAAGGGCACGGACTGGGTGTCCGACAGCAGCTGCGAGGCGACGCCGACCGCGCGGCTGGCGTCGAGCACGTGGACCACGGGGCCCTCGTAGGCGGGGTCGATGCGCAGCGCGGTGTGGACCTTGGAGGTGGTGGCGCCGCCGATCAGCAGCGGAATGGTCAGGCCGGCGCGCTGCATTTCCTCGGCCACGGTCACCATCTCGTCGAGCGAGGGGGTGATGAGGCCCGAGAGGCCGATGATGTCGGCATCATGTTCGGCGGCGGCTTCGAGGATCTTGCTCCAGGGCACCATGACGCCCAGGTCGATCACTTCGTAGCCGTTGCACTGGAGCACGACGCCGACGATGTTCTTGCCGATGTCGTGCACGTCGCCCTTGACGGTGGCCATGATGATGCGGCCCTTGGACTTGGTGCCGGCGTCCTTTTCCGCCTCGATGAAGGGGATCAGGTGGGCGACCGCCTTTTTCATCACGCGCGCGGACTTGACCACTTGCGGCAGGAACATCTTGCCCGAGCCGAACAGGTCCCCCACGACGTTCATGCCGCCCATCAGCGGGCCCTCGATCACCTCGATCGGGCGGCCGCCGCGCGCGGCGATCGCGGCGCGGGCTTCCTCGGTATCCTCGACGACATGGGCGTCGATGCCGCGCACCAGCGCATGTTCGATGCGCTTGACCACGTCCCAGCCGCGCCATTCCTCGGCGGCCTTCTCGGCAACGGCGTCCTTGCCCTTGAAGCTTTCGGCCAGCTCGATCAGGCGCTCGGTGGCGGTCTTGCCGTCCTCACCCACGCCCGGACGGCGCATCATGATGACGTCCTCGCAGGCTTCGCGCAGCGCCGGGTCGATCTGGTCGTAGACGTCGAGCTGCCCCGCATTGACGATCGCCATGTCGAGCCCGGCGGGGATCGCATGGTAGAGGAACACCGAGTGCATCGCCCGGCGCACCGGCTCG
Source organism: Novosphingobium clariflavum (assembly GCF_026420865.1). Lineage (GTDB taxonomy): Bacteria > Pseudomonadota > Alphaproteobacteria > Sphingomonadales > Sphingomonadaceae > Novosphingobium > Novosphingobium clariflavum. Next base: position 62,812 of record NZ_JAPCWC010000004.1, on the reverse strand, counting down.
TTGCCGCGGAACGAGAACGAGAGGTTGGACAGGCCGCCCGAGAAGTGGACGTGCGGGCAGCGCGCCTTGATCTCGGCCACCGCCTCGATGAAGTCGAGCCCGTAGCGGTCATGCTCCTCGATGCCGGTGGCGACGGCAAAGACGTTGGGGTCGAAGATGATGTCCTCGGGCGGGAAGCCGATGCCGGTCAGCAGCGTGTAGGCGCGGCAGCAGATCTCGATCTTGCGCTCCTTCGTGTCGGCCTGGCCCTTTTCGTCGAAGGCCATGACGACGACGGCGGCGCCGTAGTCCATGCACTTGCGGGCATGTTCGAGGAACGGTTCCTCGCCTTCCTTCATCGAGATCGAATTGACGATCGGCTTGCCGGAGACGCACTTGAGGCCGGCCTCGATGACCTCCCACTTCGACGAATCGACCATCACCGGCACGCGGGCGATGTCCGGTTCCGAGGCGATCAGCTTGAGGTAGGTGGTCATGGCCGCGACCGCGTCGAGCAGGCCTTCGTCCATGTTGACGTCGATCACCTGCGCGCCGTTGTCCACCTGCTGGCGGGCCACCTCGATCGCGGCGGGATAGTCGCCCGCCATGATCAGCTTCTTGAACCTGGCCGAGCCGGTGACGTTGGTGCGCTCGCCGATGTTGACGAAACGGGCGCCCGAGGGCGTGCCAGAGGATGCTTGGGTCATGGGGTTGGGTTCTCTGGTGATTAGGCCTGTGCGGGCGCGAGCGAGCGCGCCAGCACGAGGTCGTCATAAGTCTGGCCGCCGACGTCGAACTGGCGGGTGCCGATCTGTTCGAAGCCGTGCTTGGCGTAGAAGGCGAGCGCGCGCAGGTTGTCGTCCTTGACCCCCAGCAGCAGGCGGCGGCAGCCTTCCGAGGCCTCCACCACCGTGCGCATCAGCGTGCCCGCCATCAGCGAGCCCTGGAAGCGGGTGAGGATGTAGATGCGCTTGAGTTCGATATCGCCCTCCTGCGCCTCGGCCAGTTCGGGGGCGCAGATCATCGCGTAGCCCACCGGCGCGTCGCCCGGCTTCACTTCCGCCAGCCAGGCCTTCGCGCCCCTGGCGAAGTAGCCGCGGTAGGTCTCGGCAGAATGCGCGGTGCGGCAATGCTCGATGATGCCGCGCCCGTCGACCGAACCGGCGAAGGCTTCGAGGAACGTCGCCGCGCCGATCAGCGCCAGCGCTTCGGCATCGTCGGGACCGGCTTGGCGGATGCGCCAGAGGGGGATGTCGTTCATGCGCGCCTCAGTCTGCCGCGACCGCGAAAGGTTCAAGTCCGGCCAGCCGGGTCTCGGGCTTGAGGTCCGGGATGTGGCGCGGGGCCATGCCGGTCACCTTCTGCGCGATGGCGGCGATATGCGCCGGGGTGGAGCCGCAGCAGCCGCCCAGCACGTTAACCTGGCCTGCCACCGCCCATTCGCCGACGAAGCCCGCGGTCGTCTCGGGCATCTCGTCGTAGGCGCCCAGTTCGTTGGGCAGGCCGGCGTTGGGATAGATCATGATCAGCGTATCGGCGATTTCCGACAGCGTCTTGACGTGCGGGCGCAGCTGGGTGGCGCCGAACGAGCAGTTGAGCCCGATCGTCACGGGCTTCGCATGGCGCACCGCGTACCAGAACGCCTCGACCGTGTGGCCCGAGAGGTTGCGGCCCGAAAGGTCGGTCAGCGTCATCGACAGCATGATCGGCACTTCCCGGCCGAGGTCCGCCTCGAGCTGGCGCACCGCCATGATCCCGGCCTTGGCGTTCAAGGTGTCGAACACCGTCTCGATCAGGATGAAGTCGGCGCCGCCTTCGACGAGGGCGGCGGCCTGTTCCTTGTAGACGTCGACCAGCGTGTCCCAGTCGATCTCGCGGTAGCCCGGATCGTTGACGTCGGGGCTGAGCGAGAGCGTCTTGTTGGTCGGTCCGATGGCGCCGGCGACGAAGCGGGGGCGGCTAATACCATTTTGGGCGTCCTTGGCTTCGTACTCATCCGCCAGGCGGCGGGCGAGTTTTGCCGATTCGACGTTGATCTCGCGCACCAGATGCTCGGCGCCGTAATCGGCCTGGCTGATGCGGTTGGCCGAGAAAGTGTTGGTTTCGGCGATGTCGGCCCCGGCCTCGAAATAGGCGCGGTGGATCGATTCCGGCACCTCGGGCTTGGTCAGCGCGAGGATGTCGTTGTTGCCCTTCTGGTCGTGGCTGAGGCCCAGATCGCCGGCATAGTCGGCTTCCGAGAGCTTCCAGTTCTGGATCTCGGTGCCGAAGGCGCCGTCGGTGATGAGGACGCGCTTGGCCGCCTCTTCGAGAAACTTTGTACGCGCGCTCATCATGCGCTCTCCCGCAATTCTTGCAACTTCGGCCTCAACCCCAGCAGCTGGCAGATCGCATAGGCCTGCTCCGCACGGTTGAGGGTGTAGAAATGAAAGTCGCGCACGCCGCCTTCGTAGAGGTTTCGGCACAAGTCGGCTGCGGCAACCGCGGCGACCAGTGCGCGCGGACCGGGGCGCTCGTCAAGGCCTTCGAACATGGCTTCGAGCCAGACCGGAATCTCGGTGTTGCCCGACATGCGGCGGATCGCCGCGAAGCTGGTCACCGGCATGATGCCGGGCAGGATCGGCGCGGTGATGCCCGCGGCTTGCGTCTTGTCGAGGAAGCGGAAGTAGGCTTCGGCCGAGAAGAAGAACTGCGTGATCGCGCGGTTGGCACCGGCATCGATCTTGCGCTTGAGGTTGTCGAGATCGCTCTGGGCACTCGCCGCCTCGGGGTGCACTTCGGGATAGGCGGCGACCGAGATGTCGAAATCGTGGCGGGCCTTGAGCCCGGCCACCAGGTCGGCGGCGCTGGCATAGCCTTCCGGGTGGGGCGTGAATACGCCGCCCTGGCTCGGCGGCGGATCGCCGCGCAGGGCGACGATGTGGCGCACGCCCGCTTCCCAGTACTGGTCGGCGATCTCGTCGATCTCGCCCTTGCTGGCGCCCACGCACGTGAGGTGCGCGGCGGGCACGAGGTCCGTCTCGGCCGCGAGGCGGGCGACGGTCGCATGGGTACGCTCGCGCGTGGAGCCACCGGCGCCGTAGGTCACCGAGACGAACGAGGGAGCCAGCGGGGCAAGCTGGGTGATCGCGTCCCACAGCTGCTCCTCCATCTTCTCCGTCTTGGGCGGGAAGAATTCGAAGGAGACGGAAATGTCGCCCGGCAGGCACCCGAGGGCGGGGGCAAGAGCCGGTCGTTGAGCGGACGTCATGGGATCGCGGTCTTTCTGTCGTTGGATTCGGTGTCGTTTGCAGGCGCCGGGGGCGCGGCTTCGAGGCGCCGCGCGGTCCAGATCTTCACGGTGAGCGGGTCGCCCGGCAGGGTGACCGGAGCGTCGGGCGCGAAGCCGGCCTCGGCCAGCAGCGAGGTCATCTGCGGGTCGGCAAAGCCGAGGCGGGCGTGGGCATGGCGCTCACGCAAATCCTCGCGCTCGTGCGCGGCCAGGTCGACCACCGCGATTCGCCCGCCCGGCCGGGTGACGCGCGCGGCTTCGGCAAGAACCGTGGCGGGTTCCTGCGCATAGTGCAGAACCTGGTGGAAAAGTACGGTGTCGAACGCGCCTGCGGCAAAGGGCAGGGCGGTGAAGTCGCCCTGCACCAGCGAGAGGCGTTCCGGTGGCAAAGACTGCAAGCGCGCGCGCGCTATGCGCAACATCTCGGGGCTCTTGTCGAGCGCGGTGACGTGGCTGGACTTGCCTGCCAGCAATTCGGCGATGCGGCCGGTGCCGGTGCCGACATCGAGCAGGCCGCCGAGGTTCCGGCGTCCCAGCGCGGCGAGCAGCGCCGCCTCGACCGGACCGTCCGCACCGTGCAGCTGGCGCAGCGTGTCCCATTCCTCGGCATGGCGGGCGAAATAGGCCTGGGCATTGGCTTCGCGCGCGTCGCGAATGGCGGCGAGCTGGCGGCGATCCTCGGCGCAGCGGGCGGCAAAGGCCGGATCGTCACGCTCGGCAATGTCGAGCAGGCGGGCGGCGGCGGCGCCCATCGGCGGCTCCGCATTGTCCTTCACCGCGCTGCGCAGGAACACCCAGCTGCCTTCCTTGCGGCGGGTGGCGAGACCTGCCTCGCACAGGATGCGGATGTGGCGCGAGACACGCGGCTGGCTCTGCCCGAGCACTTGCGCAAGCTCCCCCACGGCCAGTTCCATATGCGCGAGCAGGCGCATCATGCGCAGCCGCGTCGGTTCGGACAGAGCCCTCAGCAGGGGGTCGATTTGCATGCGAATTTGCATGGCAAGTCATATAAAGATATCTTTATATGTGTGCAAGCCTCAGGGTTTCTGCCGGTTTTGCCCCCCTTACTTCCCATTTGCGTTGCACAAACGTCTCGTCTAAAGAATGGCCCCGCAGGCTTGCCTGCAAGCGTTGGCCTGTGCGCCAAACAATGCAAGGGGATTCGCATGAAGAAGATTGCTTTTGCCGCGTTCGCGTCGGCTGCCGCTCTGTCGCTCGCTGCTTGCGGTGGCACCAAGCCCGCCGCTGACGCCACTTCGGAATCGGTTGAAACCGTTCCTGAAGAAACCATGGCCGCTACCACCGACGGTGCGACCGACGCTGCTACCGCGGCTGCCGAGTAATCCGGCCGGGGGCCCGGCGATCGCCTCGGCGAAGCGCCGGCCCCCAGTTGCTTTCCGGCCTGGATCGGCAACGATCTGGGAAACATCCGGAAAGTCCGTCGCAAGACGGAAAAAGCCCTCCCGTCCGGGAGGGTTTTTTATTGCCCGCCGCAGACGCATCGGCAGTTGCGCACGGGGCCTGCGCGGGGCATCAATCGGACCATGCCCGATACGCTCAGGATCACGCTGGCGCAGCTCAACCAGTCGGTCGGCGACCTCGACGGCAATGCCGAAGGAGTGCTCGCGGCACGCAAGCAGGCACGGGATTGCGACCTCGTCGTCTTTCCCGAGCTTCACCTGATCGGCTATCCGCCCGAAGACCTGATCCTCAAGCCGGCGCTGATCGAGCGTGCTGCAGCGCGGCTACAGTCGCTTGCGGAGGCGAGCGCGGCGCCCGGCCCGGCGATGCTGGTGGGCTCGGCCTTCGTGCTCGATGGTGCGCTGCACAACGGGGTTGCCCTGCTCGACCAGGGCAAGGTCCAGGCGGTGCGGTTGAAGCATGAACTGCCCAACTACGGCACGTTCGACGAGATGCGCCTGTTCCAGCCCGGCCCCTTGCCCGAACCGGTGGTGCTGCGCGGAACGATGATCGGGGTGCCGATCTGCGAGGACATCTGGCGCAGCGAGGTCTGCCGCCATCTTGCCGACTTCGGTGCCGAGATGTTCATCTGCATCAACGGCAGCCCATACGAGATCAACAAGGACGCCCTCAGGATCGAGGGGGTGGCCAAGCGCCGCGCGGTCGATACCGGATTGCCGCTGGCCTATCTCAACCGCGTCGGCGGGCAGGATGAACTGGTGTTCGACGGCGCCAGCTTCGTGGTCAACGGCGATGGCAACCTGGCCGTCCAGCTGGCGGACTGGGAGGAGCAGGTCGCCGAGACCCGCTGGACCCGCACTGCGCAGGGCTGGCGCTGCGATCGCGGGGTGCAGGCGGCGCTCGCCGGCCACCCGGAGGACATCTACTGCGCGATGGTGCTGGCGCTGCGCGACTACGTGCGGCGCAACGGGTTTCCCGGCGTCGTGCTGGGCCTGTCGGGCGGTATCGATTCGGCGACCTGCGCGGCCATCGCCGTCGATGCGCTGGGGGCGGAGCGGGTCTGGGGGGTGATGATGCCCTCGCGCTTCACCAGCCGCCAGAGCCTCGACGATGCCGCTGCCTGCGCCGATGCGCTGGGCATCCGCTATTCGGTGCTGCCGATCGGCGAGGCGGTCGCCGGGTTCGATTCGATGCTGGGCGAGAGTTTCGAGGGCACCAATCGCGACATCGCCGAGGAAAATCTCCAGTCGCGGATTCGCGGCACGGCGTTGATGGCGCTGTCGAACAAGTTCGGCCCGATGGTGATGGCCACCGGCAACAAGAGCGAGATGAGCGTGGGCTACGCGACGATCTATGGCGACATGGCGGGCGGCTACAATCCGCTCAAGGACGCCTACAAGTCCACCGTCTTCGCGCTTGCCCGCTGGCGCAACCGGCAGGTCCCGCGCATCGGCCTCGGCCCGGCGGGCGCCGTCATTCCCGATTCGACGCTGAGCCGCGCGCCGAGCGCCGAACTGCGCCCCGACCAGCGCGATTCGGACAGTCTGCCCGACTATGCCGTGCTCGACCCGATCCTCGTCGGGCTGGTCGAACACGACAAGAGCGTCGACCAGCTGGTCCGCGAAGGCTTCGTGCGCGAGACGGTCCAGGCGGTCGAGCGCTTGCTGCACCGCGCCGAATACAAGCGCCGCCAGGCCTCGCCGGGGGTCAAGCTCACTGCCCGCAATTTCGGGCGGGACCGGCGCTATCCGATTACCCATGCCTTCCGCAGCGGCTGAAACGACAGGGATGCCAATGTCCGCCACCCCCACTCTCAAGCTGCGCGCGCGGATCTATTGCGGCGAGGAAATCGCCATGGGGCCGGGCAAGGCCGATCTGCTGGCCGCCATTGCGGAGGAAGGCTCGATCTCGGCGGCGGGGCGCGCGTTGGGCATGAGTTATCGGCGGGCCTGGCTGCTGGTCGATGCAATGAACCGCTGCTGGCGCTCGCCGTTGGTGGAAACCGTGGCGGGCGGCAGCAAGGATCGCGGCGCACGGCTTTCCGCGACCGGGCAGGCGGTGCTGGCACAGTACCGCGCACTGCAGGCGCGAATCGCCGAGGTGGAGGCCTCGGACGAATACGCGCTGCTGCGCTCCGGGGTGCGGGCGGCGCCGCTCCCCGGGGCGCCGGATCCGGCCGGTTAGGGCAGAGGGGTCACCAGCAGCGGCAGCGTGGCGTCGGGGCTGGCGGCGATCTGCAGCAGGTAGTCTCCCGGTTCGAGCGCGAAGTCGACCATCTTGCGGATGCCTGAGCAATCCGGCCCATGGCCGTGGGCGATCGAGGGCAGGCTCGCGGCGCTGGCTGCGGGCGCGGGGATCACGTCGATCCACGCCGCCGCGCCGAGGGCGACGCGGTAGTGGCCTGCGGTCGCGACGGAGAAGCGGTAGAGGCCGCCGAAGCTGGCCGATGCACCCGGCTTCTTCGGCGCCAGTGCATAGCGGACCTGCGGCGAGGGGATGAGGGCGGCGTCGATGGCCACGCCCGGCGCGAGCAGCGCCGCTGCGGCCGGATCCTGCGCAGCGGCGAGCGGCACGCGGCGGTTCCATGCCGCGAGTTCTCCGGGCAGCGGCGCCGGTACGGCCGGGCAGGCGATCGGTGAGGGCACGATGGCGGGCACCTCGCCTGCCGCCGCGCCGTGGTCCGCCGGGGCGTGATCCTGCGCCGCCGCGGCGTGATCCTGCGCTGCCGCGCTGCCGGGCAGCGCCAGCGCGAGCAGCGCGGCGAGCATCGCTCCTGCGTCGCTCACGCGCGGCACCGTTACCATCAAGGGCTGGTTCTGCTGCACTGTCTGCCTCGTGGAATGACTGTATTTCAGCGAATATAGCGTGCCTTCGCAGCGCCGGAAGCGCAAAAAAAGGGGGCGGCCTTGCAGCCGCCCCCCGATGTTTCGCCGCAGAGCGTGTCCGCCCCGGGGCGTAGCGCCGTCAGCGCGCGCCCTGCGCGTAGTAGCGCTGCATGTCGAGGCGCATCTGGTGCAGCGCCTCGGGGTTGAGGTAGACCATGTGACCGGCCGGGTAGTAGCGAAACTCCAGGTTCTTCTGCAGCTCGGCCGGCAGCATCATGTGCTTGAGGTCGCGCTCGGTCGAAAAGAACGGCGTCGCCATGTCGTAGTAGCCGTTGAGCGAGAGCACGCGCAGATGCGGGTTGGTGCGCATCGCGCTCGACAGGTCGACCGTCACGTCGGCGACGTTCTGGTGGCTGCCATAGCCGCGGCCCGGCCCGTCATGCGACCAGTCCCAGTCGAAGGCGCCGCCCTCGCGCGCGCTGAGGCGGTAGTCGAGGTCGGTCTTGTAGCCGAGCTTGCCGCCCAGAAGGTCGAGGAAGCTGCCGATGTAGAGGCCGCTGATCGCGGTGTCGGAGGCGTCGAATTCCGGTCCCTCGCCCGCCGCGTCGGCATCGACGCCGAGATAGCGACCGTCGAAGCGGCCCACCGTCTCGCGCTGGCCGCGCAGCAGTTCCTTGCGGAAGCGCTGGAGGTCGAGGCGCAGGTTCGCCTGCTTGATGTAGTCCGCCGAGATGCCGGTGAAGCGGCTGAGCTGCTGCGCCACCGAATCGCGTTCGGCCGGCGTGATGTCCTGCCCCTTGGCGAGCGCGCTGGCATAGGCGCCGTTGGCGAATTCGCGGGCCTGGGCGACGAATTCCTCGACCGTGGCGGGACGATCGGCGACGCGGTTGTGATACCAGGCGACGGCGGCATAAGTCGGCAGGTAGCCGACGTAGATGTTGTCGTAGCCGGACTGGCGCACGCCGTAGTTCATGATCGAGGAGAGCAGGATCACGCCGTTCAGCGCCATGCCGCGATCCTCGAGCTGGTAGGCCAGCGCGCCCGAGCGGGTGGTGCCGTAGCTTTCGCCGAAGATGTACTTGGGATCGCCCCAGCGGCCGTTCTTCGACACGTAGCGGAAGATCGCCTTGGCAAAGGCATCGACGTCCTGGTCGACGCCGTAGAAATCGGCGGGCTTGGCATCGCCGAGCGGGCGCGAGTAACCGGCGCCGACCGCGTCGATGAACACCATGTCGGTGCTGCCGATCAGGCTGTCGGGATTGGGGCCGACATCGTAGGGCGCGGGCGCGACGGCGACCGGGTCGGCGGTGCGCACGCGCTCGGGGCCGAAGCTGCCCATGCGCAGCCACAGGCTCGCCGAGCCGGGGCCGCCATTGTAGAAGAAGGTCAGCGGGCGGTGCTTACCGGGCGCGGTATAGGCGGTGTAGAACAGGCTGGCGGTGGGCTTGCCCTGCGCATCGCGGATGGTCAGCGTGCCGGCGGTGGCGGTGTAGGCGATCGCCTTGCCGTCGACCGTGACCGAGCCCTTGGAGGTCTTGGCCTGTTCCTCGACCGGGGCGCTGGCCCAGCCATTGGCAACCGCTTCGGCGGCCTTGGCGGCGTGCTGCTTTTCGGCGTCGGGGGCCTCGCTCTTCTGGGCGAAGGCGGGCTGGACGAGCGCCAGCGAGAGAAGGGAGGCGAAAGCCAGCTTTGCGGGGAGCCGCATGGACAATCCTTTGATTTTTTGGGAGCCGATGGCCTGAGCCGCCAACGACCGGGAGGGTGCGAACCGGGACGCATTGGTAATGCATCGCCGCCGGGCTGCAAGGCATATGTTATACATTTCTGACGGCCATGGGCCTTGTCGGGTGCCGGGAAATTGACCTTGCCCACGCTGCGCCGTAATCGCGCTGGCCATGACCGTTACGCGCTTCGCTCCCTCGCCCACCGGGCACCTTCATGTCGGCAATATCCGCACGGCGCTGCACAACTGGCTGCTCGCCCGCAAGGGGGGCGGCACATTCCTGCTGCGCATCGACGATACCGACGCGGCGCGCTCGAAAGAGGAATATGTCGACGGCATCCGCGCCGATCTGGCCTGGCTCGGCATCGCGTGGGCGGGCGAGGAGCGCCAGTCGGCCCGTTTCGCCCTCTACGAACGCGAGTTCGAGCGCCTGAAGGCTGCGGGCCGCGTCTATCCCTGCTGGGAGACGCCGCAGGAACTGGAACTGAAGCGCAAGGTCCTGCTCGGGCGCGGGCTGCCGCCGATCTACGATCGCGGCGCGCTGGCGCTGAGCGAGGACGAAAAGGCCGCGAGAATCGCCGCCGGCGACCTGCCGCACTGGCGTTTCCTGCTCGACCATGCCGAGCCGATCGTCTGGGAGGACGGTATCCGTGGGCCCCAGAAGTTCGATCCCGCGCAGATCAGCGACCCGGTGATCCGCCGCGCCGACGGCTCGTGGCTCTACATGTTGCCCTCGGCCATCGATGACGTGGACATGGGCGTGACGCAGATCCTGCGCGGCGAGGACCATGTGTCGAACACCGCCGCGCAGGTACAGATGTTCACCGCGCTCGGCGCGCCGGTGCCCGCCTTCGCGCATGAGGCGCTGCTGGTCGGTAGCGAGGGCAAGCTCTCCAAGCGGCTCGGTTCGCTGGGCGTCGCCCATTTCCGCGAGCAGGGCATCGAGCCGCAGGCGGTGGTGGCGCTGCTCGGGCGCCTCGGCACCAGCGATCCGATCGATCCTGCGCTGGGCGCCGAGGAACTGGCGGCGGCCTTCGATCTTGCCCGCTTCGGCCGCGCGCCTGCCCGTTTCGACGAGGCGGAGCTGGAGCGGGTCAATGCCGCTGTCGTCCACGCCCTGCCGTTCGAGGCGGTGGCGGCGCGTCTGCCCGGCGGCATGGATGCGGCGGGCTGGGAAGCGGTGCGTCCGAACCTTGCCCATGTGCACGAGGCGGCGGACTGGTGGAGCGTCGTGACCGGGCCGGTCGCGGTGCCTGAACTCGGCGAGGAAGACCGCGCCTATCTTGTGCAGGCGGCCGAGGTGCTGGCCGGGCTCGAATGGGATCAGGGCATCTGGAAGGCGCTGACCGGCGCGCTCAAGGACATGACCGGGCGCAAGGGCAAGGCGCTGTTCCTGCCGCTGCGTCTGGCGCTGACGGCGATGGAGCATGGGCCGGACATGGGCGCGCTGCTGCCGTTGATCGGGCGGGATGCGGCTTTGGAGCGCTTGCGTTCGGCGGGGTGAAGAAAAGGGGGGAAGTCCTGGCGCCCTTCGACAAGCTCAGGAGATCCCCCGGACCCTTCAAAATGCTCCGTTGCGCCCTGCTGCTCGTAGCGCGCGCCCTGCGGTGCAGGGGGCTATATTCCCCTGCTCCAATCCCTTCTCTCTTACTCCATGAACCAGCCGTGCGAGGCGATCAGCGACTGCCCCGTCAGCGCATTTGTCTCGAAGCCAGCGAAGAACAGCGCCACTTCGGCAATGTCTTCCACGGTGGTGAATTCGCCGTCCACGGTCTGGCCGAGCATCACCCGGCTCACCACTTCCGCTTCGGAAATGCCCAGTTCCTTGGCCTGTTCGGGGATCTGCTTGTCCACCAGCGGGGTGCGCACGAAGCCCGGGCAGATCACGTTGGTGCGCACGCCCTTCTTGCCGCCTTCCTTGGCGATCACGCGGCTGAGGCCGAGCAGGCCGTGCTTGGCAGTGACATAGGCGGACTTCAGCGGGCTGGCTTCCTTCGAGTGGACCGAGCCCATGAAGATGATCGATCCCGACTGCTGCGCATACATGTGCGGCAGCACCGCCTTGGAGGTGAGGAAGGCACCGTCGAGGTGGATCGCCAGCATCTTCTTCCAGTCGGAAAAGGCGAACTGCTCCACCGGGTTGACGATCTGGATGCCGGCGTTGGAGACGAGGACGTCCACCGTGCCCCAGGCCTCGACCACCTTGGCGACGCCCGCGTTCACCTGATCCTCGCTGGTCACGTCCATGGCGACGGCCAAGGCCTCGGTGCCGTACCTGGCCTTGATGTCGTCGGCGGCTTTTTGCGCGGCGTCCAGATTGAGGTCGGCGATGGCGACCTTGCCGCCTGCCGATGCGTACTTGTGGGCAATGGCATTGCCGATGCCGCTGGCGGCGCCGGTGACGATGCAGGACTTGTCCTTCAGCTTCATTGACCTCTTCTCCTTGATATTGCGCGCTCGGGTCGCACCCTCGGCATTCTTGTTCAGTGTCCGTTGACCGGACGGTCGGCCGCGAGGTCGAACGTCATGATCTCGTCGGGCTTGAGGTGGCGCCCGGTCCAGTCCGGCTTGTCCAGCGACCAGAGCGCGTCGGCCTTGCCCGCCTCCCAGTGCTCGGTAAACGTCATTCGTGAAAATTCGTAGTCTTTCGACATGGTCTCGTAGCCGCGCGGGCGGTTGATCAGGTGCATGACCGCGACCGCGCCGGCCGGGCGGCAGCCGAGCAGGTGGGCAAGGTCGGGATCGTCCCGCAGCTCTTCGGGCAGCTTGCGGGCGAGGCGCTGGGCGGCGGCGCGCATCTTCTGGAGCTGCTTGGACAAGTCGGTGTTCATGCGGGTGCGGCTGGAAAAGCGGATGTCCTTCTCGCGCTGGGCGATGTCGGCCATCGTCTTGGGCACTGCCCCGCGCGAGGGGAACAGGTCGACCTGGAACACCGTCATCTCGCAAGGGGAGCGGTTGTCGAGCACGTATTGCAGCGGAGTATTGGAGACGAGGCCGCCGTCCCAGTACCACTCGCCGTCGATCTCCACCGGCGGGAAACCGGGGGGCAGGGCGCCGCTGGCCATCACGTGCTCGGGGCCGATCCGGCGTTCGCTGCGGTTGTCGAAATAGATGAAGTTGCCGGTCATCATGTTGACGGCGCCGACCGCGAAGCGGGTTTCGCCGTGATTGATGCGGTCGAAATCGACAAGCTCGAGCAGGGTCTGGCGCAGCGGGGCGGTGTCGTAGAAGCTGAGGCGGCCGATTTCGTTCGGCCATTCCGGCAGCGGTGTGGGCACGCGCGGGGTGAAGAAGCCGGGAACCCCGAACGTCGCGGCCCAGGCCGAGGAGGCCTCGTTGAAGGCGCGGCGCGCGAAGCCGTTGCCGCAGTCGAGCTTGTAGAGCAGTTCCTGGCTGACCCCCTGCCAGAACGCGCGCAGCCGGGCGACGCGCTCGGCCGGGGCATTGCCGGCGATGATCGCGGCGTTGATGGCGCCGATGGAGATGCCCGCCACCCAGTCCGGCGCGTGGCCGGCCTCGCTCAGGGCTTCGTAGACCCCGGCCTGATAGGCCCCCAGCGCCCCGCCTCCCTGCAACACGAGAACCGACTGGTGGTCACCCAGATGGTCGAAGGCGGAGGCGGTCTTGCTGGCATTCATGGGCAGGGTCCTGCGCATGGGGATGTTGCGATGCAATAAGCTGGGCAACAAGTGGGCCCGGGCGCGGTTCCTTTCAAGCAGGAAGAATCTGTTGCCTGGTCGAAAATGCCCATCCGGGCATTTCCTTGCAGGCCGGTGCCGCCAAAATCCGCTGTCAGCGGATTTTCGAATTACGCAGCCACTTCGGTCAGGCTGCCTTCGCTCGCCGCTTCCAGCAGGCGCCGCTCCAGCGCCTTGATGCGGCTGGTGGAGGTCAGCTTCTCGCCCAGCAGGTCGGTCACGTAGAAGGTATCCGCCGCGCGCTCGCCATAAGTGTCGATATGCGCCGAATGGACCATCAGCTTGCTCTCGAACAGGGCGTGGGCCAGCCGGTTGAGCAGCGCGGGGCGGTCGCGGGCGTTGACTTCCACCACGGTGAGCCGGTTCGAGGCCTTGTTGTCCACCAGCACGCGCGGGCGCACGTCGAAGGCATCGGCGCGCGGCCGGGCATCGGGCTTGGCGACCAGCTGGGGCAGGATCTTGATGCGGTTGGCCAGCGCATTCTCGATCGAGGCGCTGAGGCGGGCGAGCTGGGTATCCTCGCTGAACGGGCGGCCGAGCGGGTCCTGGATCAGGAAGTTGTCGACCGCGCGGCCGGTGCGCGTCGTGTGGATGCGGGCGTCGATGATGTTGCCGCCGGCCAGGTGGATGCCCCCGGCGATGCGGTAGAACAGGCCGGGATGGTCCGAGGCGATTACCGTCACCAGCGTCGCGCCGCGCGCCGGGTAGTATTCGCTGAGGATCGACAGCGGCTCGTTGCGCGAGGCGCTGAACTGGGCGAGGTTGCGGGCGATCACGTCGTCCGGCTCGGCGATCCAGTAGGCATCGGCGAACTGCGGGCCGAGCTCGTCGATCAGGGCCTGGTTGGCGGGGTCGCGGGCGATCACCATCGCCTTCTTCGCCGCGACGCGCTTCTCGCGCCCGAACTCCACGTGGCCGAGGCGCAGACGTTCTTCGGCGGCGCCGTAGAGCTCGGTGATGAGCTGGCGCTTCCATGAGTTCCAGGTGCCCGGCCCCACCGCGCGGATGTCGACGATGGTGAGGATCGTCAGCTGGCGCAACCGGTCCACCGACTGCACCACGGCAACGAAGTCGCTGATCGTCTTGGCGTCCGACAAGTCGCGCTTGAACGCGGTGGCGGAGACCAGCAGGTGGCGCAGCACCAGCCAGGAGACGAGTTCCGTCTCCTCCTCGTCCAGCCCGAAGCGCGGGCACAGCTTGAGCGCGATCTCGGCGCCGAGTTCGGAATGGTCGCCGCCGCGGCCCTTGGCGATGTCGTGCAGCAGGACCGCGGCATAGAGCGCGCGGCGCGAGCGGACCTTGTGGATGATCTCGTGGCTGAGCGGATGGTCCTGCTTGAGCTCGCCCTTCTCGATGCGCGAGAGCAGCCCGATGGCGCGGATCGTGTGTTCGTCCACCGTGTAGTGGTGGTACATGTCGAACTGCATCTGCGCGTTGACGCGGCCGAATTCGGTGACGAAGCGGCCGAACACGCCTGCCTCGTTGAAGGAACGCAGCGCTGTTTCGGGATTGTTGCGGCTGGTGAGCAGCTCCATGAACAGCGCGTTGGCGCGCGGGTCGCGGCGGACCTCGTCCTTGATCAGGGCGGCATCGCGCGAGACGAGGCGCATGGTCTCGGGGTGGATTTCCAGCCCCTCGCGGTCAGCCAGCACGAAGATCTCGATCAGGCGCACCGGATCGGCCTCGAACCAGTTGTCGGCCGGGGCCATGATGCGGCCGCCGAATACCTTGTAGCCCTTGACCATGCGCGGCCGGGCCCGGAACCCCGCCAGCAGGCCGCGCGGCTGCTTCTTCGCGATCTGCTCGTCGAGCTGGGCCAGGAACACGCCGGTCAGGGTGCCGACCATCTTCGCCTGCAGGAAGAACATCTGCATGAAGCGCTCGACCGCGCTCTTGCCGGGGCGATCGGCGTAGTTCATCCGCATCGCCACTTCGCGCTGGAGGTCGAAGGTCAGCCGGTCCTCGGCGCGGCGGGTGATCGTGTGGAGGTGGCAGCGCACCGCCCAGAAGAAGTTCTCGGCGCGGCGGAACGCGCGGTATTCCTTGTGCGTGAGCAGGCCGACATCGACCAGCTCGGAGGGATCGCGCACCTTGTGGATGTACTTGCCGATCCAGTAGAGCGTGTGGAGGTCGCGCAGGCCGCCCTTGCCTTCCTTGACGTTGGGCTCGACCACGTAGCGGCTGTCGCCCATGCGCTTGTGGCGTTCCTCGCGCTCGGCCAGTTTCTCGACCACGAACTGCCGCTCGGTGCCGGCAACGACATCGCGCCAGAAGCGCGCGCGCACTTCCTCGTAGAGATGCTGGTCGCCCCAGACGTAGCGGCCTTCGAGCATGGCGGTGCGGATCGTCAGGTCCGAGCGGCTCATGCGCACCATGTCGTCCACCGAGCGGCTGGAGTGGCCGATCTTGAGCCCCAGATCCCACAGGAAATAGAGCATCGCCTCGATGATCTGCTCGCACCAGGCGGTCTGCTTGATCGGGGTGACGAACGCGAGATCGACGTCCGAATGCGGCGCCATCTCGCCGCGCCCGTAGCCGCCCACGGCGATGATCGTCAGGCGCTCGCCGGTGGATCGGTTCATCGCCGGATAGACATGGGTGGAGACGTGATCGTGGATGATGCGCAGCAGCTGGTCGACCAGATAGGCCTGCGCCTCGGCCACTTCGTGCCCGGCCGAGGGCTTGGCGACGAGGCGGCGGGCGATCTCGGCGCGCCCGTCCTCCAGCGCGGTGCGCAGCAGGTCGACGATCTGCTTGCGGCCCTTGGCGGCGCTGTCGCTGGCAACAACGGCTTCGATGGCCTCGACCAGCGCGCGGCGGTCGATCACGGAACGGGGCGAAGGGATGCGGATCACGCTCATGTCAGGCGGTATCTAGTCGTTCCAAAGGGGCAGGGAAAGGCAGCGCAGCGCGGTGCAAGCGTCGATTTTGCCGGCAAGTTCCTAAAACGAGCCTACCAACCGCTCCAAGGCTATGCCAGAAGGCGCGGCAATGCACCCGTTCGCGCCGCCTGGCCGAACGCGCCACAAGATACGAGGTCGAGCACTTGTCGCTGATTTCCCTTCTCGCCGATGCCGCGCAGGCCGTGCCCGGCACTCCGGCGCACCAGCCGATCTACTGGGTCAATCTGGGACTGCGGAAGGGGATCGATCTCGGTTTCTTCACCTTGCGCTACTACTCGCTGGCCTATCTGGCGGGGATCATGCTGGGCTACTGGCACCTCACGCGGATGATCAAGGCGCCCGGCGCGCCGCTCGCCCAGCGCCATGCCGACGACCTGTTCTTCTACTGCACGATCGGCATCATCCTGGGCGGACGCCTTGGCTACGCCACGTTCTACACCGGCGGCGATACCGGCATTCCCAGCCTCTGGGCCGACCCCAAGGCGCTGATGTCGCTGTGGAACGGCGGCATGAGCTTCCACGGCGGGCTGATCGGCGTGCTGCTGGCGATGGCCTGGGTCTCGTGGCGCGGCAAGCTGAGCCTCATCCGCGTGGCGGACTACGTCTCGGTCTGCGTGCCCTTCGGCATGATGTTCGGGCGCCTTGCCAACTTCGTCAACGGCGAGCTCTGGGGCCGCGTCGTCACCAATCCGGACCTGCCCTGGGCGATGGTCTTCCCCGACGGCGGCCCGCTGCCGCGCCATCCCAGCCAGCTCTACGAGGCCGGGCTTGAGGGCCTGGCGATGATGATCATCATGCTCACGCTGTACTGGAAGACGCGTGCGCGCTTCCGTCCGGGCCTGCTGGTCGGCGTCTTCACCACCGGCATCGCGGCGGCCCGCTTCACCGTCGAGTTCTTCCGCGAGCCCGATGCCCAGCTGCGCGAATTTGCCGAGCATACCGGCCTGTCGATGGGCCAGTGGCTGACGATCCCGCTGATCGTGCTGGGCCTGATGCTGATCGCCCGCGCGCTGATGCGCCCGGCGCTCGCCAGCGGCCGTCCGGCTGCGGCGTGACGCAGCATCGCGGCGAGCCGCTGGGCGAGATCTTCCGGCGGCTGATCCAGAACTACGGACCGATCTCGCTGCTGCACTACATGGGCGAGTCCAACGCGCGCTACTATGCGGGCAAGGACCCGCTCGGCAGCGCGGGCGACTTCATCACCGCGCCGGAGATCAGCCAGATGTTCGGCGAGCTGATCGGCCTGTGGCTGGCCGACATGTGGAGCCGGGCGGGCAGTCCCAAGGTCCACTACGTCGAGCTTGGCCCCGGCCGCGGCACGCTGGCGCGCGATGCGCTGCGCACGATGGCGCGTTTCGGGCTGACGCCCGAGGTCCATTTCGTCGAGGGCTCCACTGCCCTGCGCGCGCTCCAGCGCGAGGCTGTGCCCCAAGCGCAGTTCCACGACGATCTCGGCACGCTGCCGGCTGACGCGCCGCTGCTGCTGGTCGGCAACGAGTTTCTCGATGCGCTGCCGGTGCGTCAGCTGGTGAAGGCGGCAAGCGGCTGGCGCGAGCGCATGGTCGACTGGGCCGAGGACCGCTTCCGCCCGGTCGCCGGTGACAAGCCGATGGATGCCGCGGTGCCGGAGGAATGGCAGGACGCTGCCGAAGGCGCGATCCTCGAGACCTGTCCGGGCGCGGCGGCGGCGGTGCAGGAAATCGGTCACCGGCTTGCCGCGCAGGGCGGCACTGCGCTGCTGATCGACTATGGCTTTACCCAAAAGCAGACCGGATCGACGCTGCAGGCGCTGCGCGCGCACGAGAAGGTCGATCCTTTCGAGTGCCCCGGCGAGGCCGATCTCACCTGTCTCGTCGACTTCGCGACGGCGGCCGAAGTGGCAGAGGCGAGCGGGGCTCGCTGGCTCGGCACCATCACCCAAGGCGCGTTCCTGAGCGCGCTCGGCATCGCGATGCGCGCCGAGAAACTTGCCGCTTCCGCACCGCAGCATGGCGATGCTATCAAGTCCGCATTGGACCGGCTGGTTTCCGATGAACAGATGGGCAGTCTGTTCAAGGTGATGGCACTGGCCGGGCCCGGCTGGCCGGAGGGCGCCGGGTTCTGAAATAACTGGGGGCACATGCACGATACGGTCAGGGGCGTAACCGCACAGCAGATCAAGGGCCCTGACCGGCTCGAACGGGTGTTGGGCCTCTTGTCACTGGTGATGCTGGCAGTGATCCTCGTCGCCGTCATGCGCGGCATGGCGCAATGGGCGCAGATCCCCGGCATCGTCTGGCTCCATCTGGCAACGATGCTGACTGCGCTGGCGCTGACGCCGATGCTGCTCTGGCGGCGGCGCGGCGATGGATGGCACCGCGTGCTCGGCTACGTGTGGAGCGGGGCGATGATGGCGACGGCGATCGACAGCCTGTTCATTCGCGGCAGGAACGGCGAGTTCAGCGTGATCCACCTGCTCTCGGCCTTCGTGATCGTGATGGTTCCGGTGCTGGTGCTTTCGGCCCGCAGCCACCGGGTCGCCCGTCATCGCCGGACCGTGCGGGGCCTTGTCATTGGCGCGCTGCTGGTCGCGGGGATCTTCACGTTTCCCTTCGGGCGATTGCTTGGGCGGTGGTTGTTCGGCGGATAGAAGGAGGAAGTTCTGAGGCGACAAGCTCAGGAGATCCTCCAGCCCCTCGGAGCGTCTTCGCTGCGCCTCGCCTATCCGTAGTGCGCTCCTAGCGGCGCAGCCAATACGTCTCCCGACGCAGCCATGGGCGCGGAAGGGATAGCGCAGGGCACCAGGGAGACGGTACTGGGGGTGCAGGGGGTGTTGACCCCCTGCTTATCCCTTACTTTGCCTGAGTTGTCCGATCTTCCGCAGGCACCTTGCGCATCGGCACGGCGGCCAGCCAGTCCTCGAAAGCCTCGATGTCGATCGGGCCGTTCACCCGTTCGGTGCCGTCCTTGAAGCCCGCGAAGCCGTCGCCGCCTTCGGCCAGGAAGTTCACCACCGAGACGCGGTAGCGCTTCGCCGGATCGAGCGGCTTGCCGTCGAGGGCGATCGCGGTGACGCGCGAACCTGACGGGCGGTGCATGTCGAAGGCGATCTTCATGCCCTCGCTGGGCGCGAGGACCTGCTTGTCGCCGCTGTCGTCGAGGCCTTGCTCGATGGTGGCGCGGATCTGCGCGCCGGTCAGCGTCATTGTCACCACCTGGTTGTTGAACGGGGTGACGGCGTAGATCTGGCCGAAGGTCACGGTGCCGTCGGCGGCGGGCACCAGCGAGGTGCGGATGCCGAAGGGGTTCACGAAGGCGATCTGCGCTCCGTACTGGCGGGTGGCGGCCAGCTGCGAATCCGCGATCAGCGCGCCCAGCGAGCCGCCCGCGCCGACGCCGCCTTCGCTCTCCTTCTCCATCGGGCCCGAGACATGGCCGACCGGGCGTTCGACCAGTTGCAGCGAGGCGTCCTTGTAGCGCTTCACATAGGCCGAGACATCCGCGCGCGGCTGGAACTGCGGGAAGGCCGTGGTGGTCGTCACCGGCCCCTTGGCGGAGGTATAGCCTTCCGACTGGACGATCACGTTGTGCGCCTTGCGGTTTACCAGCTTGTGCGTGACCGGGTCGAAATCGAGAGTGATGTCGGTGACGAGCTTGCCATAGACGCCCGCGCTGGTCAGCAGGATCGGGCCGGCGGCGGCATTGCCGGTATAGTTGCAGACATAGGCCCAGTGGGTGTGGCCCGAGACGACCACGTCGACGCCGGGGTTCAGGTGGTCGAGGATCGGCTGGATGTCGCCAGCGGCCTCGTTGCATCCGTTGGGATCGCCCGCGCCCTTGGTGCGCAGGCCCTGATGGATCAGCACGACAACGGCATCGGCCCCGGCCGCCTTCAGCGCGGGCACGGCGCGGTTGATGGTCTCGGCCTCGTCCTCGAACTTGAGGCCCGCCACGCGGTCCGGCGCGACGAGGGTGGGGATCGACTTGAGCGAGAGGCCGACGAAGCCGATGGTGATCTTGCGCTCGCCGCTGCCGAAGGTCTTGAGCCCGGTGCCGGGGAACAGCGTCGAACCGTCCGGCATCACCGTGGCGGCGGCGAGGTACTTGTAGCGGGCGCCTTCGAACCGTTCGAGCTGGCAGGGCTCAAAGCGGGTGTTCTTCGCGCAGCCGCCGTCCTGGAGGCGCTTCAGTTCCTGCCAGCCGCGGTCGAACTCGTGATTGCCCACCGCGTTGAATTCGAGGCCGATGCGGTTCATCACGCCCACCGAAGGCTCGTCGAGATAGAGCGAGGAGGCAAGCTGCGAGGCACTGGTGAGGTCGCCTGCGGCCACCACGACGTTTTCGGGATGCTGCGCCTTCAGCGCGTCCACCGCCGAGGCCAGCCATGCCGCGCCGCCCGCGGGAACCGAGACTTCGTTGCCCTTGCCGTCGGGCGCGTCCACCGTCTGCTTCGGCGGTTCAAGGGCGCCGTGGAAGTCGTTGATGGCGATCACGCCGATCTCGATCGGGGCCTGTGCGGCGGGAACTGCTGCCTGGTGTTGGGCCTGCGGGGCAGCGCAGGCGGAAACGAGAAGGGCGGCGACGAGCGGCGTGATGCGCGCGGTGCGGAATCGGGTCATGGCCCGGCTCTATCGGATCGAAGGATGACGCGCCAAGGGCATTTTCTTGCATCCGCGAAGGGGTTTACCGTGCGGCCACGGCCAATGCCGCCCGGTCGAGCGCCTCGCGCAGTTTCCAGGTGCGTGCCTCGAAGGTGCCGGGTGTCAGTTCGTTGGTCATCACGATGGCAACCAGGCCGTGTTTCGGATCGGCGAAGAAGTAGGTATTGGCCGATCCCGACCAGCTTCCCGCCCCTGCCGGCAGCCCGCCGCGCGCCTCGGTGCCGGCATCGCCGACGGCAAGGCCATAGCCGAACGGCACATCGAGATGATCGCCGCCGCCGGTGCGCAAGCGGGGCGTATACATGGCATCGACGGTCTCGCCCTTCAGCAACCGGCGGCCGTGCCATGCGCCGCGCTCCGCCAGCATTTGCGCGAAGTGGCGATAGTCCTCCAGCGTCCCCGCCAGCGCGCCGCCGCCATCACGCAGGCGCCGGGGATCGCGGTATTCGGAGGTTTCGGGCCGGTCCACCGCCTGCAACCCCGCCGCCGTGGCGAGGTAGCCGGTGACGAGGCGGGGGGCCTGCTGGGCGCTGACGACAAAGGTTGTGTCCTTCATCTCCAGCGGATCGAGGATGCGGGTCTTGAGGAAATGGTCGAGGCTCTCGCCCGACACCCGCTCGATCACCGCGCCCAGCACCGTGGTCGAGAAACCGTAGCTGAAACGCGCGCCCGGCTGGTGCATTAGCGGGGCCTTGCCCAGCCGCTCGACAAGCTGGCCCAGCGTGGCGGCAGGCGCGATCTGCGGCTTCGTGCGGGCGACGGCGGTGGCGCGGGCCACGCCGTTCTCGCGGTACCAGCGCTGTACGGGCGTATCGCCCATGAACTCGTACGTAAGGCCGGAGCGGTGGAGTAGCAGGTCCTCGATGGTGACGGGCCGCGCGGCGGGCACTGTCGTTGCCGGATCGTTCGTGCTGCCGTCCCACACGCGCAAGTCCGCCATTTCGGGCAGGTATTTGCCGACCGGATCGGAAAGCGAGAGCTTGCCCTGCTCCATGAGCATCATGATGCCGACAGAAGTGATCGGCTTGGACATCGAATAGAGCCGGAATATCGCATCTTCGGCGATGGGCTTGCGGCTTTCCACGTCGGCATAGCCGGCCGAAAGGCGGATCAGCGGTTTGCCGTGCTGCTCGATCAGCACCAGCGCCTGCGGCAGTTCGCCCGCCGCGACCATGGCGTCCAGTTCGGACTGGAGCGCCTGTGCCGCCTTGCTGGGGGGCGACACAGGCGCGGATGCCACCGCCGGGCTCGTGAGGGCAAGCACCGTGGCGGCAAACAGATGGGCGGATTGCTTCAGAATGGCTTATCGCCCGCAACCGTGACGCGAAAACCTGACCGCACTTCGGGGAAATAGTCCCAGACCGCGAAGTGCTGGGTGCAGCGATTATCCCAGAATGCCACCGAGTGCTTTTCCCAGCGGAAGCGAACCTGGAAGTTCGCGTCCTTCACATGCTCGAACAGGAAATCGAGCACGGCCTTGCTTTCGGGGCCGGACAGTTCGTTGATCTTCGTCGTGTAGGACGAGTTCACGAACAGCAGCTTGCGTCCCGTCACCGGGTGCGTGCGGATCACCGGGTGCGAATTGCAGGGATAGGTCTTGGTCGAATCCGGGAAGATCGCCTTGTAGACGGGATTGGCGTCATGCACGGCGGTCAGCGGATCGAGGAAGGCCTTCATCGCCGGGGACAGCGCGTCGTAAGCCGCGTACATGCTGGCGAACAGCGTATCGCCGCCGTCCTCGGGCAGGGTGTGCAGCGTCAGGATCGATCCCATCGGCGGCTCGGCATCGGCGGAAAGGTCCGAATGCCAGTTCTCGCCTGCAACGAACTTCGAGTTTTCGTCGGCGTGGATGGCGACGATCTCGGGGTGGTCGGGCAGCCCGGCCACGCCCGAGTGGATGGCAAGCTGGCCGAACGCGCGCCCCAGCGCCTTGTGCGCGTCATGGTCCATGGGCTGGTCGCGGAAGAACACCACCTGGTGCTTCATCAGCGCGTCGTGAATCTCGGCGAAGGCCTGATTGCCCAGCGGCCTGGTCAGGTCCACCCCGAAGATTTCCGCACCGATGCGCTTGGTCATCGGGCGCACGTCGATCAGTTCATAGGCCATTTCCGGCGGCTCCAGTGTAACGTTCATAGGGTTCGTGCCGGACGATCCCGTCCGGCACGAAGGCCCGTTTCAATCCTCGGAATTCCTGGCGACCGGATCGGCCACGCTGCCCTTGTGCGGGAAGATGCGGCGCTCGATCCGGCAGTGGATGCCCTGCGTGCCGTCCACCACTTGCGTCACGCCGAAGTCGGCGGCGACGCTCATCAGCGAATAGCCGTCGTTGCGCGACAGGCCCTGATGCTCGGTCAGCAGGTGCAGCATGTCCATCGATGCGGACTTCATGGCGACATCGAGATTTTCGCCGAAGCCATGGACGATCCAGCAGTCCGGCGTTTCCAGCAGCGGCGAGGGGAACGCAAAGTCCTTGCGCAGCACGATCTGGAACAGCACGTCGAGCGAGGCCTCGATCGCGGTGCCGCTGATCTCGCCGTCGCCTTGCGAAACGTGGGGATCGCCGATCGAGAACAGGCCGCCCTTGACCTGCACCGGGTAGTACATCGTCGCCCCGGCGCCGATGCGCCAGTTGTCGATATTGCCGCCGTGGAGGCCCGGGGGAATCGTGCTCACCGGATCGTTGACGGCGGGCGCCACTCCGGCGGTGCCGAGATGCGGGCGCGCCGGGATGGTGATGCCGGGCAGCGCGGTCGAACGGTCGCATTCCGGGCAGTGGGTGATACGACCGGGGACGACGTACTTTTCCTCCACGTCATAGGCATAGAGCGCGGCGGCGGTCTGGGCGGTGGGATCGAGCTTGTAGATCGTCACCCGCTCGGTCTGGCCGAATTCCTCGTAGAGATGGCCCCAGTTGGCCGCGAGGTTGGATCCGTAGTTGAAGCGCGGCTTCATCTGGAAATAGCGCACTTCCAGCATGTCGCCCGGCTCCGCGCCCTCGACGTAGATCGGCCCGGTCATGATGTGGCAGCCCGGCGCGCGGGTGGCCGGATCGATCTCGGTGAAGATGCGGCGGATCTCGTCGTCGAACATCAGGTCCGGATCGTCGCCCGCATGATGGGTGACCGCCTGCGCCATGATCAGGTCGCCGCTCTTCACGGTGAGCGCCGGCTTGATCTCGGGCGAGAAATAGCCCCAGTGCACCGTCTCGGGCGTGGCCCGAAGGTGGTGCAGCGCGCTGGGTTGGACGGGGTCCTTTTCAAGCGCGGGCTTAAGGCTGATCAGTGCCATCGAAACTCCTGTTACGCAGGGAAATCTGGGAAAACGGCGCTTATTCGGCGCCGATGAGCACGCTCGTCATGCTGAGCGACTTGTGCTGGATGAAGTGGGGCGCGAACTCGGCCGGCTCGCCCTCGTGGCGGGCGCCCAGCACGTAGAGCAGCGGCAGGAAATGATCCGCGCTGGGCACCGAAAGCCGGGCGGCGTCGCCCAGTGCCTCATAGTCGATCACCACTTTGGGATCGTCCTCGGCGATGGCCTTGCACATGGCGCCATTGAACTGCTCGGCCCAGGGGTAGGGCGCGGCGAGCGGGTTGGCCCAGTCCATCGCCGGCAGGTTGTGGACGATGTTGCCGGTGCCCATGATCAGCACGCCCTCATCGCGCAGCGGGCGCAGCATGCGGCCGACCAGCCAGTGCTCGGCGGGGCTCTTGGCCAGGTCCATGCCAAGCTGGATCACCGGCACGTCGGCTTCCGGATAGGCGTGGACCAGCACCGACCAGGTGCCGTGGTCGAGCCCCCAGTTGGCGTCCATCGTCACCGGCATCGGTTCCAGCAGTTCGCGCACGCGTTCGGCGAGGTCGGGGTCGCCGGGGGCGGGGTACTGCACGTCGAACAGGGCCTGCGGGAAGGCGCCGAAATCGTGGATCGTGCGCGGCTGGGCCATGGCGGTGACGGCGGTGCCGCGCGTCTGCCAGTGGGCGGAGATGCACAGGATCGCGCGCGGCTTGCCGATGCGGCCGGCGATCGCGTTCCAGCTTCTGGTCACGTCGCTCTTTTCCAGCGCCACCATCGGGCTGCCGTGACCGTAGAAGACGATCGGAAGACGGCTCATTCGCGTATTGCTCCGTTGCTCTGTGGGCCAAGGCTAGGGAGGGCGGGGGCGGATGGTCTTGCGGGAACGCGCACAAGAACTTGTTGGCGGGGCCGCCATGCGTTGGGCGGCCCCGCCAACGCGCTTATTCCCTGGTGTAGCTCGCCGGAATCTCGGGATTCTCGCCGGCCTTGCCCCAGAGGATGATCTCGTTGCCCCAGGGATCGGCAAAGGCATGGTTGTAGCCGTTGAACTCGGCCCAGTAATGATCGCGCCAGAGCACCTTTCCGCCCAGTTTCTCGGCAGTTTCGAGAATGCGTTCGTGGCTGTCGTCGTCCGAGACGAGCACCCAGATGCGGGCCTTGCGGCCTTCGGCCGAAAGCGTGCGCGGCTCTACGCCTTCGGGGCTGGGATGGGGCCGGGCGTTGTTCGCGTCGAACACGCCGAGGTGGAGGTTGCCGATCTGGCTGTCGGTGCCGTCCTTGTTCTGGAAGAAGCCGCCGGGAACCATGCGGTGGTAGATCCCGTGCGGCCGCGCATCGTTCTCCCAGCCGAAGACTTCGGCGTAGAATTCGCCGGCTTTGGCGGGATCGTCGGTCGCGAAATCGACGAAGATGAGCGTGTTGGTCATTGCGGAAGGCTCCCTTGGTGTTTGACCAAGGCCTAGCCTGAGGGCGTTTGCATGCGCGGCACGGGGCGCACGAATCCTTGATTTGCAGCGTCCTTGCACAAATGCACCTAGACACAGCAGAACGACACCTAGGCGAAAATTCGAGCTGACCTCTCGGCGGGAGCGGGCTGGGGCCGCAAGCCATTCGCGGATGCGAATGGCGCACCCAACAAAAAGGCGGCGCCCGACCGAAGTCGGACGCCGCAGCCGTCGGGAATGGGTGACGGTAAACTTGAAAAATCAGGCGTGGAGACGCGTGACCGGAGCGGCCAAGGTTTTTTGCGGACCGCGACGGCGATCCCACTCGGCGCGGTAGCGTTCGACCAGCCAGACGTTGAGCAGCCGCTGGGCGCCTTCCTGCCAGGAATAGCGTCCGCGCGGCGCATACTTGGAACGCAGGCCCTGCTGCACCAGTTCGTCGACGTGGAAGTCCTGACCGACGATCTCCTCGACCGCGCTGTCGTTCATCTTCATCTTGAGCTCGTAGAGCGGATCGTCCATCGCCTCGCTCACCATCAGCGTGCCGATGGTGAGGGCATGGCTCTGGGCTCCGCGCGGGTCCATGATGAGGTAGAGCACGGTATCGTTGAGCACCACCAGCGAGAGGCTGGGCGGCAGGTTCACGAAGAGCAGGCGGTTCTGTTCTTCCTCGGTCAGCTTGGGGAAGACCGGGAAGACCGCCTTCTGGGTGGCGTTGAAGGCGGCGTTCTTGTGGAGCGTGCCGTTGAGCCGGTAATAGGCCGCCGAATCCGCGGGGACATCGGGGAAGCTCGCCAGCCCGCTCGGGATGAAGTCGTGCAGCGGCCCGGCGTGGAGGCGGCTGGCGTGGTAGCCGTCGTTGTTGTTTTCCAGCATGACCTTCCAGTTCCACGGGAACACGGTGGGTTCCTCGGGACGGGGGCCGCGCAGGTTTTCGAATTCGTAGTTGGCGACGACCTCCTCGATCCCGGCAAGGCGCGGGGTCAGCGGGGCGGCATCGGCATCGAAGTTGACGAAGATGAAGCCGTGCCAGATCTCGTGGCGGATCTCGGGCAGGCTGGCCGCCTTGCGGTCGAAATTGCAGGTCCGGTTCATCGCCGGGGCGCCGACCAGGGTGCCGTCGAGGTCGTAGGTCCAGTGGTGATAGGGGCACACGAAGGCGCGGGTATTGCCGTGGCCTTCGGCGACCAGCATCGCGCGGTGCTGGCAGACCGAGGACAGCGCCTTGATCGAACCGTCGCGGGTCTTGGCGATCACCATCGGCTCGTCCGCGCGGGTGACGGTGAAGAAGTCGCCCGGGTTCTCCAGCCATTCGGCGCGGCCGACGCAGAGCCATTCATGCTCGAACAGCGCGGCTTTCTCGAAGCGGTAGAATTCCTCGTCGACGTAGCATTCCGCCGGCAGCGTCTCGGCGTCCAGCGTGCCGAGCGTGGAGCTTTCCAGACTGTCGATGAACGTGTCGGTGAGAATCGTCATTGCTGGCTTCCCGTGTCGTGCCCGTAGCCGGGCAAACTGCGGATCGCCTTGCGGCAATCCCTCGTTACAGGAGGACCCTAGCGAGCCTTGGCGGCCGGCTCTTGGCGCTGGGCGAACGAACTCTTTCTATTCGGCGGGAACCAGCTCTGCGCCTTCGAGCGCTTCCGGTTCCCCGGCGCGGACCGGCGGCGCGGCGGGCGCGCGCAGGAACAGCACCGACATCGCCGTCGCGCCCGCCAGCATCAGCGCAGCGACGAGCAGCGCCGGGCCGTAGCCGCCGGTCACGTCGGCCACCCGGCCGGCGCCGATCGGGCCGAATACGGCGAGCGTGGTGACGGTGGTGGCCATCGCGGTCATGTCCCCGGCAATCCCGGCGCCGAAGTAGCGCAGCAGCAGGATATGCGCGGAGAGCCAGGCCATGCCCCAGCCCATCCCGAACAGCGCGGCGGCGACGGTGGCGACCAGCACGTGGCCGGCCGTCCACAGCAGCGCCATGGCCAGTGCCTGCACGGCCAGCCCGGCGATGAAGATGCGGCGCGGGTCGACCCGCTCGCACAAGCTGCCGGTCACGCCCTTGGCGCCGGTGCCCGCGAAGGCCAGCAGGCTCATCGCGATGGCGCCCGGCGCCGCGCCCTGGCCGAGATTGGCGATATGCGCGACGAGGATCGAATGGGTGGTGGTGACCACGGTCTGCACCACGGTCATGGCGAGCGCGAGGATCACGAAGCTGGGCGTCATCAGCGCCTGCCTCACGGTCCAGACGCTGGCGGCGGGGCCGTCGCTTTCGTGGCCCGCACCCTTGACCTGATCGACGCTCTCCACTTTCACCGCGTCGCGGATGCAGATGAGCGAGATCACGCCCAGCACCAGCGCGCTGGCGGCCATGACCATCCAGTGCAGGCGCCAGCTGCCGGTCAGGCCGACGATGGTGCCGACGATCAGCGGTCCGGCAATGCCGCCCGCCGCGCCGGCCATGAAGTAGAAGCCGATCATCCGCGAGGAGGTGCGCGGGAACCACGTCGCCAGCAGGTAGACGGCGGGCGAGGGGGCGACGAGCGAGAAGCCCACGCCCATCAGCGTCGTTGCCGCGAAGAACAGTTCCAGATGATGGATCTGCGAGGCGATCAAGAAGCCGGTGGCGAGAACCAGACAGCCCGAAAAGATCGTCATCCGCGTGCCGATCGCCTTCATCAGCAGCGGCGGCAGCGGGCTGGCGAGACCGCAGGCAAGGCCCAGCAGCGAGAAGCTGAGACCGGCCGCCGCCTTCGACCAGCCGAGTTCGGCCACCATGGTGTAGAGCACGTAGCCGAGCGAGGTGAAGGTCGTGGCGGTCACGAAGAAGAAGCCGAGCGAGGCCGCGAACATGACCAGGGCGCTGCGCGCTATGCTTCGGGGCTCGGACAGTCCGGACGACATGGCAACTCCTGCGGGCATCACGGTCCACGCGGAATCGCCGGACCATCGTGCCTTGCAGGCTGACATGCTGCACCTGCACACTCTTGATGGTGCGCGACTCAATAGTTGATCGCGGCGCGGAGGCAAGCGAGTTGGGCTATGCGGGCTTGAAGGGCGGCTTTTGCACAGGGTCTCGCGCCTGGTGTGTATGAGTTTACGACCTAGGTCGTAAACTCATAAACGGCACCATCGAGGCGCCCAAATGGCGAACAGATCGGGCCGAAGTTTCCGCCGGGCGGGCTGGTTGCCCGTCCAAGGCAGCTTCGGTTCGAGATGGAAGCCATTTGGGCGCCCCTTCGGGGTTTGACCAAAATGGCCCAGCGCTGCGTCGGGAAGTCTTGAAATATCGACATATTCCATCGCCTTCCCTCCTGTCGCTGAGCCATTTTGCCTCAAACCTCGATGGTGCCGTGTATGAGTTTACGACCTAGGCGGCGTGGACAAATTCCACGCCGACCTGATCGTCTGATTTTGGGGAAGCACACGTATCCTTGCCGGGTTTTGACCCCAGCTCCGCTCAGGCTGAGCCTGTCGAAGCCCGCCCGCAACGCCGGACCATCAGCCAGTTGGCCCGCAGCGCCTCGCCGCCGGAGGCTTCGACAAGCTCAGCCTGAGCGGGAGGGAGAGGTCTGGTTAAGGGGCGAAGCCGGCCGTGCGAATTTGTCCGCGCCGCCTAGACGGCGAAACGCGCCGGTCTTGCGACCGGCGCGTTCCCTTAAAACCAACGGTGCGACCCGATTGGCTCCCTCTCGAAGCTCTTAGAACTTGTACCCGACGGACAGGATCACCTGACGCGGCGGGATGTAGGTGTCCATGACCTGCGCCGAACCATAGGGGTCGGAGAAGCGCGAGTTGATGCCGTTCTTGTCGAACAGGTTGATCACGCGCAGGGTGATGTCGGTGCTGGTGCCTTCCGGTTCGTACTTCAGCATCGTGTTGACCTGGGTGTACGAGGGGGTGGTGTCCACCGCGCCTTCGTTGAACAGGCGGTACTGGTACTGGCCGCGATAGATCAGCTGGGCGCGGGCGGTCAGCTTGCCCGGGCCGACTTCGCCGTTCCAGGTGGCGGCGATGTTGCCCTGCCAGCGCGGCAGCTTGGGAATGCGGTTGCCCTTGATGTCCTCGCGGGCCGCGTCGCGGGCCAGCACGGCGGCGTAGAAGTTGGTCCAGAACAGGTAGTCGGGATAACCGGCCGCGTTCTGGGCATTGGTGGCGTTGGTCGGGTCGAGCGCCAGATAGTGCGAGGTGAACTCGCCCTCCAGCCACGACAGCGAGGCGTCGAAGCGCAGATGCGTGGTGGGCGCGTAGCTGCTTTCGAGTTCGAGACCGTAGACCCGCGCCTTGGGGGCGTTGCTGATCCCCTCGCCGTAGAGGATCGGGTCTTCCTCGAGGAACTGCATGTTCTTGTAGTTGTAGAGGAAGGCCGAGGCGTTGAGCTGCAGGGTATCGCCCAGGAAGCGGTTCTTCGAGCCGATCTCGAAGGAATCGACGGTTTCCTGCTTGTAGCTGGGCAGGATCGAATAGCTGCCGCCCGATGCCGAGGCCGAGTTGATGCCGCCCGGCTTGAAGCCGCGCGTCCAGCTTGCGTAGAGCATGTTGCTGGGGGTGAACTGGTAGTCCAGCGCCACCTTGCCGGTCCAGGCATGGTCGCTGCGCGAGCCGGTCGAACCGGGCTGGAGATAGGCGCCCGAGGTCTGGTCGGAGGCGCCGCCCGACATCGAATCGTACATGCCCGAGGACTTGTCGTGGTTGTAGCGCACGCCGGCGGTCAGCTTCAGGCTGTCGGTCAGCGCATACGTGCCCTGCGCGAAGAAGGCGTAGAGTTCGCGCTTGATCGAGGAGAGTTCGGCATAGGTCAGGTTGCCGACCAGCGGATCGTTCCAGGCGGTATCCTCGGGCAGCGCGGGGCTGAGGATGTTGTCGAGGTCGGAGGCGCGGTACTCGTTGATGTACTGGCTGTTCTTCGAATGCAGGTAGACGCCGCCGAGCACCCACTGGAACGGACCGCTGCCGTTCGAGGTGAGGTTGAGCTCCTGGCTCCAGCTCTTGGTGTCCGACTGCCAGAGCGGCACGTGGTCGTAGCTGACACCGGTGTAGCTGACCGGGTTGTAGGTCTGGGCGAAGAAGGTGGCGGCGTCGAGGCCATCGGCATCCCAGGCCTGCTCCGAATGGAGCTTCTGGTAGCCGGTGATCGACTTGATCGTGGCGAACGCGGTGTCCCACTTGACCACGCCGGTATAGAGCTGGGTCTTCACCTTCGAACGGCCCGGATAGTCCTGCGTCAGTTCGCGGGCATCGGGGTTGGGGTCGAGGATGTTCTTCTGCGCCGGGCCATTGGTGCTGGAATTGAACTGGATCGTGTTCAGCGTGACCGAGAGGTTCGACAGCGGCTGCCACTTGGCGCCGAGCCGCCAGCCGGTCTCGTCCTGATCGTCGAGATCGTAGCTCTTGACGCCGGTCACGGCGGTGGCGTGGGCGTAGCCGTCATGCTTGGTGTACTGGAAGGCGCCGCGCACCGCGAGGGTGTCGGTCACCGGCACGTTGAGCGCGCCGGAGCCTTCCATGTAGTTGTAGTTGCCGATGCCGGCGCTGACATTGCCCTTGAGCGCATCGGTGCTGGGCTCGATCGAGACGACGTTGATGGTGCCGCCGGTCGATCCCTGCCCGAACAGCGTGCCCTGCGGTCCGCGCAGCACCTCGACTTGCGCGACGTCGATGAAGGCGGCGCTCGCGGCGATCGAGTTGAAGATGTAGACGCCGTCGATGTGGTAGGAGACGCCCGGCTGGGTATTGGTGTTCTCCGGCGTTTCCGAACCGATGCCGCGGATCGAGATGACCCGCTCGCCGCCGCCGCTCTTGGCGATGACAAGGCCCGGGACGGTGCCGTTGAGCCCGGTGATGTCGGTGATGTTGCCGGCCTTCAGCGTGTCGTTGGTGATCGCGCTGACCGAAAGCGGGGCCTGCTGGAGGCTGACGTCGCGGCGCTCCGCCGTCACCACGATGTCGGTGAGGCCGGACTGGCCGTCAGCCGCTGAGGGGGCCGCTGCGGGGGCCGCTGCGGGTTCGGCCTCGGCGGCGTGCGCGGTGGCGCAAGTGAAGGCAAGCAGCGATATGCCCGTGGCCAGGGCATAGGCGAAAGTGGACTTGGTTCTCATGTCAGCTCCCCGAACAGGTCGTAAGATCGATTCCCGGGTGTTGCGGCTCATGCTTGTTGCTGGGTTGGCCGCTTGAAGGGGAACTTGGCGGTTCGATGACAGTCCGGTCTTGTGCAGTTGCGAATAAGTAGTTGACCGCTGTTACCCACCCCGTCGGGCAGCGCAATGCGGCGATCACGCAAATCCGCCGTTTTTCGGCAGAACCACCCGGCGCGGTCGTGGCCCGGTCTTTTGCAGGCCAGCGCATGGGCCGTAGGGTGCGCGGACGTGGCGGGGCCGGATGGGCGTTTCGGGCGCTCCGCGTCAAGCCATCGGCGCTGCCAGCGACAAGACCGCTGCCGCCGCAGCTGCCATGGGGGCACAACCGGGGCGATCCGCCCTCCCTCCGTTTCCCCTCGCAAGGATGCGCCCATGACTGCGACCGCGCCCGATACGCCGCCCGTGACCCGCCCGCTGGGCACCACCGGCATGGAGATCAGCCGCGTCGGCTTCGGCGCCTGGGCGATCGGCGGGGCGGACTGGGCGGTCGGCTGGGGGACGCAGGACGACGCCGATTCGGTGCGCGCCATCCGCCACGCGGTGGCGCGCGGGGTCAACTGGATCGACACGGCGGCGATCTACGGCCTCGGTCATTCGGAGGATGTGGTCGCCAAGGCGCTCGCCGAGATGCCGCAGGCCGAGCGACCTTACGTCTTCACCAAGTGCGGGCAGGTCTGGGATCCGGCCGACCGCCAGTCGAAACGGCGCGTTGGCCGCCGGGAATCGATCATCGCGGAGTGCGAGGCCTCGCTGCGCCGCCTGCGGGTGGAGCGCATCGACCTGCTGCAGATGCACTGGCCGGCCGAGGACGGCACCGCGCTCGAGGAATACTGGGGCGCGCTGCTCGATCTGCAGGCGGCGGGCAAAGTGCGGGCGGTGGGGCTGTCCAACCACAATGCGGATCAGCTCGAAGCGGCGGAAGCCCTGGGCCATGTCGATACGCTGCAACCGCCGCTTTCGGCCCTGAAACGCGGGGCCATCGCCCGCGAGCTGCCCTGGTGCCTTGCCCACGATACCGGGGTGATCGTCTATAGCCCGATGCAGTCGGGCCTCTTGTCCGGCGCCTTCTCGGCCGCGCGGGTGGCGGCCCTCGCGGCGGACGACTGGCGCTCGCGCCATGGCGATTTCACCGGCGAGGCTTTGACGCGCAACCTTGCCGTGGCGGCGGCGATGAAGCCGGTGGCCGAGCGCCACGGCGTCTCGCAAGCGGCGGTCGCGGTGGCCTGGGTCCTGGCGGTGCCCGGCGTGACCGGCGCCATCGTCGGTGCGCGCAGCCCGGCGCAGGTCGATGGCTGGGTGGCGGGGGCGAACCTCGTCCTCACCGACGAGGACCGCGCCGGGATCGCTGCCGTCCTTCGCGAAACCGGCGCGGGCTCGGGGCCGGTTCCGGACTGAACCGGCCGCCTCAGATCTCCAGCTGGCTGCCCAGTTCGATCACGCGGTTGGTGGGCAGCTTGAAGAACTCCATCGCGCTTTCGGCATTGCGCACCATGAGCGCGAAGAGCTTCTCGCGCCACAGCGCCATGCCGGGGCGGCTGGAGGGGATCAGCGTCTGGCGCGAGAGGAAGTAGCTGGTATCCATCGCCTTGAACGGGCCGCCGGCCCGGTCTTCCACGGCCAGCGCGGCGGGGATGTCGATCTCGTCCATGAAGCCGTAGCGCAAGGTCACGCGGTAGAAGCCCTGGCCGAGATCCTCGACCAGCGCGCGGTTCTCCGGCGCGACATGCGGCACGCCCTGGCCCGAGACGGTGAGGATCACCACGCGATCGTGCAGGATGTGGTTGTGCTTGAGGTTGTGCAGCAGCCCCGGCGGCACCCCCTCCACGTTGGAGGCGAGGAACACCGAGGTGCCGCTCACGCGCCGCACCCGCTCTCCCACCGAGCGGATGAAGGTGGCGAAGGGGATCGAATCTTCCTGCAGGCGCTCGCGCATCAGCTGGCGGCCGGTCGCCCAGGTCGTCAGCAGGGTGAACACCACCGCGGCCACCAGCAGCGGGAACCAGCCGCCGTCGGGGATCTTGGTGACGTTCGAGAAGAAGTAGAGCGCGTCGATGAACAGGAAGCCCGCGGTGACGCTGCCGGCCACCAGCGGGTGCCACTTCCACACCGCGAACGTCAGCACGCCGAGCATGCAGGCGGTGATCAGCATCGTGCCGGTGACGGCGATGCCGTAGGCCGCGGCCAGGTTGCCCGAACTGCGGAAGCCGAACACCAGCAGCACGACCATGATCAGCAGGCCCCAGTTGACCAGCGGCACGTAGATCTGCCCCGCCGCCTTGGCGCTCGTGTGGAGGATCTTGAGGCGCGGCAGGAAGCCCAGTTGCACCGCCTGCTGCGAGACCGAGAAGGCGCCCGAGATCACCGCCTGGCTGGCGATGATCGTCGCCAGCGTCGCCAGCGCGACCAGCGGCAGGCGGGCCCAGTCCGGCGCCATGAAGAAGAACGGGTTCTGGATCGCATCGGGATGGCGCAGCACCAGCGAGGCCTGCCCGAGGTAGTTCAGCAGCAGGCACGGGAAGGCCACGTAGAGCCACGAGATCGAGATCGCCTTGCGCCCGAAATGCCCCATGTCGGCATAGAGCGCCTCGGCCCCGGTGACGGCCAGCACCACCGAGCCCAGCGCCAGGAACGCGAGCTTGGGATTGATCAGGAAGAATTCCAGCGCATGATGCGGGCTCAGCGCCGAGATCACTTCGGGGGCCTGGACGATCGAGTGCAGGCCAAGCCCGGCCAGCACCAGGAAGTAGACGATCATGATCGGGCCGAACAGCTTGCCCATCGTCGCGGTGCCGTGCGACTGGATCGAGAACAGCCCGATCAGGATGACCACCGCGATGGGCAGCACGAACTCGGCGAATTCCTCGTTCACCACGGTCAGCCCCTCGACCGCGGAGAGCACCGAGACGGCAGGGGTGATGATCGCGTCGCCATAGAACAGCGCGGTGGCCACCACGCCCAGCATGGCGATCAGCGGCGTCCAGCGGCTCTTGCCCAGCTTGCGCCCGATCAGCGCCAGCAGGGCAAGGCTGCCGCCTTCGCCGTTGTTGTCGGCCCTGAGGATGATGAAGACGTACTTGACGGTGACGATCAGCATCATCGTCCAGAACATCAGCGAGATCACCCCGAAGATGTGCAGCCGGTCCACCACCAGCGGGTGATGGCCGATGAAGCTCTCCTTCAGGGCGTAGAGCGGCGAGGTGCCGATATCGCCGAAGACGACGCCGATGGCGCCGATCGACAGCGCCGCGAGGCTTTCATTGGGGGCGTGATGCCCGGACGTTTCACTCATGGATCGGGAGCCTAGGTCGTAAACTTATAAACGGCACCATCGAGGCGTCCAAATGGCGAACAGATCGGGCCGAAGTTGCCGCCGGGCGGGCTGGTTGCCCGTCCAAGGCAGCTTCGGTTCGAGATGGAAGCCATTTGGGCGCCCCTACGGGGTTTACCTTGCGGTGAGCTTCGCTTGACCAAAATGGCCCAGCGCTACGTCGGGAAGTCTTGAAATATAACAATATTCCAGCGCCTTCCCTCCTGTCGCTGAGCCATTTTGCCTCAAACCTCGATGGTGCCGTTTATGAGTTTACGGCCTAGTCTCGCGCGCGCGAAGGCGCCACCGGCTTTATGCTTTCTTTATGCGACCGGCACAATTCCCCGTGGAACCTTAATGGCCTGAAGGCCCATCTCGCCCCCGTTATCCATTGACGGGAGGCCTGTGTGATGGCCCGAATTTCCTGGCGGCAACACCTCGCCGCGCTGCGCCGCGGCCAGCGCTGGTGGCCGGCCGAAGTGGGGCTGCGCGCTGCCGGCCTCGTCAGCCTGGCGGCGGCGGCGCGGGTGATCCTGTTCGAGCACCGGCTGGCGATCACCCCGGCGCTGCACGATCCCACGCCCGCCGATCTCGGTCTCTGCGCGCTGTTCGTGGGGCTGCTCAGCCTCGGGCTGTCGCTGAGCGTCTGGGGGCCCCGGCTGCTGCGCGAGATCCAGCTTCCCGGCCACTTCTGACGCCATTTCTGCCCCCTCATTCCAACGGACCAAAGACAATGACCGACCTGTTCTGGCTTGCCGTGCTGGCGGGCCTGTTCCTCCTGACGCTGGCCTTCGCTCGCCTATGCGAGAAGGCCTGAGGATCGCATCACCATGACATTCCCGCTCCTCCTCGCCGGGCTCACCGCGCTCTTCCTGCTGATCTACCTCGTCGCCGCGCTGCTGCGGCCCGAGCGGTTCTGAAGGACTGCCGATGACCACCGGAATGACCCTTCAGGGCTGGACCCTGATCCTCGTTTTCACCGCGCTTGTGCTGGCGCTCGCGCGGCCCATGGGGGCCTGGCTCTTCGCGCTCTACGAGGGGCGGCGCACGCCGCTCCACCGTGTGCTGGGCCCGCTTGAAACCGGCTTCTACCGCCTCGCCGGGATCGATCCCGGCGCCGAGCAGGGCTGGCGCCGCTACGCGCTGCACATGCTGGTGTTCAACCTCGTCCTGCTGCTGTTCACTTATGCGGTGCTGCGCCTGCAGGCGGTGCTGCCGCTGAACCCGCGCGGCCTTGCCGGGATCGGCGCCGACGGGGCGCTGAACACGGCGGTGAGCTTCACCACCAACACCAACTGGCAATGGTATTCGGGCGAAGCGGCGATGAGCAATCTCAGCCAGATGCTGGGCCTGACCATCCACAACTTCCTCTCCGCCGCCACCGGCATCGCCGTCGCCTTCGCGCTGTTCCGCGGCTTTGCGCGGCGCGAGGCGAAGACGGTGGGCAACTTCTGGGCCGACTGCACGCGCGTGACGCTCTACCTGCTGCTGCCCGCCTGCCTCGTCTATGCGCTGTTCCTGGTCGCCAGCGGGGTGCCGCAGACGCTGTCGGCCATGGCCCAGACCACCTCGCTCGAAGGCCTGCGCCAGTCGATCGCGCTGGGCCCGGTCGCCTCGCAGGAGGCGATCAAGATGCTGGGCACCAACGGCGGCGGCTTCTTCAACGCCAATTCCGCGCATCCCTTCGAGAACCCGACGGCGCTGACCAACCTCGTGCAGATGCTCTCGATCTTCGCGCTCGGCGCCGGCCTCACCTGGTGCTTCGGCAAGGCAGTGGGCAACACCCGGCAGGGCTGGGCGATCCTGGCGGCGATGCTGGCGATGTTCCTGGTCGGCACCACGGTCACCTACTGGCAGGAGGCGGCGGGCAATCCGGTGCTTCATCACCTCGGCGTCGCGGGCGGCAACATGGAGGGCAAGGAAGTGCGCTTCGGGATCGCCGCCAGCGCATTGTTCTCGGTGGTGACGACGGCAGCCTCGTGCGGCGCGGTCAACGCCATGCACGACAGCTTCACCGCGCTTGGCGGCATGGTGCCGCTGGTCAACATGCAGCTGGGCGAAGTGGTGGTCGGCGGCGTCGGCGCCGGGATCTACGGCTTCCTGCTGTTCGCGCTGCTCGCGGTCTTCGTGGCGGGGCTGATGGTCGGGCGCACGCCCGAATATCTGGGCAAGAAGATCGAGGCGCGCGAAGTGAAGCTGGCGGTGCTGGCGGTCGCGGTGCTGCCGCTGTGCATCCTTGGCCTCACCGCGCTCTCGGCAGTGCTGCCGGCGGGGCTCGCCGGGCCGCTCAACAAGGGCCCGCACGGCTTCAGCGAGATCCTCTACGCCTTTGCCTCGGGCACCGGCAACAACGGTTCGGCCTTTGCCGGGCTCACCGCAGGCACGCCGTTCTACAACGGCCTGCTGGCGGCGGCGATGTGGATCGGCCGGTTCTTCGTGATCGTGCCGGTGCTGGCCATCGCCGGGAGCCTTGCCGCCAAGAAGCACACGCCGGAGACCGCCGGGTCGTTCCCGACCACCGGCCCCTTGTGGATCGGCCTCCTGATCGCGGTGATCCTGGTCCTGGGCGGCCTCACCTTCCTGCCGAGCCTCGCGCTCGGGCCCATCGCCGATCATCTCGCGATGATCTCGGGTCAGCTGTTCTGAAAGCGCCTGTCATGACGACACCAAGTTCCATGTTCTCGGCCCGCCTGGTCGTGCCCGCGATCGGCGATGCCTTCCGCAAGCTGGCCCCGCGCGCGCTGGTGAAGAACCCCGTGCTGTTCACCACCGCGGTGGTCGCGCTGCTGCTGAGCGTCCTGCTGGTCGCAGGCCGCGAGCCGCTGCCGCTGGGGTTCCAGCTCCAGCTGATCGCCTGGCTCTGGCTGACCGTGCTGTTCGGCACGTTCGCCGAGGCGCTGGCCGAAGGCCGCGGGCGGGCGCAGGCCGCCTCGCTGCGTGCCGCCAAGTCCGAGCTCACCGCGCGGCTTCCGGACGGGCGCGTGGTTCCCGCCTCGCAATTGCGCAAGGGCGCCGAAGTCGTGGTGCGCACCGGCGACCTCATCCCGGCCGACGGCGAAGTGATCGCCGGTGTCGCCTCGGTCAACGAGGCGGCGATCACCGGCGAGAGCGCGCCGGTGATCCGCGAGGCGGGCGGCGACCGCAGCGCCGTCACCGCCGGCACCCGCGTCATCTCCGACGAGATCCGCGTGCGGGTCACCCAGGAGCCGGGGCAGGGCTTCCTCGACCGCATGATCGCGCTGGTCGAAGGCGCCGAGCGCCAGAAGACCCCCAACGAGATCGCGCTCACCATCCTGCTGGTCGGCCTGACCATCGTGTTCCTGATCGCGGTCGCCACGATTCCCGCCTTTGCCCGCTTTGCCGGCGGGGCGATCCCGGTGGCGGTGCTGGCGGCGCTGCTCATCACCCTGATCCCGACCACCATCGCCGCGCTGCTCTCGGCGATCGGCATCGCCGGCATGGACCGCCTGGTGCGCTTCAACGTGCTGGCCAAGTCCGGCCGCGCGGTGGAAGCGGCGGGCGACATCGACGTGCTGCTGCTCGACAAGACCGGCACGATCACCGTGGGCGACCGCCAGGCCGCCGAGTTCCGTCCGGTCGCCGGTGTCGAGGCGCGGATGCTGGCGGAAGCGGCGCTGCTCGCCAGCCTCGCCGACGAGACGCCCGAGGGCCGTTCGGTCGTGGTGCTGGCGCGTGAGGCGCACGGCCTCAGCCTCGAAGGCTTGCCGGCCGGCGCCGAGGTGATCCCGTTCACCGCGCAGACCCGCATTTCGGGCGTGCGGAGCGCGGCCGGGCTGGTCCAGAAGGGGGCGGTCGATGCGATCCTGCGCGCCAATCCGCAGGCGGCAGCGGCGCCGCAGGCGGCCGAGCTGCGCCGCATCTCCGAGGAGATCGCGCGCTGCGGCCAGACCCCGCTGGCGGTCGCCCGCGACGGGCGGCTGCTCGGCATCGTCGCGCTCAAGGACGTGGTCAAGGCGGGCGTGCGCGACCGCTTCGCCCAGCTGCGCCGCATGGGCATCCGCACGGTGATGATCACCGGCGACAACCCGCTGACTGCCGCCGCCATCGCCGCCGAGGCCGGGGTCGACGATTTCCTCGCCGAAGCCACCCCCGAGGACAAGCTGGCGCTGATCCGCCGCGAACAGCAGGGCGGCAGGCTTGTCGCCATGTGCGGCGACGGCACCAACGATGCCCCGGCGCTGGCGCAGGCCGATGTCGGCGTGGCGATGAACACCGGCACCCAGGCCGCGCGCGAGGCGGGCAACATGGTCGACCTCGACAGCGACCCGACCAAGCTGATCGAGATCGTCGGCCTCGGCAAGCAGCTGCTGATGACGCGCGGGGCGCTGACCACCTTCTCGGTCGCCAACGACGTCGCCAAGTACTTCGCGATCATCCCCGCCATGTTCGTGGCGCTCTACCCCGGGCTCGGCGTGCTCAACGTGATGGGGCTGGCCTCGCCCGAAAGCGCGATCCTCTCGGCGATCGTGTTCAACGCGCTGATCATTCCCGCGCTGGTGCCGCTGGCGCTGCGGGGCGTGACCTACAGGCCGATGGCGGCGGGGCCGCTGCTCGCCCGCAACCTTGCGGTCTACGGCCTCGGCGGCCTGATCGCCCCGTTCGTCGGCATCAAGCTCATCGACCTTGCGGTCACCGGGCTCCACCTCGTCTGAGGATCGATTTCCCATGTTCAAGGACATTTCCACCTCGCTGCGCCCGGCGCTGACCCTGACGCTGCTGTTCGCCGCGCTGCTCGGCCTGGCCTATCCGCTGGCGCTGACCGGCCTCGCTGAGCTGCTGTTCCCCCGCCAGGCCGGCGGCAGCCTGATCGAGCGCGATGGCCATGTCGTCGGCTCGGCGCTGCTCGGCCAGGCCTTCACCCAGGACCGCTACTTCCACGGTCGCCCCTCGGCCGCGGGCGCCGCTGCCCAAGGGGGCTACGACGCGATGGCCTCGTCCGGTTCCAACCTCGGCCCCACCAGCCAGGCGCTGGCCGACCGCGTGAAGGCCGACGTTTCCGCCCTTCCCAGGATCCCAGGTTCCCAAGTTCCTTCCGACCTGGTGACCACTTCCGCCTCGGGGCTCGACCCTGACGTCAGCCCCGAGGCGGCTCTTTTCCAGGTGGGACGTGTCGCCCGGGCGCGCGGACTGGAAGCGGCGCGGGTGAAGGCACTGGTGGAGCAGCACGTCGCGCGTCCCTTGCTGGGCTTCCTGGGTGAACCGCGCGTCAACGTGCTGGAACTCAATCTCGCTCTCGACAGCATGGCGGCCGGCAGCGCACAAGCGCAGCCGTGAACGACCCGCGTCCCGATCCCGAAGCGCTGCTGCGCGCCGCCGCGCGCGAGCACCGTGGCCGCCTCAAGGTTTTCCTTGGGGCGGCTCCGGGCGTGGGCAAGACATACGAGATGCTGGGCGAGGGGCTGGCCCGGCGCGAAGCCGGGGTGGACGTGGTGGTCGGCGTGGTCGAGACCCATGGCCGCGGCGAGACGGCGGCGCGGCTGCGCGGGCTGGAGACGATCGCGCGGGTGCCGGTCGCCTACCAGGGCCACGCGCTCGACGAGATGGACATCGACGCGGTGCTCGCCCGCCGCCCGGCGCTGGTGCTGGTGGACGAACTCGCGCATACCAATGCGCCCGGCAGCCGCCACGACAAGCGCTGGCAGGACGTCGAGGAACTGCTCGACGCCGGGATCGACGTCTGGTCCACGCTCAACATCCAGCACATCGAGAGCCTCAACGACGTCGTCGCCTCCTTCACCAAGGTCCGCGTGCGCGAGACGCTGCCCGACAAGGTGCTGGGCGATGCCGAGATCGAGGTCGTCGACATTCCGCCCGACGAACTGATCGAGCGGCTGCGGCAGGGCAAGGTCTACGTGCCCGACGAGGCGACCCGGGCGCTCGGCAATTTCTTTTCCAAGTCGAACCTTTCGGCCCTGCGCGAACTGGCGCTGCGCTTCGCGGCGCAGACGGTGGACGCGCAGATGCTCGACTATGTGCGCGCCCATGCCATCGAGGGGGTGTGGGGGGCGGGCGACCGGCTGGTCGTGGCGGTGAGCGAGCAGCCCGGCGCGCTGGAACTGGTGCGCGCGGCCAAGCGGCTGGCCGATGCCCTGCGGGCGCCGTGGACGGCGGTGCATATCGAGACCCCGCGCGCGGCGGGCTTCACCGATGCCGAGAACGCGCAGCTCGCCGATGCCCTGCACCTGGCCACCCAGCTTGGCGGGCAAGTGGCGAGCGTGCCGGCCGAAACCGTGCTGGACGGGCTCAAGAACGTCACCGCGCAGGCCCGCGCCACCCAGCTGCTGGTCGGCAAGTCGGCCCGCTCCCGCTGGTTCGAACTGCGCCACGGCTCCATCGTCGACCGGCTGGTGCGCGAGATGCCCGGGCTGTCGATCCAGGTCCTGCCCACCGTAGCGCAGGAGGACCGCGCGGCGGTTCGCGGCGAGGGGCGCAGGCCCGCGGGCAGATCGGGCGGGGCGTGGGGGTCGCCGGTCGGTTATCTCGTCTCGCTGGGGCTGACGGCGGCCGTCACGCTGCTGGGCACGCTGATCCTGTCGAGCGGGAACATCACCGATCTCGGGCTGCTTTACCTGCTGCCGGTCATGGTCGCGGCGACCCGCTATGGCCTGCGCACCGGGGTGGCGGCGGGGCTGGCCTCCTCGCTCGCCTACAACTTCTTCTTCCTGCCGCCCACGCATACGCTGACCATCGAGGACCCGCGCAATTTCATCACCGTGCTGGTGTTGCTGACCGTGGCCATCGTCTCCAGCCAGCTGGCGGCGCGGGTGCGCGAACATGCCCTGCAGGCGCAGGCGAGCGCCGCGCAGAACAGCGCGCTGGCCGGTTTCGCGCGCCAGCTTACCGGGATCAGCACGATCGACGAACTGGCCCATGTACTCTGCGGCGAAGTGGGGCGGCTGTTCGATGGCAATACCGTGCTGCTGATGCCGGGCGAGGAGGGGCTGTCGCGCCGCTGGAGCTGGCCGCGTGCCGCGCGGCTGGAAACGCTGGACCTTGCCGCCGCCAACTGGGCTTTCGACAACAATACGCCTGCCGGACAGGGATCGGACACGCTCACCGCATCCGAATGGCTGTTCCACCCGCTGGCGGCGCGCGGCGCGGTGATGGGGGTCTTCGGCCTTGCCCGCAGCGATGCCCGCTCGGCGGTGCGCTCCGACCAGTTGCCGCTGCTGCTCAGCCTGCTCGACCAGGCGGGCCTGGCGATGGAGCGCATGGCGCTCGAAGGGCAGATGGCGGAGCTGTCGCAGGCGCGCGAGCGGGACCGGCTGCGCCATGCGCTGCTCTCCTCGGTCAGCCATGACCTGCGCACGCCGCTCACCACGATCATGGGTACGCTGGCCGCCATCGAGGCGCGCGAGCCGCAGCAGGCCGTGCCCATCGCCGCGGCGCGGGGCGAGGCCGAGCGGCTGCACCGCTTCGTCACCAACCTGCTCGACATGGCGCGGATCGAGGCCGGGGCGCTGCACGGCAAGGTCGAGCCGGTCGATCTCGACGAGGCGGTGGGCGAGGCGCTGCACCAGCTTGGCGCGCTGCTCGCCGGGCACGCGGTGGAGACTGCCATCGCGCCGGACGCGCCGATGGTCATGGTCGACCCCAACCTGTTCCACCAGTGCCTGACCAACCTGATCGAGAATGCCGCCAAGTACGGCGATCCCGATGCCCCCATCGCCATTGCCGCATCGCGCGTTACAGGGGGGCTGGAGCTCACCGTCAGCGATCACGGCCCCGGCATCCCGGCGGGCGAGGAGGAGCGCATCTTCGAGACCTTTGCGCGGATCGAGGGGTCCGACCGCAAGGGCGGCACCGGGCTCGGCCTTGCCATCGTCAAGGGGTTTGCCGATGCGATGGGCCTTGTCGTCTCGGCCGCCAATCGCGATGACGGGCCGGGCGCGCGTTTCACCATCCGGTTCGACAAGGCCCATCTCAGGGAATGGCCCGAAGCATGACACAGCCCATCACCATCCTCGTCGTCGATGACGAGCCCGCGATCCGCCGCCTGTTCCATGCCGGCCTCAGCCGCGCCGGCTATGCCGTGGTCGAGGCGGGCACTGCGCGCGAGGCCTTGAACGCCATGGCGATCGACAAGCCCGAGGTCGTGCTGCTCGACCTCGGCCTGCCCGACCGCGACGGGCTGGAACTGATCCCGCTGATGCGCGGACAGGCGGCGATCCTGGTCGTTTCCGCGCGCGAGGCGACCGACCAGAAAGTCGCCGCGCTGGATCTGGGCGCCGACGACTACGTGGCCAAGCCCTTCGACAGCGAGGAAGTGCTGGCCCGCATCCGCACCGCGCTGCGCCACCGCGTGCCCGCCGAGGCCGCCGAGCGCCCGGTCCGGCGCGGCGACGTCGAGATCGACCTGGCGGCGCGGCTGGTGCGCAAGGGCGGCGCGGAAGTGCATCTGACGCCCAAGGAATACGGCTTCCTGGCCGAACTGGCGCGCAATGCCGGGCGGGTCATCACCCATGCGCAGTTGCTGCGCACGGTCTGGGGGCCGGGGCACGAGAGCGACGTCGAATACTTGCGCGTGGCCGCGCGCGGGATCCGCCGCAAGCTGGAGGATGATCCCGCCAGCCCCAGCCTGCTGCGCAATGAGCCGGGGGTGGGCTACCGGCTGGTCAGCCAGGATTGAGCGGCCCAGGATTGAGCGGCGTGGACAGGCCCCTGAAAAGCCTGTCATAGTTCGCCCATGCGACGCCTGATCCTGCCCGCCCTGCTGCTGTCCACCTCCGCGGCCGCGCAAACCGCTGCGGGGCCGGGCCCTGACCCGGTTGCCGCGGTCGATCCGATGATCGGCACCGGCGGCGAGGGGCACACGTTTCCCGGCGCCACCGCGCCGTTCGGCATGGTCCAGCTGTCGCCCGATACCGACGCGACCTGCGAGATCCGCAAGTGCTACGGCCACGCGGCGGGCTATCGCTATGAAGACCCGACGATCCAGGGGTT
The DNA here is from genome assembly GCF_026420865.1 of Novosphingobium clariflavum. Taxonomy (GTDB): domain Bacteria; phylum Pseudomonadota; class Alphaproteobacteria; order Sphingomonadales; family Sphingomonadaceae; genus Novosphingobium; species Novosphingobium clariflavum. The sequence goes on along the minus strand of NZ_JAPCWC010000004.1, from coordinate 19,216 downwards.
CAGCCATACCCATTTCTCGGGCGCGGGCCATTCGGACCTGGGCGATATCCTCGTCATGCCGCAGGCGGGCGATGCGGTGAAGCTCGATCCCGGTGATCCGGCGCAAGCCGGCTCGGGCTATCGCGCGCGCTTCGACCATGCCAGCGAGACGGCGCGACCCGGCTATTACGCGGTCAGGCTCATGGGCACGGGGGCAGGCAGCGGCATCGCCGCCGAACTGACGGCGGGCATGCGCGTGGGTGTCCACCGCTATCGTTTCCCGGCGGGGCAGGCGGCGCACCTGCTGCTCGACCTGCGCACCTCGCTCTACGACTATCCGGGCAAGATCCTGTGGTCCGGCCTGCACGTGCGCGCGGACGGCACGCTGACCGGCTTTCGCGAGACGCGCGGCTGGGCGGCCGGGCGCAAGCTGTTCTTCGCCATGCGCTTTTCCGCGCCGCTGGCGGGGCATGCCTTGATCGACCGTGACCCCAGCATTCCCTACAAGGGCTTCCAGGGCCCCGGTCGCGGCACCGATGCGCGGGCTGAGAAGCTGGGCAAGGCGCTCGAAGCCCGGCTCGACTTCGGGGTGCTGGATGCGCCGCTGGAAGTCAAAGTCGCGCTTTCGGGCGTCGACGAGAATGCGGCGCTGGCCAATCTCGATGCCGAACCCGGCACGTTCGATGCGATCCACGCCCGGACCGAGGCGGCATGGCGGCAGGCGCTGTCCGCCGTCGAGATCGACGCACCCGAGCCGATGCGCCGCAATGTCTATACCGCGCTCTACCACGCGCTGCTGGCGCCGAGCGTGTGGGGCGATGCCGACGGGCGCTATCGCGGGCCGGACGATCAGGTCCATCAGGCGCAGGGCTTCACGTTCCGCTCCACCTTCTCGCTGTGGGATACCTTCCGCGCCGAGCATCCGTTGCTGACGCTGGTGCAGCCGCCGCAAGTGACCGCCGATGTCGTCAATTCGCTGGTCGCCAGCCAGCAGCACAGCCCCGACGGCATCCTGCCCGTCTGGCAGTTCGCGGGCCGGGAAACCTGGACGATGATCGGCTATCACGCGGTGCCGGTGATCGCCGATGCCTACCTGAAGGGCATGCGCGGCTTCGATGCCGAGGCGGCGCTTGCGGCCATGGTGGCAAGCGCCGACCATGCGGCCTATGGCGGCCTTGGCGACTATATCGCGCGCGGCTACGTGCCGATCGACAAGGAGCCGGAGGCGGCCTCGAAAACGGCCGAATATGCCTTCGACGACTGGACCATCGCCCGCATGGCCCGCGCCATGGGGCACCGCGAGCTTGCCGAGCGTTTCGAAAGGCGTGCCGGAAACTGGCGCAACAGTTTCGATACCAGGACCGGCTGGCTGCGGGCGCGGCTTTCCAGCGGAGCGTTCCGCACGCCGTTCGATCCCACCGCGATCAACTACGGATCGGACTATACCGAGGGCAATGCCTGGCAATATTCGTGGTTCGTGCCGCAGGATCAGGCGGCGCTGTTCCGCGTGCTGGGCGGCGATGCCAAGGCGATCGCCAAGCTCGACGCGATGTTCGACTATGACAACGCGAAGCTCGACTACAGCCATGCCGAGGACATCGCTGGGCTGATCGGCCAGTACATCCACGGCAACGAGCCGAGCCATCACGTCGCCTATCTCTACACGTACGCCGGGGCGCCCTGGCGCACGCAGGAGCGGCTCGCCCAGATCGTCCAGAGCCAGTACAAGCCCTCGCCCGACGGCCTTGCCGGTAACGACGACCTAGGCCAGATGTCGGCCTGGCTGGTGTTCACCGCGCTCGGTTTCTATCCCGTCGCGCCGGGGTCCAACGAATACGTGATCGGGCGGCCTTTCGTGAACCGGGCGGTGCTGAACCTGCCGGATGGCAAGCGCTTTGCCGTGGTCGCCGAGGGACTGTCGGACGCCAATCGCTATGTCGGATCGGTCATGCTGAACGGCGCGCCGCTGGACCGCACCTTCATCCGCGATGGCGAGATCCGCGCGGGCGGCGAACTGCGCTTCACCATGCAGGCCAGCCCCAACCGCGCCTGGGGCACCGCCCGCTCGGCGCGGCCCTATTCGATGTCGACCGCCAGCGAGTGAGGCGGGATCGGAAAAATCGCGGGCGCTGCTGCGGATAGCCGCGCCTTGCGGCGTCTTCTCCTCGAACGAGGAGCTGGACACGATGAATGTACGCTCGCCCATGGCGGCGCGAGGATCCGACCGGGGTTTGCATCACGGTTTGCCCCAGGGTTTACAGCGGCACGGATCCCCGTGCATGAAGGGGTGCTGAGGTGTCGGCGCGCGGCCCCCGTCGCTCGCCGGTGCTGATCGTGATCCAGGCGGAGACGGGAATGACATCGTCGCCTCAGGGGCCGGCCGCGCAGGCGGCTGACCCGCAAGACCCCGGCAGTTCGGGGCTGGCGCAAGTGCTGGAAGCGAACCGGCGCGCCTTGTTGCAGTTCCTCGCCGCGCGCTGCGGTTCGGCGGACGAGGCGCAGGATCTCCTCCAGGAACTCTGGCTCAAGGTCGGTGCGCAGGCACGCGGGCCGATCGCCGCGCCGCGCGCCTACCTGTTCCGCATGGCCAACAATCTCGTGCTGGACCAGGTGCGCGGGCGCCAGCGGGCGATGCGCCGCGAGCGGGTCTGGCTGGAGGCCGAGAACGGCGGGGTCGCGGTGGCGGTGGAAGACCGGCGCGATCCCGGCGAGGCGGCCGACGAGGCGCTGGCGCGCCGCGAGGAAGCCGAGGTGCTGCACCGGGAGATCGCCGCGTTGCCCGAAGGGGCGGGGCGGGCCCTCAGGCTCTACCGGTTCGAGGGCCTTGGCCAGAGCGAGATCGCGCAAGTCATGGGAATCAGCCGCAGCGGCGTGGAAAAGCATCTGGCGCTGGCGATGAAGCGGCTGCGCTCGGCCTTGACCGGCTGCGGATCGTTCGAGACGGCGGCGTCTTCGGGCAAGGGGGCAAGAGGCGGCAGAGAGCCGCAGATGGAACAGGGACAATGAACCAGGACACCGAACCTCCGCAGGCGGACGAACCGCTGCCCGACGCCATCCTGTCGCAGGCCGCGCGCTGGCATCTGGCGAGCGAGGACGACGCCATGGCCGAGGCCATGGACTGGGACGGCTTCACGCGCTGGCTCGAGGCCGATCCGCGCCATCGCCGCGCGCTCGACGAGATCGCCCTTGCCGACCGTCTGGTCGCCGAACACCGCGCCAGTCTCTGGAGCTCGCCCGAGGCTGCATTTGAAACCCCGTTTGAGGCCCCGTCTGAAGCAGTACCCGCTGCTCCGCAGGACGTGTCCCGGCCTGCGGAGCAGCGGCGCCGGGCGGGCGGGCGCGGCTGGCGCTGGGGCGGCCTTGCCATCGCCGCATCGCTGGTCGCGGTTCTGGCCGTGCCCCGGTTCATGGGCCAGTTCGGGGCGGATCCCGCTGAGGTCTATGCCACCGATGCCGCCTCGCGGCAGGTCACGCTGGCCGATGGTTCGACGGTGCTGCTCGCCCCGCGCAGCCGGCTCACCGTGGCCGGGCGCGGGCAGGAGCACATCGCGCTGTCGGGCGGTGCGCTTTTCGACATCCGCCACGATCCCGGCCGCAGGCTGGAGATCACTGCCGGGGATCTGGCGATCAGCGATATTGGTACCCGCTTCGACGTCCAGGCCGGCGACGATGCGGTGCGCGTCGCGGTGGTCGAGGGCAAGGTGGACGTGCGCGCCGAGGCGATGGACGGGCCGCTGCAGCTTTCCGCCGGCAGCGGGCTCGCCTACGATCGCGGCGCCCGCACCGCGGTCGTCGGGCCGGTCCATTCCGGCGACGTGGGATCGTGGAAGGACGGCCGCCTGACTTATGACAACGCGCCGCTGGCACTGGTCGCGGGCGATTTGCATCGTTATGCCGGGGTCATGGTGGATGTTCCACCCGCCTTGCGGGAGAGGCGTTTTTCGGGGACCCTGATTGTCGATAGTGGGGATGCGGCGCTGCGTGATCTGGTCCAGCTCATGGGGCTGCGCCTCGGCGGTCACGCTGGCGCTTGGCGTCTGGAGCAGCCCTGAGGCCCTTGCCCGGGAGGCTACCCGGGAGGCTGGCCGCGAGACTGGCCGTGAAGCGGGCCGGGACACGCCTTCGGCACGCCTCGACATTTCCGCAGCGCGGCTGCCCGATGCGATCACCGAGCTTGCGCGCGAGGCTCGCGTCTCGATCGGCACCGACGGCCCGCTGCCGCCGCTGAAGACCCGCGCGATCCATGCCGACATCGCGGTGGGCGAGGCGCTGGCGCGGCTGCTGGCCGGCAGCGGCTACCGCGCGCGGCAAGTGGGCGCGACGGCCTGGCGGATCGAGCGTGCGCCGGGGGCGGGATCGCCATCCGGCGCGGCGTCCGCCCCGGCCTCTGCGCCTGCCCATGTGGTGGTGCCGACAACGGTGGGCGCGGCGCCGATCGTGGTCACCGCCACCAAGCAGCCGTTTGCGCTGTCGCAAGTCCCCGCCGCGGTTTCGGTCCTGACGGGCGAGGGGCTCGGCCGTGACGATCCGCGCCGCTCCAGCATGGCGGTGGCGGGGCAGGTCGAAGGGCTGGCGCTGACCGCGCTTGGCCCGGGGCGCAACCGCATGTTCCTGCGCGGCGTGGCCGACAGCGCCTTTGGCGGCGAGAGCCAGTCGACCGTGGCCGTCGTGCTGGACGAGGCGCGCCTGACTTATGCCGCGCCCGATCCCGACTTGCGGCTGGTCGACATCGAGCGGGTGGAAGTGCTCAAGGGGCCGCAGGGCTCGCTTTACGGCACCGGCGCGCTGGGCGGCATCTACCGCATGGTCTCGCACCGGGCCGACCTTGCCGAGACCAGCCTTGCGGTGACCGGCGGCGGCAGCGTCGCCACCCACGGGGAGATGGGCTATTCCGGCTCGGTGGTGGCCAACCTGCCGCTGCTGCCGGACACCGCGGCGCTGCGGCTGGTCGGCTACGGCGCCGAGGAGCCGGGCTGGGTCGATACCGGCGCGCGCGAGGATGCCAATTCCACCCGCGTCGTCGGCTTGCGCGGCACGCTCGGGGTGGAGCCGGTCGGCGGCTGGCGGCTTGACCTGACCGGGCTCGGCCAATGGATCGATTCGCGCGACAGCCGTTACGTCTATGCCCGCCACAGCTACCGCCGCCCCTCCCAACTGGCCGAGCCGCACGACAACGACCTCTCCCACGTTGCCGGACGGCTGACCGGCACGATCGGCCGGACCGAGGTCACGCTGGCCAGCGCGATGACCTGGCAGGGCGTGGACGACCGGCTGGACGCGACGATCGGTGCAGGCAGCTTCGGGCTGGCCGATCCGATGTTCCTGTTCAATCGCACCACCTATCGGACCTGGGACAGCGAGCTGCGTCTGCGCGGCAGGATCGGCAGCCTCGAGTGGCTGGGCGGGCTGTCGCACCTCGATGCCCGCCAGGCATTCGCCGCCAGCTTGCAGGGCGCGGGCGGCGAGACGCTGGTGGTCGACCGCGACCACCGCGACAGTCACGATACCGCCGCCTACTTCGACCTGACCCTGCCGCTCACCGCTACGCTGTCGCTCGATGGCGGGGCGCGCCTGTTCGTCGCCTCGGCGCGCGAGCAGCGCAAGCTCGACAGCGGCATGGTCACGCGCGAGCAGGAGAAGTCGGGCGCCACGCCCAGCCTGGCGGTGATCTGGAAGCCGCGGGACGGGCGGCTGCTCTATCTGCGCTACGGCTCGGCCTTCCGCCAGGGCGGGACCGAGATCGGCGCCGACGGCACGGCCGCGACGCTCAAGGGCGACGAGCTTGCCTCGCTGGAGGCGGGCTGGCGCGAGCAACTGGCGGGCGGCGGCCAGATCGACATCGGCACCTGGTATTCGCGCTGGGACGGCGTGCAGAGCGACGTGCTGGAAGACAACGGCCTCATCACCACGACCAATGCCGGCGATGCCCGCATCTTCGGCATCGAGGGCAGTCTGGTCCTGCCGCTGGGGCCGCGCTGGCGGGCGGAACTGGGCGGCAATTTCACCGATGCCCATCTCACCCGCAACGCGCTCGGCTACAAGCTGGAGGACAGCCGCCTGCCGGTCGTGCCGGAATATACCGCGCGCGCGGCGCTGCGGCGGGATTTCACGCTGGGCGCGCTCAGTCTCTGGGCGCGGCTTTCGGCGCGCTACGTCGGGCCGGCGCGGATGAGTTTCGATCCCGATCTCGACCGCCACATGGGCGACTATGTCGAGAGCAGTTTCGAACTGCACCTGGCGCATGGCCCCTGGCAACTGGCGCTCACCGCGCAGAACCTGCTGGGCGACAAGGGCAACGTCTTCGCTTTCGGCAATCCGCTGCGGTACCGCACGATGGACCAGTACACGCCGCAAGCGCCGACCACGGTGTTCCTCTCCGCCGCGCTGGCGATGTGAGGGTCTGATGCAGAATTCGCCGGTGGGGCGAATTGGGGTTCGGCGCCGGCCCGCTCCGCGCGCATCGCCTTGGCGTGCAAGTTTGTCCTTCGGCCGCAACAGAAAACCTTGCGCTTGACCTTGGTTTCTCAACTTAATAGGTAGACAAGACAGGGCGCGGCTCGGGATGACCTGGCCGACCGCGCATGATCCTGCCAACCGGGTCCGCGGCATTTGATCGGGAAGCAGCTTGCTCCGCGTTACCAACCGCTAAAGCGCGCGATGCTCGGGCGACAACGCCAAGTCTCGTGTTCCCCTCTCTTGGTGATGAGGTGAAACGATGCACATGATCCAGACCATTCCGACCGGCACCTGACCGGCCCGCCGGTATCGTCCGGCACCGGCCTCCCCGCCCGGACATCCCCGCCCGGACCTCCCCATCGGAGGCCGACCGCCACCGCGCCGCTGCGGTGGACGATGGCTGCCGTCCGCTTTTCCGCTGCCCCGTTCCACGCTTTCGAGCCCCGGAAGGCCCCCTGGAAGGACCCAAAGCATGCATTACCGCGCCTTCGCCCAGCGCCGCGAGCGGGCCGAACCGCCCGCCGGGATCGAGACGCTGCGCCTGCTGCGCTTCACCGCGCTGTCGATCCCGATCTATGCCGCCGCCCAGCCGGTCATTGCTTTCGTGCCCGCGATCCTTGCCCGCGACTATGGCATCCCGCTTGCCGGTCTCGGGCTCGTCTACCTGATCGGGCAAGTCGTCAATTCGCTGCTCGACCCGGTGATCGGCACGCTGAGCGACCGCACCGGCAGCCGCTTTGGCCGCCGCCGCCCATGGATCGCGGGGGGCGGGGTGCTGTTCCTGATCGGCGCCAGCATGCTGTTCTTCCCGCCTGAGGGCGTCGGGCTCGGCTGGGTCGCGGCGGGCGTGCTGCTCTATTACTGCGGCGCCTCGGCCGCGCAGACCGCGCTGCTGGCCTGGTCGGGCGAGGTCAGCGGCAATTACAACGAGCGCACCCGCATCGCCTCGCAGTTCACCCTGCTTTCGGCCAGCGCGCTGGTGCTGACCTTGCTGATGCCCGCACTGGCCGACCAGCTGCGCCCCAGCGATGGTCCGCTGCGTCTGACCCTGTTCGGCGTGCTGGTGGTGCTGACCGGCATTCCCGGCCTGCTGCTGACGCTGACCGCGCTGCCCGATCGCACCGCGCCGGACAATGGCGAGCCGTTCCACCTCAAGCGCACGCTGGGCGCGGTCTTCGGCAACCGTCTGTTGCTGCGGGTGCTGGCCGCCGATGCCGCGGTGCTGACCGGGCAGGGCATCCGCACTTCGCTGATGCTGTTCATCGTCACCTTCTATTTCCAGCGCCCGGAATGGGCGGCCGGCATCTTCCTGTTCCAATATGCCTTCGGCGTGCTGGCCGGACCGATCTGGCAGCGCATCGGCCTCACGCTCGGCAAGAGCCATGCGGCGGTGGCGGCGGAACTGGTGCAGGCGGCGATCAACTTCGGCCTGGTGCTGCTCACCCCCGACCGCTTCGGCCTGATGCTGCTGCTCGCCGCGCTGCAGGGGCTGTCGCAAGGCTCGGGCAACCTGATGCTGCGCTCGATGGTGGCGGACATCGCCGACCTTCACCGCGCCGAAACCGGCGAGGACCGCGTCGGCCTCTACTACTCGGTGTTCAGCGTCTCGATGAAGCTGGGCGGGGCGCTGGCGCTGGGCATCGCGCTGCCGCTCGTCGCCGCCTTCGGCTTCGATCCCAAGGCCGCGAGCAACCCGCCCGCCGCCCTCAACGCGCTGCTGCTGGTCTTCGCGCTCGGCCCGGCGCTGGCCCATACCGTGGCCGCTTCGCTGGTCTGGCGCTTCCCGCTCGATGCCGCGCGCCATGCCCGCATCCGCCGCCAGATCGAGAACCGCGACGATGTCTACGCCGCCACTCTCGTTCCGGCCGAATGACCCTTTTCCAAAGCCATCCACGACAAGGAGTAAATGCCATGACCGCGATTGCCACTTACGCCAATGCCAAGGACCCCCATTCCCCGCTCGACATCGTGCCGATCACCGGCACGATCGGCGCCGAGATCCGGGGCGTCACGCTCTCGGGCGATCTTGGCGGCGAGACCGTGCAGCACATCAAGGACGCGCTGGTGCGCCACAAGGTGGTGTTCTTCCGCGGCCAGCACGAACTCGACGATGAGCGCCACGAAGCCTTCGCCTCGCTGTTCGGCGCGCCGGTCGCCCACCCGACGGTGCCGGTGGCGGAAGGCTCGCGCTACCTGCTCGAACTCGACAGCAAGGAAGGCTACGCCGCCTCCAGCTGGCACACCGACGTGACCTTCACCGATGCCTATCCGGCCGGATCGATCCTGCGCGCGATCACCATTCCCGAAGCGGGCGGCGACACTGTCTGGGCCAATGGCGAGACCGCCTACGAAGGCCTGCCGGAAAGCCTGCGCCAGCTGGTCAACGGGCTCTGGGCGGTGCACTCGAACGATTACGACTATGCGCAAGTCCTCGCCAATACGCCCAAGGCCAGCGAAGCCACCGAAGAGCGCGTGAAGCAGCACAAGAGCGTCTTCGCCTCGACCGTCTACGAAACCGAGCATCCACTCGTCCGCGTCCACCCGGTTTCGGGCCAGCGCAGCCTGTTGCTGGGCCACTTCGTGAAGCGGATCGTCGGGCTCAACCAGGCGGATTCGGCGCGGATCTTCGCGATCCTGCAGGAGCATATCACCCGGCCCGAGAACGTCGTGCGATGGCGCTGGCAATCGGGAGACGTGGCGTTCTGGGACAACCAGGCGACCCAGCACCGCGCCGTCGCCGACTTCGGCCTGCAGCGCCGCACCCTGCGCCGCGCGACCATCGCCGGGGAAGTGCCGGTGGCCATCGACGGCCGCCGCAGCCGCACCACCCGCAAGGAGAAGGCAACCACTTACGAACCGGCCTGATCTACCCGATCTCTGCTGAGGCCGTACCCTTCCCGCGCCGCGCACAGGATGTGCGGCGCGGGCCTTTTTTGCCATTCCCCAAGGATCTCCCGATGCCGACCAGCCGCCGTTCCCGCCTGTTTGCGGGTGCCTCCTCGTTCCCGGGTTCGCTGCGCAGGGCGCTGACCGGCCCGCTTGCCGGCGTGCCTGTCGCCGCGGCGCTGCTTGCTGCCGGCGCGATGGCCGTTCCCGCTGCTGCTGCTGCGTCATCGCCGTCTGAGGTCGCGCCTGCCCCGTCTCCGCCTTCTGCGCCGGTTCCGGCGGCGGCGCGTCCCAACTTCCTGGTGATCGTGGCGGACGATCTCGGCTGGTCGGACCTCGGTGCCTTCGGCGGCGAGATCGCCACCCCCAACCTCGACCGGCTGGCGCTCGGCGGCCTGCGTCTCACCGGCTTCCACACCGCGCCGACCTGCTCGCCGACCCGCTCGATGCTGCTCTCGGGCACCGACAACCATCTGGCCGGGCTTGGCAACATGGCCGAGCTGACCGCGCCCAACCAGAAGGATCACGCAGGCTACGAGGGCTACTTGCGCCCCGATGTCGCCACGCTGGCCGAGCGTCTCGCCGCCGGTGGCTACCGCACGCTGATTTCCGGCAAGTGGCACCTTGGCCTGAGGCCCGAGCAGGACCCCCATGCGCGCGGCTTCCAGTACAGCTATGCCCTGCTGCAAGGCGCCTCGAACCATTTCGGGCTCGACCAGGCCACCGATCCCGCCAAGGGTTCGGTCTATACCCGCGACGGCAAGGTGCTGCCCGCGCTGGAGCCGGGGTTCTATTCCTCGGACAGTTTTGCCGCAAACCTGATCTACGAACTGCACCGCAGCCGCCGGGACACCCCGGACAAGCCGTTCTTCGCGCTGCTGACCTTCACCGCCCCGCACTGGCCGATGCAGGCGCCGGACGAGGACATCGCCCGCCAGCGCGGCCGCTATGACGCCGGGTTCGAGGCGATCCGCGCCGCGCGCCTGGCCCGGCAGGAACAGCTTGGCCTCTTGCCCAAGGGCACTGCCGCCCACAGCCCGCGCGCGCCGCGCGGCGGCTGGGACAGCCTCTCGGCCGCCGACAAGCGCGAGGCGGCGCGCACAATGGAGATCTACGCAGCGATGGTCGCGCGCATGGATGCCAACGTCGGCCGGGTGATCGCGGCGCTGCGGGAAAGCGGCGAGCTCGACAACACGGTGATCGTGTTCCTGGCCGACAACGGCGCCGAGGCGCTCGACGCCAGGACCACCGGCGCGAAGATGCTGGCCCGCTATACCGCCGGTGCCGACAACAGCCTGGGCAATCTCGGCAAGGGCACCAGTTATGCCACCTACGGACCCGAATGGGCGCAGGCGGGCACCGCACCCTCGTGGCTGACCAAGGCTTATGCCTCGGAAGGCGGCACCCGCACGGTGGCTTTCGTCAACTGGAAGGGACTGGCGCATCCCGGCCGCATCGAGGGCGCCTATGTCGGCGTGGCCGATATTGCCCCGACCCTGCTCGACTACGCGGGCATTCCCGCCACCGGAACGAGCTTCGAGGGCCGCACGGTGCTGCCCGTCACCGGCAGGAGCGCGAAGGCCTGGCTGCAGGGCAGGGCCGGGTCCGTCCACGGCGCCGACGAGCCGCTCGGCACCGAACTGTTCGGCAGCCGGTCCTTGCGCAAGGGGGACTGGAAGGTGACCGACATCGGCGATGGCCAGTGGCGGCTGTTCGACATTGCCCATGATCCCGGCGAGACGCGCGATCTTTCGGACACGTATCCCCAGAAGCGCGACGAACTGGCCGCAGACTGGGATGCCTACGCCCGGGCCAACAACGTGATCCTGCCGGACCAGGCACCCTACCGGCCCTGAGGCGCGCGGTTCTGGGACGCCGGGCTCTGAGACGTCGGGCCCTGACGCATCCGGCCCCGTCCGTCCCCGGCGGACGGGGCCGGTCAGGTATTCTTCCCAGGATGGCGATTGTGAGTGCCTTGGGGATCTTGCGCTTATGGCCAGGGCAGGTTTCCTGCTGGCGAAAGCACTCCATGGCCGACCATTCCTTCGATCGCGACTTGTCCCGGGTCGCCGTCAACACCGCGCTGCTCGAACATCGCTTCGATGCGATCAACCATGCTTTCGCGATCTGCCAGTTCTCGCCGGACGGCGCGCTGCTCCATGCCAATCCGCGCTTCTGCGACTATGTCCGCAAGGACGAGGCGGCGCTGGTCGGCCAGCCGTTTTCGGCCCTCTACGACCACGGCGAGGACGCGCCCGAGGCGGTCTGGAGCGCGGTGCTGGCGGCGGAGGAAACGACCTTCCTGCGCGCCTTCGCGCATCGCGACGGCGCGCGCGTCTCGCTCGAGGAAACCTATGTGCCGACCCGTGACGAGCGGGGCGAGGTGCTGTCGGTGCTGGTCTACGCCCGCGAGGTCACGGCCCGCGAGTTCGAGAGGGCCGCCGCCGAATCGATCAGCCGGGCGCTGCGGCGCGGCTTTGCCACCATCGAGTTCGACCTTGCCGGCAATATCCTCGGCGCCAACGAGAACTTCCTCGCCCTCATGCAGTACGAGGCCGCCGACCTCGTCGGCCAGCATCACCGCATGTTCTGCGACGACGACTACGTCGCAAGCCCGGCCTATCGCCAGTTCTGGGAACGGCTGGGGCGCGGCGAGCTAGATCAGGGCGAATACCGGCGGCGGCGCAAGGACGGCTCGGACGTCTGGGTCGAGGCCAGCTACAACCCGGTGTTCGATCAGGACGGCAATCCGGTCAAGATTCTCAAGCTCGCGCTCGACGTCACCGAGCGGCGCATGGCCGCGCAGGAAGCGCGCGGCCATGCCGCCGCGATCGACCGGGCGCAGGCCGTCATCGAGTTCGACCTCACGGGCAAGGTGCTCAAGGCCAACGACAATTTCCTCAAGATCTTCGGCTACGAAAGCGCCGCCATCGTCGGTCAGCATCACCGCATGTTCTGCGACGAGGCCTATGTGAAGACCGACGAGTACCAGGCCCTGTGGCGCCGGCTGCGGGCCGGCGAATTCGTCAGCGGCCAGTTCAAGCGCCTCGCCAATGGCGGGCGCGAGCTGTGGATCACCGCCACCTACAACCCGATCTTCGGTCTCGACGGGCGGCCGATCAAGGTCGTCAAGTTCGCCTCGGACGTCACCGCGCAGAACCAGCGCACCATCGAACTCGAAGGGCGGACCCGGGCGATCGACCGGGCCCAGGCGGTGGTGGAGTTCGATCTCAAGGGCAACGTCCTCGACGCCAATGCCAACTTCCTGGCACTCATGGGCTATTCGCTGGATCAGGTGCGCGGGCGCCATCACCGCATCTTCTGCGACCCGGCCCATGTCCAGAGCGAGGCCTATGCCGCGTTCTGGGAGAAGCTGGCCCGCGGCGAATGCGATACCGGCGAATACCGGCGCATCAACAGCCGGGGGCAGGACGTCTGGATCAGCGCCAGCTACAATCCGGTGTTCGACCTCAACGGCAAGCCGATCAAGGTCATCAAGTACGCGCTCGACGTCACCGACCAGCAGTGCCTGGCCAACGACTTCCGCTCGCGCATCGAGGCGATCAGCAAGTCGCAGGCGGTGATCGAGTTCGATCTCGACGGCAAGGTCATCACCGCCAACGACAATTTCCTGCGCATCACCGGCTACAGCCTGCGCGAGATCAAGGGCCAGCACCATTCGATGTTCTGCGCCCCGGACTATATCCGCAGCCAGGACTACCGCGATTTCTGGCTGATCCTCAACAAGGGCGAGCCGCATTCGGGGACCTTCCACCGCGTCGGCAAGTATGACCGGGACATCTTCATCCAGGCCACCTACAATCCGGTGCTGAACCTGCGCGGCGAGCCGGAGCGGATCATCAAGTACGCCCACGACGTGACCGACGAGGTCATGCTGCACCGGCAGATTTCCGAGCGGGCCAAGGATCTCGACGGGCTGGTCGGGCGGCTGACCGGGTCGATCTGCGCGATCAACAGTTCCACCGAGCTGGCCCATGGCCTTGCGGGCAAGACGCGGCTGGATGCCACGGCGGGCAATACCGCGCTGGGCCGGGCGATCGAGACCATCGAGCTGATCCAGAAATCGGCCTCGGGCATCGCCGAGATCGTCAAGGTGATCAGCGAGATCGCCGGGCAGACCAACTTGCTGGCCTTCAATGCCGAGATCGAGGCCGCGCGGGCGGGCGAGCACGGCGTCGGCTTCTCGGTGGTGGCCGGCGAGGTCCGCCGTCTGGCCGAGCGCTCCAGCACGGCGGCGCGCGACATCAGCCGGCTGATCGAGGATTCGCTGAGCTGCATCGTCCAGGGCACCGAGCGCTCGAAGGAGGCCAAGGACGCCTTCGAGGACATCGAGAACTCGGTGCACCAGACCGCCGATGCCATCGAGGCGATCGCCGGATCGGCCAAGACGCAGGACGAGGTCTCGAACGAGGTCGTCGCGCTGATCCAGAAGCTGACGAATGCCGCCAGCCCGCAGTGAGGCACGCGCCGCCGGGACTTACGCGATCGCGGCGGGCAAGTCCGGGCGGCGGCGGGAGGCGGCGGCAGGCGCCGCGACTGCGGTCACCGCTCCGGCGGCCGAAGTGGCGGGCGAAGCGGTGACCGCGCCGCAGGTTCCGGGTCTCTACGGGATCATCCGCGCCGGGCGGCTCAAGGCGGCCTTCGCGATCGAGAGCATCCGCGAGGTCGTGCCGCATCCGCCCGAACTGCTGGCCTGGCCCCATGCCCGCCCGGAGCTGCGCGGCGCCTTCGACTTGCGCGGCTCGGTGGTGCCGGTGCTCGACCTCGGGGCGCTGCTGCAGCTGGAGGGCGGCGTGCCCGAGGCCCTGGCCCAGGACAGCGAGTCCCAGGACAGCGAGGCCCAGGACAGCGAGGCCCAGGACAGCGAGGCCCCGGGTGAGGGAGCGCAGGCAGAGCAGGGCCCGCCGGTCATCCTGATCGTGCGCCACGACGGCCATGTCTTCGGGCTCGTGATCTCCGAGATCTGCGGCGTGGTGCGGCTGGATGCCGACAGCATCACGCCGCTGCGCCGCGTCGGTTCGGTGCAGGCGGTGACAACCCCTGCGGCCTTTGTCACCGCGCTCGGCAGCGGGGTGATCGTCGATGCGGCGGCGCTGGCGGCGCTGGAGGGCATGCCGAGCGCCCGCTCCTCGATGCAGGCGGCGGCCGACAGCCTCGCCAAGGGACAGCCGCAGCTGCTGGTCAGCATCGGCGAGCATGGTTTCGCCTTCGCCGCCGAAGTGATCGACGCGACCGTGCCCGAGCGGCCGATCCTGCCCTGCGCGGTGCAGGACCCGGTGTGGATCGGCATGTTGCAGCACAAGGGGCGGCGGATCCCGGTGGTCGATACCTTGCGGCTGTTCGGGCTGGGCCAGGCGCAGCCCTGCGGCATGGCGCCGTGCCTGGTCGTGCGGGTCGGGGTGGAAGAGCGGCTGATGGCGCTGCGCATCGATGCGGTGCACGACATGATCCAGCTTCGCACCAGCGAGATCCTGCCGCTCCAGTCCGGCGCGCTGGCCCATGGCGACCTGTTTGCCGGGGTACACGAATTTGGCGGGGTGCTGCGGCTGGTCGTCGATGCGGCGGCCCTGCGGCAATGGCCGGGCTTGCTGGCGCTCGCGGGACTGGAGGAAGCGGGCGAAACCGATGCGGCCGAAGCGGCCGGTATCGCCCGGCAGGGCGCGCCGGCATCCGGGGGCTACGCGGCCAGCCGGCCGTTCCTGATCGTGCGGCTGGGCAGCGCCCGTCATGCCCTGCCGCTGGAGCAGATCGAGGAGATCCTGCCGCACAGCGCCCGCCGCATCGCGCTGGCCGGGCAGGGGCTGCGACAGGCGCTGATCACCCACCGCGGGCACGCGATTCCGCTGGTCTCGCTGGCGGGGCTGATCGGCCATGGCCGATCGGCGGCGGGAAGCGGGTTCTCGGTGATTTCGTCCGATGGCGATCGCCGCATGGGTTTTGAGGTCGACGAGCTGATCTCGGTGGAACGCGCGCCCGTGCAGATGCTGCAGCAGAAGCAGGGCGCAGGGTCGGCGGGGCTGCTGGCGCGCACGATCTCGCGGGGCGAGCATGTCTACACCGTGATCGACCTCGGCACGCTGATCCGTCAGCAAACCGCAGCCGGTGATCCCCGTAAACCCCGCTAGCGGGGCCGAATGATATGCTCACCCTTGATCGCTATTGCAGGGCTATCCCATTCCTTTCCCGGTGAGGGCAGATGCTTGTTCCCCTTGGAGAATCTGCGACCATCCGCAATGCGGAGACGATCTGTGAGAGCCTGCTTGCAGCCTTCGACGAGCACGGCGATGTCGAACTCGATGCCTCTGCCGTGGTCGAGGCGGATCTCAGCCTGATCCAGCTGGTCGCGGCGGCGCGCGTCCATGCCGCCCGCACCGGTCGCCGCTTCGCGCTTTGCGCCCCCGCCAATGCGGCGCTGGAGGCCTTGCTGCGCCGGGGCGGCTTCCTGACCGCGCCTTCACCGGCTGACCGCGCGTTCTGGCTGGGCGAGGAGCAGGGCCGATGAGCACGATCCTCACCGTCGACGATTCCTCCAGCATCCGCATGGCGATCCGCATCGCCCTGTCCGGGGCCGGGCACACGGTCCAGGAGGCGGGCGACGGGGTGCAGGGGCTTGCCAGCGCCGGCAATGCCAAGTTCGACCTCATCATCACCGATCTCAACATGCCCAACATGAACGGGCTGGAGATGATCCGCGAGATCCGCAAGCTGCCGGTCCAGGCGGGCACGCCGATCATCTTCCTCACCACCGAATCCGACGAAGGGCTCAAGCAGCAGGCCCGTGCCGCCGGGGCGACTGGCTGGCTGGTCAAGCCGTTCGAGCCGGAGAACCTGCTGCGGGTCGTGCGCAAGGTGCTGGGGCAGTGAGCGGGGTGGGGGAAGGGCAGGATCCGGTCGCAGCGTTTCGCGTCGAGGCGGCCGACCTGCTCGACGGCACCGAGCAGGCGCTGCTCGACCTCACCCATGACCTCGGCAGCCGCGAGCTGATCGATACCGTCTTTCGCGGCATGCACACGCTCAAGGGCTCGGGGGCGATGTTCGGCTTTGATGCCCTCGCGGCCTTTACCCACCACTGCGAGACCGCCTTCGACCGCGTGCGCAAGGGACTGGCCCCGGCGACGCAGGAGCTGGTGGCCGTCACGCTCTCGGCGATGGACCACATGCGCGCGCTGGTCGAGGTGCAGGGGCAGGCATCGGGGGCGGGCCTTGCGGCAGCGGGCATTGCGGCGGCGGGAGAGGCGATCCTCGCGCAGCTTCACGCCGCGATCGGCGACACGGCCGCGCCGCCTCCTGCCACAACCCGCGATGCCGCGACCGGCAACAGCGACGGCGGCGATGCCGGGGAAGCGCAAGGCGGCTGGCGCATCGCTTTCCGCTTGCCCGCCGATGCCATGGCCAATGGCACCAACCCGCTGATCCTGCTCGACGAACTGCGCGATCTTGGCGAGGCGGAGGTTGTTGCCCAGACCGGCGCGATCCCGCCGCTCGATGTCCTGGAGGCGCAGGAGTGCCATCTCGGCTGGGAGGTGACCTTGCGCGGGCCGGCCACGCGCGAGGCGATCGAGGATGTCTTCATTTTCGTGATGGACGACATGGACTTGCGCCTCGAACCGCTGACCGCCGCCGCGCCGCTGGCGCCCCCGCTACCCGCCGCCGCCCAGACACCTGCGGAGACCCCGGCCCAGACACCTGCGGACAGACCGGCCCAGACCCCGGCCCAGACTCTGGCCGAAACTGGCCCGGCACGGGCGGCCAGGGCGACGGGCGAAAGCGTGCGTGTTCCGGCCGAGCGGCTCGACGTGCTGATGGACCGCGTCGGCGAACTGGTGATCGTCCAGAGCCGCCTCGCCCAGCTTGCCAGCGGCGGCATCAACGGCCCGGCGGGCGAACTGGCGCTGCGCTCGATCTCGGAGGAAGTCGAGCGGCTGGCCAGCGAACTGCGCGATACCACGATGGTCCTGCGCATGGTGCCGATCGCCACGCTGTTCGGGCGGTTCCGCCGCCTCGTCCACGACCTCGCGCGCGAGACCGGCAAGGTGATCGAACTGGTCACCGACGGCGAGAGCACCGAGATCGACAAGACCGTGTCGGAGCGCCTCGCCGATCCGATCGTCCATCTCATCCGCAACTCCTGCGACCATGGCCTCGAACCGCCCGAGGAGCGCGTTGCCGCCGGCAAGCCGGCCGGCGGGCGGCTGCGGCTGGCCGCCGAGCAGGCAGGGGGCGAAGTGCTCATCACCATCGCCGACGACGGGCGCGGCATCGACCGCGAGCGGGTGCGCGCCAAGGCCGAGGCGAACGGGCTGATCCAGCCGGGGCAGGTGCTGGCCGATGGCGAACTGCTGCAACTGATCTTCCAGCCCGGCTTCTCCACCGCCGCGCAGGTCACCAACCTTTCCGGGCGCGGGGTGGGCATGGACGTGGTCAAGCGCACCATCGAGGCGCTGCGCGGCACCATCGACGTCACCAGCCAGCCCGGGCGCGGTTCGGTGATGACGCTGCGCATCCCGCTGACCCTGGCGATCATCGAGGGGCTGCTGGTGCGGGTGGGCGAGGGCAAGTACGTGATCCCGCTGGCCGCAGTCGAGGAATGCATCGAGCTCAGCCTCGAGGACGACATCCGCTCGCGCGGGCGCTCGATGATCCAGCTGCGCGAACAGCTGGTGCCGTTCCTGCGGCTGCGCGAGCTGTTCGATACCGGCACCCGCCCCGACGCCTTCCAGAAGATCGTGGTGATCGCCACCGGCGGCGAGCGGGTGGGGCTGGTGGTCGACCAGATCATCGGCAGCCACCAGACGGTGATCAAGTCGATGTCGTGCCTGCACCGGGGCATCCCCAGCTTCTCGGGCGCGACGATCCTGGGGGACGGCGGCGTCGCGCTGATCCTCGATGTCGTCCAGCTGGTCGCGCTGGGCCAGCAGCAGGAGGAGCGGCTGCGCGCCGCCGGGTGAGGGCCATGAGCGAACGATCCACCACCGAATGGGATGCCAGCGGCCAGCTGGAAGTGCTGACTTTCGACATCGGCGACGAGCGACTGGCGATCGAGGCGGTGAGCATCCGCGAGATCCTCGACCTGCTGCCCGAGACGCGGGTGCCGGGGGCGGCGGCGCTGGTCGCCAGCGTCGTCAACTTCCGGGGCAAGATCATTCCCATCGCCGACCTCAGGGTCGCTTTCGGCATGCCGATCCAGGAGGCGACGGCCGACAACCGCATCGTCGTGATCGAGACCGAACTGGACGGCGAGGCGACGCAGATCGGCCTGCGCACCGACAAGGTCCATGAAGTGACGATCCTCGAACGCGCGCGCAGTTCGGAGCCGCCGGTGCTGGGGATGCGCTGGCGCCGCCAGTACGTGCGCGAACTGGTGCGGCTGGCCGAGGACGTCGTTGTCATCCCCGACCTTGCGAACATCTTCGGCGCCGTGCCCGGCGCCGCGAGCACGCTCCAGCACTGAGTAACCGGGCCCGGAATTCAGACCCCGAATTTGGGCCCCGAATTTAGGCCCCGAATCCCGACCCCGAATTTAGGCCGATCAAAGCCCCAGAGACCGCAGCCACCACAGGGAAACGCCATGCCACTGACCCTTTTCTCGAAGCCGTCCAGCGAAGCGATCCTCGATGAAGTCTCGCGCCTCGAAGCCGCCTTTGCGCGCGGCGACCTGTCGCGGCGGCTCGATTCCGGCGGGCAGACGCGCCAGACCGCCGAAGTGCTGGCCGCCTTCAACCGGCTGCTCGATGCAGCGCTGCTGCCGGTGGGCGAACTGGCCTCGGGCATTGCGCGCATGTCGGCCGAACATGATCGCGGTGACATCGATGTGGTCATCCCGGTCAGCGGCTTCCACGGCGATCTCGCGGTGATGGCGCAAGGGGTGAACACG
>NZ_JAPCWC010000039.1 GCF_026420865.1 Novosphingobium clariflavum | reverse complement strand
TACGATTGAGAAGCGCGGCGGAATCTCTTAGATTGATCGCTGGAGGCTTTGTTCGCGGAGACGCGCACATTGCCTTCTTTTCGTTTTAGGAAGCGCTGCCCTAAGCGACAGAAGCCAGAGCTTTGACAATGCGGCATTCCGCGATGGAGCCGACCATGTATCTTGATCCTATCGGTGCAGACACGCGATGATGGCGGTCACGACGGCGGTGGTTTCCGCGACGTCGCGCACCCTCACTGTGTCGAGGCCGATTTCAGCAGCGGGATAGTCATTCCCACCGGGGAATATCGCATCCCCAATGAACAGCATCCCGTCGAGCGGGACACCGCTCTCGGCACTCAGGCGCTTCAGGCCATAGCCCTTGTCGATCCCTGCTCTGGTCACGTCGATCGATGTCGTGCCACCGAGATTGATCGAGAGCTCCGGCAGCTTCGCGCGCAACGTGGCCTGCAACGCGGTCCTCTTCTTTCGGTCAGGATCCCACGCTTCCTTTTCCTTCAGCGGCGCTGCCTGCCCCAGGCCCGAAAAGGTGATCTGGCTGCCCCGGTCCTCGATCCGTTCGCCCCAGATACGTTCGTCGGCGAGACCGGCATCGGTCAGCGCCTGATCGAAGGCCGTGCGGATCTTCGCCTTCTCCGCGTCGTCGAACAGTTCGGCATAGACCGCGCGCCAAGCGCCATTGATGAACCGATAGAGTTTCGTGCCTGTGGTCGGCATCAACCAGAGACGGTCGAGCGCGACGCCGGCAGGAAGGCGCGAGGCGATCTGCTTTTCGAACTGCGGCCAGTCCCCGCCCGAGATCACCGCCACATCCGTGATGGCGAGCAATCGGGCGAGGATTGCGGCCATATCCTCCGATAACGGCCGCTTGCTCTCGGCAAGCGTGCCGTCGAGGTCGAAGGCGATCAGCCACTTCATGCCGCCTTCCCTGCCGGATCGCGGTAGGCGAGCAGCCTGAGCGCATTGATGACGACGAGCAGCGTCGATCCCTCATGAACCGCCACCGCTGGCCCAATGCCGAGGCCGAGGATGGTAGCAGGCACCAGGAAGGCGACGACACCCAGGCTGACGAAGACGTTCTGCCGGATGATTCCACGGGTATGGCGGCTAAGACCGACTGCGAATGGCAGGTGCGCCAGATCGTCGGCCATCAGCGCCACGTCGGCTGTCTCCAGCGCAACGTCCGACCCCGCCGCGCCCATCGCGATGCCGACCGTGGCGCTTGCCATCGCCGGCGCATCGTTCACGCCGTCGCCCACCATCGCGACCTTGTCTTCGCCGGCGAGCTTCTTGATCGCGGCAACCTTGTCTTCGGGCATGAGGTCGCCCCACGCTTCGTCGATCCCGACTTCGTCGGCGATCGCTTCGGCGACTTTCTGGTGATCGCCGGAGATCATTATCATCCGCGACACGCCCATCTCGTGCAGCCGACGCAACGCGGTCTTGGCAGCTTCGCGAGGCGTGTCCATCAGGCCGATCGCGCCCAGGTCGCGGTCCCCCTTGCGGACCACCATTGTCGTGCGGCCGTTCTCGCGCAGCTTCGCGATTGCGTCCTGCGCGCCCTGCCCCAGCGCCGGAATGCCCTCACTTCCGAACATCTCGGCCTTGCCGATCCACACCGTCTCGCCATCCACGCTCGCGGTGACGCCCCGACCGGTCAGGCTCTTGAGGTCGCCGGCAGTCGGCACGGCACGATCGTTCAGACGTTCGCGGCCGTCCTTGACGATCGCTTGGGCCAGGGGATGGTCGCTCAACGCTTCGACGGCGACAGCCAGCGCCAGCAACTCGCCTTCATCGGCGCCATCGACGGGCACGACATCAGTGATGCGCGGACGACCTTCGGTCAGCGTGCCCGTCTTGTCGAAAGCGATCGCTTTGAGCGACCCGAGGTTTTCGAGCGGTGCACCGCCCTTCACGAGCACGCCGCCCCGCGCTGCACGGGCAACGCCCGACAGGACCGCGCTCGGCGTTGCGATCGCGAGCGCGCACGGGCTTGCCGCCACCAGCACCGCCATCGCGCGATAGAAGCTGTCGCGGAACGGCTCGTCGACGACCACCCATGCGAACAGCAGGAGCACTGACAGGACCAGGACGGCGGGCACGAAGATCCGTTCGAACCGGTCGGTGAAGCGCTGCGTCGGCGACTTCTGCGTCTCCGCTTCGCTCACCATCTTCACGACCTTGGCAAGCGCGCTTTCATTGGAACGGCGTGTCACCTCGATCTCGATCGCGCCGCCGCCGTTGATCGTACCAGCAAAAACCCGGCTTTCCGCGTCGACTGCATCGGGCTTGGCGCGTGCCGCTGCGGCATCTGCGACCGGCACCTTGTCGACCGGGATGCTTTCACCCGTGACCGGGGCCTGGTTGATCGCGCTGGTGCCCTTGATGACGAAGCCGTCGGCAGGCAGGCGCTCGTTCGGGCGGACGATGGCAATGTCCCCGACGACCATCTGCTCGACCGGGATTTCGCTGGTCTGCCCGCCGCGTCGCACGGTCGCGGTTTCGGGCGCGAGCTTCGCCAGCGCCTCGATCGCCTTCTTGGCGCGGCCCATTGCATAATGCTCAAGCGCATGGCCGAGGCTGAACAGGAACAGCAGCAGCGCACCTTCGGCCCATGCGCCCAGCGCAGCGGCGCCGGCCGCAGCGACCAACATCAGCGTGTCGATCTCGAACTTCTTCATCCGGAGGTTGTCGATCGCCTCGCGCAGCGTGAAGAATCCGCCGAAGAAATAGGCTGCGATATAGCAGGCGGTCGGCAGCCATTCGGGCGCGCCAGCGACCAGCCTCTCGATCGCGTAGCCGATCCCCAGCAGCGCGCCACAGGCGAGCGCGAAGATCAGCTCGGTATTGGGGGCCGAGAAATTCGGCGTGGCTATGGTCGTGGCCATCGCCGGGGCCGTGCTTCTCTTCGCCCGCGCCGTGGCCCCCGGGGCCGTGGTCGTGGCCGGCATGTTCATCGGCAGCGACCCGCTTGCCCACCCTCACCTTCAGCTTGCGAAGCGCAGCGCGCACCTCCTCTTCGGTGGTTTCGCGGCGATCATATTCGACCCGGACAGACCCGCTGGTGCTGGCGCTTGCCTGGACCACGCCGGGCAAGGCGCACAGCGCATCGCTGACCGTGCGCGCCCGACGTTCGTGGTTGATCCCCGTCACCTGCCAGATCGCATGGCCGTAGCGCTCGGTGATTTCGGCACCTGCGGCGCGCACCATTTCGCGCAACCGTGGCAGCGGCAGCTTGGCGGCATCGAAATGGATGCACAGCGCCGCTGGCGTGTTGCCGTCGAGACAGATCACATGCGCCCGCTCGACACCTTCGCGCTTTGACAGGGTTGATACGAGACGGTCCAGGCAGGCATCGGCCGCGTCAGGAAGGTCCGGCAACAACACTGGAATGTCGAGTTCGAGCTTGTCGTTCATGACGACCTCCTTTCGCTTTTCTTGGTTTCGGCGCGCGCGTCGCGCAGGATTTCGACACCGCCCTTGATGGCGATGATGGCGGTGGCGAAGCCGACCAGCAGGTCCGGCCAATTGGTACCCAACCACAGCACTAGCACGCCGGCGATCAGGATGCCGCCGTTGGAAATGAAGTCGTTGAAGCTGAAGGTGGTTGCGGCCCGGAGATTGACGTCCGGATCCTTGAGGCGCTGGAGCAGCCGCAGGCAGAGGTAATTCACGACGCCGGCGATCGCGGACATGACCATCATGGTAGGTCCGATGGGCTCGCTGCCCTGCACGTAGCGCCGTCCGACATCGATCAAGATGCCGCCCGCGAAGATCAGCAGCATGACGCCCGAAGCGACCGCGGCGCGTGTCTTCCATGTCTGGCCCCGGGTGAGCGCCACAAGGCTCAGCGCATACACAGCCGTATCGGACAGGTTGTCGACGCCGTTGGCGATCAGCGCGCTCGAGTCCGCGAAGAAGCCGGAAACGAAGAAGCCCGCAGCGATCGCCGCGTTCAGCAGCAGGACGATCCACAGTGTGCGGCGCTCCTGCCCGCCATTGTTGTCGTTGCCCGGGATCATCCCATCATCTCCTCAAGTGTCAGCAGGGCCAGGAAGCCGACGAAAAACATCGAGCTGATGAGCGGGGTGTCGGGTTTCTCGTGCGCCTCGACCAGCAACTCCTCCGTGACGAGGTAGAGCAGCGCCATCAGCCCGAAGCTGAGGAAGCCGGCGATCATCACCGGCGACAGCGCGGCGACAGGCACGGCAGCGAGCGCGCCGATCGGCAGCAGCAGGGCCAATGCCGAGACGATCACGATGATGCGCAAGCGCGAGCGATAGGTTTCCGCCAGCTCGTCGGTCAGCGTCAGTCCCAGAAATAACACTTCCAGAGTGAGCGCGATCGTCAGCAGGAGACCTGCCTTCTCGCCCGCCACGAAAGCGAGGCCGAGCACCAGGCCGTCGACCAGAATGTCGATGCCGATCGCGGCGAGTAGCGCCATCGGCCCCTTGAAGCGGGCCTCAAGAGCCTTGAGCCCCAGCATGGTCGCGACGCCCGCCGCCCCGCCGATCAACGTCGCGCTGGGCGATGCCTCATGCTTGACCTGCGGCAGGATTTCGGTCGCTGCCGCCGCGAACACGACGCCGGCAGCGAGATGCTGTAGGCCCGCCACGAGGCCAGGTTTCAACTTGGTGCGGCTCGCGACAATCGCGCCGAGCACGACCGCCAGCACAGGCGCAAGCGTATAGAGCAGTGCCTGCATTTCCTAGGACTCCTCCGGGGTTCGGTGGCAGACGCGGATCTTCCCGCGTCGCGTGAACGCGATCGATCCGCCCGCCACGACAGCCCGCGAATGGTCGCCGCGAAACTCGTCACCGGTTCGCTGCGCGCGCAGGATCTCGGTCCTGCCCTTCGGCAGCCAGGTGACGGCCATTTTCAAGCCGTCATCGATGAAGTCGACATCGGCGCGTGTGCCGTCGTCGCAGTACATGATGCGCTGCGCGATTAGTTTCGACGTCAGATGCTTTTCATGCGCCGGCTCGGTAGGCTGGGTCGGCGCTGGATTACACGCCCCTATAACCGCCCCGGAGACGAGAACGACGCCGAGGCGCGCGATCGCCAGACCGGCCCGATTCAGGCCGCACAAGGTTGTCACATTTGAAATCGACGTGTCAGACATCGGTCTCTTCCGACGAAGCGCCCTGTGGCGTTCGAAGGCAGGGCAGTTCATCGCGTGCCTTCCTGCTCGCAGATCCGGGTACGGCCATCGCCTTCCACGATGGTGAGCTGCGACCCCTTGAAGGTCGCGGTGGCTGTTTCGCCGACATATTGCAGGCCCTGCGCTGGCGCGGTCAGCATCATCGGCGGTCCCCCGTTGGAGCGCCGCAAATCGATCTGCAGGCCGTTGTCCTTGTAATCGACGAACAGCGGTTCCCCGTCGGAACAGCGATATCTATGCCGCCCCATTTCCCCGGTCGCCACGGCGCTGTCGGGCGAATGGATCTGCTGCTCCGTTGGCGGGGCTGGCGGCTTTCTTTCCGAGCACGCCGCGAGCCCGACAACGAGGATGACGGCGGGCAGCACCCGCTTACAGTGCATCATCATCGCGCCTTCCTCCTGTAGCGGAAGGGGACGCGCTGACGATTGATAGCCCGGGCAGGCTGACCTACCCGCCAGCGGAGATAGGTTGCGAGGCGATCGTCAGATTCGACCATCAGGGATCGCAGGCGGCGCAACATCATCGCCGCGAACGGCAGGGAGAGCGCCCCGCGCAGCGTGCAGCTATGCGTTAGCCTGGTGCCGCCATCGTCCCCCGCCAGCTCGTACCGCTCTTCGAGCGTGAACAGATAGGGGATGCCGCAGGACCAAGCGAAGGCGTGCGGTTTATCGAATCGATCAATCCGTGCTGGCGTCCGAATTGGCCGGGTGATGCCCTGGATCGCAAAGGTGCATTCTGTGTCGCCGAGCCGGGACGGATCATCGAGAAATACGAGCGGACTCCACGCCCGGCGATGATCCGGATCGGTGAGTGCCGACCAGATGCGCAGTGGCCCGCCGTGAAGCATCGAGCTGGTTATGGTGCGAGGCATATCCCCATCTCCCAGAGATGGGCGGGGCGATCGCGGATCGCCCCGCCCATCCATCAGGCCAAGTTGTTCACGAAGGTCTGACCGTGGTCGTCCCCTTCATGCTCCTCATTGTAGTGCTCGGGTTTCTCGATCACTTTCTGCCCGAACCGGGCATAGAGTGTCGGCAGCACGAACAGCGTAAGAAGCGTCGCCGAGATCAGACCGCCGATGACGACCGTCGCCAAAGGCTTTTGAACCTCTGCGCCGGCGCCTTCGCCCAGCGCCATCGGCACGAAGCCGAGGCTGGCGACTAGCGCGGTCATGATGACGGGTCGCAGACGCTGCATCGCGCCAACATGCGCGGCTTCCTCGCGGCTCATCCCTGATCGGATCAGATCTTGGATCGAGCTGACCATGACGAGGCCGTTGAGGACCGCGATGCCCGAGAGGGCGATGAAGCCCACTGCCGCCGAGATCGAGAAGTCCATGCCCCGCAGGAACAGCAACAGGACGCCGCCCACCAGCGCGAAAGGCACGCCGGTGAACACGATCGCGGCGTCGCGGACCGATCCCAACGCCCCGTAGAGGAGCAGCAGGATCAAGATGAAGCAAGCCGGAATGACCAGCTTCAGCCGTTCGCTTGCCGATTGGAGGTTCTCGAACTGGCCGCCCCATTCGAGATAGGTGCCGGCAGGCAGCCGGAGTTGGCTGCCGATCGCCGCCTGCGCATCCGCCACGACGGATCCGACGTCGCGGCCACGCACGTTGGCTTGCACCACCACGCGCCGCTTGCCGTTCTCGCGGCTGATCTGGTTCGGACCATCGACCACCTTGATCTCGGCGACGCTGGACAGCGGTACATAGCCGCCGCCTGCCACCGGCACCTGCACCTGTTGGAGCAGGCCGATGTCGGCACGCTGCGCCTCCGACAGGCGGATCACCACGGGGAAGCGACGGTCGCCCTCGAAGATCTGGCCCGATGTTCGCCCGCCGATCGTCGCAGTCACGGTGTCCTGCACATCCTGAGCCGTAACGCCCAACCGCGCCATCGCGTCGCGGTTGACGCGAATGTCGAGCATGGGAAGACCGGTCGTCTGCTCCACCTTCACGTCCGCTGCGCCTTGCGTTCTGCGCAGCACCGCCGCGATTTGCTCGGCCGTCCGGTTCATCTGGTTGAAGTCGTCCCCGAACACCTTCACCGCGATGTCGCCGCGCACGCCGGCGATCAGCTCGTTGAAGCGCATCTGGATGGGCTGGGTGATCTCGTAGGCATTTCCCGGAATCTTCGCGAGATTACCCTCGATCCGGCTGACCAGCTCCTCCTTGGGAAGCTCAGGATCCGGCCAATCCTTGCGCGGCTTCAGGATGACGAACATGTCGGTCGCGTTCGGCGGCATCGGGTCGGCCGCCAGCTCGGCGGTGCCCGTCTTGGAATAGACGAATTGCACCTCCGGCTGCTTCGACATCATCCGCTCGATCGGCACCTGCATCGCCTGGCTCTGCTGGACCGACGTTGCCGGAATGCGGAGCGACTGGATCAGCAAATCGCCTTCGTCGAGCTGCGGCAGGAACACCGAGCCGAGCGTAGTGAAAGCAAGCGCCGCCACCACAAGGCTTCCCACACCCGCACCGATCGTCAGCGTCGGGCGCTTCATGGCCCGGTCGAGACCGGGTTCGTAGCGCTTCTTCAGCCACGTGATGATGCGGCCGTCCTTCTCCTCGACCTTCTTCGACAGCCAGATCGCAATCATCGCCGGCACGAAGGTGAGAGAGAGGATGAAGGCGAAGGCGAGCGCGATGATGACGGTCAGCGCCATCGGTCCGAACGTTTTACCCTCCACGCCGGTCAGCGTGAGCAGCGGTACGTAGACGAGGATGATGATTGCCTGCCCGTACACAGAGGGACGGATCATCTCACGCGCAGCGGCTGCCACGGTCGCGAGCCGTTCCTTGACGCTGAGCAATCGGCCTTCATGATGCTGTTGCTCGGCAAGCCGGCGCAGCGCGTTTTCGACAATGATGACGGCGCCGTCGACGATCAGACCGAAGTCCAAAGCCCCAAGGCTCATCAGATTGGCCGAGACCCCAGCGCGCAGCATACCAAAGCCTGTCAGCATCATGGTGATCGGGATGACCAACGCCGCGATCAGGGCCGCACGGAAGTTGCCGAGCAGCAGGAAGAGCACGACGATGACCAGCACCGCGCCTTCGGACAGGTTTTTCGCGACCGTCTTGATCGTCGAATTGACCAGCTCGGTGCGGTTCAGCACCGGCTGAATTACGACGTCAGGAGGCAGCGAAGCGTTGATCGTCTTCAGTTTCTCAGCGACCGCGGTCGACACGATGCGGCTGTTCTCGCCGATCCGCATGATCGCCGTGCCGACGACGACTTCGGTACCGTTCTCCGATGCCGAACCCATGCGGATCGCCTGACCCGTCTTCACAGTCGCAACTTGTTCGACCGTGATCGGCACGCCGTTACGTGTCGCGATCACGGTCCTGGCCAACTCGCTGGCATTGCGAACGAGCGCATCCGAGCGAACAGCCAGACCTTCGCCATTGCGATTGACGAAGCCACCGCCGACGCTGGTGTTATTGCGCTCCAGCGCATTTCCCAGGTCCGTCAGCGTGATGCCGAGCGAGGCCAGCTTCTGCACGTCGGGCACGACGAGGAACTGCTTGGCGTAACCGCCAATCGAGTCGACACCGGCGAGGCCCGGTGTGGTCTTCAGAAGCGGCGTCACGATCCAGTCCTGCGCGGTGCGCAGGTAGGTCGCCTTGTCCTCTTCGGTCGTCAGTCGCTCGCCCTCTGGCGTGATGTAGCTGCCATCGGGCTGTTGGCCCGGTTCACCGGGCTTGTGCTTGTCGTCCTCGCGATGATCGAGACGAACGGTGTACATGTACACCTCGCCCAGGCCTGTCGCGATCGGACCCATTTCAGGGTTCACGCCGTCGGGCAGATTCTCTTGCACGCCCCGCAGACGCTCGCCCACCTGCTGGCGGGCGAAATAGATGTCCGTCGCGTCCGAAAAGACCGCCGTGATCTGCGCGAAGCCGTTGCGGCTCAACGAGCGCGTATATTCCAGGCCGGGGGTGCCGGCGAGCGCGGTTTCGATTGGAAACGACACCTGCTTCTCGACCAGCTCGGGCGAGAGGGCAGGCGCGCGGACGTTGATCTGGACCTGATTGTTGGTGATGTCCGGCACCGCGTCGATCGGTAGCCGGTAGAGGGAAAAGGCGCCGATGGCGGCGACGATGACGGTGAGGAGCAGGACTAGCCAGCGCTTCTCGACCGCCCAGGTTACGATACGGGCGA
The DNA here is from genome assembly GCF_026420865.1 of Novosphingobium clariflavum. Lineage (GTDB taxonomy): Bacteria > Pseudomonadota > Alphaproteobacteria > Sphingomonadales > Sphingomonadaceae > Novosphingobium > Novosphingobium clariflavum. The sequence continues at coordinate 13,197 of NZ_JAPCWC010000039.1, read as the reverse complement.
TCATGGCTTAATCCTCGTGGCTCGCTTCGCCCTTGCCGATCTCGGCCTTGAGCGTGAAACTTCCGGTGGTGGCGATCTGTTCGTTGCCGGTCAGGCCCGACCGGACGATCACCGTGTCGCCCGACGCATCGCCGAGCTGGACCGGGGTCGCCTTGAAGCCGGTGGGCGTGCGCACGAACACGACCGACTTGCCCTCGAAACTCTGGACCGCCGTCGTCGGCACGCGGACCGCCCCGCTCCCGCCGCTGCCCGTGAGCTGCACGGCTGCCGTCACAGGCTCGCCGACCCGCCATTCGCCACCGCGATTGTCGAGGGTGGCGAGCGCAGGCACGAGCCGCGTCTGCGGATCAAGCGCCGGCGACACGAAGGTCACGCGGGCGGTCGCCTGACGGCCTGCCGCCTTCACCAGCACCGTATTGCCGGGACGCACCCGGCCCGCATCCTCGGGCTTGAGATTAAGCGCGATCGACACCTGGCTCAGGTTGGCGATGCGATAGAGTTCGGCATCCGCCGCGACCGTTTGTCCCAGCGTCACGGGGCGCGCAATGATCTGGCCCGAGATCGGCGCGGCAATGCCGAGCCGGTTGAGCCCGCCGCCGCCGACACCCGCCGCCGAAACCATGCTCTGCGCCTGCGTCAGGGCGATCCGCGCCTCCGTCGCCGCTGTGCGGGCGGCGATCAGATCCTGTTCAGGGGAGACTCTCTGCGCGAACAGCCGCTGTTCGCGCGCGAGGTTCGAATTAGCGAGCTGAAGCCGCGCCCGCGCCGCCTCGACCTCGCCCTTGATCTGCGCCGCCTCGCGGCTTTCGATGACCGCAATGGTCTGGCCGCGTTCGACCGATTGGCCGAGGTTACGGGTGAGCGCGACCACGCGTCCCGCAATTGCGGCCGAGACGACCTGCGTTCCCTGTGGGTCGCCCTCGATGATCGCGGGCAGCTCGATCGTCCCGGCCCCGCCGATGATCGGCCGTCCGACCTGGACGCCCGCTGTGGCGATCTGGTCGGCACCCAATGTGACGACGCCTTCACCGGCATGACCGCCTTCAGCACCGCCCTTTTCCGTGCCCGCTGCCGTCTCATTGGCAGCTGCGCCTTCGGCAGTTGCCTCGTTTCCGCCATCCTTGCCGCCGCAGGCAGCCAAGAGCAGGGCGAGCGACGCCGCGCCCGCGAGATAAAAGCTCTTCATCACTGATTCCCCCCATTGGGCGCACGAGCGGTCAGTCGCTCCACTTGCGCGCGGGCATTCTGGTAATTGGCAAGCGCGTCGATCGCGGCGACCCGCGTTTCGGCGAGCGTGCGTTCAGCATCGAGCAATTCGAGCTGGCCGAACTTGCCCTCGCGATAGCCGATCCGCGCGATGCGGGCGGCCTCCTGTGCAGCCGCCAGCGCCGGCCCCGACGCCGCACGAGCCGTCGTTGCGGCATTGGCCGCCTGCGCCTGCGCGTCCGTGATCGCCTGTTCGATGTCGAGCGCGGTCACGCGGCGCTGCGCATCCGCCTGGGTCCGCTGCGCGGTCGCCTGCGCAATCGCGGCGCGACCATTGTTGAACACCGGGATCGGGATCGACACGCTGAACACCGCCGCCATGTCGTTGGTCGCTTCCAGGCGGCGGATCGACGGCCCGACGTTCAGGTCAGGCACGCGATTGGCGCGCGCGAGCCGCACGCCGGCTTCGGCAATGGAGAAATCCGCGTTGGCTGCCGCCAGCGCGAGTGTGCCGGTCGTGTTGACCGGTGCCAACGGCCCATAGACGTTCACACCGGGAAGGCGATCGAGCAGCGTGTCATCGAGCAGGCCGTCGATCGGCCGTCCGATCCGACGCGCCAGATTGGCGCGGGCCGCCTCGGCCAAGCGAAGCTGCCGCTCCACATTGGCGTCGGCATTGATACGCGCGACATCCGCGCGCTGTTGCTCGAGTGGCGATGCCCGCCCTGCCTGCACGCGAACGCTCGCGGCCCGCAGCGCATCGCTGGCGATCCGGGCCTGATCGCGGGCTGTCATTACCCGGCGATCGGCCGCGACCGCTTCGACATAGAGCTGCGTTACCTGAAGCCGGACATCCGCCGCGATGATCGCGGCCTGGATCTCGGCCCGGGACAATTGCGCATTGGCGACCGCGACGCGGGCGCCGCGCTTGCCGCCTAGCTCGATCGGGATCGCAAAGCCGACCGTGGTTTCCGCGCTGCGGCCCCCCCGATACGGCCCGGAGCCGATGACATTCTCGACTTGGCCTTGAACCACCGGATTGGGCCGCAAGCCGGCGACTGTGCGACCTGCACGGGCCGCGTCGATTCCAGCTGTCGCCGCTTCCGCAGCAGGGGCCGAACCGCCCGCTGCACTGACCGCTTGGTCAAGCGTGTAGACCGGCGCATCCTGCGCAACAGGCGCGGACGGTCCGACCTGCGCCTGCGCCATCGTGGCGCAAGACGCTGCGGCCAGCATGGCCGCGAGGATACGATTCATGAAAATAGGACTCCTGACGATGATCGACAGGGGCGCGCCAACGCACGCCCAAATCGGACGTCAGGCTTGGGGGGGCCTCAAATGGACCATGCCGGTGCGGCCGTCGAGCGACGCAGAGGCGGAGATTGTCGGCTTGAGCACTGTGAGGACGGGGGTATATTCCATCGTCGTGCGCGCAGGCGCGCCGACGTCGTGTCCGTGACAATAATTGTGATGATGCGGGACATTCTTGTCCGAGTCCGATGGCACCTGATCGATGTCACCGGCGGTATGGACCGTGAACTCAACGCCCGCGATGCTTCCCCCCGCCAGATCGGCGGCATGGGCCATGCCGGAGAAGCTGGTCAGGACCAGCATCAGGCATGTCAGGAAAGGCAAAAAGGCTCGCACTAGCTTGCCTCTATCACGGAAGGGTTTTCATGTCATTGCACTAATTCGAACCAAGGGTCACTGAGCCGGAACCCGAGCGGGATCGGTCGCGCCCGTTCCAGGCGAACCCGACCGCAATGGCGACCGCCATCAGGAGTTGCGCCAGCACCGATTGCCAAGTGGGAAACACGCCGAGCATCGACAGCCGTGGCACGTCCGCGAGCGGTGCGATGTTGATAAGGCCGGCTTCCTGGAGCGCGGCGACGCCTTTACCCGCCAGCACGACGGTCAGGACCGCCATGAGCCAGGAGCTATAGCGGAAGAACTGCGCGATCGGCAGCTTGCGACTGTAGCGAAGCATGGCCCAAGCGATCAGGCTGAGCAGTCCAATCGCCGACCCGGCCCCCGCGAGAAGCATCCCGTTGTCACCTTGCGCCGAAAGCGCGGCATAGAACAGGATCGTCTCGAAGACCTCGCGATAAACTACGACGAACGCCAGCCCGAACAGGAACCAGCCCGACCCGCCCGAGAGCGCCCGCGACATCTTCTCGCGAATATAGCGCTGCCACTGATCGGCCTGCGCCTTGCCGTGCATCCAAATCCCGACCGAGAGCAGCACGACCGCGGCGAACAGCGAGCCAAACCCTTCCGTCAGCTCCCGGCTCGCACCGCTGATCCCGATCGCATAGGTGGCGACCGCCCAGGTGATCCCGCCCGCGATGATCGCGCTGACCCAGCCGCCATGCACGTACCGCAGCGCCTCGCCGCGCTCGGCTTTACGCAGGAACGCGATCATGGCGACAACGATGAGCAGGGCTTCGAGCCCTTCACGCAGCAGGATCGTGAACGCGCCCAGGAACGTGGACGCTTCGGTGGCGGCATCAGGCGCGAGCGCCGCTTCCGCATCGTCGAAAAGGCCGCCCAGTACTGCGACCTTCTCCGCGAGATCATCGGGCGACGCGCCCCGGTCGATCGAGGCGCGGAACTCCCCCATCGCGCCCTCGATTCGACCCATCAGCGTCGCGTCGCGCGCGGTGAGTGTTGGCTCGATCGGCTCGAACCCATCGAGATAGGCCGACAGCGCCAGCTCTTTCGCCATGCGCGCATCGCCGCGCCGCGCAGCCGCCACGCTTTCGGCGAGTTTGGCGCGGGCGACCGCGAGCGAGCCGGGAGCCTGTTGTATCACCTGTTCGGGATGACGACGCAGGAACGCGAGCACTGGGTCAGCCTTGGCGTCGCCGATCGCCGCGCCGAGCGCGGCCGGGGTGAGCGCGACCAGGGTTTTCAGGTCCGGAATGCGCCGGCGAAGGGTCGGGTCGGATTTCCAAAGCCGCTCGCCTTCGCGCGCCTGCGCATCCGTGAAGGCGAAGCTCCCGGCTCGGAATGCTAACGCCCAGCGCTGATCGTTGGGCAGATCGGCGAAGCTCTGCATCGCGGTCCCGTCGATGCCTTGCGTCACCACCTGATAGAGCGCGAACACGCTGCGCTGGCGCGCGCGCTCGGCATCGGTGAAAGCAATCGGGGGCGTAGCGAGCTTGGCGGCGTCAGGGCCACGGCCGTTGCCCGTCATCCCGTGGCAGGACGCGCAGGATTGTCGGAACAGGGCATCGCTGGAGACGAGGTTCGGAGCCTTATCGGGCGCGAGCGGCACCGGGTAGGCGCGCAACAGATCGGCCGCGAGCCCGTGCGCCAATGTTGCCACCTGTTCAGTCGGTCCCTTTTCCGCGATCACCGCCTGGAGGTTGGCAGCCCGCTGGATGAGGGCTTGACGCTCCGGCTTCGCCGGCAGGCCCTGAAACCGTGTCGAGACCGACGCGGCGAACTCCGTCATCTCGGCATATTCCGACGTGCTCTTGATCCGACCGTTGGCGACCGCGCCGCCATAATCGACGGCCATATAGTCGAGCAGCCGCCATGCGGTTTGCACGTCGCCGGGTTCGGCGATTGCCGCAGCAGGGATCAGCAGCGCCGCGAGCGCGGAGAGCAGCCGCAACGAGAGCATTGCCCGGATCAACGCGAGCAGACGCACTACCGCTCTCCCAATTCGCGCCGAGCGCCAGTGACGATTTCATAAGCGGAGTGGAGGAACAGGAGGGCGATGAGGCCGGCGACGGCGAGGTCCGGCCAGGCGCTTCCTGTCCACGCCACCAGACCGGCCGCGGCGATCACCGCCACGTTGGCGAGCGCGTCGTTGCGGCTGAACAGCCAGATCGCGCGAACATTGGCGTCCCCTTCCCGGAAACGCGCAAGCACCAAGGCGGACACGACATTGATCGCGAGCGCGACAACGCCGATTGTGCCCATCAGTTCGGCATCGGGCGCGGTTGCGTTCAGGGCGCGCCAAATCGCGAAACCGATTACGCCCACGCCAAGCGCACCGAGAAACAACCCCTGCGTCAGCGCGACCTTTGCCCTCGCCCGTGCGGACCAGGCAAGCGCGAGAAGACCGATAAGGCTGATCGACCCGTCCCCGAGAAAATCGAGGGAATCCGCTTTCAGCGCTTGGCTATCGGCGATGAACCCGCCGAACAGCTCGGCGACTCCGAAGCCGAGGTTGAGCACCACGACGGTCAGCAGCGCACGGCGATAGGCCGGATCGGTTTGCGCGCGCGCGGGCTCCCCGTGGCACCCGCAGCTTTCGGTAGAAGCATTCATGCGGCCTTCCTTACCACCTCCAGTCGCTGTAGAAGCAAGCGAAATGTGCGACACGTTCGCATAAGCAAGGATGGCATGATGAAGCCGGTGATGATTGGGCAGCTCGCCAGCGAGACCTCGACGAAGGTGACGACGATCCGCTTTTATGAGTCGATCGGGTTGCTCCGATCCGCCCCTCGCACGGCGTCGGGTCGCAGAACCTACGATGCCAGTGACATTGAGCGTTTGCACTTCATCCGCAACGGTCGCCGGCTTGGCTTCTCCGTCGACGAGATCCGTTCGTTGATGGGGCTGGCGCAGAACCCGGACCAGGATTGTGGTGCCGCCTCAGCTATCGCTGCTCAGCACCTCAAGGATGTGGAGGAGAGACTGGCGCAACTCGCGGTGTTGCGGGATGAGTTGGCAATGCTCAGCCAGAGCTGCACCAAGGCGCGCATGGCCGATTGTCGGATCATGAAGGCGATCGGCAAAGGCCACCCTCAAGCCGATCAATAATAATCGGCCAGCCTGAGCTCGCGCACATCACCCGAGGCCATCGTCAGCTTTACGAGGGTGCCAGCAGGCCGGGAGCGCACTTGCCAGAGCTCCCCACGCGTATAGTTCGCATCGATCGAATGGCCGTTCACCGCCACGATCCGGTCGCCGACCGCCCAGCCAGCCTTTTCCGCGGGACTGTTCGCCGCCACATGAACAACGGTGAGCGCCGTTGGTGAGGCTGCGAGGCCAAGGCCGCTACGGTCCTTCAGCATCGGCAGGCGACGACGAGGACCGAGTGGCCGGAGCCACACGAATCCGGCGGTCACGTCGAACACCACGTCGAATTGAGCGATCAGCGGTAGGCCGACATTGCCAACCGTGCTGGTGGAGAGCCAAGCTCTCATCCCGAGTGTGGGGACGTTCGAGACGCCAAGCCCTTCGATGTTGATGTTCTGGATCGTGAAAGCATCGTTGATACGCACACCATCGACGCCGCCGATCGCCGCGGTCGAGACGAGCTTCCCGTTCAACAGCCCTTGATCGCGGGCATAGGCCGACGAGAGCATCAGCGCGGCCGAGCTGCCAAGATCGATCATCAAGGGCACGGGAGGCAAACCCGAGACGGAAGCTCGAATGAACAGCTCCTGCTTGGCACCGCGCCCGAGCGCGACAGCGCGCCAGTCGGGACCGGCGAGAAACGTGCCTGACTTGACGACCGCCATACGCCTTTTCGCGAAATCGAGCGCGATGCAGCTACCCGTGAACATATCGGCACCGAGGAGGATATCGATCGGTCGTCCGAAGGCCGCCGACACTGAACTCAGATCACCAACGACGGCAAAGGGTAAGCGACGGGTTTCGCGGGCGAGCTGTACGTCGATGTCGCGGACCAGCAGGCGTCACCTCAAGCTTTGTACGCTGAACAACGATTTTCCGGACATAATGTGAACATTGGTGTCAGGCAGCGGCGCGAAGGTACTGGTAGAGGGTTTCGCGGCTGATGCCCATGTCGCGCGCTATGGTCGCCTTGCGTTCACCGGCGGCAACGCGGCGGTGCAGATCGGCAATCATCTCATCCGAGAGCGACCGTTTCCGCCCCCGATAGGCGCCGCGCTGCCGAGCGATCGCAATGCCTTCGCGTTGCCGTTCGCGGATCAGAGCGCGCTCGAACTCAGCAAACGCACCCATGACCGAGAGCATCAGATTGGCCATCGGGGAGTCCTCCCCCGAGAAGGACAGGCTTTCCTTCTCAAACTCGATCCGGATACCTCGCTTGGTGAGGCCCTGGACCAGCTTGCGCAGGTCATCCAGATTGCGGGCCAACCGATCCATGCTGTGGACGACGACGGTATCGCCTTCGCGGGCGAAAGTGAGCAGAGCCTCAAGCTGGGGGCGGTTGACGTCCTTGCCCGATGCCTTGTCGGTGAAGGTCCGATCGAGCGACTGACCTTCCAATTGGCGATCCACATTCTGATCGAACGTGCTGACCCGGACATAGCCGATCCGTTGCCCCTTCACTGCGCACTCTCTCCATCAAAATGTCAGGTTGAAATCTATGATACGTAACGAAATTCGTCAACAAATTCCGTTTATCACCCTAATCTGACAGAAACCGCAGTACCGCCCTGACGTCCAGTTAGGCTATACTCCAAGCTGACATCACAAAATCAAATCCCTCAAAGATGGCGTCAATTGCCTTGATGGGGTAAAAACTGGAGTGCTTCCAGGATGGGACATTCGGCAACGTCATCTCCAGTGCATCTGGCTAACGTGGTCGCCAGCGTCACCTCTATCTTCTGCAAATCTGCAATGCGGCGGCGGACATCTTCAAGGTGGAGTTCGGTTCTCGCCATAACCTCCGCGCAGGTTTGTGCACCGGTATCGGTGAGCGACAACAATGACCGTATCTCATCCATTGCATAGCCAAGGTCGCGCGCGCGCAGGATGAACTGCAACCTTTGCACCAGTTCCGGCGAATAGACGCGGTAGCCGTTGGAACTGCGAGGCGGCCCCGGCAGCAATCCCACCTTCTCGTAATAGCGGATGGTTTCGAGATTGCAGCCTGTTTTCCGGGCAAGCTGGGCACGCAAGATGCCGACCTGTTGCTCCATGAAAATACCTCTTGAGTCTGTAGTGGCTACAGAGCCTACACTGCGAATCACTCAGTTGGAACAAGGGATTCAAGCCATGGTCTCAACGCCGGAAGCGGGACAGCCAGCCCTCACCGAAAACCACGAGCCGAAGCAGGCAAACTGGGTTGCGGCGGGCGCATTGATCGGCGCGGGGCTCGCCTCGGCTTGCTGCGTCGTCCCGCTACTGTTGGTTATGCTCGGAATTTCCGGCGCGTGGATCGCCAACCTGACGGCGCTCGAACCTTACAAGCCCTATGTCGCAGGCGTAACGCTCGCGCTGCTCGGCTACGGCTTCTGGCATGTCTATTTCAAGCCGAAACCGCCCTGTGAAGACGGTTCCTACTGCGCTCGTCCACAATCGGCTTGGACCACCAAGGCGGTGCTGTGGCTGGGCCTTGCCGTCGCCATCCTGGCGCTCACCATCGGCTGGTGGGCACCCTGGTTCTATTGAAAGGAAATACCCATGAAAAAGACAGTATGTATCGCTATGGCCGTGCTGGCTATGGCTGGCGGCGGGGTCGCCTATGCAGTTAGTGGCACGGCGCAAGATCGCCCCGCGGCTACCGCAACCGCTCAGAAGCAAACCACCTTTGCCATAGAGAACATGACCTGCGCCACCTGCCCGATCACCGTGAAGAAGGCGATGGAAGGCGTCGCCGGGGTAACGGCGGTCACGGTCGATTTCGCAGCCAAGACCGCGCGCGCAACCTATAACCCGCGCCGCACCAATGCTGCTGCGATTGCCGCTGCATCAACCAACGCGGGTTATCCGGCGCGCGCTATTCAAAACTGAGCGGGGCGCCGCCAGCGCCTCAAGAAAGCGATAAGCAATGAACGACTGTTGCAACCGCCCCGGGCAGGAAGGATTTGACGTGGCCGTCATCGGCGCGGGTTCTGCCGGGTTCTCCGCCGCGATCGCCGCTGCCGATCTGGGCGCGAAAGTGGCGCTCGTCGGTCACGGCACGATTGGCGGCACCTGTGTCAATGTTGGCTGCGTTCCTTCCAAGACGCTGATCCGCGCCGCCGAAGCGGTGCATGGTGGGCTTGCCGCCGCGCGCTTTCCCGGCCTTGGGGGCGCTGTCCAGATGGATGACTGGTCCGTATTGGCGGCGTCGAAGGACGATCTTGTCACGACGCTGCGCCAAAAAAAATATGTCGATCTGCTGCCCGCCTATGACGGTGTGAGCTATATCGAGGGCAAGGCACGCTTTGCCGATGGTGCGCTGATTGTCGGCGATGCGCCCATGAAGGTCGGCAAGGTCATATTGGCGATGGGTGCGCACGCCGCCGTGCCGCCGATTCCGGGGATGGACAGCGTGCCCTACCTAACCAGCACATCGGCGCTGGCGCTGGATCGCTTGCCCAAATCGCTGCTGGTGATCGGTGGCGGGGTGATCGGGGTAGAACTGGGACAGATGTTTTCGCGTCTGGGCGTTGATGTCACCATCTGCTGCCGAAGCCGCCTGCTCCCCGAAATGGACCCGGAAGTGAGTGCCGCGCTGAAAAACTATTTGGAAGCCGAGGGCGTGCGGGTTTGCGCAGGTGTCGGCTATCAGCGTATCGCCCAAACACAGAGCGGGGTCGAATTGACCTGCGAGGGGCATTGTGACACCGTCGCGGCGGAACAGGTGCTCATCGCCACCGGACGCCGACCCAATAGCGACGGGCTTGGGCTGGAGGAGCGCGGCATAGTGCTTGCCCGTAATGGTGGAATCGTCGTCGATGACCACCTCGAAACGTCGGTTCCAGGCATTTACGCGGCGGGCGATGTAACGGGACGGGACCAGTTCGTCTACATGGCCGCCTATGGCGCAAAACTGGCCGCGCGCAACGCGGTGACGGGCAACCAATACCGCTACGACAATTCCTCCATGCCATCCGTCGTCTTCACCGACCCGCAAGTCGCCAGCGCCGGCCTCACTGAAACGACAGCACGGGCGCAAGGCCTGGACATCAAGGTTTCGCTGCTCCCGCTCGATGCTGTGCCAAGGGCACTGGCAGCACGCGATACGCGGGGTCTCATCAAACTGATTGCCGACAAGGCGAACGACCGTTTGCTGGGCGGCCAGATCATGGCACCCGAAGGCGCGGATTCGATCCAGACACTGGTGCTGGCGATCAAACACGGCATGACCACCCTGGAATTGGGTGCAACGATATTTCCTTACCTGACCACTGTGGAAGGCCTCAAACTGGCGGCCCAAACGTTTGATAAGGATGTCGCCAAACTGTCTTGCTGCGCCGGGTGATTGCTCGGGGATCAACCGGCAACGAATGGCCTCCCTCCAGTGCAAGCCGCTTTGGTGTCAATTTTGTTATTCGCCTCAGCGGGAGAGCAAAATGGCACGACGCCGACTTCTGACCGGAGACGAGCGCCGGCGCCTGTTCGATCCTCCTGTCCAAGAAACCGCGATCATTGGGCATTATACCCTTTCTGCGGAAGATGTTGAATTGGTTGGGCGCCGCTATGGTCCAGCAAATCGCCTCGGTCTGGCTGCACAAATCGCTTTGATGCGACATCCCGGCTTTGGTCTGCAACCCGAGATCGGGCTTCCCGACGTCATTCTTCAGTACCTCGCGGCACAGTTATTCGTCGATCCTTCCTCCTTCTCTGCATATGGTCAGCGCGCGCAAACCCGTACCGATCATGCCGATCTCGTGGCGCGTTATCTTGGCATACGCCCGTTTCGACGCGGCGACCTGGCACTTGCCCTGAATCTTGCCGCGCAAGCCGCCGAGTATACAGACAGAGGTGAACCGATTGTTCGCGCCCTCATGGTTGGCCTGAAGGGTGAGCGGTTCATTCTTCCGTCAGGCGACACACTGGAACGCGCCGGTCTTGCTGGCCGGGCACGCGCACGCAAAGCTGCCGCAGCCGCAATCGTCGAAGGCCTCAGCTCTGCTGAACTGACACGGCTAGACGAACTCGTAATCAACAACCCGGATTTCGGCATGACACCGCTGGCGTGGTTGCGTAATTTCGAAGAAGCCCCGACTGCGGCCAATATCAATGGCTTGCTTGAGCGCCTGCGCTATGTTCGCGGCATAGGTATCCACCCGGTAGTTGGGGGCGCCATTCCGGAATTCCGCTTTGCCCAATTTGTCCGCGAGGGCGGCGTGGCACCGGCATTCCTGCTTTCGGATTACAGCGTCAATCGCAGGCGGGCGACGTTGACGGCCGCAGTGATCGACCTTGAGGCCAGACTTGCCGATGCCGCGATCCAAATGTTTGACCGACTTATCGGCGGCATGTTCACGCGCGCGCGGCGTGGGCGCGAGCGTCGCTACCAAGATAGTATTCAGTCGGTGGGGCAACTCATGCGGCTGTTTGGCGCCACGATTACAGCACTTGATGAGGCTGTCCAGAATGGCGGCGATCCGCTCGAATTGATTGACGAAGCGGTGGGCTGGCACCGGCTTGTTGCGGCAAAGGCCCAAGTAGATGCCCTTGCTGATCTTGCCGGCGAGGACGCACTGGTAACGGCAACCGAGCGTTACGCCACGCTACGGCGTTTCAGCCCGGCATTTCTGGACGCCTTCACCTTCAAGGCGTCTGGAACAGGGACGGCACTGATCAAAGCCATCGATGTCATTCGCGATGCGAACACACGAAAGTCGCGCGACCTTCCCGATGGCGTTCCACTGCCATTCCCCAATCGGCAGTGGAAGCGTCTCATCACCGAAAGCGGCCGTATCGACCGCCGACGTTATGAAATTGCGATCATGGCAACCTTGCGTGATCGTTTGCGCGCCGGTGATGTATGGATCGAGGGAACCCGCAACTATCAGCGCTTCGATGCCTATTTGCTGGGTCGGCGCGACGCCGCCAAAGTGGCGGATGTGCTTCCGTTCGATTCAAATGCTGCATCCTACCTCGCTGACCGGGCACGAAATCTTGACTGGCGGCTGCGCCGATTTGCCAAGCAGTTGAAAACAAACAAGCTTGAGGGAGTGTCGCTCGAACGAGACCGGCTCAAGCTTCAGCAAATGCCGCCTGTCACCCCACCGGAAGCTGAAGCCCTCGATCGCAAGCTCGATACCCTGCTTCCCCGCGTGCGCATCACCGAGCTGCTGCTTGAAGTCGCCGAACGCACTGGTTTTTTGAACGCATTCCGTGACCTGCGCTCAGGCAAGGAGCACGACAACCCCAGCACGGTACTCGCCGCAATTCTGGCTGATGGCACCAACCTCGGGCTGGAGCGGATGGCCAATGCCAGCGAAGGCGTCAGCTATGCCCAACTCGCATGGACCCACAACTGGTATCTTTCACCCGAGAACTATCAGGCCGCGCTGGCCATGATCATCTCAGCCCATCACGAATTACCCTTCGCGCGGCATTGGGGCGCTGGCACCAGTTCGTCGTCCGATGGCCAGTTCTTCCGGTCGGGGCGGAGCCGTTCAGGGGCGGCGGACGTCAATGCCAAATATGGCGCCGAACCTGGCGTGAAAATCTATTCTCACCTTTCCGATCACTTCGCATCATTCGGATCACGGATCATGTCCGCGACGGCAGGTGAAGCGCCTTACGTGCTCGACGGGCTTGTCCTGGGCGCCGGCAACCTTCCGTTGCATGAGCACTATACCGATACCGGCGGCGCCACCGATCATGTTTTCGCACTCTGCCACCTACTCGGGTTCCGCTTCGCGCCACGGCTGCGCGATATTGGCGACCGCAAGCTGGGTTCGATCGCTGCGCCATCGACATACAAGGGCATCGAAAATCTGATGGGCCGCACCATCAAAACGGCAGCGATCGAGGCCGATTGGGATGACATCGTCAGGATTGTCGCCTCAATCAAGGATGGCACGGTGGCGCCGTCAGTAATCTTGCGAAAACTTGCCGCCTACAAACGCCAGAACAGGCTGGATTTTGCATTGGCTGAACTGGGCCGTATCGAGCGCACTTTGTTCACGCTCGATTGGCTTGAACAACCGGAACTGCGACGTGCCTGTCAGGCCGGTCTCAACAAAGGCGAGGCGAGGCACACGCTTGCCGCCGCCATCTATACCAACCGGCAGGGTCGGTTCACCGATCGCTCGCTGGAAAATCAGGAATTTCGCGCATCTGGGCTGAACCTGCTGATTGCGGCGATTTCCTACT
>NZ_JAPCWC010000038.1 GCF_026420865.1 Novosphingobium clariflavum | reverse complement strand
CGCATAATCACCAAAACCGGGACGACGCGTGCTCGCATCAATTGCTGCAAGCAAGGCGCGATAGAGGCTCCATTCGCGCCTTGGCCAAAATTCAAGAGGCCCGGTGACGGCCCCCATTGAATCGGGAAACGAAGACCCGACAATCGTGACGCTGCGCGAATTTGCAAAGACGTCGGACCCTGAAATCGCCATTTTCACCAGAGCGACAAGGCCGCTTTCCGGCTCCCAGGTCGGTGATGCAAGATCCAGGACGACATCAAGTTCCGCAACCTCAAGCTGGAGGCCTTCGAGCAAATTTTCGACATGCGTGTCTAAATCGGGATCGATCGCCTCATCGAGCGAGCATCGCAGGGCGACGCCTCCAAGGGTTTGCGCCTCGACCATGCTCACCGCCTCCCGATAAGCGGGATCGCTTGAGAGGCGGACGACAGGAATAATGGCATTGCCGGTGGATGCGATCTCCTCACCCAGGAATTGCAGGGGATGTCGGAAATCACCCATTCGCATGCTTGCGGGAAGCAAACTGCAATCGAGCAGCGCCCGTCGCTTGCCCCATTTGTCATCGAAGCGCTTGGCGAAATTGCACAAGTGTTCATCGATCGTTTTGGTGGGCTTCTGCAGCTCGAAATCGAAATCGGGCGGAGTGACTTCGATCAGCGGCACCGTGCGATCCTTCACCGAGTCACTCAGGCGCATCAAACCCTGGTATTCTCCTTGCCGCCATTTGAGAACCGGCATGTAGTCGTTCGGCGTAATTGGCATGGATTGCCCCTATAGATCGAACTGACGACGAACCTCGCCGTTGCCCACTAGCCCTTTAAGAAGGGTATAGTCTTTTGCTTCCCGGCGAATTCGTCCTGCAATGATTGCCGGACCGACGCCAAAGCGCTTCGCATCGACCATCACGGACTTCTCCGTCCGCAAGTAGCGCGACGCGGCCACTTCCCATTGTTCGCTGGAAAGCAAGGCTTCCTGAGCAAAGTAATCGGCCTCATTCTCGATCACATCATTCGAAGGGGCCTCGGTATCGTCGAAGATCGCCGCGAACTCCCCGTCTCCGATATGGAGTTTCAAATGCCCAATCTCGTGCAAGAGCGTGAACCAGAAGTTGTCGAGGCGGTCATGGCGCAACGTGAGAGCGATAATGGCATGACAATTTCGCGATCGCAGTGCCGCGCCGTCGAGCAATGTTCCGGGCAAATGACGCTCTACAACCAGCGAGATACCGGCTCTGGACAGGTACTCGACCGCCTCTGCCGGACCATTGGAGACAAGCGTAAGCGCGAGCAAACCCTTCAACCACGTCTCGTTGATCCGAGACTTGTCGAATTCGACTTCAGGCGGAGCCCGTTCCGCCAATTGACGAACCCGCGCTTCCCACGCGACAATCGCTGCCTCATGAACCTGCCCGCTGGCACGCACCGATTTGCGGTGCAGACCGGCCTGCACGAGAGGCGCCTGCGCGTGCCTCAAGAAGACCGGAACCAGTTGGGCGGCCGCCTTTTTCGCTTGAGCCATGGTGCCTTCGAAATCGTCAAACCACCCCCGCTTGTACATTTCAGCGATGGGGAACGACTTCCACATTTCGCCGCCGATAGACTCAAGGCTTGCATCGCCTACAAGCTCGGCCTGCTTATGGATCCGCACCCCAAGCACGTCGGCGATCTCGATCAAGCGATCGAGACTGGCCGATCGATAGCGCTCTGCTTCGTAGCGCTGGATTTGCTGCTCTTTCAGGCCAAGGCAATCGCCCAGGTCTCGCTGGCTCATGCCGCGCGCAATTCGCGCCTGGATCAGGATGTCTGGAAGATCGCTCAGATCGTCGGTCGCGAACGATGTAATTTTGCCCGAGCGCAGAGCATCATAAGCATCGGCTTCGCTTACAAGATCGTCGATCTGGCTCTGAAGAGCGTCGCGCTGAAGCGCAATCATCTCAGGCGACATGGCTGGTCGATCGCCGCCAGCCAACGCGTCCAATCCTACGCGGAACTGCTCGATCAGGGCCCTGGTCGAGCGATATTGCTTTTCGTTGGTGATCATGGCGTCGCTCCTTTCACGGCGAGCGAGACACGCAAGATGCCTTTTGAGCGCTGGGAATATTTTTCGATCTGGAAGAACTGCAGGAACGTCATCCCGGGTGCGCCCGGCAATTGGGCCGGGAACAGTTCTCCAAAGAATTTTCGTTTCTGTTTTAGCCGCTTAGGCTCGAAGGTCTTCAGCACAGGGTCCAGCAGAGACAGGTCGACGCCCGCATGCTCCCAGCAGCCATCGAAATCCTCGGGATGCGGCTTGCCGGTTACGAAACTGCCATCAAGATACAGGGTGCGGCACCCTGCTGCCGCCAAAGCCTGCGCAGCACGAACAAAACCATCGAACAGCCAACGTCTGTGGGGCGTCGTGGCGAACGTCGCCTCGATCTCGGCAATGGTCGCATCATGAATGCCTGGAGGCAGGACCGGCCAGGGCGTTCGAGGATCCAGATCTATGAGGGCTGGTATCATGGACACAACAATATCGTTGTGTTGTTCGTTTGTCCAGATATGCGGTTAAGGTGATGCCGCATAGGGGCTCGCGGGAGGATGGCGCGTGATCATGATCACGCCAGCAGCAACCGATCCCCAACCGCTGCCAAGCAGGGGCACTCTTCAAAAGTCAGTGATGGCGCCCGGAGCGGCGATCGGATGCAGAAGGCCGCATCAATAGAATACTGCATTTCGCATCTGCAAACGCTCCTCGAACCACCCGATCGCTCGATTATAAACCGCCAGCCGATGGGCTGGCTGCCATTTGTCATGGTATTCATCGGGATAGACAATCAACTCAACATTCTTGCCTGCCTCCCGAAGCGCCGTGAACGCCGGCAGCGCCAGCAGCGTTTCTCGATCGGCCAGTTGCATCAAGATCGGGGTGTCGATCAGCCTCGCATTCACGGCCAGTGATAAGGGGCGCCAAAAATCCCGATCGTCGTCGACAAATGCGGGCAGGCCGTTTCGCCGATTCTGATCCGCCCAGGCGAAACCACCCAGCGCCAGCGAGCTCAGGCCATCATCGCAGCAGGTGCTCATAGCTGCCGCCGCAAATCTGCGCGAATTGATCAGGGCGAACTCCACGGTTGAGGCGCCATCGCTCAGGCCCGTGATACCAATGCGCTTCGGATCGACCGATCCCGTGGCGATCGCCGCGTCGATCCCCCGGTCCAACGAGGAGAAGACGCTGCGTCGCTCCTCCCAGTTCTCATGATGGGCCTGAAGGGCGTCGTCCCAGGACTTCAAATTCGGATCGAGCGTGGAAATAGAGGGCGGGCGCTGGAAGCTCAGGACCGCAAAACCCTTCGCCGCCATAGGAAAGATCGGATAATCGTCCCCGATCCCGCCGCGCAGAAAGCCCATGCTGCGGTACTGGACAATCACCATAGGCAACTTGCTACGGCCGTCGTAATCGGGTGGCAGGACGAGGTCCCCCCACGCCGGGAGACCTCGAGCATTGATCCATCGTAGCCGGCGAACCGAGCCGAGTTTAAAATTCGTGAACTCGGGATTGGGGTCGAAAAGCGTCCTGCTGCGCCCCGTCTTCGGATCGAGTGCCACCACCCTTCTCGGCATGGTCGCATTCTCGCGTCCGCAAACGATCGCCTCGGCAACGGCAATGCAGCCGGTCAATGCATCATGCGTCTTGAGGATGGGCATGATGCGGTCGCTCCCAGGCTCCCAACGATAGAGCGTCCATATCTCATTGTTCCAGCCTTCGCCGCGCGAGAAGACGACACTGTGCCCTCCCCGATCCCAAAGAAGCTCTCGGATACGCCCCGAACAAGCCTCGTGGAGGCAGACACGTCGCTCCTTCCCAGGCAACTCAGCCCAGACACGCTTATCCGCTTCCGGGTGCTCGCTGACCGGTGCTGTCCATGCCACTGCTCCGCCTGCCCCTTTGGCAACCAGCCCCGGCGGATACTCCGCAAGGGGCACGGAACTTGCGATCGCCCGCTCGGACTGCGTGGCCTCGCGAACGGCCTTCGTCTCGACGTCCACCGCGAATGTTGCTTGCGGGACGTCCTTGGCCCACGGCTGCGGCCCCCACGATTCCTGAGGGAGTATGCTCGAGTCGTAGCGCCAGCCGGAGAGACCAGCGATCTCCGTTTGACGCTTTGACTCGAGCACCCCTGGTCTGGCGAGGTAGATTATGTGCGACCCGTCGGGCGACCAGGAGAAATCTTCGACATTGAGTGCGGAGCGCGTGACTTGGTCCGCGCCGCTTCCATCCGCTCGCGCCCGGATAACCTGAACCACACCGTCGACAATCTTGCGCCAGGCAATCCATCGGCCATTGGGCGACCATTTCGGCGTCACCAATTCAGGCAAGCCGGTCGTGATGAACAGGCCTCGGAAAACGCCTGCCAGTTTGGGCAGCGCGCCCCCTCGGTCCACGATAAAGGGTGCGAACTGGCCATCGACCGGCATCACAACGACCCCACTGCAAATGCTGTTGGTTGCGGGATCTGCCCGTGTGATGACGAACGAAAGAAACCGTCCGTCGGGTGAAAGGGCAAACGGGCTCCCCTGCCCCGGCATGACTTCGGGGTAACCGATGTCTCGAATGCGCACGAGGTCCGTCGTGGTGATGAGTCTCTGGCGCGTTGCTGCCGTCCTGCCGACAGGTAGCAGGTCATCGCACGCGGCATGCGTTGTGTTGGCGGTAATGCTCGCGGCAAAAGCCGCGAGCATGCTGACGGGAATTCTCACCACTTCTTCGTTACCGTCAGGCTGATGACACGTCCGAATGGCGAGTAGTTTGTGCTGTCGTAAGGTGTGTAGAGAAACGATGTGACCGCGATGGTGTCCGGCTTGGCGTTGAACGCATTTTGCAGCGAGGCGATGACATCGAGCCCGCCCAGCAAGCCATGGGCATCTTCCGGATGGTATCGGATCGTGAAGTCGATCGGCACCATCCCTGACACCTTGACGGATGGCGCGTATCTCACATCACGAACCGGGCCGATGTAGTTGACCGCCGCCGTCAGTGTCACGGCATCCTTCCCCCAGCCGACTTCTCCGCGCCCGCGGAATTGCGGCGGGTTGAACAGTGTCCCTGCCAACTGCGTGAAGTCCTGATCGGGCCCGAGCTGCTGCTTGCTATCAAGATAACTGCCGTTGACCGACGCGGTGAGGCGTCCACCGCCGAGATCGAATGCGTAGCGGCCCAGGACGTCGACGCCGTGGATGTTCTGGCGACCGGCATTCACGTTGGAATTGTCGACAATCGCGACGACCTTGGTGGGGTCATAGGAGCCGCTGGTCAGGTTCGTGAACGTGATCATGCTGTCGATCACGTCGTTCTGGGCGGCGATATCGGGATTGAGCGTCACGTAATCGGCGTAAACCGGGTTCGTGAGTGCCTGACGGGTGTAGGTGATCGGCGTGACGATCCGGTTTCGATAACGGATATCGAAATAGCTGATTTCGAGTTCAGCGCCTGGGACGGCCGTGGGATGGATAGCCAGCGTTGCCGACCAGTTCGTCGAGCGTTCCGGTTTCAGGTTGGGATTGCCGCCCTGGAGATAGAGGACGGTGCCGCTAGTTCCGCCGCAGTTCGTCGCGTTCTGAAGGTAGCCGGGATTTGCCGTGTACTGTTCGTAGAACGTCGCAGCACGGAACGATTTACCCCAGCTCCCCTTCACCGTGAAATCCGATGTCGGAGCGTAGATCAGGCCCAGCTTGGGTGTCGCGACGGAAGCAATGTGAGGATAGCGCTCATACCGTGCAGCAGCGCTCAGATCGAGGCTTCGGCCGAGGCCGGAATGCTGGTCGGCCGAGATCACCGGAATGCTGAGTTCGCCGAAGACATAGTAGCTGTCGCGCGTCTTGTCGACGAACTGGCTTGCCCCGTTGGTGGTCTGTCGATGGAACCAGTCATTGCGATAGCCGGTGCCGACCGCCGCCTTGATGGCGCCAGCAGGCACATCGATAAGCTTTCCGGTCCCGCTCAGCTCGACGTTGGCAGTGGCGTTGCGATAAAACCCGTTGCCCGCGCTCGACGACACGGAGCCGTAGGTCATGATCCCTTCGTACCAGACCTTGTCCCAGCCGTAGCTGCCGGCAAGCGTCAGTTGCCAATCCGCCGGCAACGTCAGCTTCAGTGAAGGTGCGACTGCCCACGACTCGGTCTTCGCAAAGGTGTCGTAGCGGCTCTCCGACAGATCCCCCGCCGCATTGAGCGGCATGACCTGGTAGCGACGCCGGTTGTTATAAAGGCCATCGAAATCGAAAGTCAGGTCGGACGCAATTTCCTGCCGCAGGACGAGTGCGGCGTTGTGGTGACGCATCTTCGGGTAGACCTCGAGACCCGGAGAGATATCCCGAAGATACGAACGATCCTCGGCCATGATCCCCGTATTGCTCGCGTATTCGTAGGAGAGCACGGCGCTGCCGGATTTCCACACATGACCGAGCGTCGCACCGTACTGCTGTTGGAAATTGCCGCCATCGGTGGATCCACCGAGACGTGCAGTGGTTTCCAAACCCTCGAAGTTGCGACGCAGAATGATGTTCGCGACGCCCGCCACCGCGTCGGAGCCGAACAGCGCGGAGGAGCCATCCGGCACCACCTCAATTCGTTCGATGGCCCCGAAAGGAATGGCCGACACATCGACGCCCTGGAGAGCTGCATCGAAGCTCATCCGCCGCCCATCGACCAATGTCAGCGTGGCATCAGCCCCCAGTCCGCGCAGGTTAAGCGAGACGCTTCCGCCAACATCGAGGCTCTTTCCGTTGGAAACGTTGGAACCGATGCCCGGATTTTGGCCGCCGGAGAAGTTCTGGGGGATCGAGCGGATGACATCGGCAGCGCTGGACTGTCCAGAATCCCGCATGTCCTCTCGTCCGTAAGTCAGTGTCGTCGAGGCAACAGGCGCGCCGCGAATACGAGAGCCAGTCACCACGATGCCACCCTCCCCGGCATCGTCCTGGGTGACCCGCCTGATCACCGTGCCGCCCGCCTTCTGCGTGGCCTGCAGTCCGCTGCCGGCAAGGAGCGCCGCGACTGCATCGTCGAACGTGAGTTCACCATCGAGCGCCTCGGCTTTGCGGTTTGCAGCAGCGCCCTCATCGACACTGATGTTTCGGCCAAACAAACCGCCCAGCCGACGGAGCGAGTTCGAGAGCGGCTGAGCAGGAAGATGGACTACTTTCCGCTCCTCGGTTTGCGCTGTTGCGGGCGCGCAAAGTACCGTCGCGGCTGCAGCCATGCTGCAGCACGCCAGAAGTTGGTAACGCACTGATTGCCTCCGTCCCTGGGGACCCGCTGCTTGCGGCGTCCTCCCCTTCGGGTCGTCAGGCGTGAAAAATCACCCTCCGGCTTTTTTCAAATTTTGTTTCCGAGGGGCCGCCAGCGTCAGCGCCCCATCGGCCTGGGCGTCGACGATAAGGCCAAAGGTTTCCGCCAACTGGTATGCAAAAGCGTCCGGGTCCGATCGCCGGAAGGCGCCGGTAACCTTTACTCGCGTATCCACGTCAGGCTCCACCGCAATCCGGATACGACTGGTTTGGTTGAAACTCTCGACCGCCGCCGCAAGGTCGACCCCATTCAGTTCGAGCATGTCATTGGGCCACTGCCGTTCGATTTGGCCGATTGGGCGTGGCGGAGAAATATCTCCTTTTACGAGCTCAACTCCCTGCCCAGCCGTTAGATCGACCCGAGGATTCCCGTTCCTGCCGCCGCTGTGCGATCTCACTTCCACGCTTCCCTGAAGCAGTGCGACGCCCACCCGGCCGGAACCAAGCTCGACATCGAACATCGTCCCGTGCGCAACAACGCTGGCGTCCCCGGCATCAACGATGAAGGGATGTTCTGCATCGTGCGCCACGGTGAACCTGCCTCGCCCCACAACAAGGTGGATCCGTCGCTCCGAATGATTGAACGCCACCTCCATCTTCGCTCCTCGATCCAGGATCACGGCCGATCCATCCGGCAGGATGATCCGCCGGGGTGCTTCGTCCAGCGCTACAATTTCAGTCCGAGGCGCCTCGGACGACATAGTCGCCGATTGCTTTACACTGACCACCACCGCCGCGCCGGCCAGGAATGTGAAGCCCACGGCCGCAGCTATCGACCAAATGGGTAGCCGCGAAGTCCACGGCTTCGCTCGCGCCAGATCGCGCTGTCTACCGGTGCGGGTGTTCGTAATGAACTTGACGGTATCCCAAGCCCTGCGCCGATTTTCGTAGATCTCGGCATGGCCGGGCACCGCACGCCATGCCTCAAACGCCTCTCGATATTGGTCGGCGTCCGGCCCTCGCATGCGGGCGAACCACTCCGTCGCTTCCTGTTCGGCCCTCTCGTTGCTCATCCCCGGGCCTCGCAGCTATTCTCGTGCATCACACCTCCAAATGACGGGCGACGTAGCCGATGGCCCTGCTCATATGCTTCTCGACCGTCTTCACGCTCAATCCGGTCCGGGCAGCAATCTCCGTATAGCTATAGCCATCGATTCTGTGCGCCAGGAAGATTTCGCGCGTCCGTACTGGAAGACGCATCACGATAGCCTCGATGTGGGCAAGGATGTCGCGGGCTTCTGCAGCAGCGACAGGATCGCCGCCCCCCACTTCCACGTCCTCGATGCAGACATGCAGGTGCTTCGAGCGCCTCAGCGCCTGACGCGCCTCGCTGCGAATGAGATTGATGGTCGCCTGCCGCAAGTAGGCGGTGGGAGCCTCGACATTGAGCGGCGCTTCACTGCCTCTAGCGGCGAGACGTGCGAACAGCTGGTGCACAATGTCGGGTGCTGCATCTACGTGCGCATAGCGTCTCGCGAAGCGCAGCAGTCTGTCGCAGTGGGTTCGATAGAGCACGTCGAGCCAATGCCCCCTGTCGCTCCTGACCCGATCTTCGGGCGGCAACGGATCGCCCTCTGCAATGCCGACTTGGTTCTGTAAGCGATGTTCATCGATTTTCAGTTGCATGCCAAAGGATCGCCGGCCGGAAGGCTGGCGGTTCCATCGCGCCTGGCGTGCGCGACATCTCGTCCCAAGACCATGGGATGTTCTCCAACAGGAGACCGCGCGACTTGCGCCGCGCGGGGCCAATCACTTTGAAATCGGTTACCGGCGCCTTTAGCCTGACGGCCTGGACATTCGCGACAGCGGCCCGGATGCTTTCGTACCGAGCGAACATTTCGAGGCGGCTGGCTGGCCTCCACGCCGAAATACGACGCTTTTCAGAGCTTACGAATGCTGCGCGACAAAGCAAGTCTTGAGTTTTACGAGTTCTCGAGGAGCCGGGCCCGAGGACTACGCCAGTGTCTTGAGACATCGGGCCGAGGTTTTTAGTCAAACGACTTGGACAGATGCCTCGGCGGCCCGGACAACCCCGAGAGTGGGCCTGTGGCAATCCGGGCACTCGCATCCCACCGGAAAGCGAAGCGACTGCGACCGAACTCAGTCCACGAACCCCACGGGTTTGCGATTGCCGCCACAATCAATAAGTGCATAACAGCGGCAATCAGCGAATACCGATTAAAATGTTGTAGTCGATCTTCAGCACTGTTTGCCATCTTTAGCGATCAGCCTCAATACGCCGCAACTCGGCATCAGCATGGGCACGACAACGCGATCGTTATCCGTCTCCTAAGCCTTGCATGGCGGTGACTTTCGTGTCCGCGACCCGAATCTCTTTTCCCGGCAATTGTCGGAATGATCAGCCCAATCCCGAAGCATGGAGCGACGTGCCGAGAGATAAAGCGCGCTATTCCAGGCCCCTCGGACCGTATCCTCGTCGGCGTGTACCAGAGCCATTTCGATCCAGTCAGTCTGATAGCCCTCTGCCTCGTCGGCGAGGTCGATGCCAGCCCACGAAAGCACAGGTTCAGGCAGTCCCTCTACTGTCATTGCAGGGTTCATTGTTGAATTGCTCGAATGATGGGGGGCGGACCGCCTCATGAGCCGGCTATGACCTGGTCAGCGCAATCCGCCGTCGCAGCCGACGATACCTCGAGGCGGGACATGCGCTCTTCCAATGCCGCGATCCGGCGCCCCTGGCCTTCGAGCGGATCAGCGTCGGAAGTCTGATCGATGGCTTCGAGAAACGTTCTGACCTTGGAAAACATGGCTGACAGAAGTGGAATTCGGGTCATTGCAGGTCGCCCTTCTGGAAGAACACGGGAATTGGCGCGGGATGGGTCAAGGCCGGCCGGCTCATGTCACAATCCCAGGCTCTGGGTGCGGTGCCGGAGACCGATCGTCGCCGGATGGCGGCGCGATGCGGAACCAGAGCGCATAGAGAGCTGGCAGGAACAGCAGGGTAAGGATCGTTCCGCCCAGGGTTCCGCCGATGAGCGTCACGGCCATCGAACCCCAGAACACCGAACTGATCAGCGGCACGAACGCCAGCACTGCCGCCAGCGCGGTCAGGATGACGGGCCGCGAACGCTGGACGGTTGCTTCGACCACGGCGTCGAAAGGCGACAGCCCGGCACGCTCATTGTCGTGGATCTGGCCCATCAGGATCAAGGTGTTGCGCATCAGGATGCCGGCGAGCGAGATCAGGCCGAGGATCGCGTTGAAGCCGAACGGCTGCCCCGTCACAAGCAGAGTGGGAACAACCCCGATGAGCCCGAGCGGAGCCGTCAGAAGGACGATCCACATCGCCGAAAGGCTGCGAACCTGCAGGACGATAACGATCATCATCAGAACGATCATGATCGGGAAGATGGGAGCCAAGGCCGCATTGGCCTTGCCGGCTTCCTCGATCGATCCAGCCATTTCGACACGGTAGCCGCTGGGCAGACCCTCGATGATGGGCTGCAGTTTCTTCATCATCGCGTTCGATACGTCGGGCGGCTGGAGACCGTCGGCAATGTCGCCGCGCACGGTGATGGTCGGCACCCGGTCGCGGCGCTGCAGGATGGGTTCTTCCATGCGCACTTCCATCCGGCCGATCTGGCTTACGGAAATGCGCTGACCGCCGAGGCCGGTCAGAGTGTAATCGCCGATGCGCGCGGGATCGAGGCGGTCGCCGCCGGAGGAGCGCACGACGACGTCGACGGTACGGATATCCTCTCGCGCCTGGCTTACCGTTACCCCGGTCAGGAGGAACTGGAGCTGCTGGGCGACATCGCTGGAGGTCAGGCCCATCGTGCGCAGTCGATCCTGATCGAGCACGAAATGCAGCGCGGGTGCCCGTTCGCCCCAGTCGCTGTTGACCGTGCGCATCATCGGATCGTCTTCCAAGACTTGCTGCACCCTGCCCGCAATATCGCGCACCGTAGCGAGATCCGGACCATTGATGCGGAATGCGACCGGGAACGGGGACGGCGGTCCGAACACCAATTGCGTCGCCCGCACGCGGGCTTCAGGGGCAAGTCCGTCAGCCACGGCCTGCCGCAGGCGCAGTTTGAGCGCGTCGCGTTCCTCTTCCTTGTCGGTGCGCACGACAATCTTGGCGAACGACGGATCGGGAAGCTCAGGCGACAGGGCCATGAAGAAGCGGGGGGCGCCCTGCCCGATATACGAGGTTACGATCCTGGCTTCGGGTTGCTTGCGTAGCCAGCCTTCAACCTGGCGGACAGCATCGCTGGTATTCGCGATGGCCGTACCCTTGGGCATCTGCACCTCGACCAACAGTTCCGGCCTATCCGAGGTTGGGAAGAATTGCTTCTTGACCAGCGGCATGCCGGCACCAGCAACGAAGAACGCGCCCAAGGTCGCCAGAGCCACCAGCTTCTTGCGCCGGACAGCCCAACCGATGAGCCTGCGCACTCTCTGATAGCGCGGGGTTTGGTAGATTGCGGCGTGCCCGCCCTCGACCGGCTTGATGTGGGGCAACAGCATCACTCCCATGTAGGGGGTGAAGATAACGGCCACGAACCAGGAGGCGATAAGGGCGAAGCCGACAACCCAGAAGATGTTGCCGGCATATTCGCCCGCCGTGGACTGCGCAAAGCCAACCGGCATCAGGCCGATGACCGTGAGGAGCGTCCCCGCCAGCATGGGAGCAGCGGTGTGGCTCCATGCATAGGCCGACGCCTTTATGCGATCGTAGCCTTCCTCCATCTTCACCACCATCATCTCGATGGCGATGATCGCGTCATCGACCAGGAGACCAAGCGCAAGGATGAGAGCGCCCGCCATGTTCCGCCAGGTGCCGACGATCCCGGCCGGAACGCCGGCGCCTGGCGGAGAAGCGGCCGGTGGCGGCGGGGCGGGGAGGAACTGCGCCGCGACCTGCGGCCCCAATTCCTCGGTGTTGATCGAGCCGGCGTTGCAGAGCAGTGCCACCGACAGCCGGTCTTTCGGAAACCGCCCCAGCCACGCGCGATAACCGGCAGTCGATCCGGCATGGCTGATGGCGGGCCTGCCATCGACAGGTCCCAGCTCCAATCCCAATCCGTAAGGCACGACGGTGCCATCGCCGAGGCGGCCGGGCACGGTCATTCGTGCAGCCCAGCTGGCTGACGGGTCAGCCAGCGCGGCGTTCCAGCGCTGCATGTCGCCGACCGTCGTCAGGAGGCCGCCCGGCCCGACCACATCCTCGAACGGCATGTCGAGCCGCCATTGTCCTGCGTCGCTCGAATAGGCCGGCGCGCGGCGCGGCACGATGTCGCGAAAGTCGGTTCGCCAGCGCGTGTGCGTCATGCCGAGCGGGCCGAACAGCTCGGCTTGCGCCAGCTCACTGAACGAGCGTCCCCCCGCGCGCTCCGCGATCCGCGCCGCGAGGAGATAGTTGGAGTTGCTGTAGAGATATTCGGTCCCCGGTGCGAAGTTGAGCTTGGTCTGCCGCACGAACAGCGCCATCGCATCGTCCATCGACCATTCCCGCGTGCCGCGCGGCCATCCCGTCAGATCCGCCAGCGCCCCCCAGTCGCGGATGCCGCTGGTATGATGCAGCAGCATCGCGATCGTGACTGGCTGATAGACGGCCGGCAGCTCAGGCAGCCAGCGTCGGATACTGTCGTCGTAGGACAGTGTGTAACGCCCGGCGAGCCGGGCGATCAGCGCGCCGGTGAACTGCTTCGATACCGAACCGGCCTCGAACATCGTATCGGCATCGATCGGCCGCCCCGCTTCGAGGTCCGCCATACCGTAGCTGCGCTGGACAATCAGCTTGCCGTCGCGACGAACATCCAGCGCGCAGCCGGGCGTGTCCGAGCGCACGGCGGCCTCGAAGAGAGCGTCCACATCGGCGGACGCTGAGGAAAGAAGCAGGGCGAGCAGCATGAGACCTCCAAAGGGAGTTTCATCTTGCCTGCTCTCTATCCGGCGGGCGCGCCGGAATCCGCCGGAAACGGTGATTGGCGGATCATGCGACGCCAGTCCGAGGGCGTCGTACCTGCGGCCTGGCGGAACGCCCGGTTGAAGCTCGCCTTGGACGCGAAGCCGTGATCCAGCGCGAGGGTCAGTAGATCGCGTTTCTCGTCGGGGTCGGCGAGCGCGCGCTGGATGGCGCGTATCCGCATGGCGTTAACGACCGCGTTGAAGCTGCGTCCGGCCCCATCGTTGAATGCGCGCGACAGGCTGCGTTCGGATGTCCCGAGCCGGTCCGCGACAGTGCCCAGCGTCACCCCTTCCTCACGCCACCATCCCTCAGCCTCGATGCGTTTCGCCCAGCTCGCCGCTACCGCGCTATAGTCGGTGCGCGGCTCGGCTGCGTCGTTGGGCGCCCGCGTTTCGGGCGGGTAGGTGTCGCCGCCATGTCGCCAGCCGAGCAGGCCGAGGCCATAGGCCTGCAGGCAGAAGGCGAACATCACCGGCGTCCGTCCGAAATAGTCGATCGGACCGATCAGAACATGCCACGCAACCGCTGCACCGATGAGCAGCAGCAACGCGGCAAATGCGGCGATCATCGTGCGCAGCCAGATCAGGCGCCATTGCTCGCGATCGGCGAAATGATTGTCGAGCCAGCGTTGATAGCGCGCCTGATCCCGCCAGGAAGCGGCTACGTAAAGGCAGGCCGCGATCAGGATGGCCGCCATCGCCAAAGGTTCGACGACATGCAGATGCACGGTCGTGTACCAGTCCCATTTGGCGGAAGCTGGCAGCAGGAAGCAGGCCGCCTGATAGGCGAACTGGATCACGGCGGGGACAAGATGAAGTTTCCATCGGATCGGCAGCGTGCCCACGACCGCGCGGACGTATAGCCAGTGTAACGGTGCGAAGCTGGCGGACAGATCAAGCGGAACGAAGGTCAGCCAGCGGTATTCGTCGTACAAGCCGGCGAAGCCCAGCACGTAGATGGCAAGGCGCATCCCGACGAGCATGAGCAGGCCAGCCAGGAAGCGGTTGGCATGGCGATTGCCGCGCGCACAGACGATCAACGCGGCCAAGCTCGCTGCATTGACCGCTCCCAACAGGATCAGAACAGATAAGAGGCCCATCTTTTTTGTTGCCGCTTGCGGACCATCATAGATGGTTTTCAAGAACTAATTTTGCTTCCCCAAACACTATCATTTCTGGGTCAGCCGATCCATCGCCGAGTGGTAGGTGTCCGTGTCAGCACCCCCGGAAAGCGCACTGACGGCCCCGGCCGGCGATGCGACCTTCGCTCTAGGTCTAGCCGCCGCACCTTGTCCTCCAAATGGCAGCTTCCGTCAAATCCGGACATTCTCGATGTTTCGGGAAATGACCAGCTATCATTGGTCGACAGCATACAGAAAGCTGCCATCGCCTGCGCACTGCCCGCGAGCACGGCCTACTGAGGTTCCATCGACGCCCCGACGGCCCTATCAGGCTCCATGCTTGACCTCCCGGATATTACCCGGAGGAGCCGCCTTTGCCGAGCGGCCAGCGCCCTTGCGTTCCCCTGTTCCACGGGGATCCGTAGCGGATCGCGGAGACTTTTCCGTAGAGGCTCTCATCGAGGTTGCCTACGCAGATCCCTTCCAGGCACCATTGACTAGGCCCCCTTGCGCGGCTCCGCGACGAGATAACGCCAGACACCCACCGCATTGATGACGAGCAGGGCGAGGTTCTGCCAACCTATCCCTTCGCTGTCCGGATTGAGGAACCCCCATGCAATCAACGCTGCCGAACTGGATACGAAGATCACCATGGCCCCTCCCGTCCACAGCCTGCCCAGGTTAAGGGACACCATCAAGGAAGCGACCACAGCCGCGCCTGCCCCGTAATACTGCAATGCATCACGCAAGCTATCCATTACTCCTGACCTCCTGCACCGGGCTTCCCAATTGGCGCCCCGCGAGCCGGCGCGCCGGTTTGTTGCCCTGCTTCGGCGACTGCGCACATTCCAACAATCGCCGGTTCGGTATCCGCACGAACCGACCTGCGGGCCATCGCCTCCGCATAAAAGCCCCGGTCCCTGCCATCATGGCTGGCAAACAACTTTTCGGAGCATGACATCCCGCTTTTCTGCAGGGGCGACTTCCTTTTTATTAGAAACCGCAATCTGTACGCAGGTTTCCGCTGATTCCGTGCCATCGCGGTTCTGTTCGCGAGTGAGGGGCGGACGTGTTCATCTGCGCAAGCCTCCAAAGCCCCCGAAGATCTACCTCAAGGGCAGCAGGAAGGACATCTTTGCACAGGACTTGCCGCTCTTCATGTCGATCGACCGTATCAAATTGTCGGTCACGGCCGCGATGAGACCGATCCCGCTGGCCATCACGATAGCGCCGCCATTGTTCGGCGTGCCGATCGTCCAGGGCAGCATCGAGAGTATTGCGAACGGTCGATTGGTGCGTGCTTCACCAGGGTTGCCATATCGATCGCACGGATGCCGCCACAGGGAGGTTGCTTGCAAAGCA
Source organism: Novosphingobium clariflavum (assembly GCF_026420865.1). Lineage (GTDB taxonomy): Bacteria > Pseudomonadota > Alphaproteobacteria > Sphingomonadales > Sphingomonadaceae > Novosphingobium > Novosphingobium clariflavum. Next base: position 8,148 of record NZ_JAPCWC010000038.1, on the reverse strand, counting down.
GTCCGGTAAGCGGAAGGCGCCAGACTGCGGGAACATCAATCGAGTAGGGCGTGCATGTCTGGGATCACCGGCACCTCCCGCGCCCCGATCTCACCGAGGGCCTGATCGCGCGGATCACAGCTTTTCTTGCTCGCCTCGGCTCAGGGAACGATCCCTTCAGCCTTCATTGCCTGCACGCGCGAAACATTCGCAGATCACAACTGGGCAATGCGCTTGAGGCGCGGAATGCTCCAGGAAGGCCCGCATCTTTTGTCGAAAAGGAGAATGGGCCAGGGTGCCCGAGCACCCTGGCCCATGCTTTGCCGATCGCATTCGCTCAGGAGGAACGGTCCACAATCGTTCCTGTTTGCGAAGGAATCGAAGTGCCGGTCTGCGCTACGTCGCCGCCCCTTCCTGCCGGCTTTCCATTCGATGATGCCGAACCGCCCTGCCCGGTTTCCGTCCAGCCGGACACTCCGGTCAGACGCAGGTTGTTCTGCACGTGCTTCACTCCGGACACATCTTCTGCCAGGTCTTCCGCACGCCGCTTGTCCAGGCGCGTAGTGACCGTGCCGTCGAGGGTGACCTCACCGTCTTTTGCGACCACCCGGATACTCGTCGCATCGACACGCCAGTCCTGCGTAAGGCGATCGTTCACGTCTTCCCGAATGCGTTCATCGGAACGGGTATAATCCGAGGGACCACGTCCCCGATGATCCTGCTTGCGGCGACGGGCGGCATCCTCGTCGCCAAACCAGCTGGCAATTTCATCGCCGGCCCGCTGGAGAAAGCCGCGCTCCTCGCCATATTCTCGCCAGCTTCCGTAGTCATGCTGGTTGTGGTCGCCGCGGGAACGATCATCGCTGGAGCCATAATAACGCCGGCCGAAGGTATCGAAGGTCGGGCGATAACTGAAGCTGGGGCTCAGGCCACCGCCGGCACCGCTCCGACGGGCGTAAAAGTCGCGTCCGCCGTAGTCCTCGCTTGTGAAATCAGCAAAATCATTGCCGCCGCTGGCATCGTACTCCCGGCTTGGATAAGCATCCCGTTCGCCGGAAAAGCGATACCCCCGGCTGCGAGCGAGGTCACGAGTATCGTCGCCATAATGGCGCTCATCGTAGCCCCGGGACTGAAGGTAGGCTGCATCATCCCTTGCAGGAGGCCGCTTGCGATTTTCGGTCTCATCCCGATTCAGGCGGCGACGGCGCGTGACCTCGCCATATGACGAAAAACGCCCTTCATCGCTTTCGCTACCGGCCTGGCGGGACACGCCATCCTCCCATTGATTGGCCTGGCGGGGCGGCTCCCAGTCGGAATGCTCATTGCGATATCCGCCATGCTGCTGACGGTCGGGATTTGGGTCTCGACGGTTCATGATGCTCTCCTTGATGGCTCTTTCAGGTACCGAACCCGGTCCGACTACCTTGTCGCGCGGACCTCGGCCGGCTGGAGATGTAACGAAGCCATGCCCGCGAACGATCCACTGCCCGGCGCGCGAGCGCGCGCATTCACCGCAGTCCGTGGGCTCTGCGTGCTGCAAACCGGGCAAAACTGCACACTGAATTGCAATGCGGCACAGAAATAAGGGCCAAGCGTGCCTCTCTGGAGCGCGGGGACCCTCACTAATCAGCCTACGCCCGACATAGCGCTGTCACTTTCAGCGCGGTGATGTTGGCCCCCGCGCAAGCCTCCATCCTCTGGCGCGAAAGGATCACGGTGCAAGCGAACCAGGCGACCACCTATCTTTCCGCGAGCGAACGGGAGCTAGCAACCACCACCCGGCGCCATAGGCAACACCTGGTCCCAAGTGCCCAGAGCGATTTGCCCCGTCCTCTTCCCAACGCCTTTGCGGGCATAAGGAATGGAGGGGAAGAATCGCGAACTCGCGTGAATGCGCTGGCGGCAAGTAACCATCGACAGCCAGCGCCCGTTTCCTGCGAACAATTGTGCACGGAAGGCTACAATTCAGCTTAGAACGAGCTCAGTTCATCCGATCCAGCCCGATGGGGCTGGGGATGCTGCGCAAAGAGGCGTACGTACTCGGACATCGCCAGCCCAACCTTGGCTTACTGGCGCCTGAGAGACCCCGATCTATTTCGTGCTCCCGCCATAACGAGGAGCCTTGCCATGCATCGCTTCACAATCGTCCCTGCCGACCAAAGGCGTTCGTCAATTGATGTCCTGGCGCTCAATGTCAGCACTGTGCTGCCACTCATCGACCGTCTCGGATGCGGTACCGCCAGTGTCTTGCGCGACGGCATATACATATTTTCCGCGGAGCCGGATCCAAGTGGGTTCTGGTCAATATTTCAACTCGGCGAGAACCAGCCGCATACTTCGTGAATACTGCTGAGCGCCGCGCATTGATCGAATTGGCGGATGGGCAGTCCTGGCTTTGGCATCGCTCCTCGCTTGTCCGTGAAGCGTCACCATCAAACGGGTTCGGCATGTTCTGCGCTCCCCCCAACTCGTCCAGATATCGCGCACCAGCCGTTGCGCCCCTTCGTTTCCCAAGGGCAATGCAAGCCTCGCACTCACCCGGCTACCCGGCTCAGCTTCAGCCCTGTTGAACCCAAGGAGCGCGGCGAGGCGGAACGCCCGACCACCACAAACGTTGAAGTCTGGCAACAACGATTTCGAGACTTTCAGAAACGGGAGTATGCATAATGGACACCCGGGACGAAGTACATCTCGCAAAAGATGAAGCGCGCGCAGGCGCCACGCCGGGCATAGTGCGCTATGTTCTTCTGATTAGCCTGGTGCTGGCCATTGCAGCTCTTTCGCTGCTTTGGATTGTTCGCGCCGTGCAGGCGCCCAAGGAAACCGGCGGGATCAATGACACACGCCAGGCGGTCGAGCAAAATGAAGCAAGCCCGCAGCAGCAACCCGGCATGCAATCGCCTTCAACTGGTGGAGCCGGCCAATGAATGAACGCCACTAACCGGCAGCAGGGCAGAGCAAGGCAGGGCATTCGCAAGAATCCTTGCACAGATCGCGTCCAGCGATCCGGCAAGCCAGCGTCGCAGAACGGCCTGTGCGCAAAATAGGCTATGTTCGGTCTGCCCCCCGAAATCGCCACTGTTTCGGCCCAACCCGATAGACTTGTGCACCGCATGCTTTGCACTGGCCGACGTAGTGCGTTCCGTCCCACGTTACATTATGCCGGTCGGGATCATGCTTGTTTGCCGCGCAAAGGACTGCCTGAGGTAAAAGTTTCATGATTGCAGGACGCCGCAGGGCAGATGAACCCTGAGTTACAACAGCCTCATTGCACGCCAGACCCGTGATTATGAGCGCTCAACGGCATGAACAGCAATGAAAAAACTCCTTTCACAGGCCAATTCTGCGGAACCATGATGAATGGCGCGCGTTCCTTCGAAAGCTGCTCACAGAAGCGGATGGCCCAGCTTGGTGCCCCCCTACCGAGCTCAACCTGGATCGAGGCCGCCCGCGAGGACGGCCTTTGCATTTGCGCGCAGCCTGGCCGATTGAGCGTATTTTGCGCACAGAACATCTCGCCATCAGCGTTTCCACTCGCCCGGACGCCCTGCCATCGCTAGGCAAGCTTCGGCTGACGCCTCTGAATGGGCTCGGTTGGAAGGCGTTGTCGTCACCGAGCGGCAACGCCTTTTCCTCATTTGAAGTCTGCTCACTGCCCCATTGTCGCATAGCCGGAGGTCATCTCCCTGGCGCCAGTGCCAGCAAAATGCCGGCACAGGACACACCCTGATCCCTAGCTTGCCAGCAGCAAAGAGAAGTTCAGCACGAGTTGCCCGGACGTATCGCAAAACAGTCCTTGCTGAAACCCGCCAGCAAGTAAGCACGTTTGCAAACGGCAGGGCCGGCCGACACCGGCCCCATTCTGTGCGGCAAAGGATGAAGATCCGGCTCCAGAATAACAGCGGACTGATCGCTTGGCGAATCCCGGGCCGAGATACCGAGAGGCCAGCCAGCAAATTATGGGAGTTCTAGATGGATTTCTTCCGAACAGCGCTTACCAGGATCGGCGTCCTCATGGCGCGGCCTGCGGCCTTCCTTATTCTGGCGCTATACACGATCACGTGGGCTATTTGCGAACCAAAGACGCTGGACTGGCATGGCTATGCCACTCTTGCCACCTGGATGATGACATTATTCATCCAACGGGCCGAGCATCGCGACACTCAGGCCATTCATGCAAAGCTCGACGAACTGCTGCGTCACGATCCGCGCGCACGCACCTCGCTGGAACATGAAGATGAAGAGGAACCGGAAGTGATCGAGCGACATCGTCGCCGGGATCAGGAACGGAAAGGGTAAAGGTGGGCCCCTGGCCGGAAGCGGCAACCCGAGGAAGACCCTTTAAGTCCGAACCGCCAGATGTGCCGATGGGTCCACTTTTCCCGACAGTCCGGGTACTTCGTCGAGTTGCCGCAGATCGCTGAACAGCCCTCTCTCTTCGCGGTAACGGACAATTTCAAATCCGTGGCCTCTCAGACAAGGAACCTCATCCAGTTCCGCGGCGCTCGCGGTATTGATATCAACCATCTGGAGACCGGACATCCTTGTCCTCCTTTGGGAAGTCGCACCAAGCGAACAAATCACGTCGGCTCTGTTTGATCCCAAAACGATCGGAAAAGTCCGTGCATACCGCCCTGCCCGCTGCACCGGACCATGACCCATTCCAGGCGGACATTCAGGCCCCTTCGCTACAGATCGCCGGCATCGGTCTTGCTGCCTGCGCACTGCTCATTTCCGACGTCGGCTGAAGGCGTGCTTTTCAGTGCATCGTCTCGAAACACCGTCAGCCTGACATTGACCCGTCGCTGTGCTGCTGCAATCGAATTCTGCTGGATCCTTGAACGCATTGACATTTTTGAATTCCGTAGAAGCGACCTCGCGAATACATTCCCTCATCGCGAAGCACAGTTCGCTCGTTGCGGCCAATGGCGCCAAAGTAGTCTTCATGCGTTTCTCCGAGGCCGCCACCGCCAGCATTTTAGAAAGGAGAGGCCGCCAGCGTCCCCAAGCCAACACAAACGAGGCGAGAAGGCGCCTTTTCCTCTTCTGAGCAATGGAGACAACAACAGTACTGATGCACTGCCAATGTTCGTAATTCCAATGCTCGTAATTCCAACCGAAATCACCAGCACGACTTTTCAAAAACCGGATCGAAGGTAATCAGGGAACTTTCCCTCCCTCCATCGCTTGCTTATCTCAGAATACAAGATGGAGATGTGCCATGCGTTCCGCTGTTCTCTGGCTGATCGGCATTCCGATCCCGCTCATTCTTCTGCTTGCCTACTGCACCGGTCATCTTTGATCATCCAGCTGCCTCGAGGGTAAGCCTCGCCCAACGCTGCCCCCGATAACAAGTCGGAAGACGCGCCAACGAGAACTGTTCGGAAAGGAACAATGATCAGCCCGGCCATCCCTCTCACCGAAACGCGAGATCTCAGGACGGGCACCGTTCCTTGGCGAGACAGCGATTGGCATGCGCCGAGGTCAGGGGCCATTCCTGCCAGGCCGGTAGACGTAGCCATTCTCGGTGGCGGCATAATGGGCTCTATCCTGGCGGATCGGCTTGCCTCAAGCGGAAGGACCGTCGCTGTCTGCGATCGCCGGACACCGGGGACCGGGAGCACAGCGGCGTCGACTGCACAGCTCATGTGGGCAATGGATGTCCCGCTTGCCGTTCTATCGGCAATGCTTGGCGATAAAGAAGCGGCGCGGCGATGGCGGCGTGTCTTTGCCGCGGTAGAACGGTTCGGTCAGCGCCTTGATGAAACGGGGCCGGAACTCAAGGAAGAAGTGCCGACACTCTACCTCGAAGGCAAGATGCTTGAAGGCGACGCGCTTGCCCGGGAGGCGACATTGCATCGCAAGCATGGACTGCCTTCGCAATATTTGACTGCGAAAGAAGTCGCCGAGCGTTTCGGCATTGCCCCAAGAGCAGGGATCGTCTCATCGGGGACCTTTGCCATCGATCCAGTTCGAACTTGCCACGCGTTGCTGGCGAGCGCTCAGGCACGAGGGGCCTGTCTGATCTATCCGGTCGATATCGTCTCACTTCATCCAAACAGGCACGGCGTCGAACTGGCGAGCTCCGATGGCCGCATCTTTTCCGCGAAGGATGTAGTCCTTGCGACAGGCTACGAAAGGGCACGACTTTTTCTGCCGGAGGCGTTTTCCCTCCTGTCGACATTTGCGATCGCAACGCCGCCATATGCCGCTCCTCTTTGGAACGAGCGCGCAATGATCTGGGAGGCGAGCGATCCCTACCTCTACGTTCGGGTCGGCCCGGAGGGAAGGATCATTGCCGGAGGCGAGGACGTTGAGCTCGCCGATGCAGGCGCACGGGACACGCTCCTGCCAAGAAAAGCAGGAGCGATATCCGCCAGGCTGGCCAAGGTTCTGGGACAGGAGACTATCGCCTGGGATCGGGCATGGGCGGCCACTTTCGGAAGTTCGCCCGACGGCCTCCCCGCGATCGGCGCCGCCAGGAGCATGGATCATGTATGGCTGGCTTCCGGTTTCGGAGGCAATGGTATAGCGTTCGCAGCACTTGCCGCGGAACTGCTCGATGCCGCAATCGGCGGGAAGCCGGATGATGATGCCGAACGCTTCGATCCTTATCGCTTCGAGGCCTGAAAGCGGGGACAGCGATTGAAGGATCCGCAGGCTCTATGGCAGGAAGAACCGCCCCGTCAGGGCCGACCCGCTTCATCAGTCGGGACTTTTGCGCAGCCTGCCGTCCAGCCCCCTTGCGGTCCGAACCGCGTTCGGCGTTTCCATTGTACGCGGCCACGCTGTTCCGCGCCTGGCTCGGGGATGCAGAGTCCGGCCTCTTTGGCATGGCTGCCCCCTCCCCCGGCATGCCGCCGCATCGGCCGGCAAAAGCCCTTAAGTTCAGCCGTTTACAATGACCCCGCCGTTTGGGTGAAGGACTTGCCCGCTCATGTAGCTCGCATCCTCGCATGCAAGGAAGAGAAACGAGGGAGCTACCTCGTTCGGTTGTCCGGGGCGCCCCATCGGGGTGCTCTCGCCGAAGTGTTCCAGCTTTTCCTTGCTGGCGCCGCCGCACGGATTGAGCGGAGTCCAGATGGGGCCGGGAGCCACTGCATTTACCCGGATCCCATCCGCCACGAGATTCTCCGAGAGGGATCTCGTGAACGCAGTGATCGCGCCTTTGGTTGAACTGTAGTCCAGAAGTTCCTTGCTTCCCTTGTACATCGTCACGCTGGTGCAATTGACGATGGCCGCGCCGGGCTTCAGATGGGGTCTGGCTGCCTGCACCAGAAAGAACATACTGAAAATGTTGGTCTGGAACGTGCGACGAAGCTGTTCCTCCGAAATATCGGCGATGTCCTTGTCCGGATGCTGTTCACCGGCGTTGTTGATCAGAATGTCGATACGGCCGAAAGTATGGAGCGTTTCCTCGACGATCCCGTCACATGCTTCTCGCGAACCGACATCGGCGCGGATGACAATGGCCCGCCGCCCTTCGCTCTCGACGATCCGTCTGGTCTCCTGTGCATCCTCGTCCTCAAGCAGATAGACAATGGCGATGTCCGCCCCTTCCCGGGCGAAGAGCGCCGCTACTGCCCGGCCTATGCCGCTGTCGGCGCCGGTCACGACGGCGACCTTATCCTGCAAACGCCCGGAGCCGGGATAGCGTGGCTGCCATTCGGGTTTGGGTTCCAATTCACTCTCGTGGCCGGGCAAGGCATCCTCGTGGATCATCTGTGTGGTCTGGTTCATCGCCTTCTCCTCCATGAGGGAACGGCCAACAGGCAGGGAAGTTGTCACTTCCTCATCGGTTTGCCGCACCATCGGTGCGGTTGACGGCGCTGGAGGTGTTATCGCGCGCCCTGCTCATGTCCCAGGGCGACCGATGGCCAGAGCGGCGAGCCGGCTGCCAAGACGAAAAAGTCCTAAAGGCCGCGTTTCGCACGCCGATGATACAGCGCAATTGCGCGTGCGCAAACGGCCGGTCACCCGCGTTGTCCCGTTTGCCTGCGAAAATCGCGCGTTTGGCACCGATTACAAAGGCGGCAAGTCCTGTTCGGCAAAGCCCCAACCGCGAAGATTTTCCGCCCGTTTCAAGAGAACGGCCGCATCCCTGATCGAATAGGGATGCGCATGGCTCATCGCTCCCAGCTCGTCCCACGAGACCGGTATGGCGACCGG
>NZ_JAPCWC010000037.1 GCF_026420865.1 Novosphingobium clariflavum | reverse complement strand
GTCTTGCCTTCGCTCACCAGAATATTGTCGTCGGCAAAGAAATCCTGCGCATTGGCGGGATAGACCTCGAGCTTGAATGTGCCCGTGCGGTCCTTCAGGCCCACGGGCTCGACGATGAAAGCCGGGCCACGTTCGTTCGGGCGGCATTGCCCCTCCGCCTTGCCCAGATCGGGCGAGGACGGGATCAGCGCGGCGGCGAGAAGCGGAAGGGCCATCGGGAGCATCGGCATCACGCCTCGGGAGTGGTTGAGGGGAAAGCGAGGCTGATCGCAAGGCCGGGCCGGTTATCGTCCAGGCGCAGGATTGCCTCATGCAGCGCCGCGATGGCCTGCACCATCGCGAGGCCGAGGCCGGAGCCGGGCGTGCTGCGGCTGGCGTCGAGGCGGTAGAACCGTTCGAGAACCTTGCTGCGCTCACCTTTCGGAATGCCGGGGCCATTGTCGGCCACGGCAAGGGTTGTGCCCTCCATGTTGCCGCTCAGGCGCAACTGGATGCGCGTTCCGGGCGGCGTATGCAGCAGCGCGTTCTCGATGAGGTTGGTCGCCGCCTGCGCCACCAGTTCGCGATCGCCGAGGACGAAGCGATCCGGTTCGATCTGCGTGTCGAGAGTCTTCCCGGCGTCCTCGGCCACGGGGCCATAGGCGGCGGCGACGCGTTCCATCACTTCGCTGAGGTCGATCTGCGCCAGCCTGCCCCGCCCGACGCCGCCTTCGAGGGCGCCGATCCGCAACAGGGCGCGGAAGATCGCGAGTATCTCGTCGGTCTGGACAAGTGCGCCTTCGATGCCCGCATCGAGGGCCTCCACCGTATCGAGGCGGCGCAGGGCCTCCAGTTGCTGGTGCAGGCGGGTCAGCGGCGTCCTCAGGTCATGGGCGATATCGGTGGAGACCTGCCGCAAGCCGTCCATCAGGCTCTGGATGCGGTCGAGCATGCGGTTAAGGTTCTGCGAAAGTTCGTCGAACTCCGGCCCCATGCCGATGGCGGGAAGCCGCTCGTGCAAGGCGCCTGTCATGATGCGGTTCACGGCGGTGTTGACGCCATGAAGGCGGCGCACGAACAGGCTGCCGACGAAGTAGCCGCCGACGAGCGCGAAAAGAGTGATGCCGATCCCGCTCGCCAGAGTGAACCAGCCGAGCCGCTCCATCAGCGCGCGCACGTCGAAGGTGTCGGTCGCCACGACCAGCCGCAGGCCGTCGGCCAGCGGCGTGCCGAGCGTCTTGAACGTCTCGATCCGCTCGCCATGCACCGCCAGATCTACCTCGCGCAGTTCCAGCGTGCCGCGTCCGTCGAGGCGCACGTTCGCGGGCAAGTCTCCGGCGAGCACCCTGCCGTCGCCGTCGACCAGGCGGAACCGGAACTGCGGATCGCGCCCGCTCGAATGGCGCTGGATGGCGTCGGTCAGGCCGCCGCGGCCGAGGGCGCCATATTCGGAGGCGAGGATCTTCGTCTCGTTGTGGAGCGAACCTTCAGTCGCTGCGTCGGCGTAGCGGTCTATCTGCTGCTGCACGGTGAGCAGGACCAGCGCCGATCCAACGGCGAAGATCGCCGCGAACAGCAGCGCGAAACGGAACGCGCCGCTTCTCAGGACGCTGCGGCGCAGCGGTTCAGGCGGCATCGATGCGATACCCGGCCCCGCGCACGGTCTGGATCAGTTCCCGGTCGAAGCCCCGGTCGACCTTGGAGCGCAGGCGGCTCATGTGGCTTTCGATGATGTTACTCTGCGGGTCGAAGTGGAATGACCAGACGTTCTCCAGCAGCATCGTGCGCGTCACCAGTTCCCCGGCATGGCGCATGAGGTATTCGAGCAATTTGAACTCCTGCGCCTGCAGATCGATCCTCTGCCCGGCGCGCACGACGGTGCGGCGGATCAGGTCTACCTCAAGATCATGGGCCTTCAGCAGCGTAAGCGCCTCGAGAATCGGCGGGCGGCGCATCAGCGCGTTGATGCGGGCGATGAGTTCGGTGACGGCGAAGGGCTTGACGAGGTAGTCGTCCGCACCCGCCTCCAGCCCCTCGACCCGGTCTTCCACGCCGTCCATCGCTGTGAGCAGCAGGACGGGCGTGCGGTTGTTCGCCGCGCGCAGGGCCTTCATCGTGCTGAGGCCGTCCAGGCCGGGCACCATACGGTCGAGGACGAGCACGTCGTAACTGCTGCTCGTCGCCAGGAACAGGGCGTCGGGGCCGTTGGCGCTGGTGTCCACGACATGGCCTGCCGCGACCAGCGACCGTTCGACATGGCCGCGCAATTCCACGTCATCCTCAAGGAAGAGGATCTTCATTCGCAACTCCGTGCCGCGATGTTTCCGGCCCCTTTTCGCGCACAATCGGCGGCGGGTGGCAAGTTGGGAATTCCTAATGTCGGGCTCACGCTGGGCGAAGGTTGCGCGGGGTAGGGCGGGAGAACCCTGACCGAACTCCTTCCCGCTGGACACCGATGAGCGCGCTTCGAAAGAACCTGAGCACTGGCGCCTGCTGCGCGGGTTTGACGCTGCTCTCCGCCTGCGCGCATTACTCCGCGCTGCCGTTGCCGCAGACCGCCGCACTGGCGCCGTCGGCCGCCGAGCTGCCCGTTCCGCCACAGGTCGATGCGCCGCTGTCGGTGGAGCAGGTGGTCGCGCTGGCGCTGGCCGACAATCCGGACCTCAAGGCGCTGCGCGCCCGGCGAGGGGTTGCGGCGGGGCAGGTGAAGCAGGCGGCGCTGCTGCCCAATCCCTCGCTGTCCGCCGCGCTGCTGCCGCTGCTGTCGGGAGCGGGGACGGTGACAGGGTGGAACTTCGGTATGTCGCAGGATATCAAGGCCCTCGTTACCTACAAGTCGAGGCATCGCGCCGTGCTGGACAGCGAGGGGCAGGTGGCGGCGGACGTGGTCTGGCAGGAATGGCAGGTCACCGGAAAGGCGCGCCAGCTTGCAGGCGACATCGTGATGGGGGAGCGGCTACGCCCGCTGGTTGAGGAATACGTCCGCCTCCTCGCCGACCGCAACGCGCGAATGGAGAAGGCGCTGGCGGCGCGCACGGTCACGCTGACGACCATCGCGCCGGACCGCGTGGCGCTGCAATCGGCGCGCACGGCTCTCGATACGCTCGACCAGAACCAGCTTTCGCTGCGGCATCAGCTCAACGCGCTGTTGGGCTTGCGGCCCGACGCCGACCTGCCGCTGTCCGGACAGATCGACCTGCCTCCGTTCCATCCGGCCGATATCGAGGCACAACTCGGCGACCTGCCCCGCCGTCGTCCCGACCTTCTCGCCCTGCGGCTGGGCTATGCGGCGGCGGACGAGAGCGTGCGGCAGGCGGTGCTGTCGCAGTTCCCGGACCTCGTCTTCGGGGGCAGCGTGGGCAGCGACAATTCCAGGGTGGTCAGCGGTGGCCCCAACGTCACCGTGGGCCTGCCGATCTTCGACCACGGGCAGGGCGGTATCGCCATCGCCAGTGCAACCCGCGCGCAGCTTCACGCCGAATACGCCGCGCGCCTTGCCGCGACCACTGGGGAAGTCGCGGCGATGGTCTCCGAAGGCGAGCAACTCGCCTCGCAGATCGCGGTCGCACGACGTGACCTCGACCCCCTGCGCGCCGCCGCCGAGCGTGCCCGCACCGCCTTTGGCGAAAGCCACCTCGACGAGCGGACCTATCTCGACCTCGTCGCGAACAGGTTCGCCAGAGAACAGGAAATCATGACGATGGAAGTTGCACTGCTCGACCGCCAGATCGCGATCCAGACGCTGATCGGCGCGGGATTGCCGACCGTCGACCTGCCCGCCGAGCCTGCGGGGGTGACGCCGTGAGGGCGCTGGCCGTTGCCATCTTCGCGCTGACGCTTGCCGGATGCGGCGGCGCCGCGCCGGACGCGGCGCCTTCCCCCAGCGTGTTGGTATCGGTGGCGGCGCCCGTGCGTGGCAGTCTGCCCGCGACGCTGACCGCTTATGGCTCGGCAACCCCGTCGCAGAGCGGGGCGATGACGATCAGCGCGGCCCAGCCGGGACAGGTCACCTCGCTCTCGGTGGTGCAGGGCACGGCGGTCCATGCCGGACAGGCGCTGGCGACGTTCACCGTCGCGCCATCCGCGCGCAGTGCCTACCTGCAGGTCGTCGATGCCCTCGCGGCGGCTCAGAAGCAGCGCGGTTCGATCGCCGCGCTCGTCTCCCAGCAGCTCGCGACCTCAGACCAGCTCGTCCAGGCGGACAAGGCGGTGGCAGACGCGCGCACGGCGCTGGCCGCGATTGAGGCGGAAGGCGCGGGGCGGGCCGCCCAGACCCTTACCGCGCCGTTCGACGGCGTGGTGACCGCAGTGACCGCCGCGCCGGGCGACCGCACGCAGCCAGGCGCACCGATCATGACGCTTGCCCGGTCCGGTGCGATCTTCGTCACGGTGGGCATCGACCCCGCCGAACGCGCGGGCGTCGTGCCGGGACAAAGCGCGACGATGCAGCGGCTTGCAGGCGGCGATGCCATCGCCGGGCAGGTGGTCCGTGCCGGGCAGATGCTCAACCCCCGGACCCGCCTGATCGATGTCGATCTCAGTTTCCCGGCCGGAGCCCTGCTCCCCGGCGAGGGCGTTGAGGTCGCCATCCGCACCGGTGACGTCGCGGGCTGGGTCGTGCCGCACAAGGCGGTCGTGACCTCAGGCGGCCCGGCGCGGGTGTTTCAGGACAGCGCGGGCAAGGCGAAGGCCGTCGGCGTCAGGCTGCTGCTCTCCTCGCCCGATGGCGATGTGGTCGAAGGCGCGCTCGACCCACGGCGGCCGGTCATCGTCGATGGCGCCTATCAGGTGAACGACGGCGATGCCGTGCGGAGGGTTCGCTGATGCTCGAACGGCTGCTCAAGTCCCAGTCGCGCGCGTTCATTCTCGTCGCGCTGGCGGTGGCGATTGCGGGCGTGGTGGCGGCGCTGTCACTGCCGGTCGGGCTGTTCCCGCAAGTCTCGTTCCCGCGCGTCGTCGTCGATCTCGATGCCGGAAGCCGCCCCGCCGACCAGACCGCGCTGACGGTGACGCGCCCGGTCGAGGAGGCGATCCGCGCGGTGCCGGGGGTGCAGAACGTGCGTTCTGAGACGAGCCGCGGCTCGGCGCAGATCTCCATCGACTTCGGCTGGGGCCGCGACATGGTGTCGAGCACGCTGCTCGTCGATTCCGCCGTCGCGCGCATCCTTCCCGGCCTGCCTGCCGGAACGCGCTACGACGTGCGCCGGATGGACCCTACCGTCTTCCCGATCATCTCCTATGCGCTGGTGTCCGACAAGGCTGGCCCGGCGGCCTTGTCGGACATTGCGCGATACCAGATCACGCCGCTGCTCTCGTCGATCACCGGTCTCGCCCGCGTCGGCGTGCAGGGCGGGGAGACCTCGGAAGTGCAGGTTCTCGCCGATCCGCAGCGGCTGGCCGACCACAACCTTGCGATGGCCGACCTCGTCACCGCCATCCGCAACGGCAATGTCCTGAGCGCGGCCGGGCAGGTGCAGGACCGGGGACGCCTTTCGCTGGTGATCGTCGATCGCAGCGTGACGGGCGCGGACAAGGTGGGCGATATCGTCGTTCAGTCCGACGTGGCGGGCGTGGTGCGTGTGCGCGATGTCGCGACGGTGCAGGACGGCAGCATGCTGCAGTGGCAGCGCATCGTCGAGGATGGCAAGCCCGCCGTCCTCTTCAACATCTACGAGCAGCCTGACGGCAACGCCGTCCAGATCGCAAAGGAGGTGCAGGCCAAGCTGGCGACGGTCAGGCTGCCTGCGGGCGTGAAGCTGGTGAACTGGTACGACCAGAGCGAACTCGTCACCCAGTCGGTCGCCAGCGTGCGCGACGCGGTGCTGATCGGGCTGGTGCTGGCGGGACTGGTGCTGCTGTGGTTCCTGCGCAGCTGGCGCGTCACGCTGGTCGCCGCGATCGTCGTGCCCGCCACCCTTGCCGCGACGGTGCTGGTGCTGAGTGTGCTGGGCATGTCGTTCAACATCATGACGCTGGGCGGCATCGCTGCCGCCGTCGGCCTGCTGATCGACGACGTGATCGTGATGGTCGAGCATATCGCACGCCGTGCGGGCGCGGTGCAGGCGGACGGGACGGTGCCCGGCGACGCGGCGGTATTCGCCGCCGCGCGCGAATTCATGGTTCCGCTCACCGGATCGAGCCTTGCCACGCTCATCGTCTTCCTGCCGCTGTCGTTCCTGAGCGGCGTGACGGGCGCGTTCTCGAAGGCACTGTCGGTGACCATGGCGGCGGCGCTGGCGATATCGTGGGCGATGACCGCCTTCGTGGTGCCGGTGCTGGTCCGGCGGCTTGTCGATTTCCGGACGTGGCGCGATTCCGGCACGGCGGGCGAGGACAGGCTGGGGCAGGCCCACGGCCGGACGCTGGACAGGCTGGGCGCCCGGCCGTGGGTACTGGCGGCGATCGCAGTGCCGCTGCTCGCCATCGGCTATCTCGGCTACGCCAACGTGCCCACCGGCTTCATGCCCAAGGTGGACGAGGGCGGCTTCGTGATGGACTACTACACCGCGCCCGGCACTTCGCTCGACGAGAGCACGCGGCAGATCGCGCAGGTCGATCGTATACTGCGCGACAATCCCGAGGTATTGACGTTTTCGCGCCGTCTCGGCACCGGGCTGGGCGGCGATCTGGGGCAGAGCTACCACGGCGACTACTTCGTCAAGCTCAAGCCCGACCACGCGACCCCGACCGAGGAACTCGCCGCCGCCGTGGCCGATCAGGTCGCGGTGAAAGTGCCGGGGGTCGAGGTGGAAGTGGCGCAACTGATGGAAGACCTCATCGGCGATCTCACCGCCGTGCCGCAGCCGATCGAGGTCAAGCTGTTCTCCGCCGACCCGTCCGTGCTGGAAGGCGAGGCGCAGAAGGTGGCCAAAACGATCGCCGCGATTCCCGGCGTGGTCGAGGTGAAGGATGGCGTGCAGCTTGCGGGCGACGCCATCGATGTCGCGGTCGATCCGATCCGGGCCGGAATGGAAGGCGCCGCGCCGTCCGACGTCGAGGCGCAACTGTCCGCGTCGCTGTCCGGCACCATCGCCACGACACTCCCCGAAGCGGCGAAGACGGTCGACGTGCGCGTCCGCCTGCCCAACGCCACGACCATCGGCGAGGCCGAGCTTGCCCGGCTGCCGATCCGGGCGACCGACGGGCATCTCTTCCCGCTGTCGCGCGTGGCGACGCTCAAGCCGGTCGCCGGCCAGCCGCAGATCGCGCGGGAGAACCTCGAACCCATGGTCGCGGTGACGGGGCGCATCCAGGGGCGCGGCATCGGCGCGGCGGTGGCGGACGTGACGGCGGCGCTCGACAAGCCTGGGGTGCTCCAGCCGGGCGTTCGATACGAGCTGGGTGGGCTCTATGCGCAGCAGCAGGTGGCGTTCGGTGGTCTTGTGCGCGTCTTCGGTGCCGCTCTGGTCGCCGAATTCATCCTTCTGCTGGTGCTCTACCGGCGCTTCTGGCTGCCGGTCATCATCATCGGCTGCGCGCTGCTTTCGACCACGGCGGTGTTCACCGCGCTGTGGCTGGCGGGCGTCGACCTCAACATCACGGCGCTGATGGGCATGACCATGATTATCGGCATCGGCACGGAAATGGCCATCTTCTACGTCTCGGAATTCGAGGGGATGGCCCACCACATGCCCCCCGCGCAAGCCGCACGCGAGGCCGCGCGCCACCGCCTGAGGCCGATCACGATGACCACCCTCGCGGCGATCCTGACGCTACTGCCGCTGGCGCTCGCCATCGGGCAGGGTGCGGGGATCCAGCAACCGCTGGCCATCGCGATCATCGCCGGACTGCTGCTCCAGTACCCGCTAGTGCTGCTGGCTATGCCGGTCCTCGTCCGGCTGACGTTGCCGCGCGCTTGACGTGACGGCCCCTTTCAGTGGGAAGGGCGGTCGCCGCATCCCGCGCCGAAGCCCGGGATGCGGCAGGTCAGATCACAGGCCGAAGCGGATCGTGCCGAGCACGGTACGCGGCGCTCCGGGTAGGTTGAGGATCGCGGACGTGCCGTGGCCGGACACGATGTAGTCCATATCGAACACGTTGTAGACGTTGACCTGCAAGCGGGCCGGGCCGACCTGCGCCCACGCCATCGCATCCGCCGTGAAGTAGTGCTCCAACACCGTGGTATTGGCTGGATCCGCCCAGCGGTTGCCCACGTAGTTCGCTCCTGCACCGATGCCGAAGCGGTCGGCGAAGCTCTTGGTGATGAAGGCGTTCGCCGCGTTCTTCGGCGTCAGCGTCGCGCCCTTGTTCACGAACAGCGGGTTGGCGGAACGCGTGACCTCGCCGTCGAGGTAGGCGTAGCCGACAATGGCCCGGAAGCCCGAAGGTAGATCAAGCGCACCGGACACCTCGACGCCGCGCGTGCGCTGGGTGCCGATCGGAACGACGACCTGCGGATTGGCCGGATCGCTGCCCTTGATCCCGGTGCGGCGCAGGATGAAGCCCGCGATCTGGATCGACAGGCGATTGTCGAACAGGGTGTACTTGGCGCCGATTTCCTTGTTCGTGGACTTCTCCGGCGCGATATCGACGTTGTTGGCAGCCAGCGCGAAAGTTTCGGCGGAGGGCTGGAAGCTGGTGCTCCACGATGCGTAGTAGGACTGCGCATCGTCCGGCTGGAAAACCAGACCCGCGCGCGGGCTCCACTTGTTGTCGATGCGTTTCAGCGGCGTGGCGCGCGCCGGGATGGTCAGGCGGGTTTCCTGCTTGAACCGGTCGTTACGCACGCCGAACAGCGCCTTGATGCCGTGGCCGAACTCGACGAAGTCCTGCACGTAGAGGCCGCGCGTCTCCATCACCGACGTCGAACTGGCGCTGAGCGCGGTGAAGTTCGCGTTCGACAACGTCGGCAGCACCGGCGCGAGGATCGGCGTCACCGCCACCACGCGCGACTGGATGGTGTCGGCATCCTTTAGCTGCCGGGCGAATTCGACGCCGTAGAGGATGGTGTGCTTCGTGCCGCCGAACTCGACCTTCTGCGTCAGTTCGGACTGGTTCGACCAGCCGTCCTCGTCACGCAGGATGCCGCCGTGCGAGAGCGAGACGGTGCGCGCGGTCGCGTTGACCGCTGTGGCGTTCGTGTTGTGCCGGTCCAGCGTGTAGCGATAGTGGCGGAAGCCGTTGCGGAACGACAGCGAGTCCGAGAAGCGGTGCGCGAACGTCACCGTCTGCGACAGGACTTCGGAACGGCTGACATCCACGTCCTTGGCATTGGCCGCGCCGTAGTAGGTCGAGCGGGGCACATCGACGACCTGCCCGTTGATCGCGGGAATGCCGAAGTCGGTCAGACGGCGGTCCTTGAGGTAGTCCGCCTGGATCAGGATCGAGGTGTCCTTGCCTTCACCCAGCAGGATCGACGGGGCAATCGCGACGCGCTTGATGAACTGCTGGTCGCGGAAGCTGTCGCTGTCCTCCAGCGCGCCCGTCACGCGGAAGCCGACGCCGGAGGCCTGATCGAAGTGGCCGAGGTCGATCTCTCCGCGCGCGACGTTCTTCGATCCGTAAGTCAGGGTGCCGCCGATGATGTCCACGTTCGGGCGCTTGATCACGCGGTTGATGAGGCCGCCGGACGAACCGCGCCCGTAGAGCACCGCTGCCGGGCCCTTGACCACTTCCACGCGCTCGACGTTGGACAGGTCGCGGAAATAGAGCCCGTCGTCGCGGAAGCCGTCGACATACTGGTCGGCGATGGCGGTGAAGCCACGGATTGTGACCTGATCGCGCTGCCCGTCGCCGTGCGAGAACGACACGCCGGGCACGTTCTTGAGCGCATCTTGCAGCGAGAGCGCGCGCTGGTCGCGCAGCACTTCGGAGGGGACCACCGCGATCGACTGCGGCAGATCCTTGAGCGCCACGGGGATCTTGGCTGCGCCGGTATCCTGCGGGACGTACCCGTCGTCGGCGCGCACGCCCGTCACGATGATCGAGCTGTCCTGATCCGCAGGCGCCTCCGCTGCCAGTGCGGGCAGCGCGACCGGCAGGCCCAGCGCGGTGGTGGCGATGAGGCGCGCGAGGCAGACCTTCGGAAACGCGCGGCGAAGTTCAGACAAGTCGTATCCCCCTGAGTGGCAATTGTTGCGAGCGCCTATCAATAGCATTTCGAGATAGCAACAATTTGTTACATCTTGTTACGTATTTTTTGCCGTGACTATGCGGATGTCGGGCCGTCGATCTCGCGCAGGGCAACGCCGGGTTTAACCGCCGCGCTCGGAGCCATCCGAGAGACATTGCGATAGCTCAGGTGGAGGCCCCGTTCCGCGAGCCGATCCGCCGCCCGCTCCAGTCGTTGCCGAAGCGGTGCGTCCAGTTCCAGCGTCAGCAGGGCGCGCCTGCGCTGAAGCAGCGTCAGTTAGCCGAGCAGGGTAGCTTCATTGGCCCCGAGATAGGGGCAGTCGGGGGGCGAGACCGACAGTCCCGCGCGTCCGGCTTCGCGCCCCGCTATGGCGAAGTCGCGCTGATCGCCCGATCCGGGTGTCGCCGGTCTGGCACCCCGGATCAGTTCGATCGCCGTGCGTTCTGCGAACGGCAGTTTCGCGACACAGATCAGCGCGGCGCCCACGCTTAGAACCGCGCGTTCAGCCCGACCTTGAATGCAGTCTGCGAGCCCGGCGTGACGTTGGTGTTGCTATGCGCGTAGAGGTAGTAGCGCTTGTTGAACAGGTTCTCGACGTTGAGTTGCAGTCCCATGGTTTCGGTGAGATTGTAGTACAGCGCCGCGTCCACGCGCGTATAGCCCGGCATCGAAACGAGATTGTCGGTCGAGGCGTAGCGCTTGCCCTGGTAGATCACGCCGAGCGCCGCGCCGAACTGCTCGACCGGATCGAAGCGGGTCCACAGCGAGGCGCTGTGCCTGGGCATGTTGGGCAGGATGTTCCCGGCGCGTACCGTGCCCGATACGTCGTCGAGGAAAGTGCCGTCGGAGTACGTGTACGCACCCACCATGCCGAGGTGCTTCGTGATGTTGCCGGCGGCAGCGAGTTCCACGCCCTTGGTGCGCTGGCGCCCGACCGGCTCCTGAATGCCGTCACCATCCACGTCGGCGAGAACGTTGGTGCGGTCGAGCTGGAACACCGCGCCCGAGAGGTTGAAGCCCGGCAGAACGTCCCACTTAACGCCGATTTCATAGTTCTGGTACTTCTCGGGAGCGAGGTTCTCGTTCGATGCCGAAAGCCCGGTAAGCTGGTCGCCACCGCGCGGCAGATAGGTGCGCGAATAGCTGGCGTAGATCGAGGCATTCTCGATCGGCTTGAAGATCAGCCCGGCGCGCGGTGACCAGAGATCGTCCGTGACCTTGAAGTCCTGACCGTTGCGAAGGTTCGTCACCTTGGTCGTGAAATGCTCGTAACGCATGCCGACGATCACGTCGAACATCGCCGACAGTGCGATCTGGTCCTGCACATAGCCCGCGACCACTTCTGCGGTGCCCCGGTTCTGCGGGCTGCTCGGCCCCTGCGCCCAGCGGATCTCACTGCGGCTGATCGTGGGGTTGAGGAGCGTAGCGTAGATCGTCGTCACGCCCGAGGCGTTGGTCGGCGTTGGGAAGAAGCCCTCTTCGCGCAGGTTCTCGGTCTTCTGGTGTCCGTACTCGCCGCCGATCAGCAGGGTGTGTTCGATCGCACCGGTGCTGAACTGTGCGTTGAGGTCGGTCTGGTTTATGAAGTTCTTGCGGTTGGTGAAGTTGTTGTAGCCCTGGATGGCGACGATGGTGCCGGCCGCGTAGGTGCCGCGGGGCAGTCCGGCGGGGTTGGTCATCGCGGCAGTGTTGACCGCGCCGGGGAAGACGTTCTGGTAGAACTTGTCGTAGTCCGCATAGCGGGTGCGGTTGCGGATCGAGACGGTGTCGCTGAACTTGTGCTCGACGAACAGCGTGGCGGCGTCGGTATCGGTCCAGGTCGGGCTCTGGTCCGGATCGCCGAAGAACTGGCCGCGCGGCGTGCGCAGGGGACGGCCCTGATAGGTCGAGACGCCGCGATCGGCGACGCGCTCGTCCTTGAAGTGCTCGTAGCCCAGCGTCACGGTGGTGTCCGCTCCCAGCCGGAACGTCGCGGTCGGGTTGAAGCCCCAGCGGTTGAAGTCGACGCCGTCGCGGTAGCTGTTGCTGTCCTGATAGACGCCGGTCGCGCTGCCCCCATACCGCCTCGCCCAGCGGCGCGCCGAGGTCGATCTGGCCACGCACATGGTCGAAGCTGCCGCCCTCGATGCGGAACGAGCGGATCAGATCGCCGTTCGCGACCTTGGTCACGCGGTTGATGACGCCGCGCCCGAAGATCATCGCGTTCGGGCCCTTGAAGATTTCGAGCCGCTCGATGTTGTAGAGATCGCGGTAGGTCTGCACGTCGTCGCGCACGCCGTCGACGAAGAAGTCGCCGGTGGTCGAGTTGCCGCGCAGCACCAGCGTCTCGCGGTTGCCTTCGCCCTGCGCCGAGAAGACGCCGGGGACATAGCGTACGGCGTCGCCGATGCTGTTGGCGGCCTGATCCTGGATCTGCTTCACCGAGACGACGTTGACGGTCTGCGGCACGTCGATCAGCGGCGTATCGGTGCGCGTCGCGCTGGTGGAGCGGCTGACCTTGTAGGATTTCTGCGCCTCATCGTCGTCGATCGCGGTGTCGGTCACGGTCATGCGGCCAAGCTCTGACGGCTGCTGCTGAGCAATTGCCGGGGCAGTATGAGCCAATGCAATGGCGCTGGCGACAAGCAGCGCGGCGCGAGCGCGCATGCCGTAAGGCGTCGAAGAAATCATCGTGTTACCCCTCATGAACAGTTGTTTTGCTAACGATAATGCGAGCTATTCGCACTTGCAGGGACGGATACAGACGGGCATGATCTATACCAAGGTGGAAAATCAACATTGGGAAGATTTGTAGTCATCCCAATGTTTTCCCAATGTTCATGAAATAAATATATCTCAGATAAAATCTTGAAATGAACGTTCTTATTCTTGAGGATGATCGCGATCTTGGGAAGTACTTGGAGTCCGGCCTCACTGAAATTGGCCATTCCGCCAGACTTGTCGCATCCGGCGAACTCGCCCTCTCGACTTTGATCGACGGAGCGTTCGATGTCGCCGTGCTGGACCGGATGGTGCCCGGGCTCGACGGATATTCCGTGATGCGGGAGGCGCGCGAGGCAGGATGCCAGACGCCGATCCTGATGCTGACCGCGCTCGGCGGCATCGAGGACCGCGTCGAGGCGCTGGAAGGCGGCGCGGACGATTACCTGACCAAGCCCTTCGCCTTCGCCGAATTCTCCGCGCGTCTGACGGCCTTGTCGCGCCGGATCATGCCGCAGGCGGCACAGGACGTGCTGCGGGTCGGCGATGTCGAGATGAACCTGCGCCGCCGCACCGTGAAGCGCGCGGGCAGGGGTATCGAGCTTCAGCCCCGCGAATTCAGCCTGCTGGAGCAGCTCCTGCGCAGCCCGGACCGCATCCTCACGCGGACCATCCTGCTGGAGCGGGTATGGAACCTTGGTTTCGATCCGCAGACCAACATCGTCGAGACGCACATGAGCCGGTTGCGCACCAAGCTCAACCAGGGGTTCGAGCGCAATGCCATCCGCACCGTCCGGGGCTCCGGGTACATCATGAGTGACGAGGATGACTGAGGCGCCAGGCCGCCGCGCGTTTCTGCTGCCGCGCACGATACCGGCCCTCGCGCTGTTCGTGGCGCTGACATCGGCGCTGGTCATCGCGTCGCTGGGCGGCCTGACCTACTGGTTCGTGCATGAGGAGATCGAGAAGCAGATCGATCACCGCGTCGATATCGAGACCCGTGCGTTGCTCGAATACGATCGGCAGCACGGCTTCGATGCGCTGGTGGAGGCCGTGCGTATCCGCGACATCGCGAGCGCGCCCGGTTGCGTGGGATATCTCGATGACGAGGCGTCCGACGGCGACAGGTCGATGGGCTACGCGGTGATCGACGCTGCCGGGCACCGGCGGGCGGGGCGTCTGGATGCCGCGATGCCGCCGCCGGGGTGGAGTGAGTTCGTGCCGTTCGTCCGGCCCGACGGCAGCCGCGCCATCGCGCATGGCGTCAATGCAGGGCTCTCCAACGGCGGGCGCCTGCTGGTCGCGGCGGACCGCACCATCGTCGATCGCATGGATTTCGTGCTGCTGCGGTTGTTCCTGGCCGCCTTCGCGCTGCTGGTGCTGGTGAGCGCGGGTACGACGCTCGCTTTCGGCATCGCCATCCGCCGCCGCCTCCGCGCCATGGAGAGCCGCGCCAGCGCCATCATGGCGGGCGACATGACCCAGCGCATGCCGGTGGCCCCGTCTACCGACGAACTCGATGGCCTTGCGCGGGTGCTCAACCGGATGCTGGACCGTATCGGCGTCCTGGTCGCGAACCTGCGGGAAGTGTCGAGTGGCCTCGCGCATGACTTGCGCACTCCGCTCTCGCGCGTGCGCGCCAAGCTGGAGCAGGCCACTGCACTGGTGACCGAGCCCGCCCAGCACGCGCTGCTGGACGCGGCCTGCGACGATACCGACGAACTGATCCAGATGTTCGCCAGCCTGCTCGCCATCGCGGAGATCGACGGCAATCTGGTGCGCAAGCGGCTCCGGCCCGTCGACCTTGCCGAAGCGATGCGGGACATCGCCGAAGTTCATCGCACGGCGCTGGAGGATGCGGGCCTGAGCCTTGCGGTGCTGACGGAGCCCGCCATGATCCTTGGCGACCGGGCATTGATCCAGCGTATCGTCGGTAATTTGCTCGATAACGCGCTGGTCCATACGCCCGCGGGCACCTCGGTCAGGGTCGAGGTGGCTATGCAGGAGAGGCAGGCGACGATCCCATAGCCGACGATGGCCCCGGCGTGCCGCCGCAGGATCGCGAACGAATTTTCGAGCGCCTGATCCGCCTCGATACCAGTCGCTCCCGCCCCGGGCATGGGCTCGGGCTCAGCATGGTCGAGGCTATCGCGCTGGCGCACGGGGGGACTGCCCGCGTCGTTCCGGGCAATCAAGGGCTGGCGATCGATGTCGGTTTCCCGGCGCTCACGGCGCAAAGTCACGAAGATTGGGAAATTGTATAGTGCGTGCAAGCGCCGCCCAATGCCGGTGAGGTAGCGCGGCGCAATGCGTAACCTGATCGTCCTCGTAGTCCCGGTCCTCGTCGCCGCCTGTAGCGACACTGGATCGAAGTCCGCCACGCCTCCCTCCCATGCCGAACTGATCGCGCATGAGACGGAACTGCTGAAGCTTACCCTGACGTCGGAGGCCCAGCGACGGCTCGGCATCGAGACCGTGCGAGTGGGTGGCGGCTCGGCGCAGCGCGTGCGGCCGGTGGCGGGGGAGATCGTGGTGCCGCCGATGACGGCCAACGGGGTGCCGACGAATTCGCTCAGCAACCTGCAGCAGATCGGATCCCAGCAGGCGGTTGCCGACGGCGAAGTGGCCCGCACCGAGGCGCAGGCACGGCTGGCGCGCATCGCCCTGAACCGCGCGGAAGCTCTGGTGCGCGAGGAAGCTGGCAGCGTCCGGGCGCGGGACGAGGCTGCCGCGGCGCTTGCAGCCGCCAATGCCGTTGCCGATGCGGCGCGCCAGCAGCGGCGGCTGCTCGGCCCGGCGGTCGGCGCGATGGGGAACCAGACGCGCCTGTGGGTGCGCGCTTCGGTCTTCGCCAGTGATCTGGCGGGTCTTTCGCGGAGTGCGCAGACCATGGTGCGACCGCTCGGAGGCGAGGGTGTATCACGCGCGGCGCAGCCGGTGCAGGCGCCGCCCTCCGCCAACGGCGCGGCGGGGACGGTCGATGTCTACTATGCCTTCGACAATTGCGACCGCGCTTTCCGCGTCGGCCAGCGGGTGTCGGTCGACCTGCCGCTGGAGGGCCAGAGCAGCGGCCTTTCGGTGCCTTCGTCCGCCATCCTGCGTGACATCTACGGCGGCGAATGGGTCTATCGCCGGACCGGCAAGGATACCTTCGTGCGCCAGCGGATCGAGGTCGCCTCGGAGAAGGACGGTCGCGCCCTGCTGTCCCGCGGGTTGCAGGCGGGAGCTGAAGTCGTGACGGTCGGCGCCGCCGAACTGTTCGGCACCGAGTTCGGAGCGGCGCACTGATGCTGGCCGGTCTCGTTCGCTTCGCCCTCGTCCAGCGGGTGCTCGTCCTTGCGCTGGCGGTGCTATTGGTTGTGCTCGGCCTGCGCGCCGGGCGCGATGTGCCGCTCGACGTGTTTCCCGAGTTCGCCCCGCCGATGGTCGAGATCCAGACCGAGGCGCCGGGCCTTTCCACCGAGGAAGTCGAAAGCCTCGTTACCGTGCCGATCGAGACGGCGGTGAACGGGGTGCCGGGGCTGATGACGCTGCGGTCGAAGTCGGTGCTCGGCCTGTCGTCCGTCCAGATCCTGTTCGAGCGCGGCAGCGACGTGATGCGCGCGCGGCAGATGGTGAGTGAACGGGTCGCGCAGGTGCAGGCCCGCCTGCCGCTGGCCGCGCGGCAGCCGGTGCTGATGCCGCCGCTGTCCTCGACCAGCCGCGCGATGAAGATCGGCCTTACCTCGAAGACGCTGGACCAGATGAAGCTGTCGGAATTGGTGCGCTGGACCATCCGCCCACGACTGATGGCGGTGCCCGGCGTCGCCAACGTGGCGGTATGGGGGCAGCGCGACCGGCAGTTGCAGGTGCTCGTCGATCCCGACCGCCTGCGCGCTTCGGGCGTGACGCTGGCCGAAGTGCGCACCGCTGCAGGGGACGCGGTGCTGGTGGGCGGCGGTGGCTTCGTCGATACGCCGAACCAGCGCATCGCCGTGCAGCAGGCGGGCATGGTGCATGACGCCGCGCAACTCTCACAAGCGGTCGTCAAGCAGGCGGGCGACGCTCCCGTGCGCATCGGCGACGTGGCGCGTGTGGTCGACGGCTATGCCGCGCCCATCGGCAATGCGATCATCGACGACGTTCCCGGCATCATGCTGATCGTCGAGAAGCAGCCGACCGCGAACACCCTCGAACTCACCCGCGCGGTGGAGGCGGCCATCGGCGAGCTGAAGCCGGGGCTGGGCGACGTGAAGGTGGACACCACGATCTTCCGTCCCGCCACGTTCATCGAACGCTCGATCGACAACCTGACCCGCGCGTTGCTGATCGGGTGCGCCCTCGTCGCCGCGGTGCTGTTCCTGTTCACCCGCGACTGGCGGCAGGCCGTCATCAGCCTCACCGCGATCCCGCTGTCGCTGCTGGCGGCAGGGCTGGTGCTGCTATGGAGCGGGGCGACGATCAACGTCATGGTGATCGCCGGACTCGTCATCGCGCTGGGCGAGGTGGTGGACGACGCCATCATCGACGTCGAGAACATCGCGCGCCGCCTGCGGCTCAATCGCGAACTCGAAGTACCGCAGCCCGCTTTCCAGGTGGTGCTGGCCGCCTCGCTGGAGGTTCGCTCGGCCGTCGTCTTCGCCTCGCTGATCGTGATGCTGGTGTTCCTACCGATCTTCTTCCTCGGCGGACTTGCGGGGACGTTCTTCCAACCGCTTGCCATCGCCTATGTGCTCGCCATCGCCGCATCGCTGCTGGTGGCGCTGACGGTGACGCCCGCGATGTGCCTGATGCTGCTGCCGGGCGCACCGCTGAAGGAGGAGCGCGACACGCGCTTCGTCGGCTGGCTCAAGCGGCGATACGTGGGAGCACTGCCGCGCGTGATCGCGCGGCCTTCCGTGGTGATTGGCGTGGTCGCGGGCGGGCTGCTACTATCGGGCATCGGCTACGCGACGTTCAAGGACCAGTTCCTGCCGGACTTTCGCGAGACCGACTTCCTGATGCACTTCGTCGAGAAGCCGGGCACTTCGATCGAGGCGATGGACCGCATCACCATCCGCGCATCGAAGGAGCTGCGCTCGATCCCCGGCGTGCGGAATTTCGGCGCGCACATAGGGCGCGCGGAACAGGCGGACGAAGTCGTCGGGCCGAACTTCACCGAACTGTGGATCAGCCTTGACGAAAAGGCTGACTACGACGCCTCGGTCGCCCGCATCAAGCAGGTGGTCGATGGCTACCCGGGCCTGTTCCGCGACGTGCTGACGTACTTGCGCGAACGTATCAAGGAAGTGCTGACCGGGGCAGGCGCAACCATTGTCGTGCGCATTTACGGTCCCGATCAGGACGAACTTCGCGCGGCGGGGCAGCGGGTGCGCGATGCCGTGGCGGGCGTGCAGGGCGTTGCCGACCTCAAGCTGGAAAGTCAGGTGCTTGTCGCCCAGTTGCGCATCCGCCCTCGTGCGGACGAACTGGCGCGGCTCGGCCTGACTGCGGGCGAGGTGCGGCGGCAGGCGCAGACGCTGGTGGCCCAGCAGAAGGTGGGCGAGATCTACCGCGACCAGCGCGCCTTCGACGTGGCGCTGTGGGGCGAGCCTGCGGTGCGCGGTAACGTCCACGCCCTGCGCGACCTGATGATCCAGTCGCCGACCGGCGCTCCGGTCCGCCTGTCCGATGTCGCCGATGTCGAGATCGTCCCCGCGCCCAACGAGGTGAAGCGGGAGAACGGGCAGCGTCGGCTGGACGTCACGCTCAACGTCTCGGGCGCCGATCTCGGCACCGTTGCGCGCGCGGTCGAGGCGGAAGTCGGCAAGGTGAAGTTCGCGGCGGGCTATCACCCCGAAGTGCTGGGCGAATACGCGGCGCTGAAGGAATCCCGGCAACGCCTGTGGACCACCGGGGCGCTGTGCCTGATTGGCGTGCTGCTGCTGGTGTGGATCGAGTTCCGTTCGCGCCGGATCACCACGCTGGTCGGTGTCAGCCTGCCCTTCGCGCTCGTCGGCGGAGTGGTCGCGGTGGCGCTGACGGGCGGGGTGCTGTCGCTCGGCTCGCTGGTGGGCTTCGTGACGGTGATCGGCATCGCCGCGCGAAACGGGATCATGCTGCTGTCCCACTATCGCCATCTTGAACGCGAGGAAGGAGTGCCCTTCGGCCGCGAACTGGTTCTGCGCGGGGCGGAGGAGCGGCTGGTTCCCATCCTGATGACGGCGGCCTGCGCAGGGCTCGCGCTGGTGCCGCTGATCGTCGCGGGCAATGCGCCGGGGCACGAGATCGAGCACCCGATGGCCATCGTCATCCTTGGCGGGCTGATCTCGTCGACCGCGCTCAACCTGTTCCTCATGCCTGCGCTGTACGGACGCTATGGCGGCGGTGATGCGGTCCGCTCGGAGGTGGTGGCATGAGGATCTTCCATCGCTCCGTGCCGCTGTTGGCGCTTGCCTTGTCGGCCTGCATGACCGCGCCGAAGCCGCAGGTGCCCGTCGTTCCGTCCACCGCTACCGGTCCCTTCGCCCACCTGCCGGTCGCCTCCATCGCGCCTGTCCCGGACGATTGGTGGCGGCTCTACGAAGATCAGCAACTCGACGAACTCGTGGCGCGCAGCCTGTCCGCCAACGCGGATCTGCGCGTCGCTTATGCCAATCTCGATGTGGCGCGCGCTTCGCTGCGGCAGGCGCAGGCGGCGCGCCTTCCGGTGGCGACCATCGAGAGCGGCCTCACCATCGACAACAGCGCCAGCCAGCCGAGTGCGGCGTCGGTCTCCGCAAGCGACTGGGACATTGCCGCCACCGCTAGCTGGGACATCGACCTGTTCGGCCGCCTGCGTTCCGGCGCTCTTGCCGCCAGTGCCGATGCCGAGGCGCAGCAGGCTGCAAGCGATGCGGTGAAGGTGGCCGTCGTCGCCGATACCGTGCAGGGCTATCTGGAACTCTGCGCCTTCACGCAGGCGATCGGCGAAGCGAAGGCCATCGCTGCGGCACAGGACCACGCCGTGGCGCTGGTGCGCGAGCAACTGGCGGCGGGCGAAGTCTCTCCGCTGGAAGTCTCGCAGGCGGCGACGCTGGCCGCTTCGACACGCGCCACCATCGCGCCTTTCGAGGCGCAGCGCATGGGCGCGCTCTACCGCATCGCCACGCTGCAAGGCCGCCCACCCGCCGAGGCGCGCAGCTATACGCTCGCCTGCACCACCGCGCCGCGCCTCCAGACGGCCCCGGTGGGCGATGGCGCGGCGCTGCTGCTGCGCCGCCCGGACATCCGCGAGGCGGAGCGCAAGCTGGCGGCGGCCGCAGCGCGGGTCGGCGTGGCGCGGGCTGACCTCTACCCCCGGGTCAATCTGGGCGGAGCGTTGGGCCTGCTGACGGGAGGGTTCGACGCCGTCGCCTCGCCGCTCGTAAGCTGGGCGTTTCCCAATCAGGCCCCCGCGCGGGCGAAGATCGCGCAGGCACGCGCGTCCGAGCAGGCCGCACTGGCGGGGTGGGACGTAGCGGTGCTCAAGGCCCTGCGCGAAGTCGAGACGGCTCTGGCGGATTACGATGCGCAGGTCCGCCGCAACCGGTTGCTGGCCGATGCGACACGGGAAGCGCAGGCTTACGCCCGCCGCTCCGCCGCCCGCGTCAGGCTGGGCGATGCGGCGGGGCTGCTGCAGGTCGATGCGGAACGCACGCTGGCCAGCGCCCGGCTGGACAAGGCACAGGGCGACCTCGCCTTGGCGAAGGCCGAAGTCGCGCTGTTCCGCGCCCTCGGCGGCGGCTGGCGTACCGAGCCCGCTCCGCGCTAGGCTGATTGTATGCGAATCCTGCTTATCGAAGACGACGAGGACACGGCGCGCTTCGTCACCCGCGGCCTTGCGGAGCTGGGCCATACCGTTGTGCGTGCGGCCAATGGTCGGGACGGACTGTATCAGGCCATGGACGGAGAACTCGACGTGATCGTGCTCGATCGCATGATGCCCGGTCTCGATGGCCTTTCCGTGCTCAAGGCGCTGCGCGGGGCGTCGAACGACACGCCGGTGCTGATGCTGACGGCCATCGGCGGGATCAACGATCGCGTGGAGGGGCTGACGGCGGGAGCCGACGATTATCTGGTCAAGCCCTTCGCCTTTTCAGAGTTGTCGGCGCGGATCGCCGCGCTGGGGCGCAGGCCCGCTGCCCGCGTGGAGGCGCACCGCCTGACGGTAGGGGATATCGTCCTCGACCTGCACCAGCGGACGGTGGACCGGGCAGGCGTGCGCATCACGCTGCAACCGCGCGAATTCTCGATCCTCGCAGAACTGATGCGCAATCCGCGCCGGGTCGTGACGCGCACGATGCTGCTCGAACGCGTGTGGGACTTCGACTTCGATCCCAAGACAAACATCGTCGAGACCCACCTCAGCCGCCTGCGCTCCAAGCTGAACGCAGGGTTCGACGAGGACGCAATCGAGACGATCCGGGGCGCCGGCTATATGCTGCGGGGCGGCTGAATGCTGCGCAGGATCTGGCGTACGACACCGGGGCTCATCGCGATCACGGCGCTGGGTTTCGCGCTGGCGACGGCAGCCATCGGTGCCGTCGCCTACGAAATCACGCATGAAGCTCTGGAGGAGCAACTCGATCACCGCATAGCGGCGGAGACTTCGGGGCTGCTTGCGGAAGCCGAAGGTGGCGGTCTTCCGGCGCTGGCGACAGCGATCGGTCGGCGCGATGCCGCGCGCTCCACCGCCAGCCCGGAATACCTTCTGGTCGATAACCGGGGGACGAAGCTGGCAGGGTCCGTGAGCGCCACGGTTCCCGGGAAGCCGGGTTTCGAGGAATTCTTCCATTACCGTCTTGCCTCGGGCGCTGGGCGGATCGGCCAGTCGCTGACGACGGTCGTTCCGGGGGGAATGCTGGTCGTCGCCGCAGACCGCGCCGATCTTGACCAGATCGACCATACGATGGGCCTGCTGTTCGCCGGCGCGCTGACGATGATCGCGCTGGCAGGGGCGTCGATGGCGCTGCTGCTGGGCTGGACGATCCGCCGTCGGCTCAACCGCATCGACACGACGGCACAGGCGATCATCGCGGGCGACCTTGCGCGCCGTATTCCACGCGACGGATCGGACAGCGAGTTCGATCGGTTGTCGGCGACGCTGAACCGCATGCTCGATCGCATCGAGACGCTCATGGACAATCTGCGGCAGGTTTCCAGCGACATCGCCCATGACCTGCGCACGCCGCTGACCCGCCTCCATGCCAGCCTTGACAGCATAGCCGAGGCCGCCGACCCGGAGGAGCGGTTGGCGCAGATCGAACGCGCGCGGGTACAAATGGACGATATCCTCGCGATATTCTCAGCGCTGCTCCGCATCGCGGAAATCGAAGGCATGTCGGACAGGCTGCCGAAAGAGCGCTTCGACCTGTCGGCCCTGATCGACCAGATGGTGGAGACTTATCGCCCGGATTTCGACGACGACGGGCGCTCGCTGCACCTCGTTGCGCCCGCCGGGATGGAAGTCGTGGGCGACCGACGACTGATAAGCCAGGCGCTTACCAACCTGCTCGACAATTGCCTGCGGCACACACCGCCGGGAACTGCTGTCACGGTGAGCATCCGGGACGGGGGCGGACTGGTCCGGATCACCGTTGCCGACGATGGCCCCGGTGTCCCCGTAGCGGAGCGGCCGAGTCTGTTCGACAGGTTCGCTCGGGCCGAACTCGCCCGCTCGACGGCCGGGCACGGGCTTGGGCTGAGCATGGTGCAGGCGATCGCACAGGCGCACGGTGGTGATGCGCGGATACTGGACGATCTGCGGGGCTTCGCTGTGGAGATCGGGATCAGGACCGCGACGCATTGACGGTTTCCGGAACGGCTTTTGACTGCGCTGCCTTTCCGTTGCCGCCTTGGTCGACGAAGACCGTTTCGTTCCCGCTGGCTCGTCTCCGGTTTTCGCACTATCGCAAGCCCGATGCGCATACTGGTGATCGAGGACGACGATGCTGTTTCAGGGGACTTGCATCGAGAGTTCGGTGAAGAAGTTGGTGTATACTCGATCAACTTCGATCATGTCACGGCTTTCAGAACTATAATGTCGAAATGGTGAATGGGAATTTCACCATATCAAAAAAAGGAACGTTACACATGCTGTCGAAGCTGGCTTTTACGAGCTCAATGGAAGCAAAATCTTCTATTGAGTATTCAGTGATACAAAGCCAAAGCCCTGATAAATGCAATCAGGCTTGCGAATCCTGCATAACTATTTCCGAGAAATAAAGGTGCGGGCACCATGCTTCCCGCGCGAAGGCGCGGTGCCTCCGGCTTCGGCGTTGTAGGCATCACTTCAGGACTTGGCGCGAACCGCACGACGCCCAGTCGGCGTTTGACTGATCGCCGCTTTTTCGGAACATCGGCCATCCCTGTGCGAGGACTGAATGACTGGGTCTGGTCGCCCCCTGCCGGAACCGGACGGTCCGCACCTAAGGGCCAACAGTTGATCGCTGAGTGTCTTTTAAGGGTCGCTGTCAGGCGAAGAGCTTTGGGAAAAGCGTATCCTGAGTGTCACTTGGGAAACGAAGCGATACCGGCCCCTTCGGGGTATCGGACGCCAGCAATCCAGCGTCGGTTAGCTCCTTTAGGACACGTCGAGCACTGCGCTCGGGCAGACCCGTAAGGCGCGGTGCGGCGCCCCGCTCGAACTCGCCTCGAATAAGGGCCTCCTGAAGCAGCCAGTTACTTTCCGGAGACAAGCCATCTGTGATCAACACATGGCGCTCAATCCGCTTGGATAGGGTGTCGAGTTCGAATAGGCTCGACATGTAGCTGATTTGATCGAGGCAGACTTTGAGAAACCACTCGGCAAATCCCACCAGATGCGCTTCGGAAAGGTTTCCCCGCCCGTCGCGGTCTCCCTGGCGCGGTGCATCGGCAGCGGCCATGTATTTGCGATATTCTGTCCGGCCAGCATCTCCCGGCCCCAGTCCGCGCGCAAGCCCTCGAGATACCGACCATAGCCCGTGTGCGCCGATCCCTGCCTTTAGCGCCATGGCGTGGCTCATCAATCGGCTAACCCGGCCATTGCCATCGGGAAAGGGATGAATCCAATTGAACCGGTGATGTGCTGTTGCCAGCGCAAGGATGCGCTTTGCCTTCCCGGCTCCCACTGCGGTCATGCGCATTCCATCCTTGGGTTCAAAGGCAAACCGCGAGAAGAAATAGCTCATGAAATCGGCCACTCTGGCCGACGATGGCGGGATGTGACGGCCAATCTGGACATCGTGCTCGGCCCTTGATCGCCATTCGCCCGGCGTCATGACAAAGCTTCGCTCTCCACCGCGCCCGGTGAGCATGTCGATCGAGGCATCCGCGTAGAAATCACGGTGCAACCGCAGGATAAAATTGGGGTCCGCAGGATCGGGAAGTTCGCCGTCAACGGCAGCTCGATCGATGGCTTCCTGCACGCGGTAATGCGCTGCGGCTTCAGCCATGAGATCTCGTTGATCGTCATCGCGTTCGCCGGCCAGCGCGCGCTCGATATCCCGAGGACGGGTGCGGTGCCCCTCGATGAGGTTGCTGTAATAGGTATTCATCAATCGTACGAGGCTGGCGAGATGGAGTGCGGTCTGCGGATGAAGTGCTCGCCCGAGACCTTCGGCCTTGGCTGCTATTTCGGCGACCAGGTCGGGCAAATCGCCGGCCGGTGCGTCGATCCGTGCAGGCTCAATCTGGGTGGGGGATTCGACGTTCATTGCCACAGGTTTGGCCGATCTTTACAGCAGTTCTCTGCTGCTCGCATTAGCCTAAAAGTAGCTGGTTTTCCAGCCTTATGCTTTACCTGACATTCTCTCTGATGGGATGCGGAGTAGCCATTTGGCCGATTCTTTGGCCGATCTTCTGGCCGAAGTCCGCCATCCGTTACTGCGCATCAACTCGACGATACCTACGTTTCTGTCGCGCCGGACGCCCATTTCGCAACAGCAGGCAATCGAGCTGCGCTGATGCGTTCTACCTAAGGCCATTACGGCCATAGGAGATGTGTCATGGGTTTATCAGAATTTGATCCCGCCATTCACGAACGCGTTTCGTGGAACGCAGGGCGCAAAGTGGGACCCAAGCGCGCGCTCAAACCGCGCCAGATCTGGGCGGTGCGTTTCTTTCTCGACCAGCACCGGCGCATTCGGGCTCGGGCCCTTTTCGATCTTGCGATCGACAGCAAGCTGCGCGGTTGCGACCTCGTGAAGATGACGATCGGGGATATCGCCTGCGATCGGAAGATTCGAACCCGCGCTACCGTGGTTCAGCAAAAGACCGGGCGACCCGTCCAGTTCGAACTGATGGATGATGCCCGGGCCAGTCTTCTCAAATGGCTTGAGCTCCGGAGCGGCTCTCTGGAAGATTTTGTCTTCCCAAGTCGCACGAACCACGCTGCCCATATCAGCACGCGGCAATACG
>NZ_JAPCWC010000036.1 GCF_026420865.1 Novosphingobium clariflavum | reverse complement strand
AACGTCAGGGGGATTGCACATGACCATCAGGATGGCCCTGCTCGGCAGCGCCGCCATCGTCGCGGGCTACGCCGCGCCGGCTCTCGCTCAGGCCGATCCGACACCGCAGCCAAAAGCACAAGTCCTGGGGGATGACAGCGACATCGTCGTTACCGGCTCACGAATCCGTCGGCAGGATCTGGCCGGGGTTGGACCGGCCACCGTGGTCACCGCCGAGCAGATCCAAAATACCGGCATCGTCAATATCGAAACCGCCTTGCAGCGTTTGCCGGCCAATGCCGGCTTCGCGGGCAACCAGACATCGGCCTACTGGACCAACAACGGTTATGGCACTGCTCAGGTCAATCTGCGCGGCCTCGGCATCAAGCGCACACTCGTGCTCCTCAACGGCCGACGCCTCGTCGCGGGCGGCACCGGCGCCAATTCCTCACCCGATCTCAACATGATCCCGGTCGTGGCGCTGGCACGCACCGATGTCCTCAAGGATGGCGCGTCCGCTATCTACGGGGCCGATGCCATGGCCGGCGTGGTCAACCTTGTCACGCGCACCGATTATGAAGGCCTGGGTCTCAGCGTCCGACAAGGCATTACCGAGCGCGGCGACGGCTCCGATCTCACCGCGGACCTACTTTGGGGCATTCGCAACGATCGTGGCGGGTTCATGGCAGCAGTCACCTACCAGAAGACCAGCGCCGTCAACATGGCCTCGCGTGCGCCCTGCTCGCTCGCTGAAACGACGCCGGGCTCGCTGAGCTGCGTCAACAGCGCCTCGACGATCGGCGGACGCGCGGTGCTGCCCAACGGCCAACAGATCAACTTCAACCAGGTACCCGGAGGGAACGGGAACTTCTACGAGCCTTACAGTCCCGCCAAGCACAACTTCAACTCGAACCCGTTTCTCAATGCGGTCAGCCCAGTCGAGCGCGTCAGCACGGCCTTCTTCGCGGACTATGCGCTGACCGACGGTATCCAGGCGTTCGGCGAGTTCCTCTATACGTTCCGCAAGTCGAATCAGATCGCGACACCCGGCACGCTGCGCAATCTCTCGATACCAGCCAGCAATCCGACCAATCCGACCGGCCAGAACCTGGTCCTGGCCCAGCGCCGCCTCGCCGAACCCGGCGCGCGCCACTTCTTCCAGGAGACCGATACCTGGCAAGGCACCTTCGGGCTGCGCGGCAAGCTGGCGAACGACTGGGCCTGGGAAGTCGCGGGCAGCTTCGGGCGTAACACGGCCGTCGACGGCTCGACCAACATCGCCAATCTCGAGCGCGTCGCGAACACGCTCGACAGGAGCAAATGCTCCAGCACGGCGGGCGCGGCCATCCCCTGCGGTGACTATCTTGGGTTCGGAGACCTGACACCTCAGGTTCTGGATTATATTCTGTTCACCTCGCGCGATCGCGGAGGCAACGAACTCGGCACGGTCACGGCTGACCTCAACGGCGATCTCTTCTCCCTTCCAGCCGGCGCGGTGTCCTTCGCCACCGGCGTGGTCTATCGGCGCGAAAAAGGCTGGCGCGATCCCGACCCGTTGACGGTGCTCGGCGTGGCGAACGTCAATCAGCAGGATCCTATTTCGGGCTCGAGCACCGCCAAGGAAGCCTATCTCGAGCTATCGGTGCCGGTGCTTGCCAACACAGCTTTCGCCAAGGCGCTCACGCTCGATGGCGCAGTCCGCTACTCAGACTATAATCTCTTCGGGAGCGACTGGAATTACAAGCTCAGTGCCGACTGGGTAGTCAATGACAGCATCCGTCTGCGCGGCACTTATGGGACGGGCTTTCGCATTCCCAACGTGCCGGAGCTTTTCGGCGGCGTCTCGGAAGGCAATCTGACCACGACCGATCCCTGCTCGCGCTACACCTCCAGCGGCAACGTGACCTTGATCGCCAATTGTCAGGCGTCCGGTGTGCCGGCCAACTATACGCAGCTCGGCACCACGATCCTCACCACAGTGGGCGGTAACCAGAGCCTTCGGCCCGAAAGCTCCACGACCTGGACCGTTGGTACGGTGATATCGCCGCGCGGCATCATCCCAGGGTTGTCGCTGACGGCAGACTGGTTCGACATCAAGATCAAGGACGCGATCCGGGCCATTCCCGGCTCGACCAAGCTCGCAGTCTGCTATGCGAGCCAGAACCTGTCGCACCCGTTCTGCAGCGACTTTACGCGCAGCGCGCTGACCGGCGAGGTCACTTACCTCTCCGCCCAGCCCATCAACACCGGCCGCGAGGAGATGAATGGTCTCGATCTGGGTCTGGTGTACAGTGGTGCGGTGGGCGAGGTGAAGATCTCCTTGGATCTCAACATGACCTATCTCAACAAATATGTCGTAAACCCCTTCCCCGGCGGCGCGCCGATCTATTTCGACGGGTTTATCGGGGGCGGCAATGGCGGCTATCCGAAATGGCGTGGTTATGGCGTGCTGACGGCGGAAAAGGACGGCATCAGCGCGACCTGGTCGACACAATGGATCGGCAAGGCGACCGACTTCAACGCATCGGCCGGCGACATCGGCTACCGCACGCCGAACGTCTTCTACCACAATCTTCAGCTTGCCTTCGCGATCGACGAGAAGACACGTTTCCAGATCGGGGCCGATAATCTGTTCGACCGCAAGGCGCCCTATATCCAGAGCTTCACCGATGCCAACACCGACACGATGACCTATGATCTGCTCGGACGGCGCTTCTACGCCGGCTTCCGAACCGCGTTCTGAAGGGCAGCACATGGCAATTCGCTGGCCTTTGGTCATCCGCCGGACGCACAAGTGGCTGGCCCTGATCGTCGGCGTCCAGGTTCTGCTCTGGACGCTGACCGGCTTCTATATGGTGGCCGTCCATATCGACATCATCCATGGCGACGATCTGGTCCGCCCACCGGTCGTCGCCCCCATCGACCTTGCGAGCTTCGTCCCGCCGGCGCGGATTGTTCAATCGGCTCCCGACGCGTCCGAGATCCGCCTGCAACGGTTCATGAATCAGCCCGTCTGGCGCGCGCAGACCCCGGCTGGTCCAAGACTCTTCGATGCAGGTTCGGGACAGCCCATCCCCGATTTGAGCGAGGCACAAATCCGCGCCGCCGCTCGGCGCATCTACAGCGGCACCGGGGACATCGTCGCAGCCCGGCTGCTGACGACGGCGCCACTGGAAATGCAGGCGCGCAAGCCTCCCTATTGGCAGGTCGAATTCGATGCCTGGAACCGGCCAACCCTGTATCTCTCTCCGCAGACCGGTGAGCTGATCTCGCGCCGCCATGCGCTGTGGCGCGTGTTCGATTTCGCGTGGATGCTGCACATCATGGACTATGACGATCGCTCCGACGTCAACAATCCGCTGCTGCGCGTGGCGACCTGGAGTGCCCTTGCCATGGCGCTGGCCGGGGCTTGGCTGCTGCTTTGGTCGTTCCCGCGGCGCAGGAAGAAGAAGGCATGAAGAAAATCCGGTTCACCCCGCTCTTTTTTCGGCGCATCCACAAATGGGTCGGCCTGATCCTGGGCGTGCAGTTTCTCCTTTGGGCTCTGAGCGGCTCGATGATGGCCTTGCTCGATCAGGAGAAGGTCGGCGGACACAGTGCGCAGGCCAGCCATCAGCACGCCCTACCTGCCGGTGACTATATTGCGCCGGCAAAGCTCGCTCTTGATGGTCCCGTGCTCGGCATCGCCTTGCGGTCCCTTGCCACACGCCGCGTCTACGAGCTTCGATCCACCACGGGCACGCGGCTAATCGACGCGACGAGCGGCGCCCCGGTTCGGGTCGACGAGCAGGTCGCGCGCGACGTCGCGACGATGGTGAATGAAGCACCGATCCGCAAGGCAACGTTGCTCGCCGAACCGAATGTGGAAGCGCGCGAGCACGAAGGCACCATGTGGCGACTGGATTTCGCGGACGCAGAGAACAGCAGCGCCTACATCTCCGCCGACACCGGCCGATTCCTGGTCATGCGCGGCGACACATGGCGCACCTGGGATTTCTTCTGGATGCTCCACAATATGGACTATGTGAACCGCACCAGCTTCAATCACCCGCTGATCGTCTTCGTTGCGTTCGGTACTTTGTGGCTGTCGGGGACGGGCTTCTACCTGCTGTTTAAGAGCTTCAGTCGCGCCGACGTGCGATGGTTGCGGCGCAGGCGCAAATCGGCCGTCAAGTTGGGCGCGGGCTGATCGCTAGGTCCCAACAGAAAAAGCCGCCGATAGCTCGAACCGATTGCCCGGGTGCGTGAGCCAAGCGTGCGATACGAGACGTCCGCGACTCCAGGTTCTGCGCGTCATCATTAGCACTGGTTCTCCTTCAGCGAGGCCCAGCATTGTTCGCATGGCTGTATCCGGCATCGCCGCGCACACCCGGTGCTCTACTCGCTCGAGCGGGGCAACACGTGTCAGATATTCATTCGGCGTCGAGGCGCTGAAATCCCTCTCTCCGTAGCGTGGCGCAGCAGATGCCAGCACAAAGCGCTCCTCGACCTGAATTGGGAATTCGGTCTCGTGATGGACGATAAGCGAATGGAAGAGGCGCGTGCCCAAGCCGACTTCCAGCAGAGCTGCCCTTTCCGCATCAGCCCGTATCTCGATATTATAAATGACGCGCGCGCGATAGGCGTGGCCCCTGCCGCGCACCTCCTCCGCGATGTTGCGGATCTCGATCAGCTGCCCGATCGGCCGGGGCTCGGCGACAAAGCTGCCCCGCCCCGCCCGCCGTACCACGACACCGGCCGATTGCAGTTCCCGCAACGCCCGGTTTGCGGTCATGCGCGAGACTTTGAACGTCTCGACGAGCTCGGCCTCTGACGGCGTCTGGTCGCCGGGCTTCAGGCGACCTTCCCGGATGTCCTCGAAAATGCTGTCTTTGATCGCCACATAGCGAGGTTGCTTCTCCGCACCGGCAGCGTCGACCGCGGGTTCGCCCACAGAAGCAGCTTTCGTCCGGGGAGCGGATGCGCGGCTATGGGGGCGAGCGGGAGCATGCATCAAATGACTATACAGGTGGGGGCGAGCAAGTCCCAGTCATTCAAACAGGAAATCACCAGCGAGAGCCGAGGCGTGCGTGATCAATGCCGCGCGAAGACCTTCTGGCCCGAACTGCCGAACGACACCACCGCATAGGGTTGGCGGGCGGCGCCTGCCACTTCCATGCCCTCCGAGCCGATCGGCATCCCCGCCACCGCAATGCCTCTGACGCCTACGGGACGGGTTGCCAGCAGGCGCTTGATATCGGCGACCGGGACATGGCCCTCGATCAGATAGCCATCAACCATCGCGCTGTGGCAGGATGCCAGCGTGCCCGGCATGCCGGCCCTCCGCTGAAGCGCCCCGCGCGACGCATCGTCGCGCATGACGACCGTGCGGCCCAGCTTCGCGCGAAGCGCCTGGGCCCACTTCTCACAGCATCCACAACCCGGGTCCCGGTGGACGACGACATCATTCGCCGCAAGCGCTGCGCCGGGCAGGGCGAGGAACAGCAAGGCGGCAGAAAGACGGGTCTTCATGAACGGCTCCCGGAAGCATGCGATAGGGTTCCTAATGATCTATACGCATTGATGCCCCCTACCCCTCATCACGCTGAAGATTTCACGATGGCGCGCGGCCTCCAGGCGAGCGGCAAGGACACAAGCAGCGCCAGCGACAGACCACCAATCCCCCACAAGACTAAGTGCTGCGCCCCGGGAGCGACGACGGCGATCGCCAGCGGCGCGAGCGCCTGCCCGATGCTGGCGGCGGAATGCTGGAGACCGAGCTTCAGACCCGAAGGGGCTGCCGCACCGCTGATCCAGAAGCTGGTGACCAATCGAAGGGTTGCCGAGCTCCAGCCGGCAGCAACGATGATCCCACTGAGTTCGGCCATGCTCGCGGCGACAGGGAACAGGAAGAGCGCCGCAGCCAGCAGGCCGAGCGTCAGCCCCGCAAGCCGCCTCGGCATGGTCACCAGCCAATCGAGCCTCGCATGGAAGATCTGTGCTGCCAGCATGCCCAATCCGCAGAGACTGAGCATCCAGGCGATCTCTTCGCGGCTCAGCGAAATGACGCTCCGCGTCACCAGGAGATTGACATGCATCGCCGCCAGCCCGCCGCCCGCGACGATCGTGACGAAAAGCAGGATGAGCGTCGCGCCGAGCGTCGGCGCGGGCAGGTCTCCGCCATCGATGCAAGGTGCACACCAGCGCGGCAGACGCACGGCGCAAAGCGCCGCCCCGACGGCACCGATGCCGAAAGCGAGGATCATGAGGGGAGCGCGGGGCAGGATCGCGGCCGAGACCTCCGCCACCAGCGGACCGGCGAGATCGCCCAGAAACAAGAAGGCGGTCAGCCAGGTGAAGCGCCGCGCCTGGTCCGCGCGCTCGTTTGCGGCAAAGCTCGCGCAGAGCAAGCCCAACGGTATGATGGCGGCCGACGCCATCCCCGCCACCAGGCGCAATGCATAAAGCTCAGGCAGCCCGACGAGGCCGATCGGCGCGGTCACCAGGGCGAGGATGACCAGCGCTGCGCGCAACATCGCCCGATAGTCGACCCGGTCCGCGATCCAGCCCCAGAGCGGCGCCGCCAGCAAGGCTGCCAGGGGATGGACCGCGGTCAGGCTCGCGACATGAAAATCATGAGCGCTTGACGATAGCGCGCCACGAGCCGGGTCGACCAGTGCCGGAAGGAAGGCGAGAATGGCCGTCTGTCCCGCCGACGCCGCAGCCGCCGCGAGCAACAAGACGAAAAAGGAGGCCGGCCAGCGACCGTTGGCTTGCGATCCAGCCTTGTCACGCGGCGCGTTCGCGGTCGACCCCTCGAGTGGCCATCCGCGGATCACCACCAGGCGCGCAAGCCGATCACCAGCCTGTGTTCGGAAGGCCCTTCCCCGCGCAGGCGACGGAAATCGGCCGTGCCGTCAAATGCGCGCTCCCAGACGAAGCCGATATAGGGCGCGAACTTGCGCGACACCTCGTAGCGCAACCGTCCGCTCAGCTCGACATTGCTGAAGCCGCTGCCGAGCTGCCGATCGCTCGACCGCTTCGAATAGATATTGGTCTCCACCTGCGGCGTAAGGATCAACCGATTGGTGAACAAGACCTCATAGGACGCCTTGGCGCGCGCCGCGAGACGCCCATCGGTTCCTACATAGCCGGTGAGCTGGACGTCGAACCAATAGGGCGCCAGTCCCTCGACGCCGGCGGCCAGCCAGGTGGTCGCACCCTTGCCGAGATCCTGCCTGACCCCGAGCAGCGTGCCCCAGAACGGGTTCTTGCTGTGCCACCACAGCGCCTCGACGCTGCTCTCCGGATCGAGACGTTGGTCGCGGGAGTTCTTGAGCCCCTGGCTGCGCAGCCAGAGCTTGTCATTGTCCTGACCCTTGGTGACGAGCACGGTCCAGCCCACGCCCTGACCCTCGTTGCCGCTGGTGAACTCAAGCTCATCGACAAGTATCTTGGGGATTGAGAGCTTGTCGGCCATCTCATAGCCCGGCAGCGTCGAGTTGCGGTAGCCGTCGGCATAATCGTCCGAGTTGCGCGCGTCCGGCGGGGCCTGGCCGCCCTGCATCGAGCCCATGTCCATCGTGGCGCCGTTACCGGACGCCTTCGTGTCGGTCATATCCATGCCCGGCATGTCCATGCCCGCATGGTCCTGAGAGCCTTGCGCGGAAGGGGTGTGCTGAGCGGGAGTGGCCGTTTGGGCAGGGGTGGCGGCGGGCGACGGGGGCGAGGCATCCTGCGCGAGGGCGGGAGCCGTGATCGCCGGCGCCAGGAAGAGGGCAGCGCCAAGAGCGATGCCGCGCGAGGGGAAAATCCGGATCATGCGACCACCACCTCCCGGAACATGCCGGCCGCCATGTGATAGAGCAGATGGCAGTGGAAGGCCCATCGGCCCATGGCGTCGGCGGTGACGCGGAAGCTCACCCGCTGGGCGGGCTGGACCACGACCGTATGCTTGCGGACCTGGAAGGCGCCGTCCGGGCCTTCGACATCGCTCCACATGCCGTGCAGATGCATCGGATGCGCCATCATCGTGTCGTTGACGAAGGTGACGCGCAGCCGCTCGTTTGGCTTGAAATGAAGCGGCCTGGAATCGTTGAGCTTGATGCCGTCGAGCGACCAGATGAACCGTTCCATATTGCCCGTCAGATGCAGCTCGATGTCGCGCTCGGGCTCGCGCGGGTCGGGATCGCCGCCCGGCGTGCGCAGATCGGCCAGCGTCAGCACGCGCCAGCCGCGCCCGCGCAGCCCGGCGCCGGGATCGTCGAGATTGGTGCGCGGATAGTCGACGCGCATGTCGGTATTGGCGCCATATTCGGTGCGGGCGTGCCGTGCCCTGGCCGGCATCTCGGTCATGCCGTGCCCGGCATGCGCGTCGCCTCCCATTGCGCCCATCGTCGCCATCGCGCCCATCATGTCGACCGGCTCGAGCCAGGTCCGGGCATCGAGCGGCGGCACGGCTGCCGCCATGCCCGGGGCCGGTGCGATCGTGCCACGCGCATAGCCGCTCCGATCGATCGCCTGCGCGAAGATGGTGCGGGCGCCGCCCTCGGGCATGGTGAACTCGACGTCGTAGGTCTCGCCCGGGCCGATCCGGAATTCCTCGACCGTGACCGGCTCGACCGGCTGCCCGTCGGTCGATACGACCGTCAGCTCGACCCCGGGGATCCGCACGTCGAAGAACGTCGCCGTCCCCGCGCCGACGAAGCGCAGGCGCACGCGCTCGCCGGGCGCGGCGATACCGGTCCAGTTGCCGGCGGGCGGCGCGCCGTTCATCAGATAGGTGTAGGTCGCGGCAGAGACATCGCTGTAGTCGGTCGGGTTCATCCGCGAGCTGTTCCACATCCGCCGCCGCTCGAGCGCCTTGCCCAAGCCCATGGTGCCGACATCCTTGAGGAAATCGCCGGCGGTCGGCTGCGCAAAATTATAGTAGCTGCTCTGCTTCTTGAGATTGAGGAAGATCTGCAGCGGCGGCTCGTCCGACCAGTCGCTGAGCACGATGCAATAGTCGCGATCGGGCGCCCGCGCCGTCGGCACCTGTTTTGGCTCCACGATGATCGCTCCATAGAGTCCCGTCTGCTCGGCGAGCGTGTGAGCGTGATACCAGTAGGTTCCGCTCTGGCGGACCTCGAAGCGATAGGTGAAGGTCTCGCCCGGCGCGATGCCGGCAAAGCTGATGCCGGGCACGCCGTCCATCTCCGCCGGCACGATGATGCCGTGCCAATGGATGCTCGACATCTCCTTGAGGCCGTTGCGTACGCGCAGCGTGACCGTGTCGCCTTCGCGCAGGCGCAGGACCGGCGCGGGCACGCTGCCGTTCACGGCGGTCGCGATACGGCGTTTGCCGGTGAAGTTGACCGGCAGCTCGGCGATCTCGAGGTCGAACTCGGTCCCGCTCAGCTCAGCGGGCAAGGTTGGTGCGGATCGCGCGAGAAGCGCCGGGGCGAAACCGGCGACCGCGCCGCCGATCGCCAGCCCCTGGACGAAACGGCGCCGCGCGATCGGCCGGATATGTAAGGGAGACATGAACTGTACTTTCGCGAAGTCGGCTTCAGGCGAGGTCGAGGACGATCCGGCCCTCGATGTCGCCATGATGCATGCGGGAGAAGACGTCGTTGATGTTCTCCAGCTTGTCTGCATGGACCGTGGCCTTGACCTTGCCCTCGCCGGCGAACGCCAGTGCCTCGAGCAGATCGAGCCGCGTGCCGACGATCGAGCCGCGCACGGTAATGCCGTTCAGCACGGTGTCGAAGATCGACAACGGGAAGTCGCCCGGCGGCAGGCCGTTGAGCGCGACCGTGCCGCCGCGCCGGACCATGCCGAGCGCCTGCTGGAACGCCTTGGGCGAAACGGCGGTCACCAGCGCCCCGTGCGCGCCGCCAATGGCTTTCTTGAGCGCTGCCGAAGGGTCCTCGTTGCGCGCGTTGACCGTCAGTGTGGCGCCAAGGCGTGTAGCGAGGTCGAGCTTGCTATCGTCGATGTCGACCGCGGCCACATTGAGACCCATGGCTCGGGCATATTGCACCGCCATGTGGCCGAGCCCGCCAATGCCGGAGACGACCACCCACTCGCCGGGTCGGGCCTCGGTGGCCTTCAATCCCTTGTAGACGGTGACGCCCGCGCAGAGGATCGGCGCAATGTCGAGGAAGTCGACATTGTCGGGAAGGTGACCAACATAGTTGGGATCGGCGAGGACATATTCGGCAAAGCTGCCATTGACCGAATAGCCGGTGTTCTGCTGTTCGTGGCAAAGCGTCTCCCAGCCACCCAGGCAATGCACGCAGTGCCCGCAGGCGGTGTAGAGCCAGGGCACACCGACCCGGTCGCCTTCCTTCACATGGGTGACGCCGGCACCAACGGCGGCGACATGCCCGACGCCCTCATGGCCAGGAATGAAGGGCGGGTTGGGCTTGACCGGCCAGTC
Organism: Novosphingobium clariflavum; assembly: GCF_026420865.1. Taxonomy (GTDB): domain Bacteria; phylum Pseudomonadota; class Alphaproteobacteria; order Sphingomonadales; family Sphingomonadaceae; genus Novosphingobium; species Novosphingobium clariflavum. The sequence goes on along the minus strand of NZ_JAPCWC010000036.1, from coordinate 19,906 downwards.
CCCTTCTGCCGCGTGCAGGTCGGTATGGCACACGCCGGTTGCCGCAATCTTGACCAGGACCTGCCCGGGGCCGACCGTCGGGATCGGCGCGTCCTCGATGACCAGGGGCTTGCCAAATTCGCGGACGACCGCCGCCTTCATGGTTTTCGCCATGTCCGTTTCTCCTTTTAAGCGGGGGGTCAGAATAGGCCGAGCGCGTGCTCGTCATAGGAGACGAGCAGATTCTTGGTCTGCTGATAATGATCGAGCATCATCCGGTGGTTTTCACGCCCGAAGCCCGATGCCTTGTATCCGCCGAAGGCGGCATGGGCGGGGTACTGATGATAGCAGTTGGTCCAGACCCGCCCGGCCTCGATCGCGCGGCCGAGCCGGTAGGCGGTGTTGCCGCTCCGGGTCCAGACGCCCGCGCCAAGACCGTAGGCGGTGTCATTGGCAAGTGCGATCGCCTCCTCGACCGTCTTGAACGTGGTGACCGACAGGACGGGACCGAAGATCTCCTCCTGGAAGATGCGCATGTGGTTCTGACCCACGAACACGGTCGGCTGCACGAAATAGCCCTGGTCGAGCGCACCGCCCGGCAGCGCCCTGGCGCCACCGACCAGACACTGCGCGCCCTCGGCCTTGCCGATATCGATATAGCCCAGGATCTTGTGGAGCTGGTCCTCCGACGCCTGCGCGCCGACCTGGACCGACGGGTCGAGCGGATCGCCCTGGCGGATCGCGGCGACGCGCGCCACGGCGCGCTCGATGAAGCGGTCGAAGATCGACACATGGATCAGGGCGCGCGACGGGCAGGTACAGACCTCGCCCTTGTTGAAGGCGAACAAAGTAAAGCCTTCGAGCGCCTTGTCGAAGAAGGCATCGTCCTCGTCGAGCACGTCCGCCATGAAGATGTTGGGCGACTTGCCGCCAAGCTCCATCGTCTGGGGGATCAGATGGTCCGCCGCGGCGTGCATGATCTGCTTGCCGGTGACGGTCTCGCCGGTGAACGAGACCTTGGCGATGCGCGGATTGGCGGCGATCGCCTGGCCAACGGTCCGTCCCGGGCCGGTAACGACATTGAGCACGCCGGGCGGCAGGATGTCGGCGGTGAGCTCGGCGAACATCAGCAAGGTGAGCGGCGTCTGGGATGCGGGTTTGATGACGGTGCAGTTGCCCGCCGCCAGCGCCGGGGCGATCTTCCACGCCGCCATCAGCAGCGGGAAGTTCCACGGGATGATCTGGCCGACGACGCCGAGCGGCTCGCGGAAATGATAGGCGATGGTGTCCGCATCGATCGTCGAGATGCCGCCTTCCTCCGCCCGGATGCAGCCGGCGAAGTAGCGGAAATGGTCGATCGCGAGCGGCACGTCGGCAGCGCGCGTCTCGCGGATCGGCTTGCCATTGTCGATCGTCTCGGCAAGTGCCAGCAACTCCAGATTGTCTTCGAGCCGGTCGGCGACGCGATTGAGAATCCTGGCGCGTTCGGCGGGCGCGATCCTTGCCCATTGATCCTTGGCGGCGTGCGCCGCATCGAGCGCGCGCTCGACATCTTCCGGCGTCGACAGCGCGAACTCTGCGATCTGGGCGCCATTGATCGGGCTCGTGTCGGCGAAATACTCGCCGCCCGCAGGAGCGCTCCAGCGGCCTCCGATGAAATTATCATAGCGGTGTCGGAAGGAGGCCGCCGCGTTAATGGTCCCGATCGCCTTCTCGAACATAACCTGACTCCATCTCTATCGATGGCCTGACGGAGTAATCTCTTTGCCCGGGTGGCCTATAAGTAAGTTCCGCAGAAGGTAGTCTGGTATCGGGGTCGCGGGCTTGAGGGTCAGACACGCCAACAGAGCCGATGACTATTCATCGACTCCTGAACGTATTCGCGCACGCCTGATCGGAATTATGCCGAGACAGGCGTTACTCGGCCGAGTCTTCTTTTGGCGAGGGCGGCGCTTGGCATTCCAATTCTGGCGTTACGCCCGGACGCGCTTTAGGCTCACCCAATCGCCTTTCTGAAGCGTCCCGTCCCTCACGCGGAAATGAGCATAATGGTCGTCGAAAATCTGGTCGACTTCGACATGACCGACAAGACGGCGGTGGCGCGGCGTTGCGTGATAGACTTCGAGTATCTGCCCGATGTGCGCGCCATCGGCCTTACCCAGGCAGGCCACTGTGCCGCCCGCATCCATACGGACGATCTTGCCGCGCATGAACAAGCTATGGCCGATACCCTGTGCGAGGAGCGGCGTGCTGCCAAAGAGCAGAAAGCCAACAGCAGCACCGACGCCAAGATGTTTTCGCATCGCTGTTTCCTCTGTCAAGTCAGACGCTCGGACCCGGTTTTGAAAGCTGGGAGCACGGGGCGACGCTGGGCATCGTCAAAGAACTGGCCCGCCGCGGGGGAACGGCGGGCCCTCAGCCCCTGGGGTCTGTTCTCGGGGCTGGAAACCTCACATGTCGCTCATCGGCTTGTCGGCCATGGGCTTGGCGGTCTTCTTCTTCGCCGCCGGCTTGGCCTTCTTCATCGGCATCTTGCAGCAGCCACTCTTCGCCTTACCGGCCATGCCCGAGCCGTTCGATGCAGGCGAGCCGCCGGACATGCCGGCCATCCCCGACATGCCCTGTTGATCCTGCTGGGCCGGTTGCCCCTGCTGCTTCTGCGCGCCGGCCTGATGATCCTTCATCATCTGATCGTGCATCTGCTGCCCGCCATGATCCATGCCCTGCTGGTGGGCATGGGCCGGCGCAGCCTGCGCGGGCGCGGGCGTCGACTGGGCGAGAGCGGTGCCGGCGGCGAAGGTTAGCGTCGCGAAGAGGCTGACGGGCGCCGCGAGAAATGTCGTCTGTCGCATTGAGGGTCTCCGAGTGTTCTTCCTGTTGCCCGATCGACGTTCCGATCCCGGCAATTCCGAAGCTTCAATGCTGCTAGCGAGACGCTGTCTGTATACGTAAGTTACGAATCGAAATCCGATCGGCCGTGTGCCTGCTGGAGCAGGCGCGTAAAATGATGATCCGGGATCGATCAAAAATGTGACCCGGCCTGGTTTTCTCGTCCTGAGACCGGCCAGAAAAGCGATTGGCCCGCCGTGGGAACGGCGGACCAAGGCTTCGGTTGAAAGCGGCCATGATCTTGTCCGTCAACCTTGTCGTCTGATGGAATGATGGCAGGGTCAGCAACCACCGTCCGACCTGTGTGACATGCCGGAGGCGCCGTCCTGGTCCTGCGAATCCCGCATCGCCATTCGATGGCCCTGCATCATCTGGCCGTGCATCTGCTCCTTACCGTGAGCCATGCCCTGCATGTGGGCAGGATCGGGCTGGGCAGGCGCCGGCCTGGCCTTGAGGGTCTCCTCAAGATCGGGCATGCCCGGCGGCATCCCGTCCGCCAGCACCGGTCCGGCACTGACGGCGAGGAAGCCGAGAGCTGCGAGCGAAGCGATCATTGCCGTCTTCTTGCGCAAGTATCCATTCCTTCAAGTCTGGGTTTCCCGTTCGATCGAGCATATGCCCGGTCGATTGTCGCCCCTTCCGGAGCTTGCCCGTGAAATGGTGTCACCTTCCGCCTTGCTGTATACGTAATGTGCGAAGTCCGTCTCTGAGATGGCCATAAATTATCGCACTGGCATCGTTGTTGTGCCGATGTGTAACTATGGTTCCGACTCGAGAGCAGGACAGGTCGGCAACAGTGACTAATCCATGGCGGCCAGCAGACGCTCGAGAGGAATAGTGGCAAAAGTGGTGAAGCTGTCAGCAATGGCATAAGGCAGTACCAGCACCCGATTATGTACCATCGCGCCGCAGCTGTAGGCTACGTTTGGCACATAACCTTCGCGCTCATCCATGTCCGACCGCAAAAGCGGTAGCTTCGTCCGCGCCAGCAGCTTCGAGGGATCGTCACGGTCCAGCAGGCACGCCCCGATGCAATAGTTCCGAACGGCGCCGACTCCATGAGTTACGACCAGCCAGCCTTCGTCGATCTCGATCGGCGATCCGCAATTACCGATCTGGACAAACTCCCAAGGCCAGCGAGGTTCGATGGCTTTCGCTCCGCCACTCCAGTCGTGAATGTCCGCGGACGTCAGGAACCAGATATTTTCGTTATCCTCGCGCCCAAGCATGGCAAAGTGCCCGGCAATGCGTCGGGGGAAAAGCGCCATGCCCTTGCTACCGGTGGCATCCCCACGCAGCGGTCTGAGTTCGAATGTCCGGAAGTCCGGCGTGGACAACAACTCCTGCCGGACGGACTGGCCGCTAAATGCCGTATATGTACCGAAATAGGTGGCTCGGCCATCGTCGTCCAGGAAGCGGACCAAGCGAAGGTCTTCGATGCCACCACGCTGGCTGGGGGTTGTCGGAAAGATCACGATCTCCGAGAGATCGTGGCTGCCATCGCACTTGATCCGAATGCCCGCGTCCGGCCCGTCCTCGCCGGAGATGTTTTCAGTCTCCAGCACGAGCGGCATGGGGCTCGGAGGATTGATTGCTATGGTTCCGTCCGCGGCGCAAAACCCGGTGCGAAAGGTGACGGAGGAGATATGCCCCTCGCCCACGCCTCGCAGGGAAAGAATGAATCGGAGAGAGTTTTCAGGTACAGCAGACTGATCAGGATGCAGGACGATGCTCGGATTGAAAAGCGCTGCTGCCTCATAGGAATATTCGTTGCAAAAATGGGCACCGATCAAGAGCGCCTGTTCATGGGTGACCTCGCAATCACAGACGATGATGCCATCAACCTCGTGGAACCGCCGCAAAAACAGGGACGGAACCTCACGATGCCTTCCCGAGAAATCATCAAGAATGCGTTGCAACTCATCGTGGAGCGATGCTGGGTCGAGCGCCAGGACGCGGTCGGCGATGCGCTGCGCACGTGGCTGATCCGGTACCGCATATTTATAGGTTTCCGTCGACGGCATATAGGGTCTGATCACTACCCTTGCTGGATTGGGGCGGAGCAATTCGGGTAGCCGGTTGACAAATTCGGCGGTTGACACTGACTTCTCCAATACAGATCGACCGTGGAGCGTTCACGCAATCGTAAAGATGGTGCTCGGCATTACCCGACTATCGGGTGGCGGCACGGAAGGCTCCGGCGATGGCGGGTGCGATGATTTCCGCCGTTGCCGGATACTCGGACTTTGTGCCACGTGCCATGATCGCTGTCCTGGCGTAGTTGTCGGACACACAAGCTGTGACCGGGGGCTCTGGCCTGAACGTGACTATGTGGGGCACGTGCGAAGCGCGCCGCTCAGCTCGACATGTCCGCCATCGTTCGGCAGCTCGCCGCGCATTTCTTGCAGGTGGCCGAGCAACGCGCGATCCGCTGGTCCGCGCTATGGCGTCCGCATTCCTCGGCGCAGCGCTCGCAAGCGTCGGCGCAGGCGCGGCAGACGATGCGGTGCAGGGCAGATTCCCGCAGCATCGAGTTGGCGGTCGCCTGGCACAGTTCCGCACAGTCGTTCAGCATGGCGATCAGCGACGCCGTAGCTGACGCGCCGCCTTGCTTCGTCAGCCAAGCGGCGGTTTCCAGGCACATGCGGTGCGAAGCCACGCAATCGTCGATGCAGTCCGTCATCGACATCGCCATCCCTTCCATTCGATGCTGCTGCGCCGCCGCCGGCACAGCCAGCGTTCCGGCGGCGGCAAGGCCGGCGCCGGCCATCAGCAATTCGCGTCTCTCGATCATCATGCACCTCCCATCTGCTATCCCTTGAGCGCTGTGCCGCATCCGGCGGCCTCAGCCGTCGCAGGCGACCCATCCGACGCCGCACGCGCCTTCTCCCGCGCCATCCGGGTTTCCTCCCAGGGCCAGTGGCCGTTGATCTCGACCCCGAGCGAGATGCTCAGGAAGGTCCGCACCAGCACCAGCCCGGCCAGAACGATGAGATCGTCGAGCGTTGGGTTGATCACCAGCGACTTGACGATGTCGCCGGCGACCAGAAATTCCAGGCCGAGCAGGATGCTGCGGCCGAGCGCCGAGCGGAACGCGCTATAGGCCTCGGTTCGGTCGCCCGCCCTCGCCCGCCGCGCAAACAGAAAGGTTGCGAGCCCCGCGCCGACCAGGATGGTCAGCGTGCCCGCCAGTTCCAGGCCGATCACCGCGAGCCGGAAGAAGGCGCTCAGCCAGTCGGCCTCAATGGTGATCATACCAGCCTCGCTTGCGGATATTGTTGAAGCTGTCGGTGGCGTGACAGGCATAGCATTGGTCGACGCGCGCCTTCGATCCGGCTGCGCGCTGCGAGACCATGCTGAAATGCTCCATGAAGTGACTCGGCGGCGCCTTGTGGCACTCGGCGCACTGCGTCGAATTGACCGATGGATGGCGGTAATTGGCGATCTTCCAGCTGTCGGTCTTGTGGCAGCTCGCGCAGTCGGTGCCGAACAGGCCCTGGTGCGGATCGCGGAACGCATGGCAGCTCGCGCAATTGAGCGCGGTCTCGGGGGTCAGGCTTCGAGTGTTTGTCGACATGCCCGCCAAAGGCTGCCGCCACTTCGCCATGTCGAGCAACGCGGCGTGATCCATGCGGATGATGCCGCGCTCTCCCTCATGTTCGACGTGGCAGGAGGTGCACTGCGTCGCTTTCGCGTGGAACTGCGTCGACTGCTTCGTCCCGAAATCGGTGCCCGCATGGCAGGTGAGACAGGTCCGGGTTTCGACGCCCTTGCCCGGCGTGTGGCAGGCCGTGCATTGGCCGGCAAAGGACTGGTGCGCGCTCGAGAGCGGGCCGGGCGAGACGAGCTGCGCCACCAGGCCGGCATCCCTCGGCGCGTCCGATCGCATCCGGATCGCGACCGCGGCGACCATCACCAGCAGGGCTGCGATGAAGACGGCGTAGGAAAGACGCTGCCAGCTCATAGCCAGCGCAGCCCGTAATAGATCGCCGCGCCGACGTGGAGCGCGAGCAGCGCGAAGATGAGACAGCCCAGCAGGATGTGCAGGAACCGCCACCGCGCGAACAGGGTGTTGGTTGCCTCTTCGGCACGGATCGCGAATTCGGTATCGGCCAGCGCTGCGGCGATCCCCGCCTTGTCCTGGGGGCGCTGGCCCGCGGACGCATCCCCGGCGACGAACAGATAGCGCTTCCAGCCCGACAGCGGCGGGGCTGCGGTATCGGCCTGCGTCGGCGCCGCCGGCTCCTCGAGGAAGGCGGCGCGAAGCGAGGCCAGTTCTGACCTGCGTCCGCGCAGCGCCCGACCAAGCTGGGCAAGCAGGTAGCGGCCGATGAAGCCGGTGATGACCGTCATCAGCAGGAGGACGGTCAGAAGCAGGCCGACCGGGCTTTCGAGCTTGTGCGCGGCGTGGACCAGACCCAGGATCGGCGCCAGCACGCCGGCATAGATGTGGATGGCGAGCAGGGTTGGCTTGCTGACGACCCGGGAGAGCGCCTTGTCGACCCAGGCGATGTGCTTGGCCGCGACATAAGGAAGCGTCAGCAGCATCAGCACGAGCGCTGCGATCCCGATGATCCCGCCGGCCAGGCTACCCGGAAAGCGGGGCGACACATGCACGAGATAGCCGAACGGGAACAGCAGCAGGAACGCGACCAGCAGGCCCACGGCAATGTCGCTGCGTTCGCGCATCAGGCTTCGACCACGAGCGGCGTGCCCGTCCCCTTCGCCTGGCACGCGAGCACATAGCCTTGCGCCTTGTCGGCGGGCGCAAGGCCGGATTCGACCTCCATCGTCACTTCGCCCTGCAGCAGCTTGACCACGCAGGCGCCGCATGTGCCCGCACGGCATGCATAGGGGATCTCGACGCCCGCGCCCTCGGCCGCCTCCAGCACGGTCTCGTCCGCGGGCAAGGCCGCCGACACCCCCGACACGGAGAAGGTCACCGTGCTCGGCGCCACCTCGGCGCTCGGGGCCGGCTTATCCGCTGGCGGGGGCGCGGGCTTGACCTCGAGATCCTCGTGGTCGGCCGGCAGCGAGGCCGGACCGAACGCCTCGGTGTGCAGCTGCGCTTCGGGGACGCCGAGTTCCGCCAGCACGCCGCGCATCGCGCCCATCATCGCCGGCGGGCCGCACATATGGATGCGCCGGCTCGCGATCTCCGGCACCGCGGCCAGGATCATCTCGCGCGTGATCGGCCCTTCGGGGCCCATCCAGACGGTGCCGGGCGCGCGCTGCATCGCGGCGACGACATGGAGGTTGGGAAAACGGCGTTCGAGCCGCTCGAGCTCGTCGCGGAACACGAATTCCTCGGTCGACCGTGCGCCGTAGAAGAAGAAGATATCACCCTTCCACGCGGTGTCGGTGAGATAGCGCAGCACCGACATCATCGGGGTGATGCCGACCCCGCCCGCGATCAGCACGATGCTCTGGGCATCCGTTCCCGTGAAGGTGAAGGCGCCGAACGGTCCGCTGACCTTCAGCAGATCGTCGGCGACGACCTTGTCGTGCAGGTATCGCGAGACCACGCCCTGCTCCTCGCGCTTGACCGTCAGTTCGACATAGGCCCGCTGGGTCGGCGAAGAGGCGATCGTGTAGGAACGGCGCGCGGTCTTGCCCGCTTCGGGCTCTACCTCGACCTGCAGGAACTGGCCCGGCAGGAAGTCGAACGGCAGCCGGTCGGCGGTCGGGTCCGCGAGCCGGAAGGTCAGCACGCTCGGCGTCTCTCGCACGATCTGGACCACGCGCAGCTGCCCCGCCCAGCTTTTGGGCTTGCGCAGCGACGCCCCAGCGGGTGCGGCCGCATTGCTCGGCGCGAGCCCGGCGCTGTCGGCAACGGGTGCAGGCGCGGGCGCAACCCTGGTAGCGGGAGGGGCAGCCTTCGGCTCCGGCTTTGCTGGAACCTTGGCGGTGGCGACACCGCCGGCGATCGCCCCGATCCGCCGCAGGCGGAAGATCTGCAGCGCGATAAGCGTGGCGCTCACCAGCCCCAGGAACAGCATGAGAAGGAGGTGCGAGGGCGAGATGCCGAACCAGTGATCGGCATGGCCGGGCGCGGCCTGGTCGATGTCGAGCTGATCGCGCAGCCAGGCAAGCCCGACCTCCCGGGGCGGCTGCAAGCCCCCGATCGCGCCCTGCGCGGCGGTGCCGGAGCGGAACAGGTCGGTTCCCTCGCGCAGGCGCCGCGCCGCATCGAGCCGGGCCGAGACCGTGGTCGCACGCGCGCCGTCGGCCGAGGCGGCGTTGATCATCGCCAGACCCGTGCTTACCCGTTCGCCGGCCTGCGCAGCGACCCGCTGCCTTGCCGCTTCGTCAAGCGCGGGAAAGGCGAGCAGCTGCGAGATGAAGCCGGTCCGGCGCGATTCGTGGCCGTGCTCATTCTCCCCTTCCCCATTGATCATGCGATCCATCATGGGGTTCATCATCTTCGCCATGTCCGACGACCCCGGCTCTGCCGGTGCGGACATGCCCCCGCCGGCCGGCATGCCTGCGCCATGATGCGCGGCATGATCCTCGCCCTCCTGCGCGCCCGCGCTCGCGGACAGGCTGAGAGCGATTGCGCAGCCGAGGCTCAAGCGTCGAAGGCTGATCCGCCTGGACATCCTCATCCCCTTAGTGTGCGAGCCTACATATCCTTCATCGGCATCGCCGCATTGCCCGGCGCGGGATCGGGTGCCGGCGCGGTCTGGTTGCCGGCCCCGGCGCGCATCGCGTCATGGTCCATCGCCTGACGGTGATGCCGCTCCATCTCGGCCTGGTTGCTCATCGCGTCCATCGGCGCCGCGTCTGCAGCGTTGCCGCTGTCGGTCAGGACCGGGGTGGCGGCGACGCTGTTCGCCGCGGGCGGCACCGTCTGGTCGGCCTGGCGGTCGCAGCCCGAAAGCGCGAGCGCCAGCAACAGGCTTCCGCCGACAAGTGGAAGGGCTTTCTTCGCATGGTCGATCATGGCTTTGCTCCTTGGCTTGAAAACTGTGTCCGGGCGCCATCCCTGGCGTCCGGACCGGCTCATTGCGCGCTGCGCAGAATCCGGAGACACCGGTCGTGCGAGAGGTTCATCGGGTTGCGCCCCTGCCCCTTCATCTCGCCATGATCATGCGGCGTCTGGAGACCCATATTGCCCTCCATCGCCCGGCAACTCTCGACCTGCGCCGAGGTCGGCCGCGTGGTCACACAGGCGCCTAGAAGCAGCGCCGGCGTGAGGACGGCGATCAAACGCATTTTCTTCATGACAAAACCCCTTTCGCTCGTGGTGATCGTTCGTCCTGCGCTGCCTGATGTTTCTTGTTATGCTGCTGGTCTTTCCGCCGCGCCGTCAGGAAGGCGAGGATCGGGCAATCGGAGACCGGCACTTCGCCCGGGCATTCGTCGGCGAGCATCCGCAGCATGTCGCGGATATCCGACAGGCGCTCGAGCCGGGCTTCGGCGTCCGCGATCTTGGCAAGCGTGATATCGAGCACGGCCTGGGCATGCGCGGTGTCCGACGCCCTGAGCGCCAGCAGCTGCCGGGCCTGTTCGAGTGTGAAACCAAGCTCCCGCGCCGAGCGGATGAAATTGACGCGCTCGAGGTCGGTCGCGTCGTAGAGCCTGTAGCCCGCTGCCGTGCGCGCGGGCTCGCGCAGCAGGCCCATCCGCTCATAATAGCGGATCGTATCCCGCCCCACGCCTGCGGCCGCGGCCAGTTCGCCGATCTTGAAATTGCCCATGTCATCCGCTCGATCATGCCGGTTGGACCATGGTCCAGGGTCAAGCGGTTTCGCTTTGACCCCGAACGGTCTCCTCGTCGCCGGCGGCCCGCTGCCCCGACGCGTCGCAGGGCAGCCCGTGCCGCCGGGCCACCGGCTTGTCAGTTCTTGCGAAGCTCGACGATGTCGTGCCTGGCAGGCGTGCCGTCGGCGACGGACACGTGCGCGAAGTGATCGTCAAAGATATGGTCGATCGTCACATGGCCGACGAGCTGGCGGTGATAGGTCGGCGCCACGCCCTTGGACGGACCCGGATGGGTCACGACGCGATAGACCTCGAGCTTCTGGCCGACCTCGGCGCCATCGGCCTTGCCGATGCAGACGACCGTGCCGTTGCTGCCCGTGTCGACGATCGAGCCGCGCATGAACAGGCTGTGCCCGATGCCCTGGGCCATAGCGGGGACGGCAGCAAGCATCGAAATGCCGGCAAGCGCGACCATGAGAGTTTTTCTGACCATATTCACCTCCTTGGATGGTAAGCCACCGCCCGGACTTTGCCGAGGGGAAGAGCGTCTCTTCAGGCTTGGGACTACGGTCCCGGGTCCAGCCTCGATATACGTAGAGGCCGCAGCCGATCTTCTTCCCCGGGCCGGATCTTTATTGACGCGGAGTTGACGGAATCAGCCGTCAGCACTTCAAAATCCGCGCGGCGCGAGACTTTGGTTGGCTGCGCCCGCGAAACCCGCTAGATATCGAGGCCCGTGAAACGCCTGCTCGCCCTCCTGCTCGTCATCGGAGCGCTGTCCGGTCTCTTCGGAGCCCAGATGGCGGCCGCGCACAGCGTGCCGCAGGCGGCAGGCGCGCCGCTGGCCAAGGGCATGGATGCGGACTGCATGGCGATGATGGCCAAGCAGCAGCCTGCGCCCAGCGAAAAGCCCTGCAAGGGCCTGACGCTCGATTGCATCGCCGCGATGGGGTGCGTGATCCCGCTGGTCGCAGCGGACCTGGCAGGCGGCGTTGCGCCTGCGCGTCTCTACGACGCGCCCAGCTTCTGGACGACCGACACGATATTGACCGGCAAGGCGGTTGCGCCCGAGCCGGATCCTCCCACCAGCCTTGCCTGATTGAACGAGCACGGGCTGCGCGCATCGATCGATGCGTGCGCGCCCGGTTTCCTTCTTTTCAGTCAAAGGTTTTCGTGATGATCAAACTGCTTCCGGCCGCCCTTGTGGCGGCCCTCAGTCTCGCCGCGCCTGCGCTTGCAACCGACGCGAGCCGCACGCCGCAAGGCCATTGGGAATGGCGGTCGGCGCCGCAATATGGTCCGCGGGCGACTGGCCCTGCGCGTGTCCGCATATGGGTGCCCGACAGCCGGGACATGGCCAGCTGCGATTGCGCGATGATGCAGGCAAGCGCCGCCGACTGCATGCGCGGCGCAGTCAGGTCGGACAAGGGCTAAACCCGCTCCGGAGCGGCGCGTCACATCTTGGCGCGCCGCCTCTGTCATGAGGGGATGATATCCATGATCATGATGCCGAGGCGCGCTGTGCGACGCCTGTTGCTCTCTATCGGTGCGACGCTTGCGAGCGCCTGGGCCGTGCCGGTGTCGGCCGGCCCGCTCACCTACGAGCAGGCAGTGAGGCTCGCTGCCGCCAACGCGCCAAGCCTCAAGGCGCGCGCGGCGGCGACAGCCGGCGCCCGCTCTTCGGCGGTCGCGGCCGATCGCCTGCCCGATCCGACGCTCGACCTGGGCCTGCAGAACTTCCCGGTGAGCGGCCCCAATGCCGGCAGCTTCACGCGCGACGATTTCACTATGGCGACGATCGGGTTCAGCCAGACCTTCCCCAATCTCGCCAAGCGCCATGCACGCGCCGCGCGCGCCGCGGCCGATATCGGTATCGCCGAGGCGGGCGAGCTGATCGAAGGCCGCAACGTGCGGCTCGAGACCGCCCTCGCCTGGGTCGATCTCTATTATGGAGAACGCCGGCTCCGGCAGCTCGACCTGCTCGATGCCAGCCTCGACGACCTGCAGAAGACCGTGACCGCACGCCTGGCGTCGGGCAGCGCGCGCCCGAGCCAGGCGCTCGAGCCCGACCAGCTCCGCGCCGCCATCGCCGATCGCCGCGCCGAGATGGCTGCGGTGGTGGCGCAGGCGCGGGCCCGGCTCGCGCGCTATACCGGCGACCCCGACCCGCAGGCGACGGGCGACCCGCCGATGCTCGATGTCGATCCGATCCGGCTGCGGGCCGAAATCGATGCGCTTCCCGCCCTGCGCGCGCAGGACGCGCGGATCGCAGTCGCCGAAGCGGACGTGCGTCTCGCGCGCGCCGACAAGCGCCCCGACTGGAAGGTCGGCGTCACCTATGGCCGGCGCGATCCCATGTACGGCGACATGGCCTCGGTCGGCGTGTCGATCGACCTGCCGCTGTTCGCCGGCAAGCGCCAGAACCCCAGGATCGCTGCAAGCGAGAGCCTTGCGCAAGGGGGTCGGTTCGACCGCGAGGCGATCCGCCGCGAGCTGGTGGCGCAGCTCGACGCCGATCTCGCAGACCATGCCATGCATCTCTCCCGGTTGCGCAATGCCCGCGAGACGCTGGTGCCACTCGCCAGGCACCGCGCCGAGCTCGACCGCGACAGCTATGGCGCCGGCAAGCTCGACCTTGGCGCCGCGCTGCTCACGACGCTCGGGCTCGCGGAGGCCGAGGTCGAGGCGCTCAACCGCGAAGCCGACGTCGCGCGCGACGCGGTCCGCATCACTATCACCTATGGGGAGGAGCGGCCATGACGCTCGATAAATCCGCGCTGCGCTGGGGCGCATCGATCCTGGCTGTCGCGCTGCTGGCCGGCGGCACAGGCTATTGGGCTGGCCATCGCCAGGCACCGCAATCGGAGGCGACCACGCCCGCCGGGGCAGGCAAAGTCCTTTACTGGTACGATCCGATGTTCCCCAACCAGAAGTTCGACAAGCCCGGCAAGTCGCCCTTCATGGATATGCAGCTCGTGCCGCGATACGCGGACGGAGGAAGCGCCGGCGCGGCCCCCACGGTCGCCGTCGATCCCGCCGCGCGGCAGAGCCTGGGATTGCGGGTCGTCGCGGCGAAGATGGGCAGCCTTGCCTCGGCCCTCGAGGTCACCGGCACGATCGACTTCAACCAGCGCGACGTCGCCGTCATCCAGGCGCGTTCGGGCGGGTTCGTGAGCCGCGTCTATGCGCGAGCGCCCGGGGACGTGGTCCGCGCCGGCGCGCCGATCGCGGACCTGCTCCTGCGCGAATGGGGCGGCGCGCAGACCGAATATCTGAGCGTCAGGCGGCTCGGCAAGCCCGACCTCACCGCGGCCGCGCGCCAGCGACTGCGGCTGATGGGCATGTCCGACGGCCTCATCGCCAGCGTCGAGCGGAGCGGACGCCCGAACGGCGTGGTGACGATCACGACGCCGATCTCGGGCACGATCCAGACGCTCGACGCCCGTGCCGGCGTGACGCTCGCCATGGGCCAGACGCTCGCCCAGGTAAGCGGGCTCGGCACCGTCTGGCTCAATGCCGCGGTGCCCGAAGCGCGCGCGGGCGATGTCCGGGTCGGCCAGAATGCCAGCACCACGCTGGCGGGCTTCCCCGGCGAGCGCTTCGCCGGCCGGGTGATCGCGATCCTGCCGACCACGCAGGCCGACAGCCGCACGCTCACCGTGCGGATCGAGCTGCCCAACCGGGACGGCCGGTTGCGGCCGGGCATGTTCGCCAGCGTCGCGCTTGGCGGCGATGCCAAGCCGGCGCTGCTGGTGCCGAGCGAAGCGGTGATCCGCACGGGCAGGCGCACGCTCGTCATGCTGGCCGCAGGCGACGGGCGCTATCATCCCGCCGAGGTCCGCATCGGCCGCGAGGCAGGCGGCGAGACCGAGATCCTTGCCGGCCTGTCGCCCGGCGAGAACGTCGTCGTCTCGGGGCAGTTCCTGATCGATTCCGAGGCGAGCCTGTCGGGAATCGAGGCGCGGCCGATCGGCGGCGGTGCGGCATCGGCGACCATCGCCGCGCCGGCGTCGAAAGCCACGCTGTACGAGACGACGGGCAAGATCGAGCGGATCACGGCCAATTCGGTGACGCTCAGCCACGAGCCCGTTCCCGCGCTCGACTGGCCGGCGATGACGATGACCTTCGCGCTCGCCAATCCGGGCATCGCGCGCGGCTTCAAGGCGGGTGACCGGGTCCGGTTCGGGTTCGACCGGCCCCCGGCGGGACCGACGCTGCGGCATATGGCGAAGGTGGCGGGCCAGTGATCGCCCATCTCATCCGCTGGTCGGTGAGGAACCGCTTCTTCGTCGTGCTCGGCATGCTCGCGCTGGTCGGCGCGGGCCTGTGGGCGGTGCGCTCGACCCCGATCGACGCGCTGCCCGATCTTTCCGACGTGCAGGTCGTGATCCGCACTTCCTATCCGGGTCAGGCGCCGCAGATCGTCGAGAACCAGATCACCTATCCGCTCACCACCACCATGCTGTCGGTGCCCGGCGCCAAGACGGTGCGCGGCTATAGCTTCTTCGGCGACAGCTTCGTCTATGTGATCTTCGAGGACGGCACCGATCTCTACTGGGCGCGCAGCCGCGTGCTCGAATATCTCAACCAGGTCCAGGGTCGGTTGCCGGCCAGCGCCCGCAGCGCGCTCGGGCCGGACGCGACCGGGGTCGGCTGGGTCTATGAATATGCGCTGGTCGACCGCACCGGCCGGCACGATCTCTCGCAGCTTCGCGGGTTGCAGGACTGGTTCCTGCGCTACGAGCTGAAGACCGTGACCGGCGTGGCCGAAGTCGCCAGCATCGGCGGCATGGTCAAGCAGTACCAGGTGCTGCTCGATCCGGTGAAGCTCGCGGCCTACGGCGTAACCCACGCCCAGGCAGTGCAGGCGATCAGCCAAGCCAATCAGGAAGCCGGCGGCTCGGTGCTGGAAATGGCCGAGGCCGAATATATGGTCCGCGCCTCGGGCTATCTGAAAACGCTCGACGATTTCCGGGCAATCCCGCTCAAGACTGCGGCGGGCGGCGTGCCCGTCCGGCTCGGCGATGTCGCCACGATCCAGGTCGGCCCCGAGATGCGGCGCGGCATCGCCGAACTGAACGGCGAAGGCGAGGTCGCCGGCGGCGTCGTTATTCTTCGGTCAGGCAAGAACGCCCGTGAGACCATCGCGGCGGTCAAGGACAAGCTCGCCGATCTCAGGAAAAACCTGCCGCCGGGCGTCGAGGTGGTCACGGTCTATGACCGCTCGCAGCTGATCGATCGCGCGGTCGAGAACCTCACCCGCAAGCTGGTCGAGGAGTTCATCGTCGTCGCATTGGTCTGCGCCCTGTTCCTCTGGCACGTCCGCTCGGCGCTGGTCGCGATCCTGACCTTGCCGCTCGGTGTGCTGGCCGCGTTCGTCGTAATGCGGTTCCAGGGGGTGAACGCCAACATCATGTCGCTGGGCGGCATCGCCATCGCCATCGGCGCGATGGTGGATGCGGCGGTCGTCATGATCGAGAACGCCCACAAGAGGATCGAACGCTGGGAGCAGGATCACCCGGACAGACATCTCGATGGCGAGATGCGCTGGATCGTCGTCACCGAGGCGGCGGCCGAGGTCGGGCCGGCGCTGTTCTTCAGCCTGCTGATCATCACGCTGTCGTTCATTCCGGTCTTCACCCTGGAGGCGCAGGAAGGCCGGCTGTTCGCGCCGCTCGCCTTCACCAAGACCTATGCGATGGGCGCGGCCGCGATCCTGTCGGTGACCCTGGTGCCGATCCTGATGGGCTGGCTGATCCGGGGCCGCATTCCGGCCGAGCAGGCCAATCCGGTCAATCGCTGGCTCACCAATATCTACCGGCCCGCGATCGACTGGACGATGAAGCGGCCCAAGGCAGTGCTGCTGATCGCGGCTCTGGTGTTCGCCACCACGGCCTGGCCGCTCAGCCGGCTCGGCGGCGAGTTCATGCCCAATCTCGACGAGGGCGACCTGCTCTACATGCCCTCGGCGCTGCCGGGCCTCTCGGCCGCCAAGGCGAGTGAGCTGCTCCAGCAGACCGACCGCCTGATCAAGACCGTGCCCGAAGTCGAAAGCGTGTTCGGCAAGGCCGGCCGCGCCGAGACCGCGACCGATCCCGCGCCGCTCGAAATGTTCGAGACGACGATCCAATTCAAGCCCCGCGACCAGTGGCGGTCGGGCATGACGCCCGAACGCCTTGTCGACGAGCTCGATCGCCGGGTGAAGCTTCCGGGTCTCGCCAATATCTGGGTGCCGCCGATCCGCAACCGCATCGACATGCTCGCGACGGGCATCAAGAGCCCGATCGGGGTCAAGGTGTCGGGCAGTGACCTCGCCGAGCTCGACCGCATCGCGCATGATGTCGAGACCGTGGCCAGGAGCGTGCCCGGCGTCAGCTCGGCGCTCGCCGAGCGGCTGACCGGCGGACGCTATGTCGATGTCGACATAGACCGCGCCGCCGCCGCGCGGTTCGGGCTCAACATCGCCGACGTCCAGGCCATCGTCTCCGGCGCGATCGGCGGCGAGACGATCGGCGAGACGGTCGAGGGCCTCGCCCGCTACCCGATCAGCGTGCGCTATCCGCGCGAATTGCGCGACAGCCTCGACGGGCTGCGGGGGCTACCGATCCTGACGCCCGCGGGCCAGCAGATCACCCTCGGCACGGTCGCCAATGTCACGATCGCCGAAGGGCCGCCGATGCTCAAGACCGAGAATGCCCGGCCCTCGACCTGGGTCTATGTCGATGTGCGCGGGCGCGATCTCGCCTCGGTGGTTGGCGATCTGCAACGCGCGGTGGCGAGACAGGTTCGGCTCTCGCCGGGGGTCAGCATCGCCTATTCGGGCCAGTTCGAATATCTCGAGCGCGCAGTCGACCGGTTGAAGCTGGTCGTGCCCGCGACGCTGCTGATCATCTTCGTGCTGCTCTACCTGATCTTCGGCCGCTTCGACGAGGCTGCGCTGATCATGGGCACGCTGCCGTTCGCGCTGACCGGCGGCATCTGGACGCTCTATCTGCTGGGGTTCAACCAGTCGGTTGCCACCGGGGTCGGGTTCATCGCGCTCGCCGGCATCTCCGCCGAGTTCGGGGTGGTGATGCTGATCTATCTCAAGAACGCGCTGGCAGAGCACACCGCAAATCCGGACGCCGCCGAAGTCGAGGCCGCCGTGCGCGAAGGCGCGCTGCTGCGCGTCCGTCCCAAGGCGATGACGGTGGCGGTGATCCTGGCCGGCCTGCTGCCGATCCTGCTGGGATCAGGCGCGGGTTCGGAGGTCATGAGCCGGATTGCCGCGCCGATGATCGGCGGCATGCTGACCGCGCCCTTGCTCTCAATGTTCGTCCTGCCCGCCGCCTATGTGCTGTTGCGCCGGCCCAAGACCGATCCCATCCCTCAACCCGTTTCATCATGAAGGAGAAGACGATGAACCATGCACGACTGACCATTGCCCTCGGCCTCGCCGCCCTGACTGCCGCGTGCGGCAAGAAGGCGGAGGCCCCCGTTGCGACTGAGACCAACGAGGCGGCGCCCGCCGCGACCATGAGCGGCGACATGGGCAACATGTCGATGGCGCCTGACGCGAACGCCGCGATCAAGGCCAAGGGCCATGGCACCGTCACCGCGATCGACAAGGCGGCAGGCACGATCACGCTCGATCATGGTCCGATCCCGGAGGCCAAGTGGCCCGCGATGACGATGGCGTTCAAGGCCGCGCCGTCGATCACCGATGCGGTCAAGGTCGGCGACAAGGTCGATTTCGACCTCTCGCTCAAGGGCAGCGATGGCGAGGTCACCGCGATCGCAAAGCAGTGATCCGCTAAGTTCGACCGGAAAAAGCTGGTTGCGTCGCCGCTCCCGGGCGGCGACGCCCGTGCCGGCCGTCTGCCTGGCTGTGCGCCCGGTCGACGGTTGCGACCGGCAACGCCCAATGCCAGCGGCGTTTCCCTGCGCGATCACCGACAATTTGAGCACGCTTCGCGGATCGCACATTGAACGTGCAAGCCGCCCTTGCTCGCGATAGCCTGAACGGCAAGGAGCCCAGTTTAGATGACCCAGCCAGTATGACCTTGTTACCCGCGACACATCATGATCTCGTGAGCGAGCTTGTCCGTCGTTGGCGAGACGATCCCGGCGCCACCTATCGCTCCTGGTTTCTGTGGGACGAACGGCTGAAAAACTTCCGCTCCATCCGTCGCGGGCTGCAGCAGGTGGTCGCAGAAATCGAAAGTGGGCGGTTCGGCGTCGCCTATCGCGGCTCGTCACTGGAAACGGTTGTCCACTCGATCGCCGAACAGCGGCAGATCTTCAAGGGCGCCGACCATGCCTGGCTGTGGAAGCCCAAGCTGCGCATTCCAGACATCTACGAAAGCCCGGACAACCAGCGGGCGTTCGGTCGCCTGCTCGACAATTGCTCGTGCTGCGATACCGCCGAGGAGATCATCAGCCACATCCGCAGCATAGACGCGCTCAAGATCAAGGGGCTGGGGCCGGCGGCGGCCAACCTGCTCTATTTCCTTCACCCGACGCTGGTGCCGCCCTTCAATACCGCGATCGTCAAGGGCTACAATGCCGTCACCGGCGCCAAGGTGAAGCTCGGGTCATGGGATCATTTTCTCGCCATGCGCGCCGGCATCCTCGACCTCAACGACCGTTACCGCGAGTTGCTCTCCAACGATCTCGGCGCGATCGGCGGACTGTTATTCGACATTGGCTCGGGCCGCTATCCCGCGCCACCGCTGGAGGATGACGCAACGGCGGCCGACGACTGGCTCGGCAGATTGGAACATGCCAGAGCGGAGGCAAGCCGGCTCGACAAGACAGCCGCCGCGCAGGGCGAAACCGATCGCACGCACGCCGAAATCCAGGCCTGGCTGCGCGACCTCGGCCATGCCCTCGGTTACGATGTGTGGATCGCCGCCAATGACCGCGGTCGACTTCACGCTGGCTGCCCGCTTGGACAGGGATGCCTCGAGCGCCTTCCAGACGCCATTGCGACCTCTCCCGGAGCGGACTCGATCCGCCTCATCGACGTGTTGTGGCTGGCGAAGGGTGGCGACGGCGTCGCCGCCGCGTTCGAGGTTGAACATTCGACCTCGATCTACTCGGGGATCGTGCGCATGCTCGATCTGGCGCTGTCGGGGAGCGATCTGCACGCTGCCGCCGGGCTATTCCTGGTCGCACCGAATGCGCGCGAGCAGGACGTTCGCGCGCAACTCCGTCGCCCGGCTTTCAGCCGTATTGCCGATCTCGACTTCGCCTATCTGCCCTATGGCGAGCTGGAGAGAAACAGGGACGCGATCGCTCGTTTTGGAACGGGATTGAAGGCCATCAAGGCGATCTCAAGCCCCCTTCCCTGAAA
>NZ_JAPCWC010000035.1 GCF_026420865.1 Novosphingobium clariflavum | reverse complement strand
CGATTGCCTCAACTCTGACTGCTACTAGATAACCGGCAAGAAGGGGCCGCCGTCGATGGATCGTGAAATCGAAGATATGTCCCTGCGCCTGAAGCAAGGGCTTCTCAGCCACGGATTGACCGTCACGGCCGCCCATTGAATGTTCCAGGTCGCCAGCACCTTCGATGCAGCGAGCAGCGGCAATGAGGTTCTGCTTTTAAAGGACAACTGGAACGACCGGTTCACCTGGATCACTCAGTTCTATGTCACGGTCGTCGACGCGGACGGCACGCGCACCCATGCCCTCCCAGCACGACAACGATGTTCACTGCGTCCGGTAAGTCGAACATGGACTCCCCGTCAACGATCTCGCCTGCCATCTGAAGTGCCATCAAAGATCCCGACCGAGATGACGATTCCCAACTCGGCCAGCACCCTGCGCATCCCCAAAGCCGACCTGGCGTCACAAAGATTTACAATCGTCGCCAACTCCTGTTGCCTGACGAGCCGATAACAGCCTCAGACATCAAGGAGGCGGTTATGCGGCAGGATGAGCGATGCTGGACACGGATCATCCTGCGGCCAGATCCGTCCCCTTGATTGCATACCGCAATTTCCCCTTTGCGCTGGCCGTTGTCCCTTGCTCCTCCCCCTGGACGGCCAGCGCCGACGCGGTGCGGATCCTCGCCCCCCGGATCCGCACCGCGTCTTGTTCGAAAGGCTTCACCATGAACCATTATCCGATCGCGGTCGCGACCGCGCGGTTGCAGCAGATACCCGGCGCCATTGGGGTGCAGGTGACGCTGGCGCCGGACATCCGGTCCGATCCCGATGCGGGCAGGGCCGCACATCGTCTGCTGGCCGAACTCGTCAAGGCCTATCGCAAGGCTGGCCTCCCCGCCTCCGTCACGACGGACGGGCAGCCCTCTCCCGGCGGAGCCACGGTAAGAGTCCAGATCGTCCGGGCCGATCCCGGCAACAGTGCCGAACGGTTGCTGATCGGCTTCGGCGCGGGTCGATCAGCCCTGCTCACCAAAGCCTCGTTCGACATCGCCGGACAAGCCGGCCCGGCCATGTCCTTTTCCGCCACCGCCAAGGATGGGCGCAAGCCCGGCCTGATCGTGCCGGGCGCTGTGGCGGCCGCCACCGGCGAATTGTCGCGCCTTGCCATCGGTGGTGGCGTCGGCCTGCTGATGGGAAGCCGCAGCGGGCTGGACAGAGGCGCCAAGCGATCCGCTGCTCTCATCGTCAAGCAAACGCGGCAATTTTACCGCGCGTCCGGCTGGCCCTGGCCATCCGACAAGGGCTGACCCTCCCCCTCTTGCCAGCAAGGTTCCCGCAATGAAGATGCATCCCCCCATCCAGCCGCCGCTTCCCGAAATTCCGCTGGTCGACAATATGTTCGCACCGGAAATATTGGCTGGCGGCCTGACTGGCCTGTCACTGCTCAACGGCATCGTAACGGTCACGCTGGAAAATCCAAGGGCCGACCATGGCCGCCCCGATCCCAGCCTGGAACGTGTCATCGTCGGCCGGATCGGCATGCCGATTCCGACCGCACAGGCGCTGCTTTGCGGCCTTTATCAATTTCTGAGCCAGCATCAGGTCAATCCCCTGGCCGCGGAAACGGAGATGCGCTGCCAATGAGCTATTTCCCGTTACTGCATCTCATCGGACACAAGCGCAGCCACCACATCGCACTGCTCATGCCGCCATGCCGCTATCGATTTTCGATCCGATGGTCGGGCTCCAGTGCGGCACACACCATACAGCGCGTGACCCACATGCCCCGATAAGATGATCTTGCCCCGAAAGGACAGCCCATGGCTGCGACATTTTCCTTCAGCATTCAACAGCAGCTGGTGCTGACCGCCGCCCGTCAGTGGCGTCGGGCGCGGCACCTGCACATCCCTGCCCAGCCGCATCTCTACCGCAAGCTCGCCCGCCATGGCTGCGGACAGCTGGCCCCCGCCTGCGACAGCCTGATGAGGCTATCCGAACTCGTGCTGGGGCATCCGTTTCGCTGCGGTACCGGCCTGGCCCTGTCGGAGGATGAATGGCGACTGCTCGACATGATCGAAGGGCGCGAGCGCCAATTGGTCCACGAATGCAGCGTCGCGCTGGCGAGCGCTTTCCGCCATGCCATCAGGTCGCTGCACATCATGATAGACATGGCCTTTAACATCGACAGCGGCGAGCCGGTGAAGCGTGCCGTCGCTTCGACCGGCCTGATCGCCGCCTGATCGTCAGGCGGCGATCATTTCATCAGCGCATTCACTCCGGCCAGCGTCTCATCGCCCAGATCGCCAGTCGCGGCGGCGAGCTGGAGCCGGGCCGTCATATAATCATATATGGCCTGACGCCGGTCGCGGTCGGTCGAAAAGCTCTGGCTCTGCGCATTCAGGACATCATCCTGCGTGCGGATGCCGACCTCTCGCCCGGTATTGGCCGCATCCTGCTGCAAGCCGGCCGACCGGTTTGCGGTGTTCAGGGCAGCTATGCGGCGCGCGCCGGTCGATACGGCATGCCAGGCCTGCTGCGCCTGAAGACGAGCATCCCGCCGCGCGGCATCCAGGGCGCGCTCGGCCTTGACGGCGTTGGCGCGGGCTTCCCGTTCCTTCGACTGAATCGCCCCACCGGCATAGAGCGGAATGGTGATACGCAGCCCGGCCGACGCCGACTGGATGCGGTCGGGAATGATGCCATTGCCCCCTTCCCCGCCCAGCCGATACTGGCCCTGATAACCGGCGACGCCTTCGACGACGGGGCGTCCCGCAAGGCCGTAGCGGTCGATATCGGCTCCTGCGGCCTTTGCCTGATGCTCGGCCGCCTTCACCAGCGGCGACTGACGCTCCGCCTGCTCGATGGATGCTTCCAGCGTCACGAGCGGCAACGGCGCGGCGAAATTCCCGGCGGGTCGGTCCAACCCTTCCGCCGGCAAGCCCGTCAGTTCGGAAAAATCGGCACGGGCATAGGCCAACTCGGCCTCGGCGCCGATGCGCTGTGCTTCACTCGCGTCGCGGCGGGCCTCCGCCTCGCGCACGTCAGTGATGCGCGCGCGCCCGGCATCGAAACGCGCCTGCGCGCCGCGGCGTTGCTGTTCCGCCGCATCGACCTGCGCCTGATAGGAGCTTAGCCTGTCCTCGGCCGCCAGCGCCTTGAAATAGGCCTGCGATACACGAAGGATGAGTTGCTGCTGCTCGCCGGCAAACTGCACATCGGCGCCTGCCGCCTTTTCGCGCAGCTGGATCGACTGTGCATGTTTAGATGCATCATACAAAGGCTGAACCGCCTGCACGCCAACGGTCGCCCGGCCGCTCGATCGGCTTCCGGTAAAGACCGGGTCCAGTTCTTCCGGGAAACGGGCGTTGGTTTCTGTGACATTATATTGGTATCCGCCCTGAAGCTGTACGCTGGGCCGCTTGAGCGCCCGCGCCTGAACGGCGGCCTCCTGCCCCGCGTCGCGCTCAGCCTGCGCGCCCAGATGATCGGGATCATGCGCCGCCGCTGCTTGCCATGCCTCCATGAGGTCGGTCGCATGGGCGGGCGGCGCGAGCATGGCCGCTGCGGTACAGAGGAAAAGGCGTCTCATGCGGAAATCTCCTGGTTGTCGGCGCGATGCTGCGGGCGGTCGAAGACCAGCTCGTAGAGCGCGGGCAGGACGATGAGGGTAAGGATCGTGGCGACCATCAGGCCGCCCATGATCGCCCAGGCCATCGGCCCCCAGAAGGTCGACCGGGTGAGCGGGATCATGGCGAGGATGGCGGCGAGCGCGGTCAGCAGGATCGGGCGCAGACGATGGACGGCGGCTTCGCGCACGGCCTCCCGCATCGCCAGGCCATGGCCCGACAAGGTGTCGATCTGCGCGATCAGGATGACCGAATTGCGCAGCACCATGCCGAACAGCGCCAGCGATCCCAGCATGGCGACGAAGCCGAAGGGGATGCGGAACAGGGCCATGATGAGCGCCACGCCGATCAGCGCCAGCGGCCCGGTCGCCAGCACCACCAGCATCCGCTTCACATTCTGGAGCTGGAGCATCAGCAATAAGGTCGGTCCAGCGTGGCACGGACCTCATGCCAACCAATCGCGCGATACTCGTCGGCGATACCGTCCAGCTTGTCCTCTGCCAGTTCCTGCACAAGCTCGGGCTGGTCGGCAAAGCCCTCGGCCCCTTGGCTGAACAGGTCCACCGTGATCGTCCCGCCCTTTGCCTCATAGGCGTCACGCCCGACGAAGAGGAAAGCGCCGCTGGTGGTGTCGACCTTCTCGGTGGTGAGCATCCGCCGGATGGTGTGCGCATGGCCGTTCGCCGCCTTGCAGACCTTCACCTGTTGGTCGTGATCGTCGGTAAGGGTGAGCGCGCGCGCCGCCTCAAGCGACAACTGGTCCTTGGCGATCAGGTCGATCAGCGACGGTGCGAGCGCGGAAAGGCGAAGCATCTTGTAGACGAAGCTGACTGCCTGACCGAACCGGGCTGCGATTTCCTCGGCGCTCATGCCGGTATCGCGCAGCGCGGCGAAAGCGCGGATGCTGTCTGCCGGGTGCATGTCCTCGCGCTGAAAGTTCTCCGCGAGCGACAGTTCGATGGCTTCTTCCTTGGTGCGGACCTCGACCGGAAACGCATCGCTGTTCTTGATCTGCTTGCGCTTCACCAGTTCCTTGAGGCCCCGATAGCGCCGCCCTCCGGCGAACACATAGAACAGGCCCTCGTCCTCGTAGGCGACAAGGTTCTGCAACAGGCCGTGTGCGGCAATGTCGTCGGCCATGCTCTCGATGGCGGAAGGCTTCACATGGCGCTGATTGAGCGGAGAAATGCGAAGCTGCGACAGCTTGATGGTCGTGATACCCATGATGATGTTCCTTGATCTGTAGTGGTGGTGTCGATGGGGGAGGGGGTCAGCCTTCGAGGCTCGCCAGCTCGTCGAACTCGGCGGATGCGCGCGCCGCGCTGTCACCCGCGTAGGTCGCGCCGGTGCGCGGGTAGAAGAAGACCCGGTCGCCCTTGGCGTAGGGGATGCCGTCAGGGCTGGTTCCAGCCACCTTGGCGCGCTTCCAGTAGGGATCGCCCTTGTATCGGGTGTAAGCCATTCTCGTTCCTCCTTCTTCCTGCGGCTGAAAGCCGGTTGCCGCAGCAACCGGGTCTGCCTCTCCGGCGAGGAGCGGGACGGGGAGGGAGGAGGAAAATCGATGGTCTGGCGCGGGCAGGCCGCCTAGCGCGGCCGACGCCCCTTAGGGTGTCGGGTGCCGTGCTTGGCGGACCACACGGGGCCGTCTATTTTCCTTCGGGAACGAAAGGGCAGCAGCCCTGGTGTTCCCCGCAAGGCGGGCCTTCGGGGGAGGGCCGCGCAGCTCTGCGGGTGATGTCGCGCCTCTTCGGCGCGGCCATAGGTGTGCCACGTGGCACAGCTCACGCGAGGATCGTTACCCGCATGGGCCGAGACGCCGGCACGGTGGCTCGGGCGGCACGCGTGACGCTAGAGCCGTGCCCGGCAGGGCCGCGCCCCATCTCGAAGCGAAGCTCTCAAAGCCTTATGTTGGTCATCTGCGAAGGGCTTGTTGAGGACAGGCATGATGGCGTTGAGCGAATTGCAAGACTGGATCATGCGCGAGCTGCGCGACAGGCGCGGCCTGATCGCGGGGTTGCCGGCACGGGCAGGCTCTACATCGGCCGACATGGAACAGGCGATCGATGGGCTGGTGCGGCGCCGTTATGTTTCGGTGATCGGACCACCCAATCAGAACAGCGATCTTGGGAAGGACGTCGACGAGCTTCACCTGGAACCATACGGCAGTGGCTATCTGCGAACGCTGCGCTGATCCCAATTCGCGAAGACAAGGAACGCTCGTGCCCAGCTACACCAACGCATTGCAGATTTCCCAGGAGGGCAAGGGCATCCCCTATGGCGGGACTGGCGAGATCCGCGAGGATGGCGACGCCAATTACGGCTTCAAGAACCTGAAGGGCAGGCTCGATCGCCTCGCCGACATTCCCGAGCTCGCACGCGACGAGGCGCTGCACGACCTGGTTGCCTCGCTGAACGCGCCGGAATCGGCTTTTGGAAGTGTGGGATGCGTGAGCGCGCTCGTCGACGAGAGCGAGGGGCACCGCGTGAGCGGATATGTGGAGTTTGCCTTCGATTCAGCCGAGAAGGTCGCTGACGCGGGAAGCTATTTCCCGGTGTTCTTCCACTTCGACCGCGCGCTTCACGTGATGAAATTCGACGACAAGGTTCATTTTCACTGGGAGCTGATGGGCGCGACGTTCCGCCGCACGGATACGATGGGCTTTACCGTGTCGGTGACGGTGAACACGGGCTGGTATCCGACTGCCGAGGAGGCCGCCATCGCGTGGGCGAACGGGTTGGACTTCCTCGCTGGCTACCTTCGTCACGTGCAGCCGGAAGGCGGCACGCCGATTTTCATCGACGGCTGATCCTCGACGCCCCCAGCGCCGCTGGCCCGCTCAGTGGGGCAGCGGCGCGCGATCCGGGAGACGGTCAAACGACAAAGGGGACGGAGACCAGTAGCGCGTCATCGGTCGGCTCGATGTCGCGCAGCTCCACCATCGCGATTTTCTCGACACGCTCGGCGCCGATCGGGTCGAGATAAACATAGGTGTGATCCGCAACGACCGGGCTGCACAAGCGCCAGATAACACCCTTGCGGCCGATGCGCCGTTCGGCGCGACCATCATAGGAGGCGAACGATCCGACGATGCGGACGCGCTGCGCGATCCGCAGCCAGTTCGCCGCGCCGTCGAGGACGGCGGCTCGCTCCTCGGGCGACAGGGACGGTCGCCCGACGCCGAACGTCGCTTGCGGATCATGCGCAGCCCGGACCAGCTTTTCCACGACAGGTTCCGGACTCCAGGTCGAGGCGGGGCCGGGCTTCGCGCGGTGCATGTGGGTGATCGGCTTCGCTCCGAATAGATCGGGTTGAACGCCGACCAACCGGCGGGCGAACAACGCCTTTGATAGGCGCGCCGTCGCGCATCAGCGCGACCAGCTTGTTGAACGTCGCCTCGTCCACGGTCGCGAGGCGGGGGTCATAGACCAACCGGCTCGCGACTGCCCGGCCCCCTTCGGGGCCGGTGTCGTCGGGCTGGATCATGCCGCTTCCTCAAGTTCGGTCGCCGTCTCGACGGCCATGCGGGTCAGCAGCCAATCGGCCGCGTCCTGCGCGAGCCGCGCCGCCGTGAAGATGCACCGCTTGTCATTGCGCAGCGCTTGCAACCAGTTCGCCAGATAGGCGGCGTGGTCCTCGCGGTCGTGGAGCTTGATGCCAATCGTCGCGCTGACGAACGCGGCCCCAAGCTCGGCAACCAGTTCCTCGCGGGCGTAGTCTTCGCGCTCCGTGGAAATGAGTGAGGGGCGGGCTAGGCGGTCGACGTGACCCGTCGCGTGGCACAGCTCATGCGCTAGGGTCGAATAATAATCGTCGCTGGTATGGAAGTCAGTAAATTCGGGCATGACGACATGGTCGCCGCTCGGCTGATAATAGGGCTGGGAACCGAAGTGCTTGAGGGTGACAGGCACGCGGGCAAAGAGCGCGTCCAGTTCGGCGTCGCGCTCATCGGGATTAGTCGCGGTGATGATCGGCGCGGGAGCTGCATATTTGGCTTCGATGCCGTCAATCTGCTCGGCATTGAACACGGTGTAGCGCTTGAGAAACGCCACCTGTCGTTTGCCATCCTCGCCACGCTCTCCGCCTTCGTCGGCGTCCACCTCGATCTTGTTGGCATAGACGACGGTTGAACCCTTCTCGCCCTTGCGGACGCAACCGCCGAGCGCGAGCGCCTGCTTGAAGGTCAGCCAATGCGGGCAGGCATAGCCCTTCGTCATGGCAGCGACCCACAGGGTCAGGACGTTGATGCCGCGATAGGGAACGCCGGTCGAGCGGAGCGGGATGTTGAGCGCGGTGCTGCCGTTCCACGATTTCGACCAAGGCCGGGTGCCTGCCTCGATCATGGCGATCATCTGGTCAGTGATTTCTTGATAGATGTCGGCTCGGTTGTCGGTGATCCGTCCCATGTCACTTTTCCTTTCCTTCGAGGCTGAAAGCCGGTCGCAACAGCAACCGGCTCTGCCTTTCCGGCGAGGAACGGGATGGGGAGGGAGGGCGAGAATCTACCGCTGGCGCGGGCGAGCCGCCTTAGCGTGGCCGGCGCCCTGCAGGGCGTCGGGCGCCACGCTTGGCGGATTACACGGGCGGTCGATTGTCGTTCGGGAACGAAAGGGCAGCCGCCCTTGGTGTTCCCCGGCGCCGATTGCCCTCCTGGTAGGAGGGCACTGGCATCAAGGGGGCGCCGCGCCTCAGGCGCGGCACAGTTCTAAATGCCGTTGGGGGACGTGTAACCAGATGCAGGGACGATCCGTAGGAGCGGAAGCTTCAATGTCAGGGAGGTTCCTATGCGCTACGCATCTTCGATCGCGGCACTTACTGTTCTAGCCGCCAGCATTCCCACCGTGATGGTGGCGGCGCCTGCCGTTGCCGCCGCGCCCGCAGTACGGCCGTTCGATCAGGCAGCGTTCGACGCTGCGCAGAAGGCG
Organism: Novosphingobium clariflavum; assembly: GCF_026420865.1. Taxonomy (GTDB): domain Bacteria; phylum Pseudomonadota; class Alphaproteobacteria; order Sphingomonadales; family Sphingomonadaceae; genus Novosphingobium; species Novosphingobium clariflavum. Next base: position 22,129 of record NZ_JAPCWC010000035.1, on the reverse strand, counting down.
GGCAAGCCGATCCTCGTCTGGGTCCATGCTCCCTGGTGTCCGGTCTGCCGGGAGCAGGCGAAGACGATCGCCCGAGTGACGGCCGAGCCTGCGTATCGCGACATGCAGGTGTTCCGCATCGACTACGACACGCAAAAGCCGCTGTGGCAGAAGTTCGGGGCGACCATGCAGTCGACGGTGATCGCGTTCCACGGCAAGCGCGAGACGGCCCGGATCGCGCACGAGACCGATGACGGCAAGGTTTCCGCGGTGATCCACAGCGCGATCGCCTGACGCGGAGGATGGCGTCCGCTCTCAATCCCGCGCTTGCCTATGCGGCGGGCGCGCTCACCATTCTGTCGCCCTGCGTCCTCCCGCTGGTGCCGATCGTACTCTCGTCTGCGGCGCAGCGGCATCGTTTCGCGCCGCTGGCGCTGGCTGCGGGGCTGGTAGTCTCGTTCACGGCGACCGGGTTCATCGTTGCCGCCTTCGGCCAGGCGCTCGGGCTCGACACGCTGGTCGTTCGCGCGGCCGGCGCGGTCGTTCTTTGCGTTGCCGGCATAGTCCTGCTCGTGCCGAAGCTGCAGGACGTGCTTACCCGCTTGGCGACCCCGCTCGCCGCCTGGGCGAGCCGGCGCCAAACGGCATTGGACGACAGGGCGGGACTGTGGGGACAGGCGCTGGTCGGGGCACTGCTCGGCATCGTCTGGGCGCCCTGTGTCGGCCCGACGTTGGGCGCTGCGGTCGCACTCGCGGCCGAAGGCAAGGACCTGGGCGAAGTCGCCCTCGTCATGATCGCCTTCGGGCTCGGCATCTCGACCGTGCTGCTGGTCATCGCCTTTGCGGCACGCGGTGCGCTCGCCCGGTGGCGTGGTCGCATGATGATGGCTGGCGGCCGCGGGAAGGCGGTGCTGGGCGTCCTCCTCCTCCTGGTCGGCATCTTCATCCTGACCGGGTTCGACCGCAAGGTCGAAGCGTTCGCGCTCGACCATCTCCCGGACTGGATGACCGAATGGTCGACCCAGTTCTAACCCCTCTGTCGTGACCCTCCATGGAGTTGAAACATGAACCTTAGCGGAAAGCGTGCCCTGGTGACGGGCGGTTCGAGCGGCATCGGCCTCGAGATCGCGCGCGAGTTGCTGAGGGCGGGCGCGAGCGTCGCCATCACTGGCCGCCGACAGGAGGCGGTCGACAAGGCTTTGGGTGAGCTGCGGAGCCTGGGCACGGTCAGCGGAGTCTCGGCTGACGTGACGACGGCCGATGGTCGCGCCCGGTCTCTCGATCTCACGACGCGGACGCTCGGCGGCCTGGACATCCTCGTCAACAATGCCGGCGGTGTGCGGGCGGGACGCCTCGAGGCGATCGAAGAAGACGAGATCCGCCAGATGGTCGAGGTGAACCTGACGGGTCCAATCCTGCTCACGCGTGCTGCGCTGCCGCTTCTGAAGGAGCGCGCAGACGCGCTGGTCGTGAACGTCAGCTCGGGCATCGCGCTCGTCGGCATGGCGTTCTACACGCCCTATGCTGCGGTGAAGGCCGGCATCGCGCATTTCGGCGAGGCGCTGCGCCGCGAGTTGGACGGGGAAGGTGTCCGCGTCCTGACGGTCTACCCGACCGCCACGGAGACCCCGATGATGGCCACCTCCGGCCTGGCTCGGGATGGCGGCCGCGAAACGCCTGAGGATGTGGCCCGGGAGGTAATCGAGGCGATGGCGCAGGATCACCTCGAGGTCGTGCGCGGCGGTCCGGACCGCATCGAGACGGTGAAGCGCAATCGCGCTGATCCGGCCGCGGTGGATGATGCGATGCGCCCGATGAAGGCGTCGATCGAAGCGGCCGCGCGCGACCACTCGGCGCTGTGACGATGGCGGGGCTGGCATGCGACCTTTGGTTGCGCGCCGGTCCTGATGGGAGCAAGGACTGAGGCTCGCCTTCGGCCCCGCGTGGCCATCCGGTTGAACGCGATAGGTGTGGTCGAGGTGCTAGGTACGGATATTCTTGCACTTATCGCCATGTCCGCCGTCGCCAGCGCGGTCGGCGGCATGTTGGGCATGGCGAGCGGCATCTTCCTCGTGCCGATCCTGCTGATGTTCGGGCATCTGCCGATCCGGACAGCGATCGGTCTCAGCCTGGTGTCGGTCATCGTCTGCTCCTGCGCCAGCGCGCCCGCCTTCCTGCGCGCACGGCTGATCAATGTGCGGCTCGCGATCGTGCTGGAGGTCGCGACGACGGCCGGGGCGCTGGCGGGCGTCGTGGCATCGGGACTGTTCTCAGCCCGATTGCTGTCGCTCCTGTTCGCACTCGTGATGCTGCTGTCGGCCTGGCAGATGGTGCGCCCGCGCACCGTCAGAATGGCCATGGCAGGCAACCCGGCCGCCTTCGCCCGCAGGCTCGACGGTATTGACCCTGATCCTGCCCCGGACGGCACCCCTTATCGGATCGATCGCTTGCCGCTCGCCATGGGGATGATGTTCGGTGCGGGCATGTTGTCAGCGCTGCTCGGCATCGGCAGCGGTGTGCTCAAGATCCCCGCCATGGACAGCGCGCTGCGACTGCCGATCAAGGTCTCCTCCGCGACGTCGAACTTCATGATCGGCGTCACGGCCGCGGCCGGTGCCATCGCCTACTTCCTGACCGGCGCCCTCGATCTCACGCGCGCGGCACCGATCTGCCTGGGATCGGTCGCGGGGTCGATCGCCGGCGCGCGGGCGCTGAAAGCGTTGCGCCCCGATCGCCTGCGCGTGATGTTCGTCGTGATCCTCCTCGTGCTCGCCGTGCAGATGGCGCTGGCCGCGGCCGGAACCTCGTTCCTTACGTTGGGCGGCGGGTGAGCATGGGATCGTCAGAGCGTCCGATCTCGCTCCTTCTCACGGTCGGAACGGGCGTGGCCACGCTTCTGGTGGCGGTCGGCCTCGTCTTGCCTCCGGGCTTGCACGCCGGCGCGGTTCTCAATCTGGTCGGCGTCGGCCTGTTCATTGCGTTACCCGTCGGGCGGGTTCTGCTGATGCTGGTGCTGTTCGTCCGGCAGCGGGATACCTTGCTAACGGCCGCGGCGATGGCGGTGCTGCTGATTATCGTCGTGGGCAGCTCGGCGGCGATGATGCTCGATCGCTGAGCGGGGCGTGAGGCCGTTCCTGGACGCCCTCGTCATTGCATGGCGGCGAGAAGATCGTCGACGCGCGCCGTCGCGAAGGCGGTGAAGCTGTCGGCCACGCCATAGGGGATCAGCAGCTCGCGACCGTGGACCATCGAGCCGCAGCTATAAACGACGTTCGGGACAAAGCCGTCGCGCTCGTCGGGACTGGGCTGTAGGATAGGCTCGGGCGTCCGAGCGAGCACGCGTGAGGGATCGTCGCGATCGAGCAGGCAGGCGCCCACCGCGTAGTTGCGCACGGGCCCAACGCCGTGGGTGAATACCAGCCAGCCCTCCTCGATCTCGAGGGGCGAGCCGCAATTACCCATCTGGACCGTCTCCCAAGGGTAGCGCGGCTCGATCAGCTTGGCGCCGCCATTCCAGGTAAAGGGATCGTCGGAGAAGAGCAGCCAGATGCTCTCGCTATCCTGTCGGCCGAGCATGGCGTAGCGGCCGCCGACCCGGCGCGGGAACAGCGCCATGCCTTTGGCCGCCGTCGCGTCGCCAGCGAGCTGGCGCATTTCCCATGAGCGGAAGTCTGTCCCGACCAGCATCTCGGAGCGCGCGGTCATTCCGTCGAACGCGGTGTAGGTGCCGTAATATGTGACCTCGCCATCGGCCTCGACGAAGCGGACCAGCCGAACATCCTCGATGCCCTGGCGCTGGCTGGGGAGTACGGGGAAGAGCACCGTCTCCGAGACGACGTGGCTACCCCCACAATGCAGTTCGAGCCTCGCCGGGCCTGCCCGGACCGCCTCGTTGTCGACGATCGGCGGCTGGGTCGTGCGGCCGACCGGATCAATCTCGAGCCCGCTTCCTGGCGTCCATAGGCCGGTGCGGAAGCTGACCGAGGAGACATGGCCTTCGCCGATGCCTCGGAGCGACATGACGAAGCGCAGACTACCGTCCGGCACGCCGGCTTGGTCGGGGTGAAGCACGGCGCTCGGATTGAAGAGCGCGGCCGCCTCGAACGCATATTCCTCGGTGAACGAGGCGGCGAGGAGATGCTGCCGGGATTCGTCGAGCGGTGAAACGCCGTTGAGCATCGGGAGCAGCTCGGCGAAGCGACGCCGAAACGTCGCTTTCACATCGCGATGGCGGCCGTCCATGGACGCGAGGACGCTGCGCAGCGTCGCGGCGACCTGGGCGTCGTCGTAGCCGATGATGCGTTCGGCGATCACGCGCAGGCGCGAGCGGCCCTCCCCGTCATGCCCGGCGGGATAGCCGGGTGCGAACGGGCGAACCACCGTTCGCGACGGGTCGGGCTTCAGCATCGCATCATGATGGTGGAGGAGCACCAGGTCCCCAGAGGGGCGCCAGCCCATGAGAAGCCAGCCGAGATCCGTGAGCCGCATCGATCGCTCCTTGGGAAAAGGCTCAGGCGCGATCGGCAGGCGCGAAGCGCATCGCGACGCCGTTCATGCAGTAGCGCAGGCCCGTGGGCTTCGGGCCGTCGTTGAACACATGGCCGAGATGCCCGTCACAGCGCGCGCAGCGCACTTCGGTGCGCTCCATGAACAGGCTGGTGTCGCTCTTCGTGACGATCGCATCGGGGAGATGCGTCCAGAAGCTCGGCCAACCGGTGCCGCTGTCGAACTTGGTCCGAGCGGCGAACAGCGGCAGCGCGCAGCCAGCGCAAAGGAAGGTGCCGGTGCGATGCTCTGCGTTGAGCGGACTGGAGAATGGGCGCTCGGTCGCAGCCTGCCGGAGCACGGCATAGGCTTGCGGCGACAGGCGCCGGCGCCACTCCGCGTCGGTGAGGCGTAAGGGGCGCGGCGCTGCCGCGAACGCCGGCAAGGCCGCGCCTGCCATGGCGGCGCCGGCGAGCGCGAGGGCGCTGGTGGTGAGAAAGGCTCGGCGATCGGATGTCTGGGTCATGCCCCTCCTACGCTCGATCGCGAATGGCGGTTACGCGTAACCTGTCGGCCCCACGCTGCGTATGTCCGGGTAGCAAAAGGAGTTTTCCGGCTATGCGTTCAGTTTCCTATCTCGGCTTCGGCGGTGTCGTGGCGGTTGCAATGATCGCGGCATCCTCGGCCGTCGGTGCGTCCGCCGAGACGTTCGTCAATGCGCCTCAGCCGCGGGTCACGACGCCGGCCGCAGGCAAGACCGAGACCGCGATCTTCGCGGGCGGCTGCTTCTGGGGCGTCGAGGGCGTCTTCGACCATGTGAAGGGCGTTGTGTCTGCGACGTCCGGCTATGCCGGCGGCACCACCGGTTCGCCCAGCTACGAGCAGGTGTCGACCGGCACGACCGGGCACGCAGAGGCGGTTCGGGTCGTGTTCGACCCTGCCAAAGTCAGCTATGCCGAGCTGCTGCGCATCTATTTTTCGGTGGTCGCCGATCCGACGATGCTGAATGCGCAGGGGCCTGACCACGGCACGCAGTACCGGACCGCGCTGTTTCCGCAGTCGGCTGGCCAGGAGCGGGTCGCGCGGGCCTATCTCCAGCAGCTCACGGCGGCGCACACCTTCGCCCGCCCGATCGTCACCCGGATCGAACATACGAGCCGCTTCTATCCGGCTGAGGGCTATCACCAGAACTTCATGGCGAAGAACCCGACTTATCCGTATATCGTCATCAACGACGCGCCGAAGGTGGACGCGCTGCGCCGTATGATGCCGAACCTCTATCGCTCGTGAGCTCGTGAGCGGTGTGCTGCCCGATGATACGGAAAAATCGGTAGATTTGTAACCGATCGCGAGCGACCGCCGTAAGACCGGAATGAGGATGGCCACGAGCGAAGCTGAGCTCAAAGCGCTGATGATCGGCAGCCTGAACGGCGATGCGCTGGCGCATGGCCTGTTGCTGCGCGCGCTCGTGCCCCTTCTCCAAACATTCTACCGTCGCCGCATGGCTGATGCCGACGTCGACGATCTCGTACAGGACACCTTGATCGCCGTGCATACCCGCCGCGAGACATTCGACAGGGAGCGCCCCTTCACTGCGTGGCTCTATGCGATCGCGCGCTATCGGGCGATCGACCACTACCGGCGCCGTCGGCAGACGGTGGCGATCGAGGACGTAGAGTCCATTCTGGTGGCTGAAGGCTTTGAAGATGCCACCAACGCCCGCATGGACGTCGACAATCTCCTCCAGACGCTCTCCCCCAAGCAGGCCCGCGCGATCCGCGACACGCATGTCGACGGCAAGAGCGTTGCGGAGGCCGCTGCCGGCGCCGGAATCGGAGAGTCGGACGTGAAGGTCTCGGTGCACCGCGGCCTGAAGGCGCTCAGCGCCCGGATCAAAGGCTCATCACGATGAACACCGAACAGCTCATCCAGTCGCTCAGCCGGGACGTACGCCGCGTACCGCGTCACGCCGTTGTGAAGCGGATCGGCTTGGGCATCGCAGTCGGTTGCTTCGCTGCCATGCTGCTGGTCACGGTGACGCTCGGCATCCGTCCGGACCTGCGCATCGCGATGCACGGCTTCTCCTTTTGGATGAAATGGAACTACACGATGTCGCTCGGACTGGGCGCGATCTACGGGATCACGCGGCTAGCGCGGCCCGCGCCCGGATCGCTCAGTGGTCTGTGGTTTCTCGCGGCACCGGTGTTGGTCCTGGCAGGTATCGGGGTTGGCGAGCTCGCCCGCACGCCCTCATCGCACTGGCTGGCGATGTGGCTCGGCCGGAGCTGGATGGTGTGCCCATGGTTTGTACTGGCGCTGGCGGCGCCAATCTTCGCCGGACTGCTCTGGTCGTTCCGGAAGCTTGCGCCAACGCACCTGCGGGCCGCTGGCGCGGTTGCCGGTCTCGGCGCGGGCGCCTGGGCCGCGACGATCTACTGCCTGCATTGCCCGGAGGTGTCGGCAATCTTCGTGCTCACCTGGTACAGTCTGGGGATCTTACTGGCAGCAGGGATTGGGGCGCTACTGGGCCCACGGCTGCTACGCTGGTAGCCGCAGCTCACGGTCGCCGGTGCCGATTGCGTGGGCGACCTTGCCGATCGACAGCCCGGCGACGCCGCGAGGCAAGCCGGGCTGTCGCGAGTAAGGTTTTGCCCGGAGTTTAGCTCTGGAGCTGACGGTCCGTTGAATTCCCAACCTAAGTTGGTCTTCGCTACCTCAGCACCTCGTTGAACTCGATCACGTTGAGATCGGGGTCGCGGATGAAGCATGTGATGCGCCGATCATGCCCGAGCCTGATCGGTCCTTCGCTGATCCAGATTCCCTCCTGCTCAAGCCATCGGACGAGCTCGTCCATGCTGTCGATGACGAACGCTGCGTGCGTGTAACCGGGCCGCTTCACGGCAACGTCGAGCAGGACGTTGCCTTCACCGGCGGGTTCGCCGTTGTAGATGAGATGGATGCGCAGGCCGGTCGGATGCACCAGGCCGAGTGCCGAGACTTCAGGTGCATCCTCGTCAGGATCGGGGACAAAGCCCAGCTTGGCGTAGAAACGCTCCGCGACCTCAAGATTGGAGACGCGGATGCCGATATGGGGTCGGCTCCGGCTGAGGGCGAAATGACACTCTAAGCCGAAAGAGCATGGTTGGAGAAAGTGCGAAGCCGTTTCACGCGATGCATGCCTGATTGCAGCAGCGGTTATGAACTATCGGTCTTCCTGTCGCCGCCCCATCGCTGAAGCCGCTGAAGTGAACCAAGCAGCTCGTCAGTTGCTCGATCCCCGCTTTCGTTTATGCCCAAGAGCTTTGCTGCCGCTTCGCGTGCAAAAACGTCATCTGGATCATCGTGGAGCATGGTTTTGAGGAAACCCAACGCACGTCGATCGCGGCGACGACCAAGACCAATGATTGCCTCATAGCGAACGTCAGGATCAGCGTCGCAGAGTTGATTCTTTAGCGCGTGTCGGATGGCATCTGAGTCAGCGTCGCTTTGCTGACCAATCCCGAAAGTTGCCCAATTTCGCACCTCGGGATCGCGATCTGTCATCAACGATAGCAGAGTGGTCTGCGCTTCGACGCTATCAACAGCTCCTAATGCAAACGCGACTGCATACCGGATGTTGTCCCAGCTGTGGTGCGCAAAGGGGATGATGTACGGGGCAGCACGTGACCGATCTATATGATGAAGTGCAAAGATGGCATCAAACACCACCTGCTGGTCATCATCCGCGAGCAGGCGGAGGACGGCCGCAAAGCACTGATCAGGAAATGTACGATCTGGAATGCCGATCTGCCCGAGAATGTCGGCAGCCCGTCCGCGTTCTTTAGGATCACGTGAGCAGGCCAGGGCAAGTGCCCGGTCCAGCACATCCTTCGATCCGCGCCAATGTAGTGCAGCCACAGCGTCCCATGCTGCATCATTGTCACCTTCAAATGCAGCATTGAATAGCTCGGGTATGGAGCGATTATCGTCTGCCGGGCTGGTCATGCTATTACCTCGATCTCGGGAGACCTGTCCGCCTTCGACCGCCCAACGATCGCGGTGACGGTGTTCTTGCTGAGGCCGAGGTCGCGCGCGATCCAGCGATAGCTGCGCCCCTCGGCGACGAGCGCCAGCACCCTGGGGGCGAGCCGGTCGGACTTGGGGCGGTCGCCGGTCTGCCGCCCGAGCTTGCGGCCGCGCGCGCGAGCTGCGGCGAGGCCGGAGCGAACCCGTTCGCTCAGCATGTCGCGCTCGAACTGCGCGATGCCGGCAAGCATCGTCGCCATCATCCGCCCGTGCGGGGTGTCGACCTCGAACGTCATGCCGCTCATGGCGACGACCGACACCCGCCAACCCGACAGCCGGTTGAGCGTATCGAGCAGGTCCTGCGTCGAGCGCCCCCAGCGGCTGAGTTCGGTGACGAGGATCGCATCGATGTGCCGCGCCTGCGCCAGCTTCATCACCTCAGTGCGCGCCGAGCGGTTGGCCTTCATGCCCGAGGCAGTTTCGCGAAACACCTCGACCACCTCATAACCGCCGCGTTCGGCGAAACCGGCAAGGTCGCGCAACTGCCGCTCGCACGACTGGTCGGCGGTCGAGACCCGGGCGTAGATGGCAGCGCGTTGTCCCAATTGAACCTTCCCGAAATCCGGCCCCGAAAACCCTTGATTTGCGTGGAGTCAGTGTTGTCCAAAACAGACTTCTGTTCAATCGGGACACTGTGCCATGCCGCGCCGCCATATCCTGAGCGCCCGGCAGCGGTCGGTGCTGCTCGACCTGCCGACCGACGAGGCATCGCTGCTGCGGCACTACATCCTGGCCGACGACGACCTGGTCCATATCGACCGGCGACGCCGGCCGGAGAACAGGATCGGCTTCGCGCTGCAACTGTGTGCGCTGCGTTATCCCGGCCGGATGTTGGTACCGGGTGAGGTCATCCCGCTGGCGGTGTCGGCCTTCCTCGGCGCCCAGCTCGGCATCACCGGCGACACGCTCGCCCGCTATGCCGTCCGCCGACAGACCCGCCAGCAGCACATGGAGGTGTTGCGACGGACCTACGGCTACAGATCGTTCCCCGGTCAGGGCGCACCGGCACGCGCGTTTCGCGACTGGCTGCTTGGCCAAGCCGAACAGGCGCGCTCGAATGACGATCTCGCCCGGCGCTTCATCGCCCGCTGCCGCGACACCATCACCATCCTGCCGGCGATCACCACCATCGAGCGACTGTGCGCCGACGCGCTGGTCGCGACCGAGCGCAATATCGAGAAGCGGATTGCCGCGCGCCTCGATCGCGTCGCCTGCACCCGGCTCGATCGGTTGACGACCGAGATGCTGCCAGGCGCGATCAGCCGCTTCATCTGGCTGCGCCGGATCGAGCCGGGCAACAATTCCGCCGCGGCGAACCGGCTGCTCGACCGGTTGGAGTTTCTCCGCGCGATGAACCTCGGCGCTGACCTGCTCGCTGGCGTCCCGCCGCACCGCGTCGCCCGGCTGCGCCGGCAGGGCGAACGCTATTTCGCCGATGGCCTGCGCGATCTGAACGCCGACCGGCGCCGCGCCATCCTCGCGGTCTGCGTCGTCGAATGGGCTGCCGCGACCGCCGATGCGGTGATCGAGACGCATGACCGCATCGTCGGCCGAACCTGGCGCGAGGCGAAGCAACTCCACGATGCCCGCACCGCGGAAACCAGAAGCGCGGTCACCGCGACGCTGGACGGGTTCGCCGCGATCGGCCGGTCGTTGCTGGACGCACATGGTTATGGTGCGTCGCTGGAGGATGCGGTCGCGCGCGTGGCGGGCTGGGACCGGCTCGACTACCTTGTCGCGACAGCCACGACGCTGACCGACACGCTGAGCGACGATCCGCTGGCGCATGTCGATCAGGGATATCACCGCTTCCGCCGCTATGCGCCGCGCATGCTACGCTGCCTTGACCTCGCAGCCGCACCGGTCGCCCGCCCCCTGCTCGACGCGGTGAAGGCCATCGCCGCCAAAGGCGAACTGCCGGTGACCGACGATTTCCTGCGCCCGCATTCCAAGTGGCGGCGTCAGTTGCGGGTGAAGGGCAGTGACGATGCGCGTCTCCGCGAGGTCGCGGTGATGTTCCACCTGCGCGACGCGCTGCGCTCAGGCGACATCTGGCTCGACCGCTCGCATCGCTACGGCGACCTGCGCCATGTCCTCGTGCCCATGGCGGTCGCACGCAGCATGAAGCTGGCGGTCCCGCCCGACCCGCATGTCTGGCTGGCCGACCGCAAGGCGCGGCTTGCCGATGCCCTCGCCCGCCTCGGTCGCGCCGCGCGCAACGGCACAATCCCCCACGGCGGCATCGAGGACGGGATGCTGCGCATCGACCGTCTTACCGCCGATCCGCCGGACGGGATCGATGAACTGGTGCTCGATCTGTACCGTCGCCTGCCGCCTGTCCGCATCACCGACCTGCTGCTCGAAGTCGATGCCGCGCTCGGCTTCACCGATGCCTTCACCCATCTGCGCACCGGCATACCGTGCAGCGACCGGATCGGCCTGCTCAACGTTTTGCTCGCAGAGGGGCTGAACCTCGGCCTGCGCAAGATGGCCGAGGCGTGCAACACCCATGATTACTGGCAGCTCTCCCGCCTCGCGCGCTGGCATGTCGAGAGCGAGGCGATCGACCAGGCGCTGGCGACCGTGGTCGCCGCGCAGGGCGACCTGCCGATGGCGCGGGTGTGGGGTATGGGCACCACCGCGTCGGCCGACGGCCAGTTCTACCCCGCTGCGCGGCAGGGCGAGGCGATGAACACGGTCAATGCCCGCTACGGCAACGACCCCGGCATCAAGGCCTATACCCATGTCAACGACCGCTTCGCGCCGTTCGCATCACAGCCTATCCCCGCGACCGTCAGCGAGGCACCCTATCTGCTCGACGGGCTGACGATGAACGAGGCCGGGCGGCGGATCGAGGAGCAGTACGCCGACACCGGCGGGTTCACCGACCATCTGTTCGGGATCAGCGCGATGCTCGGCTATCGCCTCGTACTTCGCATCCGCGACCTGCCGTCCAAGCGGCTGTACGTCTTCGACCCTGCCGCCACGCCGACTGAACTGCGCCCGCTGGTGGGCGGCAAGGCGCGCGAGGCGCTGGTCGTCGCCAACTGGCCCGACCTGTTCCGCTGTGCCGCCACCATGAGTGCCGGGCAGGTCGCGCCGAGCCGCATCCTGCGCAAGCTCGCCGCCTATCCGCGCCAGAATGACCTGGCCACAGCCCTGCGCGAGGTGGGTCGGATCGAGCGCACGCTGTTCATCATCGAATGGATTCTCGACACCGGGATGCAGCGCCGCGCGCAGGTCGGACTCAACAAGGGCGAGGCGCATCATGCGCTGAAAAACGCCCTGCGCATCGGCCGCCAGGGCGAAATCCGTGACCGCACCACCGAGGGCCAGCACTACCGGATCGCCGGCCTCAACCTGCTCACCGCCATCATCGTCTACTGGAACACCCTGCATCTTGGTCATGCTGTCGAGGCACGGCGACGCGAAGGGCTGGAGACGCCGGACCATCTTCTCGCCCACGTCTCTCCGCTCGGATGGGCGCACATCCTCCTCACCGGCGAATACCTCTGGCCGAAAGACGCCGACGCTTAGGGTGTCATTTCGCCCTCAGCCGGAACCGACCCCGATATGGTCGAGTCGTAGGTTGTCGAAGTTCATGGGACCGGTCCTGATGCTGTCGGGGGTCGAGGCTCAGAGGGTCGCCTCGAGCCCCGCCGCGGTTCGACGGAACGGGACGAAGCCGGGCAGGGTCTCAATCCGGCGCAGCCAACTGCCCACGGCGGTATAGACTGACGTGTTTACGTTCCCCTCGGGCGCGCGCTCGATATAGCTGTAGAGCGCGACATCGGCGATCGTTGGCTCGTCCGTGCCGGCGATCCAGCGGTTCCACTCCAAGACCTGGTCGATGACGCCGAGTGCATCATGGGCACGGCCGATCACCTCCAGAGGATCGAAGGGAGCATTGAACACGGTGATGAGGCGAGCGGCGCAGGCGCCATAAGCGATCTTTCCGGCCGCGACCGATAGCCAGCGTTGAACCTTGGCCTCCTCGATCGGATCGGTCGGAAGCCAGTGGGAAGGACCGATTTTCCTCGCGATGTAGACGAGAATAGCGTTTGAATCCGGAATGATGACCCCATCATCATCGAGGATGGGGATCTCGCCAAAGGCGTTGAGCGCGAGGAACTCGGGCGTCTTGTGCTGCTGCGCGGCCAGATCGACCTCGACCAGCTCGTGGTTGACCCCGGCCAACGACAGAAACAGGTGAGCGCGGTGCGCGTGCCCCGACAGCGGGTGGTAATAGAGCTTCATTCAAAGTCTCCTGGGGGAGCGTGTCTCAGCGCCCGCGGAGCGTGCGCGCGAGAAAGGCACGTATCGAGGCGCGGGTCTTATCCGGCTGCATCTTGCTCTCGGCCTCAGATTGCCGCAAACCACTGGTAATCGGCCGAATCCTCCCAGTAGCCGCCCTTGCCCGCGCCGATCCTGGCGAGGCTGTCGACCGCCTCGACGCGCATGACGTATTTGGCCTGCTTGTAGCCGAGCTGGCGCTCGACCCTGAGGCGCAGCGGCGCGCCGTGGCCGACGCTCAGAAGCTGGTCGTTCATGCCCCAGGCGAGAATCGTCTGGGGGTGGTAGGCGTCGATCAGGTCGATGCTCTCGTAATAGGGGGCGCCGTCGAAATCATCGGCACAGTGGAACACGACATAGCGGGCGGACGGCAGCACGCCGGCTGCGTCGAGCGCCAGCTTGAGCGGCAGACCGGTCCATTTGCCGATCGCGCTCCAACCCTCGACACAATCGTGGCGGGTGATCTGCGTGCGGGCGGGCATCGCCCTGATTTGCGCCAGCGAGAGTTTCTGTGGACGCCGGACCAGGCCGTCGAGCTCCAGACGCCAATCCGCAAACCTAGCGGCGGCGTGAGCCTGATAGGCGTCGCTCGCCGGCATGGTGTTGCCGTTGGTGCGGAACACCGGCGACATATCAGAGGCGGCGAACTCGCGAGCTAGCGCGGTGCGGTCGGTGACGAGCCGCTGCGCGCGCATGGTCAGGCCTTCCCCGAGGCCGAGCACGTCCTGCACCTTGGGCGAGGCCGCGATCCGGTCGCAGCCGGAGAGCAGAAGACCGCCCGCGCCGGCGCCGAGCGAGCCGATGAGGCGACGTCGTGTCAGCAGCGTCATTGGTCGCGCTCCTTAGGTAGGCGATACCAGCCGGTGATGATCGAACGCAGCTCGTTGATAGGGCCGGCGAGGAGCACCATCAGCAGGTGGACGACGATGAAGCCGGCGAGCAGCGCCGCGCAGATGAAGTGGATCGAGCGCGCCGACTGACGGCCGCCGAACAGGTCCAGCAGCCACGGCCAAGCCGCGTCGATCCCGGGTGACATGGTGAGCCCGGTCAGCACCATGATGGGCAGCAGGCCGAAGATCACGCCGACATAGCTCAGCTTCTGGAGCACGTTGTAGCGCCGCGCCGCCTCGCCCGTGTGGAAGCGCAGACGCGCATGGTCCTTGACGTCCTGCCACAGGCTGCGTGGCCTGAGTTCCTCCGCGGTCGGCGCGAGATCGCGCTGGACGTGCCGTGAGATGAAGCCCCAGAGCCAGAACAGCAGGCCCGGCACCACGAGGAGCCAGGCGAAGAAGAAGTGCCACTGGCGCGCCGCGGCAAGGTTGTAGCCCGACGGGATCGTCACGAGCGGCGGAAAGGCACGCTCCTCGCCGCCGGCAAGCCCCAGCACGCCGGTGGTGGGAATGGTGACGGGGCCGACGCGCAGGTAGCCGCGCTCGCCGTCGCTGCCGATCTCCAGCCACGGCGTTTCATGGTTCGCGCCGTACTGGCCCCAGTAGAGGTGGGGATGCGCGTTGAAGATCATCATCCCGCTCATCAGCAGCACGATCACAGCGAGCGCATTAAGCCAGTGCCAGGCGCGGACGGGGCGGCGCTGGCGATAGATGAGGTCACCACCTACGCGGAGGCGGTCAATCGGTTGGGTAGCCATCGGGTCGCTCCGAAGGGGAGGGGCGTCGGCATAGGCACGACGCCCCCGAACGCCGATCAGTGGCCGGCGCTCATCATCGCATCGCCGTGCTTCATCTTGTCGGCATGCGCCTTCTTCGCCTTGCCGCGCTTCATCGCGCCATCGTTCTTCATCGCGCCGGTCGACGTCTTGCCCGAGGCCATATGGTCCTGAGCGGCCATCTGGTCGTGTGACGCCATCTTGTCGTGGGAGGCCATCTTGTCATGCGAGGCCATCGCGTCTTGGGCGAAGGCCGGCGCCGCGGCGCCAATCGCGAGGGCGGACAGGGCGATCATCATTGTCTTGCGCATGGGATAATCCTTGAATGGGTGAGCGTCGGGACGACCGAACCGCGGCGACGCTTCCGGCGGTTCGGTAGACGCGACCTGGCACCCGTTCGGGGGTTGGGGGCTGCAGCGGGCGGCAGGCCGCGTCTTATTGCCCATCCGCAGCTCCCGCCCGGTCGGTTACATCGGGTCAGGATTTTGTAACGGCGCCACTGCTGTAACCGCCGCGCCGAGCCCTCCGTAGGTCCTTGGGCTGGCATCGGCCCGGCGGGCGCTCATCGTCCAACTCGGCCGCGCACGCATCGTTGAACGAACACGAGGATCGCGACATGCACGACATGGGTAAGCTCAAGAACCTGAAAAAGCTCGACGCGGGCGCTCCCGACGCGATGAAGGCGTTCTGGGAGTTTGATAAGGCCGTGTTCAAGGAGGGCGAGATCTCCGCCCTCAACAAGCAGCTCATGGCGGTGGCAGTCGCGCTCACGACGCAGTGCGCCTACTGTATCGAGATCCACACCAAGCAAGCGCGCGAAGCCGGCGCCACCGACGCACAACTTGCGGAAGCGACGACCGTTGCCGCGGCGATCCGAGCTGGCGGGGCGATGACCCACGGAACGCACCTCTTCTGAGCCGATCCGGCGGCATCGACACGAAATGGGCCGGCCCGCTTTGACGGACCGGCCCATGGTCGCACCAGCGACACGAGAACCCTAACCGGCGGGGCGGGCGACGGGCCGCGAGTTCATCCCGCTTGCAACCGTATCGCCACGCTTGGCCCTGAGACGCGCATCCACCGAAAGGGGGCCGGCTCCGCCGATGCACAGTGCGATCAAGCCGGCGATGTAGAGCAGATCGGTCTCGTAGCCCGGCTGACCGAAATGCGCACCGCTCGCGTCATAGGACATCAGCTTGATCGAGCTGAAGCCGTTCGGCAGGTGGACGGTGAAGATCGCGACCAGCAGCACCACTATCATCGGCACCGTGATGAGCGGCACCAGTGCGCCGACGATGATCATCAGACCATCGTCGGTAACGACCGGCAGCAGCTTAACGCAGCGATCGCAAGAGCCCGGCGCTCGGGCGGTCCGCAAATCACGCTGGCGGGCGGTAGGATCTCGATCGGGGCGGCAGGCAGCACCAAGCCGTCGACGGTATGGCTCGTTCGGTACGACCCCCGCGTCAACAACGTGCCGATCCGCGCCGGCGAGAATGGCGGACGCACGCTGCCCCATCGCAACATCGTTCGCCAGCTTCAGGCGGTCGGCACCTGGTCGGGCAAGGTCGCCAGCTTCCCCGTGCCGGCCAGCCCCAGCCCGGTCTACCGCACGGCCGTTCTCGTCCAGGCCGGCAAAGGCGGTCCGATCGTGGCGGCCGCGAGGCTGTGAGTTCCCTCGGCGTTATGTAGGCGGGTCGGACCATGTGGATGCAGTCGCGTCAAACGGGCTGCATTCGGGACGAAGTCGAACGCCGTGACCTAAGGAGCCTCACATATGGAACTCTGGTATGCGCCAACCTCGCCCTTCGCGCGAAAGGTGCGCGTAGCGGCGCACGAGCTCGGCCTTTCGGGCGAACTGACGCTGGTGCAGGTCAACCCATGGACCGAGGAACGTTTGCGGACGATCAATCCGCTCTCCAAGGTGCCGACGCTCGTGCTCGAGGACGGGACCGTGCTCTTCGAGTCCACTGTCATCTGCGAATACCTGGACACTCTAGGCGGGCGACACCTCTACCCCGCCGACGGGCCTGAACGATGGCGAACGCTCCTGCTTCAAGGGATGGCTGACGGAGCGATGACCGCGATGGGACGGCTCTTCGCCGAAGAGCGCAACTCGCCGGATCGGCCCCCAACCGCGATGCAGGAACGTTTTCACGCCGCACGCGAGGCTACCCTGGACCGGCTGGAAAGTGAGCGGCTGCGGGCCGATCCGCTGATCGGAGAGATCGGGGTCGCAGTCTTCCTCGGCTACCTCGACTTTCGCTGGCCCGATCGCGATTGGCGAAGCGGAAGACCCACGCTCACGCGATGGTTCGAACGCTTCGAGGAACGCCCATCGATGACGAGCACGAAACATAGCCTTCTTCAGGGTTCTATGTAGATCGTTCACACCACCTGGCTGGGTCTGATGGTGAGACTTAGCTAGATGACGTACGATTCTGAGGTGTGCCACGTGGCACACCTTTGCGTCTCATTCTGGCGGGATCGTCAGCGCCTCTTGGCACCGCAGCCGTCTTGAGCAATCAACGCTCATCAAGGCGGAGCAAGTGAGACGTGACAAGCATTCGGATTCTACACCGCGATCCCGCCGGCAAGGTGTTCGATGGCGGCGTCGAATTTGGCCTCGAACAGTTCGCCGGCCAGGTGCCGATGGTCGGCGACACGATCCTCGATCCCGGCGTGCTGCAGGGGCAGGACCGGCACATGCCGCAAAACCGGTCGATCTGGACCGTGGTTGGCCGGGTGTTCAATCCTCGCGATCGGGAAGACACGGTGGCGTTGATCGTCGAGTCTCGCGACGGCAACCTCGCCGACGAAGCCTTCGCCTGAATAGGAAGGCGAGGGGGAGGCCGTAGGAGCTCCCCGTTGGCTTATCCTCGGTTGATACGCCAGGAGTGTAGCCTGAGCGGTTCCTATATGGGGATGTCCTATACTTTGTAGGCCCCCAGCGGCTCCCGCCTCCTGGGCGCGTCGGCCCGGGGAGTGGGCGGCCTCAGCGCCCGGGGAGGGCGCCCCCAGCGCCGCCCCCTCAAACTTGAAGGATGCTTGCGCGAAGCTCATATCCGCAGTCAAGAAAGGATTAGACCTATGGCTGCGAAGAAGCAAACAGACAGCAGCGCCGATCTTCGGACGAATGAGAAGAAGTGGACCAAGCCGCTGATGGATGCGGGTTGGACGGCGTTGCCGAGCGTCATTATCGAAAACCAGCGCCAGCTCGGCCTCGAACCGCTCGACCTCAACATCGTCGTGTATCTGGCGAGCAAGTGGTGGACGGCGGAGGGCAAGCCCTTCCCGTCGAAGTCCACGATGGCGAAGGCGATGAACGTGCACCCGCGCACGATCCAGAAGCATATCGCTGGGCTGGAAGGGGCGGGCTATATCCGCCGCGAGGAGCGGCGGACAGAGACGGGTAGCCGGACCAACATCTATCACCTCGATGGCCTGATCGAGGCGGCGGCGCCGTTCGCGGCGGAGAAGCTGGCGGAGATGAAGGACAAGTCGGAACTGGCGAAGCGTCGCGAGAACCGGCGCGGTGCCCCCAAGCTGCGCTTGGTGGAGAAGGATGACGACGCGTGAACGCGCATGTCCAGGAAGCGCCGCCGAGGGTGCCGCCTAAGGTCACGGCTGCGCCGAGCATTCGTCAGCTCTATTGGTGCGACTTCCCCCAGGACGCGCAGCTTCCCGAGTTCTGGAAGCGGCGTCCTGTCGTGATCCTGTCGTTCAAGAACACGCTGCACGGCGCGGTGACGGTGATCCCATGCTCGACGCAGGCGCAGCCGGGCAACAAATGGGCATTCCCGCTGCAGACGACGATCGACGGGCGCGCCGCGTTCGCGATCTGCGACAAGCCTACAACGGTTGCGGTTAGCCGCTTGACGCCAGATAAGGGCGGCATCGTGCGGATGCCTGTCGCCGAGTTCGACGACATGCTGCGCCTGGTGCTGGCATGGCTGCCGGTCCCGGCGGCGTTACCCGCACCGGCACCCGCGCCGCCGGCGCCTGCCGGCCCCGCGGCGTAGGGGCCGCCGGGGCGATTCAAATTTTAGTTGAATCCTAAGAGATCGGTTTCTACATGGGGAGCACGCGCGGCCTCCCCCTGGGGAGTGTCCGTTTCCCGCGAGGGAACTAAACGGTCGGGGCCGCCTCAAAAGGGCGGCCCTTGGCTTATCTGGTCATTGCTGACAGATTACGCTGAAAGCTCGCCTTCCTGGCGGGTGACTGCATCTACGTTCCCGTCCATCGGCGCCGCGTAGAACGCGGCCGGGGTGGATAGCATGACGAGGCAACTTACCAGGGGATCGGTGTGGAATCGGTGGGATCCGCATATCCACACACCAGGCACGATCCTGTCGGATCATTACCCTGCTGCTGACGGGTGGGAGCAATTCCTAGACCGCGTCGAGACGTCCGAACCACGGGTTCGAGCACTAGGTATCACCGACTATTTCAGCACAGCTACCTACGAACAGGTGCTGACGCATAAAGCGGCAGGGCGGCTGCGGGACGTCGATCTGATCTTCCCTAATGTCGAACTGCGACTTGGCGTCGGCACCGACAGGGGTTCGCCGGTCAACATCCATCTTCTCGTCTCGCCCGACGACAAGGATCATCTGCCCCGGCTGCACGCTTTCCTGTCGGACCTTAGGTTCGAAGCCAAGGGCGAGCGCTATCGGTGCACCCCGGCAGATATCATGCGACTGGGCCGGGCCCATGACGCGGAAGCGACCAGCGACGAGCGTGCGCTGGAGGTTGGCACCAACCAGTTCAAGGTCGACCTTGCCAACCTTCGGGAGGCGATGAAGGCGAGCGACTGGGCGCGGGCAAATATCCTGATCGCCGTCGCTGCCAGCAGCAAGGACGGCACCGCCGGGCTACAAGGCGATGCGTCGCTCGAACGCCTGCGTCGTGAGATCGAGCGCGCGTCGCACATAATCTTCTCGAGCAGGCCGGCGGATCGCCAGTTCTGGCTCGGCCAAGGGCCGGTGACGCGCGATGTCCTGGTGTCCGAATATGGCGGCATCAAGCCATGCTTGCACGGCAGCGACGCGCACCGGCCCGAAAAGGTCGCAGCACCAGCGCAGGACCGACGGTGTTGGCTTAAGGGGCGGGTGACGTTCGAGACGCTGCGCCAGGCTTGTCTCGAACCCGAAATGCGCGTGTTCGTGGGGACGGCTGCGCCGCCTGCGGCGCAGCCGTCGCAGGTGATGACCCAGGTTGAGGTCAGCGGCGCACCGTTCATGCTCGACGCGAAGGTGCCGCTCAATCCCGGGCTGATCGGGATCATAGGCGCGCGCGGATCGGGCAAGACCGCCCTTGCCGATCTGATCGCGGCAGCGGGCTCGGCCTTGATGGTCAAGGGCAACAAGCTCTCCTTCCTATATCGTGCCCGCGAGCATCTGGCCGGGGCGCGAGTGGATTTGAGCTGGGATGACGGCACAGGCTGCGGTGAATCCATCACCAGCCTCATGGAGATGGAAAGCGAGAGCGACGATCCGCAGGTGCGCTACCTTTCGCAGCAGTTCGTCGACCGTCTGTGTTCGGCTGAGGGCCTTACCGACGAATTGCTGGTCGAGATCCAGCGCGTGATCTTCCTCGCGCATCCGACCGAAGAGCGGCTTGGTGCGACCGACTTTCTGCAGCTCCTCGATCTGCGCGCCGAAAGCGCGCGCACGGCGCGCAGCCAGGCCGAGAGCGAGCTGAGCGACCTGTCGGCCGAGTTTGTAACCGAACGGGAGAAGGAAGCGAGCGTCGGACCGCTGCGCAACAAGCTGACCGCGCTGACCGGCGCAATCACGAAGGCGCAGTCCGATCGAACGAAGCTGGTGGGCAAGAGTGGGGGCGATCAGGCCCGGCTCGACAGCTACAGCGTCGTCGCGGGGGTGTTGCAGCAGCGCCGATCCGAGCATGAACAGCTCGAACGACGCCGCAACGCGCTCGATACGCTAGCGCGCGAGGTAGCGTTGGCGCGGTCACGGACCTTTCCCGACATGCTCCGCCAACTGCGCCAGCGTCATCAGGACACGCAACTTCCCGATGCGCTGTGGCCGCGCTTCGCTCTGCAATTCGCCGGTGATGTCGATGACGCGATCGTAGGCGAGCGCGCTGCCGTGGTGGCAGCGTTGGCGACGCTCGCTGGCGTGCCAATCGAGCCGCCTGTTGGGGAAACGCCTCCCGCGACCTCGTACCTCCCTCAAGGTGCGCAGCTCGCATCGCTGTCGATTGCAGTCTTGGCGGCTGAAGCACGACGGTTGGAAGCGCTGATTGGGGTCGATCGCGAGGCCGCGAAGGCTTTGGCGGCGCTGAACAGCAAGATCGCAGCCGATGAGGCGCAAGCCGCGAATCTACGCCGCCAGATTGAGGCGGCCGAACAAGCACCGGCGCGGCTCGTCGCGATCCGCAGCGAACGGCGCGACGCTTACACCCGTGTGTTCGATGCACTGGTCGCGGAACAAGCGGAACTTACGAGCCTTTACGCGCCGCTCGCGAGCCGGATCGAAGCGGAAAGCGGCTCGGCCCGAATGCTGTCGTTTGATGTTCGCCGACGCGTCGATGTCAGCGCGTGGGCGAGGAAAGGCGAAGCGCTGCTCGATCTGCGCTATGGCTCCACGCTGAAGAAGGGCTCACTAGCTGACATCGCCAAGGCATCGCTCGCGCCGGCATGGGCTTCGGGCAGCGCGGAACAGGCATCGGCTGCTCTTCAGCAATTCCGGGAAACCTACGACGCCGCGATCGTCGAGTGCTGCCCCTATGATAAAAATGATCCCGCGCAAGCGGCGAAGCTGCGGCAATGGGCCGGCAATATCTCCGCCTGGCTTTACGGCACCAGCCATATCCAGATCGCCTACGGCGTCCAGTATGACGGCACGGATGTCGAGCGGCTGTCACCGGGCACGCGCGGTATCGTTCTCCTGCTGCTTTATCTGGCGATCGACACTGACGACAATCGTCCTCTCATCATCGATCAGCCGGAAGAAAATCTCGATCCGCGCTCGATCTTCGTCGAACTGGTCGAACGCTTCCGATCGGCCAAGCAACGCCGACAGATCATCATCGTGACCCACAATGCTAACCTCATCGTCAACACCGATGCCGATCAGGTGATCGTGGCGACGTGCGGCCCGCACCGTCCCGGTCAGCTCCCAGAAATCAGCTATCTTTCGGGCGGACTGGAGGACCCCGCTGTTCGCGAGAGCGTGTGCAGCATCCTCGAAGGCGGCGAGGAGGCATTCCGCGAGCGCGCAAAGCGGTTGCGCGTCACGCTTTAATCTCGGCAGGGGGGTGTGCCACGTGGCACACCCGCTTCACAGCCATCGCCCTTGAAGGACCGTGCCGTATTCGATGGCCAGGGCAACGATGCCGGCGATCAGCGCGGCGAGCGCAAACAGCGCAAGCCGCGCCGGGATGCCGGGGCGCGATCTGCCCTCGGTGATGATGATGGCAGCCCCGATCGCGAGCGCCAGGGCCAGCGCCGGCCCCAGCTCGTAGAGGATCAGGCCGGGAAGGCGGTTCGGGAGCAGGTAGGGGAAATTGCGGATCAGGCGGCCGATCAGGACGGCGCCGATTACAAGGGACAGCGCCATGCCCCAGCGGCCGATCAGGACCGCGGCGGGAGAACCGCGCTCAAGCATTGGAGCGGTT
>NZ_JAPCWC010000034.1 GCF_026420865.1 Novosphingobium clariflavum | reverse complement strand
CACCTACTGGAACACGGTCTATCTCGACCGGGCCGCCCAGCACCTCAACGCTGTCGGCACGACGTTCGATGCGGCACTGCTTGCGCACCTTTCTCCGATGGGCTGGGCGCACATCAGTCTGACCGGCGATTACCTCTGGGAGCAGGCCAGGCGACTTCCAGCAGGTGAATTCCACCCACTCAACGAGCCAATGGCGCGGTTGAAGCGTGTAGCGTAGCCCATGTTCCGCTTATGTCCGAGAAATCGTTGTCTGGCGAACAAACCTTGAGGTGACGCCTGCAAGGCGGCCGTCAGACCTCGCTTACGGCGTACCATCCACGCTATGCCCTCAATCGCGCGTAACCTTGACCTGGGAAAAAATCGTCGCCACAATCATCGGACGTGCGAGACAGGACTGCGCCCCTGAACACGAAATAGTCAGACTGGCCGTAAACGCGGTTGGCAGCGCTAGACGCCTGTATAAAGTTCACTCGGGCGGGAAGTTTCCCGCATCAGCTTCATCCATGCAACTGTCGCGTCAGAAAGATAGGCATTACGCCGCCATGCATGACCCATCACCCAGGCCAGCTCCGCTTCGTCGAGGGGTACTGAAACGATACCTTGTAGGTGTTTTTCATCGACGATCTCGCTTGGCAGGAACGCTACTCCGACATTGGTTGAAACCAGTTCCATCATGAAATCGATCTGGCTGCTCGTAACGGCAACGGTCGGCTCGAAGCCTGCTTTACGACTGGCATTGAGGATCATGCCGTGCAGACGGAAGCCGAGGTCGAAGAGGACGAAAGGGACATCGCGCAAATCCGTCAACTTGAGACTGCCGCAGCGGCTGAGGGGATGGACTGACGAAAGTAAGGCAACGATCGGTTTGCTCCGTATCGGCTCCCATTCAAAGTCAGGAGACTGCGGCTCCAGAATGCCGGCGATATCGATGTCACCAGCCCGCAAGTGCTTTTCGAGCTGGTTGCTTCCATGTTCGATCAGACGTAATTCGATTTGTGGATAACGCTCGCGGTAGGTGCATACCACGGGCGCGAATAATTTAATATTGCCAACGGAGGGGATGCCAAGTCGTAAAACGCCCCGTTGCAAGCCTCGTATTTCATCGAGTTCGGCCAGTACGTCGTCGCGATCGGCCAGCAACTTGATGCCGCGGCGATATACCACTTCTCCCGCAGGGGTCATCACGCAGCGGTGCCCGGAACGGTCGAGCAATATTGTTCCCAGCTCATTCTCGAGTTGCTTGACTGCTTTGCTGATCGTGGACTGCGTGGAAGCGAGCGAACGCGCTGCTTGCGAGAAACCGCCGCAACGCACGACTTCAGTGAACGAGCGTAATAGCCGGAATTCCATGGCCATTCGTTACTGGAATATTCACAATTCCGCAAATTCATTTCCTTCATACACAAAAGCGAAATAAAGGACCGCGCATGAATGCGGCACCCAGGTCTAACGACCGCGCTTCCGATTGATAGATATGAATTAGTGCCATTTGCGCGTATTTCACAATATAGACCGCGTGCAGAATCCAAACATAAAATGGGATAATATACCAGCGCCGCCGGATTTCTTGTGAAACTCCAGTATAAATATGGAAAGGCAACTAAGTGAACAACCGTCAAATGCCGTTGGACAGATTGGCTGATGTAGATTCGTTGAGCGACCGTCATGAATGACTACTCTTCACTTCCGCATCGCTTGAACGGCCGAAGCATTTTTCGCGTTCTGTTCTCCGCCCTAACCCTCGCCGTTGGCCTTGTCCTTGCCGCAGGCGGGTTGAGGCTGATCACACTTGGAGGGTCATCCTATTATGCCCTGGCAGGTGTGGCATATGTTATTCTCGCGTTTCTTTACCTTAAAAGGCACCACGCTGCTTTACATCTGACGATCGCCATTTTTGGTGCGACGGTCATCTGGGCCCTTTTCGACACGCCCGAGTTCGGCTTCTGGGCGCTGCTGCCACGTCTGGTGGTTCCCGCCCTGATGTTTGGTCTCGGGCTTTGGGCGAGTGCGACGCTGGAAGCCGTGCCGGCGAAACTGCGCAGTGCCAGCTTCTGGGGTGGTGCAGCAACCGCCGGTGCGCTGATATTGACGCTCATTTCGGCTTTCTTCCCGCACGGCGCCATTTACGAGCCGGGCAATCTGTCCGCACAAACGCCCCTCGCGCTCGACAAGATCGACGCGCCGGGCAACTGGGCGATGTTCGGGCGCAACGCCAACGGGACGCGCTTTGCGCCATTCAACGACATCAATCTCGAAAATGTGAGCGATTTGCAGGTTGCGTGGACCTATCGCACCGGGCGCCGCACGACCGGGGCCGGGATTGGCGTCGACGAGAACACGCCGCTGCAGATCGGCAACATACTCTACTCATGCACGCCTGAAAACATGGTCACGGCGCTCGATGCAGACACCGGCAAGGCGCTGTGGAAATTCGATCCACATGCTCATTCCGCCGAACACGTCACATGCCGGGGTGTTGGCTATTACGACGTCGACGCCGATACCCGCTTGACGCCCTCGCAGAAAGCTGCGCTCCCCGACGGTATATGCAGGCAGCGGCTGCTCATCTCCACGGTCGATGCACGTCTGATCGCCATCGATGCGGCCACCGGCAAGCCTTGCGCCGATTTCGGCAAGGGGGGCACAGTCGACCTGGCCCCAGGCATGGGCCCGGTCGAGCAGGGCAAGCGCTATCATCCGACATCGGTTCCGGTGCTGATGGGGCATGTCGCCGTTGTCGGTGGCTGGGTCCGTGACATCGTCCACGGCGAACCCTCGGGCGCGGTGCGCGCCTATGATGCCCTGACCGGCAAGCTGGCCTGGGTCTGGGACGTGGGTAGTCCCGACAATGCTGTCGCCGCGCAGCAGAATCCGCAATTCTCTCTCGAAACCCCCAATGTCTGGACGGTCCCGACTTACGACCGTGAGCTCAACCTCGTCTACCTCCCCACCGGGGCTGGTCCGCCCGACTATTGGGGGGGTGACCGCAACCAGGCCAAGGAAAAGTTCGGCGCCGCCATTGTCGCGGTCGACGCCTCGACCGGTCGGACACGGTGGGTCTATCAGACCGTACACCACGACGTGTGGGACTATGACGTGCCCTCACAACCCGTTCTCTATGATGTGACGAACGACAAGGGCCTGAAGGTTCCCGCGCTCATCCAAACCACCAAGACGGGCAATATCTTCGTTCTCGACCGTCGGACCGGCAAGCCGGTTACTCGCGTCGTCGAACGGGCCGTCACCAACAATCCGGCTGCCGAAGGCGATCGGCTATCGCCGACACAGCCATTTTCGGTAGGCATGCCAATCATTGGCAATGATCGCCTGAGCGAACGCAAGATGTGGGGCGTCAGCACCTTCGACCAGCTGTACTGCCGCATCATGTTCAAGGACTCGGTTTATACCGGTGCCTTCACGCCTCCGGGTGAGAAACCCTATATCGAATATCCGAGCCTGCTCGGCGGTATGAACTGGGGCGGTGTCTCGATCGACGAAACGCGGGACCTGATGTTTGTGAACGACATGCGCGTGCCGCTACGCATGATGCTGGTCAACGAGAAAAACGCCGGCAAGTACAAGATCTCGATGGACGAAGTTCCCGGCTTCATGGGCACGCTTCGTCCGCAGGTCGCTGGACCCTATCGCGGAGTCCGGATCGACGTTCTCCAGTCGCCGCTGGCCGTACCTTGCAATACGCCTCCCTTCGGCACGATGACCGCGATCGACCTCAAGACCAAGAAAATCGTCTGGCAGGTGCCGCTTGGCACGGTGCGCGATACTGGGCCGATGGGTATCAAAACCCACCTGCCGATCCCGCTTGGCATGCCTACTTTGGGTGGACCGACCTCAACAGCCTCTGGTCTGGTTTTCTTTGCCGGGACCCAGGACAATTACCTGCGCGCGCTGGATTCGCTCACGGGCAAAGAAGTGTGGAAGGCCCGGCTGCCCGCCGGTGCCCCGGCCGCTCCTTTGATCTACCGCTCGCCGCGTACCGGACGTCAGTATGTCGTGATCTCGGTAGGCGGTATGAGCCACGCGGCTGACGTAGGCGACTATATCATTGCCTACGCCCTCCCACAAAAAGGCTTGGCTGCCCGCTAGGGATGACATCGCCACGTCGGAGCGGCCTTTCGGCTTTACCCCGAACAGCCGCTCCGGCCTCTTATTTGATCGCGGATTCCTGGCGCTTCTATGGATCGACCCGGCCTGGAGAAACGCGCCTAGCTGGTCAGGGCTTCATAATGCAAAAATTTCCCCGGCCGTTTTCGCACAGTCGCGCTTCTTTGCCGATGCTAACAACTTTGTCTGCAACCTTGATCTCCTGCGCCAGCCCAGTGATGGCCCATGCCGAAGACAGCGTTCTTCAAGCCAGCGGTTCTCAGGACGGTGCCCCCCTTGAACGGGAGATCGTATCGCCGCTGACGTCGACCAAGTTTTTGTCCGCAGCGTCGCCCCATGAAACGGCATCCGTTGTCACCGCCGTGTCGGTGGGGGCAAATGCAGCACCCACGCCATCAGATGATGACGATGCTGAGGGTGATCATGACACTCCTGCCACCGATACGGCCCCTCTCATGCCCGACACCGCAGAAGGCCTTCGCCGCAATATTGGCGGCAGCAGCCTGCGTCCTCTGACTGACAGTGAGGCTATATCCTGGATGTTGCCATCCGAACTCGACTCGCTGCGCCGTACCGACATTCCCGATGCCTATTATGTGCCGACCACTGTGGGCGGCCATCTGATCACGCCGCTCGATCGGTTCCGTGCCAGCCTGAAGCAGAAGGGATTGACATTCTCCCTCTCCTATAAGGCGGAAGCGATGGACAACCTTGATGGCGGCGTGGAACGCGGCGCAGACTATGTTCACGAACTCACCCTGCAAATGCATTTCGATCTCGACAAGCTGGTCGGGCTGCGAGGCTGGACGCTGCACGCCTTGGTAATGAACCGAGTGGGGCACCAGGTGTCGACCGATCGACTGGGCGAGCGTTATATCAACTTGATGGAAGTGTATGGACTAACGGGAGGCGTCGCCGCTCATCTTGTCGACTTCTACCTACAAAAAACCATGTTAGACGGGCGCCTTGATGTGGCGGTGGGACGCATGTCGCTGACCCACGTGTTTGCGACATCGCCGCTACTATGTTCGTTCATGGTGACGTGCTCGGCGCCGGTTATACTCAAGCGGGCACCCGGGTTCGCCGTTTATCCCAAGGCTACGATGGGTGGGCGTGTACGCTTGCGCCCCACGCGTGATACCAGCGTACAGTTGGGTGTTTATCAGGTCACGCCGCTGGCGAGCAATCCATCGGGCTGGGCCTGGGGCAGCGAGCGAACCACCGGGGTCATGCTGCCGATTGAATTCACGTGGCAGCCGTTTCTCACCGACAAAAAGCTACCGGGCCATTATGTGTTCGGCTATGCCCGCGACACCTCACGTTATGCCGACCTGATGACAACCGGCGCAGCCAACGCGATTAAGCGGGATAGTACGCCGCCTAGCGCACCGATGAATATGTACTGGTTCGAAGGTGATCAGATGATCTACCGCAAGGGCGGATCGGACCAGATGTCGGGTGGTTACCTGATGTTCGGCTATGTCCACAACACCCCGCGCGTGGCGGCGTTGTCAGACCAATATTATGCGGGCTTTTCATTCAACGGGGTGGTCCCGCATCGCGATACCGATCGTTTTGGCGTGCTATGGTCGTGGTATCATGTCAGCGACCGATTGCGCCTCAACCAGATGTACTTGATCGATAGCGGTCAGTCGCTTGGGGCTTCGGTGCTGGCACCGCAGACCAGCTCTCACGTGATCGAGGCTTATTATAGCATTGATGTCATGCCCGGCCTTCAGCTTCAGCCCGAATTTGACTATATGATCCGTCCGGGTGAAACCACCAAGACCCCCGACGCGACGCTACTAGGCATGAAGATCATCGCAAATTTCTGAAAACTACCATCAACTGCTTGCTTCTAACGTTCGGTGCCCCGCCCAATCGCGGCGATGATCTGGCCCTTAAGCCAGTTGGATGCAGCGAGTCGAAACGAGTCCGGATGCCAGCATACCCTATTGGGTATGTACGATCTATTTGCATGTGCCACGCGGAGAATGTCTCTGGACGGGCGCTAGGCGCCGAGGAAGAACGATGACGATGGACAGGACCATGGCATCATGGGCGATGGGGTGGGTATCCCGACGCACCGCACCGACCACCGTCAGACTAGCTGCGCGATGGCTGGAACTACGCTCCATTGGGCTGGCGCCGGAACATTTCAGCCTTGCGGAGGGGTGCCGCGCCGCGCTGGCTGTCGGCGTACCGCTGGCGATCGCGGTTTCCTTCGGGCGGGCGGCGCTAGGCTGGGCGGTGTTCGCCGCCTTCTGGACCTGCCTGTGCGACGCGCCTGGCCCGGACCGGCTGCGACGCCGTCTGCTCCTGCTGTTCGTCGTGTGTGGGACGCTGGTCACGCTCGCCGGAGCCTGGGGGGCGTCGGCAGGTGCTATGGCCGGCATGATAATCGGGCCGGCGCTGGTGTTCCTGTCGATTGTCGGAGGATCACGCGTTGCCTGGAGCGGGCCGCTCGGCACTCTGCTGGCGGTTGTGGGGGTCGTCGCCGTCGGCTTTCCGCGCCCCTTGGATAATGCCCTTTTTCAGGCGGGCGCCTTCAGCGCGGGATCGGCCTGGGCCTATCTCCTGATAAATGCGCTGTGGCGGCTCGACCCTGCGGCTCCGCTGCGCCAGCTCGCCGATGCCGTCACCGCGCGGCTGCTGGACATGAGCGGCGATCTGGCGACGATCGGGGATAGCCGCCATCGCGACGAGCAATGGCACAGCGAGCATGCCGCACATCGCCGCGCCGTGCGCCTGTCGATCGAGCGGCTGCGCGGGTTGATCGCCCCTTACGCCCGCGATCCTGGTGTAACCGCGCCGCTTCTTCGCCTCCTTGACACGGCGGAAACCATATTCGGGGCATTGATCGCGCTCGACCAGGCGTTCATCGACCATATCGGCCCCGCCCCCCAGCGCGTTGCAACTGCGCGGGCGGTACGGGTGGCGCTGCTCGCCTGGCGATCGTCGATGCGCGCGGGGGAAGCCGGCCGGAAAACGAGACACCGCGCCGTCAAGCGGTTGCGGCGAACCGAAGGGCGTCTCTCGGACAACCTGTGCATCGGGTGCGTGCGCGCGATCGCGCAGGCGCTGGACGCTTTCGACGCCCACCCTACCGACCTGCCCATCATCACCAGGACCGCCGACCTGGCAACGGCCCCGGCGACCGGGTGGCGGCAGGCTTGCCGGCAGGCGCTACGCCAGTCCGCCGGGCTGATGGCGGTCTATTACACAGCGATCGTCTTTCGGCTGGGCTATCCTTATTGGGCGGCGATGGCGGTGGTGGTCGTATTGCAGGGCGGCGCACGCGTGACATGGACGCGCTGTCTGGAACGCATTCTCGGAAGTCTGCTGGGCGGGTGCATCGCGCTACTGGTGTTGCATGTCGCCACCGCGCCGGCAGTTTTGGCCGGCTTGGCGATCGGGCTGGCGGGAACGGCGGTGTCGCTGCGGTCGGTGAACTACACCGTGTTCGTGGCGTTCCTCACCATGCTGTTCATTCTGGTCACCGAACTGCTTCAGCCCGGTGCCGGGATCGCCTCCGCCAGGATGCTCGATAACGTCATCGGCAGCATCGCCGCGCTGCTCGCCGTGCTGCTGCTCTGGCCCGATTTTGGCGCCTCCCCCACCGAGCGCATCCGGTCCGGCATCGCGGCCAACCACGCCTATGTCGCGGCGGTCGAGGCCGCCCGCCCGATAGGAGAGATCGAGGCGGCGCGGCGCGCGGCCGGCCTGGCCAGCACGGAGGCCGAGGTCGCGCTGCACGACTTGGGCACAACGGTACGCCGCTTCCACGTGTCGTCGGAAGATCGCGCGTCGATAGCTGCACTGCGCCGCTTGGCAGGCGACGCGGCGATCGCCTGGCACCGGCGCCTCGCCGCAGCGAAGGCGCCACCGGAGGAATCCTGCTAAAGCACTTTGGTCAGACCAAGTCATTGCAAATTCTCGCGGACACCTTGACTCGCGCTGACTACTCACCCACGGAGAGGAAGAGAAACCGGGAGCTTGGTAGGACCATTGGTGCAGACAGCCACAACTTGGAGCCAGACTTATGATCCCTTGGGCAACCTCTGGCTGTCCGGCTTGGTCGCGGCGATACCGATCCTTTTCTTTTTCGCCGCGCTGACCGTGCTGAAGCTGAAGGGGCACGTCGCAGGCACGATCACCCTGTTGCTGGCTATGGCAGTGGCGGTCACGGTTTTCGGGATGCCGGCCGGCATGGCGCTCGCGGCCGCGATCTACGGCTTCTGCTATGGCCTGTGGCCCATCGCCTGGATCATCGTCGGCGCGGTCTTTCTTTATAAGGTGTCCGTGGAAACGGGCCAGTTCGCGATCATCCGGCGGTCGATCCTGGCCATCACCCAGGATCAGCGGTTGCAGCTGCTGCTGGTCGGCTTCGCCTTCGGCGCTTTCCTGGAAGGGGCGGCGGGATTCGGCGCCCCGATCGCGATCACCGCAGCGCTGCTTGTCGGCCTGGGGTTCAAGCCGCTTCACGCCGCGGGCCTGTGCCTGATCGCCAATGCCGCGCCGGTCGCCTATGGCGCGATGGGCATCCCGATCATCGTCGCCGGCGAGGTGACGGGGATCGGGCCGTTCGCGATCGGACAGATGGCGGGCCGTCAGCTGCCCCTGCTGGCGCTACTGATCCCGTTCTGGCTGGTTTTCGTCATGGACGGCATGCGCGGTGTGCGGGAGACATGGCCGGCCGTGCTGGTGGCAGGCGGATCGTTCGCGACCGTCCAGTCCCTGACCGCCAACCATGTCGGACCGGAACTGCCCGACATTCTCGCCGGCCTGGCGACCCTGATCTGTCTGCCGCTATTCCTGCGGTTCTGGAAACCCGCCCGCGTCTTCCGCTTTGAGGACGCCGGCGAAGCGGGAATGGCGCTGCCCGCCCAAGACGCCGCGCCTGTGACGCGCGGTCAGGTGGTGCGCGCCTGGTCTCCCTTTCTGATCCTCACCGCCTTTGTGACCCTGTGGAGCGTCGCACCGTTCAAGCGGCTCTTCGCGCCCGATGGCCCGTTGTCCTCGATGGTGGCGCATGTCAGCGTCCCGCTGCTCGACGGGCGGGTGCTGAAAGGACCGCCGATCGCCGCGCAGGCAACGCCGTTTCCGGCCGATTACAAGTTCGATTGGTTCTCCGGGACGGGCACTGCGATCTTCATCGCCGCGCTTGTCACATTGCTGGTGCTCGGCCTGCGCCCGCGCCGGGCTCTCGTCACCTTCGCCGCGACCGTCAGGGGCCTGCTGGTCCCGATCTACTCGATCGGCACCGTGCTGGCCTTCGCCTTTGTCGCCAACTATTCCGGGCTGTCCGCGACGCTGGCGCTGCCGCTGGCGCAGACGGGCCGCGCCTTTACCTTCTTTTCGCCGTTCCTTGGCTGGCTTGGCGTTTTCCTGACCGGCTCGGACACCTCGGCCAACGCGCTGTTCGGCGCGTTGCAGGCGACCACGGCGCGCCAGATCGGGGTCAGCGACGTGCTGCTGGTCTCAGTCAACACCACTGGCGGGGGCACGGGCAAGATGATCTCGCCCCAGTCGATTGCGATCGCCTGCGGCGCGGTGGGGCTGGTGGGACGCGAATCGGCATTGTTCCGCTTCACAGTAAAGCACAGCCTGTTGTTCGCCGCGCTGATCGGCGTCCTGACCACCGTGCAGGCCTATATGCTGCCCTGGATGATCCCATGACGACGGTGCCCCCTGCCTCCTCGGCCCCCGGTCCCGCTTCCTCCAATCGCGTAGTCGACCGCGCCGTGGCGGCGATCGAGGCAATCATCGCGGAGCGTGGCCTGACCCCTGGCGCGCGCCTGCCCTCGGAACGCGCCATGGTGGCGATGATCGGCACGTCGCGCGGCAGCCTGCGCGAGGCGATCGGGCGGCTGAGCGCGGCGGGTCTTCTATCGGTCGGGCCGCGCGGCACCACCATCGCCGCTCCGCTGGCGGCGCGATGGGCGGAAGGCACTATCGCCGCACCGCTGGGCGCGCGGATCGCGGCCGATCCCGGCTATGGCCACGATGTGCTGGAGGTGCGGCAGGGCCTGGAGCGGCAGGCCGCCTTTCACGCCGCGCGGCGCGCGCTGCCTGCGGATCGCGACCATATCCGCCGCTGCTTCGACGCGATGATAGATAGCCATGGATCGGGCGATGCGGGCGACGAGGCCCAGGCGGACGCCGCCTTTCACCTCGCCATAGCGCGCGCATCGCACAATGCGGTGCTCCATTCGGTAATGTCGAGCATGTTTGGGCTGCTGCGATCGAGCATCTCGGATAGCCTGGAAAAGCTCTACACCGTGCCTCGCACCTTTGAGCAGCTATCAGACCAGCATCGCCGGCTGATGGAGACGATCCTCGCTGGCGACGCGGAGGCGGCGCGCGATGCTTCCGACGCGCATATCCAGTTCGTGGAGACAACCATCCGTGGGATCGACGAGGAACGTGCACGCCAGGTGCGCGCGGCCGCGCTCCACGCCCCTTCTATTCCCCAAGACAGGCAAAAGAGCAGATCGTGATCATTTCCGCCCCCACCGACTATCGCGAGGCGGCGCGGCGCCGCCTGCCGCCCTTCCTGTTCCATTACATCGACGGGGGCGCCAATGCGGAGCATACGCTGCGGCGCAACGTCACCGACCTTGCCGATGTTGCGCTGCGCCAGCGCGTGCTGCGCGACGTGGCCGACCTTAGCCTCGAAACCGAACTGTTCGGTAGCCGGCTCGCTATGCCTGTCGCACTGGCGCCGGTAGGGCTGACGGGCATGTACGCGCGGCGAGGCGAGGTGCAGGCCGCGCGCGCGGCCGCCGCTGCGGGAGTACCCTTCACTCTGTCTACCGTCTCCGTCTGCGCCATCGACGAAGTGCAGCGCGCCTCCTCCGCGCCCATCTGGTTCCAGCTCTACGTGCTGAAAGATCGCGGCTTCATGCGCGACGCGCTGGAACGGGCGCAGGCCGCAGGGGTGACGACGCTCGTGTTCACCGTCGACATGCCGGTGCCGGGCTCGCGCTATCGCGATCGTCATTCAGGCATGTCGGGACCCGGCGCGCCCCTGCGCCGCGTCGCACAGGCGATCACGCATCCCCATTGGGCGTGGGACGTCGGGCTGCGCGGCCGGCCGCACGACCTGGGCAACATCTCCACTTATCGCGGGATGCCGACCAAGCTGGAGGATTATATTGGTTGGCTCGGAAACAATTTCGATCCATCGATCGCGTGGCAAGACCTGCAATGGATCCGTGATTTCTGGAAGGGGTCGATGGTCATCAAGGGCATCCTCGATCCCGACGATGCGCGCGACGCGGTGCGGTTCGGCGCGGACGGGATCGTCGTGTCCAACCATGGTGGACGCCAGTTGGACGGCGTGCTGTCCAGTACCCGCGCGCTGCCCGAGATCGCCGAGGCCGTGGGGGGCCAGATCAAGGTGCTTGCCGATTCGGGCATCAGGTCAGGTTTGGACGTAGTGCGGATGCTGGCACTGGGCGCCGATGCGGTGCTACTCGGCCGGGCCTTCATTTATGCCCTGGCTGCGGCGGGGGAAGCAGGGGTCGCCAACCTCTTGGCCCTGTTCGCCAGCGAGATGCGCGTGGCCATGGCGCTGACCGGTGCGCGATCGGTCGGCGAACTCGACCGTGGGGCGCTGGTCGCATGAGCGGAAACGGCAAGAGCCCGGCGCTGGTCGCGGCACTCGAAACGATCGTCGGTAGCGCGTACGTTCTCATCGATCCCCTTGAAACGCAGCGGCGCCGCGACGGCATTGCGCCTTGGCAACGGTCCGATTGCCGCGGCGGGCGAGCCGACCGACTGCGGTGGATTGGTAGTATTGGCGGTGCGGCGTAAAATAGCGTCGGCCACATAGACATCGCTTGAACCGAAGGGATCGATCTTGTCCAAATCTTCTCGTCCGACGTCATCCCGCGTCGCGATTATCGGTAGCGGAAACGTCGGCGCTACCGCCGCGTACGCGTTGATGCTGCGTGGCTTGTTCACCGAGATCGTGCTGATCGACGCGAGTAAAGAGCGAGCGATGGCAGAGGCAGCCGACATTGGCGATGCCAATGCCATTGCACGACCGACCCGCATTTGGGCAGGCGAATATGCCGATGTAGCGAAGGCGGATATTCTGGTCTTGACAGCGGGAGCCGCGACTCATGGCGACGAAACCCGTACGTCCATCGCGGGCAAAAGCGCCGAGATTGTGCGTGCCTGCATCGATGAGGTGAAAGCGGTCGGGTTCGACGGAGTGATCGTCGTCGCCTCCAACCCGGCGGATGCGATGGCACAAGTAGCGCAGCAGGCGTCCGGTCTCCCACCCGAACGTGTGATCGGCACCGGCACCCTCCTTGACAGCAATAGATTCCGGCAGCGAATCGCGGAAGAGCTCGGCATCGCTCCCGCTACTGTTGAAGCATTGGTCTTAGGGGAGCATGGCGATAGCGAGGTCGCCGCCTTTTCTACCGTGCGCATCGGTGGGGTAGCGCTCGATGCTTTTCTTGATGGGCGTATGATCGACCGAGCCGCAATAGCGCGCGACGTGATGCGTGCCGGTTACACAATCAACCATGGCAAGGGCTTTACCTCCTATGGCGTAGCTACTGCGATCGTGCGCATCTGCGAGGCGGTCCACCGCGATGAACGTGTGGTGCTGCCCATCTCCGCACGACTAACCGGAGCGTTCGGTCTGAACGACCTCTACCTGAGCCTACCATGCCTTATCGGCGCACAAGGTGTGCTGCGCGTGCTGGAACCCGATCTCCGGCCTGATGAGCGCTTGGCGCTGCTCGCGTCCGCAGAGGTGTTGCGCAGCACCCTTGACTCGATCGCTTGAGATGCTCCCGCAATAGCAAAGGTCGTAGCTTCCTTCCTTGGGCGTAGCCTCTCGTCCAAGAGCAGCAGCCCACCGGCCGAATGGCAGTCCGAGTACCATCGTATCGAGATGGCTAGTCGCGTAAATCAGCGGCGGCTACTTGCGCTTTCAGTTCTGGACACGCGCGACCGGAGACTCCCTCGGTAACAGCATGGGTCATAAAATGCTTTCCGATAAACGCCGCCAGCAGCAATCCAAAAGTCGGCCCTTTGCACCATTCGACTGTCGACACCCTGCGCTGGAAGGCGCGATCGGACAATTCCTGCCCAATCATGAATGTTGAACATAGCTGCTACTGTCCGGTCGGCCCGGCACATGACGGATCGGATATGCGCGCATGTCCACCGCCGACCAGGACCTCGCTCGCCAGCTCGACGTGCTGCGCGCGGATGGACGCGAGTAGCTCTATTGGGACCAGGCATACGGCAATCACGCGGATCGGCCTGAACTGGCGAGCCCAATCCGCTGTCGCTTACTGTCCCCGGTTGGCGCTAGCGGCGCTATTCCCACCGGAGCACATCAAAACGGTTAGAATTGGGTCTTTGCTGCATGGGGGCGGTGATACCCGTTTGTTCGCGTGAGAACGCTTAAGTCAGTTTCGGTCATGACGTTCACTAAATTGGGCGGTAATGATGCGCTGTTCACGCTCAAGGCGTTCCTTTCTGCGATCATGGCGTACTACATTGCCCTGCGTATAGGACTGGAGCGTCCTTACTGGGCCATCATAACAAGCTATATCGTCGCTCAGCCCTTGGCCGGCGCTGTTTCCTCCAAAGCGATTTTCCGGCTGTTCGGTACGGTCGTGGGAGCACTTGTGGCCATCGTTTTAGTGCCGACCTTGGGCAATGTCCCTGAACTTCTCTGTCTCGCGCTCGCCGCCTGGTTGGGACTATGCACCTATGTTGCTCTTCTCGGCCGAACGCCGCGCGCCTATACTTTCCTGCTGGCCGGGTACACTGCCGGCATTATCGCCCTTCCGACAGTAGACGTTCCTGCGACGATCTTCACCGTAGCGAGCCTGAGGACCCAGGAGATTGCTATCGGGATTATCTCGGCGACGCTGGTCCATAGCCTCGTCTTCCCAAGGACGGTATCAGCCCGGATGATGGCGCGGATTGACGTGATCCTAGCCGATGCCGAGCGGTGGACGCGCGATTCATTGACGCATCAGCAAAGCGATGTTCTCGTCGCCCGGGATCGGCGCCAGCTCGCAACCGATATTCACGAACTGCACCAACTTTCCGCCCATCTTCCTTTCGAAAGCAGCAGGCATCGCCTCAAGGCCGGCATGCTACGCGCCCTGGAAACACAATTATGCCTGCTTTTGCCGCTGGCGAGCGCGGTGGAGGACCGTGTTCAGCAGCTTCAGGTCAATGGCGGCCTTCCCAGTCCAGTGAAAGAGCTGCTGGAGGATGCGGTTCTTTGGCTGGCCGGAG
Organism: Novosphingobium clariflavum; assembly: GCF_026420865.1. Taxonomy (GTDB): domain Bacteria; phylum Pseudomonadota; class Alphaproteobacteria; order Sphingomonadales; family Sphingomonadaceae; genus Novosphingobium; species Novosphingobium clariflavum. The sequence continues at coordinate 19,726 of NZ_JAPCWC010000034.1, read as the reverse complement.
CGGAACAGGGCTGCACCATGTCGGAGGTTGACATTCTGCGTCGACGTGCACGGGCGTGTGAGCCCGATTGTGCGAAATTTGTCCCTTGGAAGGCGGCTCTCGAACTCAGCCTGCTCGACCGATTGGCCGAATTGATCGCCGTTCATGCGGTTTGCCGCGAGTTACGCGATGCCATGGCGCAGAAAGGCATCATTGTGTCAAAGCGGACCCAGGCAGCGGTTCAAAATGCGGGCAAGCGCATGCTGCACCGTGATCACGGGCTGGCCTTTCGCGGGGCTTTGACCACAACTATGACGGTTCTGATCGGCTGCGCCTTCTGGATCATTGCGGCTTGGCCTGCTGGCGCCGGCGCTGTCGTCATTGCCAGCATCATTTGCGCTCTTTTCAGCAATATGGATGACCCGGCACCAACGGCCTGGAAGGTCTGGCAAGGTACATGCGCCGCGGTGGTCGTCGCCGCTGTTTATGCCTTCGCGATCCTGCCACGCGTGACCGATTTTGCCGTCCTGATTGCCGTCATGGCTCCGGCTTTTCTGACGATAGGCACCATGATGGTCAATCGCCGCACAGCAGCCATCGCAATCGGCATGATCCTGGCCCTGCCCGGCTTGATGGGCTTGGATGCTGTTTACTCGTCAAGCTTTACATTTTTCGCCAACGCCGCAATCGCGCAAGTGGTCGGTGCGCTGCTAGCGGTGCTGGTTCTGGAGGCCGTCCGCACGATTGGAGCTGAAAAGGCAAGCTTGCGTTTGATGCGCGCCGGTTGGCGCGATCTTGCCGGGCGAGCAGGTTTGCGCCACATGCCTGACACCGCCAAATGGATCAACACGATGCTGGATCGTATCGGCCTGCTGACACCCAGGCTAATAGAGATCGGCGGCGATACGTCAACTCCTTTGCTTGAGATTTTGCGCGACACACGCGTCGGAATTTCTCTCGACGAACTGCAAAGACTACGGCGTATCGCGAGCCCTAAAGATGCCCGTCTCCTTTCGCTTGTTTTGGGGCGAGTAAGGCAGCACTACGCGCGCAAATCGACAGCGGCAGATCGCACTGACGACGCGCTTGTCCGCACCATAGATCTGGCCATGAGCAAGTTTTCCGGCAATGGCGTAGGCGAAAAGAGGCTCGCCACACTCGCATTGACGAGCTTGCGTCGCAATGTCGTCTCCTGATTTCAGCGAAAACACGGAACTGGAATGCAAAGGAGCGCTTGGCCTGTTCGTTCTGGCAGTCGGCGCGATTATGCTCCGCCGCCGTCGCCGGGCAATCGGTTCATCGGGAAGGAGCCCATCAGTGCAATTCGACCATGCATATCGATGGGGTCTGAAGGCCGCACAGGCCGGCTTGCCGCGTCACGCCAATCCCTACCGTGCCTCCCATGTTCGGGCAGCATGGGAGATTGGTTATGCAAGCCACGCAAGTGGCGGTCTCGAGCGATACCGCCACCGATAAATCCAGGAAACTTGGAGCCTGATGCCCGTAAACATCTGGGTGTAAAGAACGTCATGTGGCAAGCGGCCAAATCCCCTTCCCGCCTTCTCCATAAATCGGGGCGAGTTCCACCGTGTTGCGACCTGCGGCCTTGGCCCGATAGAGTGCCTCATCCGCGGCCTTGATCAGGAATTTCTGATCGGGATGGCCGGAATGCAGGGCAATGCCGATCGACGCGGTGACACTGAGGCCGCCCGAGCTTCCCGTTTCGAAAATATGGCCCTCCATATCTGCCCGAATGCGCTCCGCTATGTTGGCCGCAGCCTCGATGCCTGTCTCGACTAGGACGATCAGGAACTCCTCGCCCCCGTACCGGAAAACGAAGTCCGTCGCCCGGACATTCCCGACGATCACTTGTGCCACCTGCCGGAGGACTTCATCACCGACCTGATGGCCGTGCCGATCATTGATCGCCTTGAAGTGGTCGATATCGACCAGCATGACGCTGAGCGCTGTCCCGTTCTCCTTCGCGAATGTGACCTCGCGGCCAAGTATGGCAGGCAGGAAACGGCGGTTAAGGGCACGGGTCAGCGGATCGCGTCCTCCTTCCATGGTGCTTAATGTCTGGAAGAGATCAGCGACCAGGAAGGAAATTTCGTCAACTGCGGCGCGCAAATCCGCCAAGGCGGATGAGCCATCCTGACGCTTACGGGGAGCATCCAGCTCTGGCAGGAGCATCTCATCGATGCGCTCGACAAGTCGGACCACAGTGCTGAACTGCGCCGATTGCTCAAACATGAACTGTGCCCGATGCCGAAGCCAAAGTCCGAAGGCGGAATCGCCCAAGCGGAGCAACCCGCCACCAGGGCCAGCTTGCAGAAGCGCGAACAGTGTGTTCTGGCTCCACTCCATCAGGCTGGCGCGCTGCGTCTCTTTGTCGACTGCAGCGTCCTGATCCAGAGAGAAGAGCCGATAGGCTTCATCTAGTCTCGCTCTTGCCGTGGTGTCCTTTACATAGGACTGGCTGATGAGCATGACGGCCGTGTCCATTCGCGCATCAGCAAGTTGAAGCGCGCGAATGCCTACCAACGGATCGACTGCCTGACCCTGCAGCAATTCAGCGAGCCGTGTCTTGATCACCAGCGCGCCTGTCATTACGAGATGGACCGGAATCTTGATGCGAGCGTGGACTTCGCCAATGATCTTCTGGCGGGCCTGCTTTTCGGGGGAGTCGCGAATGTCCTGTCCGGAAAACAACTGCGTGAGCCACTCAATGAGGGAAGAGCTGAGCCTCTCCTGCACCACAGCGTGGTTCAGGAACTGGGCAGCCTCCTGGTCACGAAGCAGCGTATCGTAGAACAAAGCGACGAGTTCACGGCCATGTTCGGCAGCCATCTCCGCGAGAAGTTTGAGCGGCGCATGGGAGTGCCGGCTATGGGCGGGCAGCTTCGCCGACCCTTTGATCCGCTCTTCGTCCGTAAACATCAATGTGATCCCTTCCGCGCCCCTTTAAGGGCGATGCCTTACCCAGTCGACGTCCAATAGAATTGAGAGAATGCGCAGAACGTCAATCATGAGAAGGGCGCCCGGCAATTCTCGTCGTCATCGACCGAACTGCAGTATTTCGTGGCGATCGCTAGAGCACATACCCGCCATCGATCGTCAGACTGGCACCCGTCATGTAACCAGCCGCCGGGCTAATCAGATAGGAAACGAGCGACGCGACCTCCTCCGCTTTGCCGACCCGCCCAAGTGGAATGAGGTCGCGCAGGCGCGGAACCATCGCAGCCGTCAGATCGGTTTCGATCGGTCCCGGCTGGATGTTGTTGACCGTGATACGCCGGGGCGCGAGGTCGAGAGCGACGCCCTTGACCATGGTCGCGACGGCGGCCTTGGTCATGGCGTAGACGCTGCTGCCCTGCGAGCCAGTTCGAATAGCGGTGTTGCTGCCGATCGTGATCACGCGCCCGCCATCGCGCATCCGCGCGGTCGAAGCCTGGATGGCGAGGAAGACGCCGCGCACGTTGACGTCGAGCATCAGGTCGAGATCCTCGAGCGTGAACGCCTCGATTGTCGCGCGGCGAAGGACGCCGGCATTGACAACCACGACGTCGAGCATGCCCAACCGATCGACCGCATGCGCCACTGATGCGGTGATAGCATCGGCATCGGCGCTATCAGCCTGAATCGCGATGGCGCTGCGTCCCAGGCCGTTGATCGCTTGGACAACCTCAGCGGCGCGATCAGGTTGCGAGACATAGGTCAGCGCCAGATCGAAACCATCTCCGGCGAGCCGGTTTGCGATGGCGGCGCCAATGCCACGCGATCCCCCGAACACCATGGCGACCCGAGCGCTCACGGGATCAGCACCAACTTTCCGGTGGTCCTGCGGCTCTCCATATCCGCGTGGGCCTTCGCCGCATCCGCAAGGGCATATTCGCCGCCGATCCGGACCTTGAGCCTGCCGTCCGCGACCCACTGGAAGAGCTGCGCGGCATGCTTGCGAAGCAGTTCCGGGGTATGGATATGGTCGAAGAAGACGGCGTAGCCGATCTTGATGCTCCTGGGCAGGCTCATGATATCGAGTGGCCCTGGCCCACCCAGCACCGGGCCATACCAGCAGAAGGTGCCCGACCGGCGCAGGACGTCGAGTGAACCCTGAAACGTTGTCGGTCCCGATCCATCATAGACGACATGGACGCCCTCTCCATCGGTCAGGCGCAGGGCCTCTTCGGCAAATCGCCCTTCCGTATCGACAATGACGTGGTCGGCGCCCGCCTCCCGGGCGGTGGCGACCTTTTCTTCAGATGAGACCCGACCGATCACCTGGCCGCCGCGCAACTTGATGATCTGGGTCAGGAGCAGGCCAAGACCTCCTGCCGCAGCGTGAACGAAGGCGATATCACCGGGCAGGACCGGATAGAAGTCGGTCGCGAAATGGCTGGCGGTCAGCCCCTGCATCATGATCGAGGCCGCCGTTCGATCGTCGACCGCATCGGGAACCGGCACCAGCGACGTTGCCGGGATCGCGACCCGCTCAGCATAACTGCCGGGCGCATAGACCCAGGCGACACGCTGGCCGGGCTGAACAGCCTCGACGCCTTCGCCGACTGCCAGAACTCGACCGACGCCTTCGACGCCCAGGATCTTGGGATTGGGCATGTCAGTCCAGGCAATCCCCTGACGCACGCCGATATCCATGAAGTTGACCCCGGCAACCGCGATCTCGACCAGCGCCTCGCCCGGCCCGGCGACAGGCTCCGGTCGCTCGATCTGCTCCAGCACCTCGCGGCCACCGGTCGCGGTCATCACCACTGCTCGCATGTCTTTCTCCTATCTTGAATGATCGTTCAATAATTGTTCAAAAAAGGGGTCAGCGCAGCGCGCGCATGACCATCTCCTGCAGGGCAGCCAGGGTTGATCGGTCGGCGCCGCCACGCCCGGCGACGCGGATCCCGGCGATATTGGCGATCAGGAATTGCGCGAGAGCCTCGGGATCGAGGCTGGCTGCAACATCGCCCTCACGCTGCGCGTCGCGCATGCGCGAGGCGATGGCCATGTGCAACGTCCTGCCCAGTGCTGCATGGATATCGACAAGGTCCGGCCGCGATGCGCCGAACTCGCAGGTCGAGCCGACGCCGAGACAGGGCGTGGCTGCTGTCTCCACGACGCGCCGCAGCATGGCCCCGATCCCGTCAATGGCGCGCGCGCCGCTGCGAAGCGCCTCGAAATGCGCCGCGCATTCGCCCATGCCGTAGCGCCGCACCGCCGCGCAATAGAGCTGCCACTTGTCGCCGAAGGCCGCGTAGAGGCTCTGCCGCCCAATGCCCATGGCGTCCACGAGCATCTGCGCCGAACTGCCCTCATATCCATGCTCGCTGAACACGGTGATCGCACCGTCCAGGGCAGCATCCGTGTCGAATTCCCGAGGTCTTGCCATAGGTCATGTATAGCGATTCGGGAACGATCGTTCAAGTATGGATACTCGGTTTCCGTGCGACACCCTCAGCGGGAAGCAGCGACCGTGGCGCCTCCCGAGACGGACGAGAGTCGGCTAGTTTCGCTGGGCTTGGGTTCGCCCGGTCGCCGCGAGGATGAACGGATAGCCCGATGACCTCGGCCGCTGCGTTACCTCTTCGAGCGAGGCGAAGCTCGGGGCGTGCGGGCTTCAGCTTCCGCAGCCTCTCCACTCTGTTCCATATTCTTGAGATCGCGCTCAATGCGGAGCCGCGAGGCGCTGCAGTTCGGTTATGAACTCGTCGCCCCGACGGCCCGGTTGTGATGGGAGCGAGCACTGCGTGTTAAAGGTGTCTGATCGACGCCAGGCGTCGCGATCACTCACCAGCGGGACTGCCGTATTTTCAGAGGCGCTTCGCCCATCCTCTGCTGATCGTTCGATTTTTCGGCCGAACAGGCATTGTGCAAGTGCAACCCATAATATATGTTCAATTGAACATATCATGGAGTCTACATGCCGACAGAGGTCGCCATTCATCCTCTCCCGTCGCCCCGAGGCCGCAGGCAGAAGGATATGGTTGGTGGCAGACAGGAATTGCTGGCGGCTGCCATCTGCGCATTTTCGCATGACGGGTTCGAGCGCGCAGATCTGAGAGGAATCGCATCGGCCGCTGGCGTCAGTCAAAACCTCATCCGCGTGCATTTCGGAAGCAAAGCTCAACTCTGGAAAGCCTGCCTGGAAGCGATAACACAGAGCACGACCGGAATAATCGCGGAAATTTCCAAGATTGCCTCAGACGATAGCCGTTCGGTTCATGACCGACTTTGCGACGCGATTACGCGCATAATCTATTTTTATTCGGACCATCCCTATGTGAGGGATTTTGTCGTTCGGCACGCAGCGGATAGGTCTGAGCGGTCGACATTGGTTACGGAACAACTGATCCATCCTGCCTATGAAAGTTGTCGGACGCTTTACGAGGCCGGAATCGCTCAGGGCATAATCAGGGCCAGTCACCCTGCGCTCTTTTTCGCGTTGCTGAGCGCCGCTGCCAATCAACCCGCCAGCTTTCCTACTGTCCTGCGATCGCTTGCTCCCGAGATCCCTGAGGACGCCGCCCGAATTCTCATCGCAGAGACCATCGTCGAGACTTTGCTCCACGGCGAGCCATGCGCTCCGCCGCGGTGAACCTCAAAGGGGAGGTACTTAACCTTTCTGCAGGCTGCCGAGCGCCTGCGCAAAGAAACACAGCAGAGGGACTCGCCTGCTCGCAGGCATTGCCGCTCTGCCGCCGCAGGAGATTGAGCATGTCGATCGATGAACACCAAACCGACCCCCCTCGACGGCCTCGCCGAGACGCTCGATCACGCAGCGGCTGCCATGGTGGCTCAGGCAACGCATGGCCTGTCTCCCGCAACGCTTGTTCAGGCATGGTCGGACTGGGCGCTCCATCTCGCCATCTCTCCGGGCAGGCAGTTGCAACTGGCTACCAAGCTGGGTCGCAAATATATGCGACTGGCTGATTATGCAGCCCGGCGCGCCGGCGATCCCGACACCCTTCCCGCAATCGAGCCGCTGCCCCAGGACCGCCGCTTCGACGACCCTGCCTGGCGGGAACAGCCCTATGATCTTCTCGTGCAGGCATTTCTGCTGACCCAGCAATGGTGGCACGCCGCCACGACGGGCATAAAGGGCGTGGACCGTCATCATGAAGACATGGTTGCGTTCGCGGCCCGCCAAATCCTCGACATCGTCGCGCCGACGAACATTATCGCGGCGAATCCCGTGCTCCAGAAGCGGATCGTCGAAACAGGCGGGCGCTGCCTCATCGACGGCATCGAGCATCTTTTCGAGGACATGAGCCGCCTTGCACGAGGGGAATCACCGGCGGGAGTTGAGGCGTTCCCGGTTGGCGAGACTGTTGCCGCGACGCCAGGAAAGGTCGTCTATCGCAACGAACTGATCGAACTGATCCAGTATGAACCGACGAGCGGGATGGTCCATCCGGAGCCGGTGCTGATCGTGCCCGCCTGGATCATGAAATATTATATTCTCGATCTTTCGCCGGACAATTCGCTGGTCCGCTGGCTGGTGGGCCAGGGTTACACGGTCTTCGCCATCTCCTGGCACAATCCGGGCAGCGCCGACCGCAACCTCGACATGGACGCCTATCGACGGCTGGGCGCGATGGCAGCGATCGATGCCATCCACGCGATCTGCGGCGACGCGCATATCCACGCGCTGGGTTATTGTCTCGGGGGCACATTGCTGTCCATCGCCGCAGCCGCAATGGCGCGCGATGGCGACGACAGGCTGGCGAGCGTCACCCTGCTCGCGGCCCAGACCGAGTTCAGCGAACCCGGAGAACTTGGCCTTTTCATCGATGAGTCCCAGCTCAATCTGCTCGAGAACATGATGTGGAGCCGGGGCTATCTCGACAGCAGCCAGATGGGCGGTGCGTTCGAGATTCTGCGTTCGAACGATCTCGTCTGGTCGCGGATCCTCACCGAATATCTGATGGGCGAGCGTGCGCCCATGAACGATCTCATGGCGTGGAACGCCGACGGCACGCGCATGCCTTATGCCATGCACAGCCAGTATCTGCGCCGTCTGTTTCTCGATGATGATCTGGCCGAAGGCAAATACAAGGTCGACGGCCGGGCTATTTCCCTGTCGGCGCTGCGCAAACCGATGTTCATCGTAGGAACCGAACGCGACCATGTCGCGCCGTGGAAGTCGGTCCACAAGATCCACATGCTCTCCCCGGCCTCCATCCGCTTCGTGCTGACAAGCGGCGGTCACAATGCCGGCATTGTATCGGAGCCGGGCCACAGGGGGCGTCGCTACAGCGTGCTCGATCGTGTGGAAGACGGCCCCGTGCTCGACGCGGAGGAATGGCTTACGCGCGCCGAGCCGCATGAGGGAAGCTGGTGGACCGCCTGGAGCGAATGGCTGGTCGACCATTCGAGCGAGCCCGTCCCGCCTCCCCCGATGGGATCGCCCGACAAGGGATATCCCGCGCTCTATCCGGCACCTGGCCACTATGTGAAGGAGCGTTGAGCGATGGCCGGTCCAGCGATGATCGAAAACCGCACCTTCGATGAAATCGAAGTTGGCGACACCGCATCGGTCACACGAACGCTCGAGCCGGAAGACATTCAGCTTTTCGCCCTGGTGTCTGGCGACGTCAATCCGGCTCACCTCGACGCGCAATATGCCGCGACCGACATGTTCCGCCACGTCATTGCCCACGGCATGTGGGGCGGCGGCCTCATCTCCGCCGTCCTCGGAACGCAACTACCCGGTCCTGGCACCATCTATCTGGACCAGTCGTTGCGCTTCCGCCGCCCCGTCGCACCGGGCGACACGATCACCGCCTCGGTCACCGTCGTCGAGAAGCGTGCGGAGAAGAAAATCCTGATCCTCGACTGCCGCTGCGCCAACCAGCATGGCGAGGATGTCATCACTGGCCAGGCCCAGGTGATCGCGCCCGGCGAAAAGGTGCTGCGCCCGCGCGCGGAGCTGCCGGACGTTCGCCTCAACGATCATGACAAATATCGCCGGCTGATGGAGCTTGCCGGTGGTAGCGATCCGGTCCCGACGGCGATCGTGCATCCTTGCAGCGAAGCCGCCATCACTGCGGCGCTCGATGCGGCGCAAGCCGGATTGATCGCCCCGATCCTCATCGGGCCCGATGCGAAGATCAAGGCCGCAGCCACTGCGGCCTCGCGCGCGATCGACGGTTTCCGGATCGTGCCGGTGGCGCACAGTCATGCCGCAGCGGCCAAGGCGGTGGAACTGGTGCGCACGCGCGAAGCGCAGCTCGTCATGAAGGGATCACTGCACACGGATGAACTGATGGGCGCGGTAGTCTCTTCCGCTACAGGCCTTCGCACCGAACGACGGATCAGCCATGCCTATGTCATGGACGTGCCTGGCCGGCCGACACCGCTCATCATTACCGATGCCGCTATCAACATCGCCCCCTCCCTCGAGGAAAAGGCCGACATCATCCGCAACGCCATCGATCTCGCGCATGTGATCGGCATGGAGGCGCCCAAAGTCGCGATCCTCGCTGCGGTCGAAACCGTCAACCCGGCAATGCCTTCGACGCTGGATGCGGCGGCGCTCTGCAAGATGGCGGATCGCGGGCAGATCAGCGGCGGCATTCTCGATGGACCCCTCGCCTTCGACAATGCGGTCAGCGAGGCCGCGGCCAGGGAAAAGGGTATCGTTTCCGAAGTTGCGGGCCATGCGGAAATTCTGGTCGTGCCCAACCTCGAAGCCGGGAACATGCTGGCCAAGCAGCTCACATTCCTGGGCGGCGCCGACGCGGCCGGTATCGTGCTTGGCGCGCGCGTGCCGATCATCCTGACGAGCCGTGCCGACAGCCTGCGCACGCGTCTCGCGTCCTGCGCAGTGGCGGTGCTGATGGCGCGCGCCGTGACGCCGGCAGCCCCTGGATTGCCCGGGGGCAAGAGTGCATGAAGGCGGTCGTCAGCCTCAATTCCGGCTCGTCGAGCATCAAATTCTCTCTCTTCGCCATGGAGCCGGGAGGCAGCCTCCAACTCGCGGCCGGCGGAAAGATCGAGAAAATCGGGATAGTGCCAGCGCTGAAGGCCCGAAGGACGGACGGTACGATCCTGCTCGATCGCACCTGGCCGGATGGCGCAGGCCTTACCCACGCCGACTTGCTGGCCGATCTTTTTTCCTGGGCGATGCAGCATCCACTTGAAGGCTATGAGATCGCCGCCATCGGACACCGCATCGTCCATGGCGGCACAGAATTTTCCGTCCCGCGGCGCATCGATTCTGAATTGATCGACAAGCTGGAAGCACTTTGTCCGCTGGCGCCCCTGCATCAGCCCCATAACCTGGCTGCCGTCCGGGCGATCACCAAGCTTGATCCCGACCTGCCTCAGGTCGCCTGCTTCGACACCGCTTTCCATCATGACAAGCCAGCCCTTGCCTCTCGTTTCGCAATCCCCCGTGCGCTTCACGACCAGGGCATCCGTCGCTACGGTTTTCACGGCCTTTCCTATGAATATATCGCCCGGCGCCTCGCCGCGATCGACCCGGCGCTGGCCTCGGGCAAGGTCATCGCCGCACATCTGGGCAATGGCGCGAGCCTTTGCGCCATGGCGGCGGGGCAAAGCGTCGACACGACCATGGGGTTCACCGCGCTCGACGGTTTGATGATGGGCTCCCGCTCGGGCAGTCTCGACCCCGGTGTCGTGTTGCATCTCATGACGCAGATGGGCATGGGCGCCAAGACGATAGAGGATATGCTTTACAGGCAATCGGGCCTTCTGGGCGTGTCGGGCATTTCCAGCGACATGCGCACGCTTGCCGCGAGCGACGCACCCGAAGCGAAAGAAGCGATTGATCTCTTCGCCTGGCGGGTAGCCCGTGACACCGGCGCCCTTGCCGCTTCGCTGGAGGGTGTGGACGGGATCATCTTTACTGCTGGCATCGGCGAAAATGACGCGGGCATGCGCAGTCTTATTGGTCGCCGGCTCCAATGGCTGGGCCTTGAGATCGATGATCGCGCCAATGCTGCAGGTGAGACGCTGATCAGCGCCCCCGAGAGCCGGATCAAGGCCCTCGTCATCCCCACCGACGAGGAACGCATGATCGCAATTCACACGCTCAGCCTGCTGCAGGAGACCGCCCAATGACACCGCTTGTAGATCTGACCGGCAAGCGCGGCCTCGTCATCGGGATCGCATACGAACATAGCATCGCGACAGGATGCGCGGAGGCATTTGCCCGGTGCGGCGCCCGGCTTGCCGCCACCTATCTCAACGAAAAGGCAAAGGACTGGGTCCAGCCTGTCGTCGACCAGCTCGGCGTCGAATGGACTGCGCCGTGCGATGTACGCATCCCCGGCGAACTCGAGGCGCTTTTCGGCCAGGTGCAAGAACGCTGGGGTGGCCTCGATTTCCTGCTGCACTCGATCGCCTTCGCGCCGAAGGAGGATCTCCACGGTCGGGTGGTCGACAGCAGTGCGCAAGGCTTCTCGACGGCGATGGACGTGTCCTGCCACAGTTTCCTTCGCATGGCGAAGCTCGCCGAACCGCTGATGGCAACGGGCGGATGCCTGCTTTGCGTGACCTTCTATGGTTCGGAGCGGGTGGTCGAACACTATAACCTGATGGGTCCCGTCAAGGCGGCCCTGGAAAGCGCAACGCGCTATGTCGCCGCGGAACTGGGCGCCAAAGCCATTCGGGCACACGCTATTTCACCAGGGCCGATTGCCACCCGCGCCGCAAGCGGAATCGACCGGTTCGACGAGTTGCTCGATCGGGCTGCCGCGCAGGTTCCCGCAGGAAAATTGGTTGACGTAAGCGACGTCGGCGCGCTGGCCGCCTTCCTCGTCAGCGATGCCGCGAAGCGGATCACCGGCACGATCATTCCGGTCGATAACGGGCAGCATCTTTTCGCGTGATCGTTCGGGCTGCCCCTCTTGCCCTCGCAGCCAGCGCCGTACTGGCGTCGCAGGCGCACGCGCAAGCTGCTCTGGAGTATGTCGTCCAGCGCGCAGGCAACCGCGATCAGAGCGGACATATCCTTGTCGATGTGCGCGTTCTCAATGCCGGGGCGGCCGCGCAGGAGGTTCGCCTTCCCGACGAGGTTGCGGCCGATCTGGTCAGCAACGGCACGTATCGAAAGGTCTGGCTGCAACGAGGCGAAAAACAGGCTGCGGTTCTGACGATCCGGGCCAATGGCTTTGCGGCGGCGCGCTACCGGATCGACTTTCAGGACGTCATGGACGGCGCGGCCTTGTCCATTCCCTCCTGGTCAACGCAGCAAATCCTCCTGACGATCGGCGTCGATCCTGAGGCCGACCGCTCTGCCCCGGTCGCCCTGACTGCCGCGCCCTCGCTCACGCCTCCGACCTCTCCGCAGATATCGCCAGACTCCGTCACACCATCGCCGACAGACCGAACCCGGGGCAATGCTTTCATCCCCAATCTCTCGGTCTACGAACCGATCTATGCGGTCTATGGCCCCGGCACCAACACCGACGCACGCATCCAGATCAGTTTCAAATATCAGCTGTTCGGAAGTCGAGCGCGGATGGACCGCTCTCCCTCGCTGATCGACGGCCTCTATTTCGCCTATACCCAGCGCATGTTCTGGGACGTGGCGGCGAAATCCTCGCCCTTCCGCAATATCGATTATCAACCCGAGCTCTTCTATCTCTCGCCTGCCCTGCCCGTGTCAGATAAGGCCACGATCAGCGGCCAGATCGGCCTTCGCCATGAGTCCAATGGACGCGATGGCGCAGCCTCGCGCAGCCTCAACATGCTCTATCTGGCCCCGATGGCCGGCTTCTCGCTCGGCGAGGACCGAAGGCTGACGATCGCGCCGCGGCTGTGGCTCTATCTCGGAAACCTTTCGGACAATCCTGACATTCGCCGATATCGCGGCAATAGCGGGCTTTTCATTGAGGCCAGCGAGGATGATGGGCTGCGCGTCTCGGCTTCTACCCGTCTCAACCTGGGTAGCGGCAAGGGAGCTCTGACCGCCGAGCTCTCCTACCCGTTCCGGCGTATCCTGGGCGGAGGCCCGGACTTCTATCTCTTCGGCCAGGGCTTCACCGGCTATGGCGAAAATCTGCTCGACTATAACAAGCACGTGACGCGCCTGCGGATCGGCGTGGCGCTCGTGCGATGAACGCTCAAGGAGGTATAGCGTGAAGCTGCGGGGCCCTATCGTCATTCCCATTCTGGCCGTCGTCCTCATCGCCCTGGCTTTCGGGCTGTGGTGGATGTTTGGACGCACCGACAAGCTCCCCGATACCATCGTGCGCGGCAACGGCCGTCTCGAGATGACGCGCACCGATATTGCCGCCAAATATCCTGGCCGCCTGATGTCGCTTGACGTCCATGAAGGTGATCTCGTCGGGGCGGGTCAGGTCATCGCCCGGCAGGATGATGTAGACCTCAAAACCCAACTCGCCGGAGCGCTTGCCAAGCGCGAACAGGCAGTATCCGCCCTCATGCGCGCGCAAGGGGAGCTCGCCGCGCGGGACAGTCAGGCTCAGCTCGCCCGCATCGACTGGGTCGAGACCGGCAAGCTGCGGGAGCGTGACATGGTCTCGAACGTCGAGCTGGAGCAGCGTCGCCTGGCCTTGGTTGCTGCGCAAGGTGGCGCCCAGGCGGCGGGCGGCGGTGTCGGCGAGGCACGCTCGGCCATTGCCCAGGCCGACGCCCTGATCGCGCAAACCAGAGCCGGCCTTGCCGACCTGCGGATCATCGCACCGACGCCCGGGCGCGTCGAATATCGGATCGTCGAGCCTGGAACCATGTTGCCACCGGGCGGCAAGATCGTGTCGCTGGTCAATGCCGAGGATGCCTGGCTCACCATCTTCCTGCCCGCTTCGGTCGCCGGCAAGATCAGGATCGGCGACGAGGCACGCATTCTTCCGCAGGGTTTTGGCGACGCCATTCCCGCGCGCGTCAGCTTCGTGGCGCCCGATGCGCAGTTCACGCCAAAATTCGTCGAGACGGCCAGCGAACGCGAGAACCTGTCCTACCGGGTGAAGCTGCAGATCGCGCCTGATCTCGCCCGTGGCCTGGACGGAAGGCTGAAAGCCGGCATGACGGCGGACGGGTTCGTGCGCACCGATACGCGCCAGCCCTGGCCCGACCTCACCAAGATCGACAAATGATCCCGCCCGCTCAGATCCTCCCCGAAGAGGCGATACGGATCGAAAGCCTTTCGCATCGATATGGCGGTATCATCGCCCTGAACGAGGTTTCGCTCTCCCTGCCCAAGGGGAAGACCACCGCGCTGGTCGGGCCCGATGGCGTAGGCAAGTCGACGCTGCTCGGCCTCATATCCGGCGTGAAAAAGCTGCAAACGGGACGTCTTTCGGTTCTCGGCTTCGATCTCACCGAGCGTCGCAAGCGGGAGGAGTTCCTTTCCCGCGTCGCCTATATGCCCCAGGGGCTTGGTCGCAATCTCTACCCGACGCTTTCCGTCCGCGAGAATATCGACTTCTTTGGTCGCCTCTTCGGACTGTCTGCAGTCGAGCGGGAAGCGCATATGCGGCGCTTGCTGGACGCGACGGGGCTTGCACCCTTTCCGGACCGGCCCGCCGGCAAACTTTCGGGCGGCATGAAGCAGAAGCTGGGCCTGTGTTGCTCGCTGGTGCACGATCCGGATCTGCTCATCCTCGACGAACCCACCACGGGGGTAGACCCTCTTTCACGACGGCAGTTCTGGAAACTGGTGGATGCGATGTGCGCGGAGCGGCCGGACATGACCGTGCTGGTCTCCACGGCTTACATGGAAGAGGCAGAGCGCTTTGGCCACCTCGTGGCGATGGACGATGGCAAGGTGATCGCGCAAGGGGATACGCGCGAGATCATGCGTGACGCGGGCGCGGATACGCTCGAAGCCGCCTATGTTCGCCTGCTTCCGCAAGACAAGCGGCCATCGGGCGACGCGCTGGTCGTGCCGGCCTGGCAGGACAAGGGCGAAGCGCCGGCAATCGAGGCGCATGATCTGACGCGGCGCTTTGGTGATTTCGTAGCGGTCGATCATGTGAGCTTTCGCATCGGACGCGGCGAGATATTCGGTTTTCTGGGCTCGAACGGCTGCGGCAAGACCACGACCATGAAGATGCTGACCGGCCTGCTCGATGCGACGGACGGAACGGCCAGCCTTTTCGGGCGGCCGATCGCCCCCGGAGACATGGAGACGCGCATGCGCGTGGGCTATATGTCGCAGGCCTTCTCGCTCTATGAAGAGCTTTCGGTTCGCCAGAACCTGGTCCTTCATGCGCGGCTCTATCGCGTGCCACGCAAGCAGGCAGGCGAACTGGTTTCGGCCGCGCTTGCCCAGTTCGAGCTCGAAGCCCATGCCGATGCCGTTCCCGCCGCTCTGCCGCTCGGCATACGGCAACGCCTGCAACTCGCCGCCGCCTGCCTCCATCGACCCGAGATCCTGATCCTGGACGAGCCCACGTCCGGCGTCGATCCGGCGGCGCGCGACATGTTCTGGCGCCATCTGATCCGCCTCTCGCGCGATGAAGGGGTAACGATCTTCGTCTCCACCCACTTCATGAACGAGGCGGAACGGTGCGACCGCATATCGCTGATGCATCGCGGGCGGGTTCTGGCGGTCGGCGCGCCGACGGAACTCACACAGCGATATGATGCGCAGCGGCTCGAGGATGCTTTTATCGCTGTCCTCGAGAAGGATAATGACGAAGCGCCGACTGCTTCCGCCCATCTGCCGGTCGATGCTTCGGTCGCTTCGTCCACTCCTGCCGCCGGTGCGCGATCGACGGCTCCCGGCCGGCCGCGATTACCAACCGCTGCCGGCAGCTGGCCGGGCTTCGCCTGGGCCTTTGCCCGGCGCGAAGCGACCGAACTCATGCGCGATCGCATCCGGCTCGCCTTCGCGCTGATCGGCCCGATCATCCTGCTGTGCATTGCAGCCTACAGCATTTCCTTCGACGTCCAGAATATCCGCCTTGCCGTTCTCGATCATGACCGCAGTGCCGCCAGCCGTGACCTGCAACTTTATTTTGAAGGGTCACGCTATTTCCGGGTTGAGCCCGAACTTGCGAGCGACGCGGCCGCCGATCAGGCGCTGCGCGAGGCATCGACCAAGATGGTGCTGGACATACCCCCCGGCTTCGGACGCGATCTGACCGCAGGGCGGCGGCCCGCGGTCGACGTGCGGATCGACGGCGCGAGTCCTTTCCCCGCGTCGAACGCCCGCGCTTATGCCGAGGCTGTTCTCCTTCGCTACGCAATGGACCAGTTGCGGTCCGCGCAGCCCTTCGCTGTGCCTGATCTCTCGTCCACAATCGAACCGCGCTTCATCTACAATCAGGAGTTTCGCAGCATCTACGCCATGGCGCCGGGCGTCCTGATGCTCTGCATGATCCTCATTCCCGCGATGCTGACGGCCCTTGGGGTCGTGCGCGAAAAGGAAATCGGCTCGATCACCAATCTCTACGCTTCGCCGGCGAGCCTGGGCGCATTCCTGGTCGGCAAGCAGATGCCCTATGCCCTTCTTGCGATGACCAGTTTCGTGACGCTGATCCTGGTGACTGTCTTCATTTTGGGAGTACCGCTCAAGGGGTCCTTGCCGGCCCTTCTGATCGGCGGGTTCCTCTTCATTCTGTCTGTCACCGGGCTGGGGCTGATGATCTCGGCCTTTGTGCGCTCGCAGGTCGCCGCCATCTTCGCGACATCCCTCATCTGTCTTATTCCGTCGGTGAACTTCTCCGGGCTCCTTTACCCCGTTTCCACCCTGACAGGCCCGAGCCATATCATCGGGCTGACCTTCCCCTCCTCCTGGTTCCAGATCGTCAGTCTCGGCACATTCACCAAGGGTCTGGGCATGGCCAGTTTCGGCCAGGCCTATCTGGCCCTGATGGCGCTCGCATTCCTCTTCGTGGGCGGCGCACGCCTGATGCTGGGAAAGCAGGAGAAATGACGCGCTGGATTCTCAACGTTGCGCTTCTGAGCGGCAAGGAACTGCGCAGTGTCATGAAGGATGTGACGCTGATGGCGCTTATCCTCTTCGCTTTCACCGTGGCGATCCAGCTTGTTGCGAACGGGGTACGCGCAGAGGTCATGAACGCTTCGGTCGCGATCATGGACGAGGATCATTCCGAACTGTCGCGCCGGCTGCGCGATGCCATCCAGCAGCCCTATTTCAAACCACCCGAGGACATCGAGCGATCCGCGATCGGCCCTGCGATGAACAGCGGAAAATATATCTTCGTCATCGAAATCCCGCCCCGCTTCGAAGCCGATACGCTCGCGGGCCGGTCGCCTTCCGTCCAGATTCTCGTCGACGCGACCGCCATGACGCAGGCAGGTCTGGGCGCTGCCTATTTCCAGCAGATATTCGCGCAGGAAACGCTCGACTTCCTCCATGCCCGGGGCCTCCTGGAGGCGCTGCCGGTCCAGGTCGAAAGCCGGATGCATTTCAATCCCAACGCCCAGTCGGCCTGGTATACCTCGGTCATGCAGATCGTCACCAACGTGACGGTGCTCTCGATCATCCTCGTCGGCGCGGCGGTGATCCGTGAGCGTGAGCATGGCACGATCGAGCATCTGCTGGTGATGCCCGTGCGCGCCAGCGAGATCGCCTTCGCCAAGATCCTTGCCAACGGCCTCGTCATCCTGCTGGCCTCGATCGCGTCCCTCTGGTTCGTCGTTCATGGCGTTCTGGGCGTGCCGCTGACCGGATCTCTCCTGCTCTTCACTGCCGCGATGTTTCTCTACCTCTTCTCGGTCACCTCGCTCGGCATGTGGATGGCAACGCTCGCGCCATCCATGCCGCAGTTCGGGCTCTTCGCAGTGCCCGTCTACGCCATCGCTTATCTGCTCTCGGGAGCGGCAACGCCGCTCGAGAGCATGCCCTCGGCGATCCGGACGATTGCGCTATGTCTGCCGACCACCCAGTTCGTCAGCCTCTCCCAGGCGATCCTCTATCGCGGCGCGGGCGTGCGAACGATCCTGCCGGAACTCGCGATCATCTGCGGCTCGGGCGTGTTCTTCGTGGCGATGGCCGTCAGCCGCTTCCGTTCGATGCTCTCAAGGCAGGGCTAAAGGTCATGGATGACATCACCCAGGAAAATCAGAATGCATAGCCAATTGCTTCCTCCATCGCTCGCGCTGCTGCTCACCGCTTGCGCCAGCGTCCCGAACACGCCCGCGCACGCGCCACGCATCACTCCGCCCAATCGCCTGGATGCGGCGGCGGCGAACGACGCGGCAATAACCGGGACAGACCGCTGGTGGACGGCGTGGGGCGATCCCGCTCTTGATGCGCTGGTCGAGAAATCGCTCGAAGCAAACGCCGATATCCGCGCTGCAAAGGCCCATGTCGCCGCCGCGCGTGCGCTAGTCACTGTCGCGGAATCGGCGCTTTATCCTACCGTTGCCGCAAATGGCACAGCGTGGGCCAGTCAGAGCGATGCCGGGATCGATGACAAGTGGCAGGCCATGCTGCCGTCGCTGTCCGGAAACAGCGGCAGTGGATATCTGGTGGGTCTTGGAGCCACCTGGGAGGCTGACCTGTTCGGTGGACGCCATGCCGACGCCGAAATGGCGCGCGCGCTTTCCGAAAGCACCGCACGAACGGCCGATGGCGTCAGGCTCATGGTCGCCGCCGATGTCGTCGAAAATTATCAGCAGCTGCAGGGGCTGAGGCGGCGCCTCGATGTCCTCGATCGCAGCGAGGCTACGGCCAGTCGCCTTGTCGATTATGCGGCCGCCCGGCAGCGGACGGGCGCCGCGACAGCGGCCGATGTCACCCGCGCCCGCAATGGACTGGAGGCGCTGCGCGCCTCCCGCCCGGCCCTCACATCCCTCGTCGATGCGCGCAAGCGGCGACTGGCCGTGCTGGCGGGCGACGTCCCCGAACAGGCGCCGGATATGGTCGCCTCCGCCACTTTTGAGACGCCAGATGCGCCCACCGGGCAACTTCCTTCCGACATTCTTGATCGCCGGCCTGATGTCGCGGCGCGATCATGGCTGGTGAACGCGCGTGCGGCGCGCCTCAAGAGCCTGAAGGCCGATCTGCTTCCGCGCTTCGCCATCCATTTTCTGGGGCAGAACGGGCATATCGAACTGGGCGCCCTGCCGGGCTATGGCGGAACCGGAGGTCTGGTCGGCCTTTCCGCATCGATGCCGCTTTTCAATGCCGGAAGGTTGCAGGCCAGTGTCAAGGCGGGCGATGCCGAACTTGAGGCTGCTCTCGCCAATTATGACCAGGCCATGCTGTCGGCGCTCGAGGAAGTTGAATCCGCTTATGGTTTTCGGGCGGGGCTGGACGAACGCCTGGCCGGGCTTATCCGTACATCCGACATGGCCCGCCGACGCGCCGACCAGCTGGCGATATTGTACGATGCCGGACGCACGCAGTTGGGCGATGTGTTGCAGGCCCGATTGGATGCGCTCTCGGACGAGGACAAGATGGAACAGACCCGCATCGCACAAGGAACGGCAACCGTTCAGCTCTATCGTGCACTGGGGGGCGGCTGGTAAGGTTGCGCCGGGCCGCTCGGCCAGCGTCGAGGTCTGCTTTTCCGCCTTTTGAGGGCCACGCAGATCGACGAACTCAGCTGACCGATCACGACAAAATGCAGGTCGCTGAGTGACGCTGCAGGATCAACCTCATGATGTGACTGGGAAAAATGCGGCCTCGTATCAATTTTCCAGTCATCAATTAGGTGCCAGGCACAGTGGAATAAAATCTAAAGGTCAACTGTGCTATTCCTGCTTTAGAGCTATGAGAGCGCGCATGCGCCGAACAGAATAGGTGAGCCATGAAGGAGTTTCTCGAACGTGCGGC
>NZ_JAPCWC010000033.1 GCF_026420865.1 Novosphingobium clariflavum | reverse complement strand
TGGTAGAGCGAAGCCATGCTCCGAAGCAGAAGAACACGAGCCCGAAGAACGGGCCGTCATGCGGGTTCCAGCCGAGCCCCGGCAGCAGGGCATAGCTGTTGGCCAGAACATTCCCGAGGTACAGGCAGCCCGACAAGGCAAAGAGCGCTGGCCAGCCGAGCTTCAGGCGCACGCGAAGCAGGTAATACAGGGCAAGGCACTGGATCAGGCCGCTGATGAACCACAAATGAAATCCTGCGCCGCCACCGAAGATCAGGTCGATCACTGGGCGTTCTGTTTTCCAGAAGTGCAGGAAATGGTCCGCCACCAGGTAGGCCGCGACCCAGAACAGGTAGAGCTTCAGCAGGCGCGTGAGGCGTGCCATCGCCGCCGTTTCCTGACTGCGTACGAAGAAATAGCCAGATATCGCGAAGAACAGCGGAACCGCGAAACGCGCGGCTTCGCTGAAGGCCATCATCGCCTTGCCTCCGGGAACGTGGATGGCGATCACGAAGAGTGCCGCGATCGCTCGCGCGGCATCAAATGCGAAGAGGCGTGATTGTCCGCGGGCTGAAGGCTGGGTCGTGTCGCTCGTAGCTGTCGCCATGTCCGATTACCGTGTTTCTAGGCCGTAAACTCATAAACGGCACCATCGAGGCGCCCAAATGGCGAACAGATCGGGCCGAAGCGGCCGCCGGGCGGGCTGGTTGCCCGTCCAAGGCCGCATCGGTTCGAGATGGAAGCCATTTGGACGCCCCTTCGGGGTTTACCTTGCGGTGAGCTTCGCTTGCCCAAAATGGTCCAGCGCTGCGTCAGGAAGCCTAGAAATATCGGCATATTCCGTCGCCTTCCTTCCTTACGCTGAACCATTTTGCCTCAAACCTCGATGGTGCCGTTTATGAGTTTACGGGCTAAAGCGTTTTTCGATCTGATTGAATCAGATCGGCCTCTCCAGATTCTTTGTTTCCCGCGTTTTCCCGAGTCACTGCGTGTACCACTCCGTTCGAAAAACGCTCTATGTCAGGTCAGGAGTGCGTGCCATCGCACGCGGCAGGGATGGGCCCATTCAGTCCGAACCGAACAGGTCGCGCGTGAAGACCTTGTCTTTCACTTCGGCAATGGCTGGGGTCATCCGGTTGGCGAGGATGACGTCGCATTCCTGCTTGAAGGCATCGAGATCGCGCATCACGCGCGAGCCGTAGAACTCGTCTTGCGTCATCGCCGGTTCGTAGACGACCACTTCGATGCCCTTGGCCTTGATCCGCTTCATGATCCCCTGGATCGAGGATTGGCGGAAGTTGTCCGATCCCGCCTTCATCACCAACCGGTAAACGCCGACGCGGCGGGGCTTCTTGGCGATGATCTGGTCGGCCAGGAAGTCCTTGCGGGTCCGGTTGGCATCGACGATCGCGCGAATGAGGTTCTGCGGCACTTCGGAGTAGTTGGCGAGCAACTGCTTGGTGTCCTTGGGCAGGCAATAGCCGCCGTAGCCGAAGCTCGGGTTGTTGTAGTGCGTGCCGATGCGCGGATCGAGGCCGATGCCGTCGATGATCTGGCGCGTGTCCATGCCGCCCGCGATCGCGTAGCTGTCGAGTTCGTTGAAGAAGGCAACGCGCATGGCGAGGTAGGTATTGGCGAAAAGCTTGATCGCCTCGGCTTCGCGGGCATCGGTGAACAGCACGTCGACGTCCTTCTTCACCGCGCCTTGCAGCAGCAGCTCCGCAAACGTGCGTGCCCGCTCCGAGCGTTCGCCGACGATGATGCGCGAAGGGTGGAGGTTGTCGTGCAGGGCCCGGCCTTCGCGGAGAAATTCGGGGCTGAAGATGACCTGGTCGGTGCCGTAGCGCGCGCGGGCTTCTTCCACGAAGCCTACGGGGATGGTGGACTTGATGACGATCGTGGCGCTGCGGTTCACCGCGATGGTGGCGCGGATCACGGCTTCCACCGAGGAGGTGTCGAACTTGTTGGTGTCGACGTCGTAATTGGTCGGGGTGGCGACGATCACGAAATCGGCACCTTCCAGCGCGGCATCGGCGTCGAGCGTGGCGGTGAGGTTCAGCGTGCGCTCGGCAAGGAAGCTTTCCAGTTCGGCATCGACGATCGGCGACTTGCGCGCGTTGAGCATGGCGACACGTTCAGCGGTGATGTCGACGGCGGCGACTTCGTTGTGTTGGGCCAGCAGCGCTGCGTTGGAAAGGCCGACATAGCCGAGACCGAAAACCGCGATCTTCATGTGGGTATACTCGCGCAGATCATTGAAACATCAGGATGAGGATCGTTGTGGCGCATCGCAAAAGGCCAATGTCCGCAGGCGTCGGGGCGTGGTTCGCCGCCATTGCCGGGCTTCGGTCTTGCTGGGTGCCGTCCTCGCATGCGGGGTCTATTCCGCATCGCACCATGGTCCGTCAACGCATTAATCACCGGTTCTCTCGACGTTGCAGTCCACGTGAAGTGTGCGAGCGACGAATGGAGAGTGGATGTTTGCCAGTATTCGAAAATGATCGCGTATTTCATTTCAGGAAATAAAGAACGCTGTGGTTTGGTGTAATTGTTTTGGATTTATTAGCTAGGTCAATTGATTTTATTATGCGGTTCGAGGGGTGTTGGCACATGTTGTATCGGCCTGAGAGACCGTTTGGAAGTTCGCGAAAAGCGAATTTCGTGCCATGGCCCGTCCCGTCACCCGTAATCCAGCCTGCGTATCTTGCGGGAGGGGCGGGGCCGCGGCGAACATCCCCTGTCAGGGTATGTCGCAAGCCGATTCCAGAGCATTTTATAATGCCTGGTTGCGCCGGAAGTCACATGAAATCAGAATCTTATAGAGCGTTGAAGTGCAGGAGTATCCTGTCGCTCAGCGGCTCCTTGAAGCGTACCGCCATCTGGTTCGCGTCCTTGCGCGAGGCGGTGACCTCGATCGGGCCGATCGCGCCGATCCATAGCGCGCAGTCCCCATCGACTTCAGCGGTGTCGGCGCCTGTGGCCGCGTCGGATGCCGGCTCGAGATCGCAGTCGACCTCGGTCAGTCCGGAAATTCGCACCGCTCTGGTCACGCCGGACCAGACGCACTCTCCGTACAAGATCTTACCCATGGCCACTCTCTTTACCCGGTGCGCCGGGGCGCTTCTTTTTGTGTTACGCTGGCTGCGCCATGCGCTCTCGCGAACTCTGAGGTTCTACGATCTCTCCTATAGCCGCGTTAAAGGTCAGTACGGTTTCGCGCGAGTGTCAAATCGATGATGACGGTGTTTTTCATGGTCGCTCGCGGCGCCGTTTGGAAATTGGCGAAAAGCGAATTGCGCGGCGCCAGCCCGCTCCCCCACCCGATCGGCCATCGGCAGTATCCTGTGGGCGGTCGGCCGCTCAGCAAGAAGGTCCGCCGGACCTTTTTGTGTTCTTCGGGACGGGAGGGGGCTGGCGCCGGCCCCAAAATGCCCTTTCGGGCATTTTTCAAACAGACGCTCAGGCCGGGCCAGCCTGGTCGACCGTTTCCGCCGCGCTTTCCATTGTCAGGGAGGGCGCGACGGACGGCGTGTCCGCCGTCCCGGCAAGCGTACGCACGAATTCCTCGCGCCAGCGAAGCACGTCCTGTTCGCGAACCGAGGCCAGGAGGCTGGCGTGGCGCCGTTTGCGCTCCGCCAGCGGCATTTCCAGCGCCTGCTTGATCGTCTCGCTGACATGCTCGATCGAGTGCGGATTGACCAGCAGCGCGTCCTTGAGCTGGTGCGCGGCGCCGGCAAACTGGGAAAGGATCAGCACGCCGGGGTCTTCCGGATCCTGCGCCGCGATATATTCCTTGGCGACCAGGTTCATGCCGTCACGCAAGGGGGTGACCAGGCCGATCGCGGCGGCGCGGTAGAACCCGGCGAGCTCGTCTCGCGGGAAACCTTGATTGACGTAGCGGATCGGTACGAAGGCGACATCGGCATGGGCGCCGTTGATGTGGCCGGTCTTGCGCTCCAGGTCCTCGCGGATCATCTGGTAGCTGGTGACGTCCTCGCGCGATGGCGGGGCGATCTGCAGCAGCACTGCCTTGGCCGCCTGGTCGGGATTGTCGGCCAGGAAACGGGCAAAGGCCTCGAAACGCTCACCCAAGCCCTTGGAATAGTCGAGCCGGTCGACCCCGATCAGGATCTTGCGGCCGCGCACGCTTTCCTTGAGGCGGTCATGGGCCTGCCGGGCCTCGTCGCTGGCGGCAGCCGCGACGAATTCCTCGAAGTCGATGCCGATCGGGAAGGCGCGGGCGATCACCTTGCGTCCCTCGTAGTCGATCGAATTGTCGGGATTGACGGTGAGGCCCATTTCCTTCTGCACGTAGTGCAGGAAGCTCTCCAGCCATTCGGTGGTCTGGAAGCCGATCACGTCGAATTCGAGCATCGAGGCGACCAGCCGTTCGTGGAACGGCAGCGAAACGAGCAGGCGGGTCGGCGGCCAGGGGGTGTGCAGGAACAGCCCCATGCGGTTCTTCACGCCCTTCTGCCGCAACAGCGAGCCGAGCGGCAGCAGATGGTAGTCGTGAACCCAGACGAGGTCCTCGTTCTCGATCAGCGGCAGCACCGAATCGGCAAAGCGCTCGTTGACCCGCTCGTAGCCTTCTCCGAAGTTGCGGTCGTATTCGGTCAGGTCGATGCGGTAGTGGAACAGCGGCCAGAGCGTGCGGTTGGCATAGCCGTTGTAGTATTCCTCGATGTCCTGCGGCTCGAGGTCGATGGTTGCGGTAGTCACCCCGTCGTTGCGCTGCATGTCGAGGTGGCCGGTGAATTCCTCGGTTTCCTGGCCGGACCAGCCGAACCAGATGCCGCCATGTTCGCGCAGCGCGGAATTGAGCGCCACGGCGAGCCCTCCTTGTGCACCGGCGGCACCTGCCGCTTTGGGCACCGAGACCCGGTTCGAGATGACGATCAATCTACCCATTCAAATTCCCCTGTCGCGCGCCTCCCGACGCGCGTTTGGCAGGCCCGGCTCAACGCCAGTCCCGCCACGACCGGGACAGCTGCCCGGCACAGTTGATGATACCCACCAGCGAATAGGTCTGCGGAAAGTTCCCCCACAGTTCGCCGGTCTCGAAATCCATGTCCTCCGACAGCAGGCCCGATCGGGTACGATGGGCCAGCATGGCCTGGAACAATCGGCGCGCTTCCTCGTCCTGCCCGGAACGGTGCAGGGCTTCGATCAGCCAGAAGGTGCAGATGTTGAAGGCCGTCTCGGGCAGGCCGAAATCGTCCTCGCTATCGTAGCGCAGCATGTGTTCGCCGCGTCTCAGTGCCTTCTGTACGGCGGCCAGGGTCGCCTTGAAGCGTGGATCGTCGGCGGCGACATAGCGCAATTCGACCATCTGCAGCAAGCTCGCGTCGAGTTGCTCGCCGCCGAAAGTGGCTGCGTAGTGGCCGCCGGCACCGTGATCCTCAAATTCCGGCCCTTCGACTTCGTGCCAGGCCTCGGCGTCGATGTGCTTGCGTACCGTGTCCGCACGTTCGCGCCAGAGTTCGGCGCGGTCATGCAGGCCAAGGTGGTCGGCGGCATTGGCAAGCCGGTCGCAGGCCGCCCAGCTCATGACGCTGGAATAGGTATGGACTGCCGTCCGCGTGCGCAGCTCCCACAGGCCCGCATCGGGCTGGTCGTGCATCTGCCAGGCCAGTTCGCCGACCTGCTCGAGTCCGGCAAAATCCTCGGCCGAGGCCATGCGCAGCAGGCGCTCGTCGGAAAAGGCCTGGATCGCGGGGAGGACGATCTGGCCGTAGCAATCGTTCTGCACCTGGTAGTAGGCGGCATTGCCCACCCGAACCGGGCCCATGCCGCGGTAGCCCGGCAGGTCGGGCGCTTCCCACTCGATGATCTCGCGGGCGCCGCTGACGGCATAGAGCGGCTGGATCGCGCCGCCTTCCGCATCGTCGACGATGTTGCGCAAATAGGCGAGGTACTTCTCCAGTACGTCCAGCGCGCCGAGGTGATTGAGTGCCTGAACGGTGTAGTAGGCGTCGCGGATCCAGCAGTAGCGATAGTCCCAGTTGCGCTGGCTACCCGGCGCCTCTGGGATCGAGGTGGTGAGCGCGGCGACGATGGCGCCGGTTTCCTCGTGCTGGCACAGCTTGAGAGTGATCGCGGCGCGGATCACCGCGTCCTGCCAGTCGAGCGGGGTGGCAAGGCCGCGCACCCACAATCGCCAGTAATTGCCGGTATGGTTGAGCATCGTCTCGAGCTGGCGCTCGACCTCGCCGTCGAAGGGTTCGTCCGGGCCGAGGAAGAAATGCAGGGCGGATTCGAGCCGGAAGAAACGCTCGTCGAGGATGTAGCCGACCGGGGCATTGGTCGTCAGGCGCAGGGTATTGCGTTCGACGAGGTAGCGGATGTGGTTGGAGCCGCGCGTGATCGGCGCCAACTGGGAGCCGTAGCCGCTCATCGGCGTCAGCACGCAGCGGATGCGCGGCGTTCCCGCTACCGGCCGCACGATCCGGGCGAAGGCAACGGGACGATAGGTTCGGCCAAGCCTTTCGTAGCGCGGGCAGAAATCGTAGATGTCGACCGCTCCGCCGGTCGCGTCCTCCAGCCGGGTGACGAGGATCGGGGTGTTGCGCAGGTAGCCCTGATGCACGGCCACCTGGTTTTCGAGTTCGAAGCGCCAGGTGCCGCCGTCCTGCCCATCCGGACCGCGCATCAGCGCGCAGAACGTGGGGTCGCCGTCGACGCGGGGGACGCAGCCCCAGACAAGCGCGCCGGCTTCGTCGATGAGGCCGGAGACCTGACAGTTGCCGATGGGCCAGAGTTCGAGCGTGCTCATGCCGGAGGTGTCTCCTTGGTCAGGGCGGATGCGAGCCAGTGGTGGACGGAGGCGACGCCATCGAGGCGCCAGTGTGCGGCGGTCGGCCGCATCGGGCCAACCAGCACGCCGCTGCCACCGCACCGGGTGATTGCGCTGAAGGCGTCCTCGTCGGTCACGTCGTCGCCGAAAAACAGGGCTTGCGATCCTGCGAAGGGGGCGGCCTGCATGAAGCGGGTGACGGCGCTGCCCTTGTCAGAGCCCGGCATGGCTAGCTCGACGACGCGCTTGCCGTGCTTCAGCCTGAGGTTCAGGTCCGCGCTGACTTCGCCGGCAAGGGCAAGAAGGCGGTCGCGGGCCTCGGGGTGATGGCGGTAATGAACGGCGATCGAGTAGGGCTTTGGCTCAACCAGCAGCCCGCCGTTGTCTTGCGCAAAGGCCTTCAGGCGCTGGACAGCGCAAGCGGGCAGCGGGTCGGCAAGTGCCAGAGTGGCTTCGCCCGCAGGCCTGAATTCGCCGCCATGGGAGCCGGCCACCGAGACGCTCAACGGGCCGAGCAGGGCTTCGAGGGCGGCGATCGAGCGCCCGGTGACGATGGCCAGCCTGCCGCCGAGCCGCGCGGCGACGGTGGCCAGCACGGCAGGCAGGTCGGGGGGGACGATGACGGCATCGGGGTGGTCGGCGATGTCGACGAGGGTTCCGTCGAAATCGAGAAACAGGGCTGGTGGAGGCACCGTGCTTGCGCCTTGCTCGCCGGGGGCAAGGCGCAAGGGGGGCGGTGGCGGGAGATCGCGCAGCTTTGCGCCATGTTCCGCCGGAGGGATGGGGTCTCTCGGGCCGGTCATTGCCTTCACTCTGTCACGTTGCAGCGGCGAAGGCCACCCTTTGCCGGGAGGATCTGAGGCGGGGCATGGGAAAGGCAGGGCATGCGCAAGCAACGCGTTGAACAGGAATATGTTCCGTTCACATCTGCGTGCGGCGAGTGGAGGCCGTGATGCCAATTCGCGATTGCAACATGAAGTTGAACGGCTATCAACGGTGCTGCTTCACAGTATCCATTTAATCGAGTTTCTGACATTTCATGCCTCAGATAGTCCCGGTCATTCTCTGTGGCGGCAGTGGCACGCGGCTCTGGCCGCGCAGCCGTGCGGCCATGCCCAAGCCGTTCCTGCCGCTGGTCGGCGACACCACGCTGTTCGAGGCGAGCCTTGCGCGCTGCCCGGCGGATCTTGGTTTTTCGGCGCCGGTGGTGGTGACGGGGACCAGGCATCTCGATCACGTCGAGGCGCAGCTTTCGGGTGCCCCAGGCGCCACGGTGATCGTCGAGCCGGCCGCGCGCAACACGGCGGCCGCCATTGCGCTGGCTGCCTGCCGCCTGCCGGACGACGCGGTGATGCTGGTCTGCCCGAGCGACCATCACATCGGTCGTCCCGACGTCTTTGCCGAGGCGGCCTCTGCTGCTGCCGCCCTGGCGTCCGAGGGCTGGCTGGTGTCCTTCGGGATCGAGGCGACCGCGCCCGAAACCGGCTTCGGCTACCTCAAGCGGGGAGACGCGATCGAAGGCACGACCGGATTCCGCACCGCGCAGTTCGTCGAGAAGCCGGACCTTGAGCGAGCGAAGAGCTTCCTCGCCGATGGCGGTTATGCCTGGAACGGCGGCATCTTTGCCTTCCGTGTGGGCGACTTCATGGCCGAGCTTTCAGCCCATCGCCCCGAAATTGCCGCCAAGGTGCGCGAGGCGGTCGAGAAGGGCGCGTCCGATAGCCACCGCTTCCACCCCGATGCGGCGACTTTCGCCGCAGTGCCGAGCGATTCGGTGGACTATGCGGTGATGGAAAACACCAGCCGTGCGGCGATGGTCCCGGCCGACATGGACTGGTCCGACATCGGCAACTGGCAGGCGCTGCACGATGCGCTCGAACGCGACGAGAGCGGCAATTCGGTGCGCGGCAGCGGCGAGGCGGAACTGGTCGATTGCCGCAATGTGCTGGTCGACAGCGACGGGCCGCGCGTCTCGGTGATCGGGCTCGACAACGTCATTGTCGTGGTGGACGGCAACGAGGTGCTGGTCACCACGGCCGAAGGCGTGCAGAAGGTCGGAAAGCTGAACGGGGCTGTAAATCAGTAAGGCACTGACTTGTCCCCGGATTGCCATGTTTCCGGTCCAGTTTCGGATCGGAATCGGCCTTGGGGGATTTTCAATTCGCGCGGCCGATGGCAGGGGCGCGCACCAAGTTGCACCTACTCGCAGGGAATTGCCGGAATGAAGAAACTCGTTGCCTTCGATCTCGACGGTACGCTGGCCAAGAGCAAGCAGCCGCTTACCGATGAGATGGCCGAGGCGATGGCCCGGCTGCTCACCGTGGCCGATGTCGCGGTGATCTCGGGAGGGGACTGGCCGCAGTTCGACAAGCAGGTGGCCAGCCGCCTGCCCGCCCATGCCGATCTCTCGCGCCTGTGGTTGATGCCGACCAGCGGTGCCAAGCTCTACCTGCACGGCGAGGGCGGCTGGAACGCGGTCTATGCCGAACTGTTCAGCGATGCGCAGAAGCGCGAGATCCTCGACGCCTTTGACGCGGCGCTTGCGGCGACCGGCTTCACGCCCGAGGAAACCTGGGGCGAGCGGATCGAGGATCGCGGCAGCCAGATCACGTTTTCGGCACTGGGCCAGGAAGCCCCGCTCGAGGCCAAGGAAGTCTGGGATCCGGACTTCGCCAAGCGCAAGGTGATCCAGGCTGACCTGATGAAGCGGTTGCCGGGCGTTTCGGTCAATCTCGGCGGCGCGACCTCGGTCGATGTCACCCAGCCGGGGGTCGACAAGGCCTGGGGCCTGCAGCGCCTGGCCGAGCGCGGCAATTTCGCGCACGCAGAGATGCTGTTCATCGGTGATGCCATCTTCCCCGGCGGCAACGACTATCCGGCCAAGGCCATGGGGCTCGACACGATCTGCGTGCGTGATCCCGCTGATACGCTCAACGTGATCGACGCCATCGTCGTGTGCCAGAAGTGATCGCGGGAAAGGGGCCGGGAAACCGGCCCCTTTCGTTTCAGGCGACCTTGGCCGCGTAGATCAGGCGGCCCGAGCCGAGATGATCGAAGGCGCGGTTAAGCAGGCTGTCGCCGACCGCGAGGCAGCCCTGGCTGCGGCCGAGCTTGCCGTGCACCGCGATCATCGAGGGCTCGGCGTACCATGCGCCGTGAATGACGATGGCGCGGTCGAGCGCGTTGTTGTTGGTCGCGTCCAGTCCGATCAGGCGCTGCGAACGGCCATGGCGCCCGAAATAGTAGTCCGAGGTCAGGTAGGCACCTTCGCTGGTGGCGTTGGAACCAGGACTGTTCGAGAAGCGTTGAAGCCATCCGGTGTGATTCGGATCCGAGCCGCTGCCATGGGCGACATGCAGCGTCGAAGTCGTCCCGCCGACAAGGTCGACAAGATGGAGGCGTGGGTCAGATGACGAGGCCGAGAAGTCGACAATGCCGATTCGGTCCCGCATGACCCGGCCGCTGTGCTTGTCGAGCGCGGCCATGGCCGCGTCGAACAGCGCAGGGGCAACGCCCGCGCGGACTGCGGGCATGGCCGGCAGCACGGCGGATCTGCCGGCAATCGCGCCGGGCAGGGGAGTTTGCGGCAGATCGGGCAGCACGCCGCCCACGCCGAAGGGCGAGGAAGAAATCGCGCTGGCCGCAGTGGTGGAACTCGCCGCGAACGCCGTCGCGGCAACGATGAAGTTACGTCGGCTGAAATTCATATCCTCGCCCCATTAGGACAAATCAGTCGACAAGGTCTTGGGGAGAATCGCATGAATCGTCACAACGTGCTGAATTCGCGTTCATCGCCACGAAAGCTTTGCGCATGACAGCCAACCGAACCGGCGCTCCGACCAGTGAAGAATACCGCAAGGCGGTCTCCGCGATCCTGCGGCAGCTGCAAAAGAGCCTGAGTTTCAACGACCGGCAACTGGCCGAGCGGCTGGGTTGCTCCGCCGGCACGATCCGCAATGCCAAGGCCGAGGCGACTAGCCTCGACCCGTTGCTGCTGCTGACGATCGAGCGCCAGTTCGGCCCTGGAGCGATCGATCGCTGTCTCCATCTGGCACAGTCGCGCGCGGTCGGGCTGCCCGAGCGCATGACCGGTGTGGACCCGATTCTCGCATTGGTGGAAGCTCTCCACCGGCTGGTCGAGGCTCAGGCGGTGGACAGCGAGGGCGGCAAGCGGATCACCCGGCACGAACTGAGCAAGATCCTGCCGGAACTGCGGCAGGGCCGGGCGGCGCTCGATGCCTTGATCTCCCGCGCCGACAGCAAGTGAGCATGAGGGGCGACAGCCTCGCGCGGTTCGCCTAAAGTGCTGCCCTATCATGGGATTTTGGCGCGGGGTCGATGTCTGCCTTTTACCTGACGTGGATTGCGGTTCTGCTCGCGGGTTTCGGTTCCCGTGATCAGGCGACCGTGGCGGGGCTGGTCCTGCGGCAGGGGGCGAGGCCCGGCGTCCTGCTGGTCGCGCTGGCCTGCGCGGTGGTGACCGCCGGGCTGGCAGGCTGGGCGGCAAGCCTGCTGCTGGCTACGCTACCGCCGCCGGCGCGGGCGGTCTTTGCCGGCCTGGCGTTGGCGCTGGCCGGTGGGGAACTGCTGCTGATGGTAGCCCGGCGCAGCCCGAGGGAGCCGACCAATTCGCTCGGCGCACTGATGCTTGTGCTTTTTGCGCAGGAACTGACCGACGCTGCGCGGTTTCTGGTCCTGGGGCTCGGCGTCGGGCTGGCCGCTCCCATTGCCGCCGCAGCGGGCGGCGCGCTGGGCGGCGGGGTTCTTGCCGGGCTGGCCTGGGGCGCGCCGCAAGTGCTGGAGTGGCGCATGGTGCGCTGGGCCCGCCGCGTGTTCGGCGGGGGGCTGTTGCTTGCCGCGATCATACTGTTTCTTCGGGAATTCTCACTTGTGTGATCGAAAATTCGCACGTGAACCGGACTTCAATTCAAGCGTTCACCCATCTAGGTCGTAAACTCATAAACGGCACCATCGAGGTTTGAGGCAAAATGGCTCAGCGACAGGAGGGAAGGCGATGGAATATGTCGATATTTCAAGACTTCCCGACGCAGCGCTGGGCCATTTTGGTCAAACCCCGAAGGGGCGCCCAAATGGCTTCCATCTCGAACCGAAGCTGCCTTGGACGGGCAACCAGCCCGCCCGGCGGCAACTTCGGCCCGATCTGTTCGCCATTTGGGCGCCTCGATGGTGCCGTTTATGAGTTTACGACCTAGAAACTTCCACGACGGACCAATCGAGGGAACCAAGGCATGACTTCCAAGGACAATTCGAAAGCCGCGTTGATCGACAGCCTCAATGGGCTGCTGGCCGATACTTTTGCGCTCTACGTGAAGACCAAGAATTTCCATTGGCACGTCCGGGGGCCGCAGTTCCACGATCTGCACTTGCTGTTCGATGCGCAGGCCACCGAGATCTTCGGTCTGACCGACCTGATCGCCGAGCGCGTGCGCAAGCTGGGCGGCAAGACGCTGACCTCCATCGGTTCGATCGGCGCCAAGACCACGATCAAGGACGAGGATGACACCTCGCTGGACGCGGCGGCCATGGTCAAGGCCCTGTTCGAGGACAACACCGCCTATGTCGCCACGCTGAAGGCGACCAAGGAATTGGCCGGCGAAGCGGGCGACAATGCCACTGACGGTATCATCGACGACTGGACCGACCAGGCCGAACAGCGCGCCTGGTTCCTGCGCGAAATCATCGCCTGATCCATTGCTTGAGACTGGCAACGGGCATGGGGGGAGTGCTATTGCTCCCTCCATGCCCAAGCTAGAAATCATCGAAAACGCCGACAATGCGGCGATCGCCCAGTGGTTCGCCGCGCGCCTGAAGGCGGCACTCGCCACCACCGCGGACGATATCGCGATCACCGTTCCCGGTGGTTCCACCCCGTTTCCGATCTTCGATATCCTCGCGCATGAGGATCTGCCCTGGCACCGCATCGCGGTCTGGCCGGGCGACGATCGCATCGTCGAGGAAGACCATCCCGCCAGCAACGTCGGCAAGATCCGCGCGCGGCTCGAACCCGTCGGCGCGCGCATCGTGCCGCTTGCCGAGGATGCCCGCCCGCCGCACTTCGCCATTGCCTGGCTGGGCATGGGCGGCGACGGTCATATCGCCTCGCTGTTCCCCAACACCGACCCGCAGGCAACCGATCCGCATCCGGTGCGGCGTCTCACCCCCGATCCGCTGCCGCCCGAGGCGCCGTTCGACCGTCTCAGCCTGACCATTCCGGCGCTGACCGACAGCGACGAGATCGTCTTCGTGATTCGCGGCGACGACAAGCGCGCGATCTTCGAGGCGGCGGTGAAGGGCGAGCATGATCTTCCCGTTGCCCGCCTGCTGGCCGCGGCGCGGCACAAGGTCACCTGTTTCTGCTGAGCTTGTTGCCGGCACAGTGGCACCGCGCACTGTACCGCCTTGCCCACCGGGGCCGGGTCACGGTCTGGCGGTTCCGGCGCTCGCGGCTCGAAGGCGTGCAAGTGCTGGCACTCGACGGGCAGGACCGGGTGCTACTGCTGCGCCATTCCTATGGATCGGGCAAGTGGATGGCGCCGGGCGGCGGCCTTCGCCGGGGTGAGGACCCGCTTGCGGCAGGGCTGCGCGAGTTTGCCGAAGAGACCGGCTTGGAACTGGCGCAGGCACGCCTCCTGCAATTCGTCGAGGAAGACCTCCACGGTGCCTGCAACCGCGTGAACATCGTTGCCGGGCGTTTTTCCGGGCAGCCCAGGGCTGATGGGCGGGAGATCGTCGAGGTGGGCGTGTTTCCCCTGGACGGCCTGCCCGAATGGATGCCGCAGGGGCGCGCCGGGAAGATCACCGAGTGGGCGGGGTGGTTCCTCGCGCTTTGACCATGCGGTTGGAGGATCGCCTATAGCAGCGAAAGCTGGCCGTCCTTCGGCTGGCTTTGCTCATCCTCGCCGCGTTCGAGAGCGGAGAGTGTCAGGCCCATCAACCGGATCGGCTGCGGCAGGGGCTGGAGATCGTTCAGCAGGGCATGGCCGATGGCCGAGAATTCGGCCTTGTCGGCGACGAAATGGTGCAGCGAACGGGCGCGGGTGATCGTCGTGAAATCCGCGTAGCGCAGCTTCAGGGTAACGGTGCGACCGCGCGCGCCGGAGCGGTCGATGCGCCCCCAGACGATCTCGACGATCTCGTCCATCGTCGTGCGCAGGGCCTCGATCCCGGCGATGTCGTCGAAGAACGTGCGCTCGCCGCCGACCGACTTGCGCGGACGGTCGGCGCGTACTTGCCGGAGGTCGACGCCGCGTGCGGCGCGGAACAGGTACTCGGCGAAGCTGCCGAAGTGGGCGCGCAGGAACGCGAGGTCTCGTGCGGCAAGGTCGGCGCCGGTCTCGATGCCGAGGCGGGCCATCTTTTCCGCCCCGCGCGGGCCGACGCCGTGAAAGCGCCGCACTGGAAGGCCTGCCACGAACCGCGCGCCTTCGCCGGGACGGATGATGCAGAGGCCATCGGGCTTGTTCTGGTCGCTGGCGAGCTTGGCGAGGAACTTGTTGTACGACACCCCGG
Organism: Novosphingobium clariflavum; assembly: GCF_026420865.1. Classification (GTDB taxonomy): domain Bacteria; phylum Pseudomonadota; class Alphaproteobacteria; order Sphingomonadales; family Sphingomonadaceae; genus Novosphingobium; species Novosphingobium clariflavum. The sequence goes on along the minus strand of NZ_JAPCWC010000033.1, from coordinate 20,156 downwards.
CGCTTGCGGTGAGGCCGGTCTCGGCCTTGATGCGGCTGCGGATCTGCTCGGCGATGCGGGTGGCCGAGCCGATGCCCTTGAGGTCGGCGGTGACGTCGAGATAGGCCTCGTCGAGCGACAGCGGTTCGACATGGGGCGTGTAGTCGAGGAAGATGGCGCGGATCTGGTCGCTCACCTGGCGGTAGACGTCGAAGCGGGCCTTGCGGAAGATCAGGTCGGGGCAGAGCCGGGCCGCGGTTACCGAGGGCATCGCAGACCGCACGCCGAAGCGCCGCGCCTCGTAGCTGGCGGCGGCGACGACGCCGCGTTTGGAGGAGCCGCCGACCGCGACCGGCTTGCCTCGCAGCGAGGGATCGTCGCGCTGCTCCACGCTGGCGAAAAAGGCATCCATGTCGATGTGGATCACCTTGCGCAGGCCGTCGGCTTCTTCCTCGCGGTTATGATCGGCCGGTGGCATGAGCGCGTTATAGCGAGGCGCGCGGAAGGCTCCACATGCGAAAACGCCCGCCGGTCTCCCGGCGGGCGTTTCGTCGTATTCCGGTTTTTACCGCTTAGCGCAGGCGAACCGGCACGAAGGCGGGCGACTGGCCGCGCGGCTGGACACGCAGCAGGATCGCCGGGCGATTGTCGGCCTTGGCGGCCTTGATCACGTTTTCAAGGTCCGCCTTGGTGGTGACCGGCTGGTTGTTGGCCGAGAGGATGATGAAGCCGCGGGCAAAGCCCTTCTGCCCCGCGTCCGAACTCGGGTCGACCGACACGATCACCAGGCCCTTGGTGCCTTCCGAGGCGCCCAGCTGGCGGGCGATCTGCGGGGTGAGGGTGGTCACGGACAGGCCGGTTGCCTTCTCGATCACGCCCTGGGTCTGCTGGGCCGGCGGGTTGTTGTAGGCGTCGGTATCGGAATCGCCGTCGCCGCTGCTGTCGAAGCTCTGGGCGAGATCGTCCTCGGTCGGGCGCTGGTCGACCGTCGCGGTCACCGTCATGCGGCGGCCGTTGCGGATCAGTTCGACCGGGATCTTCGTGCCCGGCGCGGTATTGGCGACGAGGTAGGAGAGGCTCTGGTCGCGCGTCACTTCCTTGCCGCCGACCTTCACCACCACGTCACCGGCCTGGAGGCCGGCCTTGGCGGCGGCGCCTTCCGGTACCACGCTCTGGATGAACTCGCCCTTGTTGTGTTCAAGGCCCATCGAATCGGCGAGATCCTCGTTGAGCGCCTGGATCTGCACACCGAGGTAGCCGCGCTGGATCTTCTCGCCCTTGATGAGCTTGTCGACGATGGGCGAGGCGATCTCGGCGGGAATCGCGAAACCGATGCCGACGCTGCCGCCGGTCGGCGAGAAGATCGCGTTGTTGATGCCGATCACCTGGCCGTTCATGTCGAACATCGGGCCGCCCGAGTTGCCGCGGTTGATCGAGGCATCGGTCTGGAGATAGCGGTCGTAGGCGCCGCCGGCACCGGTGTTGCGGTAGACCGCAGAGACGATGCCGGCCGTGACGGTGCCGCCGAGGCCGAAGGGGTTGCCGATGGCGACCACCCAGTCACCCACGCGCGCCTTGGAGCTGTCGCCGAACTTGACGAAAGGCAGCGGCTTGGGCGCGGTGATCTTGAGCACCGCGAGGTCCGAGGCGGCATCCTTGCCGACCAGCTTGGCGGGCAGTTCGGTGCCGTCGGGCATGATGACGGTGATCGATTCGACCTCGCCCTTGCCCTCTGCGGTGATCACGTGGTTGTTGGTGACGATGTAGCCATCGGCCGAGACGATGAAGCCCGAGCCGAGCGACTGGGCCTCGCGGGTCTGCGGAGCGGAACTGCCGCCGCCGCCGAACAGGCCTTCGAACGGCGTCCCGGCAAAGGGATTGGCGCCGCCGCTGCCTTGCACCTGGACGCGCTGGCGGGTCGAGATGTTGACCACCGCGGGCGCGAGCTGCGCGGTGAGGTCGGCAAAGCTGGCCGGAGCGCCCGCGCGGGGCACCACATGGGCCATCTGGCTGGCTTCGTTCTGGGCAACCTGTGCCCCGGCGGGATAACCGGTGACCAGGGTGGCGGTCGCGCCTCCGAGCAGGAGCGCTGTGGTCAGTCCATAAGCGTATCGCACGGGCTTCACGTCCTTTGATTCCTCCGTCCTGACAGTGCAGGGTCACAATCTGTCGTCACCGTCCCGATTGACGCTGGATCAGCTTAACCGGGTTTGAATGGTGGTTCCTGCGTTGGGCCGCCGCCCTTGGGCGCCGACCCGATGATTGCTCAATGGATCGAACGGGAGCCGTCAAGGTTCCCGGAAATGCTGAAGATAGGCGTTATCGGGCGAAAGCAGAAGCGTCTTGCCCGCATCGCCCTTGGCGAAGGACACCGAATAGCTCTGCATCGCGCGGTAGAAGTCGTAGAACTTGGGGTCCTTGCCGAAGGCATCGGCGTAGATGCGGGCGGCCTGGGCCTGGGCATCGGCGCTGATGATCTGCGCGTCCTTCTGGCCCTGCGCCTTGATCGTCTTGGCTTCTTCCTCGCGCGCGGCCTGCATACGGGTGAAGGCGCTTTCCAGCGCGCTTTCGGGAAGATCGGCGCGCTTGATCCGCACGTCCACCACTTGCGCGCCGTACTGACGGGCCTCGCGGTCGAGGCCGTCACGGATGTGGGCCATGGCTTCGCCGCGCTCGGCGGTCAGCAGCGACTGGAACGTGCGCTTGCCCAGTTCCTGGCGCAGCACCGAGGAGAGGATCGACTGGAGTTGGTCGGTCACCCCCTGCGCGGTCCGCGCGGTCTGCACCACCTTGACCGGGTCGACGATGCGGAACCGGGCGAAGGCATCGACATTGAGGCGCAGCTTGTCGGTCGAGAGGACCTGCTCCTGCTCCATGTCCACCGAGAGCAGGCGCTTGTCGATGTGGATCGCGCGTTCGTAGAGCGGGATCCGCCAGTGGATGCCGGCATCGGTGGCCCCATAGGGCGCGCCGGGAACATAGGCGTTGTAGACGCGCTGGGGGCTGCCCGAACGCAGGATCACCACCTGCTCGGTTTCCGGCACGACGATCACGCTGGAAAGGCCGACGACGGCGGCGGCGCCCAGGGCTACCCAGGCAGGCATGTACTTGCGCAAGATATCGCTCATCACTGGCCTCCCTGGGTGCTGGACGAGGGCGACGCGGTCACCGTGATGTCTCCGGTCGGCTGCTCGGCCCGGCGCTTGAGGTCGGGCAAGGGGAGGTACGTGTTCATGTTCTTCGGTTCGGCGACGACAGTGTCGTTCTGCGAGATCACGCGTTCCATCGTCTCGTAATACATGCGCCGCTTGGTGACTTCGGGCGCGAGCTTGTATTCCTCGTAGACCTTGTCGAACTGTGCGGCCTCGCCTTGAGCGCGGGCGAGCACTTGCTGGGCGCCCGCGCGGGCATTCGAACGATCACGATCGGCGTCCTGGCGGGCGACGTTGACATTGTCGAAGGCGGCGCGGGTCTTTGATGGCGGATCGGCCTTCTTGATTTCGACGCCCTGGATGGCGACACCGACGCGGTAGGCATCGAGAATGCGCTGGGTGCGTTCGCGCACGTCCTGCTCCACCCGCGCGCGCCCGGCGCCGGACAGCGCATCGTTGAGCGAGATCTGTCCGATCGAGGCACGCATCGCGGCTTCGGCGACTTCGCGCACCGTGCCCTTGGGGTCGGTGAGGCGGTAGGAATAGTCGGTCAGGTTCTTGATGTTCCAGCGCACCTGATAGCTGAGGTCGACCAGGTTCTGGTCGCCGGTCAGCATCAGCTTCTCGCCGTCGCCATCGGGAATGGTGTCGACCGTGAAGGTGCCGACATCGGTCACTTCGACCTGCTCGATCGGCCAGGGCAAGGTGAGCGAGAAACCGTCATCGATCACGCGCGAGAAATGGCCGAGGCGGGTAACGATGCCCTTTTCCGACGGGCCGAGCACGTGCACGCAGGAGGCGCCGAGCATCGCCACGACCGCTACCGCGATACCGATGGGCAGCCACGAGCGGCCGTCGGCGCGGCGCGGCAGGTTGGGGAAGCCGCCGGGGCCGTTGCCGGGGCCGCCGCCACGGCGCGGGTCGCGGGCACGGAAGATGTCCTCGATGCCGGCCGCACGGCGCGGCGGTGTGCCGCTGCTGGGCAGCCAGGGATTGCGGGGACCACGCGGTTCGCCGGGGGTTTCATTGCCGGAAGAAGGCTCGCGGTCCGGGGCGGGACGATCGGGCTTGCCAGTGCCGTCGCCGGATTCTTCTGCGGGCCGGGTCCCGTTCTCCTCGCCGTCATCATTGCCGTCGCCGTTGCCGCCGTCCGAACCCCAGGGGCTCTTGCGGCCGGTCATCGCCAGAATGTCCATCGTCCGTGCTTCACCTGAAGGGGCGTCGTGTGCTGGGCCGGAGCCGGCGCGAGAGATTGCGTCACCGAAAGCTGTCATGCGGCTATCTATAGGAACCCTTTTTCGTCAAAAACAGTGCCTCTCTTGCCCTTTTTCCTCGACTGCGCCACCTGAGCGGACATTACGCCAGCCAAGGGTCGCCTGTTTGCGGCCGGATCAATCCTGCAAGGACCTCATGAACAGCCTCGATGCCGACCGCCTCAAGTCCCTCTTGCCCGCGGCATTGGCGGAGCGGGTGCGATCCCTGCGCCTGTCCGCAGGACGGGTGACGCTGGTGGTCGATGCAACCGGCCTCGAGGTGCAGGAGCGTCCGGCGCTGGAGGCGCAGTTGCGCGCCGCGCTGACGGGAGCGGACGGCGTTGCGCAAGTCCACGTGGCGATCATGGCGGACAAGGTGCAGCCGGTTATCCTCGCGGTGGGATCGGGCAAGGGCGGGGTCGGCAAGTCCACGCTGTCTGCGAACCTCGCGGTTGCGCTGGCACGGCTTGGGCGCAAGGTCGGACTGGTCGATGCCGACATTTCCGGGCCGTCGCAGGCGCGCCTGCTGGGTACCGAGGGGCAGCGCCCGGTCGCCCACGAGAACCGGCTGGTGCCGGTGGCGAGCCGCTGGGGGGTGCCGATGCTGTCGATGGCGCAACTGACCGAGCCTGGCGCCGCGATCGCCTGGCGCGGATCGATGGTGGCGGGGGCGGTCACGCAGTTCCTCGAGGCGCACTGGGACAATGCCGAGATCATCGTTGTCGACCTGCCGCCCGGCACCGGCGACGTGCAACTGACGATGCTGCAGAAGTTCAAGCCGACCGGAGCGGTGATCGTCTCGACCCCGCAGGACCTTGCGCTGATGGACGCGGCGCGCGCGGTGAGCCTGTTCGAGAAGGGCGGCGTACCGGTGGTCGGCGTGATCGAGAACATGGCCGGTTATGCCTGCCCGCACTGCGGTGAAGTCAGCGATCCCTTCGGGGTCGGCGGCGCCGAGGCGGCGGCCGCCGCGATGGGCCTCGATTTCCTCGGGCGCATCCCGCTCGACATCGCGATCCGGCGTGAAAGCGATGCCGGGAACCCGATTGCAGCCGGGGACGGTCCGCAGGTGCAAGCCTTCCTGGCGCTGGCGACCCGCGTGAACGACTGGCTGGTCCAGCGTCCGTTGCAGCCCGGTTCGCAGGCGGCGCTTTGATGAAGCTGTCCCGTCGCGGCGTGCTGATCGGCGGGCTCGCGGGCGGCGGGCTGGCAGTCGGCTTCCTGCTGCGACCACGGCGGTTCCCTCTCCCGCTCGAGCCGGACCGCGACGAATATGCCTTTGGGGCCTGGATCAAGATCGCGGCTGACGGGGTGGTGAGCGTCGCCGTGCCGCAAGTCGAGATGGGGCAGGGCGTGACCACGCTCCTGCCGCAGATCGTGGCCTGGGAACTCGGCGCGGACTGGCGGCAGGTCGCGGTCGAGCCGGCGCCGGTCAGCGCGCACTATGCGAACACCGTGCTGGCGGCGAAGTGGGCGCCGTTCTGGGCGCCGCAGTGGCTGCCGGGTGTGCCGAGGCTGGCGGAAAAGCCGGATGGCTATCTGGCGCGGCGCTGGGCGCAGGACCACCGCTTCAATGTGACCGCCGATGGCACTGCGCAGGCCGCTTACGAGGCGCCTCTGCGCGCGGCGGCGGCATCGGCGCGGGCCTTGCTGGCGCAGGCGGCGGCGGCGCGCTGGGGCGTCGCGGCGGAAGCGTGCGACGTGTCGCAAGGGCTGGTCCATCATGCGGGCAAGGTGCTGTCATTCGGCGCATTGGCGGCCGAGGCGGCGGCGTTTTCACCGCCCGACCCGCCGCCGCTGCGGCCCGACTTCCCGGCCGAGAAGCCCGGCGAATTTCCGCCGGGTGCACCGCTGCGCTATCCTCGCCTCGACCTGCCTTCGAAAGTGGACGGTTCCTGGGTCTTTGCCGGAGACGTGCGCCTGCCCGACATGCTGCGCGCCTCGATCCGCCACGCGCCGCTGGTCGGCGGCACGGGGGCGATGGCGGAAGTCTCGGATGTGGGCGAGGCCGCAGCGAGGTCGCTTCGCGGCTTCCGGCGGTTCGTCAAGGGCGAGGGCTGGATCGCCGCGCTTGCCGATGACTGGTGGAGCGCGGAAGCCGCTCTGGTGCGCGCGCAGCCGCGTTACCGGGTGATCGGTGCGCTCGACAGCGATGCGATCGACAATGCCCTCGACGGCGCGATGCGCAGCGGCGAGGCCGAGCGTATCCATCTGGCCGGTGACGGCGAGGCGGTAGACGGCTTGCTGCCGGTGCAGATCCGCTATGAAGTGGCACCCGCGACCCACGCCATGATCGAGACCGCCAGCGCCACCGCGCGCTACGCCGATGGCCGGCTGGAGTTGTGGATCGGCACCCAGGCGCCTGAGGCGGCACGGGCGGCCGCGGCACAGGCCATCGGCATCGGCAGCAGCGATGTCGTGCTCTACCCGATGGCGCTGGGCGGCAGTTTCGACCGGCGGCTGGAATGCCTCCATGCGGCCCAGGTGGCTGTGCTGGCCAAGGAGGCGGAGAGACCCGTCCAGCTCACCTGGCCGCGCGGCGAGGAATTTCGTGCCGCTTTCCCGCGAACGCCTGCCGTTGCCGTCATGGCCGCGCGTCCCGATGCCGAAGGCGGCATCGCGGCCTGGCGCGCGCGGGTCGCGGCCCCGGCCAGCGCGCGCGAATTCGGCCGCCGCATGTTCGCGGGCGACAGGCCGAGGGAGGCGAGCGCCGCGGTTGCCGGCATGGTTGATCCCCAGGCGCTTGAAGGAGCGGTGCCGCCTTACGCGATCCCGGCCGTCGCGGTCGACCACGCGCCCGCTGCCATCGACCTGCCTACCGCTCGCATGCGTGGCAATGCCCATGGCTATACGGCATTCTTCAACGAGAGTTTTGTCGACGAACTGGCCCACCGCGCGGGCCGCGAACCGCTGTCCTATCGCATGGCGATGCTGGGGCAGGACACCCGCCTGGCCGAGTGCCTTCAGCGCGTAGCCACACTGTCCGAATGGGGCGGCGGCAGCGACAACAGCGGACAGGGCATTGCCTGCCATGGCATCGGCGAGGGACGCATCGCGCTTGTCGCCAGCGCCCGGCGGGACGAAAACGGCGTGCGGGTCGACCGGCTCAGCGCGGTTGTCGACATCGGCCGGATCGTCAATCTCGACATCGCCCGCCAACAGATCGAGGGCGGCCTGGTCTTCGGGATCGGTCTCGCGCTCGGGTGTGCGCCGCGCTACGTGGGAGGGCGGCCCGACAGCGATCGGCTCGGCGAGATGGCGCTGCCGGTGCTGGCCGATTGCCCGCGGATCGAGGTGGATTTCATCGACAGCGATGCGGAACCCGCCGATCCGGGTGAACTGGGCGTGGCGGTTGTCGCCCCGGCCATTGCCAATGCCCTCTATTCGGCGACGGGCCTGCGTTTCCGCCGCCTCCCCCTGTTTGCCGAGGAACTGTGATGCGTCCTGCCGACCACCCTGATGCCCGCACCGGACGGATCGGCGTACTGCTGGTCAACCTGGGCACGCCCGATGCGCCGACCGCGCCTGCGGTGCGCCGTTACCTGGGCGAATTCCTGTCCGATCCGCGCGTGGTGGAGATCCCGGCACTGGTGTGGAAACCGATCCTCCACGGCGTGATCCTGCGCACGCGTCCGGCCAAGTCCGCCCATGCCTATGGCCAGGTCTGGACCGAGGCGGGCTCGCCGCTCGCCGCAATCACTGCCGCGCAGGCGCGCGGCTTGCAGGAGCGTCTGAATGGACGCGCCGTGGTCGACTGGGCGATGCGCTACGGCAATCCCTCGATCCCGGAGCGCCTTCAGGCGATGAAGGATGCCGGCTGCGAGCGTATCCTGATCGCGCCGCTCTATCCGCAGTATTCGGGGGCGACGACCGCCTCGGTCTGGGACAAGGTGGGCGAGGCGATGGCGCGGATGCGTTGGCAACCCGCATTGCGCAGCCTGCCGCCCTATTACGATGATCCCGCACATATCGACGCGCTGGAAGCCGATCTTGCGCGGCAGATCGAGGCGCTGGCCTTTGTGCCTGAAGTGCTGCTGCTTTCGTTCCACGGCATGCCGCAGCGCACGCTCGATCTCGGTGATCCCTACCATTGCCACTGCCGCAAGACCGCTCGCCTGCTGGCCGGGCGCCTCGCGTCGCGTTTTGCGGACTTGCGTGTCGAAACTGCGTTCCAGTCGCGGTTCGGGCGTGCCAAATGGCTGGAACCGGCCACCGAAAGCGTGCTGGAAGCCGAGGCGAAAGCCGGCACTCGTGGTCTCGCGATTGCCGCGCCAGGCTTTTCGGCAGACTGCGTGGAGACCCTGGAGGAACTGGCGATCCGCGGACGAGAAGTGTTCGAGGCGGCCGGCGGCAAGGACTTCGCGGTGCTGTCCTGCCTCAACGATACTGGTGTCGGCATCGACATGCTGGAAACCCTGGTGCGGCGCGAACTGTCAGGCTGGTGACGCGGCCGGGATGACGTGACACCGGTAAAGCGCCTGGAGTGACAAGGTTTTAACCGCGGCAATTCTTGACTTGAAGAGCTCGTGTTCTAGTCCTGTTCCCTTACGTGGTAACACGGAAGGCACGCACATGGATGATACGGATTTCACCCTCGGCGGTCCTGTCACGGACGATTTTGCCTATGGCGGCGGCAGCGCTTCCAGCCAAGGTTCCGGTCTTTCGGTTTCGATCTTTGCCGACCGTGCACATGTGCGCGCCGCGATGCGGGAGGATGCCGGTGCAGCGGGCTTGCGGGTCACGGCTACGACGCTGACGGAATTGCTGGAACAGGGCGAGCGTTCACTCGGCGATGTTGTCCTGCTGGATTGCCCGCAGGTTGATGGCGCGGCGCTGGCAGCCTTGTCGCGGCTGGACATGCGGGCGCCGCAACTGGGGGCGCGGCTGATCGTCTCGACCAGTGTCGAGGCGCTGGATGACGTGTTTGCCTGCATGGACCATTCCAACCCGTTGTTGCTGGTCGATCCCAACCGGGCCGAGCGGGTGGTCGCCTTGGGGCGGGTGCTGGCAACGATGTCGCAGGGACGCGTGCGCGAGCTTTCCGACGACGACCGGCTGATGATCCTGCGGCTGACCGAGCAGGTCGGCGAGATTGCCGGGCGGATCGATCGGCTGGCGCCCTCTGGCGGCGGAGCGGACGGTGCTTCGGAGCCGGCGATTCCGCTAGCGCGCGAAGCACCGCGACGCTGCGCGGTGGCGCAGTTGCCCGATGCCCGGCTTGTGCGCAAGATCCTGCGCCAGCGTCAACTGCGCGCGCGTTTCATCGAGGGCGACCTGTTTGCCGATCCGGCCTGGGACATGCTGCTCGATCTTGCCGCCGCGCAAGGGGAAGGCAAGCAGGTCTCGGTGACCTCGCTGTGCATTGCGGCTGCTGTGCCGCCGACGACGGCGCTGCGCTGGATCGGGCAGATGGTCGACGGCGGCCTGTTCCGCCGTGTGCTGGATGACAACGACAGACGCCGGGCCTTCATCGAACTGACCGACAAGGCCGTCGAGGGGCTTGGTCGCTATTTCGGGGAAATCGGTCTGGCGGCCCCGGCGCCGGTCTGAACAACCGCGAAGACCGGGCTGCCTATGGGCAGACCCGGCATTCACGGTCAGCCGCGGGTCTTCTGGCGGATCAGGCGCAGATACGTATCGGCCACCGCCTGGTTGATGCGGTCCCAGCTGAATTCCAGTGCGCGGCTCTCGCCGGCAAGGCCGTGGGCCTCGCGCATGTCCTGGTTCTCGACATAGCCCTTGATCGCTTCGGCGAACTGGTGGATCGCGCCGGGAGGCACGAGGCGGCCGGACTCGCGGTCGTTGACGAGGCTCTGGCTGCCGGTGGCGGCCGCGGCGATCACCGGCAGGCGACAGGCCATGGCTTCCAGCGTCACATTGCCGAACGTCTCGGTGACCGAGGGGTTGAACAGCATGTCCATGCTGGCCACGGCTCGGGCAAGGTCGGCGCCTTGCTGGAACCCGACAAAGACGGCCTGCGGCAGGCGCGCCTCGAACCATTCGCGGGCCGGGCCTTCGCCCACCACCAGCACGCGGTGGGCGATGCCGCGCTGGGTCAGTTCGTCGAGCGTGTCGGAAAAGACGTCGAGGCCCTTTTCCATGACCAGGCGGCCCAGGAAGCCGATGGTCACTTCATGGTCGGCGATGCCATGGGCGCGGCGCCAGGCCAGGTCACGGCGTCCGGGGTGGAAGATCTCGCGATCCACTCCGCGCGACCAGATCGAGACATCGTAGTTCATGCGCTGTTCGCGCAGCAACTGGGCCATCGATTCCGAGGGGGCTACCAGCGCATCGCAGCGGCGGTAGAACCGGCGCAGGATCGCCTCGATCAGCGGCTCGCCCCAGGCCATGTTGTAGTAACGAAGGTAGGTCTCGAAGCGCGTGTGCACCGATGCGAGCACCGGCAGGTTGCGCGTGCGCGCCCAGGTGACCGCCTGATGACCGACCGGATCGGGCGAGGAGACATGCACCACATGTGGTGCAAATGCCTTGAGATCGCGGCGCGCCTTGCCCGAGATTGAGAGCGGGATGCGGTATTCCGAACGGGTCGGGATCGGCACCGCGCGAATGCCGACAAGATCGCCGGTCGGCTCGAAGGCGGGCTTGTCGACGACCGGGGCATAGACGCGCACTTGCGCCCCCTGGCGGAGCAGGTAGCCCACGAGACGGTTCAGGGCCTGGTTGGCGCCGTCGCGCACATAATTGTAGTTGCCCGAAAAGAGGGCGATCCGAAGGTCGGCGATATCCATGATGGGCAGCCCCATAGCCTCCCGTGCGGGGATTGGCGAGTGCGGATCATGGAAGGCCATGTGCGGGAAGCAGTGCGCGGCGGCATTTCCCATGAAATGCCGCCGCGCATCCTTTCACTCGATATTCTTGACGCGGTTATGACGTCCGGGGGCGATCAGCGGCGCCAGTCGTGATGCCGGTCCCGATCATGACGGTCCCAGTCGCGCAGACATCACGGCCCCAGTCGCGGTGGTCCCGGTCGTGACGACCCCAGTCGCGCCGATCGTCACGGCCCCAGCCGCGGCGGTCGTCGCGCCAGTCGCGATTGCCCCAGGCATGGCCGCGGCTCCAGCGGTCGCGGTAATACGGCGCGTAATAGCGGTCGTAGTAGCGATCCTGGTAGTAGCGATTGGGGGAACCTTCGTAGTAATAATAGTAACCCGGGCGGCCGCGCACGGTCACATAGCGCCGGGAATCGTAATAGCCGCGGTCGTAATAGTGGCGATCGCCGTGATCGGCGAGGGCCGCGCCGAGCGCGAGGCCGATGACGCCGGCACCGATCGCGATGGCGGCATCGTCGCCCCGGTCGTGGTAGCCGTCACGGGCCATGGCGGGGGCCGAGGCCGTCAAGGCGCTGGCCGCAAGGGCTGCGGCGAGGCCGAATTTCCTGATCCTGATATGCATCGAATTGAACTCCCTTTCCGGGCCAACCAGGTAACGGCGGTTCCAGCGGGCACGTGCCACATTTCTGCAATGTTGCCACTGAACAGGCCGTGAACTCCCGGTTGGTCTTGCGAAAGCTGGCCGCTTGGCGGTTCGTGCTGGAGAAAGCCGCTGCGCACAAAAAAGACGCCCGGCCAGGAGGAGGGGCCGGGCGTCTCGTCGCAGCCGGGGAGGGGGACCCGACTGCTCGGTGGTCTCTATCGATCAATAGCCGCGGCGAAAGTCGTCCCGGTCGCGGTCGTAGCCGCGGCGGTAGTCGCCGTGGTCGCCGCCGCGTCCGTCGTGACCGCCCCAATTCTGGCCTCGGCCGTCATTGCGGTGGTAGCGGGCATATTCGTCGCGGCTGTGGCGGCGGCCATCGCGGTCCCAGTACCAGCCGTCGCGGAATTCCCAGCCGCTGTTCCAGGCATGGCCATATCTGGTGTCATAGCCGTAATCGGCATAGTCGCGGTGGCGGTCGTTGCTCGAGGCGAGGATCGCGCCGAGCGCGAGGCCGACGACGCCGGCACCGATGGCAACCGCCGCGGTGTTGTCGCCGCCGCGGCGATAGTCCTGAGCCATGGCCGGGGTCGCAGCGGCAAGTGCCGTCGCCGCGAGCGCACCGGAAAGGCCGATCTTGCGCATGATGGACATGGTTCGAAACTCCTTGTCAGGAGAACCGAGGCCCGCGCCCTGCGGTGCCTTACGTCTCCTGCGTTGAGTTCCTTCTAGGTGAACTTGGCTGAACGGGATCGGAGCGGGTTTGGCAGAATTCGTTCAGGTTGGTATTTGTTTGTATGAACCGCTGTCAGGTGAGCGCGCCGCGTCCGCGCAGGCGGGCCGTGTAGAAGAACTGCACGAGCGCCGCGGTCCAGATCGCCAGCCGCAGAGCCAGATCGCCGAGAGTCGCCGCCGCAGGGATCGGCGAGAGCAGTAGATAGGCCTGGTTCGCGGCCAGTCCCAGCAGCGAGAGGGCGAAGGCATGCACGGCCCAGCGCGAGCGCATGACCAGCAGCAATGCGCCCAGCAGCCCGCCGCCGACACCGAACGCCCAGCCGGCCAGCGCCCAGACCGGCGCCGCGTCAAGCCAGTCGACCACGGCAGGCGGGACCGGCGCCATCCAGGCGGGATCTCGGGTGACGGTCATCGCATAGTCGAGGCAGCCGAAGCCGTTCCAGGCGATGGCCAGCACGCCGACCAGCCAGAGGTGGACGGGCGCTCGTGCCGCTGCGGTTCGTGTCATGGCACCGTCTTCCTTCCCTGTGCGAACTGGCCGGCAGCCTAGGCGGCGTGGACACATTCCGCAACGCCACGGTCGCCCTGCAAGCGGCGCCAGCAACGCGCGAAGCCGCAGGAAGAGTGGGCTTCTTTCAAGGCGGAGCAACGCTGTTGGCGCCGCTTGCAGGGCAACCCCTGCAGCCGTGGCGATGGGCATCGCGCAGACGGTGCAATTGCGCGGGATAGTCGCTAGATAGCCCCCATGGCCGACCTTTTTGCCGATGATCTCCCGCCCTCCCGCAGCCCTGACATGCCGGGAGAGGATGCCCCGCTGGCCGATCGCCTGCGTCCGCGTACCCTTGCCGATGTGGTGGGGCAGGAGCACCTGACCGGTCCCGAAGGGCCGATCGGCCGCATGGTGGCGGCCGGACGTTTGTCCTCGATGATCCTCTGGGGGCCGCCGGGAACCGGCAAGACCAGCACCGCGCGGCTGCTGGCCGATGCGGTGGGCATGCGGTTTGCCGCGGTGTCGGCGGTGTTCTCGGGCGTGGCGGACCTCAAGAAGGCCTTTGCCGAGGCCGACGTGGCCGCGCGCGCGGGGCAGCGTACGCTGCTGTTCGTGGACGAGATCCACCGCTTCAACCGTGCCCAGCAGGACGGTTTCCTGCCGTTCGTCGAGCGCGGCACGGTGACGCTGATCGGTGCGACGACCGAGAATCCCAGCTTTGCGCTCAACGCGGCCTTGCTGAGCCGGGCACAAGTGCTGATCCTTCACCGGCTCGGACCGGAGGCGCTGGAAAGCCTGCTGGACAAGGCGGAAGCGCTCGAGGGGCCGCTGCCGCTTGACGGCGATGCGCGGGCGGCGCTGGTCGCCTCGGCCGATGGCGACGGGCGGTTCCTGCTCAACCAGGCAGAGACGCTCTATGCCGCGCAGATCCCCGAGCCGCTCGATCCCGCGGGCCTCGGGGCCTTCCTCCAGCGCCGCGTGGCGGTCTACGACAAGGACCGCGACGGCCACTACAACCTGATTTCCGCGCTGCACAAGTCGGTGCGCGGCTCGGACCCGCAGGCGGCGCTCTACTATCTTGCGCGGATGCTCACGGCAGGCGAGGAACCGCTCTACCTGCTGCGCCGTCTGACCCGCATGGCAAGCGAGGATATCGGCCTTGCCGATCCGCAGGCGCTGCTTCAGTGCATCGCCGCCAAGCAGACTTACGAGTTCCTCGGCAGTCCCGAGGGGGAGGGGGCGATCGTGCAGGCCTGCCTCTATCTCGCCACCGCGCCCAAATCGAACGCGGCCTACATGGCACAGAAGGCGGCCTGGCAGACCGCGCGGGAAACCGGATCGCTGCCGCCGCCCGCCAACATCCTCAACGCGCCGACCAAGCTGATGAAGGACATCGGCTACGGCAAGGACTATGCCTACGACCACGATGCCCCTGACGGCTTCTCGGGCGACAACTACTGGCCGGAAGGCATGGCGCCGCAGACCTTCTACGAACCGGTCGAGCGCGGGTTCGAGCGGGACTTGCGCAAGCGCATCGAGTGGTGGGACCGCAAGCGCGCCGAGCGCCGCGCAGAGTGATGGCTGCGCGCTTTCGCCATTTCATGGCGATCGACTGGTCCGGCGCCCTTGGCCCGCGCCAGAAGGGTATCGCGGTTGCGCTCTGCGGGCTCGAAGGCGCGCCGCAACTGCTGCGGACCAAGCGCCTGGGCCACCGGGAGCCGGGCCACTGGTCGCGCGAGGAGGTGCTTGGCCTGCTGCGCGATGACTTGCCGCAAGACACGCTGGTCGGGCTCGACCTCGGCATTTCACTGCCTTTCGCCGATGCCGGGGCGTTTTTCCCCGGCTGGGCGCGGAGCCCGTCCGATGCTCGTGCGCTCTGGGCCCTGATCGATGGGATCTGCGCCGGAGACGAGCATCTTTCCGCCTCCAGCTTTGTCGATCACTGCGAACTCAGCGCCTATTTCCGCCGTCATGGCGGGCGCGAGGGGGCGCGGTTCCATTTGCCCGGGGTGCTGCATCGCCGCGGCCGCATGCGGGTGACCGAAGAGGCGCAGGCGCGCGCGGGCTGCAAGCCCTATTCCAACTTCAACCTTGTCGGTGCGGCGCAAGTGGGCAAGTCGAGTCTCACCGGAATGCGGATGCTGCACCGGCTGGGCGCGGCCCTGTCGGTCTGGCCGATGGACCCTTTGCCACAGAGCGGATCGGTGGTGACCGAGATCTACACGACGCTTGCCGCCGTGGCCGCCGGTCGCTCGGCTGGGCGGGCGAAGATGACCGATCACGCGGCGCTCAACGCAGGGCTCGCGGTGCTGGGATCTCCCCCCGTCTCGGGCGAGGGCGCGATCGACGACCACAGCGCCGATGCCTTGCTCACCTCGGCTTGGCTGCGGACCGCTGCGCCGCGTGCGGACTTGTGGAAACCCGCTGAATTGACGGCCGAACTTGCCCGCACCGAGGGCTGGACCTTCGGCGCAGTCTGACGCACAACCCGTGCCCATGGGGCTTTGCCGTCGGGGGCGACCGATGCGGCCCGCACACCATGGACAGGGATCGCACGAAGACATGAAACACAAGCTGCTGGCCGGGATGGCCTGTCTCGCACTGGCCCTTGGCGCGGGCGCTGCTCCCGCACAGGCACCGGTAACCGCCGCGATGGGGACCCCGGCAACGCCGTGGAAGGCCTATGTCGGCAAGACGCTCGATGCCTGGATGGCGCAGGACCCGTCCTTCGCTATCTACCAGGGCGCGCACCAGTTCGACGGCCGCCTGCCCGACTGGAGCCCCGCCGGCCTCAAGGCCCGGGCCGATTTCCTGCGCGCGGTGATCGCCGATGCCGGAAAGTTCACCGATCTGTCCGCCGCAGACCGGTTCGAGCGGGACTATCTGGTGCAGGTCGCCAAGGGGCAGCTGTTCTGGCTGGTCGATGCCGACAAGCCGCATACCAATCCTGGCTACTACATCGAGAATGGCCTCGACCCCAACGTCTATGTCAGCCGTGACTATGCCGACAAGCCGACGCGGATGAAGGCGATGATCGCCTTCTTCAAGGCGGTGCCCAGGGCCGCGACGCAGATCCGCGGCAATCTCAAGACCGCGATGCCCGCCAGCTTCATCAAGCTGGGGACCGCCGGGTTCGCGGGCTTTGCCGAATACTACCGGGGCGATGCCCGCGCGGCCTTTGCCGATGTGAAGGATGCAAGGCTCCAGGCCGAATTCAAGGCGAGCTCGGAAGCCGCCGCCACTGCCATGCAGGGACTGGCCGACTGGTTGGCCAAGGCGACGCCGACGCAGGACTTTGCCATGGGCGCGGATCGTTTCTCGCGCATGTTGGCCGCGACCGAGGCGGTCGACGCGCCGCTGGACGAGCTCGAAGCCGTGGGGCGCGCCGATCTCAAGCGCAATCAGGATCTGCTGAAGGCAGCCTGCGCCGACTATGCACCGGGCAAGGACATCCAGGGCTGCTTCGACAAGATGCGGGCCGATAAGCCGGAGGGCGGCCCGGTGCTGGCCGCGCGCAAGCAGATCCCCGATCTCACCGCCTTCGTGCGCCAGCATGATATCGTGACGATCCCCGGCACCGAACAGGCGAAAGTCGAGGAAAGCCCGCCCTACAACCGGCAGAACTCGGCCTATATCGATCCGGCGGGGCCGCTCGATAAGGGCATCGCGTCTGTCTATTACATCTCGCCGCCGGACCCCTCATGGTCGCAGCAGATGCAGCAGGACTACATTCCGGGCAAGAACGACCTGCTGTTCACCTCGGTGCACGAGGTGATGCCGGGGCACTTCCTGCAGTTCCTCCATTCGAACCGCTCGCCTTCTTGGGTGGGCCGCCTGTTCGTCGGCTATGCCTTTGCCGAGGGCTGGGCGCACTATGCCGAGGAAATGATGTGGGATGCCGGCCTCGGGAATGGCGATGCCGGGGTCCACGTCGGCCAGCTGTCCAACGCGCTGCTGCGCAATTGCCGTTATCTTTCGGCGATCGGCCTGCATGCGCGGGGGATGACGCAGGAGCAGTCGAAGCGCATGTTCATGACCGAGTGCTACCAGGACGAGGGCACGGCTGAGCAACAGGCGGCGCGCGGTACTTACGATCCGGCCTATCTCAACTACACGCTGGGCAAGCTGATGATCCGCAAGCTGCGCGACGACTGGACCGCCACCCGCGGCGGCCGCGCCGGCTGGAAGGCGTTTCACGACGAATTCCTGAGCTACGGCGGCCCGCCGATCCCGTTGGTTCGCCAGGCGATGATGAAGGAAGATGCGCCGCACGCGGTGTTCTGATTAAAATGCTGGACCGGCGCCCCTGCCTCGCTGTAAGGGCGCCGGACTTGCTTTCGCGAGAGCCGGCTTAGCTCAGTTGGTAGAGCACCTGATTTGTAATCAGGGGGCCACGGGTTCGAATCCTGTAGCCGGCACCATCGCTTGTTCCCTTTCAGCTCCGTCCTATGCCGCCAGCATCGCCAGAAGGGCGAAGCTCGCCAGCCAGTGCTCGCCCATGTAGTCGCCCTCGACGTGTTCCAGTGCGGCGGCGAGGTGGGCTTCGGCGGCCTCACCGGCGATCTGTGCCAGTGCCGGGGTGGCCGAGGCGATTTCGCGCCAGGCCCAGCCGCGGCTCAGGTTGAGTCCGTCGAGATGGGCGATCTTGCCGTCGCTGCGGTCGCTGACGTGGGCCGGGGTGAACAGCGAGGCCGGGCGGCGTTGGGCAAGGTTGGGCAGGAACCGGGCGAACCAGTCGGTGAAGGCGGCTTCACCCAGTGCACGGCGCATCAGCAATGCTTCGCTGAGCGCCGAGGACAGGAATTCGTCGCCGCCGGGCTCCCAGGCCTGGCAGTCCGCATCGCCGGAGAACCAGGTTGCGGCCTTGGCGCGGATCTGGTCGGCCAGCGCAGGGTCGAACGTGTCGGCCCATTCCAGCGACAGTGCGAGGGCAAAGGCGCTGTTGAAGTGGGTGCCGGTGCGGATCGGGTAGGTGAGGATCGTCAGGTAGTGGGCGAGCCGCGAGGCGAACGCGCGGGCCAGCGGCTCGAGCCGGGCCGCCCAGAGACGGCCGTCATGACGACTCGCCTCGAGGTGCAGGTAGAGCAGCCAGGCCCAGCCGTAGGGGCGCTCGAAGCCGCCGGAAAGCGGGCGGTCGAGATAGGCCAGTTCGGCGGCGAGCTTGTCCTCGGTGAAAGTCTCGTCGGCGCGGGCGATGGCCTGAGCTGCTTCGGGCAGGTCCGGGTGCAGCCGCGTGAGCGTGAGGACGGTCCACCAGCCGTGCACGCAGGAATGCCAGTCATAGCTGCCGTGGAAGGCCGGATGCAGCACGCGCGGCGGAAGCACGTCGGCGTCCGAGGACATCGTGTGGTCGAGCTTGTGCGGATATTCGCGGCCGACATGGCCCAGCGCGATGCGGATGAACCGGGCGGCGGTTTCAGGGGATGGGGTCACAGCAGGAATCCGGCAATGTAGAGGATGGCGATGTTGCAGGCGAGCAGGGGCAGGGCCGTGCCGACCTGGCGGCGGATCACCGCATGCTCGTCTTTAAGTTCGAGCAGGGCGGCGGGAACCATGTTGAAGTTGGCGGCCATCGGCGTCAGCAGCGTGCCGCAGAAGCCCGCCAGCATGCCGACCGCGCCGACAACCGCCGGATCGCCGCCGTGGAGGCGGATGAGGATCGGCACGCCGACCGCGCTCGCCATCACCGGGAAGGCGGCGAAGGCATTGCCCATGACCACCGTGAACAGCGCCATGCCGAGCGCAAAGACGACAACCGCGAGGAATACGTTGCCGCTCGGCAGGATGCTCTGGGTGATGGCGCCGACCGCGGTGCCGACCCCGGCGGCGGTGAAGACGACGCCCAGTGCGGCAAGCATCTGCGGAAGCAGCGCGGCCCAGCCGATCGAGTCCATCAGGCGCCGGCCTTCCTCGACCGGCGCGGTGAGCGGCGGGCGCTGCCACAGCATCGTGACGCCCAGCGCGATCATGACGCCCAGCACCAGCAGGGCCAGCGTGATCCAGCGCGGATCGACCAGGCCGAGGCGCTCCAGCCCCGCGTAATTGAACAGCAGGGTGCCGCAGAACGCGGTTACCGGGACGATGACGGCGGGCAGGAACAGGCGCGAGCCGAGCCGGGCGGCGCTGGCCTCGCGCTCGGCATTGCCGGTGGTGCGGGGGCTGCCGTGGCCGAGGCTGCGGGTTCCGGCGATGGCCACCAGCGCAAGGACCAGCAAACCGTTACCGAAGTCGCCGAGACGGTCGCCCAGCAGCAGGCTCGCCGCGACGAGCCCCCAGAACGCGCCGTTGCCCCAGCGCCGGGGGTTGGCGCGGTCCCGCAGGCTGGCAAGGGCAAAGGCGGCAAAGACGATGCCGGCCAGCGCGTAGATCGTGCCGATGCCGATCATGCCTTGGTCTCCCGGGCAGCGGAAGCGGCGCGCAGGCGGCGGTCGAAGCGGTGCAGGCGGAAGGCGTGGATGGCAAAGGCGCAGATCGCGGTCGGGATCGCCCAGAGCGAGAGATGGATGGGCGCGATGTCGATACCCTGGCTCTTGAGTACGCCCTGGATCAGCAGAATCGAGCCGATCGCGATGAACACGTCCTCTCCGAAGAACACGCCGACATTGTCGGTGGCGGCCGCCATGGCCTTGACCTCCTCGATATGGTCTTCGGTTACCTCCGGGGCCTGCTTGCGCGCCGCCGCCTCGGCCATCGGGGCGACCAGCGGTCGTACGGTCTGCGCCGGACCGGCGATCGAGGTCAGGCCGAGCGCCGCGAGGATCTGGCGGAACGCGAGATAGGATATGAGCAGCCGTCCCACGGTGGCGCCGCGCATCCCCTCGATCAGCGTGCGGGCGCGCTGTTGCAGGCCGAAGCGTTCGAGCAGGCCGATCACCGGCAGAACCACGTAGACGACGGTGACGAAGCGATTGTCGTTGAAGCCCTTGCCGAGCAGCGCGATCACCTGGACAAGGCTCATGTGGCCCAGCAGGCCGGTGACCACTGCGGCAGCGGCCACGACAGCCAATGGATTGAATCGCAAGGCAAATCCTGCGATTACAACAAGAATTCCGGCCAGTGGCCCGTATTCGATCATCTGCCTGTCTGTTCCGGTTCCGATTGCGCCCGGACGAGAGG
>NZ_JAPCWC010000032.1 GCF_026420865.1 Novosphingobium clariflavum | reverse complement strand
GGCTACCGCGGCGAGCCGGTCTACCGCGACACCCGCGTGTGGCGTGGTGACAACGGCCGCTACTACTGCCGTCGCCAGAACGGCACCACTGGTCTCCTGATCGGCGGTGCGGCAGGTGCCCTGCTGGGCCGCGAGGTCGACAACCGGGGTGACCGGACGCTAGGCACCGTGCTCGGCGCTGTAGGCGGCGCTCTGGTCGGCCGCGAGATCGACCGCGGCGGCTCGTCCTGCCGCTAAGCTAGCCTCATCTTGCAAGTACCGATTTCCCCCGTGCTGACGGCGAAGCGCGGGGGAAGTCCGCCTGTCTGCTTCGAGGGCCAGCTCTCGGAAAGCGGGTGGAGGGGGCGTCCGCGACCTGGTCGCGGGCGCCCTTTTTCGTGATCGGGTGGTGGTGAAGGGCGGCGCAATCTTCTCGGCCGGCTGTTTCCCGTTTTGGGACGCGGGCATGATCCGCACGCGCGCGCCCTTGCCATTCGCGCCCACCGGGGGAAGGCTTTTCCAGAGCCGGGCGCCAGGAGCCAGCGGGGACATGTTTCCCACGGCCAGGGCAGGAAAGGGGCACGATGAACAAGGCAACCTCAGGCATCGGGGTGATCATGCTTGCGACCACGCTCGTGCTGGGCGGCTGCAAGAAGGCTGAGCAGCCGGGCGCGGGCGCGACCGGGACGGCGCTGGGCGAGCAGATCGTGGTCGATCCCGAAGTGACGGGAGGCGTCGGGGAGGCCGGAAATGTCACGCTTTCCCCCGCCAGCCGTGCGCCGCAGGCGGTGGCCGCCGCGCGCAAGAGTGCGGCCGAACTGTCCGGCGGCCTCGCCGCGCTGCCCGATGCGATCAAGGGTAGCGCCGCCGAACTGGCCCAGGCCGCCGCTCAGGCCGCGCAGGCAAGCCCGGCGGCGCGTGCCGCAAGGACCGATTGCAGCGCCAAGGTGCAGTATTCCCGCGACTGGGCGAAGAAGCTGCCGGCAGAATTTCCGCTCTATCCGCAGGGCGCGGTGCAGGAAGCGGCTGGAATCGACGCCGAGGGTTGCAGGCTGCGCGTGGTCAGCTTCGGCACGGCAGTCCCGTCCGAGGATGTGATCGCCTTCTACAACACCTTGGCGCGCAAGGGCGGCTATTCGGCCGAGTACCGGCTCGATGGCAGCGACCGCGTGCTGGGCGGGCGCAAGCAGGGGCAGGCCTATGTGGTCTATGCCCGCAAGCAGGCGAACGGCGTGACCGAGGTGGATCTCGTCGTTTCCGGGAAATAAACCGTTCTGCGATCAGGTGGAATGACCTGATGCCCTGGGAACGGCTCTGGCCCGAACTATTTCAACCCAACCCCGATCACCGCGCGCGGCTGTTCCATCTCGCCCGAGGCGACCGGATAGGCGCAGTAGTCGGCGGCGTAGTAGCCGCTTGGCCGGTGGTTGCCGGAGAGGCCGATGCCGCCCATCGGCGCGGCATGGCTGGGGCCGGTGGTGGCGCGGTTCCAGTTGATGATTCCGGCGCGGGCATGGGCCCAGAAGCGGTTGTAGTCCTGCGGGGTGCCGCCGATCAGCGAGGCCGCAAGGCCGAAGCGGGTGTTGTTGGCCTCGGCTATTGCCTCGTCGAAATCGTCGACCCGGATAACCTGCAGGATCGGCCCGAACAGTTCGACGTCCGGGCGGTCCTTCAGCGCGGTGGTGTCGATGATCGCGGGGCTCAGGAAGGGCAGGCTTTCGTCGGGGCGGACCAGATGCTTGATCGCCTTCCCGCCGTTGCTGAGCAGGTAGAGGAAACTCTCGGCAAGACCGTCGGCGGCGGCATTGTCGATCACCGGGCCCATGAACGGGGCTGGCTCGTCGAACGGGGCGCCGACGATGATGCGGTCGGCCAGGGTCTTGATCTCGGCCATCATCGCATCGTGAAGCGAGGCCTTCACGATCAGCCGCCGGGCTGCCGTGCAGCGCTGGCCGGCACTGGCGAAGGCTGACTGCACCACCAGCGCGGCGGCGTCGGTGAGCTTGGGGGTGTCCCAGAGTACGATCGGGTTGTTGCCGCCCATTTCCAGCGCGACCATCTTGTCCGGACGGGTGGCAAGGCGCCGGTTGATCGAGATGCCGGTATTGGCCGAGCCGGTGAACAGCACACCGTCGATACCGTCGTTGGCGACGAGCGCCTGCCCTTCCAGCGGCCCGCCGATGGCAAGCTGCACGACGCCGGCGGGAATGCCGGCGCGGTGAAAGCAGCGCGCCAGCAGTTCGCCGGTCGCCGGGGCCTTCTCGCTCGGCTTGAACACCACCGCGTTGCCGGCGATGAGCGCGGGCACGATATGGGCATTGGGCAAGTGCGCCGGGAAATTGTAGGGGCCAAGCACCAGCAGTACGCCGTGCGGCTTGTGGCGCACTGCCATCGCGCCTTGCAGGGCGCTGTCGAGTTTGCGCTGGCTGGTGCGTTCGGCATAGGCGCGGATCGAGACTTCGACCTTGGCGACCACCGATTCGACCTCGCTGTGCGCCTCCCACAAGGGCTTGCCCACTTCGCGGGCGATCAGCACTGCCAGGTTTTCGGCTTCCTTGCGCACTTCATTGGCGAAGCGGCGCAGCAGTTCCATGCGGGTCGAGAGCGGCTGCGCCGCCCATTCGGGCCAGGCGCGGCGGGCACGATCAACCACTTCGTTGACGTCACACGGCTTGCCGCGCCACAGTTCGGCCCCGGTGGCAGGTTCGTACGACACGATCAGCGCCTCGTTTGCCGCAGGCGCGGCTATCCGATCGCTGGCAGCCCGGAGGGGCGGAAGAGGGGCCGGAGAGGCCTTGGTTGCGACTGCACCGTCCATTGCGGCAGTAGGTCCGTTATCGGCTGATGGGAGAGTCGGCACAGGCTATGGCACGGCTATCCCTAAGAGGAGCCTAACGAAACATGCCCGGCAGGCTTCGGCGCCGGGCCGAGCTGGCGGCCGAGTTCGCGGATTGCGGCCACTTTTTCGTGCAGCGCTGTCCAGTCGTCGCTGTCGTCGATGGCGGACCAGACGCGTTCGACTTCGTCGATCAGGGTGCTGGGCGGGCCGTCCTGCTGCCAGAACGGGTCGTCGGCAGCGGCGGCGGGGCGGCGCCCGGCAAGCAGCGCGTCGAAGGCCTCGTTGCCGCCGGGGCGTGCGCCGCGATGGCGGAAATAGAACATTTCCGGGGCCTCGCCGCTGGCCGCCATGGCTTTTTCGGCGGCCTGGATCAGTGCGACATCCGCTGCGTGATCCCCCTGTTCGACGCCGAGGCGCCAGCAGAACCGGCGTGCCATCGCCTGCTGGCAGAGCGGGGCGAAACGGTCGAGCGCGGCGACCAGCGGCGCGGTGTCGGCGAGCAGGCGCAGCGCCACGGCGAGCTGGCCGCAATCCCACAGCACCGCCTCGGGCTGGCGGCCGAAGGCGTAGAGGCCCGAATGGTCGAAATAAGCCGCGGTAAAGGCCGGGTCCCAGCGCGGCAACCAGCGCCAGGGGCCGTAATCGAAACTCTCGCCCGAGATGTTGATGTTGTCGCTGTTGAGCACGCCGTGGACAAACCCGGCGACCATCCAGGCCGCTGCGGTGTCGGCCATGCGTTCGACCACCTGGTGGAGCAGGACCACCGCAGGCTCGTCGCGGCCGGGAACGCCTTCGGGGGGCAGTGGGCCGGGGAAAGTGGCCAGGCAATAGTCGACCAGCGCGGCCATGTGCTCGGCATCGTCCAGTGCCAGCAGGCGCTGAAAGCTACCTATCCGCACGTGGCCATGGCTGAGACGCACCAGAGCCGCCGAACGCGTGGGAGAAGGCTCGTCGCCCCGCCAAAGCGCCTCGCCGGTCTCGACCACAGAAAAGGTCTTGCTGGTGTAGACGCCGAGGGCCTCCAGCATTTCGGTGGCGAGGATCTCGCGCACCGCGCCCTTCAGGGTCAGCCGCCCGTCGCCGTCGCGGCTGTAGGGCGTCTGGCCCGAGCCCTTGGTGCCGAGGTCCAGCACGCGCTCCTCGCCGTCGAGCATCTGCGCAAAGAGGAAGCCGCGACCGTCGCCGATATTGGGGTTGTACACCCGGAACTGGTGGCCGTGGTAGCGCAGCGCCAGCGGCTGCGGCAGGTTGCCGGGCAGCGGCTCGAAGCGTCCGAAATGGGACAGCCACTGCGCCTCGTCGAGCCCGTCGAGGCCCACTGTCCGGGCCCAGCGGTCGTTGCGGAAGCGCAGGATATGATTGGGAAATTGCGCGGCATCGACCGGACTGGCAAGCCAGCCGGCAATTGTCTCGATTCGGGGGGCAGCGCGGTAGGCACTCGCTTGCGGTTCGCTTCGCATGCGGCGATAGTGGCGATGGATGGCCCGTGGATCAAGCCGGGTGCAGGAGGACTCAGGCTTCGCTGATGACGGGTTATGAAGATCGGTTCTGGCAGAGCCGCGACGGGTTGAGGCTGCATTTTCGCGATTACCCCGCTCCGCAAGGGGCTGCGGGCGTGCCTGTGGTCTGCCTGCCGGGGCTTACCCGCAATGCCCGCGATTTCGAGCGTCTGGCCCCGCGCCTGGCGCAGAACCGCCGCGTGATCTGCCCCGACATGCGCGGGCGCGGGGACAGCGAATATGCCCGCGATTCGCAGAGCTACAACCCGGTGCAGTACGGCGAGGACCTGCTGGCGCTGCTGGAACAGGAAGGGATCGAGCGGTTTGCCGCCATCGGCACGTCGCTGGGCGGGTTGATGCTCATGGGGCTTGCCCTGATGATCCCCGAACGGCTGGCCGGTGCGGTGATCAACGATGTCGGCCCCTATCTCGAGCCGGAAGGGATGGAGCGGATCAAGGACTATGTCGGGCAGGGGCGCAGTTTCCCCACCTGGGTTCATGCCGCGCGCGGGATCGAGGACGCATTGGGCCACGCCTACCCCGGCCGTACGCTCGATTTCTGGATCGGCCTTGCCAAGCGGCTGATGATGCTTTCGGGCAATGGCCGCATGGTCTTCGACTATGACATGAAGATCGCCGAGCCGTTCAACGCCTACGATGTCGACACCCAGCCGGACCTCTGGCCCGCGTGGGAGGCATTGGGGGGCGACAATCGGCCGGTGCTGGTGCTGCGCGGCGAACTGTCCGACCTGCTTTCGGCGGCGACGCTGGACAAGATGCTGCGCCGCCAGCCCGGGGCCGAGGCGGTGACAGTGCCTGCTGCCGGCCATGCGCCGACGCTCGACGAACCCGAGGCGGTGGGGGCGATCACGGCCCTGCTGGCCCGTGTTGCCTGACGCGCCGGAACGGGAGACCCGGACGATCTTGCGCATCCTGCACCTCCATTCGAGCTTCGCGGCGGGCGGCAAGGAACTGCGCGCGGTGCGGCTGATGAACGCCTTCGGGCGCGTGGCCGCGCACGAGGTGGTGTCGGCGCAGCCGGGCGCGATGGGCGCGGCAGTCGTGATCGATCCGGCGCTCGACGTCGGTTTCCCGCAGGCCTTCCCCAGCCTGCAGGGCCGCCCCACGCCTGCACGGCTGTGGCAGCTGGCGCAGGCGATGCAGGGCCATGACCTCGTGCTGACCTACAACTGGGGCGCGATGGACGCGGTTCTGGCGCACCGGCTCTATGGCGGGCTGCTGCAATTGCCGCCGCTGGTCCATCACGAGGACGGCTTCAACGAGGACGAGGCGGACGGGCTCAAGACCGCGCGCAATCTCTATCGCCGGATCGCGCTGGCGCGCGCTTCGGCGCTGGTCGTGCCCTCGCGGCGGCTGGAGGGGATCGCGCGGGCGGCCTGGCATCAGCCGGCCCGGCGGCTGCATTTCATTCCCAACGGCATCGACTGCGGCGCCTTCATCGAGCGTCCCCGCCCGGACGTCCTGCCCGGCATCGTCAAAGGTGAGGGCGAGCGCTGGCTGGGCACGCTGGCCGGGCTGCGTCCGGTCAAGGACCTGCCGCGGCTGGTGCGGGCCTTCGCGCCGCTGCCGCAGCCCTGGAAGCTGGTGATTCTCGGCGAGGGGCCCGAACGCGGGGCGATTCTGGCCGAAGCCGAGCGACTAGGGCTGGCCGGGCGCGTCCACTTGCCGGGTTTCGTGGCCGATCCCTCGCATGCGGTGGGGCTGTTCGATCTTTTCGCGCTGTCCTCGAAAAGCGAGCAGTTTCCGATCTCGGTCGTCGAGGCGATGGCGGCGGGCTTGCCGGTGGCCGCGCCTGCGGTGGGCGATGTGCCGGACATGGTCGCGGCCGAGAACCGCCCTTACATCGTGGCGGGCGGCGATGAAGCGGGCCTTGCCGATGCCCTCGTCACGCTGGCGCAGGATCCGGCCCTGCGCGCCCGGATCGGCGCCGCCAACCGCGCGCGGGCCCAGGCCGAATACGAGGAAGCCGCCATGATCGCGGCCTACCGGCACGTCTACGGGCAGGCGATGGGGCGCGAAATCCCGTCATGACCTGGGCAAGAACGCCGTTCAGGCAGCCTTCACGCCCGGACGTTCACCCCCCATCATTCCCAGATCGTCGTTGAAAACCCGCCACCATTCGCTAAACAGCCCGGCAACCATTCAGACATCCGCAGAAAGCGCCCGCAAATTGGCCCTGCCTCCTTCCGATAGCACGACTTCCACTTCCGCTTCCGCTCAGCGCCACGCCGCCGAGCAGAACGTCTTCCTGCGCGAGGTCGACGACGCCCTGCGCAGCGACCAGATGGAAGGCTTTTTCAAGCGTTTCGGCCTGCCGCTGCTGGCGGCGGTACTGGTCGGCCTGGCCGCCTTTGCCGGCTGGCTGTTCTGGAAGCACCAGCAGGAGCAGGCCGTCGCGGCCAATTCCGAAGCCATGGTGCAGGCGATCGACGCGCTGAAGTCGCAGAATCTCGACGACGCGAAGAAGAAGCTCCAGCCGATCGCCGACAGCGGCTCGGACGGCAGCGCCACGTCGGCCAGGCTGCTGCTGGCGGGCATCGCGCTCCAGCAGAAGCAGCAGGGCGAGGCGCTCAAGCTCTATGCCCAGGTCGAGAACGACGCCAAGGCGCCGCAGCCGCTGCGTGACCTTGCCGCGATTCGCGGAGTCGCGGCCAATTTCGACGCGATGAAGCCCGCAGACGTGGTGGCCAAGCTCAAGCCTTATGCCGCGCCTGGCAATCCCTGGTTCGGTCCGGCCGGCGAACTTGTCGGCATGGCCTATATCAAGATGAACAAGACCGATCAGGCTGGACCGCTGTTCGCCGCGATCGCCAAGGACGATCAGGTCGAGGACGGGCTGCGCAGCCGTGCGCGCCAGCTGGCCGCGGTGCTGGGCGTCGATGCCGTCGACGATGTCGTCGACGAGAACGGCGAGCCGCTCGCCAAGGCCAAGATCGTGCAGCGGGCGGGCGAAGCCGCCCCCGCGCCTGCCGGAGAATGACAATGTCTGGTGAGAACAATCGCATGAAAACGCGCCGTCAACTCGGTGTCGCCTCGCTGGTCGCGCTGGCGCTGGTCGCCGGTCTTTCGGGCTGCAAGAGCGATGGCAAGGGCCGGGCCAAGACGCCGACGGTCGGTGAACGCACGCCGATCCTCTCGCGCATCGAGAGCGGTGCCAAGGTCGATCCCTCGCTCGATTCGGTGGCGGTGATCCTGCCGCCGGCCTCGGCCAACAGCGAATGGGCCCAGGGCGGTGGCAACGCCGGCAAGTCCTACGGCCACCTGGCGCTGGCCGACAGCCCCTCGCGCGTCTGGACCGCGCAGATCGCCGGTTCGACCACCCGCCAGCGCCTGGCCGCGGCGCCGGTCGTCAGCGGCGGCAAGCTCTTCGTGATGGATACCGATGGTGTCGTTCACGCCTTCGACGCACAGAGCGGCGCGCAGCTGTGGACCAAGAGCTTCGCGGTTTCGGGCAATGGCGCCAAGTCGGTGTTCGGCGGCGGCGTCAGTGTCGACGGCAGCAAGCTTTACGTGACCACCGGTGTCGGCGAAGTGGCCGCGCTCAATGCCGCGGATGGTAGCCAGATCTGGTCGAAGAAGCCGGGCGGCCCGCTGCGCGGTTCGCCGACGGTCGGTTTCAACGCCGTCTACGTCATGAGCCAGGACAACCAGATCTTCGCGCTCAACGATGCCGATGGCGCGGTGCTGTGGAACGAATCCGGCTCGCTCACGCAGTCGGGCGTGTTCGGCGTCGCCGCCCCGGCGGCAGGCCAGGGCACCGTGATCGCGGGCTATGCCTCGGGCGAACTGGTTGCCTACCGGTACGAGAACGGCCGCCAGCTGTGGTCGGACGCGCTTGCGCGCACCTCGATCGCCACCGAAGTGGGCAGCCTCACCGACGTCGACGCCGATCCGATCATCGATCGCGGCCGGGTCTACGCGCTGGGCCAGGGCGGCCGCATGGCCGCCTACGAACTGGTCACCGGCCAGCGCATCTGGGAACTCAACCTTGCCGGCATCTCGACGCCCGCGATCGTGGGTGACTGGCTGTTCACGCTGGACGACCACGCCGAGATCCTCGCGATCGCCCGGACCAGCGGCAAGGTTCGCTGGCTGACGCAGCTGTCGCGCTACCACAACGCGAAGAAGCGCAAGGGCCCGATCTTCTGGGTCGGCCCGGTGCTGGCCGGCAACAAGCTGTGGATCGGCAATTCGCGCGGCGAACTGGGCACGGTTGATCCGGGCACCGGGGTGTTCTCGAAGTATCTCGATCTCAAGGACCCGATCTCGCTGGCACCGGTCGTCGCCAACCAGACGCTCTATGTGCTCGACGATTCGGGCCTGATCAGCGCTTACCGCTGAGAGCCGGTTCGGACACGGGTCAAACGGCCGTCGGCACCTCCGGTGTCGGCGGCCTTTTGCGTATGGTGCGAGTTTTCTGGCCTTTTAACCAATCCGCGCTAGGCCTTGGGCGATGAACACCGCAGCTTCCAGACCGCCCAGCGACGTATCCGCGGGCGTCGGCCTTGTCGGCCTCGCGGCGCTGGCCGTCTGGCTCCTCGTCTGCCGCCAGTGGGCGGGCATCGCCGATGCCTTGTCGCTGCCCGGTCCCCACGCGCCGATGAGCGGGCCTTATGCGGCCGTGGCCACGCTGCTGTTCACCGGCACCGCGATGAGCCTGTGGTCGCTGCTGGTCGACAAGGTGCACCTTCGCCCCTCCACCGCGATCGACTGGAGCCGCAAGCGGCCGGTTGCCGAGACGGCGGATGTCTCGATCACCAAGCTGGCCGGGCTCTGGGCGACCTGGGCCCTGATCGCGGGCTATTACTGCATCGGCCGCTGGTACTGGGACGGAGCCTATCTTTTCGCGATGGAAGTGATCGGCGCGGCGGCGGTGCCGCTCCTGCTGCTCTCGATCCCTTATGTGTTCTGGCTGGACCGCTACCTGATCGAGCCGCGCGACGGCGCCTGGCACTTCGGGGCGATGCTGATCGGCCGCGAGGCCTGGGACGGGGAGCAGGTCAGGCGCCATGGCCGGGCCTGGGCGATCAAGGCGTTTTTCGGGGCGTTCATGATCTCGATCCTGCCCGGCGGCTTTGCGCAAGTGGTCAGTGCCGACTTTTCCGCCATGACCGGCAATCCGGTGCTGCTGGGATCGACGGTGATCGCGGCGCTGTTCCTGGTCGACGTGCAGATCGGCACGGTCGGCTACATCTTCACCTTCCGTCCGCTCGATGCGCATATCCGCAGCGGCAATCCGCTGCTGGCCGGCTGGCTGGCGGCCTTGCTGTGCTATCCGCCCTTCGTGTGGGGCATGATGGGGCGCTCGGACGTGCTGGGCTACGAGGTGAACACGCCGGGCTGGGCCTACTGGATGCAGGGGCATCCGGCGCTGCTCTGGGCATGGGCGGGGCTGCTGGTCACGCTGACCGCGCTTTATGCCTGGGCGACGTTCGCGTTCGGCCTGCGCTTTTCCAACCTCACCTATCGCGGCGTGGTGACCAACGGTCCCTACCGCTTCACCCGGCATCCGGCCTACTTGTCCAAGAACCTGTTCTGGTGGCTCTCGACGCTGCCGTTCCTGGTGACCAGCCATGCGCTGACGGACATGGTGCGCAACACCGTGCTGCTGGGACTGGTGAGCGCGATCTACTACTGGAGGGCGCGGACCGAGGAGGCGCACCTGCTGGCCGAAGACGCCAAGTACCGCGCCTATCACGCCTGGATGGAGCAGAACGCGCTGATCACCCGGACGCTTGCGAGGCTGGGCGAAAAGCTGCGGCCGCGGGTGCCACAGGCGGCGGAGTGAGCACTGACGCGCGCCCCTGTCTCCGGGGCATCCCGAGCGGGGAGGGGGCGCCTCACCCGCTCGCTGTCATCCTCAGAAGCTCTTCAGCGCGTAGATCTTCGACAGATCGCCGCCCCATTCGCCATTGTAGAGGTCGAGCAGGCGCTGCGCCGGGACCTTGCCGGAGGCGACGATCTCGGCCAGCGGTTCCAGATAGCCGGTCTCGTTGTCGCCGCCTGCATTGAGGCGCGCGCGCGCGGCGAGGCCCGAACGCGAGATGTTCAGCACTTCGCCGGCAATATCGCGCAGCGTGCCGCCGCCGGGCAAGGGCGCGTCCAGCGCCAGTTTCGGCACCGCATTGCGCAGCACTTCGCGGCCTTCCATGTCCCAGTCCTTGACCAGGTCCCACGCCGCGTCGAGCGCGGTCTGGTCATAGAGCAGGCCGACCCAGAACGCCGGCAGGGCGCATATGCGGCCCCACGGACCGCCGTCGGCGCCGCGCATCTCGAGGAAGGACTTGAGGCGCACTTCGGGGAAGGCGGTGGAAAGGTGGTCCTGCCAGTCCGAGAGGCGTGGCTTCTCGCCGGGGAGCACCGAAAGCTCACCCTTCAGGAAGTCGCGGAAGGACAGGCCGGCGGCGTCGATGTACTTGCCCTCGCGGAACACGAAGTACATCGGCACGTCGAGCATGTAGTCGACATAACGTTCGTAGCCGAAGCCATCCTCGAACACGAAGGGCAGCATGCCGGTGCGCGCGGGATCGGTGTCCGACCAGATGTGGCTGCGGTACGAGAGGAAGCCGTTGGGCTTGCCCTCGGTGAAGGGGGAGTTCGCGAACAGCGCGGTCGCCAGCGGTTGCAGGGCAAGGCTGGTGCGGAACTTCTTCACCATGTCCGCCTCGCTCGAATAGTCGAGGTTGACCTGGATGGTGCAGGTGCGCAGCATCATGTCGAGGCCCATCGTGCCCACGCGCGGCATGTGGCGCAGCATGATGTCGTAGCGGCCCTTGGGCATGATCGGCAATTCGGCGCGGGTCTTGTCGGGCCACATGCCGAGGCCGAGGAAGGCCTTGCCGATGTGATCGCCGATGGTCTTGACCTGGGCGAGGTGGCGGCCGGTTTCGGCGCAAGTCTGGTGCAGGGTTTCGAGCGGCGCCCCGGACAGTTCGAGTTGGCCTGCCGGTTCCAGGCTGACGGTGCCGTCGCTGCCCTTCATGGCAATGACGTTGTCCCCCTCGATGATCGGCTCCCAGCCGAACTGGGTCAGCGCGTTCAGCAGATCGCGGATGCCGCCCTGCTCGCCGTAGGAGGGGGCATGGTGATCCTGGGTGTCGTAAACGAATTTCTCGTGCTCGGTCCCGATCCGCCACGCCTCGCGCGGCTTTTCGCCCGCGGCCATCGGCGCGGCGAGTTGATCCAGGCTTTCGACGATCGGATCGTCGCGATCCGAAACCTCACGGGTGCTCATGGGCGCGGAGGTAGTGCGCCTTCGGGCCGGACGCTAGAACTTTTTGTACCGCTCGGTTTCTTTTGCGCGGGAGGCAAGGTTTTCGGGCGTTTTGAGCGGGATTGCAGCTCACCAGTCGCCGGCGATCGCCATCCACAACGCGCTCGCCCCGATGCTGGCGGTCTCGCCGCGCAGGATACGCGGGCCGAGCGTGATCGCGCGGGCCATCGGATGGGCGCGGACCATGGCGCGTTCCTCTTCGTCGAAGCCGCCTTCCGGCCCCACCAGCAGCGCTGCCGGGCCCTTGTGCGCGGCGAACTGCGCGGCGGCAGGGTCGCCGCCGGTCTCGTCGGCGAAGAACAGTGCGCGGTCTTCGGGCCAGTCGCGCAGCAGGGCTTCGAGTCTTTTCGGCTCGGCCACGTGCGGCAGGGCGGTTCGGGCGCACTGTTCGGCGGCTTCGGTGACGATGGTGAGCGCGCGCTCGGCATTGAGCTTGTCGGCCACGCAGCGGCGGGTGACCATCGGCTGGATCCTCGCCACGCCCAGTTCGGTGGCTTTTTCCAGTACCAGGTCGAAGTTCGGCTTTTTCAGCAGCGCGGCGCAGAGCCAGAAGTCGGGCACCGCCTCGCGCTCGCGCAGGCGGTCGCGCAATGTCAGCACGACGTCGCGCTTGCCCGCCAAGGTCACTTCGCCGGCCCATTCGCCGGTCTTGTCGTCGCACAGGATCACCGCGTCGCCGGGGGCGACGCGCATGACCTTGGCCAGATAGTGCGCCTGACCGCCCTCGATGGTGACGGTCTGGCCTTGGGCGAGCGGACCGCTCACGAAGAGGCGCGGCGCCGAACGCGGCGGCCAGGCGGGGGTGGCACCCATCTTGAACTTCGTTCCTTCCTTGGCCGGCGACGTGTTATTTCGCGAGCGACTTGAGCAGCGATTCCCACTGCTTGACGCCGGGATCAAGCGTCGCGAGCGGCAGACGCTCGTTCAAACCGTGGGAAAAGCTGTCCTCGGCCCGCATGAAGCTGGCGGAAACGCCGAAGGCGGGGATGCCCTTGGCGCGGAAATGCATCGAATCGGTGGCGCCCGCGCTCATGCCCGGCACGATGGCGAGACCCGGGGCGAGGCCCGGCGCGCGTTCATGAACGGCCTTTTCGACCGCGGCCAGCACATCAGGACGCAGCGGCGATTCGATGGATTCGAGCGTGCCGTTGTCCTTGAAGGCGATCTTGATCGCCGGGTCGCCGATCACCCCGGCCAGCGTCGCCTGCACCGAGGCGCGGGTCGTGCCCGGGAAGATGCGGCAATTGATGTTGGCCTCCACCGATTGCGGCAGCGCGTTCGGGGCATGGCCGCCCTTGATCATCGTCGGCACGCAGGTGGTGCGGATGACGCCGACATACTCGCGCCTGGCCGAGAGCGTCGCGGCGGCGGCGGCATCGCCCGGATCGGCGGCAAAAGCGCGCATGGCAGGCGCCACGTCGGCGGGGGCGACTTTGGCCGATCCTTCGAGGTAGGCCTTGGTCAGCGGGCTCAATTGTACCGGGAACTTGTAGGTCCAGATCTTGTCGGCCGCCGCGCCCATCGCCGCGATCGGGTTGGTGGCGCCGGGGCGGCTGGAATGGCCGCCGGGATCGGTGAGCGAGAGCGTGTAGTCGGCATAAGTCTTCTCGCCCGCCTGGATCGAGTAGACGAAGGGCTTGCCGCCGGTATCGAGTTCGCCGCCACCGGAATCACCGTTGAGCACCAGCGCGGCATTGGACAGCGCATCGGCCATGGCCTTGGTGGTGGCCATCCGGGTTTCCTCGTCGCCCGAGAAGCCGATGACGATGTCGCGCCCGGGCACCCAGCCGGCGCGCTTCAGTTCCATCACGGCGGCCACGATCATCGACAGGTCGCCCTTGTTGTCGCGCGCGCCGCGGCCGAAGACGTAGCCGTTCTCGATGATGGCCTTGAACGGATCGCGCTCCCAGTCGGAGGGCTTGGCCTCCACCACGTCCATATGGGCGATCACCACCAGGGGCTTGGCCTTGCGGTCGCGGCCGGGATAGCGGGCGGTGAAGTAGCCGGTCTCGCCCAGCGGCGTGAAGGTCACGTCGCCTTCGGCAAAGCCCGAGGCGACAAGGCGCGCCTTGAGGCTGGCAGCCAGCTTCGGCACTTGCCCGCGCCCGGCGACGGTGGGCGTCTCGATCGCTTCCTTGAGGATGGCGAGCGCTTCCTTGCCTGCCGGGGTGACCGGCACGTCATCGGCGGCGCATGCCGGCGCGGCGGCAAGCAGCAGGGCACTGGCGGCAAGTGCGGTGGAAACGGCGACCTTGGTTTTGCGCATCTTCGTTTGGTTCCCCTGGAAGCGACGAGGTGCCCTTGTTGCGCGTTCGCCTGCCGGGCGCAACGTCGCTCCGTGTGTAATTGTCACGTTCTTGCATGACAGCGCGGTGCTTATGGAGTAGCCCGCATCGCGTGAGCGACTCTCTTCTCGTCCCGGATACCGAACATCGCGGCCTTGTTTCAGCCCTGCCGCCGCTGCCGCGCGCCTTCGCGATGCTGGCGCGCTTCGACCGGCCGATCGGCTGGTGGCTGCTGTTCTGGCCTTGTGCCTGGGGCGTGCTGCTGGCGGGCGGGGAAGCCCGCTGGGGCCTGATCCTGTGGCTGCTGGCCGGCTCCATCGCGATGCGCGGTGCGGGCTGCGTCTATAACGACATCGTCGACGCCGATCTCGACCGCAAGGTTGCGCGCACGGCCCAGCGGCCGATCGCCAGCGGCATGGTCAGCCCCAGGGCGGCATGGGTCTGGCTGCTGGCGCTCTGCGCGGTGGGGCTGGTGGTGCTGGTGCAACTGCGCCCGATGGCGCAGCTGGTCTCGCTGGGCAGCGTGGCGCTGGTGGCGGCCTATCCCTTCATGAAGCGGATCACCTGGTGGCCGCAGGCCTGGCTCGGCATGGTCTTCACCTGGGGGGCGCTGGTCGGCTGGGTGGAGATCCGCAGCGATCATCTCGAAGTGCTGGCGGCGCTCTATGCCGGGGCGATCGCCTGGTGCATCGGTTATGACACGATCTATGCGATTCAGGATCGCGAGGACGACGCGCTGGTCGGCATCCGTTCTTCCGCCTTGCGCATGGGGACGCATGTGCGCGGCGGCGTGGCGGGGTTCTACACGATTGCCGTGGCGTTCTGGGCGCTGGCGTTCTGGATGCTGCGCCATGACTGGGTGGCGATGGTCGGGCTCGTGCCGGTGGCGCTGCATCTGGCGTTCCAGGTCGTTACGCTCGACACCGCGGACGGCGACAATGCGCTGGCCCGTTTCCGTTCCAACCGCGACCTTGGCCTGGTGATGGCACTGGCCTGCTGGGTGGTGGGGAACGCCGGAATCCTCTGAAAGCGGCGCTTCGGGGCAAAGTGCCCCTGTGTCAGCAGAAACGCATCGGTGCCGGTTCGAACGGCGGCGGCCGCAAGCTCATGTCGAAGCGTTCGTCGAGCGCTGCACAGACGGGATCGTGCCGCCGCTGGGTCGTTGCCACCAGGGTGGGGACATCGAGAATTTCGGACAGTTCCACCCCGCAGGCCCGCCGCTCGTTCCAGCGGACCTCGCCGCGCAGCGCCTGGCCGTCGGGCAGATAGACGCAGAGGCTTTCGCCGCGATGGGGCGCATTGCCGCGCATGACCAGGCACATGCCGTGCTCCGAGACATTGCGCACGAGGGTCAGCATGCCCTCGTGAAATTGCCCGGGCATGGCCCCGTGGAGCGATCGGCCGTCTTCGCCGCGCGCCACGGCCGGATGGCGTGCATGGAGGTCCGCCGCCGGATCGGGGGTGACGACGACGGTGGCGCGGATCAGTGTCCTCAGGCGTGGTTCGCGGGCCCGGCGCGGGGGCAGGGGCGGGGTTGGGGCTGGGAGCGGAGCCGGGGCGGCTTGCGGGAGCAGCGCGGCCTCGGCGATCTCCCGGTCGCTCATGCCCAGTATCGATGCGTAGATCGCCATGTCGAGATTGCTTCCCATGTCCGTGCGCCTCCCGCCTTGCGGGTACCGACCGCACCCGCCGAAGAACGGGGCGCTTTGCAAGGCCAGGACGATCCTGCCCGCACCGTCTTCCCGCGCATTTAAACGGGTTATGGAGAAACCCCCTGTGTAAACGATTGCGGCGTATCGGCCGCGCGCGGTCTCGTCCGGCGGGAGGGGCGTGCGTGCAAATATTGCACTTGCTGCCATGCCCTCTTGTCGCGCTGCGAAAAA
This sequence comes from Novosphingobium clariflavum, assembly GCF_026420865.1. Taxonomy (GTDB): domain Bacteria; phylum Pseudomonadota; class Alphaproteobacteria; order Sphingomonadales; family Sphingomonadaceae; genus Novosphingobium; species Novosphingobium clariflavum. Next base: position 19,988 of record NZ_JAPCWC010000032.1, on the reverse strand, counting down.
TCCTGACATGCTGGCCGGGAAATGCTGCGCCAATACGAACTCGTCGAACGCGTCAAGGAATACGCGCCCCAGGCTGATGAAGCCTTGCTCAACCGTGCTTACGTCTACACCGTACAGAAACACGGAACCCAGAAACGCGCCTCGGGCGACCCCTATTTCAGCCACCCGGTCGAAGTCGCGGGGCTGATGACCGAACTGAAGCTCGACCAGCAGACGATCATCACCGCGCTGCTCCACGATACCGTGGAAGACACGCTGGCGACGATCGAGGAGATCGAGAAGCTGTTCGGGCCCGATGTCGCCCGGCTGGTCGACGGCGTCACCAAGCTCTCCAAGATCGAGGTGATGACCGAGAACGAGCGTGCGGCCGAAAACCTGCGCAAGTTCCTGCTCGCGATGAGCGAGGACTTGCGCGTGCTGCTGGTCAAGCTGGCCGACCGCCTGCACAACATGCGTACCCTCCACTATATCAAGAAGGAGGACAAGCGCCGCCGGATCGCCCGCGAGACCATGGATATCTACGCGCCGCTGGCCGAGCGCGTGGGCATGTACGAATACATGCGCGAGATGCAGATGCTCGCCTTCGAGCAACTGGAGCCCGAAGGGTATGCCACGATCACCGGCCGCCTCGCCCAGATCCGCAGCCAGGAAGGCGGGCAGGTCGATGCGATCGCGCTGTCGATCAAGCAGGTGCTGGCCGAGGCCGGGCTCAACGTGGAGGTCTCGGGCCGCGAGAAGCACCCCTACTCGATCTGGCGCAAGATGGCCGAACGTCATGTGACCTTCGAGCAGATCACCGACATCATGGCCTTCCGCGTGCTCACCGACAATGTCGAGGAATGCTACAAGGCGCTCGGCGTGCTGCACACCGCCTGGCAGATGATCCCGGGGCGTTTCAAGGACTATATCTCGACGCCCAAGTCGAACGGCTACCAGTCGCTCCATACCGCGCTGATCTTCGAGCGTTCGATGCGCATGGAAGTGCAGATCCGCACGCGCGAGATGCACAGCACCAACGAATTCGGCCTCGCCGCGCACTGGGCCTACAAGCAGGGCGGTGCCCGCCCCGACGGGCAGGTGGGCTGGCTGCGCGACCTGATCGAGATCGTCGATGCCAGCCACGACGCCGAGGAACTGCTCGAGAACACCAAGATGGCGATCTACCAGGATCGCATCTTCGCCTTCACCCCCAAGGGCGCGCTGTTCCAGCTGCCCAAGGGCTCGACGGCGGTGGACTTTGCCTATGCCGTGCACACCAATCTCGGCAACGCGACGGTGGGCGTGAAGATCAACGGACGCCACATGCCGCTGCGCACGCGGCTGGCCAACGGCGACGTGGTGGAGATCATCAAGACCCCCAATTCCGAACCGCAGCTGTCCTGGCTGGGCTTTGTCGTCACCGGCAAGGCGCGGGCCTCGATCCGCCGCGCGGTGCGCGCCAAGGAGCGCGCCGAAGTCGCCGAGATCGGCGCCAAGCTGCTCGACGAGATCGCCGGGCGCCTGCCCGGCCGCATCGGCAAGAAGGCGATCGACGCGGCGATCCAGCGCCTCGACATGCGCGACGAGGAAGACTTCATGTTTGCGATCGGTTCAGCGCGGCTGACCGACCGGCAGGTGATGGAAGCGCTGGTCCCGGGCAGCACCGCCGATCTGGGCGACGAGCCGGAATGGACCCACACCGAACGCGCCATTTCGATCCGGGGGCTGACTCCGGGCATGGGCTTCGAGCTCGCCGATTGCTGTCACCCGGTTCCGGGCGACCGCATCGTCGGCCTGCGCCGTCCCGACCACAAGGTGGAAGTCCACACGATCGACTGTCTGACGCTGGCCAACGGCGTCGATGCCGACTGGCTCGACCTTTCGTGGGGCGAACGCACCACCGGTGCGGTCGGCCGCCTGCAACTGGTGCTCTACAACCGCCCGGGTACGCTGGCGGAAGTGACGCAGATCCTCGCCTCGAACCGGGCCAACGTCACCAACCTGCAGATGGTCCAGCGCGACGAGCCTTTCGGCACCTACGAGGTGGATCTCGAAGTGGGCGACCTTGCGCACCTTACCCGCATCGTCGGCGCCCTGCGCGCCAGCGAGGCCGTGGCCGAGGCCCAAAGACTCTGAGGAGCGAGCCTTAGTAGGAGAGGGCGACGGTGACTTCGTCGCCTTCGCCCACTCGCTCGGCCTTGCGCACGCTGGCCTTGACCGGCAGCAGCCAGCCGCCGTCGGACTTGCTGGGGAAGACCGAGGTGACAAAGGTGCTGTCGCCGATCCGCGCCTTGACCTTGAGCGAGCCGAACCCGCGCGAGACGCCCTCCAGCTTGCGCATCAGCGCGGTGCCGGACAGTGCCTCGCCCGCCTCGCCGCCGATGGTGAGGAAGTGCCAGGTGCCGCCGTTCGCCCCGCCGGTCCAGCGCCAGAGCGTGCCGGTGTAGGTCAGCTGCTCGCCGCCGATCTCGCCGCTCACATGACCTCCCGGATCGGCACCGGAACGTTGCAGACGTCCACGCCGCCGGCCGGCTGGATATAGAAATCGTCCTTCCGGTTGGCGCGCTTGTCGGCATAGGCGGCGAAGCTCTGGCTCTCGGTCGAGAGGTATTCGTAGCCGGGCAGGCCGGGCACTTCATTGCCCATGCGCACCGAGAGGATCGGCACACGCTCCTGCGCGGTCTTGTAGAAGCCCATGTCGCCAGTGCCGCGCGGCAGCGCGGAGAGGTGCTCCATGCCCGAGATCACCCGGCCCACGAGCGCGACATTGCGGTCGAGCTGGCGCGGCGCCTGCCCGTTGACGACGTAGAGCTCGGCGCCGGTGCCGGTATCGGGCGCCATGTTGCGGCCCACGCCGACCATGCCATAGCAGTGGATGGGCCACGATGCCTGTTCGTCGCCGGCGATCGGCCATCCTGCCGAGAAGCCATTGCGAGGGGCGTATGCATCGCCGCCGCCGCTTGCGTCTTTCGGCAGTCCCCTGGCAGGGGCGACGTATTCACTCTGCGGAACTGGCGCCAGGCCCTTGGGAAGCGGCTTGGCTTTCCCCGGCGTCTCGCCATCGGGATCGCCCCACTGGACGACGTAGTTGTCCTGAACGCGCACGACCGCGATGCCGTCGTACCAGCGTGCGGCGACCAGCTTGCGGATATTGCCCACCCAGCCTTGCGAGAAGGGCGCCGGCATCAGCTGGATCACCACCCGGCGCGTGTGTCCGGCGGCATCGGCGGCAAGGTCCATGATCAGCAGGTCGGACGGTGCGATTCTCTTCCACTCGGCGGCAGGGGCCTTGGCGACGATGTCGGCGGGCGTCTGCGGCGCAGCGGGGGGCGGGGCGGCCTCCGCTGCGGGAATGAAGGCGGTCAAACAGGCGGAAAGCACGGAGGCCAAAAGGATTTTGCGCATTCTTGTGTGATGGCATGCCACGAACGCTTGCGAAAGCCTTTCGCGCACGCTAGGGCGCGCGTCTCCAGTGCATGCGGAGCGGTGGCCGAGTGGTCGAAGGCGCTCGCCTGGAAAGTGAGTATACGTCAAAAGCGTATCGAGGGTTCGAATCCCTCCCGCTCCGCCATTTACCTTTCCTCATAACTTCGTAAGTGCCTGATTTCCGGGGCTTTCGTCGCGTCTGCGTGGCTCATGCGTCCGCAATTGTCCCTGTTTGTTCTCATGCATCGGCTCTGCCATATGGTTCGATCTATGGTATGCGATTCGGGGAATATGGTATGGGCACGCTGAGCGAGACCAAGGTTCGCGGAGCGAAAGCGACCGGGAAGGCTTACAAGCTGTCCGATGGCGAGCAGCTGTACATGCATGTTTCCGCTGTCGGCGGCCGGGTCTGGCGAATGAACTATCAGTTCGGCCGCAACGCTCAAGGCAAGCCTGCGCAAAAGACCCTGACGATCGGCATCTATCCGGCGATTTCGCTGAAGGATGCCCGTGCGGCCCGCGACGTTGCCAAGACGATGCTGGCGAAAGGGATCGAGCCGAAGCCTACAGACCTGTTCGAACGCGGCGCCGCGCCGGCTGACACACGGCCGACGTTCGAGGACGTTGGCAAGGCATGGCATGCGCTGCAGGCCAAGCAGTGGTCAAAGGTCCATACCAAGGACGTTCTCGAAAGCCTGGAGAATGACGTGTTCCCGGCTTTGGGGAAGACGCCGATCGCGGATATTGAGGCACCGGCCGTCCTCGCGCTGCTGGAAAAGATCGTCGATCGCGGCGCCGTGGAGACGGCGCACCGCGTGCGCCAGCGGATCAGCGGCATCTTCGTCTATGGTATCGCGAAGAACCTAGCGACGAAGGATCCTGCCGCGAGCCTTGCGGTGGCACTGCCCAAGAAGAAGAAGGCGAAGCGACAGCCGGCGATCACGGATCTCCACGCGCTGCGGCAGATGCTTGTCGACTGTGACGCGGAACGGTGCCGGGCACAGACGAAACTGGCGATGCGGTTCCTTGCCCTGACGGCGGTGCGGTCAAACGAGATTAATGGCGCGCGCTGGTACGAGTTCGAAGATCTGGATGGCGCGGAGCCGCTGTGGCGGATTCCGGCGCACCGGATGAAAGGGGATCTGGAAAGGAAGGAAGACGAGGAAGGCGATCATTTGGTGCCTCTCGCTCCACAGGCGGTCGATGTGCTGCGGGCGATGAAGCCGCTGACTGGCGATCTGGAACTTGTGTTCCCGTCCGACAGACATGCCCATCGGCAAATGAGCGAGAACACGCTTCGAGCCTTGCTGATTCGCGCCGGGTACTATCAGCGGCATGTGCCGCACGGCTTCCGATCCGCGTTTTCGACGATCATGAATGAGCGCTGTGAACGCGTCTGGCGCTCGGCCGGGCACAAGACGGCGTCGCCCGATCGGGCCATCATCGACCTGATGCTTGCCCATGTGCCGGAAAATGACGTTGAAGGCGCTTATAACCGCGCCGCTTACATGCCGCGCCGGCGGGAAATCGCGGAGGATTGGGCGAACATTTTGCTCGCGGACATGTGGCCGCCGGCAATCCATATCGGCCAGCCAATGCGGTTTGCTGCGACCGGGCCGGGGCGACCCGGTCGCTGATGGTTTATGCGGCGATGCCGCGCGTCCAAGCGTCGATTTCAGTCTCTACCCAGCGAGAGCATTTGTGGCCCAGCTTGCGCTGGGCCGGGAAATCGCCGGTCTTGATAAGGGCGTAAATGTGCGAGCGAGACAGGGACGTACGCGCCATGACCTCGCTGATTTTCAGCAGGCGCTCGGGCGCATGAATAGTCATCTGTTGTCTCCTTTGGCGGCTGCGAGAGCATGCGCGATGATGAACGGGATCGCAATAACGGCTGCGATCAGGAGCAGGGCGCGGGTGGCGCCCCGGATGGCGAGGTCGGTCCGGCCGGTGCGGCATTGGCGAGGCGTGCAGGCCCGGCAAGTGCAGCCGATGGGATGGACGGCGTTGGCGGTGCGGCGGGCCATGGTCAGTCCAGCCCCAGCGCGGTTTTGTAGGTGTCGGTGATCATCTCCATTTCGCGGCGGTGATCGGGCTGCATTTTGCGCATCTTGACGATGAGCTTCATGGCCGGGACGTCGAAACCAACCGCTTTCGCCTCGCTGTAGACGTCGCGGATATCGTCGCTGATGCCCTTCTTTTCTTCCTCAAGGCGTTCGACGCGCTCGATATACTGACGCAGGCGGTCTTCGGTGCTGGTGTTCGCTTCGGACACAGTGGTTTCCTTTCTCAAGCGGCGATCTGGTGGGCGCCGTGGGGCATGGTATCGGGGTGATGGGCTGCGGGCCGGGGCGTGAATTTCGTCCGGCGGCCGTGTTCGCAGAGGGTGCAGATTTCCGGATCGTGGGCGGACCACGTCACGGCGTTGTCGTGCCAGTCCAGCTGGTCGGTCCATTCGTCCCAACCGCAGGCAAGGCAGAGCCGGGGGTGCTGGTCCGGGCGATCATCGCAAAGCTGGCGATAGACCGTGATGTTCAGGCGGTAGGACCGCGACATGTCGAGCACGAAGAAGTGCTGCTTCACGCGGAAGCCCACGGTTTCCAAGGTGCGGAAGTTTCGTTCGACGTCTGCGCGGTGTTCCGCATGGTGCCAGTAGGGCCGGGCCGCGTCCGCAATCGAAAGGCCGGCGGCTTTCCGGCGCATGCGGACATAGTCCCACGGCAGAACGGAGGCGGTGAGGATCGAGCGCTGGGCCATGGGATCGTCCAGCATCGACGTAAGAGAGGGCACGCTACGCATGTTCTTCCTTTCGATTTCAGGCTTTGCGGGAGAGGGCGCGGGACGGATCGTGGAAGATCCAGCAGCGGACGCCGGAGACGCCCTCGTTTCGGGAGTTGACCATGCCCTGTTCGATGAAACGGCGGGCCTTGGAGGTCTTGAGCGCGCGGATCAGTTCCGCGTGGGTGGGCAGTTCCAGGCGCTTGTCCGCGCACCGGCTCTCCATCTCGTTCAAGCGGATGGCGATCATGCCTTCTTCGTGCTTGCGGTGATGGTTGATGTGGCCGGATGTGGTGGCGGGATCCTCGTTTTCTTCGAGGTAGTCGAACCGCTCCCAGAACAAGCTGACGACAGGGTCTTCGCTGTTGACGGCAAGCTGGCGATCGGTGGCCATTTGCACGATGAAGCGGGCGGTTTCGGCCTGCTGCTCGTCCGACAGGGGGACGATCGCACGGATTGCGTCAAGGAAAGCGAGCAACTGGCCGTGCGTCTTTGCAAGACGGTTGGTGCGGATCGCCGGCAGCGCTAGCAGTTCATCTTCGTACTGAGCGAATGCCTGCCGGTAGCGGTTCATGACTTCCGCTTCGCGCCGGGCCGCGTGAACGATGAAGCCTGAGATGTCCTCGATCGGCCATTGCTCCAGCTTCTCGGCCGCGACCTTTGTCGCCGGCGACCAGCCTGACATGTCGAAGCCGAGCGACATGATACGTTCCAGCACCGCGCGGCTCGCGTTGACCGGCTCGTTCTGCTCGATGATGATCGCGCCGCGAAACGGAGGCTCGAACGTCTCCATGCCGCCGTTCTTGACGCCGCGTGCGCGCACGGTCCGGCCGTTGTAGGCGGTCTTGAGTTCCTCCCACTCGAACTTCTTGGAGTGGCTGGCTTCTTCGCGGCGGTCGCCCTCGATCAGAACGACGGGCAGGTTGCCCACCTTGCCGAGGTTGCGTGCCATGGCGGCCGGGGTGGCCTTGGCAGGGTCAAAGCCTTCGTAGTTTTCGCGGCCCAGCAGCTTCCAGAGGAATTCGACCAGCGTGGTTTTGCCGGTGCCGGGCAGACCGTGCATTTCGAGGAACGGAAAGCTCTTCATCTCCGCACGCACCTGTTCGGCGAATAGGGAGGCGAAGTAGAAGGTCAGGCAGACGATGCCCTTGGCGCCATAGGCGGTCCACAGGTCGGGGAGCCAGCTGACGTCCAGCTGGTCGGCGTCATAGTCGATATCCAGCAGCTTTTCCGAGGTGCCCAGCTTGAGCGCCTGCTTGCCGATCTGGAAAAACTCGTTCTCGTTCGGCTTGTAGACGCGACCGTTCGACACCGCGATCGGGCCGAAGACATAGGCCTGCGCATCGCGGCAATAGCCGGTGAAGCCGAGCGGGCGGACGTCGGGCAGATCGGGCGTCTGTTGCTGCAGGATGCGGGTCAGCTGGTGCGCGTTGCCGGTCCACACACCGCCGAAGGCGAACAGGCGATCCTCGAAATTCGATGCCTTGCGCAGCTGGGCGGCGGTGAAGTCCCCCTTGACGGAAGGACGCTTGCTGCTGGGGTAGCTGATGTTGAGATAGAACTTGGTTTCGTCTGTCGCCTCGTCGCGCTGGCGATACAGGACGCGGAACGCGCAGTTGGCGATTTCCTCGACGGCCAGCGCCTCGCGCGAGGCTTCCTGCCGGATCTTGGCCTCTTCCTCTTGGTCGATTTCCTTGAGTTCGCGGGTGCGGCCCCGGCGATATTCGTCGATCTTTTCCTGAACGACGGAAATGTCGATCGAACACCAGTAGGTCCGGCTTCCGAAGGTGAAGTGGAAACTGTTCCAGCGGTGCTTTTCCCAAATGAGATAGGCTTTTTCCTGCGCCGTCTTGGCGAGCAGGACTTGGCCGTTCCACAGGTATTCGGCGCGGAGCGATTCACCGAGACGGTCGAAACCGAGCAGGTCGTTCCAGTCCAGTTCTTTGCCGGATTCTTCCTCGCCCATCGGCTGCGCGGCGGTAGCGTCCCAGCCTTCGTCCTTGGCCTTCTCGACATAGTCGCGGGAGGCCTTGGTGCCGGCGGGGCCGACGTCGAAGGCGAAGACAATCTGCGGGCGCCGGAACGGGGAGTCCGAGGCGGCGATATGGGTGCGCAGCTGCTTGAGGAACTCGGACGGATAGTTGTTGCTCGACATGGTCGAAGCCGCGCGCTGGCCCGCCTGTTCAAGAGCCCAGGCATTGAAGATGCCTTCGGCAAACCAGATGCTGCGGGCGTTCGCGAAGTCTTCCATCGACACATCGGGCCGGTGCCATGCCTGCCCCTTGTAGGACTTGCCGTAGGCGAAGCGGGCCTTGCGATCGAAGCGGCCGGGCTGGTCGATAATGCGTTCCCACCAGCTGCCGCCCGGCAGCGGGAAGCGCACGGTGGCAGAGCCGATCTTGCGGCCTTCGTCGCGGAAATACTCCTGCGAATAGGCACCGCGCATGCCCATGAGGTTGAGGCCGCGGGCATCGCTCAGATAGGCATCGGCCGCTGCGTTCGGGTTCTGCGGCGTGGCCTTGAAGCGGTTCGACCACGTATCGAAAATCTCGGGATAGAGGTCGCGCACCGACGCTTCCCAGCGGCAGTTGTTGGCGCGGCTGCATTTCAGAACCCAAGGGCTTTCGGCGTGGGTGTAGACTTCCTTGTTGCCGCAGTCGGGACACTTGCCCTTCTGCAGATAGGTGGCGCCGGCCTTTGGTTTGAAGCCGAAGTCGTCCCGCAGCTTGGGCAGCAGGGCTTTGCGAATGTCGTCGCGCATTTGCATGGTGGAATCGTGACTTTCGTGAGGATCAGGCCGGCGTGACGGACGCGCGGGGGAAGGCTTCGATTTCAGGGAGCGCGCCGCTGTCCCGCCAGACTTCCACGAAGCCACGGCAGTGGGCGCGCATGACGCTGGGGGTGAGGACGACGCCCGTTTCGGTGCCTGCGCGCCAGCCATTGGGCGTCCAGCGTTCGACCGAGATGACTACGGGCTGGCCGATGTAGAATGCGGATCCCGGCGCGCTCATGCTGGCCCCATCGACCAGAGGGCCGCGAAGATGGCGACGATCGTGGGAATCGCGATGAAGGCGGCAATGAACTCTTCCCGGACGTCTGCCGGGGCCGCGCGCCACAGATCACGGTAGGCGATGATTGACGCCGGCAAGGTGTAGGTCTGGCGGGGCGTGCGGCGCGCTGTCGCGCCGACGCTGATCGAATGGGCGAAAGGCATGGGGTGGGCTCCGAAGAGGGCGGAAAAAGGCAAAGCGGGGGCGTTCCCGGAATCGAGCCGGGCAATCGGGCAGTAGTGGGTTGGATCAGGCCGTCAGGCGGTCAGATCAGGAGCCAGCGGCGCTGGCCCCCGGTTCGGGCGGCGGGCTGTTGTCGTTGTCCGCGCGGTCGTTGGCGGCAGCGTGCCACTTGGTTTGGGGCAGGACGTGGAGCGGAGCCGGGAACCGGCTAGGCCTGGTGGAGCGGATCGCTTCCATGCTGACCACGAACTGGTGCCCGCAGGCATCCGGGTTGCGGCAGTGGTAGTAGACCTCGCGGTAGAGCGGGCTGCTCTTGCCTGTGGAGCGGGCGAAGGCGCGGCCTCCGCATGCCGGACAGGTGACGTGTGGCAATTGGGCAGGACGACCCGACATTACTGATTAACCCCCGTAGCTTCGCGCCCGGCCCCATTGCCGGGCAGAAGTGCTTTCAAACGGCCGATAAGGCGCGGGAAAATCGCGTCTGCTTCCTCGGTCTCGGCAATGGCGCGGTGGATTTGCGCGGGCGTGGCGCCCGGCAGCAGCGCCTGAACACAGTGGCTGAATGCGTCGCCCGCTTCGCGCGTGGCCAAAGCAAGATCTTGGGCCAGAGAATCGCGGCAGGGTTCGCCGGTGATGACCTCGATCTGGCGAGCATAGCTTTCGAGGATCGGGGCATAGCCGCCACCGGCAAGAATGAAGGCGCGATCCAGCGCAATTGCCTGATCGAGCGTGGGGGAGCCTTTCTTGTCGCTTTCACTCCAATGGCGAATGGTGCGGACGGCGCGACGCGCAATCGCAGCGGCGTCCGTCCAACCGATCAGATCGACCACGGTCATGACGGCGATAGAAAAGGAAAGCGGGGCACGGACCTTGGTCATTCCGCACCGTCCGTGCGTTGCGCTTTGGCAGTTGGATCGCAAACGACAGGGACTGACTGCTTGATTAGAAGGGGGTTACACTCTTCGGTGTAGTTGGGGTCTTCGATCATGAGGGACAGCGGATAAATGTCTGGGCGAAGCTGGTGCGGGGGAACACCCGTCGCTGCGGACATAGGCAGCACATGCTCGGCGGGAAGCCGCTTTCCGCTCTGGAGCCATTTCCACACGGCGGTCTGAGAAACGTTGCAAATTCTAGCCGTTGCCGACTGACCGCCAGCGATGCTGAGGGCCTTTTGCAGTGCCTCGAAAGGGGTAACGTCCTGCGTCATGACCACCGACTACAACCATTGGAATAGCTGCGTCAATAATAATTCTCTCGTTTCGATTTATTACCAACGTTGTAGGGTCGCCGTATGATTAAGCCTGACCGTGTTGCCGAGCGCATGAAGTTGCTGGGATATTCCCAGTCGTCGCTGGCGCGTGAAGTCGGCGTCTCCCAGGCCACCATTGGGAAAATCGTTACCGGCTTGTCCGCCGGCTCGAGCCATCTGCACAAAATCGCCCGCGTTCTGCGGACCTCTGCTGCGTACTTGACTGGTGAGATTGACGACCCTGCAGAAGATGCATTTATCCCGCCGACGCCGGCAGAGATTGCCGCGCAAATGGGGCTCATCAAGGTCGAGGAAATCGACCTTTCAATCGGCATGGGCCTCGGCTTCCTCGACGAAAATGTGATGGAGCGCGTTGATCGCTGGATCCCGGAAGATTGGGTGCGCAATTTTACGCATTCCGCAGCGGCTCATCTTTCGATCGTCAAGCCGCACGGCGATAGCATGTATCCCACGATCAACGACCGCGACATCGTGATGATCGACCGATCGCAGCGTGTAATCGACCGGCAGGAAGGGATCTGGGCGCTGAATTACGGCGGCCTAGGCACCATCAAGCGCGTTCGGGTGATGCCGGATGGGAAGTACAAGTTGATGGCCGATAACCCCCAAGTGCCGCCCGAGGTCGCTGCCGATGGGGAAGTGTCCGTGATCGGCCGCGTTGCTGGTGTTTTTCGCCGCACCTGACCATCTGCCATGACTTCGATTCCTGAGATGTCCTTCGCGGTCGTGGGTGTCGCGCATCCGAATGCGGACGGTTCCAACCGCCAGTTCGAGATCCTGCTGTGCCACCCTGGCGAGCCGCTGACGCTGGTTCCCGAGCGGCAAAACCCGCACGATCCCCATGCCGTGGCGGTGTATTCCTGCCGGGACGTCCAGCTTGGTTACATCAGCGCCGATCGCGCGCGGCAGTTTGGCGCGCAGTTTAGCGGAGACCTTGTTCGTGCGGTCTTTCAGCGACGCGCTGCTTTCGGTGCGTGGGTGCGCGTTAGTTTCGATGGCCGCGAACCGCATCTCACCGGCGCCATGCTTGCAGAGGACGGCGAATCGGGCGACGCGCCGATCGATGACGATCCGCCGTTTTATCCAGACGAGATTTGGGAAGATTGACGCATTTCTCAATTCCACTGCGGTTAAGGCGCCATCTCCATCCGCAAGTCCGTGGTGAAGCCGCCGGAGGTATCCACCCGGTGCGTTACCTCGGAAATCAGCCAGGTCGTCCCGTCGATCTCCCGCTTGTATCCGGCGACGGTGACGCGGGCTTCGGGGGAGGCATCGGGGCGGCCCAGCGCCAGGCGGATGTCGAAGGTGGCGGGCGCGCGTTTCAGGCGGGCGTTCTCAGCCGTGGCGGCACGGCGGGCCGAGGCTTCGTCGGGGTAGACCTTGCGCAGCTTCTTCGCGCCGTCTGCGGTGCCGGCGGTGAACGTCTTGCGCTTTGCACCCTTGCGATCGTGCCACTGGGCGGTGACGCCTTGCTGACCGTCGCGCTTCTGGCGCTGCCATCGGTGGCCGTCGCCACTGCGGCGGGTGATGGTGAGCGCGGGCAGGCTCTGCCCGCCGCTGGTCTGGCCGGCACCCTTGGGGGCGAAGATCAGGTGTTTGTCCTTGATCGTGGCCACCGCGTCATTCTCACGGCCGAGGCGGCGCAGGAGGGCGATGTCGCTTTCCCGGCTCTGGCTGATCGAGGGCAGCGCAATCGCGGCGAGCGCCGGCGAGATCCGCGCGGTGAGGCCGTTGCGCCCGGCCACATCGCGCAGCACGGCGCCCAGCGTGGTATCCTTCCAGCTATGCGCGCGGCGGTTGCGGATCTCGCTGGTGAAGTCGGCCGCGCGGGCCTTGATCGTGATCTGGTCGGGCGGGCCGCTGTGGCCAACGTCATCCACCTTGAAGCTGCCCTTGTCGATCAGGCCCACGGTGACGTCCTTGCCCTGTTTCCAGCCTAGCTGGAGTTTCAGCACGGCGCCCTCTGGCGGGATGGCCAGCAGGCCGTCCGTGTCGGTCAGCACGATGTCCAGCTGGTCGGCCTCGTCGCCGCGCTTCTCGGACAGGGAGAGCGAGACAAGGCGCGGGCGCATCCGGTCGGACAGATCCACGCCATCGAGCGTCACGCGCCAATCGGCGATGTTGTTGGCCGCCGCACTCATGCAGAGGCATCCGTGTTCTTGGCATCGGCCGGATCGTCCACGCGCAGGAGGTCAATCGCGAAGTCGATGCGCAGCGGCGTGCCATCGGGCAGGAAGGCCGCGTGGCGCTCGTCCAGCGCGGTGATGACGTAGTTGCCGAACACGGTGCCGTTGCCGCTGACCAGTGGCAGCGCATCACCGGCGTTGCCCATGGTGCGCAGATCGTCCAGCGAGACGCGGCCGTCCGCGATCTCGGCATAGACTGATCCCGACATGCTGACGGTTTCGTCTCCGGGGCCGATGAACTGCGTGGCGTCGCGCGCGCCGATGCGGCCGGCGCGGGCGTGGCGCCAGTCCGTCTTGCGCTGGAGTTCGTCGTGGGCGAGCGTGCCGATCTCGAACAGGAACATGCCGAGGGCGATCAGGTGCATGATGGCGATCCTTATTCGTCGTCACCGAAGCCGCGCCCGCGCTTCTCGCGCTCGATATCCTCGATCGCCTTGCGGACCTGATCGGCAATATCCTGCGCCGGCGCGCCGCCGGTGACTTCGATCTTGATGGTGTAGTGGTTGACCTGCGCGGGCATGGCGCCGCCGGATCCAGCGCCTTGGGCGGCGGCGGGGCTCGCCGCTGCGAGGGCAACGCCGCCGGCGCCGACGGCAAGGGCCTGCGTCATCTGGCCCGACAGGTCAGTGATGCGCCGCAGCGGCCCGCCGGTGTTGTTCGCAAGGCCCTGATCGAGCCCGGCCATGACGAAGCCGCCCAGATCCGCGAACACGCGCGAGGGCGAGTGAATGCCCAGCTTCGATTTGAACCAGTCCGACACCGCGCTTGCCGTGCTGACGATCGTGTTCTTGAGCGCGCCCAGCATGCCGGTGACGCCATTGATCAGGCCTTGGATCAGGTTCCGGCCGATCTCGGTGAAGTTGAGCGAGCGCAGGTAGCCGAGGGCCGGCGCGAAGGCCTGCATCAGCAGGCCGAGGGGCGTGAAGTTTAGGAAGGCCTCTACCAAGAAGGAAAAGACGCTGCTGACGGCGTTCTTGATGCCTTCCCACAGACTGCCGAACCATGCGGCGATGGCGTCCCAGTTCGAATAGATAAGATACGCAGCTGCCGCGACGGCGGCGATGGCGGCCACGATCGCGACGACCCACCCCAGCAGAACGCCCACCGTAATGCCCATCAATGTGGCCAGCGGCGCGGCGGCGGCGGTGACCGCTGCAAATGCCAGGGCAAGGCCGCCCAGCACAATGAGCAAGCCCGAGCCCACGCCGAGAAACAGCATGATGCCCTTGGCAACCGTGGGATACTGCTGTGCCCAGCCACGCACGGCGCCGGCGGCGGCGGACACCTTCCGGGAGATAGCCACGACAGTGGGCAGGAGAGCCTGCCCCAACTTGATGTTCAGCCCATTGACGGCGTTGGCCGCCAGTCCGGTTGCGCCCTCGGTGGTGGCGATGCGGTTGAGGAACTCGCCATGCATGGAACCGGCGGTCTTGCTGGCATCGCCGACCAGCGCGAGGCGCTGGCGCAGGCCATCAAGGTTGGTGAGCATCGGGGCGATGGCGGCGACGCTTTCCGAGCCGAACAGCTGGGTGAGGATCCCGGACTGCTGATCCGGGCTCAGCTTGCCGATCCGTTCCATCACATCGACGATCGCGCCGGCGGCATCCTTCTGCATGCGCTTGCCGACGTCGGTCGCCTGAAGCCCCAGTGCTTCGAAAGCCTTCTGCTGGCTCTTGGTCGCCGCTTCGCCCTTGGTCAGCGCCAGCATCGTGTTCTTGATGCCGGTGGCGGCAACCTCGCTGGGCACGCCGATGGAATCGAGCGTGGAGCCCAGTGCGGCGATCTGCGGCGCGGCAAGGCCGGCCACTTTGCCCAGCGGGCCGATGCGGGTGATGATATCGGTGACGTTGGCCGCCTTGCCGCCAAAGGTATTGGTGAGCGCGTTGACCTTGTCGCCCAGCGAGCGGACGCCCTCCTGGGGCAGTTCGAACGCGGTGCGCCACTTTGCCATCGTCTCGCCGGCGACGTCGGCCGTCATGTCGAAGGCCACGCCCATTTCGGCCGCGTCGTTGGTGAACTCTTCCAGCTGCTTGCGCTGGTCTGGCAGGGCATTGCCGAACTTGTCCATGCCGACACCGGCGGCGCCGGCGGCAGCGGCGATGGTGGCCAGTTCGCTGGCGGCCATCGGGATCTTCTCGCTCATGTCGAGGAAATCGTCAGACATCTGGGCAATCTGCGGCCCGGTCATGTTGGTGACCTTGGAGACGTCCGCCATGGCGCTTTCGAGGCTCATGGCCTGTTTGGCGGCGTTGACCACGGGCACGCCCATCGCGGCGCCGGCGGCGACCATGCCGAGGCCAGCGCCAGAGGCCTTCGCGCTCACTTCGTTCAGCTTGTCCGAATTGCGCTTCGCCTGATTGACCTTGTCCAGCTGGGCGGTCTGCTGGCGCAGGGCGCGGTTCGCCTCGGCCGTCTTGTCGGCCAGGCGGCTTTCATGGCTGGCCAGCTGGGCCACGTCGATGCCGGCGGCCGACAGTTTCGAGGCCAGCTGCTGCAGTTCGGCGCCGCCGGCATCCAGCTTGGCGGCCAGCGCTGCGGCCTGCCGTTCGGCCTGCGCAAATTCCTTGCTCAGCTTTTTCGTCGGGTTTTCGGTCGCCTGCAGCTGGGTGCGCAGTTCGGCCATGCGCTGGGTTGCCTGCTGGTAGGCGCGGGTATCGTCGCCGAAGCGCGATTCCTTGGCCTTGTAGCTGCCGACCTGCTTTTGCAGGGCATCGAGCCGCTGCAGTTCCTCGCCCGTCCTGGCAAGATCCCGGCGCGCGGCGGACGACGCGCCGGTGATGGACTTGAGGGGCGTGGTGATCCGGTCCAGCCCCTCAAGGATGACCTGCAGCCGAAGGTTCTTGTCCGCCATTATCGCTTTCCGGGTGTCTCAGCAGGTTGGGATCGGCGGGCGGCCCTGGCGCGCCAGCCCATGAGTTCGGACAGGTCCATTTCGTCCATGGAGGCGGGCGGCCAGTGGAAGATGACTGCTATGTCCGCCATCGCGTCGTCTACCGATCGAGGGCATCCGTGCGCTGCGACTTCTGCAGCAAAAAACCGCCGATCTCCGCACCGCAGGCGAGCAGGTCCGCCGTTTCCATGTTCGCGACTTCGGGCTCGGACAGGGTGGGCACGGAGATACGCGGGATCAGCTTGATCAGCGCGTCCACCTTCAGCTGCCCGAGATCGACCAGCGAGAGGCTGCGCAGTTCGCCCGAGCGGGGCTTGCGCAGCTGGATGGTGGCAACGTCGCCAGTGGGGCGCACGATCGGCGTGTCGAGGGTGACGGTGCGGAACACGGGCGCGGCCGGCGCGGGAGCGGGGTTGGTCTTGGTCATTGGAATCTCCAGTGGTCAGGGGAAAGGGAAGGGCGGCCCGGCGCACGGCCGGGCCAGAGGGATCAGAAGAGGCCGAGGGCGGCGCGGCGCGCGGCCATGAGGTCCACGCCGTCGACCACGAAGATCATGTTGAGCGGGTCGATCTCCAGTTCGGTCCGGCCGTTCCAGACCAGCTTGTAGTAGGCGACCTCGGTCACGACCTTGAATTCGCCCGCTTCGCCATCCTCGGCATCGCCCATGTCGATTTCCGAATGGCGGCCGCGCACGATCACCTCGATCGTGTCCAGGCTGGCGGTGTCTTCCTGCTGGTAGTTGCCGGCGAAGCGCAGATAAGTGCCGTCCACCGTGGTGACGCCGTACTGGCGCAGGATATCGCGCATGGGGCCGCCGTAAGTGTGGGTCATCGACATGGCTTCCTGGCCCATGTCCATTTTCAGCGTGCCACCGCCGACCTTCCAGTCCTCCATCTTGCGGGTGAGAACGGGCAGGGTGAGCGACTTGCACTCGCCAAGGTAGGCGAGGCCTTCGTTAAACAGCATCTTGTCCTTGAGGACGCGGGGCATACCCATGGCGGGCTCCTGTGATCGAGAGGCGGGAAAGGGTGGTGGCGGCCGGGGATCAGGCCTCGGTCAGCTGGGCCGAGAAATCGGCGAAGTAGCTGTCCGTGATGCGCTGGTTGAAGCCGAGGTCTTCGAGCGGCGGCGGCACGGTGTAATCGTAGTCGATCCGCAGCTTGCCGGCCTTGAGGCTGTCGGTGCTGTTGTTCGCCTCGTCGTACCAGGCGTTGAAGCCCAGCAGGATGCCCTGCGTTTTCAGCTGGCGGCCGAAGCCGTTCACCGTTTCGATGATGTCCTTGGCCAGCGCCGGCGTCAGCGGCTTGTCGATGGCCCAGAGCATGCCGGCGACGATGGTTTCGGCGATCAGCTGCGCAACGCGCGTGGTGCTTTCGAAGACGAACTGGCTTTCCGCCTCGGCGGCGGTGCGGTTGCCCCAGAAGCGATAGCCGCTGTCGGTGCGGATCAGGGCGGTGACTTGCGAGGCGTTCAGCACGCCCGCCTCGCTCGACTGGTCTTCGATATCCCAGTGAATGTCCTTGGTGATCCCGACCACGCCTTCAACGGCGACGTTCGACAGCGTCTTGTGCGGGCCGGTCTGGGTGTCGATCAGGGCGCGCAGGCCCATGGCGCGGGCGGCGGCATAGCTAGTGACGTTGGCGCTGGTGTCCGTGTCCCAGGCGAGGAAGTCCGGCATCAGCAGCATGAGTTCGCGGGCGCTGAAGTTCGCGCGGTAGGCGGTGGCCTCCACCACAGTCTCGCCCAGCGCGCGGGCATAGGCGAACCCGCGCAGCTTCTTGGCCACGACGGCAAGCGCGGTGGTGACGGCCTGCGTCTCAAGGCCGGGCGTGCCGAGGATCTTCGGCTTGACGCCCAGCTGCGCCTGCGCGGCCAGCAGGGCTTGCATGCCGGTCTTCTGGCCATCGGCGGTGGTGGTGCCGATCACGTTGCTGGCGGTCTCGGCCGCGTCGTCCCCTTCGGCCACGCGGACTACGACCAGCACCGGCCGGGTCTGGTCGGCAATGGCGCGCAGGGCCTTGGCCAGTGTGCCGTCCGTGCCGGCCTTGCCGATCGCGGTTTCGATATCGGTGATCAGCGCCGGGCGATCGAGGGGGAAGGTGGCGGCGTCCGCATCCTCGGCGGTGGCGACAAGGCCGATGATGGAAGTGGAAACGGCGGTCAGCGTGCGGGCGCCGTCGCTGATCTCGGTAATGGTGATGCCGTGTTTGAAGGCCATTGCGGGCTCCTGAGAGGTTGAGGCTAGAGGGGCAGGACGAGGCGGGTGCGGGAGTTGGCGGCGCCGGTGTCGGTACGCACGCCGTCGAGCGTCAGGATGGCCGAACCGGCTTCGGCGCCGGCGGCAAGGCTGACCTTCTGCAGCTGCAGGCGATCTTCCCAGCGGGACAGGGCCACGGCCGAGGCCGCGTAGATCCGCAGGATGTTGGACCGCGTCATGGGCAGGTCGACCAGTTCGGGGATCAGCGAGCCATAGTCGCGCAGGCCAACTCGGGAGCCGATCGGCGTGCCGAGAATGTCGCCAACCGACTGCGGCAGGTCATCGTCCAGCGCTTCGCCACTGGTGCGGGACATGCCGGTCATGGCACGGGCGCTCCGCTCTGCGCGGTGCCGGCAGCTACGGCGGAATGCTTGTGGCTCTTGAGGCTGATGCCGCCGCCGACAACATCTTCGGATGCCGTGACCTTGGCGTTGACGGTAACATCGTCGTTGAAGGTGACTGGCCCATTCCAGACGGTGCCGCCGGGCGCGTCGATCGTCGCGGTGCCGCCGCCGGGGAGCGTGACGGCCAGCGCATGGGCACCGTGGTGATAGCCCATCCTCGCGCCATCGGGGAACGCGATTACGACAAGGTCAGGATCGGAAGAGGGCGGCGGGTTCGCATCGGACCAGAGGCCAAGCAGCACCCGGCCATTGTCGATATCGCCTTCGGGGCACAGGACCGTGCATTGCTCGCCGGGGACAGGCGGCGACCAGACGGTGACGCCGCCGGCGCGCGGGGCGAACCACGGCAGATCGCCAGTGACAAGGTCGCCCAGTTCAATGGTGCAGGTCGCGGCCTCGTAGTCCACGGAGGCCACGACACCGTCCTGAAGGAGTTCGCCCGATCGGCGTTCAAGGTCTGCGGAATTCGCCATGGTGAGACCATGGCAAGAGGTTCAGCGGGTTTCGCGGGGCTGCATTTGGTGGGGGCGCTGTCCAAATGCGGGCTGAGATTTCAACTCTTCATTCGATGTGAGGTCAATCGCCACCGATCTGCGAGGACGGACTTGTAACGACTGCAGGCTCTACGATGGTCGAAGTGGTAGTTTCGCCAGATTTTCGCGCCACCGGCGTCGCGCCAAATCCAAGGTATTTCGTGATACCCATTCGTCGAGCGATTTCGAAAGCGACCAATGGTCCAATCAATCCGGCCGCAAAGGCTGCCATTACGTGCAATGGAAGTGACGATACTCCGGCCTTGACCAGCACTACGCGCGTGCCGGCCGTGAAGATCGTGTGCAAGCAGTAAATGGCAATCGTATCTTCGCCGATTTTACGGAAAGCTCTCCAGGCTCGCAGTTGTGGGGTGAAGATGAATATTCCCACGAACAACATGGCAAGAACCAGGCCGATGCAGCGACCTGCCAGCCCTTCCACCGGCACTTCCAGAGCTATAGCTGTGAGATCGATGCACACAAAAGCGATAAGCGAAGCGGTTGCGCCCCAAGCACTTCCTTGATTCGTTTTCGCTGCCTTGCTGAGGATGTGCCCGATGGCGAAGTACACAAGGAAGGTACTTGCAGAATTTAAAGCACCAAGACCCTTCGGCAGAACGCTTTGCTCCGCGAGGGCCGCTACGACGCCGAAACCCAGCAGCAGCCATGCGCCATGCTTATATGGCAGAACCAGTTGCGCGACAATTTGGATCAATAGGAGCGCATATAAGAACCAGAAGATCGAGTAAGGCTTTATCGGAAGCCACAACAGGTTGCCCCATGTGGCATCGGCATTTGCGGCTGAACTGAGCGCGATTTGCAGTGAAATAACCACCGCGCCCCAAAGGAAGTACGGCAGGACGATATTCCACGCCGATCTACTGGCAAATGATGACCATTCCCTTGTTCGGAAAAGAAGGCCCGAAATGAGGAAGAAGGCAGGCATGTGGAACATGTAGATGGCATCGTCGAATAGTCGGAACGTGCGTTCGTCCGCAAAAATTCCGGCATCATGCAGGCCGCGAAATACGTGAC
>NZ_JAPCWC010000031.1 GCF_026420865.1 Novosphingobium clariflavum | reverse complement strand
CCATCACGTGCCCGTAGGCGAAGGCCCAGGACCGCGCTGGGGTTTCAACGGAAACACCGACAATCCAACCTTCACGCCTTCGATCCTCGTCCGATCCGGTCACTATGTGCCTGGTCATGAAGGCGAGACTTGCTGGTGCAATTGGGAGGACAAGGACGAGTACCCTGACCTTCAATGCCGTGTCTGCCACTCGTTCGTTACGGATGGCATGATCCAGTTCCTCGGCGACTGCACGCATGCGCTCGCCGGGCAGACGGTGGCGATCCCGGAGTTCCCGCGATGAACCCGATCCCGATCGGCTGGTGCCTCACCGGTGCTGGCGCCGCGGCGCTGCTCGGCGCCTGGGGCGGCTGGACCGTCAACGACTGGCGCCACGACAGCAAGGCACTGGCCGCCGTGGAGACGGCCGCCAAGCAGCTGGACGCGGCCCGCGCCACGGTCGACCGCGCCGCTACCGCCTACGAACAGGAGAAGCCCATTGCAGCCGCTCAATCCTCTGTGCGCGAAAGCACGATCCGCGAGATCTACAAGGATCGCCCTGTTCCTGCTGACTGCGCCGTGCCTGATGCTGCTCGTAGCGTGCTCGACAACGCGGTCGACGCCGCCAACGCCCGAGCTGCAGGCCAACCTGCGCCAGCCCTGCCCGCCGCTACCCAAGCCGCCGACGCCGCTCACTGATCCGGAGCGGGCTGTCTGGGAGAACACGATGATCGCGATGTACGGCGATTGCGCGGCGCGGCACCTGCGGAGCGTCGAGGCTCGGCCCTGAAGCAAAGTAATGCGCCGACGCCTTGAACGGAGGCGCCGTCGCCTCTGACAGATCAGAGAAGAAGATTGGCCCCCACAAGAATGCCTAGCCCGTGGTCGGCTGCAGCTGGCTTTGTGCCCACGCTCCCGCTTCCGCCTTTGTCACGCTGGAAATGATACGGGGGCATCGGAAGATCGCGGGGCGCAGGAGGTAGGCGATCCGCGCGCTGGCTGTCAGACATGATCGGTCTCCATGTTAAGGCTTCGCGGATAGAAGTGCTTCCTCCTAATCCACTTAAAACCTTCATAACGCGTTACGGTTGCGATGTCGGTGTCTCCGCCGACGGTATCCGCTCCGTGTCGAAAATGAACGTACTGCTTCGTCACATCGACCAGAAAGTCCGCCAAGGCGATGGCGTCACCAGTTGGCATTGCCGGCTCCACCAACGGCGAAGCGGTGTGCCCCTTAATGAGTTCCATCAAAGCAGGCAACTTACTTTCCTCGACACCTGCCTTGAGGAGCGCGTCGCCGACAGCCGGACTGAACCCAAGCAAAAGGCGAGATAGAGCCTCTGGTTGTCCGGACCAAGTTACAAAATGGTCCGTGTCGGGCATTTGCTCCTCGGGTTCATGGCAGGCGCCATTGAAAATTAAGACCTTCCAAAGCTCGGCAGAGCGAGAACCACTGCTGTATCCGCCCACGTAGAACTCAAGCGAGTGGTCGCCATTCGGCGGGAATTCGAGATCTTTGTAATGCCTATCATAGAGGATTGCCTTCGCGCGCTTGGCGATATCCTCGATCGTATAGCTATTTTTGTCCAGGCCGCCTTTTTCCGGCGTCTCGCTCAATTCCCGCCGCAATTCCTTCGCGATGCTCGAAATCGAGGCGCTCCCGATATTGCCCATCCCGCAGGTCATCGCCGCAACAGGCAGGCCCTTCACAAGGTTGAACACCTTGTTGCCGTGGGCGTAGACATTGACGATTGCAGGGTTGCCGGCAGAATCCTGCCCGACCAATGATGTCGCACTGTCCGCCGCGAGGACCAGGCAGTCGTGAACCTTAACCCCTATGCAAATCGTCATATACCACCCCGCTTAACGCGCTTGAATCACGGCGCACGGAGAGCGTCAATAGAAATAAAGTTAAAGCGTGCAAAATCAGAGTCGCCGTGCATGGCGTCTTATGATTCAGCAAGAAAATTTGTTTACCTTTTGTTCTCATTGCAGAGTAAAATGGTGGCGATTACTTTTCTATTCCGCTTATGAGGCAAGCACCTCCTCGAACCGGATCACAGCCCGATCTCCCATGCCTTCAGGCCTTTCTGCTCAGTCGCCCCCGGCGACGCCCAGCAGATGCCGGGGCTGCCCCGATGCCCTAGCGTCACGCGGGCCCACCAGCGCTCAGGCTCGGGCTTCGTCTCCCACTCGAACCGCATGTCGAACTGCTCGGCATACTGGCGCAGGCGCGTATCGTCTGGTTTGCTCCTTTCCACGTCCGGCTGGACCACGGAGTTACGAACCCACGAAGCCACGGAACGGGATTGTCATCCCGTCGCCCCATGGCGATCTCAGCCGGAAGCCCTCCCAAGGCGCCGTCTCGTGGTCGCCATCGTGCCCCTTCTGCCGCAAGCACATCGAAAGCCTGTCCTCGCTCGGCGCGCCGCAGTGGTCCGAATTGATGAGGAAGCCCGCTCGGGGGAATTCCAGCACTTCGGCGCTCGCCTGGGCATCGCTCTGTGATCGCATATCTCATGCTCCGAATCGGTGTTTCCGATCAAGAACATATAGAGAACAAGAACGGCATGCGAGTCCAAAGCGTCCGTAGTGCCGCGCGCCGCGTCGGCGTACCGAAACGATTTCCACAGACATCACTTTTGCGGGAATCGACCAGAGAACGTAACGTGAAAACTGAGACCAGCTTCCCCGTGGAACGGGAAGGCCCTTGCCTCCAACAGGGGTGCGTGAGCGGAGACGTGTTGCTTTTGGTCGGGCACCGTCTCCGCCCACCGATCAATCGACCAAGCCTTGGATTGGAGGTCCGGGCCGGCCAATGAAAGGACACTGCAATGTCCCCCATCTCAAATACGCTACCGAGCGCATTCGGCAACCCCGCGCAGAAGATGACCAGCAGCGAGATCGCCGAGCTGGTCGAGTCACGCCATGACAAGGTGAAGCAGTCGATTGATCGGCTCGTTGAGCGTCGGGTAATCTCACAACCCCCATTGGGGGAAGTCAAAATCCAGCGCGAGCGCCGCGTTGAAACCACCACGGTCTATGTGTTCACCGGTGAACAGGGCAAGCGCGACAGCATCATCGTGGTGGCCCAGCTCTGCCCGGAGTTCACTGCCCGGCTGGTTGATCGCTGGCAGGAACTTGAACGCGCCTTCACGATCGATCCCCGCCGCGCACTGTCCGACCCGGCCGCGCTGCGGAACCTCCTGCTGGAGAATGTCGAGAAGGTCATCGAGCTGCAGGGCGAAGTAGAGGAAATGCGCCCTCAGGTGCAGGCCCTTGAGCGCATCGCCATGTCGGAAGGGTCCATGTGCATCACCGATGCGGCAAAGACCCTGCAGGTCCAGCCGCGCGCCCTGTTCTCATACCTTCGCGAGCACCACTGGATCTATCGCCGTCCAAATTCAGCTTCTGATATCGCCTACCAGGACAAGCTCCAGTCTGGCGCGCTAGAGCATAAGGTGACGGTGGTCACCAAGGCGGACGGGTCGGAGAAGACCACGACGCAGGTGCGCATCACCCCGAAGGGGCTCGCTCGCCTCGGCAAGCTATTCCCCCCGGTCGCACACGCAGCCTAGAATACTCCCCCGAGAGCTAATCACGCTCTCGGGGGACGTCCTCTTCACGCACCCCCGCTGCGAGAGAGGGAGCGGATATCACCGGCGATGTGAATTGCGGTGGTGACGGAACTCTCGTCGTAGTCACCGGCCGCCCAAGTATCAGCCACCTTTGCTGCCCCTTCGAGCGCAGCGCTGTGGGCCTCGTGGCGGTGGTGGGCGAAGGCTGCGAAGATGGACTTGTGCATGTATGCTGGGATCGACAGTAAAATGTCCTGGCATAGCGCCTCGCGATCCGCCTGCGTCACCTCTACCCCGGTCATGACGGGTCTCCCGGCGCTGCGAGGGCTTGGCGGGCAGCTTCCAGACCGCATGAACAGTCCGGTTCACGGAGTGCCCACGATTTCTGATAGATCGCGCATCCGACCGCATGGCTGGTGTGAGGAAGAAGCGCATCGATCTGCAATTTCAACCGCCGGTTGTCCTCTGCCATTGCGAGGATGGCGGGGATGCTTTGGACGAAGTACCGCCACAAGGCCTCATGCGCGCCGAAATGGCCGCCGATCCCGTAGAACTGCACGCCCAGCGCCACGCCATCGAAATTGCAGTAATCCGCTGCATCAAGTTCGCCATCGCCTTGGCAGGCGGGGCACTCGACAGTTTCGCATTCGGTATGCCGCGTGGCAGTCGAAAGGTCGCCCGGCGTGGCGGCCTGCACCAGCGCGCGCAGCTTGTCGGTGTCGATCTGGGTCATGAGCGGGTGTCCTCTCTGGTTTCGCGCGCTCCGCACTTGGAACAAATCACGAAGTGCTTTCCGGGGTCGGCCTCATAGGCGAACCAGCTTGCCGCTATACGCTTCCAGTCATGATCGCATTCGAGAGGCCCCAACAGACGCTTGATCCACTTCATTCCCCATTCTCCCCGTCTAGGGCATGGGCGGAAAGGGCGGCGCGGGTGAGGTCGTGCAGTTCGCGACGGATGTACTTGGCTGTCCTCTTCTGTCCGCGCCAATATCCTTGAGCGTGCTCGGCATCCGCTTTTACAAGTTCGTTCGACGCCTCGTCTTCCAGCGCTTCGCAGCGCGTGATGGTGGTTCGAACGGCCTCCACCAACCTTTCGGGATTGGTCGGGGCCGGGTGAGCGTAGAGCGGGAACGCCTCGTGGTTCACGAAGTACCCAGCGAAGTGCTCGGCCTCTTCCTTGCTGGCGGCAATGAATCCGCCATCGTCCCACACCATCTCGTGAGTTCCTTTGCGGCGTACTGACCAGACAAGAGGCTCCTCGCCCGCAGGTTCGGCGGCATAAGGCTCAACCCGCCAAGCATCTTGGTCCTCAGAGTGAACAGCCTCTGCATCGGCCCGGCGAGCGTATCGCGTGGCATGATCGCGCATCGCCGTCCACTCGGACCATCCACGGTTCCATGTCCTCCAACGGTCGCCGTTGCCGTTGCTGACGATCCAGCCAGCGCCCGCAGGTTCGGCGGGGCGCAGAGATGCCTTGACCGTCGTCGCGCCCTTCACCGCATCAGCCATGCGCTCCACGGTCTTGGCGATTGCTGCCGCCAAGTTCGCATCGGGTTCGGCGGGGCCGGATTGCAGGGCGGCGGGGCCGCCCCAAGCGATGGCGTCTTTGGCCTCATCAAGCATCGAACCGTCGACGCTGTAGTGCAATTCTCCCTTTTCATCGGCTTCACGGCATGCTTTATCGAGAGCGCGCAGAGCGTTGTTGCTGCGCTCTAGCTGAGCCTCCAGCCTTGCGATGCTGCTTTGCGCATTCATCAAGGCAGTCCATCGCGGATCAGCATCATTCGCCACCGCCTCCACCACATCCGCCTTCTCTGCGGTAGGGGTGGGGCGGCTGGCGATCAGGTCGAAGCAGGCGGATGCCGCATCATCGATCTCGCGCCTGTCGAGCTTGTATCCGAGGGGGTCGAGACCATGCGCTTGCGGTGCCGACGCGATCGCGTTAGCCAGTGCCCGGCGTAGCTCATCCGGCGCACACGAGAACGCCTCGTGAACATAAGTGGTCAGCAAATGGTCAGCAGATGCCTGTTTGTTCGACATTGATTCACGCTCCGTTCTTCATGTAGAAAACGGAAAACGTGGGTTTTAGGAGGCGCGCTCTCGTTTACACCGAGAGGGTCGGGGGTTCGAGCCCCTCACCGCCCACCATTTCCGGCATCACCACTTCCAGCTTCACCATTTTTGGCATCGCCGTTTCTGGCATCACCGTTTTTGGCGGTGGCATCCGGGACAGCCCGCAAGAGTCGCGTCGCTCGTGTCCTGCACTGGCTACGCCGGGCTGCGCTCTTGGGGGAGAAGCGGCCGTCGGCACCCAAAAGGCCCGAACCGGTCGCCGGATTTCACCGGCAACGGCGCGAGCCTTTCAGGCGGGCGGCGATGGGATCGTTCAGGCCGCGTTCCAGCCGATCACCGCCTTCGTTTCCAGATATTCGGCAAAACCGTGCTCGCCCCACTCGCGGCCGTTGCCGGAGCGCTTATAGCCGCCGAACGGCGCGTGGAAGTCGAAACCGCCGTTGACCCAGATCGCCCCGGTGCGCATCCGCCGCGAGACTGCACGGGCCGCGTCGAGGTCTTCGCCCGAGACGTAGCCGCCCAGGCCGAAGTTGGAATCGTTAGCGATTTCAACGGCATGGTCCACATCATCATAGCCGATGATGACCAGCACCGGGCCGAAGATCTCCTCGCGCGCGATGACCATATCGTTGGTGCCGACGAAGACGGTGGGCCGAACGTAATAGCCCTTGTCCAGTCCTTCGGGCTTGCCGGGGCCACCGGCGATCAGCCTGGCGCCTTCCGCGATGCCCTTCTCGATGTAGCCCTGGATGATCTCGTACTGGCTCTTCGAGACGACCGGGCCCATCGCGAAGTTGCCCCTGGGATCGCCCACGGTCACGCCGTTCGCGGCCTCGGTGGCGGCGGCGATGGCCTCGTCCATGCGCGCATTCGGCACCAGCAGGCGCGAGCCCGCCGAGCAGGTCTGGCCGGAATTGCCCATCATGCCGCCAGTGGCAGCCGCGACATTGGCGGCGAGCGAGGCATCGTCGAGCACGATCCATGCCGACTTGCCGCCAAGCTCGAGGCCGACGCGCTTCACGGTCTCGGCGGCGTCCTTCTGGATCTGCACGCCCACGGCTTCCGACCCGGTGAAGGAGATCATGTCGACGTCCGCATGGGTGGAGAGCGCGGTGCCGATCTCGCTGCCCTTGCCCTGCACCATGTTGAACACGCCCGCCGGAACGCCCGCGTCGTGCAGGATCTCGGCGAGGATCTGCGCCGAATAGGGGGCCAGTTGCGGCGGCTTCAGGATCATCGTGCAACCGGCGGCAAGCGCCGGGAAGATCTTCACGCAGGTCTGGTTCATCGGCCAGTTCCACGGCGTGATGAGACCGCAGACGCCGATCGGCTCCTTGCGGATCAGGGTGACCCCGCGCTGTTCCTCGAACTTGAAGTCCTTCAGCACCTCGATCGCGGTGGAAAGGTGGCCTTTGCCCAGCAGCGTGTGGAACCCGCAGGCGAGCGACATCGGCGCGCCCATTTCCTCGCTGACCGCCTCGCCCAGCTCGGCCTCGCGCTTCTGGTATTCGGCGAGGATCGCCTCGAGCAGCTCGAGGCGTTCCTTCGCGCTGGTCTCGCCGAAGGTGGCGAAAGCGCGGCGCGCGGCGGCGACGGCCTTGTCGACATCGGCGGCCGAGCCCAGCGAGATCGTGCCGGAGACCTCCTCGGTCGCCGGGTTGACGACCTGTGCGGTACGCGGCGCGATGGGATCGACCCACTGACCGTCGATGTAGAACTGGGTGTAATGGCGCATCGTTCTCTCCCGTTCCTAAAGCAAAACCGCCCCGCACTCGGATCGAGAGGGAGCGGCTTCGCTTCAGGTCTGCATTGGTTTTCCGGTGTCCGGCTTACTGGGTGCCCTCGGCGTACCAGGTGCGGAATTCGGAGTAGTTCGGCATTTCCTCCGAGTTCGCGGCCGGGTCGATCGGCACGTGGATCACGGTGCAGCCGCCGCGCTCGTAAGCGCGCTGGATGGCCGGGCCGATGTCCGCCGCCTTCTCGACATAGTCGCCCGCCGCGCCGAAGCCTTCGGCGATCTTGTCGAAGCGGACCTTGTCGGACCAGTGCACGCCGGTTTCCTTGGTGCCCTTGCCGAAAGTGCGCTTGTAGACGCCCACTTCGAGGCCCCACTGGAAGTCGACGCCGACCACGATCACCAGCGGCAGGTTCTTGCGCACGGCAACTTCGAGTTCGCCGATATGGAACAGGAACGAGGAGTCCGAGGTGATCAGCATGCCCGGACGCTGCTTGCCGGTCTCGGCCTGGTCGGCGAGCATGGCGCCGGTGGCATAAGGCAGGCCGGTGCCGATGTGGCCGTAGTTCTGGTTCCAGATCACGTCATGCGGCTTGGCCTGCGAGTACGTCCACTGGAAGATCACCGTGGCGCCGCCGTCGCGGATCAGGATGCCGTCCTTGGGGAAGGCCTTGGTCGCTTCGGTGACGAACTGGCTGGTGTGCATCTTCGCGGTCGAGCCGTCGGGCTTGCCGGCAGCGTCTTCGGCCAGATCGACCAGTTGCTGGGCATCCTGCTCGATATAGGCGGCCAGCTTGGCCGAAGGTTCGCGCGGACTGTCCTTCAGCGCGCGGACCAGCTGCGGCACCACGGCGCGCACGTCCCCCACCAGCGGCACATCGATCGGGCGGTTGACGCCGATCGCGGTCGGGTCCTGCTGGACGTAGATCCACTTGCGATTGGCCTCGTTGTCCACCCAGTGGCGCCAGCGGCCATAGTGGCTGGGCTCGCCCAGTTCGGTGGCGAGCGCCACGCAGCAGTCGCTTTCGACGACGGCGTCGATCGAGGCTTCCGAGAAGCCATAGGGGAACGTGCGGTCCTCGATCCCCTCGATGAACGAAGTGCCGCCCGAGGTCTGGATCACCGGGCACTGCATCAGTTCGGCCAGTTCGCGCACCGCCGCGCCGGACTTCGAGGTGTGGACGCCGTGGCCGACCAGCAGCACCGGGTTCTTGGCACTGCGGATGATCTCGGCCGCTTCGGCAATGCGGTCGCCATCGGCGCCCTGCATGGTCAGGCGGTAGCGGTGCGGAGGCAGCACCGGCGGCAGGTCGAGTTCCTCGAGGATGACGTGCGCGGGGTATTCGATATAGGCCGGCCCCGGCGTGCCCGACATGGCGACGCGGATCGCCTCGCGGACGATCTCGTCGGTCTGGTCGGCATATTCGATCGAGCTGGAGAACTTCACCGAATCCTCGATCATCGGCTCCTGCCGCACGAACTGGATACGGCCGCGGCGCACGCGGCGCTCGGTGATGCGGGCGCGCTGGCCGCCCATGAAGATCACCGGATCGTTCTCGACCTTGGCGCACTGGATCGCCGGCATCATGTTCGCCATGCCCGGCCCCAGCGTGCCGATGCAGAGCGCCGGCTTGCCGGTGATGCGGGCAGCGGCGGCGGCCATGTGGCCGGCGGAGGCTTCGTGGTGCGGCGAAACGACGGTCCAGCCGCGCGATTCGGCTTCGAGGAAGAGGTGGACGAAGTTGGGATCGGGAATGCCGAACAGGGTCTTGATGCCCTCGGCCTCGAACAGGTCGAGAATGCGCTTGTAGACCGGGGTGCCCTTGCGCGCCTGTGCCGGCGCTTCGGGCGCTTCAGCCATGGGTTGATCGTCGTACATCGTCTTGCCTTCCTCTCGATCCGTGTTCTGCCCGCTGGACGGGTGAATCAGGTTGCCGCTTTTCGCCCCGAGGCACGGCCTGAACAGATGGTTAGCCCAAGCCTCGGGACGCTGTCAGGTGAAATCAACAGTACTGTTCACTTGGAATCGACTGCTATCGCCGGGGCGACGCTGGGGGCCTCCGGGGCCAGCTCTCCCAGCACCGCCTCGTTGTCCTGCCCCAGCGTCGGCGCGGGTCCGCGAACCTTGCCGGGCGTGGCGGAAAACCAGGTCGGCACACCGGGGAAGCGCACCGGGCCCTGCTGTGTCTCGACCTCTTCGAAGAAGCCGATGGCGTTGAGATGCGCGTTGTCGAAAAGCGCGTCGGTGGAGCGCAGCGGCGCGCAGGGAATGTGCAGGCCGCGCAGGGTATCCAGCCATTCCTGCGTGGTGCGGGTGAGGAACGTCTCGCCCAGCAGGGCGTAGACCCGGCCGATCTGGCGCGCGCGCTTTTCCAGCGTGGAGAACGCGTCACCCAGTTCACCGCGCGCCCATTCCGGCTGCACCGATTCGACGAAGGCGTTCCAGTGCTTGTCGTTGTAGACGAGCGCGGCGACGTGGCCGCCCTTGGTCCTGTAGGGCCGCCGGTTGGGCTCGACCGCGCGGTGATAGTGCGCAGGCGTGGTCGGCGGCGTGAACATCGCGCCGTTGGCGTGTTCCACCAGCATGAACGAGGTCATCGCCTCGAACATGGTGACTTCGACTTCCTGCCCCTCTCCAGCCCCTCTGCCCCCGGTGCGCTCGCGGTGATAGAGCGCCATCATCGTCGCGTAGAGCGCGTGGAGGCCCGCCACCTTGTCCGCCATGATCGTGGCGACATAGCCCGGCTCGCCGTTCATCAGCCCCTGCACATGCGGGATGCCGCATTCGGCCTGGATGGTATCGTCATAGGCGGGCTTGTCGCCCTCCGGCCCGCGGCGCGAATAGCCGTAGCAATTGGTGTAGATAATGTCCGGCCGGATCGCGCGCACCGCTTCGTAGTCGAAGCCCAGCTTGCGGATCGCGCTGCCGCGCATCGAATGGATGAAGACGTCCGCCGTGGCGATCAGCCGGCGCAGCACGTCGCGGTCCTGCTCCTGCCGCAGATCGAGCATCAGCCCGCGCTTGCCGCGATTCACGTTGACGTAGATGCCGCCCATGCCGGGCACCGGACCTTCAGTGATCCAGCGGGTATTGTCCCCCTCCGGCGGCTCCACCTTGATCACTTCGGCGCCCATGTCCGCCATGATCTGCGTGGCATAGGGGCCGAAGACCACGCTGGTGAGGTCCACCACGCGCAGCCCTTTCAATGGTCCGCCGGCACATCCGTTTTCCTTGCTCGCGGTCAAGGCCCTCTCCTTCTCGTTGGCCTATGCGTAACGCACCGCCAGAGCGAAAACCATTCGTATTTGCGTTTGATGAACCCATATCGGCACGATGATGGTTGTGAGCGATGGGCCGTGCTGCTAGTCCGATCAGCGGGAAGACAAGAGGATTGCCATGGATTTCGCCTTTACCGACGACCAGCAGAACATCCGCGAGGCGGTTCTGAGGCACTGTTCGCAGTTCTCTGACGAGTACTGGCTGGAAAAGGATCGCAGCGGCGAATTTCCTACCGAGTTCCACAAGTCGATGGCCGATGCCGGCTGGCTGGGCGTCGCCATGCCCGAAAGCGTGGGCGGTGCGGGCCTCGGCATTACCGAAGCGGCGGTGATGATGCAGGCGGTGGCGGAAAGCGGCGGCGGCATGAGCGCGGCCTCTTCGATCCACCTGCCGGTCTTCGGGCTGGAGCCGGTGATGCTCTACGGCACCGAGGAACAGCAGCAGCGCATGATCCCGCCGATCCTCTCGGGCGAGGAGAAGATGTGCTTCGCGGTGACCGAGCCGAACACCGGGCTCGACACCACCAGCCTCAAGACCCGCGCCGAAAAGGTGCCGGGCGGCTACCGCGTCAATGGCGAGAAGGTGTGGATCACGCAGGCCCATGTCGCCGACCGGATGCTGATCATCGCCCGCACCACCCCGCTGGAAGAAGTGAAGACAAAGACCGAGGGGCTCAGCCTGTTCTACACCAGGCTCGATCGCGACCACATCGAGACGCGGATCATCCCGAAGATGGGCCGCCACGCGGTGGGATCGAACATGATGTTCATCACCGACCTGTTCATCCCGGATGAGGATCTGATCGGCGAGGAAGGCCAGGGCTTCCGCATCCTGCTCAAGGGCCTCAACCCCGAACGCGTGCTGCTGGGCGCCGAAGCCACGGGTCTTGGCCGCGTCGCCATCCAGCGCGCCTCCCGCTATGCCCGCGAACGCGTGGTGTTCGGGCGGCCGATCGGCCAGAATCAGGGCATCCAGCACCCGCTCGCCAAGGCGTGGATGCAGGTGGAGGCCGCCAGCCTGATGGTGTTCAAGGCCGCCACCCTGTTCGACAAGGGGCTGGACTGCGGCGTGGAGGCCAATGCCGCCAAGTACCTCGCCGCCGAAGCCGGGTTCGAGGCCTGCCAGACCGCCGTGATGAGCATGGGCGGCATGGGCTATGCGCAGGAGTACCACGTCGAGCGGTACCTGCGCGAAGTGATGATCCCGCGCATCGCCCCGGTCAGCCCGCACCAGATCATGAACTTCATCGCCGAGAGGGTTTTGGAACTGCCCAAGAGCTATTGAGGCCGCTTGCCTCATCCCGGACTTGACCCGGAAGCGCTGTCGGCCAAGCAAGACCTCGAAGCAGCCCCGGACAGGCATCGGGACGACTGGAGAGAACATGCCCGTAACCCATGAAGCTATCGCCGCCCGCTCCTGGCTTTTCGCGCCGGGCGACAGCGAGAAGAAGATGACCAAGGCGATGGACGGCGAGGCCGACATCGTCCTGATCGACCTCGAAGACGCCGTCGCGCCCGATGCCAAGGCCGCTGCGCGGGTGATGGTGCATGACTTCATCGCCGCCAACCCCGACCAGCGCGGCCGCCTCTGGGTGCGGGTGAACCCGCTCGACGGGCCGCACACGCTGGCCGACCTCGTGGCGGTCATGCCCGCGCGTCCCGGCGGGATCATGCTGCCCAAGGTCTATGGCCGGCAGGACGTGGAAGTGCTGGACCGCTATCTCGAAGCGCTGGAAGTGGCCAGCGGCATCGAACAGGGCTCGACCCCGGTGATCGTGCTGATCACCGAGACGGCCGAGGCGATGTTCCACACCGGCGACTACAAGGGCGCGCCGCGCGTGGTGGCGCTGACCTGGGGCGCGGAAGACCTCGCCGATTCCATCGGCGCCTCGTCCAACCGCAATGCGGACGGATCGTACGCCTTCACCTACGAACTGGCCCGCAGCCTCACCGTGCTGGGCGCGGCGACCGCCGGCGTCACCGCCATCGAGACGATCAGCGCCGACTTCAAGGATCTGGAAGCGCTCAAGGCCCGCGCCGAGAAGGTCCGCCGCGACGGCTACCGCGGGATGATGGCGATCCACCCGGCGCAGGTCCCGGTGATCAACGAGGCGTTCACGCCGACCGAGGCGGAGATCGCCGAAGCGCAGGAGATCGTCGACGTCTTCGCCGCCAATCCGGGCGTCGGCGCCATCGGCTGGAAGGGCGGCATGCTCGACCGCCCCTACCTCGCCCGCGCGCAGCGGCTGCTGCGGCAGGCAGGCAGGCTGTAAGATGACGCTTCGGCTGGCCGCATCCCAGCTCGACCTCTCGCGGTTCCTGAAACCGGGCGACCGCGTGGTGTTCGGCCAGGCCTGCGGCGAGCCGACCACGCTGGTCGAGGCGCTGATCGAACAGGGGGAGGCCATCGGCGGCCTCCACGCCTTCATCGCCACCAGCTTTTCCGGCCTGTTCACGCCCGAAAGCGCGCGCGCCTTCCGCCTCTCCAGCATGGGCGCGATCGGCGCGCTGCGGAGCATGACGAAAGCAGGCCAAGATGGCAGGGGGGCGCTGGATGTCATCCCCGTCCACGTCAGCCAGATCGCCTGCCTGATCGAGGCCGGGATCATGCCCTGCGACGTGGCGATGATCCAGGTCAGCCCGGCCGATGCCCGGGGCAATCACAGCTGCGGGTTGATCTGCGACTACGTGCGCGCGGCGGTGGACAAGGCGCACCTCGTGATCGCCGAAGTCAACGAGCAGGTGCCCTACGTTCCGGGCGAGACGATCCCCGGCGAACTGATCGACGTCGCCGTCCACGCCAGCCGTGCACCGGTGGAAGTGGCGCCTGCGAAGATCGGCCCGACCGACGAAGCGATCGCCCGCCACTGCGCCGAATTCATCGGCGACGGCGCGGTGCTGCAGACCGGCGTCGGCGCGGTGCCGGACGCGATCCTGCGCCTGCTGCACGACCGCCGCGACCTTGGCGTCCATTCGGGCATGCTGGGCGACGGGCTGGTCGACCTTGCCGAAATGGGCGTGCTGACCAATGCCCGCAAGGAGATCGACCGCGGCGTCTCGATTAACGGCGCGCTGATCGGCACGCGGCGGCTCTATGACTGGGCCGCGCATAATCCGGCGATCCGCATGACCCCCACCAGCTATACCCACGATGCCGGCACGCTTTCCCGCCTCTCCCGCCTTGTCACCCTCAACTCCGCGCTGGAAGTGGACCTCACCGGGCAGGTCAATGCCGAGCAATCGGGCATGAGCTATCTTGGCGGTACCGGCGGGCAGGTCGATTTCGTGCGCGCCGGTGCCCGTTCGCCGGGCGGCGCCTCGCTGATCGTGCTGGCCTCCACCGCCAAGGGCGGCGCGCTCAGCAAGATCGTCCCCGCCCTCTCCGGCCCCGTCACCACCGCGCGGACCGAGGTGGACGTGATCGTCACCGAATACGGCGCGGCGCAATTGAAGGGCCAGACGCTGGCCGAACGCGCGAAGCGGCTGGTCGCGATCGCCCATCCCGACTTCCGCGAAGACCTGTCGCGCGCCGCCCACGCCATCGAGAACAGAGGCTTCTGACATGTCCGACGCGGTCCTCTACGAAGCGCGCGCCGACGGCATCGCGATCCTGACCATCAACCGCCCCGAACAGCGCAATTGCCTGAGCCGCGAAGTGCGCGAGGGACTGCGGGAGGCCTGGGCGGCGTTCGAGGCCGACGCCTGTGCCCGCATCGCCGTGCTCACCGGCAGCGGCGACACCGCCTTCTGCGCGGGCGGCGATCTCAAGGAGATGGTCGAAACCGGCATGGCCGTGCCGCCGCGCGACCTTTACGCGCTGCCCTACGACACCATCGAACTGACCAAGCCGACCATCGCCGCGGTCAATGGCCATGCCTTCGCGGGCGGCTGGATGATCGCGCAGGCCTGCGATCTCTGCGTCGCGGGCACCCACGCGAAGTTCGCGATCACCGAGGTGAAGGTCGGGCGCGGCAGCCCCTGGGCCTCACCGCTGATCCACATGATCCCGCAGCGGATCATGATGGAGATCATGCTGACCGGAAAGCCGATCACCGCAAGCCGTGCTTACGAGATCGGCCTCGTCAACCGTCTTGCCGCGCCCGGTGCGGTGCTGGACGCGGCCATCGAACTGGCGCTGGAAGTGCTGGAAGGCGCGCCGCTGTCGGTCAAGGCCGCGCGCGAGACGGTGATGCTGGCGACCGAAATGGGCCGCTCCGCCGCGCTGCAGGCAGCGCGCGCGGCGCATGAACTTACCTACAACAGCCAGGACGCGCAGGAAGGCCCGCGCGCCTTTGCCGAGAAGCGCAAGCCGGTCTGGTCAGGCAAGTAGCGAGGATCCAGCCCCTCAAAGCTTCGGCAGGGTCACCCCGAGCTGGCCCATGTACTTGCCCGCACGGTCGGCATAGCTGGTCTCGCAGGGCTCGTTGCCCTTCAGGAACAGGAACTGGCACGCGCCTTCATTGGCGTAGATCTTGGCGGGCAGCGGCGTGGTGTTGGAGAATTCCAGCGTCACGTGCCCTTCCCAGCCCGGTTCGAGCGGGGTGACGTTCACGATGATGCCGCAGCGCGCATAAGTGCTCTTGCCAAGGCAGATCACCAGCACGTCGCGCGGCACCCGGAAATATTCCACCGTGCGGGCCAGTGCGAAGGAGTTGGGCGGGATCACGCAGACGTCGGTCTCGCGGTCCACGAAGGAATTGCTGGCAAAGTCCTTGGGATCGACCACCGCCGAATCGACATTGGTGAAGATCTTGAACTCCGGCGCGACGCGCGCGTCATAGCCGTAGGACGAGAGGCCGTAGGAAATGCAGCCGTCGCGGCGCTGGGCCTCGACGAAGGGCTCGATCATTCCGTGCTCGAGCGCCTGCTCGCGGATCCACTTGTCGCTGAGGATAGACATGGCGAACTGATTGCCGATGGACGCCGACAGGGCAAGTCCGGCCTGCGATATTGTCCACGAATGACGCGCCGCTTCGGTTTTAACTTCGGCATTACCCCGGCTCTGGTATGGCCTTGGCGATGACCGAATCCGCTCCCGCCCGCATCCTCCTCGTCTTCGGCACCCGGCCCGAGGCGATCAAGCTGTTCCCGCTGGTCCATGCGCTGAAGGCCGATCCGCGCTTCGAATGCGTGGTCTGCGTCTCCGCGCAGCACCGCCAGATGCTCGATCAGGTGCTGGAGATCGCCGGGATCGTGCCCGATCACGATCTCGACGTGATGCAACCGGACCAGACGCTGGATGCGCTGACCGCCAACCTGCTTACCGGCCTTGGCAAAGTGATGGACGCGGTGAAGCCCGACCGCGTGATCGTGCAGGGCGATACCGCCACCGCCATGGCGGGCGCGCTCGCCGCCTATTACCGCAAGCTGCCGGTCGATCATGTCGAGGCGGGGCTGCGCTCGGGCAATATCCACCACCCCTGGCCCGAGGAAGTGAACCGCAAGATCATCGGCGCCATGGCCAGCCTCCACTTCGCGCCGACCGACACCGCGCAGGCGGCGCTGCTGCGCGAGAATGTCGATCCCGCGCGTGTCCACGTCACCGGCAACACGGTGATCGACGCGCTGCACTGGGTCGTCGCCGAAATCGAGCGCCAGCCGGAGCTGGCCGCCGGGCTCGCCGATCTGGAAGCGCGCTTTGCCGGCAAGCGGATCATCGGCGTCACCAGCCACCGGCGCGAGAATTTCGGCGAAGGCATGGAGCAGATCGCCAGGGCCATCCGCGAGATCGCCGCGCGGCCCGACGTGGCGGTGATCTTCCCCGTCCACCTCAACCCCAACGTGCGCAAGGTGATGAACGAGCGCCTCTCGGGGCTGGACAACGTCGCGCTGATCGAGCCGCTCGACTATCCGCACTTCGCCCGTCTCATTTCCATCGCCGAGATCATGCTGACCGATTCGGGCGGCGTGCAGGAAGAGGCCCCCGCGCTGGGCAAGCCGGTGCTGGTCATGCGCGAGACCACCGAGCGGCCCGAAGGCGTCGCTGCGGGAACCGCCAGACTCGTGGGAACCACGGCCAGCAAGATCGTTACCGAATTATCAACCCTGCTCGACGATAACATGGCATACGAGTCCATGGCGCGCGCCCACAATCCATTCGGGGACGGGCAGTCCTCGCGTCGAATCGTGGAGTTGCTTGCCAGTGAAATCGGATGAACGAACCTGTCCGGCTCATTGGGATGCTCCGGGACGGAGCCAATTTTGGCCCAGTGCAAGGCACGAGGAGGGAGCAATGCCTGCCCATTGTGACCGACGAGCAACGCAGCAATGGGCCAAAATTGGCCCGCCCCTTCGGGGTTGGCATCGGACGTTCGCCGGGGGCGTCACGACGCTTGTCCGGGGCGACCAGCCCGCCCGGCGCGCCGCTCCAACCCAGCGAACGTCCAATGCCAATCACGGAGTATCCCAATGAGCCGGACAGGTTCGCCGCCTGACGTCTGTGTCGTCGGCCTCGGCTACATCGGCCTTCCCACCGCCGCCGTGATTGCCCGCGCCGGGTGCAAGGTGCTGGGCCTCGACGTCTCGCAGGCGGTGGTCGACACCATCAACCGGGGCGAAATCCATATCGAGGAAGTCGATCTCGACGGCCTCGTTCAGGGCGTCGTCTCGCGCGGGCTGCTTTCGGCCTCGACTGAGATCGCTCCCGCCGACGTCTTCGTGATCGCGGTGCCGACGCCGTTCGACAAGAACCACGCGCCCGACATTTCCTATGTCCTTGCCGCCGGCCGCGCGGTCGCGCCGGTGCTGAAGGCCGGCGACGTGGTGATCCTGGAATCGACCTCGCCGGTCGGCACCACCGAGGAGCTGCGCGACCTGATCGCGCAGTTGCGGCCGGACCTGAAGATTCCCGGTCTGACGCGCGATACGCCCGACGTCTCGATCGCCTATTGCCCCGAGCGGGTGCTGCCCGGCCGCATCCTCGAGGAGCTGACCAACAACGACCGGTCGATCGGCGGCGTGACCCCGCGCTGCGCGCGCAAGGCGCTGGCCTTCTACAAGCGCTTCGTGCGCGGCGAATGCGTGACCACCGACGCCCGCTCGGCCGAGATGACCAAGCTTGTCGAGAACGCCTACCGCGACGTCAACATCGCCTTCGCCAACGAACTCTCGATGGTGGCGGACCGCATGGGGCTGGACGTGTGGGAAGTCATCCGCCTCGCCAACCGTCACCCGCGCGTGAACATCCTGACCCCCGGCCCCGGCGTGGGCGGACACTGCATCGCCGTCGACCCCTGGTTCATCGTCCACGGCGCCCCCGACGAGACTCCGCTGATCCGCACCGCGCGCGGCGTCAACGATCACAAGATGCACCACGTGATCGCCAAGGCCGAGGCCCTGCTGGAAGCCGATCCGCACGCCAAAGTCGCCTGCCTCGGCCTTGCCTTCAAGGCCAACATCGACGACTTCCGCGAAAGCCCGGCCCGCTTCGTCACCAGCCGCCTCGCCCGCAAGTTCGGCAGCCGCATCCATGTGGTCGAGCCTTACGCGGCGCAGCTTCCCATCGAGTTCACCGATACCGGCGCCGTGCAGATCGACATCGACGATGCGCTGGAGACCTGTGACATCCTGATCGTGCTGGTCGACCACGACGTGTTCCGCGTGGTGCCGCTGGCCGAACGCGCGGACAAGCTGGTCTACGACACGCGCGGGATCTGGCCGGATCAGCCGCGTGTGGTGCGGGAAGAAGCGGCGAAGCTGGCTTTGGCTGGTTGAAGAAGAAGAACAACAGCAGGGGATAAAGCAGGGGAGCCCATCGGCGAAGCTCGGGATAAACTCCGCCCCCCTGCCCCCCCAATACCGTCTGCGTTGAGTCCTGCACGATCCGCCGCGCGCCCATGGCTGCGCCGGCAGACCTATTGGCTGCGCCGCAGCGAGCGCACTACGGTTAGGTGGTGCGCAACGAAGACGCTTTGAGGGTCTGGGGGATCTCCCGAGCCTGTCGAAGGGCCCCAGGACTTCCGCTTCATTCTTAAAGCAAAACGGCCTTCACCCCGTCGATCACGTACTGCGCGGCCAGAGCCGCCAGCAGCACGCCGAGCAGGCGGGTAATCACCGCCTCCACCTTGTCGCCCAGCACCCGCATCAGCGGTCCTGCGGCAGCGAGCGCCGCAAAGCTCAGCACCATCACCGCGGCCATTGCGGCCAGGATCGCCAGCGTTTCTTCCATGCCATGCGCACGCGAGGTGAGCAGCATGATCGTGGCGATCGACCCCGGCCCCGCCAGCATCGGCATCGCCATCGGGAACACCGAGACGTCATCGACCTCGGGGGTTTCCATGTTGTGGGCGATGATCTTCTCGGCCCGTTCCTCGCGGCGCTGGGTGCGCTTTTCGAAGACCATGTCGATGGCGATCATGAACAGCATGATGCCGCCGGCGATGCGGAAGGCATTGAGTTCGATGTGCAGCGCGCCCAGCAGGCGTGCGCCGAACAGGGCAAAGACCACGAGAATGGCCGCCGCGATCAGGCAGGCGCGGGCCGCCATCGAGATCGCCTGCGAGCGGTTCGCCTCTGCCGAAAGACCGGCGTAGATCGGCGCGCAGCCGGGCGGGTCGATCACCACGAAAAGCGTGACGAAGGCGCTGAGAAAGATTTCGTACATAGGGTTACGGGGCCTTCGGCGCGGCGACGTCGCTGCGCATCACTTCGGTCATGGTGCCGTTCTTCATCAGCGAGACGATGAGCGAGCGGGACTGGTCGGCACCCACGCGGTACCCCCATGCCAGGGTGCCGTCATCGGAACGGCCTTCGCCGGTCAGGCCCGGCGGCCCCTTGGCCGGTTCGGGTCGTTCCATCTGGGAACGCGGGCCGCCCCGGGGGCAATCGGCCACCGAGGCGGAAAGCATGTCGCTGTCCGGCAGCGGCTGCGCCAGCGTGTCGCCCTGATCGAGTACCCAGCGGTAATCGCTCTTTTTCCAGCGCTTCTGCCAGATCGTGGTGAAATAGCCGACCGTCCCGTCCGGCCGCTGCCACGCGCCCTTGGTGACCCCCACGGTACCGTCGCAGCTCATCCAGACTTGCGCGGCCTGCCACTGCACGGCGGCGGGCGGGTCCTTGCGGCCACCCAGCCATTGCAGCGCGCGGACGGGCTCGGGCACGAACATCACCGCGTCTTCGGCGGCGGTTTCGCGAAAGGCGGTCCACTGCCCCTTCTCGCGCGCCAGACGGGCGAAGGCGATCTCCGCCGCGATCAGCGCACTAGGGTTGGCCGTGCCGACGCCGGGTGCCCGCTCGGGGCGGCGCGCCAGCGCCGGTGTCGCCACCAGCGCCAGCCCGGCCGCTCCCGCGAGAACCCGGCGCAGGATCAAAGCGCGCTCTCGTCGAAGTCGAGACCGGCATTGCGATGGGCGGCAACGATGGTGTTGCGCAGCAGCACCGCGATCGTCATCGGGCCGACGCCGCCGGGAACCGGGGTGATCGCGCCGGCAACCTCGCAGGCCGAGGCGAAATCGACGTCGCCCACCAGCCTGGTCTTGCCTTCCTCGGCACCCGGAACGCGGTTGATGCCCACGTCGATCACGGTGGCGCCGGGCTTCAGCCAGTCCCCCTTGACCATTTCCGGACGGCCGACCGCGGCCACCACGATGTCGGCGCGGCGGACGACCTCGGGCAGATCCCTGGTCCGGCTGTGCGCGACGGTGACGGTGCAGCTCTCCGCGATCAGCAGCTGCGCCATCGGCTTGCCGACGATGTTCGAGCGGCCGATGACCACGGCGTCGAGACCCGAGAGCGAGCCCAGCTTGTCCTTCAGCAGCATCACGCAGCCCAGCGGCGTGCAGGGCACGAAGCCCGGCAGACCGGTGGCGAGCCGCCCGACATTGACGACGTGGAAGCCGTCCACGTCCTTGTCGGGGTTGATCGTGGCGATCACCTTCTGCTCGTTCATGTGCGGCGGCAGCGGCAGCTGGACGAGAATGCCGTCGACGCGCGGATCCTCGTTCAGTTCGCGCACCAGCGCCAGGAGGTCCGCCTCGGCGGTGTCGGCAGGCAGCTTGTGTTCGAAACTGGCCATGCCGGCGGCCACCGTCTGCTTGCCCTTGTTGCGGACATAGACCTGGCTGGCCGGATCTTCGCCCACCAGCACGACGGCGAGGCCGGGCTTGCGGCCGGTGCGGGCCTCGAAGCCGACGGCGGCGGTGCCGACGCGCGCGCGAAGGCCCTCGGCAAAGGCCTTGCCGTCAATGATGCTTGCCTGCGTCATCAGGAATAGGCCCTTGCAAGGTTGCCGACGATGATCTGCACGATCGTCAGGCCGATGATCAGCGCCATCGGCGAGAAGTCGATCGGCGAGGTGTTCGGCATGATCCGGCGGATCGGCCGCAGCATCGGTTCGAGGATCGCGTTGAGCGCGGTCCACACCGCCGAAACGAACTGGTTGTGCATGTTGACCACGTTGAACGCGATCAGCAGCCCCAGCACGAACTGCACGATCACCACGAAGAGGATGATGCTGATCAGGTAGTCGATTATCTGGTAGAGGGTGAGGAACAGCAACGCCGGCTCCTTGAAATGCATAGGGATGCGTTCTGGCCCGCGAGCGGCGGACTTTTCAGCACTTTCTCAGGCGCTGATAGCCGAATGGCGGGCGCCGGGGCAAGGGCACGTCCACGATGGACGGATGGGCATCGACCAAGGGCCAAGGGCCGGAACCAAAGGCCGGGACCAAGGGCCAGGCACCAGGGCCGAAATGCCCGGCGTTGCTCACGCCATGCTATTGCGGCAGCGTGGAACTGCGCTCGATGCGCCAGGTGAGCTGCTCGGCGCTCGCCCCCGGCACGTCATTGACGCGGCGCAGGACGATGGTGCCCCGGCGCGAAGCGCGGCCATCGGCAAAGTCGATCACCAACGGCGCCTCGTAATAGAGCGAACCGGCGGCGCCTTCCATGTCGCCCTTGCCGACCGCGATCTTCGGACCGGCATCGCCGCCGAATTCCTTCGCCAGCTTCTCGGGCGTCATCTGCGCATCGAGGGTCCACGCGCGGGCGGCATCCGCCCA
Source organism: Novosphingobium clariflavum (assembly GCF_026420865.1). Lineage (GTDB taxonomy): Bacteria > Pseudomonadota > Alphaproteobacteria > Sphingomonadales > Sphingomonadaceae > Novosphingobium > Novosphingobium clariflavum. The sequence goes on along the minus strand of NZ_JAPCWC010000031.1, from coordinate 16,262 downwards.
GTCCCCCACGCGCAGGGCATTGGTGTAGAAGCGCAGCAGGCGTTCCGGATCGCGGCGTTCGTTCAGCGCTTCGAGATCGAGCTTGGCGACGGCATCGGCATCGGCATCGGCCGCAGCGCTCGCACTGTCGCTGGGCGCATCGTCGGTGAGCGCGGCCGCCTCGCTCGCTTCCATGCTCGCCGCGCCGCTGGGCTGGGCGTCCGGCTCCTTGCTGCAGCCCGCGAGCAGAAGCGCGAAAGCCGAAACGGAAAGAACCGGGGCGAGAAGGAAGCTGGTACGCATTGTAATCGAAAGGGCCTTTCTGCCGGAATTTCCCCCCGCTGCAGGTATCTTAGCCGGCCCGGATCAGTGTGCCCGCGCCTTCCTGCGTGAATATTTCCAGCAACATGGCATGGGAAACCCGCCCGTCAAGCACGACCGCCGCCTCGCAGCCCGCTTCCACCGCATGGACGCAGGTTTCCAGCTTGGGGATCATGCCGCCGGAAATCGTGCCGTCCTGCTGGAGCACCTTGATATCGGCGGGCGTAAGGTCGGTCAGCAGTTCGCCCTGCTTGTCGAGCACGCCGTGCACGTCGGTCAACAGGAACAGCCGCGCGGCCCCCAGGGCTGCGGCGATGGCACCGGCCATGGTGTCGGCGTTGATGTTGTAGGTCGCCCCGTCCTCGCCCGGGGCGATCGGGGCGATCACCGGAATCATGCCGGCGGCCGAGATCGTCTCGATCACGCTGGTGTCGATCTTCGCCGGCTCGCCCACGAAACCGAGGTCCACCACGCGCTCGATATTGCTGTCCGGATCCTTGGCGGTGCGCTGGACCTTGGCGGCCGTGACGAGACCGCCGTCCTTGCCGGAAATGCCCATGGCCTTGCCACCGGCTTCGCTGATCCAGCCGACGATTTCCTTGTTGATCACGCCCGAGAGCACCATTTCGGCGACCTTGGCGGTTTCCTTGTCGGTGACGCGCAGACCGTCAACGAAGCGCGATTCGACGCCCATGGTCTTGAGCATGGCGCCGATCTGCGGACCGCCGCCGTGAACGACCACGGGGTTGATCCCCACGGCCTTGAGCAGCACCACGTCCTCGGCGAAATCGCGCGCGAGTTCGGGATCGCCCATGGCATGGCCGCCGTATTTCACGACGAACGTGCGACCGGCATAACGCTGCATGTAGGGCAGCGCATCGACGAGCGTCTCGGCCTTCGAGAGCATGGCGGGATCGTGAGGATTCGGCATGGAGGCGCTTTAGTCCTCTGCGTCAGGATTTAAACCCAAAATCGCGGGAGAATCCGCCGATTGTCTCAGCCGCCATCCAGCTTGCGGCCCAGCTTCACGAAAAGCCAGATGAAAGGCGGCACCATGATCGTGGAAAGCAGGACCTTCGAGATGATCTGCCCCTCCATGATCTGCCAGAGCGGCAAGACGCCCGCAAAGGAGATGGTGATGAAGATCAGGGTGTCGACGATCTGGCTGAGCAGGCTGGCGATCCAGGCGCGGACGATCAGCAGACCGCCCTCGCGCCCGGCGGCAAGCCGCGCGAACACGGTGACGTTGAGCGTCTGCGACACGCCGTAGGACACCAGCCCTGCGAACTGCATGCGCGCGCCCTGCCCCAGCAGCCGGGCATAGGCCTCCTGGTCCTGCCAGAACGGCGCGGGCGGCACGACGTTGATCACCAGCGCCAGCAGGCTCATCGAGACGATCAGCGGGATGAAGCCGAAGCGCACCAGCCGGTTGGCGACAACCGTGCCGTGCAGTTCGGCCACCGCGCTGGAGATCACCACCAGCAGCAGAAACGCGAAGATTCCGGACTCCACCGCAAGGTCACCGACCAGCGGCCAGTGCCCCAGCGAGGCGATCTTGATGCCCAGCACACCGGCCAGGACCACGAGCCCGCCGTAGAGGGGCGTGAAGACCATCATCGAGCGGGGAATGAGAATCGCGCGGGACTGCGCGCTTGCCGGGGCTTGCGGTTCCATGGCGATGCTCTAACGGGCTTGGCACAATTGCACTAGCCGTCACGCATGCGCGCCTTTAGGTTTGCGCACAGATTCAGCATGTTTTTTGGAGACCCGGGGACGATGCACGTCGCCTACAGCCTGCTTGGCATCGTTCTCATCATGGCCGCCGCCTTTCTTCTGTCCACGAATCGCAAGGCCATCCGCCTGCGCGTGGTGGGCGCCGCCTTTGCGCTTCAGGCCGGTCTGGCCGCGCTTGTCCTCTATGTTCCCTTCGGCAAGGACTTGCTGGGCGGCGCCGCGGCGGGCGTGGAAAGCCTGCTCGGTTATGCCCATGCCGGTGTCGACTTCCTGTTCGGTCCGCTTGCCAGCCCGGAGATCGGCGGCCACTCCTTCGCGATCTCGGCGCTGCCGGTCATCATCTTCTTCGCCTCGCTGATCTCGATCCTCTACTACCTCAAGATCATGCCGCTGGTGGTGCGCTGGATCGGCGGCGGCCTGGAAAAGATCACCGGCATCAGCAAGGTCGAAAGCCTCTGCGCCGCCTCGAACATCTTCGTGGGCCAGAGCGAGGCGCCGCTGGTGATCCGCCCCTATCTCGCCGCCCTCAACCCCTCGCAGCTGTTCTGTGTGATGAGCGTGGGCCTGGCCGGCGTCGCCGGCACGATCCTGGCCGCCTATGCCTCGATGGGCATCCGCATCGACTACCTGGTGGCCGCCGCCTTCATGTCGGCGCCGGGCGGTATCTTCATGGCCAAGATGATCATGCCCGATCCGCGCCCGGTTGCCGAGACCGGTACCGAGGGTGAGGCGGACGTGCATGAAGGCACCCTGCCGCCCGCCGGTGCCGCCGCCGCCGCGCTCAACCGCGCCGACGTGACCCACCTTCCGGGTGTCCACGTCGACGAACCCGAAGCGGTCGAGCACGAGGAAGAAAAGCCCGCCAACATCATCATGGCCGCCTCGCAGGGCGCCCAGACCGGCGTGAAGCTGGCCGTCGCCGTCGGCGCGATGGTGCTGGCCTTCGTGGCGCTGATCGCGCTTGCCAACGGCCTGGTCGGCTGGATCGGGGCGCTGTTCGGCTTCACGGGCGTGACCTTCCAGGGCCTGCTCGGCTATCTGTTCGCCCCGGTCTTCTACCTGCTCGCCGTGCCCGACTGGCACGAGGCGATGCAGGCCGGCAGCCTGTTCGGCAGCAAGATCGTGCTCAACGAATTCGTCGCCTTCATCGACCTTGGCCAGATGAAGGAACTGTCCGCGCGCACCGTTGCCGTCGTGACCTTTGCGCTCTGCGGCTTTGCCAACTTCTCGTCGATCGCGATCCAGATGGCGGTGACCGGCGGCCTCGCGCCCAACCAGCGGCCGATCATCGCCCGCCTCGGCGTGCGGGCGCTGTGCGCGGGCAGCCTTTCGAACCTGATGAGCGCGGCTCTGGCCGGGCTGTTTCTCGGGCTGAACTAAGGAAAGCGGATGATTCTGGAGCCTTGGGCCTTGGGCCCCAGATCCGTGAACGCGCAGCGTAGTTGGCCTAGAGCGTTTTCTAATCAGGTGGAATTACCTGATGCCTCGGAAAACGCGTAAAACCAAAATCTTAGAGCAGTTGATCCGATGCGATCGGATCGGGAACTGCTCTAAGGATTTCCTCTACTTCCCCCTCCCCGGCTCCACGTCACGCCCGGCCCACGCGGCATAGCGCTCCGCCTCCGGGTTCGCCTCGAACCGGTCGGCCAGATCGTAGACCCGCACCTTGCGCGAGCCTTCTTCGTAGCGCGGCCAGATGTCGCCCGGATCGCCATGACGGACGAAATGCGCGACGTGTGCGCGCATCCGCCGCCCCAGTTCGGCGCGGCGTCCCGTATCCGGCCCACCGCGCACCAGCGCCATCTTCAGCCCGGTAAACGGCCAGAACAGCGTCAGGTCCAGGCCGTGCGTGGCCCCGGCCAGCGGATGGGCATAGTCGAAACGGTAGAACCATGTCGGCTGCGTGCGGGCATGGCGTTCGGCAAAGTGCAGGGTCGGCATGACGAAAGTGAGGTCGGAGCCCAGCGCGATGCGTCCCTTCCGGTCGCGCGGATAGCACGCGAGGATCCGCGCGGCCTGCACCTCACCAAGCTGCGCGCGCAGCAGCGCCTCGAGATCGGCCCACTTCGAGGGCAGGATATCGCCCGGCATGAGGTCGAACAGCCGGATCTCGTCGCGGGTCGCGCCCGCCAGCAGCGGGACCGGCGCGGTCGGCGTCTGCAGGGCCTGCGCAAACGAGGCGGGCAGGATGTCCCCATCGTACCACGGGGCGGCGGGGATCGCATGAGTCAACTTTTTGCCGACTTCGGCCTGCGCCTTGATGAGGTCGCCGAGAGGCATCGTCCTGAGGCGCTCTGCGCTCGCCTGGTCGAGGCCCAGCACCTCGGCATAGCGCTGGCCGTCGCGGATCGCGCGCTCGCGGTCGTGGATCAGGCTGACGGCGCCGGACATCATGACTGCGCCGTGAAACAGCCCCTGCGCGCGCGGCGACAGCATCAGCAGCGAGACCGACATCGACCCCGCCGACTGCCCGCAGATGGTCACCCGCTGCGGATCGCCGCCGAAGTCGGCAATGGTATCGCGCACCCATTCGAGCGCGGCGATCTGGTCGCGCAGCCCGAGGTTCGACGGGATACCGGGAATGCCGAGCGCATCGCCGAAATTGACGAAGCCCAGCACGCCAACCCGATAGTTGATGGTGACGACCACGATGTCGCCCTCGCCCGCCAGCCGGGAGGCATCATAGGAATTCGCGCTGCCCGCCATGAAGGCGCCGCCGTGGATCCAGACCATGACCGGCTTCGGGCCGGGCGTGCCGCCTTGCGGGCAGTAGACGTTGAGGTGTAGGCAATCCTCACCATAGTCCTCTCCCTCCAGCATCTCCGGCCTTATCCTGGCGCCATATTGCTGGGGACACCGGCGCGCGAATCGGTCGGCGGCACGCAGGCCCTGCCATGGCTCGGCCGGTGCGGGCGCCGCGAAGCGTCCGGCGCGGGCGTAGGGAATGCCAAGGAAGCGCGAAACGCCCAGCCCGCCCTGGCCATCTTGCCCGCCCTGGCCGCCCTGCCCACTTTGCCCGGCCAGCCGCCCCATGCGCGTTTCGATCTCGATCACCGACATCCGCAAATCCCCTGTTTCCGCCGGCTTTCCGCCGATTCCCTTGCCATCAGGGTAACCCCCTATCGGCGCGAGACCAGCGCGATCGCATCCGCCCCGGTATTGATCGCCCCGGTGGCTACCCCAGTGGCTGCCAGACCTCCGCGCCCACCGATTTTTCCCTTTTCGAAAGAGGACTTGCGCAAAACGCACAATGGAGGCAGCATTCCGCCCGGCCATCGTGGAGGGCACCCATGGACGAGCGCAGCAGCACCAGTTCCGGCTTCGAATTCAACCATCCGACGATCATCAGCCTGCTCTATCTGGCCTCCTGCGTAACGGGGGTGACGCTCATCGTCGGCGTCGTGCTCGCCTATGTCTGGCGGGGTGAGGCGAAGGCGGAGTGGGAAGCCTCGCACTATCAGTACCTGATCAATACCTTCTGGATCGGCCTTGTCGGCTCGATCGTCGGTTGCCTGCTGCTGATCGTGGTGATCGGCCTGCTGGTGCTGATGGCGGTCGGCGTGCTGGTCATCGTTCGCTGCGTGCTGAGTCTGCTCAACGCGCAAAAACATCAACCCATGCCCAATCCGGGCAGTTGGACCGTCTGAACACCCCGTCGGGTCGCTAATCCGGGCACAAGAAACCCGGTAACCGAATGATAACCCTAGGGCTTCAGGCTGACCGACCAGGAATGGCCGGGGGGCATCGCCTGTGAGAGCTTTGAGATTCAGCGCCCACCAGCGCTTCGCCGTGCGCCGCAAGGCCTCGATCCACCGTGAAGGCCGCCGCATCGGCAGCGGCCTGCTGATCGAACTTTCGCAGGAAGGCTGCCGGCTCGGCTGCCTGTCCGAGGCCGCCCAAGACCGCATGGCCACGCTGCAACTCGACGATATCGTTGCCATCAAGGTCGACGGCGCCGCCGCGATCGAGGCGCGCGTGCGCTGGACGCGTGACGGCACGCTGGGGCTCAAGCTGATCCACGCCTTCCACCGCGCGGAACTCGATCGCATGATCCGCACCTGCCGCGGAGAGTTCGACGAATCCGGTCAGCGCGAATATGGGACCTGATGCGTTTTAGCCTGAACCCGTTTCGCCGCCCCTCCAGCCCGATCCCCATCGCCAGTGGCCGTCCCGCACGCAGCGCTGCGAGAAGCCGCCGCTTCCCGATTTCGCCGTCGTGGATCCTCGGCGCGCTGGCGATGTTCCTGACCGTGTACTTCTGGAACGACCTGCCCTCGCTGACACCCTCTTCCCGAACCCTGCCGCTCGCCGCGCCGTCGCCGGCCCCGGTTGCCGGCAGTATCGACCGGGAGAACGCCCGCTTCGCCCATTGTGCCGGCGCCAGGCGCACGACCTGTGTCGTCGATGGCGACACGTTCTGGTATGAAGGCCGGAAGATCCGCATAGCCGACATCAACGCGCCGGAAACCAGTACGCCATCCTGCCCGCACGAGGCGCAGCTCGGCGCCAGGGCAACCGCGCGCATGACCGAACTGCTCAACCAGGGCCCGTTCTCGCTCCAGGCCTGGAGCGATGGGCGCGATACCGACCGCTACGGCCGCGCCTTGCGCGTCGTCACCCGCGGCGGCCGCAGCCTGGGCGAAGTGCTGGTCAGCGAGGGCCTTGCCGAACGCTGGAAAGGCTATCGCGGCGACTGGTGCTGAGCGTGCCGGGACAACAAAAAACCCCGCATGCCGATCGCATGCGGGGTTTTTGCTATCCGAAGGCGACGGAACTCATTCGGCCGCCTGGGTGCCGCCGAACATGTCCGGCTCGGAATGGTCCTCCACCGGCTCCACGTCGTTGGCCTTGACCTTGCGGCGCGCGTCGAAGTTCGACCACACGGTGTTCCAGTCGCCGCGGGTGGCGCCCTTCGAATATTCCGTCGCGCGGGTCTCGAAGAAGTTGGCATGCTCGACGCCGTTGAGCAGCGGCTGCAGCCAGGGCAGCGGGTGTTCCTCGATCATGTAGATCGGCTTGAGGCCCAACTGCTCCATGCGCCAGTCGGCGATGAAGCGGATGTAGCGCTTGATGTCCTTGGCGGTCATGCCGGGAACCGGGCCCATCTCGAAGGCGAGGTCGATGAAGTTGTCTTCCAGGCGGATCGTGGTCTGGCACTGGTCGGCAATGTCGTCCTTCACCGCCTTGGTCAGGCAGCCGCGCTCCTGGGTGAAGGCGTGGAACAGCTTGATGATGCCCTCGCAGTGCAGCGATTCGTCACGCACCGACCACGAGACGATCTGGCCCATGCCCTTCATCTTGTTGAAGCGCGGGAAGTTCATCAGCATCGCAAAGCTGGCGAAAAGCTGCACGCCCTCGGTGAAGCCGCCGAACATGGCGAGGGTGCGGGCGATGTCCTCGTCGTTGTCGACGCCGAACTTCTGCAGGTAGTCGTGCTTGTCCTTGAGCTCGGAGTACTCGAGGAACATGCCGTATTCGCTCTCGGGCATGCCGATGGTGTCGAGCAGGTGCGAGTAGGCGGCGATGTGCACCGTCTCCATGTTGGAGAAGGCGGTGAGCATCATCTTGACTTCGGTGGGCTTGAAGACGCGGGCGTACTTCTCGTGGTAGCAGTCCTGCACTTCCACGTCGGCCTGCGTGAAGAAGCGGAAGATCTGGGTGAGCAGGTTGCGCTCATGCTCCGAGATCTTCTGCGCCCAGTCGCGGCAATCCTCGCCCAGCGGCACTTCCTCGGGAAGCCAGTGCAGCTGCTGCTGCTTCTTCCAGTAGTCGTAGGCCCAGGGGTATTCGAAGGGCTTGTAGGTCTTGCGGGCTTCGAGAAGGGACATGGGCGAACTCCGATGGCGATTCGTACAGGCGCGCCGACGGCTGCTGGCGGCCGCAATGACGGCGTTCCGGGCATTCGTGGCGCTAGAATTTTCTGGCTCCGAAGCGCACCGCGGAACCGACGGGGGCCACGATACTCAAATTCCGTCATAAGTGGAGCCGTCAGTGCAAAGTTTGCACAGCTAAAAACGGCACATCTAGCGCCTCGCCCAATATGGGGACGCAAGCACTGGTAGACCAGAGGCGATTGCGCGACTCGCCGGATCGCGCCAGATTGCAGGCATTGCACAGCCCCCAACAGCGCGGGAGAGCCCCCTATGAGCACCGATGCAGAGACTTCCTGGCACACCGGATCCGGCTTCGTGCGCAAGGGCATGACCGTGATCGATTCCAATGGCGCGGTGCTGGGCGTGGTCGACCGGGTCGAGGGGCAGGAAGTGTTGCTGGCCGAGCCCGGCCACCCGTTCGTCACCGTCAGCGAGATCGACGGAATCGATGGCGATCGCATATTGCTCGCGCCGCGCGGGGACGCCACCTTCGGGCTGGGCGCCGAGCCCTGACGACACCCGCCCGCCCCTCGATGCGATCAGCCGCGGATCACTTCCAGAACCAGCGCGGCGCCAGCGCGCGCTTGCTGCGAAAACGCCACATCTGGACGTAGAGCCAGATCCCCGAGAACGAGAAGAACACCAGCGCCAACCCCGACAGCACCGAGATCACGGTGCCGACCAGCCCGAAGCTCTCGCCCGAGTGGAGATGGTGGAACAGCCCGACCAGCGAGCGCATGCCGCCCTGCGGACGCGGCGGCATGCAGCGCCAGCCCTCGGGGCAGACAAAGCCCGGAGGCGGGCTGGCGGTGACCTGCTCGGCGGCGGCGCCGCTCGGCCACAGCACCGCAACCTGGCTCAGCACGCCGGTGATCGCGATCCACAGGATAAAGATGCCGAAAAAGATCGACAGCCAACGATGCCATTTGCGCATGCTCGTGAAATTCCCCTGTATGTTGCGATGAAGCTGCTTGGATGCGTGCGTTCTGAGCGGCCGCGAAGTGCCGCCCGGCGATGACAAGCCGAGGACGCCCGCCCGCTCAAGCCGCAAATTGTCGCAGCCGCCCGATCTCCAGGCGGTGTGGAAGCGCGAAAGCCATGAGCCGTGGCTGAGGTCCGACAAGTGCCGGAACGCGCGCCTCTTCACGCCGTTTTCCTTCCATCACAACGACAAGGAGAGATGCAATGTTCGAGAAGCTGCGCGTTCGCGAGCACATGGAAGTAGCCGATGCCGCCGGTCAGCATGTCGGCACCGTCGACGAAGTGAAGCATGACCAGATCAAGCTGACCCGTTCGGACAGCTCGGACGGTGCCCACCACTTCATCGCCTTCGACAATGTCGACCGCATCGAGGACAACCGGGTCTACCTGAAGCAGGGCACTCCGATCCCGGCAGGCGCCGGCACCCACTGATTCCATCCCCTGCCTGGAGGATGGAGCCACCGGGGCCCCGGTCATCCGCAAGGGTGGCCGGGGCCTTTGCCTGTTGCCGTTCGCATGAGACCTGTTCGCGGGGGGCCCTTCGCGTGGGGCCCCTTCGCGAGGGCGATAACCCGGGCAAGATATGATACACAGCATGTAGCAAATCTTCCCAAGCCCGTCGGCGACTGATAGCGCTTCCCCCGAAAAGACAGGACACTCTGGGGGAAGACGCCGTGACCGCACGTCCCGTAACCGCAGCGCTCGGGCTGGCGCTGGCCATGCTCGCGCCCCTGGCACTGACTGCCTGCAACAAAGCCGCGCAGCCGATCGAACAGGGCATGGTCGCCGATCCCGACGAGTGGCCCAGTTGGGGCCGAACCCCCGGCGAGACCCACTATTCCCCGCTGGATGAGATCAACACCGATACCGTCGGCAGTCTCAAGCTGGCCTGGCACTACGATCTGGAGCCCGGCTATACCGCCAGCACGCCGCTCATGGCGGAGGGCAAGGTGTTCCTCACCAGCGGCCATTCGCACATCCGTGCGCTCGACGCGGTGACTGGCCGGCAGCTGTGGGAATACGACGCCGGCACCCGCGACCGGGCGACCTCGGCCCTGCAGATGTCCTGGGGCAACAAGGGCATCGCCTATGATGCCGGCCCGGATCACCAGGGCCGCGTCTTCCTCGTCACCACCGATGGCTACGTGATCGCGCTCGACGCCGGGACCGGCAAGGAAGTCTGGAAGACGTACGACTATCCCGACCAGGCCCCGCGCAATTCGAACGGCGCGCCGCGGGTGTTCGGCGGCAAGGTGATCGTCGGCTTCGGCGGCGCGGACATCAGCCCGGCCCGCGGCTTCGTCACCGCTTATGACGAAAAGACCGGCAAGCGGGTCTGGCGCTTCTTCACCACGCCGGGGGAGGAGGTTTCGCCGGTGAACCAGAAGGCCGAAGCGGTCATGCGCAAGACCTGGCCGAGCGGGTGGACCAACCCCGACGGCAGCCGGCGCGGCGGCGGCGGCACGGCCTGGAACGCCTTCAGCTACGATCCCGAACTGAACATGATCTACCTCGGCGTCGGCAACGGATTCCCCTACAACCAGAACCTGCGCAGCCCCGGCGGCGGCGATAACCTGTTCCTCGCCTCGATCGTCGCGGTCGATGCCGATACCGGCGCCTACAAGTGGCACTACCAGGTCTGCCCCGGCGAACAGTGGGACTGCACCGCCACCACCGACATGTCGCTGGCGACGCTGAAGATCGACGGCAAGGACCGCAAGGTGCTGATGCAGGCACCGAAGAACGGCTTCTTCTACGTGATCGACCGGGCCACCGGCGCATTCATCTCGGCCGAGAAGATCGCCCGGGTCAGCTGGGCGGATCATATCGACAAGAAGACCGGCCGCCCGGTCGAGAACCCCGGCATCCGCTATGCCGGAAAGCCCGGCATGTTCGAACTCTGGCCCGGGCCGACCGGCGCGCATTCGTGGATGCCGCAGGCCTACAGCCCGCAGACCGGGCTGGTCTACATCCCGGTCCTGGAGATGGGCGCACTGATCGGGGACGGCGGCGCCGGCGGCGGCGAGATCAGCAAGGGCATGGGCGTCACCCTGATCCCGGAGGTGGAACTGCCCGGCGGCCACAAGAGCTTCCTGCGCGCCTGGAACCCGGCGACGCAGACGCTGGCCTGGGAAGTGGAACTGCCCGGCACCTGGCCCGGCGGCGTCATGGCCAGCGGCGGCGGGCTGGTGTTCGAAGGGCAGATGGACGGCAAGTTCGTCGCCCGCCATGCCGGGACCGGCAAGGAACTCTGGTCGTTCCGGACCGAGAGCCCGATCGTCGGCGCGCCGATCACCTACCGGATGAACGGCAAGCAGTACGTCACCGTCATCACCGGCGCAGGCGGTCAGGGCGCGGGCATGCAGTCGCTCGGCAATGCGGCCTTCCGCACCGACTACCGCCTGCCGCGCCGCGTGCTGACCTTTGCACTGGACGGCAAGGACTCGATCCCGCCCTTTGCCTATGAAGAGCCCACCCCTCCGCAGGACCCGGCGTTCAAACCCGACCTCGCGCGGGCGCAGGCAGGGGCGATGCTGTTCGGCTCCCGCGCCTGCATCGTCTGCCACGGCTGGAACGCGGTCGGCGGCGGTGCCGCGCCGGACCTGCGCTATTCGCCGATCATCACCGATGCGGCGACGTTCAGGCAGGTCGTCAAGCAGGGCGGGCTGAAGATGAACGGCATGCCGCCCTTCCCCGAGATCTCCGACAGCGACCTCGAAACCATCCGCTTCTATCTGCGCGCCCGCGCAAAGGCGGCTCCGGCCGAGAAGCAGGCGCTGCTGGACAAGGCCAAGGCGGCGGCGGCCAGCACGGCCAGGCCGCAGGACTTCACGGGCAAGTGGGCCATCGTCATCCAGACCCCGGTCGGCCCGCAGAAGGCGGTGATGGACCTGGCCGTGAACGGCAACGTGGTGACCGGCAAGGTCAGCGCCGAGCAAGGCACCGTCGCTGTGGCCGGCGCCGTGAAGGACGGCCGCGCCAAGTTCCAGGGCAAGGCCTCGATGCCGATGCCGATCACCGTCAGCTACGACGTGACCGTGAAGGCGGGACGCATGACCGGCGAGAACGCCAACGGCCCCTTCGGTACTTTCCCGCTCACCGGCGCACGCCCCTGACCAGGAGCGTTGCGCCGCCGGAGAGACCGTTTGGAAATTCGCGAAAAGCGAATTTCGCGGCACCGGTCCGCTCCCTCCCCCCCCACACACCGCGCGCCGCTGCTTCAAGTTGGGGCAGGCGCTGCGCACCGCCATCGAGAGCTATCCCGAAGACCTCAAGGTCGCGCTGGTCGCCACCGGCGGGCTGTCGCACCAGGTCCACGGCGAGCGCTGCGGGTTCAACGATCCCGAATGGGACGCCCGCTTCATGGACCTGCTGGAAAACGATCCCGAAGCCCGCGCCGCCTGCCTTGCCGATGCGGACAAGGCGATGGGAAATGCCGAATTTATAGAACATAAACAGCAACTTACCAGAAATCGCGACTAACGCGGGCTGATCCACTACGGCGCGATCTTCTGCGTTCCGGAGAACGCTGGCGGCCGTGACGGGGGTATCCAATCTGGACATTTATGCCTCAATGCGCGGAGAGACGCTTGAGGACTTCGTGAAGACCCGCGACCAGCAGCGCACTTACTCGGTGGCGGCACAGCCGGCCTGAGGTTCTGATTCGAAATTCGCCGCAGCGGTGAATTTCGGTTCGGTACTGGCCCTCTCCCCCCGCCCGACCTTCCACAAGTCCCCCTGTCGGGCGGCCGGGTGGAGGAGAGGGCCGGCACCGAACAATCCGGAACGAGAGTTTCGGATCGGACACTTGAGTCCAGCCATGCGCCGCCGCCAGCGTCGCCAATAATTCCCGCGCCCTCGGAAGGCAGCGGTACAACAGGAGAAGTGCATGGAAGACCCACGCGCCATCATCGCGCGCGAGCCGATGCATTACCGGCAGATCATTGCCATCGGCATCGCGACCGCGCTCAACGCCCTTGACGGGTTCGACGTCCTGTCGATCAGCTTTGCCGCGCCCGGCATCGCCAAGGACTGGGGCATCGACCGCGCCGCGCTCGGCCTCGTGCTGTCGATGGAACTGTTCGGCATGGGCATCGGCGCCTTCATTCTCGGCAGCCTGGCTGACAAAATCGGCCGCCGCCCGACGCTGCTGGCCTGCCTCGTCATCATGGGCGCGGGCATGTTCCTCGCCTCCACCGCAACCAGCGTGCCGGTGCTGTCGGTCTACCGCCTGTTCACCGGGCTCGGCATCGGCGGCATGCTGGCCGCGACCAATGCCGTCGTCGCCGAGTGCTCGAACGCCCGCCGCCGCAACCTCACCGTCGCGATCATGGCCGGCGGCTATCCGATGGGCGCCATCGTTGGCGGCTCGATCGCCTCGATGCTGCTTGGCGCCACCGGCCACTGGCAGTCGGTCTTCGAATTCGGCGCGGTGATCACGCTGTGCTTCATCCCGCTGGTGCTCTGGCTGGTGCCGGAAACCATGGCCTTCCTGCTGCTGCGGCGCCCTGCCAATGCGCTGGAGAAGATCAACCGCACGCTGGTGAAGCAGAACCGCCAGCCGCTCGCGGCACTGCCGCCGGTCGATCCGGCCAAGAAGCGCACCAGCGTCGCCGCGCTTTTCGCGCCCGGCCTTGCCAGCGTGACGGTGCTGCTGACCGCGGTGTGCTTCTTCCACATGATGACCTTCTACTTCCTGGTGAAGTGGATCCCCAAGATCGTCGTCGACCTCGGCTTCGCTCCCGCATCGGCGGGCGGCGTGCTGGTCTGGGCGAACGTCGGCGGCGCCATCGGCTCGGTCGTCGTCAGCCTGCTCAGCCAGAAAGTCGGCATCCGCCCGCTGGTGGTCGCCTCGATGGTGCTGGGAGCAGGCGCGGTCATGCTGTTCGGCCAGGGCTTCACGACGCTGAGCGGCCTCTCGCTGATCGCCTGCGTGGCCTGCTTCTTCCTCAATGCCGCCATCGCCGGTTTCTATGCCGTGATCGCCCAGAGCTACCCGGCGGCGCTGCGCGGCGGCGGCACCGGCCTGGTCATCGGCGTGGGCCGCGCCGGTGCGGCGCTCGGCCCGATCGTCGCCGGGGTGCTGTTCAGCTCCGGCTGGGCGCTCGCCCCGGTCGCCATGACGCTGGCCTGCGGCACCCTGATTGCGGCCGTCGCGCTGTCGCTGGTGCGCTACCGCGAAACCGCGATCGCCTGATCCGGGCAAGAGAAGAATGCGGGACGGCCGGAGTGCGGCCGGTCGTCCCGAGTAAGAATACCAAGACGTTTCAGAGAGGAATTCCCCCCATGCGCATGTCCCGCGCCCTGACCCTTCTCGCCTGCGGCACGGCCGCTGCGGCCATGTTCCCCGTCCAGCCCGCGCGCGCGCAGTCGGTCCCGCCCGAGACCGCCAAGACCGGCGAGGCCGGTACGCTCTCCACCCAGGCCCCTCCCGGCATCCGCCCCGCCAAGTCGCAGGCGCGCCCCGCCGAAGCCATGCCCGGCGGCCGCCCCGGCCCCGCAGATCTGCCGCAGAACATCCGCTGGACCGAGGACTGGTCGAAAAAGCCCGATGCCGATGCGCCGCTGCTCGAAAAGATCAAGCACCTCCCCATCGCGGGTGACGACATCTACCTCACGCTCGGCGGCGAGGCGCGCGTCTACTATACCGACTGGCACCACGCCAGGCTGGGCCTTTCGGCAAATGACAGCAACAACCCGGTCCAGACCCGCCTGCGTCTGCTGGCGGACCTGCATGTCGGCCCGAACCTGCGCGCCTACCTCGAACTGGGCGACAACCGCGAATATGGCGAGAGCTTCGCCACCGGCCCCAACCGCGACAAGCTGGACATCTACCAGGCCTTCGTCGACGTGACGGTGCCGCTGGGCGATGCCGGCAAGATCACCTTGCGCCCCGGCCGCTTCGAGATGCCGCTGGGCAACGGCAAGCTGGCAGGCGTGCGCGAGGGCCTCAACATGCGCTTCACCTATCAGGGTGTGCGCGCCACCTACATCCTGCCGGGCAAGGTCTCGGTGGATGTCTTTGCGGTGAAGCCGATCCTGATCGATCCGGGCACCTTCGACGACGGCCCCAACCACGCGCAGGACTTCCACGGCGTCTACATCAGCGCGCCCAACCGCATCGCCGGCTTCGGCACCGACATCTACTGGTACGAGATGGAGCGCGACCGCGCGACGCTGGCCGCCGGTGTCGGCAAGGACGACCGCAACAACTGGGGCGGCCGCCTGTGGAAGCGCGGTCCCCACTGGGACCTCGACCTTGAAGGCACCCACCAGAGCGGCCGGTTCATCGGCAAGGAAATCGATGCCTACGGCGCCATGTTCGAAGGCGGCTACACCTTCGGCGACGCCCCGATGAAGCCGCGCCTCGGCCTGCGCGCCAACTACTTCAGCGGCGACAAGGACCTCGCCGACAACAAGGTGAGCACTTTCGTGCCCGCCGCCGCCCGCCTGCCGCTGATCAGCGAGGCGGCGTTCTTCAGCTTCTCGAACCTGATGGACCTCTACCCCTCGGTCACCGTCAAGCCGACCCCGGCGATCACCGTCATGGCCGGCCCGGACTTCCTGTGGCGCGCCAGCAAAGGCGACGGCGTCTACATCGGCCCCTCGGGATCGAGCTTCGCACCCTACGATTCCAGCCGCCGGATCGGCACCGACCTCAACCTCGAAGCCTCGTGGCAGGCTACCGACCGCCTCGCCTTCCGCCTCTGGGAAACCTACTTCGCCGCCAGCGATTCCTTCCAGGACAACGGCGGCAAGAGCGGCAACTATTTCGGCCTGATGGCGAACTACAAGTTCTGAGCCGGACGATCGATTTCAGTGTACGCTGACTAGAGGTTCTGGAGTGGTTGTCCGAATGGGATTTTGTGAACACGACGGGGACTCCGTGGGATTTTTCCGAGGAGTTCCGCCATTTGGGGCCCGGTGCGCTTTCCAAGCGAGGCTCAAATCGACTGTCTAGAGTGGAAGGCCATTTAGACAGCGAATGGGCAAGACCGGCTGGAGTGGGTCCTATTTCCTGCCGGACCTCTCAGAAATCTCTTATGCCCGGATTTCGGGGCTCTGAGAAGCTACTAACGATCCTTTAGGCCACTGCCGAGCCCTTTGAACCGGGACGAAACTGGGGCATTCGGCGCCCGGTTCAGCTTTGGCTATTCGCAGAGCCCCAAGAAGCCTCTGAAATCCTAGGCGGATCACAGAAATTAATGTGCCAGCTCTGGAAGGAGGAGGGCCCCGAAGTGGGGCAGATTTTCGTCCTCACTCATTCGTTATCAGCCTCGTCAATCAAGCGCTGGATCGCACCGATCGGGGTGTCATCGATCGGGCGGATAGTTTCACCACAGCCAGGGCATTCGACGGTCAAACCCAATCGCA
>NZ_JAPCWC010000030.1 GCF_026420865.1 Novosphingobium clariflavum | reverse complement strand
TTAGAGCGGGGCATTTCACGCTCCGAAATTATTCGGCTCGCTCTGATTTTCGGCATCCCTCTCGCAACTGCCAGTCACTCGTTCAACATCAGCCGTGTGCTGCTCATCCTGGAGCAACTATCGGCTTCGATGGACCTGATCGTCACCCGCGAACATCCCGACTTCGCGGACAAGATCATCGACATCGCCCAGGAGCGCGTGGAGGCCCACCATGCGCAACGGTGACATCCGATTCAACGGCCAGGCCGCGACCGTCAAACATCACTCCGCACGCGGGCGGATCACCCGCAATTCGGGCAACTTCACGCGCGGATCTCAGCTGCTCGCCAGCCAGTACAAAATGACCTGGGCCGGCATCCAGGTGCCCATCTGGATCTGGCTCGGAACCTTCATCGTCCTCTTCAACATTTTCGTCTGGCTGGGGCTTGCCGAGCATGAGTTCCAGCTCGACCTCATGAAGCTCTATTCCGCCGTCTGGACATGGGTCGGCGCGGACAAGTTCCACCTCATCAACCTCACCCTTCCCAGCGGCATCGTCACCAAGGTTCCGATCGGTTACGTCCCCTACGAACCCCATGTCGTTCACGCTTGGGCGAAGACCGTCAAAATCTTCCTGACCACGCTGGTCATGTCCCTCTTCATCGCCGCGCCGCTCATCATGTGGTTCATCATGTGGGCCAACAAGCGCGGGCGCGACATGCTCCAGGAGCGCCACAATCGCGGCGCGATGCTCGTCGAGCACGATGTTCTCCTCAATGCCGTGCGCGCCCACAACGCCAAAAACTTCCGCAAGGAATGCGCCGAGCACGACCCGCCATTCGATCCCGCACGCGTCGCCAGGGCGCCGGTCATCGATCGCGTCGACCAGGGCATCCATGTGCCCTACCGCATCGCCGGCATCCCCTATCCATGGCGGCTCGAACAGAGCCATACGATGCTCATCGGCACCACCGGCACCGGCAAGACGACGCAGTTGCGCAGTCACGTCTCGCAGATCCGTGCGCGCGGCCACCGCGCCGTCATCTTCGACCTTACCGGCGCCTTCGTCGAAAGCTTCTACGATCCCGAAACCGACGTCATCCTCAACCCCATGGACGAGCGCTGCGCACCGTGGACGCTGTTCGATGAATGCCGCAACTATGCTGATTTCGTGTCGGCCGCCGCCGCGCTCATTCCCTCCCATCCCGAGGACAAGGAACCCTTCTGGCAGAACGCCGCGCGCATGCTCTTTATCGAGATGTGCCTGAAGCTTCAGGAAGATGGCGAAGGCAACAACGCCGCCATCGCCCACCACCTGATGCAGGCCGACCTCAAGAAGATCCACGCCAAGCTGGAAGACACCGTCGCTGCCCCGCTAACCACCGAAAAGGCGGCGCGCATGGCAGAGTCCATTCGCTCCGTCCTCAACGTCAACGGACAGGCGCTCCGCTTCATGCCGGACCCGGTCAAGGGCGGGCCTCCGGCCTTCTCGATCCGCGACTGGATCGCGACCGACAATCGCGACGGGTCGATCATGTTCATCACCGGCTCGTACAACGATCTGGAGATGACCCGCGGGCTCTTCACGCTGTGGATCGACCTCGCCGTCAACAACCTCATGCGCCTGCCCAAGACACGCGATCTGCGGACCTGGTATCTCTTCGACGAGGTCCACGCGCTCCATGCGCTACCGGGCATCGAACACGGCCTCCAGTCCGCCCGCAATTTCGGCGGTGCATTCGTCCTTGGCATCCACTCGTTCGACAAACTGGTCGCCACCTATGGGCTCCAGAACGCGACCGCGCTGACGGGCCTTGCGCGCACCAAGCTGATCCTCGCCACCGCCGACCGCACGACCGCCGAGAAATGCTCCGAGTTCATCGGCAATCGCGAAGTGCGTCAGATGGATGAGGCCTACAGCTACGGCTATAACAATACCCGCGATGCCTCGACGCTGACGCCGCGCACCGCGATCGAACCGCTCGTCCTGCCCGACGACATCAACAATCTCCCCTCGCTGCACGGCTTCGTCAAATTCCCCGACGGCTTTCCCGCCTCGCGGATCGAATTGAAGATACGCTCCTATCCCGAGATCGCCCCGGGTGCCGTTCCCCGGAAGGACTTCAAGCCGACCGAATACGTCTCGCCGCAGGACCGGCGACGCCGGAACGAAAGCGCGGATGAGGGGGGTGAAGGTGGGCGTGAGCATACGCCCACACGGCCCGTGGGAGGCGTGGAAGAGCGCGAGGAAGAAGAGCCACAGAAGACGCAGCCTGAAGCTGGTCATGCCCGGAGCGAAGCGGAAAAGGCGGCAGCGGCGATGGAGGTGATCGCCGCACCGCCGGTCGTGGTGGATCAAATCGCGACCAGGGCGTCCGATGCACCATCGAAGCCTGATGCAACCGCCAGTGCGACCCCGGTCGATACCAACCATCTGCGCAAAGCCGTAGTCGGCCTCCGCCTCGTCAATTCCGGTCCGCAGCAGACAACCGATCCCAATGCGACCAGCGCCCGCCTCGACGCCGAACGGTCGCGGGCTAATGGCGTTGGAAATCGCATCGATGGCGACCGGCACGAGGACCAGTCGACGCGCGAACTGCGAGACGGGTTCGCAACCGATCGCACCGAGGATCATCATCATCGTCATCACGGGCATGACCACTCGCCCGAGATCGACGATGACATGGACCCGGAAATGTAACCGATGCTCTCGGTCGCTTCCGTCAAATCGGCCTCGGGCGCGGCGAACTATTTCGCCAAGGACGACTATTACACCGCCGAACATGCCTCCGAGGCGACCGCGTGGGGCGGGGAGGGTGCGGCAGCGCTCGGTCTGTCGGGCGAGGTCACCAAGGAGGACTTCGAGAAGATCCTCAACGGCGAAATGCCCGACGGGGAAAAGGTCGGGCAGGTCCAGAACCGCCAGTCCGGTGTAGACCTGACTTTCTCGATGCCCAAGTCGGCCAGCGTCATGGCCTATGTCGCCGGTGACGCCCGCGTTCTCGCCGCGCATATGAACGCCGTTCGTGCGACCATGGGATGGGTCGAGAAGACCTTTGCCGAAGGGCGGACCTACGAGCATTCCAGGCATGGCGACGCTGTGCGAACCGGCAATCTGGTCTATGCCATGTTCCAGCACGACACGAGCCGCGCGCTCGATCCGCAGGGACATATCCACGTCCTCGTCGCGAACATGACGAAGATGGCAAACGGGGCCTGGCAGGCGCTGCACAATGGCCAGCTGTGGAAGAACAACACCACCATCGGCGCGGCCTATCATGCCCAGTTCCGCGCCGAGCTGGCAAAGATCGGCTATGAAACCAGCATCACCGGCAAGCACGGCCAGTTCGAGATCAATGGCGTGCCCAAAGCCGTCATCGAAGCCTTTAGTCAGCGCCGCACCGAGATAGCGGCCAAGGCGGCTGAACTGGGGATCACCAATCCCAAGGCAATCGACCGGATCACGACCAATACCCGCGACGCAAAATTGAATGTCGAGGACCGCGATGCCTTGCGCGCGGAATGGCGTGATCGGGCAACCGCGCTCGGGTTCGACGGAAAGGCGCTGGTCGATGCCGCCCGGGATCGTGCCGGTCTTGACAGGCCGGATACCCGGCTTGGCACGATGGAGCGGGTCGGTGCGGTGATCGAGACTATTCGCGAGACACTCGGAGAGATGTTCCGCCCCGGCGATCCGCTCGTATCCAGAGGTATCGAGCGGCTACGTCTTTCGCCCGTCGAGATACGCGCACAGCATGCTGTTGCATCCGCGATCCGTATCCACGCCCAGCGTGAAGCGGCGTTCGAAGTATCCGCCGTCGCCCGAACTGCGCTCGATCTCGGTCTCAAGGGCGTCACCGCCAGTCATATCGATGCCCGCGTCTCTGAACTGATCCGCAATGAGCAGCTGATCCCCGGCAAGTCGGACCGGATCGATGATTTCGTGACCCATGTCACGACGCCCGAGGCGCTGGCGACCGAGCGCGGTATCCTTGCCGAGATCGAGCGCGGGAAAGGCGACGGGCGCGTAATCGTCCCTGCCGATGTGGTGATCGACCGCATCAATGCCGCCTCGGGCGACAAGCAGCTTAACGAGGGGCAGATGGCCGCCGCCACCATGGCGCTCATCTCGCGCGACCGGATCGTTGCCGTGCAGGGCGTGTCGGGCGCGGGCAAGTCGACCATGCTTGCGAGCGTCGCGCGCAATGTCGAGCAGGAAGGCGGCAAGGTCGTCGGCCTGGCGCTCATGAAAGCCACCGCCGACCGGCTCGGCGCCGAAACCGGCATCGAGAGCCGCACCGTCTCCTCCTTCGTTCACAGCTATGCGCGCCATGCGCTCGCAGGGAAGGGCGCAGGCTATGACGGCGCGCGTGACGCGCTCGCCGGCACGACGATCATCCTCGACGAAGCCTCGATGGTCGGCTCCGACCAGATGAAGCACCTCGTCGGCATCGCCAATGCGCTCGGCGTCGATCGCTTCCTGATGATCGGCGACCGCCAGCAGATTACCGCGGTCGATGCCGGCAAGGCCTTCGCGATCGCACAGGCCGGCGGGATCACGCTGGCGCGGATGGACGAAAACCTGCGCCAGCGCACCGACCAGCTGCGCACGGTCGCTGCGCTTACCAACCTCGGTCAGGTGCGCGAGGCGATGGCGGTACTGGGCGACAAGGTCACGGCCAACCCCGAGCATGTGAAGGCGGCCGCAGAGCATTGGCTTGGCCTTACGCCCGAACAGCGCGAGACGACGGCCATGTTCTCGTCGGGCCGGGTCGCGCGCGCCGAACTCAATGTGCGCATCCAGGACGGGCTTGCCGCCGAAGGGGCGATCAAGGGCGAGGGCGTCGCGGTCGGCGTCCTCGACAAGATCAACATCACCCGCGAGGAACTGCGCTACGCTCACAGCTACAAGCCTGGCCAGGTGCTGGACATCCCGAAAGCCGTCAGGGACCTCGGCCTTGGACCGGGCACCTACGATGTCATTGGCGTCGACGACAAGGGACGCGTCCAGGTGCGGATCGGCTCGCGTGTGCGCAGCTTCGACCCGCAGCGCATATCGCCCCTCGACAAAAGCGATGCGATGCAGCTCGCGCAGCGCGAGCAGATCCGGCTGCACGAAGGCGACAAGATCCGCTGGACGAAAAACGATCGCGATCGTGGCCTCAACAACAACGACATCGCCCGCGTCATCTCGGCCGACAAGGCGGGCATCCGCGTCGAGGCGAGCGACGGCACGATCCACGATCTCAAGGCAGGCGATCCGATGATGGAGCGGATCAGCCTTGCCTATGCGCTCAACATGCACGCGGCGCAGGGCATCACGACCGACACCGCGATCGCGGTGATGAGCCACAAGGAATCCAACCTTTCCAACCAGCGCCTGTTCAACGTGACCGTGACCCGCGTCCGCGACGATATCCAGCTGTTCACCGACGATCGCGAAAAGCTGACACAGGCCATCGAGCGCAACGAAGGCAACAAGACATCGGCGCTCGAGACCGTGGGCGAACTTTCGGTCGATCCGGCGCGGGGCGTCGCCGGCGCGCAACCCGCAGCAACGTCGAACGAGCCGTTCAACCCCTCGCTTCCGCCGGACCTCGATCGCGCGCCCGAGAAGCTCGACGGCGAGAAAGGCCCGGGCGGCTCGGAGCAGTCAGAAACGGGCAAACGGGACTTCAAGAACGATCCGAGCCTCTCGGCCGCATCGTTGCGTGTCGGGGTCGAAGCCCCTGCGATCGAACTGCCCTTCCCTGAAAAAGACATCGGACTGGAACTGTGATGGCGCTCATCCTCATTTCTGTTCTTGCCCTTGTCGCCCTCGGGATGTGGTGGATCGGTCTGTCTGCCCGCTATCAGGCCCCGCAGCCGCGCGTATATGTGTCCAAAGCCGCTCCCGCACCTCGGGTACAGCGACGCGCTTCCACGGCACCCCGCGGGCGTTCAGCAGGGCAGGTCGGCAACCATCCTTCGGTAAGGTCGGCCTCTTCGCGGGCCATCACGATCGAGATGCCTCTGCCTCGACGGGAACCCGGCCCCTTCGAGACCGACCTCGACCTGCCTCGATGCCACCATCTTCCGCTCGCGTTCGACACCGGCCTGTCGTCGCTCAATTCCTACACCGGCCTCGACGACGATCCCTTCGGCGATCCCGAAATCGAGCGCCTTCTCGAACGCTATCTGCCGCCGCAGCGCAGCCGGTTTCACGACGCCGCCCCCCACCGAAAGGAATCAAGACCATGACCACCGCCCCGCTGTCCTTCGAACAGGTCATCGCCAGCAAACACTGGCATCCCTGCAACCTCGACACCAACACCATGACCCAGTGCATCCAGCAGGCGAAGCATGAGGACGCTCTCGACTGGGGCGGCGAAACCCTGGCGATGGCCGCGATCTTCGGCCTTACCTACGCCGTCCTCATGCCGCTCGGCCGCTTCCTTCGCTCAAGGGCGATGCAAGACAGGGGAGGCGGGGTCCATGCGCGCTGATTACCCGCTCTCCTTCCAGAGAGAATGCGAACCCGCGCGCCCGCTGTTGACGATCGCGACCGTCCAGACAGCTTCGGCCGACCGGCTTCGCACGGTCCGAAACGGCACGGGCGACCGCCTCGCCATCCTGGGCGATGGCGACGCGTTCACCGCGCTTGCCGACCAGACCCGCGATGTCCTGATCGATCCGGCGCTCGGCAACTGGGACTTTTTTGCCGATCATCCGAGCGACTATGCCAGATCCTCCGCGATCGAAGCGTTCTTGCCGGTCGAAAACGTGCGCGGCACAGCCTTCACCTATGCCGCGCGCTACGTCCTGCTGCGCGCAATCGCCCATATCGGCAATGAGCCGGCAGAGACGCTCTCAGGGGTCCGCCGCCTGATCCATGCGCTGCCCGCCAGCGCGATCGCCGAGGTCGCAGGTCACGATCCGTCGTGTCCGCAGGCACTGCGCTGGGGGGAGACCGTGCGCGCAACCGTGATGACCGGCATTGCCGGCATCGCAGACCGCACGCCAGGCATCGCTCCCGTGTCGATCGCCCGGTGGCTGGCCGGGCCTTCGACCGTCATTCTCTTCGTGCGTCGCGATCCCGGGCGTCCCTCTTACGAAATCAGCGCGATCGAGGCGGCGCTACGCGACCATGCAATGCTGTCGGGATTTTCGACGCATCGCAGCGACGACGAAGCGCGGTCAACTGACTGCCACCCCGATCATGCGCGGAACCCCGCACATCGTCACGCCCCGACCGGCTCCGCGCGCCGGCGAGGCGATCAGTCAGGAGCATCGACATGAGCAACTGGGAATTTGAGGAAATGGGCGAGTTCGGCTCGGACGCCGACGCCGACCGCTGGGCGAAGCGCAACAACCTCGCCCCGCAGGATGTCCGCATCCGCCGCAAGGGGGATGGGGTGGAGCTCGAGGTCCGGCGCTCGGCCCTCGGCGATGGCGATACCCGCCACGATGACCGTCGCGACGGCCGACGCAACGGCTTCTTCTGACAATCGGCCAGAACTGGAGAACAGTATCATGAAACTGAAAATTATCGCCGCGCTGAGCCTTGCCGCTCTCTCGGCCGCCATGCCCGCAGCAGCGAGCGCGCAATCGGCAACGCCCATCCTCGTCGCCATGTCGGCCTATGTCGGAGAGCGGGCCGGAGACGACGCTGCGACGCAGATTGCGGCGAAGAAGGCACATTATGCCAGGCATCGCCATCATAAGGGCAAGTGCAAGGATTGCGCCGACTGCCCCGATTGTAAGGATTGCGACGAAGCGGCCAGGAAAGTCGTGACGCAGGAAGAGCGCGCGGGGATCTGCGATCCCTTGGCCCACGCCAAAAAGGATAAGGCCGGTGCTTGAGCGCGTCTGCCTGTTCGCCGTGACGGCCGCGCTTGCGGCCGTCACCCCTTCCATCGCCTTCGCGCAAAAGCTCGGCCAGGGCGGGACGGGCGTCGACGAGACGACGCAGCTGCCCCAATGCCCGGTGCCGCTCGGCGTCGCAGCGCTCGTAGAAACGAAAGCGACAGACCCCGCCGACGCCCTTTCCCCGCAATTGCAGGCACTGATGCGCATGGCGGAAATGCAGAATGGGGGATCGACCGCCCGCGTCGATGCCCTTCCTCTGGTCAAGCTCATGATCGCACGTTCGAACTGCTTCCGCGTTGCCGATCGCGGGGAGGCTTTCAGCGCGCTCGAGCGGGAGCGGGCGATCGCCGGCGCGACCGCTGCCACTCGCCCAGTTACCAAGGCTGATTATCTGATCGAGGTTAAGGTGGTCTATTCCGATGCCAAGTCCCGCGAGTCCGGTGGCGGCATCGGGGGTGTCTTCGGCGGTGCAGTCGGCCTCAAATCCAAAACGCTCGAAAGCCAGGTCCTCATGACCCTGGTCGATGTCAACACCGGCATCCAGGAGGCGGTCGCCAGCGGCTCGGCGCGCAAGAAAGACGTCGGTGTGATCGGTGGGGGTGTCCTGCTCGGGCTTGGTGTAGGCGCTCTGGGCGGCAGCTATGCCTCGACCGACATCGGCAAGATCACCACGCTTGCGACCCTCGATGCCTTCAGAAAGCTCATCGGGGACGCACGGCCGCGCCTTGAGCCAAGGCTCGTGCCTGCGAAGCCGCCTGCGGCCGCACCGTCCACGCCGACGACGCAGCCGCTTCCCTCCAGACCGCAATGACCAGGAAATGCGATGATCGCTAAGAAGTCGACCCGCGCAGCGGAATATGCTTTTGCCAGCGAAGTGATGAAATCGCCGGAGTTCGCCATCCTGCCGGCGGCAACGAGGAAAGCGATCCAGACCCATCGCTCCGGCCTGTTCGGCGAGAAGGATACGGCCCATATACTCGACCGAGAGTTTGGGGCGCGCGACAACGATCGCCATGTCGTCATCCATGACCTGCGCCTACCCGACGGTCTGGGTGGTTTTGCGCAGTTCGATCATATCCTGCTCTCGCGCGTCTCGCGAACGGCTGCGATTTTCGAATCCAAGAATTATGCAGGCCGCATATCGAAAAACAGCGAGGACGAATGGCACGTCTGGTACAATGGCCAGCGGCTTCCAACCGACATTCCCAATCCGGTTGCGCAGGTGCGCCGACAGCGCGCGGTGCTTGAAGCCTGGTTCAAGGTAAGGGGACATACCAAGGCGTTCGAGAAGATCGGAGTCTTTGTCGTCATCCCTCCCGACGGCAGCCTCAACCGCAAGACGATCCCCGGCGATGTCCCCATCTACAAATCCGACAATGTCGTGGCGGCCTGGATGGGCTTTGGCGGGAGTACGCCCCTCTCTCGCCTCTTCTCGTCAGGCATATCGGGGCAGCACATGCTCGGCATTGCCCGACAGCTGGTCGCCGATCACCAACCCGAGGACGATATCTATATCCGGCTCGGGATCGATCCCGGCAGTCCTGACCCGCAGCCGACGGGCGCGCCCGCCCGGGATACTCCCGCAGTAGAGACGATCCCCGAGCAGGAACCTGTGACCCAGTCTGCGCCATCGATCATGCCCGATACGATGTCCGCGCCGCCCCCGCAGATCGAAGAACAGGGCGAGGCAGAACAGGAAACAGCTTCGATGGAAGAACCGTCCGGCGATACGCCGGAGCCCCAGATACGCGTTCGCCGTAAGGCCGGTGCGGCAGTCGAGGTCTGTGCCGGGATCTTCGAGCGCACACTCCCGGACGGCCGGATCGCGTTTCGCGCGGCGAAGGACGACGACATCGGCAGGGAGGCGCTGTCTTCCCTGTGCAAAGGGAGAGCTATGTGGAACCCGCTATACTCCAACTGGATCTGTGAAATGGAGGTTGCCGACGATGTTCGTGCTTCTCTTCCCGCGGCGATCCAGACGGTCCAGACGTCATGAACATGATGGCCGGCTTCGGACTTACACCCTGTCCCTACTGCCATCGTGCGATGATGCCATGGGAGCCCGGTCACCGCATCCACCGTTGCGAGACCTGCCGGCGACCGCTGGTGCTTTTCCGGCTGCTTTTCCAGAGTCGGACGTGGAGGATCGCGCCGCTTGCGGCCGTAATTCACGCCGGTGCCGCACTCGCACTCATACTGGGGGTGGGCACGGCCATCCTGCTCGATGCACCGCCGGCATGGCTCGTCTTCGCGGTCGCGCTGCCGATCGCCGCCCTCGGGGCGATCGACATAGCCGATGGCTGGCTTGCCTGTCGCACGGGCATCGGACGGCTGTTCCTGAAAATCAGGCGCGGACGTGCTGCAAAGACGGTGGGCGTGCTGCGCGTCGCGTTCGGTCTTGCAGGCTGCGCGGTCGCCGTGATCGGGCTCATGCTGTTCGGTGAAATGCACCCGGCACCACCGGGCGCTGCGCCGCATCCAACTGCTCACATGGTCCATCGATGATACCGATGTGCCTTATCCTGGGTGACAGCACCGCGATCGGCACCGCATCCGCGCTGGCGGCCCAGGGTATCCGCTGCGAGGTCCATGCCCGCGTCGGTGCGCCGTCGGCCGAGATAGCCCGCATGCCCCGGTCGCGATCGCCAGCGCCGCTCGCTCTAATCGCGCTCGGATCGAACGACCCTGGGAATCCAGCGCTCGCCCGCAATCTCACGACGCTGCGCAGCCGCACGACGGCGTTTCGCGTGACATGGCTGGCGCCCTACCATGCACGCGCTTCCCGCATCGTTGCAGCAGTTGCCCGCAGCTTTGGCGACACCGTCATCCAGTTGAGCGCGGTGCCGACCGCCGATGACGTCCATCCCGCCAGCTATCGTCCGATCGCGGCCGCGCTGGATTGGAAACGTCTGTCTGAAAATTGGCACCATGTGTCCATCGGTTCCGCGCGACCGCCTGCGCCAGGGACAACGAGACCGACCCCGGTGCCAGACAGACAGGCCACGGTCCTCGTCATGGAATGACTGCCCGGCGGGCATGAGCATTCGCGCAGATCGTCGCAGCCGCGCAGCGCCGTAATGATCGGTTTACTTGTAAAAAGCATATTCAAAGGGTGGAGAGGTCGTTGCGACCGCTCAGCCTTTTTGAAGAAAGGGGATATGTCTTATGTTTCGACTGGATCACGATATGGCACGCCGCTTTCTGTACGTCGAATTGCGGGGGTTCTGGACACGGGAAGTCCTAGCTCGGTTCCACGACGAGGCTGGACTGGTATTGCAGCGCGCTATAGCCGGCGGAGCAACGCCCGGCGAAGGCCATATCCTGGTCAATGCGAACGGATTTCCGGTTCAGGATCGAACGATCGCCGAGGAGATCGCTCGGTTCATTCCGCTTTATGGCAGGTTGGCCAAACGCATCGCGGTGGTCGGATCGGATTCTTCCCTTCAGCGCCTTCAGGCAAAGAGGCTGATCGGTGAGAATGGCAAGTTGTTCGACAACGACGAAGCCGCGAAGACCTGGCTGTTCTCCGCCGATCGAACAGGCACTGCACATGCGGGAACGGGGCGCGCTGACATTATCACCGCGCGATCGGCACCTGATCGATCCGCGTCGTCCATGACGGGCTTTTGAACGCTCGCTTCGTATCGTAGGACTTGGTCCCGAACCCCTCGGATGCAAGGCGCATGGTATTGCGGCCGAAGCGACCGTTGAGCCCGTCGATCGCGGACAGAAGGGAAGGGGAGCGCGGGTCGGGCTTTGCAAACAGGTCGGCCTGATGCGCCGCCATCCTTTCCAATCCCTCCAGCATCACCCCGCACTTGGTATAGACCCGGCCCGTCTCGAACATCGCTTCGGCCATGCGCGCGGCCATGCCGGCGATGACGCGAGGATCGTTGGTTGCCGGCGACAATCGACCGACGCGCGACGACGACGGCGCGTTCGGTTTGAACCGGCTGCCATGCGCAAACGCGATCAGCCTCGTCGCAGCCAGACCCTGATTGCGGATTTTCTCGGCCGCGCGAACGGCGCGCCGGACCATCGCTTCGCGCAGTGCGTCCACGTCGCTCACCGGCTCCCCGAAACACCGCGTCACAGCGGTTGCCTTGGATGCCGGCGGTTCAGGCTCGAAATCGGTGCATTCCACCCCGTTCAACTCACGCACGAGGCGCTCGAGCACGACGGTCCCCACATCGCGCGCGACCTCGGGCGGAAGAGCTGCAAGATCGGCCGTGGTGCGCACGCCCAGCGGTCGCAGGCGTTGTGTCATCGCGCGCGCGATGCCCCAGACTTCCTCGACCGGCCATTGTGCGAACATGCGCTGGCGCAGTTCGACATCGTGCAGGTCGACCACCCCGCGCCAGACCTTCTCTGACGCCTTCGCCAACGCATTGGCGACCTTGCTCAGGGTCCGCGTCGGTCCAAGGCCGATCCGGATCGGCAAGCCTGTCGCCCGCTTCACGTCCGCGATGATGCGATGCGCGCTCTCGACGTCGCCCAGTCCGTTCGCCAGCACCGGCAGGCGGAAGAAGGATTCGTCTATGCTGTAGATCTCGATGGTGTCGCTGTGATCGGCGAGCACCTGGTTGAACCTCCGGTTCATGTCCGCGTAAAGCTCGTATGAACTCGATCGGCACTGGACACCGTGCTCGCGCACGATGTCCCGGATCTTGAAGAGCGGCGCGCCCATCTTGATGTGAAGCGCCTTGGCTTCCTCCGAGCGGGCGATCGCACATCCGTCGCCGTTCGACAGCACGATGAGAGGCTTGCCCCGGAGCGAGGGATCGAAGACCCGCTCCGACGAGCAATAAAAATTCTGGACGTCCGCTATCCCCCACATCGCCTGTCTAGCCTTGCAGGTTGCGGACAGTGGCGCGCACGACGCCCCAGATCTCGACGGCTTCATCCGCGACGACCGGCTCGTATCGCATGCGCGCGTTGCGTGCCTCCAGCGTCGGCTTTCCTTCGCGCCATACCAGCTGCCTGATGACGAACCCGCCATCGACCACGGCGATGACGATCCGTCCGTTGGACGGGGTCACGTCCCGGTCGACGACGACGACATCGTCGTCATGGATGCCCGCGTCGAGCATGGAATGTCCGCTGACCCGGAACACGAAACTGGCGGCGCGATCGAGGCGCAGCAACTCGACCAGATTGACCGCCGTTTCCTCCCAATCCTGCGCGGGCGAAGGGAAGCCGGCTCCTGCCGCGCTGACGATCTTGAGACACAGGTCAGTGGGTATGTGGGCGATCGGAATGGGACGGGAGAGGGGAATCACGCAGGTCGACATGCGGGCATGATAATCCGCAAAGGAACATCAGGGGAACGCATTTTTCCCCTTTTGTTCTTTTGCGCGATGACTCATAGAGTCATCGATGCCGATCCGTCCCGAAAACCGCTGGCTTTACCCGATCGACTGGCCGCAAATCTCGGATCATATCCGTTTCGGGCGGGCAGGGGGACGCTGCGAACAGTGCGGCCGACCGCACAAGCGGCGTGTCGCGCATCTGGGTGACGGCCGCTGGTGGGACGTCGAGGCACGCGCCTGGCGCTCCGGGCGCGGCAGGAAGGTCAAGGTTGCCGCCGGCTTCTCGCTCGACCTGGTGCGAACGACCTATGTCGTTCTCGCCTGCGCGCACCTCGATCATGACCCTGGCAACTGCCGCCCCGCCAATCTCGCCGCGCTCTGCCAGCGGTGCCACATCCTCCACGACGCCGAGGAACACCGCTGGCAGCGCTGGTGGAATGCCTTTCGCTTCCGAGCGCTGCGCGACCTCTATGACGATCCGGTTGCCGCCCGCCACAAACTCCAGCTAAAACAGCAACACAAGATCATTTCGATATCGATACGATAATATATCTTATGTTAAATCAATAGCTTAGGTGCGGGTATTAGCTCTGTTGGGTTGAGCCAGTTTGCGCAGGCCAAAAGCGACAAAGGCGAGAAATACGCCGCGAAAAATGAAGCTGATCCCGACGATCGTCGCGAGCATGACGAGGCTGGTCGCGGGACCAGCGAACAGCAGATATCCGCCCAGAACGATATCGAGGACGCCCAGCGCAAGACGCCATCCGCGATCGTAAGCGCCCCGGATTGCGCTCGCGACCTGAAATATGCCCGAAACAAGCAGCCAGAAACCTAACGCCCAGACCAGGGAGATCGCGCCGGCAAAGGGATTGAACAGGATAATTCCGCCCGTCACGACACCCAGGACGCCCAGCAGCACTTCGGTCCAGCGTCCCCGATCGGACAACGACGAAACACCGGAGACAATCGCGAGGACACCGTAACCGATCAGAAACACGCCCAGGAGAACGCCCGTCGTCAACCCGGTGGCGATCGGATTGGCAAGCGCGACAAATCCGATCAGAATCACGAGAATGGCATAAGCCAGAATCCAGCCCCAGGCCGACCCTGAACGCGCTTCCGACCTTTGATCCCATGCAGTGTTGCTTGCCATGATGCGTCTCCCTTTTTCCGCACAATTCCCAAATCGGCGAAGAGTTTCTCCCCGTAACGGGCCTGGAGGCGCGAGGTCGAAGCGACTTCCGAGCAGCCGCGCTCAGTAATCGAGGTTGCGCTTCTCCATCTGCGTTGCCGCCAGATCGGCAACAAGCCCCGCGCCGCCAGTCATCTCGTAGATGCGCACGACGTCTTCGTCGGAAAGGTTGGCGACCATTGTGCGCACGGCATTCGCGTTGTCCGCGTCGAGCGTTGCGGCAGCGCCAGCGTCGTCCGCAGACCCGGCAATGCTTTCGTCACTTCCATGCCGGGGCTGCGTCATCGCTCAACCGCCGTTCAAACGATCGCGGACCTGCTTGGCAGGCGCGAAGCTGATCTTGCGCGATGCAGCGATCGTGATCGCCTCGCCGGTCGCGGGATTGCGGCCCTGACGCTCGGGCGAATCCTTCACTTTGAACTTGCCGAACCCGTTGATGCTGACTTCATCGCCCTTAGCGACAGCATCGGTAATATCCGCGAAGACAGCCTCGACAATTTTCTTGGCGTCAGCCTTTGAAAGATCGTGAACGCTGGAGAGTTGCTCGGCAAGATCCGAGGTCGAAACGGGCATGATGTAATCCTGTGCCTATGGTTGAAGTATCGGGTTGGGCCTGGTTTATGCCTCACCATTGTCCGGCGTCGCAACCTGTTCGAGCATTTTCCCGTCATAGGGTCGAACAAGGGCGAGCGCGTCGTCGGCCGAGCCATCGAGCCACTGGCTCAGGTCGGCGCGGTGAAGGATGACCGGCATTGCCTTGGGATGCCAGGGGGCGACAATCGCATTGGGCGCTGTGGTGCAAAAGGCATAGGCCTCGCCCCGCTCGGTCGGCCGCCAGATCCCGGCGAAGAACGCGATCGGATGATCGGGCAACGAAAACCACATCTGCCGCGGTTTGCCATCGTCCCCCTTCCCGCCTTCGGGATGCGGTTCGGCAAAATGCGTGAACGGGACCAGGCAGCGACGCTCGGGATTGGAGATCGATGGCTTCCACATCGAGGACGCGAGGTTGCGCGCGTTGGTCACATATTTGTCGAGTTTGATCGCCGGATCGCGCTTGCTGGCAACCTTGGTCGGGAAGCCCCATTCCATCGCGACCGGCTCAAGCGGCCGATTGCCTGCCGGCGACCGCCGGATGACAAGCCCGTGCCTGGGCGTCTTCTTGCCGGTAGGAAAGATTTCGAGCGGGATCGAGATGACCGGGTTTTCCTCGAACGCCTCATATCCGCATGCCTGCATCACTGCCGTCTGCCGGGCGCTCAGTCGATAGCGATTGCAGATCGTTCCTCTCCTTCAGCCCATCTACGTCACCAGAACTCGCGACCGCCCCGATATTCCCGCCACGCATTATCCCATTTCGTGCCGACCTCACCCGCGACGGGCCTGGCCCCCACATCATAGCCTGCCATCACGTCATCGATGTGCGGCGCTGGCGCGGGACGATTGAACGGTGCGATCTTTCGCACCTTGAGATACCAGACATAGGCGCGCTCATGATCCGAAACCGGCTCCGCCTTCCCCCAGGCCACATCCTGAAACTGACGCTGGGCCGCACTCTTGGGCCGGCGCTCCCGCAAGCGAAGGGCGTCGTAGAATTTCAGATGCCTGTCGAGCAGCCGCTCGTACATCGCGATCGTGCGGGCATCTTCAGGACCAGCTTCACCCTGCATGCGCCTTCTCCTGCCACGGAGAACAAATGCGGAAAGTCGCTCGCTAATCCCACCGCGAAGTGATACGCTTTGCAAGCGTTATTCGACCATCGGGTCGGACGGGCGGGAAAGGAGCAGCCATGTTGAACCATGATACTGGCCAGATGGACTGGGATCGCGATCAGATCGGCCCGCCCGCCAACGGATATATTAATCCGCAAAATCTATATGACCCCATGACACATGTTGGTCGGGAATTGCTTGGAGTTCCAAGTCAGGACCGAGAATTTTCGGCCTCCGAACCTTTAGGTGAACGAGGGTCGAAAATTCTATTTCTAGCGATCGTAGCAATTATGTTCGTCGGATTTTTCATCATCCCCGGCCATTCCTGAGCTGGAAACGCCGGGGATCGACCGGCGCCCCGTCCTTCCACAATTCATAGTGGAGATGGGGGCCGGTCGATTTCCCTGAACTTCCCACACGCCCCAATATCTCACCCTGTTCGATCGTGCTTCCGACCGGAAAGCGCGAGCGATCCTGCATGTGAAAATATTTGCTTTGCGAGCCATCGCCATGCTCTAGCACGATGTAATTGCCAGCGCCGTTCGCCTGAAAATCGTTCTTAACCACGCGTCCTGACGCCGGAGCAGGAATCGGGGTTCCGGCGCGCTGCGCGATATCGACGCCCCGGTGATGGTGTCCGGGCTGTCCGGTTACCGGATCCACCCTGCCCCCCATGTTCGAGGTCAATCGCCCGGAGATCGGCAGCGTAGCCCGCTCGCCGCGCGGCAATTCATAGACGTGGCTGGTGCCTTGACCGATGCCAAGCCTATCGCGGGCCGTATCGCGAATACTCTCGACACCGGGTAATGTCGTGGTGATCCACGCATCGTTGCGTTCCTGGACATGCTTCCCGATCTGCGCGGCCGTGCCCTTCGCTTCATCGACGCCGTTGCCGATCTCGAAAGCGCCATGGGTTATCCGGACCGACGCATTGGGAATGGCATCGGCCACCTCCCCTGCAAGACCGGTATCGCGCGAACTCTCCCTGATCGACACTTCGGGACCTTGCGCTCGAACGCTGGCGGCGCGGCGTTCCCCCCACTGCTGAACCCCGCCCGATGTGGTGGAGGCGGGACCGTGCAGCGAGTTGTCGAGCCGACTTGGAATAGTCACGCCCAGTTCTTCACGGACCGAAGCCACCTTGCGCTCCATAAACTCGCCAAGAAGAATATCGCGGACCTGCTCCTGCTCACGCGTGCGCGGCATGACCATGCCCGGCGTCCAATTGAATTGCGACAGGGTCGGATCGTTCAGCAAACGCTCCTGCGCATACACGACAAATTCCTGGCTCTCATTACGGTTGAGCGACCAGCCTCGTTGCTCGGATTCGCGCACGTCGTGGCTGACACGCTGGAAGGTTTCTTCGGCTCGCGTCGCCTCGAGCGACGCCGAGCGCGATTCCCCAACGCTGACGCCAAGCTTCTGCGAAAGGGAGCGCACCTCGCTATCGCCACTCGTGCTGGTTTCGCGCATGAACTCATCGCGCGCGGCGCGCGACTGGGTCGAGTTGGTTTCTTTGGTCAAATAGTCCTTTAATTCGGAGTATGCACTATCCGCCGTTAAGATATTATTCGTTGTCTCAGACGCTATCGATTGCAGGCGCAATCCCAGTCCAGCTCGGCCTTGCACTCCCCATAGTTTGCCCAAAACCTCAAGTCCGGCATTGGCATCACCAGTAGTCTGGCTTGCCCGCGATACCTGCTGCGCATCCGACTCACTCAAGCCGAACTTGCTCGTCAACCCGCTCGACAAGCTGCGAGACGCGTCCGTCATCTTCGCAACGCTGTTGTTGAACCCCGACCCCGTTTCAGTGGAGCTGCCCCGGCGATGTTCGGCTGCCGAGAGCAGATCGGTGGCGGTGGTGGCGGTCGCGTTCCAGGACTGCGACGCCGAGTTGCGCAGCGACTGCGTGTGCGACTGCCCTTCCGACAGGGCGCGGCTCATCTGGCTGTCGAAGCCGGAAGTCCGCGTCGGCGTGAAGGAGAGGTTCGAGATGCCCTGCCGGGTGTCGAACGCGTTGCTGCCGTCGGCAAAACCGTAGGTGATCCCGCCATCGGCATTGGTGTACGACCCGACCGCGAACCCGTCATTATATTTGGGCTGGGTGTCCCACTTGTTCGACTGGGTCATGCCCGAGGTCAGGTTCTGGAACGAGGTATTCCCGTAGGAATAATTGCCCGTCGTGCGCTCGGTCGCCGCTTGTTCGGCCGCGCTCTGCGCCGGCTGCAACATCGAGGTCGCATGTCCCGCGATCGCCATCGCGCCGCGCGCCATGCCTCCGGCGATGAACGGCACGCTCATCATGAGGAAACCGGCAAGCGTCGATATGCTTTCGTTGACGTTCGCCATGCCGTCGCTGACCAGCAGCGTCGGCCCTGTCGGCGAGACGCCATGATAGAGCGCCGCCGCACGGCTCATCACGAACATGTGCAGGATGACATAGAGCGGCCCCCAGGAGGCAAGGTAGAAGAATCCCGTTCCATAGCCCTTGAGGGTCTGGATGCCCGTTCGCGGGAACAGGAACAGCGGGAAGAGGACCGGGAACATCGCGTAGAAGACGACGGTCAGCACGATCCCGAGCAACGGCACCCAGGTCATCGCCTGCGTCGCGATCGAGGTATAGGTGTTCTTCGCCTGCGCATCGGCACGCTGGGCGGCATAGGCATCCCATCCCGCGTCCGAGAAGCTTTCGCGCGCGGCCAGGAACGCGTCGATCATCGAGACCTGTCGCAGATAGGTATAGGCGTCGCTCGGCGTGCCGTGCATCTGCGCGGCAACGATGGGAAGGTCGTCGCGGATCTTCTGCGCCGCCACCGCATCGGAGAGACCGGGATAGGCGCTCCTGGCAAAGGGGATCAGATCCTTGTCGAACGCTGCCTGCCACTGCCCGTCCAGTCGCGAATAGGCCTCGTTGCAGGGAATGATCGTATTTTCGGTGGTGCCCGGTCCCGTCGAGGCGATCCAGCGCTGGCTGCGCGCCGGGCTGCCCGGTCCGATCGCCTCCCAGACATTGGTCGACCGGGTGAGATCGTCCATCGACTTGAAGCCCAGCAGCACGTCATAGAAGGTGCATTGCTTGAGATGCTCGTCGAGGTTCGCCCGGAACACGCTGTCGGTGATCTGGAAGGTCCGCGCCTTGTCCATCAGCCGCGCACCGTAGATCATGCCGTTGGTCGAGAGCGAAAGCGCGTTCGGCATGACGAACACCGTCTCGGCCGTGCGCGTCATCCAGTCACCGACCTGGCTCGTGAACGATGCCATCACGCCAAGGCCCAGCGGGACATTGTCGACCACCGCCGGCGCCAGTGTCGGATTGATGCGGTCGGTGACCTTCACGGTCACGGTCGGCACCATCAGCATCATGTAGATGAGCGTCGACTGGAGGAACCAGTTGAACCAGGCCCGCCAGTCGAGCGAGAAGGCCACGATGAACAGCGAGTAGATGAACCCCATCACCATCACGACCTGGAGAAGCGAGCGATAGCCCCCTCCCCCCGTCCACGCCGCGACCGCGTTGAAGACGTTGACGATATATTCGCCGCCGCCGATCGTGAAGACTTCGAGCGCGCCCATCGTGCCGTTCCCTCCCTTTAGCGGACGCCCTGCGCCGACAGACCACGTCCGAAGCGGAGCGAGGCGGACAGCTGCGGGCTCATTGCGTTCTTGAGGGTCGATTCCATAAATTGGGTATATTGAATTACCCGGTAAGTGTTGGAGATCTGGCCCGCCATCTTCTCGTTGCGCCGCGACAGCTCGGTCTTGACCGTGTCGACCTGCGCGCGCCACGCCTTGAACTCATCGGTGGAGACGAACTTCGCGCCTGCCTGCGCCTGCGAGATCGTGTCGAGCATGCGGTCGAGCATCGACATCAGCATGTCGATCGAAACCATCTCGGCGAGCGTGGCGCGATCACCGCCCGACAGGCCCATATGCGCCGCCTCGTTGACGACGAGGATCTTGTAGAGCGGGATCGAGGTGATCCCGAGCAGCGCAATCTCGTCGCCCGACAGGGGCGCGTTCGAGCGGATCTTCGACGACATGCTGTCCATCGCCTTGAGGACGCGGGTTCGCAGCGCCTCGTTGGTCGAGATCGTCAATTTGGTCGGCGTGGGCTTGAGGCACCCCTTGTCGTCGGTGGTGTCGCACCGCCACACATCGGTCGGCGCCGTAGCGGTGCCGTCGAGCAGCGCCTGATAGGTGTCCCAGCTCGCCGGCGCGATGAACCGGAACGTCCCCATGCTGTCCTTGGTATTGGCCGCATCGTAGATGATGGTCCCGACCATCGTCATGAGGAATTCGGCATATTCTCGCGATGGC
This sequence comes from Novosphingobium clariflavum, assembly GCF_026420865.1. Lineage (GTDB taxonomy): Bacteria > Pseudomonadota > Alphaproteobacteria > Sphingomonadales > Sphingomonadaceae > Novosphingobium > Novosphingobium clariflavum. The sequence continues at coordinate 17,852 of NZ_JAPCWC010000030.1, read as the reverse complement.
TTGGTCGCGCTTTTGGCGTTGAGCGCATACCAGGTGTAATTCTTCGACTGCACCAGTTCGCCGTCGTCGCCGGCCTTGGCGAGGGGCGATTCACGCTCGCCCTTGTTGGTGCAGCCATGCCGCGCCGCGGCCGCATCGGAAAAGAAGCCCTTCGCCCCACCGACCTGCTGGCAGATGGTGGACGAAGCCCCGTCCATCGCCGGCCAGATCGAGCCGATCGCCTGCTGCGCCGCTTCGCAACTCGACATGTTGAACGCGTTGAGCTGCTGCACGCGCTGGCTCATGTCCTTCATGACCCCGCCGATCTGCGCGGAGATGGAATCGATCGCGAGCTGGAAGGCAAAGCCGATCGCGTTGTTCGCGGTCGCCTTGAGCATCGCGACGATTTCGTCGGCGTTGATGAACGAGAAGGAGCCGGCAAAGAGGTCGATACCGCCGCACCCGCCCCGCGCGCTCGGCAGCGCGACATTGACCGGATTGATCGACTTTTGCGGAAAGCGGCTCCAGAGCGATCCGCCCGAATAATAGCCCGCGGACTGCCCCTGGAAAGCGGTCGGGCCGGTGACGTTCGCCGCCGCGCCCGATTGGTTGAAATAGCTGTTCATCTCGCCCTGGACGTCGGCCATCGCCGGCGTCGCCACGAGCCCCCCGACTGCAAGGATCATACTGGCCTGCGCGAGGATCGCCGCGCAGAGGCGAAGGATCTGCCTGACCATCAGAAGTCACTCCCGGGTTTGATGCTGGTGAGCGTGAAGATGCGGTTCATCACCTCGTCGGCCGCCATCACGCCGTAGCCGATCGGCATCGGTCGCTTGGTGGCCGTATCGAAGAGGACGAGCGCGGGGACCTGCTGTCCGCGCATGCCCATCGCCTTGTACTGACCGGTATCGACCGTGTAGTTCGGGAAGGCGCGGGTCGGACCGCCATCGAGCGAGATCGCCATGACGGTGAGACCGAAGCGATCCGAGATGCTGCGCATGATCGGGCCGAAGGTCTCGCACGCCGCGCAGGCCGACGAATAGAAATAGAAGACGCCGTAGCGCTGCGAAATCTGCGACAGCACCCGTTCGCGGTCGGCGTTGCGCGTATCGAGCCAGGTCCGCTTGCCCAACTGGTTGACCGGACGCTGGAGGGTGTAGTCGAGGTCGGGGTTCTGCCAGATCGTGCGCTGCCACATGTCGGCGAAGGACGACGCCCGGTCGAGCTGCTCGCGCTGGAACGCGATATAATGGGCGATATTCTCCGGCGTCGGTTCGAGGATCGCGCGCGCTTTCAATTCCTCCAGTTCCTTGGCGATCGCCGCAAGCCGTTCGGCCGAAGAGCGGGCGGGCTGCGCCGACTGCTGCTCGCTCGGCTTGGGCTTGGGCTTGTCGCAATAGAACCAGGTGCCGAGCCGGCGCTCGCGGCAGTAGAAATCGTCGCCTGTCTGGGCCGCGACCCGGTCGGCCCCGCCAAGATCCTCGTCGCGCTCCCGGTCGGCCGACGATGGCGCCTCGCTCTCGCGGGCTGAGGATACAGAATCGAGCAGCGGCGTCAGTTCCTGCGCGCTTGCGCCCGCGACAGGGGCGATGCCGCCTGTGGCGAGCGACAGGATGAGGGCAAGGGTCAGGGCGTTGCGCATATCAATCCTCATCTTTCTTGGGATTTTTCTTCTCGCGATCCTCTTTCGCGCGCCGGTCGAGATAGGCGCGCAGCATGCCAAGGAGGGACGGCTCGCGGGCGGAGATCAGCCGGGCCATGTCCTCGCCCAGGATGCGGAACAGGTTGCCGTAAACGGCGATGACCAGCGTGCGGGCGTGACGCTTGGGATACAGGGTCGTGCCGCGCCGCAGGATTAGGTTCGCGCGAATGAGGCGGGCGATCGTGGGTTCCAGATCGATCGCCCGCAGCTTCGTGTCGAACCATGCGTCGAGCGTGGGAATGAGGAATGCCGCCGGATGCGGCCCTGCCCGTAGGAGCGCGACAAGCAGCGCGAACTCGGCGATCGAGAGATCGGGAAACGGCCGATGGTCCGCGAGATTGGCGATCACGCTCATTTGCCCGCCTTGCTGTCGTAATAGGCCTTGATCCGTTCCTGGATCTGCCTGGAGGTTTCGATCTCGTCGGGGAGCTTCGCTGCATCCACGAACTCGGCATAGACTTCGGTGAAATCCATCTTCGAAAGGTCGAGCCGCGAGAACTCGTCGAGCGTGAAGCCCTTGCATGTCTCCTTCTTGGCGCTCCCCCAAGGCTTGTTGATCTGCGGGCGACCCTGTTCCTGAAGGATGCGCGAGAGCTTGCTCTCGAAGCAGCAATAGGCGGTCGTCTTGGACGTGCAGATGCCCAGCACCTTGTTGCTGCAATATTGGCCGAGGTTGTGGCACATCCCCATGCGATCCTGGACGTCGAGCAGCTTCTCCTGGCTCGAGCACATGAACATGGTGAGGAACGGGGTCGCGAGCGCGGCAATGGCGGCGGGCCCACCGGCGATCGCCGCCGCGCCGGCAGCGGTCGTGATAAGGCCCGACGCCTTCCCCGCGCAGCAGTTGACGAGACCGAATACCGGCTTGTGGCAGGTCTGCCGCTTGCCCGAGAACAAGGTCATCGTGTCGGGATTGAACTCTTCCTTCGCCTGCCCGAGCGCATGGAGACCGACGACTGCATCCTTGAACTCGGTCGATGCCTCGCGCTCGACCGGCTCGCACTGACCGTCGAGGCAATAGACATCATCGCCACAGATATATTGCTTGGGCTGCGTCGTCGGCGCCGTCGGGATCGGGCACTTATAGACCTTCGTCGTGACCTGACACGGACCGACCTGAGGATCGTCGAGGCATTCGTCCCGGACATAGACGCACTGCGGATTGCCGGCGAGTTCGCCGCAATCGCTGGCCTGGGTCGTACCGACGCAGCTGTAGGTGCGCTCCCAGTTCCAGCAAGCCCGCGTAATCTGGACCCCGTTGACGGTGCGCGTTGTGGGATCGGGATCGACGCAGGTTTCCGATTTCAGCTCGCAGGTCTTGCCCGCGGTCGACGCGTTGCACATCGTCTCGTCCCGGCGCTCGTTGACCACCTGTCCTGTCGTCTCGACGACATAGGAGCGGGCCACCGCCGGGCTGTCGCACTCGTAAGTGATCTCCTCGCCATCGGCGAAATCGGGCTCGAAGCATCGGCCGAACGTCCCCTGGAGGCAGACGGGATATTGCACCGTTTCGCGCGAGCGCACCCGGCATACGCCGTTAGCGACGGGCTGCGTGAACGCAGGGAAGCAGCGACGATTGGTATTATTCGCAGAACGTGGGGGCCTTCCGTTCCAGTTCTGGCAAACATAGATATATTTGGTCGAACCCGGCGTCACATCCATGACCAGTGGGGTGCGGCAGATGGCCTCGCTTTCCTCTACCTTGGTTCCCGTGTTGCAGGTCGCCTCATAATAGCCTGCCGATCCGCCTGGAGGGAGCGGCTTGCAGCTGCCGTCCGTAGCCCCCATCGACTGACCGCTCAGATAACTGTTGGGGTCCTTCTCGACATCCTGGGCGCGACCGACCTCGCCCGCCCCCAGCGTCACCTTGAGGCGACCCGGATCGGTGACCATGCGCCACGCATCGTTATGCCCCGCGGCCGATCCGCCCGCCGCGATCAGTGCATCGGGATCGTCGGCAAAGGCTTGCGCCGGATTGGCGGTGGCCGAGTAACCGGGCACCTGGCTGAGCGGTGTCGAGGTCGGCAGGCTTGCCGCGCTGGCCCGCGACGATTTGCCGAGCGCCTTGGCTTGCTCACGCGCCGCGGCGAGATCGCCCTTGGGATAGACATAGGGCTGGCCCGGTGTCTGGGTCGGCACTTGCTGCGCGGCCTGCGCCTGAACGCGTGCGGCTGCGCTTGTTGCGCTGGGCGCCTGTGTCACCGTCAGGGACGGCGCTGACATGGCAGACTGTGCCGGCGCGGGCTGGGGCACAGAGGTCGCGGACGGGCCAGGCGATGCCTGGGCAGACGGTGTCGGCTGCGCCGCCTCATTGAAATAGGGATAGTCCTGAAGATCGTAATAGCCACCGCTCGGGCTTGCCTGCCCGCTCGTTTGCGCGAGCGCGGCCCCCGGCAGGGACAGGAGAGCCAGGACGGCGCTCGCAAGGATGCCCCTCCCCACCATCGTCAGGGCGTCCGCACGAGATTGGCGAGCGCGGTCCTTGCAACCAGCGCCCCCGGACCGTTCGCATCGGCAAAGGTCTCCAGCGCATAGCGGACGGTCACATTGCCCTCCATCCGGTCGAAGGGAGGGGGCGTCGTCTTGCAGGTCAGCCCGTCGCAGGGCGTAAAATCGCTCGATGCAACGACATAGGTCGGGACGGCGCTGACATCGAACGCGCGAAACAGACGCGGGTCGATGCCGATCGAGGCGAACTGCTGCTCCTTGTCCACGACCTTTGCGAGCGCGGCGATGAAGGCCTTGCCTGAGTTGCCGGGAAAGCCCCGGAACACGACCACGCCGCCCGCCGCCGAGGTCTCGGCGATAATGCGCTTCAGGGCCTGGGGCGGCATCGAGGTCGAGACGAACACCATGAACTGGGGCGCGGTGCCGCGATTGTCCTTGAGGTTGGCCGATGCGGTCTGGATCATCTCGTCGAAATCGACGACGCCTGCCGGTCCCTTGGGCAACCGGGTCTTGTCGATCGTGCGCATCTTCTCCATCGCGACCGCCTGCACGGTCTGCGCATCCTGGCGGAACGCCTCGCCACGCCGCTGAACCTCGCCGACGAGCGCGGCTGCATCGGCGTCCGCCTTGGCCGAGCGCGCACGGACTGCATCGAGATCGAGACCCTCCACGCTCTGGCCGAGCACGGCCGCGCCGGTGCCGATGGAAGCGATCGCGGCAATCGATAGAAGGAGCTTCTTCATCGCCAACCTCAAAACATGCAACAATTGCGCTTGCGCCAGAGCAGATACCCAAAGTCCTCGCCCCCCACCGGGAAGGCGCGACCGGCGTCTGGCGGCAGCGTGGACGCGCCGATCGTCGAGCAGGCGAACTTGCCGCTCACGGTCGGCGTCGGGTTCGTCATCTGGATGCGGTATTGGGACTTCTTGAGGATCGGCATGACGTATTTGTTGCAGAGCGCCTTGGACCCTGCCGTCCCCCATGCGAGGCCCTGCCGGTGCATCTTGAAGAGCAGCCGCTCGGCCGCGAGGCGCGAGGACTGCACCGGCGAATTATGCGCCGCGATGTTGCCGTTCATCGGGAACATCGACCCGTTGCACCCGGAACACCAGAACATCTGGTCGATCGGCAGCGCCGCGGTCGCAGCCGCGCAATCGGCCGCGCATGCCGCGACCGCGATCGGATTGTTGAACAGCGCGACCTCGGGATTGATGAGCGTCGTCAGCACATCGTCGTTCCAGAGCGGATCGATCTCGGTCATGTAGGCGACGTCGAACGAGGCCTGCTCGAAGCACAGGAAGTCGGTGAGGATCTCCATCCAGTAGAGCAGCGGATAGACGTAATAATGGGCCTGCCAGTTGGCCGAGTTCTGCGTCGTGCCGCCACCGATCCGGGGGCCGGTATATTGGCCTTGCCCGATGTCGAGACCCGGATTGAGCCGCAGCCCGCCAAGGTTGGGAAAGCACCACGGCTTGGACGTGACGTCGACGAGCCGGGCCGGTTCCCAAAAGCCGATCGATATGCCGATCCGGGGAACAGGCGATCCGCACGCGCAAACGGGCAACGACGGATTCTTCGTGTCGGGCCGGCTTCCCGGCCAGATATGCGCGCCGCCGATCGACAGCGGAAACAGGCAGGACCAGCACACATCGGTCACAGGGTTCACGAACTTGCCGGTGCAGTTGGCAGGCAGCGCACTGGCGGGCGCGGACCATGCAGCGAGCGCGGCCAGGAACGACAGAAGGCCCACAAGACGCCGCATCATGGCAATGGCTCCTCACCTTCGCTCTTGCGAACCCTCGCGTCGAAATAGGCATTGTCGGCGCGGTTCTTGCGCACGACGTAGAGCGGCACGAGGATGACGAGAGCGAGGACAAGTCCCGCGATCATGCCCCCTGCCCCCGGTCCGAACAGAGCGTGCAGCGGTCGGATCGCGGGCACGGCGAGCGCCAGTGCAAGCGCGGACCACAGGATCGACAGGCGCATCGCCTTGAGGCCCGGCGTTTCGGGCGCGGCCATCGGCGTCCTGAGCATGTCGAGCCACATCATGCGCCCGCTCCCGGCATCTCGATCTCGCTGATCCTGAGCACTTCCCCCTGGGGCGCTACGACAGCGGGAACATGCGCGATCCCGAAATGGCTGGTGAGCTTGCCCTGCTGGTCGAAGAAAAAGCGGCGCTTCTTCTCGCCCATGCGATCGAAGGGAGACCCGGCGACGAAGATGATCTTGGCGTTCTGCGCGCTCCAGCGCTTCATCGCCCAGTCCACCTGTGCGTCATCGCGCCCGTCGATGAACACAAGGTCGGTCTTCATCGCCACGAACGAGAGCGGATTGACCCGCTGCCCCGCCTGCGCGACGAGCCGACCCTTCTGATCGCGCACGTCCTGGTCGAGCACGATCGAGGGATCGAAGGTCCAGCTGCGCCCCTCGCGTACCGCACCGATCCCTGCAACCGGCAACGGATTGCGCACCCGCTCCTGCGCCTTGACGCGCAGCGCCGCATTCATGCGCTCGATGCTGCCATCGGCCTGCATGGTCTTGAGACGCCGGTCGATCGTGTCGAGAAGATCGGGTTCGACGATCCCCCAGGTCTGTCCCATCACCCCATGGTCATGGGCCAATGCGCCCCCGACGACAGGCCAGGCAGAGCTGGCGACCAGTGCGATGGCGAGGAAGCCACCGGCAAGGGCGACCCGGCGGATCACAGGATCGGCGTCCCGGTTCCGACCAGCTGCTTTGCGCAGGCAAAGCCGATCTCGGCATAGCGGCTGTCGAACCCGTCGGGATGGGGCGTGCCGACATAGTAGCAGCCCTCAGGAACGCGCCCGACAGGCCCCGGTGTCAGGGGTTCCCCGGTGCGCGTCAGCGGCTTCATGTGCGCGACGCGGACGCCGTCGACATAGACATACGCGCCGCGATGCTCGACCAGCGAACCCGCCATCCCGATCACCCGCTTGCCGAACGGCCCTGTTTCCGGTCCGAAATGACGACGCACAAGAGCGTTGTCGGGCGGCACGAAGAACACATAGTCGCCTTTGGCCGGCGTCTTGCCGCGCGCGACGAAGAAGGCCCAGTTGGGCAGGCTCTCCGAGGCGTTAATCATGAAGGCGTGGCTTTGCTGCCAGGCACCGAGCGCATTATACCCCGCCCATGCGCTTGCCAGCAGCGCCACAGCGCTCCACTGGCGCACGCGCCGCGCGATGAGGGCCTTGCGGGCGAGCGGATCGCCCGCCCCTGCCGCACCGCTCACCGCGCCCGCAGGCGCGAGCCTGTCAGTAGCCGCCGCCATTGAGGCCTCCCTGCGCGGGCGGTGCGACCGTCGCTTCGACAGGCGAGACCGGTGCCGGGCCGAACGGCGAACCCTGGGGCGCTGGTGCAGCCTGAACCTGCGCGGACGGCGCGACACTTCCGGAGGCTGATGGAAGCATCGCGCCGACCGCGGGACCGGAGGCGGGAGCCGGCGCGGCCGCAGGGAGAGGCACGCGCGCGAAAACCGCCTTGCGGATCTGATCGGTGATATCCGGGACATTCTTGGAGAGGACCGCTTCGCCCACAAGGACGGTGGTGCCGCCCGCGCCGACCTTGCGCAGCTCCTCGTCGAGCGTACCCATGAATGCCCGCGTCTGGGCCGCAACCTGCTCGGGCGGGCTGTTGCTGTGGCTCTGGGCCTGCACATATTCCGACACGATCCCCTCGAGCCGGACGCTTGCCATCGGCACGGTGGCAGGGGGCGTGAGCAGATGCTTGGTCACCCATGCGCCCCAAAGCAGCACCGCCACGATAAGCGCGGCTGCGACATAGGCGATCCTGGGCAGACCCTCGGGCTTGCGGCGCACGGCCTTCGCACCCGTGCCGCGCGCCGGCGAGGCGGGCGTGGCCTCGGGATGGATCGTCAAAGGGACAGGAGCGGGTTCGCCGGATGCGGGGGCCGCTGTGGACCGATCGAGGACGTCAACCATGCCGGGTGCCTTTCGTGGAAGTGACGATCGCGAGCAGCAGCTTGCCGCGCAGCAGCGCAACCACGCCGAAGGCGACGATGAAGGTGAAGAAAAGCTGGTCGCCGAACACCGCACGGCGCGCGCTGTCGGCCGCGACGAAGTGCGTGCCGAGATTGGCGACCTGCGAGAAGAAGCCGATCGCGGTGAAGTCGCCGAGCATCATGAAGAAGAGGATCGCGACCCCGAAGGTCGCAAGCAGCGTCATCGCCATCCAGCCCGACGTGCGCAGCAGCACATAGCACATGTCCGCGAACGCACGGGCGAACGCGCGCTTCCAGGAAAAGGGCGTCGGCGTCTTCCAGTCGGTGTCGAAAGGCGTGAGCGCGTTCATTCCGCCGCCTCCATGAGAGGCGTACCGATCGGTTTGCCGATATATTCCTCGGGATAGGCGACCCGCTCGATCGCCTCGTCCATCGAGCATCCCTGCTCGATCAGATGCTCGATGTCGGCAAAGGTCTGGGGGCTGGAAGAGTAAAGCGTCGCGGAATATTTATCGAGCACGAGGCGACCGACCGCCATCGAATCCGGCCCCTTGATCATGATGTCGGAATATTCCGCGCCGTTGCGCTTGAGCGAGCGCAGCAGGCTTTCGGTGTAGGGGTCCATGTCGAACCGGCCATGCTTCTGGAAGTCCGAAATCGTGTCGGGCTTCTGCATGAGGATGACCGACCAGTCGGAATTCTCGAGCGCGGCAAGGCTCCCTTCCGACTTGTAATAATCGTTCAGGCTCTGCGTCGCGGTGATGAGGGACGCGCCATATTTCCGGCAGGTCCGGCTGTAGGTTTCGACGAAATCGGCCATCGATCCGCCGCGCAGCATCTGCCACGCCTCGTCGATCAGCAGCGCCTTGGGGATCTGGCGATCCATCCGGCGCATCGTCTGCGAGGACATGAACATGATCGCGGTCAGCACGACCGAGCGCAGTTCCTCGCGGCTCGAGAGGTCCGACAGTTCGAAGACGGTGAGCGCGTTCGACATGTCCACCGACGCCTCGCCGGTAAAGAAGCTGCCATAGGTGCCCGCACTCGAGAACGGGAACATCGCGATCGCCAGATCCTGGCCCTGCGGCGATCCGTCAGTGCGCAGCGCCTCGACCACATCGTCGACGCTGCCCCCCCGCCCTTTCGCTTCCCAGACCTGATTGACCGCGCGATCGATAAGGCCGCGCTCGGTATCGTTGAGCTTGTCGATGTGGCGACCCATCTGACCGACGATCGACTTGAGCATCGCGAGCGCGTCGATGAGATAATCCTCATCCTGCGCGACCAGCGCCTCGTCGATCATCGAGAAGGGATTGAGGCTGAAGCCGTCGCGCAGGCGAAACTCGACGAAATTGCCGCCCAGGCTCTTGGACATATGTTCGAACGAGCGGCCATCGTCGATCACGATGATCTTGGCACCGACCCCGGCGAACGCCGCGCACAATTCCTGAAGCGCGACCGACTTGCCCGACCCGGACTTGCCGAACACCGCGACATTGTGGTTGCCCGCCTTGTTCTCGAAGGGCGACCAGAAGAAGGGCTGGCCGCGCCGTCCGATGAACATGAGGTGCGGCAAGCCCCCGCCCAGAAACTCGCCCTGGATCGGCAGCATGTTCGCCGCGGTACTGGTGAGCATCGTGCGCAACCGCTTCATGCGCTTGAGATCGCTGTCGAGGCCGTTGCCCAGCGTCATCGGCAGGCACGACATGAATGCCATGATCTGGAGAAAGCGTTCGTCGAGCAGGTCCCAGCCAGCGGCCTTGTACATCGATTTGACGGTGCGCTCGTTGGCATCGCCCATCCCCTTGGGGCTGATGATGCCGACCGCATAATAGGCCTGCACCAGCTTCTTGCCGAGGCGCAGTTCCTGGGTGACATGCTCCCATTCGCGGCTCTGGTCCTTGAGCTGCGGCAGCAGGCGCGCCGACTTCGAATCCGCAAGGCTCGACGTGCGCATGAACTTGTAGCCCGCCTTGGACGAGGCGGCCTGCTCGTCCTGATAGCACAGGCACAGCGAAGTCAGCGTCGGACACCCAGGGCGCAGCTTGTCGGAGAACATGTCACCGATCAGCTTCTGCACGTCCCACGGTGCCCAGCGGTTGGGAAGATTGCGAACCGAGAAGAAGCGATAGTCGAACGTGTCGGGTCGGATCTCCTCATACTGGGTCTCACCCGAAAGACTGGTCACGGCGCGCAGCGGCTCGACCGAAACGAGCAGGCGATCGGCCTGGACGACGGTCTGGACGTCTCGGCGCACGCACTGGTCGGCTATCGGATCGAGGTCGGAATATTCCGATACCTGGTCCGACACGTCGAACGCGGGCGCGGTAATGTCATCGATCAGCGCAATGAGATCGACCGGCTTCATTCGCGTGGCCGGCATGTCGATCGACGCCAGGGTCGAGACGATACTGTCGCGCACGCCAATCAGTTCTTCCGGTGTCGCTTTCGACGCAGCGATCGACACCGACAGAAAGATGCGATGATTGCGGACATGGAAAGGCCCGTCCTTCGACATCGAGACCCATGCCCCGTGCCGCAGGAACGCCGATCGCCGCTCCGCGATCTTGCGATGCACGCCGCCGGCCTTGAAGCGTGGCAGCGCATATTGCGCGATCAGCGCGCCCACGCGCGGGCTCTGGAACGAGAGAAGCTGGACGCGCGCGCTAGGCGGCACGCTCTCGGAGAGCATCTGCGCGAGGATCTCGCCGGTGCGCTCATCGGCCCCCATGAGCGGCGCCAGCTCGAGCGCGAACGCAAGGCTGTCGGTCTGGTAGAACAGATCGTTGCGCGCGTCGAAGCTGCGATAGGGCAGCCATTGCGAGAGCATGGGCGCGCCGTGCGAGGGCGTACCCTGATCGGGGCCGCGTGTGTCACCGAGCAGACGCGCGATGAAGCCTGTCTTAGCGGCCATGGCTCAGTCCTCCACGCGCGGGGAGAACGAGGCAGGCCGGTTCGCCGGGTTCCCCGAAGCGAATTCCGGCGCATTGCTTTTGGGCTTGGCACCGACCGGTGCCGGCGCGGGGGTTGCAGCCCGTGCAGCGACCGGGACCCCCTTCCCTGCCGCCGCCTCTCGCGCCTTGGCGCGCGCGGCTGCGACCGCCGCGGCGGTCGGGGCACCCACAGCGCTCGCCGGCGGTACTGCCGCGACCGGCGCGGTCGCCGGGACTTCGACAGGTGCCGACGCGGACGGCGGGATCGGCGTACCGAGCTGCGAGAGGATCTCGGGGCTGACGTTGAGGACCTGCGTCGCGGCAAGGGCAGGACCGTGCCCGTCGGTCGCGGCGAGCCATTGGCCGTTATCGACCACGGCCTGCACGACGCTCGTTTCATGATAGCGCCCTGCCCCGTCGACATGCGCGGGAAAGACAATGCGCAGCACCTTCTGCGGACCCACACCCGACGCCTGCGCGGTCGCTGCATAGGCGATGCGCTGCGGCCCTGCCTGCCGCAAGGGCGCCTGGAAGGGGCCTGCGGGACGATAGCTCGTCTCGCCGCTGATTTCCGCGAGCGCCTTGTCGTCGATCACGGTTGCGGGCGCACAGCTGCCCCCCCGCGGGGCACCGCACGCAAAGCTGCCCTTGATGTTGGTCCCGAAGGTCGTGCACCCTGCCAGCAGCACAAGGCTCGTCGCCATCGCGATCGCGACCCGCCGGGTGCGGCCTCGCGGGCGATACTGGGACACCGGACAGTCCGGCAGACGGATCGCCGAACGGCTCATGACCTTGCTCCCTTCAACCATGCAAGAAGTTGCGCCTTGGGCTGGAACCCCTCCATCACCGCGCCATCGGAGCGCACGAGAACGGGCGTGCCGTTGAGACCGTGCGCCTTGGCGAACGCCTCATTCTCGTCGAGACCGCTGGTGTCGCACTTGCCCGTCCCTGGCACCGGGTCCTGCGCATAGGCGGCGCGCACCGCTGCATGCCGGTCCTTCGCGCACAGCACGCGATCGGCGACGTCCCGGCTTCCGAGCACCGAGATCGGCCGCTCGATCACGCGCACGTTCATCGTCTCGAGCGTCTGACTGAGCGCCCGGCAATAGCCGCAATGGAAATCGGAAAAGACAGTGACGCTCTGGGCCCCCGAACCCCATATGATCGCTCCCTTGTTCGAGAGCTTCGAAAGGTCGAGCGTGCGGACGGCCCCCCGTTGTTCCGTCACCCGCGCCCCGTTGCCCGGCGCAGAAGGCTCGGGCGCATCGGCTGCCGCATTGGCGCGAGCCGCGCCGCCCACCAGCATGTCGGGGTTGAGCGCCAACAGGCGCGCTGCCGTCAGGTCCTGCCGGGTTTCCATGTCATAGACCCGGCCGATCACGAGATAACGGGCCGACTTGTCGACATAGAAGAGATTGGCGCCGGCGGTAACTTCGCACAGCCCCTCGATCTTCGTGCAATCGATCCCGGTGATCGGCGTCTTGGGGAGCCGCTGCTGGAGCGCGGCCTGCACCTGCGGCCCGATCGCCGGCTCCGCGCTGCCGGTCAGCATCATCGCCGCGCTGGCCGCGACGCCAAGCAGAATATTCTGTGTCATAAGCATATCCTTTCGGCCCGAGGCTCAGTTCTGGATGAAGACGCCTTCGAGGAAGACGATCTCGACATCGATGCCGGTCGGCATCTCGATGATCGGCTGATATTGCTCGGCCCGCTCGATCAGATATTTACTGACCATGTCGGCGGACTGGGCGATGCCGTTGCCCAGCCCCGCCTGTGCGATGTCGCCCATGCCGATCTGTTCGCGCTTCCCGTTGACCGTCACGTTGTTGCCGGTGAGGAGCGAGTTGGTGTTGGCCGAGAAGCCGCGACCGAAACCACCTGCGATACCGGCGATGAAGGCCTGGCCGACAAGCCCGCCCTCGCGGCTGACCACCCGCCCGCGCACGCCGGTCTTGCCGGCAAAGCTGATGAAGCCCTTGACGTCCGAGACCGCGAAGCGCCCATTGGCCTGCGGACAGGTCATCCGCTGGAGCTTCACATAGACCTTCTCCGAGGAGAGGTCGCCGCGTGCCGCGCCGTTGATGACGCAGCCCTCGATCCGGGTCGTGAGCAGCTTGCCGTTGCTGTAAACCGAGCGCGCCGGCCCTGTGATCCGCAGCACGACGGGAAGCGGATCGCTCTGCGACTGCACCCCTGCCGACGCATCGACGCCGACGATCACCTTGGCCTTCGCGATCGAATTGGGCGGCAGATAATTGGGGCTGTCGGTATAGCTGGTCGTGCCACCCGAAATGCGCGTCGCCGTTCCGCTCGGCCCGCCCTCGAACGAGACGAGCTTGATCGAGCGCGACTGCGACACCGCGGCAGCGGCCGCCTCCCCTGCGCTCATCGGTGCGCCCGGACCCCGATAGTTGGGCTGGCCCATCGGCCCGTACATCTGCGCGGGCACCGGCGCAGGGGGCGTGCTCGACCGCTGCGCAAGCTGCTGACGAAGCTGGTCGTTCTCCTGCTGGTAAGCGCTCATCACCCGCTGGCCATCTGAGGCCATCGACTGTTTCTCGCCCTGGAGCGCGGCGATCTGCGCCTGAAGCTGCTCCATCTGCGCGCGCTGGCCGTCGACACCCTTCAACTGGTTGTTGATCGACTGCATCTGCGCTTCGGATGCCGCCTGCCACTCCCGGTCCGACATGTTCCGGTTGACCATGTCGTCGGTGGTGATCTTGACGACCTTGTCGTCTGTGCCCGCCGTCTTGAGCTTGGTATCGTCGCCCATGACGTACCAGGACCCCAGCACCAGCGCGAGCGCGCCGCCGCAGCCAAGGTAGAGCAGCTGCTTCTTTCGGACGGCGTCGTTGCCGGCCATCAGTTCGCCCTCGCCTTCTTCAGGCTCGGCATCGAGTTGCTTGGGTTTCCTGCCGGGGAAAAGGTCCTTGAGGCTCATGGCCGCACTCCGTTGGCGAGGCCCGACGGCGTGACGATATACGCTGTGGTGACTTCACCGGGCTTGAGGTTGGGATTGGCGACCGAGACGGCGATCGCATTCGACGGCGCGATCGTTCCTTCGCCCAGCGCGACAGGCGATCCGCCCTTGTTCTCGATCCGCAACACGCGCCCTGCGAGCGCCGTGCCCCGATATTCGGTGAGCATCTGCACCTTGAGCGACCCCACCATGACCGGATCGGTAACCGCGGGGCGGACGTCGAAGCCCTCGAGCGGGGCTTGCTGGAACATCGCCTGGACGAGCGTGGCGGACGCTTCCTGCGGCGTGGTGTCGGCCTGTGCGACCGCTGTCTGCGCCTCGCCTGCGATATCCTTGTTCTCGACGAACACCTGTTGCGCGTCGTCGCCTGCAAGGCGGCAGCTGAACTTGTAGACATACCCCTTGGAGGTCGTGCCGAAGAAGGAGACGTTGGCCCTCGAATAGGCTTCGGGAACAGAGACGTAGATGTCGCCGCGCGTCGGCTCGTTGACGACCGTGAAATCGTCGCTCTCGACGCCGGTGGTCAGCTTGGAGACACTGGCAAAGCGGTCGTCCTTGAGGCTTATCCGTGTGAGCCCGGACTTGGAAAGCGTGCAGGAAACCTCGCTATTGTCCTTTGCGAGCAGATGCTCGTCGGCAAAGGCAGGCGCAGCGAGCGACATTCCCCCGACCAGGATCATGCCTGCGCCGACGAAGCGCGAGAGCGAGCAGACGCGGGAGGCGATCGCCGTCCCGCCTCCGATGAGGCCAAATGCGATCAGGGGCGTCATGCCTCGTCTCCGGTTGCAGCGTCGTCCTTGTCGACCTTGGTGACCATGCCGAAGCCCTTCAGCTGAAGGGACAGGCCGCGATAGGACCAGTAGAAGCGGAAGGTTTTCGCCTCGGCAGTCACCGCCTTGGAGCCGACGACGGTATGCAGCGTGCCGGTCACTTCCGAGGTCAGGTTCTCAGGATCGACCTTCATGCTGGCGAGCGTGAAATACTGGCTGATGCTCGACCCGCGCTGTTCGCTCAGGATCTTCATGAGATCGCGCTTGAGCGAGCCGTGACTTTCGGGCGTCGCGATCTTGAGGATCGACTCCATCCAGTAGTCGAGATTTTCAGGCGAGCGGTTGAGCGTCATCAGCGCGGTGTCGCGCGTGACCATCTCGAGATACTCCCGGCTGACCCCGCTCGAGGACAGCGTCAGGGGCGTGCGCACGATAGGTTGAAGGACGATCTCGCGGTCGCGCGTCGCGCCGACCAGGAAGAGGATGACCACGAGGCCCGCGAGAACCAGCGCCACGATGCCGAGCATGTTGCGCTGCTTGAGAACCCGCTGCGACTGCGCGAGACCGACACTATAATCCATTTCAGCCCACCATCACGCGAAGGTGGGAGGGTGGCGTCGCCTTGAGACCGGTAAAACTCGACGGCAGGTGCCAGTAGGCCATGTGGAGAATCCACGATGTGGCCTTGCCGGCTTTGAGCTTCCGAAACCCCCACCATCCGAGCAACGAGACCATCAATCCGATCACGACGTGCTGCGAAAGGATGCCCCAGATGAAGGGGATCGCCATCGCGAGGAACTCGTCCAGCGTCCAGAAGCCGATCAGCTCCGGATCGTCGAGATGCGAAGGGATGGTATACCTGTCCATAAGCGCTCACCGCCCTCCCAGCGGTTGATCCCAGTCGGTCCTCAGATCGTCGCGGTGACGGTCGAGGTGACGATCGGAATGCCGGTGCCCGCACCGACGCCGACGGCGACGGGAACGGCCACCTGGCCGAGGCTGAAGCGACCCGACGCAAGCGCGACGATGCCGCCGGCAAGGCTCATCACGGTGATGATCTTGCCGCCCGAGCCCTCGAGGAAGTCCGTGAACTTCGTGAGCGCGGTATTGAACGTTGTGTCGGTGCCCGCAAAGGCCGCCGACGCGCCCAGGATCATCACGCAGGCGATGATCGCAAGGCCAAGAAGGATACCGTTGATCTGGTTACCCTTCGGCATCGAAAGTGCAGTCATGCTCTTTCCCCTTGGAAGACGACGCACAAGCACGTCGTCTCCGTTAAGAGGATATAAACTCATGGTGATCGCAAGTATTAAATCATGGTGTGTAATAGAATTACACTAAAGGGTGTAATAGAATTACACACCTGTGTAACCAGGTTACACACTCCACATCATTGACGAGCAAACAGTGTAAAATTTTTACACTCTTCGTTGCGATGTGGAAACGTATTACCAGTTCAGGTGCATTCCCGAAATTTTCGTTCGCTGAAATATTTTTATTACTGCGGCAAACTTTCTTCTGTCTGCGCTGGCGGGCGTCCGCTTACAGCGGTATCAATCGCCTCAATGTCCCAGGCCCTATATACCTTTCGCGTCAGCGACCGCGTTTTCCGCCTCACCGCCGATGCGATCAGGGTCTATTCCCTTAAGACCGGCCAATTCGAGACGGTTTCCTCGACTGCCATACATGGTCTTGGAATTATTGGAGAAATGCTCGATTTCCGACAAATCTGGCGGTCGGCGAGCGAGCGTGACGAGACAGGTGATTATCGCA
This sequence comes from Novosphingobium clariflavum, assembly GCF_026420865.1. GTDB lineage: Bacteria > Pseudomonadota > Alphaproteobacteria > Sphingomonadales > Sphingomonadaceae > Novosphingobium > Novosphingobium clariflavum. The sequence goes on along the minus strand of NZ_JAPCWC010000030.1, from coordinate 1,288 downwards.
TAACGCTGCGTATCAATCTTCGAGACAAACCCGCCTTCCAGGCCGCGAGGGAGGCCATCGCGAAGGCGACCGGCACAGTTCCTCCAGTTCGGTTCGTCTTTGTCAGCGCTCTTCTCGCCGTGTTTGAAGGAACCGATTCCTAAATCTGCGATGAACGGTGGTTCACATGGGATTGACAGAACCGACTCATACGGCTGTATGATACTCCCCTAACCGGGGGTGCCATGCCATGAGCGACCGGAGTATCGGGTCACAAGAAAGCGTCAAACGCCAGGAGTGCTTCAGGCGCCTCTTTCTTCACGAGTGGAGACGACGCCGGATCACGAACAAGGAAATGGCCCGCAGGCTCGGCCGCAGTCTCAGCCTGATCAACAAGATCAAGGCATGCAATGCCGCTGTTACCCCGGTCATTCACAATCAACTCGTCGCTGTCCTCGAGATCGATATCGACGTTGCATCTTTCGCCATCGACATACTGGGGAAGCCCGAACTCTATTTTGACCCGGGTTTCCGGCAGTTCGTTCGCTGGATCGTCGACGTCGCGTCCAATTATGACAATGCGGGTGAGGAATGCGCCACGTTCATGGCACTTGCCAGCGAGGTTGGATCCGCACCAGGCGCGCCGTCTATCTTTCAAAAGCTGTTGGGCGACATCCAAAGCCCGGTTGCTACAGCATCATGAGTCGAGCGCGGTGTTGAAAGCAGATGTCTTATGACTATCCTGCCCCATGCCCGAAAAGGACTCGACGACAAGGAGCGCACGGTCGATGCGTCGCAAAAAGCTGCGTGAGGACGCAGCTGGCTATCGACGTTCAACATACGCCCTCTCTCCTACATCCATCGACATCGTGGAGAAGATTCGGCAGCGCCTCACACTGCCGTCCCGCGAGGCAACGATCAACGCCATACTCGAACGGATCGATAGCGACATTCTGTTGCGCTACGAATTCCTTGGCCCGCGAACGCCAGATCGCGCCAACAAAGAGCCATGAATCCTACTGCCGGCAATCGGCTCAAACCGGCCGTCAGTTTAAGTCTCACTCCACCATTGCGTGCATCTGCGCAACACGTCGGCCAAGACGGGGTCGGTTCTGGCTGAGGGCGAAATGACACCCTAAGCGTCGGCATCCTTCGGCCAGAGGTATTCGCCGGTGAGGAGGATATGCGCCCACCCCAGCGGGGAGACATGGGCGAGCAGATGATCGGGCGTGTCCAGCCCTTCGCGACGCCGGGCCTCGACGGCATGGCCGAGGTGCAGGGTGTTCCAGGGGTCAGGACATAGAACGGG
>NZ_JAPCWC010000003.1 GCF_026420865.1 Novosphingobium clariflavum | reverse complement strand
GCACCCACTCGTTTCAGATTAGGCACCGGAAGATAAACACCAGGTCCGGGCCTGCAAGGAATTCGGGTGCTTTGATGTCCTGCTTCAAACCGGCGATAGGCCGGCTCTTCTCGTCGCTGGAAACGCGCCTGGTCGGCGCGCTCGCACTCATCGTCGTGGCCACCGTGCTGCTACAGGTAGTCACCCAGCGCGAGGCCTTCGGACTGCGACACGATGGTGACGCGCTTGTCCACGCCTCGGCGATTGCCGAAAACGCTGACCAGTTTGCCGAAGCGGTCGGCAAGCTGCGCATGGCCACCAACCGCGGCCTTGCCGCCAACGACGACACCGGAAACGAACTGACAGATGCCGCCATCGCCATCGGCGACCGGCTCGGCAAGCTGCGCAACAGCGGCATGGCACTCTACGATCTGCCGGAAGCGGCCGATCCATTTGCCGATCTCGATCGCCATGTCGCCGCAATCATGCAGGTCCAATCGGGCACCAAAAATGGGCGCGCGCTCGTCGCCCGCATCGAATCGCGCAACGACGCGATGGCCACACTGGCCGAACGTATCGTCGAGCGTGCCCACGCCGACCGCGAGGCTGCGCAGCAGCGCCTCGTCTCATCGACCGCACGCTGGCAATTGCTGGTGCTCTGCGCCGGCCTGGTGACGATCCTGATCGTTTCGCTGGTGCTGCTCGACATGCTCCGCAACATCCTTCCCGCGATCCGGCGTATGCACCGATCCCTGCAAGCCCTTGCGGACGGCGACCTCGACATCGCCATCGGTTCGTTCCGCCTCAAGGAATTGCAGGACCTTTCCGGCCCCCTGGAAACCTTCCGGCGCAATGCCAAGGCCGTGAAGAACCTTGCCTTCAGCGACCCCGCAACCGGCCTGCCGAATCGCCGCGCCTTCCAGGAAGACGTCGCCTGGCTGTTCAGTGCCGCGCCGCACCGCCGTTTCGCCTGCATGGTCGTCGATATCGACCGCTTCAAGCATATCAACGACGACTACGGCCACGCCGCGGGTGACGATCTGGTTCGCCTGATCGGCGCGCGCCTCAAGGCAGCCCTGGGCGAGACCGGAATCGTTGCGCGCGTCGGCGGCGACGAGTTTGCCATCTGCATCGAGCCGGAGGACGATGAAACCGCCTATTCGCTCGCCGCGCGCCTCACCGGCGCCATGCGCACACCCTTCAGTCTCGGCGAATATTCGGTGGCAATCACGGTTTCGATTGGTGTTGCCGAAGCGGGAGGCGGCACCCCCACGGTCGATATCGACGAATTGCTGCGTCAGGCGGACATGGCGCTTTATGTCTCCAAGAAAAGCGGCCGCAACGCCGCCACCTGCTTCGCCCCGCAAATGGCCGAGGAACGCGCCGTCGACCGGGCGCTGGAAAAGGATCTCGAAAGCGCCTTCGAACAGGGCCAGTTGCGCATGGTCTACCAGCCGATCCACGCCGTAGCCGGTACGGCGGGCGGCGGCGAAGTGGAGGCACTGGTGCGCTGGCACCACCCGGATCTGGGCGAAGTGCCGCCCTCGACCTTCATTCCCGCCGCCGAACGCAGCGGACAGATGGTGCGCTTGGGCGAATGGATCATCCGGCGTGCGCTGGCCGACTTCGCCCACTGGCCTGGCATGACGATGAGCCTCAACCTCTCGCCGCTGCAACTCCAGCATGACGGTTTCAGTGCTTTCCTGCTCGATGCCTGCAGCCGCCATGGCATCGCCCCGCAGCGACTGTTCCTCGAAGTCACCGAATCGCTCTCGATCGAACGAAACACACGTGCGCTGCTAACGCTGAACCTCTTGCGCAACCTCGGCTTCCGCATCGCGCTCGACGATTTCGGGACCGGCTATTCGTCGCTTTCGATGGTCAAGAGCTTCAAGTTCGACCGCATGAAGCTGGATCGTAGCCTCGTCATGGATCTCGGCCAGGACCCGGCCTCGATGGCAGTGCTGGAAGCAGCCGTCACCATGGCCCGCCATGTCGGCGCCGAAGTGGTGGCTGAGGGGATCAGCGAGGAACACCTGATCGGCGCCACCCTCGACGCCGGCTGCACCCACCTCCAGGGCTACTACTACAGCAAACCGATCGAGGCGGATGACGTTCCCGCCTATTTCGCCCAGCCCGGTGACGAACATAGCGCGGTCGCCTGACCACGCCCCAAATCGAACAATCCCCCCGAACAAAAAAAGGGCCGAGACTTACGTCCCGGCCCTTTTTTCGTGTGCGGTTCAGCGCCGTCAGACGCGCATCGGCATCAGCACGTAGAGTGCCGGGCTCTTGTCGTCCTGGCGGATCAGCGTCGGCGCACCGGCATCGGCAAGGTGCAGTTCGACCGTATCGCCGTCGATCTGACCGAGGATGTCCTTGAGATAGTTGGCATTGAAGCCGATCTCGAAGCCATCGGCCGAATAGTCCGCGGGAACTTCTTCGGCAGCCGTGCCATTGTCGGGCGAGGTGACCGAAAGCGTCACGCGGTCCTGTTCCAGCGCCATCTTGACGGCGCGGGTCTTCTCGGTGGCGATGGTGGCCACGCGGTCCACGCCCTCGAAGAAGCTCTTGGGATCGATGCGCAGCAGCTTGTCGTTCCCGGTCGGGATCACGCGCGTATAATCGGGGAACGTGCCGTCGATCAGCTTGCTGGTCAGCACCACGCCATGCTCGCCGCCCAGCGTGAAGCGCACCTTGCTGGCCGAGAGATCCACCAGAACGTTGGTGTCCAGCGCTTCTTCCAGAAGCTTGCGCAGTTCGCCTACGCACTTACGCGGCACGATCACGTCGGGCATGCCCTGCGCGCCGTCGGGACGGGGCAGGGTGAAGCGGGCCAGACGGTGGCCGTCGGTGGCGGCGGCCTTCAGTTCCTCGTCGGTGACGTGGAGGAAAATGCCGTTGAGGTAGTAGCGCGTTTCCTCGGTCGAAATCGCGAACCGGGTGCGGTCGATCAGCTGGCCCAGCACGGCGGCGGGGATTTCGAAGCTGGTCGGCAGTTCGCCCTCGGCGATGACCGGGAAGTCGTCGCGCGGCAGCGTTGGCAGCTGGAAGCGGCTGCGACCGGCCTTGACGACCATCCGGTTGTCCGCCGCGTCGAGGCTGACCTGGCTGCCGTCAGGCAGCTTGCGCGCGATGTCGAACAGGAGGTGCGCCGAAACGGTGATGGCGCCGGCCTGCTCGACCGAAACCGCGCCGAGGGTTTCGACAACCTGCAAGTCGAGGTCAGTCGCCATGATGCGCAGGGAGCCGTTGCCCGATGCCTCGATCAGCACGTTCGACAGGATGGGAATGGTGTTGCGCCGCTCGACGACGGACTGCACGTGACTAAGGCAGCGCAGGAGCGTGGAACGTTCGATGGTGGCCTTCATGTCAGCCTCAGGTCCCCCTTAGGTCGGGCTTGGGACGCCCGGTTGACACGGACAATCCCGAATTTCAGGACGAATATCTCTAACGAACGTAAGGCTTGCGGCAAGCGAGTAATGGCCTGGAACCGGCGAATCTGGGGATAAATCGGGGGTTCTGCCCCGATTTGACGGGTTCCGGCACATCCCGTCGCACGATCCGGGCTCCAAGGCACCTTCCCCTTGCCCTCACCGCCGCCCCGGAGCATGCTGCACTGCACCCTCAATTCCCCCTAAATCGTGGGAGGCTAACGACTTGTCTTACGGTCTGCGCATTGAACGCAAGGATGAGAGCGGCGAAATCAAGCCGATAACCCTGCCCGAATGGAAACAGGCGATCCTCGGCATCGAGGGGGTCAGACTGGCCGAGGGCGACGCCAATGCCCTCAATCCGGTCACGCAGGAATGGGTGGTGATGCCCAACCGCGGCGGCGACGTGGAAGTATGGCGCGACGGCTATGACGGCTGGCTGCGCGCGCTCTGGTGGTCGCCCAACGGCACCGTCAGCTTCAGCGCGCCGGATCCGGAACCGGACGGACACTCGATCCTCGCCGTTGCGCGGGACATTGCCGGAAGGTTGGGCGCCAGGATCGTCGATGCCGACGGCGCCGTTCACGGCTAGGGGCTGAGACACTTCCCGAGACAGATCGATTGCGGCCGATCCGCATAACGGCCGTAAGGCGCGATTTCGCTGTAGCCATGCCGTGCGTAGAACGAGACTGCCCGCACGTTCACGCGCCGGGTGGAAAGCGACGCGGCACGGTAGCCATCGGCCAGCGCCGCCGCTTCGAGATGGGCGAGAATCACCCCGCCGCAGCGCTGCTCGGCATACATGCGCTTGATTTCGGCGACATCGCCTTCAAGCGGCCGATAGGCGCCGCAACCGATCACGGCGCCCTGCGCGTCCCGGGCGACTACGAACTGTGCACGGGGTAGAAGCACTTCTGCCGGATCGAACGACGACGTACCGCCGTCGCCGGTGAGGGTGACGAGCGCCCCGGAGAGGCGCTCCATCACGCAAATGGCATCGGGATCGCGCGGATCGCAGGGCTCCACCCTCACCATCCGCGCAATACCCGACATCATCTCAGATCATCACCATGCCGCCGTTGACGTGGATCGTCTGGCCGGTGACGTAGCCCGCTTCCTTAGAGGCGAGGAACACGGCGGCGGAGGCGATGTCCTCGCCCTCGCCCATGCGGCCCATCGGGATGCGGCCGTTGAGCGCGTCCTTCTGCGCATCGGGCAGAACGTCGGTCATCGCGGTGCGGATGAAGCCCGGCGCGATGCAGTTCACGGTGACGTTACGGCTGGCGAGTTCCTGCGCGAGGCTCTTCGACATGGCGGTGATGCCGCCCTTCGCCGCGCAGTAGTTCATCTGGCCAGGGTTGCCGGTGGTGCCGACGACCGAGGTGACGTTGATGATGCGGCCGAAGCGCGCCTTCATCATCGGCTTGGTCACGGCGCGCATCAGGCGGAAGGTCGATTCGAGGTTGATCTTGATGACCTGATCCCACTCCTCGTCCTTCATGCGCATGGCCAGGTTGTCGCGGGTAATGCCGGCGTTGTTGATCAGGATGTCGATCTTGCCCAGCGATTCGAGCGCGGCGGGAACCAGCTTTTCGACCTGATCGGCATCGCCGAGGTTGCAGGCGATGGCAACGTGGTCAACGTCCTGCAGGTGCTGCGGGGTGTGCTCGTCCAGCTCGTCGCGGAAGGCGCGCAGCTTGTCGGCATTCGAGCCCGAGATCGCGAGGCGCGCACCCTGCGCGGCCAGCGCGCGGGCGACAGCGGAACCGATGCCGCCCGAGGCGCCGGTGACGAGAGCGGTCATTCCGTTGAGGTTGAACATCTTTTCAAATCTCCGTGAATCGCCTGCCTGAACGGCAGCGACGGCCCGCTGGACGGGGCCTTTCTTCAAACCTTAGAGTGCTCCGGGTCAAGCCCGGCATGCCATCGCAGCGCGCGGATCAGAGGCCCTTCGCCAGTTCCTCGATCTCGGCCATGGTCACGGCGGAGATCACTTCCACCTCGCCGGCCGAACGCTTGATCATCGGGCCGAGCACCTTGCCGCCGAGTTCGACGAACGTCTCGACGCCCGCCTCGCGCATGGCGATCGCGCTTTCGCGCCAGCGGACGCGGCCGGTGACCTGCTCGACCAGCAGGCGCTGCACTTCGGCGGGATCGGTGACGACCGATGCGGTGACGTTGGCGAACAGCGGCACATGCAGGCTGCCCGGAGCGGTCTTGGCCAGGGCTTCGGCCATGGCATCCGCAGCGGGCTGCATCAGTGGGCAGTGGAACGGCGCCGACACCGGCAGCAGCACGCCGCGCTTGATGCCGAAGTCCTTCACCAGCGCGACGGCGCGCTCGATGGCTTCCTTGTGGCCGGAGATCACGACTTGCGTGGGGTCGTTGTCGTTTGCGACGGTGCAGACCTGGCCCTCAGCCGCAGCGGCGGCGAGTTCGCTGGCCTTTTCGATGTCCGCGCCCAGCAGCGCGGCCATGGCGCCGAGGCCGACCGGAACGGCCGCCTGCATCGACTGGCCGCGCAGCTTCAGCAGACGCGCGGTATCGGCAAGGCTGAAGGCGCCGGCAGCGCAAAGCGCGGTATATTCGCCCAGCGAGTGGCCGGCGACGAAGTCCGCCTTGTCGGCGAGCGAGATGCCGCCTTCCTTCTCCAGCACGCGCAGGACGGCGATGGCATTGGCCATGATCGCCGGCTGGGCGTTCTCGGTAAGGGTCAGTTCCTCTTCGGGGCCCTGCGTCATCACGCGGAAGAGATTCTGGCCGAGCGCCTCGTCCACTTCCTGGAAGACCTCACGCGCGACGGCGCTGGCTTCGGCGAGTTCGGCGCCCATGCCAACCTTCTGGCTGCCCTGTCCCGGAAAAACGAATGCACGCATCTTGGCGGCTCCTTCTGTCCGGCGGGCTTGCAACTGAGCCCTGCCGGTTTGTGAATCTCTATATGTGGCGCGGCGCGTTATTGACCTTGAGGCCGCTCGGCAAGCCCGAAGGGAACAATCCGGTTCATCGCGTCATGTCCGATATCGGCGCTGCCCAGGTAAGGGATCGAGTGATGCGCGCACCAGTGGCGGGCGATTTCCTCTGCCTCCGCGCCGAACGGCCGGTCATTCTCGGGTACGTCGCTGACCCGGCCGAGACGCAGGCCAGCCACGCCCCCAAGGTGCGCGGTGAGGTGGAAAAACAGTCGGTCCACGGCGTAGAGATACTCCGAAACTTCCTCCACCAGCACGACATGCTTGGCCAGTCCCGGCATCAGCGGGGTGCCGCAGAGCATCGCCAGCGTCATCAGGTTGAAAGCGACACGTGGGTGATCGTCGCCGGTGGGCTCCACGCCCGAGGCATCGCCGGTCAGCCAGCGCAGCGCGCGGCGCACCGCCTCGGCCCCGCCCTCGCGCCGGATATCGGCGAGCATTGGTCCGTGAACGGGTTTGCCGATCCGCGCGCGGTAGAGCCCGCCCAGCAGATAGCCTGCGTCGGAATAACCAAGGAAAGTCTTGGCCTGCGCGTCATGAGTGAACTTGCCGATAGCCGCTTCCGCAACCCGGCACGCACCATATCCGCCGCGCGCGAACCACACCGCGTCCACCGAGGGGTCGTTGGCGCATTCCACCAGCGCCGCTATCCGCTGCGCGTCGCTGCCGGCGAAATGGCCTTCCACTTCGAAGCACTGATCGTGGATCACCAGTTCCACATCCGGGAATTCGGCAGCCGCCAGAGCGACGACGGCCTCCGCATCCTCGCGGGTGATCGGGGTGGACGGTGCACAAACTGCGATACGGGTCATGGCTCCTTCCTATCGAGGTTGTCAGGACGAACAAGGCCGCATACCGAAGCGTCATGACTTCCGAGCATCACGACCTCAGCACCAACGACCTTTCTGGACATCCCTGGTTCTTCTGCGGCATCGGCGGATCGGGCATGTTGCCGCTCGCGCTGATCCTTCGCGGACACGGCGCGCACGTCGCGGGATCGGACCGCAGCCGCGATCAGGGCCGCACGCCCGAGAAGTTCGCCTGGCTGGAAAGCCTTGGCTTCGAACTGCACCCGCAAGACGGCAGCGGCATTTCCGGCGCGGTGCAGACGCTGGTCGCCTCGGCGGCGGTGGAAGACACGGTGCCGGAAGTGATGCGGGCGAAGGAGCTTGGCTGCCCGCGCATGAGCCGCGCGCAGCTTCTGGCGACATTGTTCAACGCCGCCCCCTTCGGGATTGCCATCGGCGGCACTTCGGGCAAGTCGACCGTGACCGGCATGACCGGCTGGATCATGACCCATGCGGGCCGCGATCCCACGATCATGAACGGCGCGGTGATGAAGAACTTCGCCACCCCCGACGCGCCTTTCGCCAGCGCCCGGGTGGGTCAAGGCAACGCCTTCGTGTCGGAAGTGGACGAAAGCGACGGCTCCATCGCGCTCTATCGCCCGAAAGTCGCGGTGCTGGGCAACGTCAGCCTCGACCACAAGAGCCTTGAGGAACTGCGCCAGCTCTTCGGCGATTTCCTTGGCCGCGCGGACACCTGCGCGATCAATCTCGACGATGCGGAGACCGCCGCCCTCGCCCCGCATGCCCAGGCGCTGGTGACCTTCGGCATTGCCTCGCCGGATGCGCAGATCGGTGCGAGCGATGTGGTCGAAGGGCCGACTTCGCTGACCGCTACCGTGCAAGACCGCCGCGACGGAACTTCCCATGCGCTGGCGCTGAAAGTGCCGGGGCGCCACAACCTCTACAACGCGCTCGCCGCAATCGCCGCGGCCAATGCCGCCGGGGTTTCGGTGGCCGAGGCAGTAGAGGCGCTGGGCAGCTTCGCGGGTCTTGCCCGCCGGTTCGACATCGTCGGCACCTCGCCCTCGGGCGTAACGGTGATCGACGATTTCGGCCACAATCCGGACAAGGTGTCAGCCACGCTCGCCACGCTCAAGGCTCACACCGGCCGCGTGATCGCGTTCTTCCAGCCGCACGGTTACGGCCCGCTCAAGCAGATGGGCCAAGAGCTGGCTGAGGTGCTGGCGACGAAACTCGGGCCCGACGACATGACGATCCTGTGCGATCCGGTCTATTTCGGCGGCACGGTTGACCGGTCCGAAGGCAGCGAGCGGATCGTGCGCCTGATCGAGGAGGACGGCGGGAAAGCCGAATACGTGCCCTCGCGCGCGGACTGTGCAGAGCGCATCGTCCAGATCGCCCGGCCAGCTGACCGTATCGTGGTGATGGGCGCGCGTGACGACACGCTGACGGCCTTCGCGAAAGACCTGCTTGAACGTCTGCCATGAACTGACCGCCAAGCTCCGCACAAGTCCCGATCCAGCCCGAACCCGCGGTTAGCAACCGCCGGGTTACCAATCGTGCCGCAACCAACGATCGGGAGCGGTCATGTCACTACCTGCGTCGAATTCTCCGGTCTGGGGGCGCCTGGCCAGTGGAGGGCTGTCGCGCATTCAGACGAGCCACCTTGGCACCCAGATGCTGATCAAGCGGCTGGAGCTCAGCAAGGATCCACCCGCCACAAAAGCCACCGAGATCTACAGCTATTTCCAGAAGTGGGAGCGTTCACTTGCAAATGAAGTCGCCCAGCTCGCTCGTCTGTGACGGGACCCCCGTCAACGGCCTGATGCCTGTCGATACCGTCGCCGACATGATCCGCGCCGGTGCCCGTCTCAGCCTCGCAGGCCGCAAGGCCGCGCTTGACGCGCTTCCGCATGGAGACTGGATCGGAGGAACGTCGCCCTACTTCATGACCGAATCCGGCGGCCGGGTGATTTCCGACAAGGAAGTCTTCGTCACCGATCTTGCCGCGATCGGCGATGTTTCCATCGGCACGTACAGCGCCCACGAACTCGCCTGTATCTCGGGTGAGGCCCCGGACCAGGGATTTGCCCTCGCGGTCATCCCTGCCGGATCGCATTGCCACACCGAATTCGCCCAGAACGCGGCCGCCTATCCGATGGCATTCATGCGCCCGACAATCGGCTGGATTGCCGGTTACGACCTTGCCGAGCCCGGCGCCCAGGCCTTCGTCTATGACGGCCGCGCAGGAAAGGCACTCAGCGACGCGGTGGCCGTCGCCCACGTGACCTTCACCGACGACACCGACGCCCTTCTCGAGATCGTCAACATCTTCGGTCCGGATGGCGGCGACGTCATCCATTTCGAGGAAGCCGGCTTTACGCCTGAGTGGTGCCAGGTGAACGGACAGCGCAAACGCTTTTGCGACTATGTCGTCGAACGCGGCCGCGAAGGTGGCGACCTGCCGCTGGTCGGTGACTTTGGCGGCGCGAAAGTGAACGCCTCGCTCAAGTCGATCGACACGGCAAAGGGGCTTGTCGAACTCTATGCCCCGGTGTTCCCCGGCGTCGATTACGCCTTCGCCGGTCCGGTCGGCGATTATGCCCAGGCCTTCCGCCGGGCCCTGGCCACCCGCGCCACGGACGATGCGCTATGGTCCTGCAACTGCATTCTCAATTTCCTGTTCGGGAAACTGGAGGGTGTCGCGATCGGCGGCGCCGCAGGGCCAGTGACCTTCGGTGAAATCGCCTACCAGTTGCTCAACCAGACGATGGTCCTCGTTCGCAAGGCCTGAGCACGTGGCGGCCCGCAGATCCTGCGGGTCGCCATGCTCCTGGAAGTCATTGCACGATTAGTGGACGTTCGCGCCGCGCAGCTTGCCGATGGCATGCACCAGCACCGCGATCACCGCGCCCAGCACCAGGCCCACAACGGCCGAAGCAAGCGCGTAGCCGATCCAGCCCAGCACCGCACCCAGCGGTCCGGCCAGCGCGGCCAGCCAATGCTCGAAACCGTGCGCCAGATGCGCCGGAGCCGGCACGCCAAGTTCTTCCAACCCGTGCAGGATGATGCCGCCGCCGACCCACAGCATCGCCAGCGTCCCCACCGAGGCCAGCACCGTCAGCACCTTGGGCATGCCGTTCACCAGCATGCGCCCAAAGGCCTGCGTGCCCTTGCCCTGCTTCTTCGCGAGGTGCAGGCCGATGTCATCCATCTTCACGATCAGGGCCACCGCCCCGTAGACGCCGACGGTAATCAGGATACCGACCAGCGCCAGCGCCACGGCGCGGGTGAGCAGCGTCGAGTCGGCGACTTGCGCCAGCGCGATCGCCATGATCTCGGCAGAGAGGATCAGATCGGTGCGGATCGCGCCGGAAACGCGGGCCTGCTCGAAGACCGCAACATCGCTCACCGGGTCTTCCAGGGTTTCACCATGGTGGGCACCGCCGAACTTCTCGATGACCTTCTCGGCCCCTTCAAAGGCGAGGTAGCTGCCGCCCAGCATCAGGATCGGCGTGATCAACCAGGGCAGGAACGCACTCAGCAACAGCGCGATCGGCAACAGGATGACCAGCTTGTTGAACAGGCTGCCCTTGGTGATCTTCCAGATGATCGGCAGTTCGCGCTCGGGCGTGAAGTCGGTGACATAGCCGGGCGTCACCGCGGCATCGTCGATCACCACGCCGGCGGCCTTGCTCCCGGCCTTGGCGACCCCCATGCCGACATCGTCGAGCGAAGCGGCAGCGGCACGCGCGATCACCGCGACGTCATCAAGCAGGGCGACGAGGCCGGAAGGCATCGAAAATACTATCCTTTGATCGTTGGAACCAATTTCCCAAGCCATGCGGGGGAATTTTTCAGCGATCAAGCAAATCCCACAAAATCCTCATGAACAAAGGAACTTGGAGCGGTTCCCCGGCTGGATTTCCGGTCACTGCGGCCAGCCTTCAAATGCCTCCCCTTAATGCCCCGGCATGCCAACCGTTCTGAGCCCTGTCCGGAGGATGCCACGATCGCAACCCTCCAACTTCTTGAAACTGGGGAATTATCATGGCCGTCATCAACACCAACATCAGCGCCATCCGCGCTTCGAACGCCTCGATCGCAGCCAACAAGACGCTTGGCATCGCCATGGAGCGCCTTTCCACCGGCAAGCGCATCAACTCCGCCAAGGACGATGCCGCAGGCCTCGCCATCTCCACCTCGATGAGCTCGCAGATCCGCGGCATGAGCCAGGGCATCCGCAACGCCAACGACGGCATCTCGCTCGCCCAGACCGCCGACGGCGCTCTCGACGAAGTCTCCAACATGCTGCAGCGGGTCCGCGAACTGGCGATCCAGTCGGCGTCAGGCACCTATCAGAACGCCGACCGCGATGCGATGCAGCAGGAAGTCACCGCGCTGACCGACCAGATCGACGCCATCCTCACCAACACGACCTTCAACGGCAACTCGCTGTTCTCGACCACGTCGGGATCGGACGTCAGCTTCGACATCCAGACCGGTGCGAACTCGGGTGAAAAGGTTACGCTGACCTCGATCGCCATCGACGGCACCAACATCGATGCCACCGCGCTCGACGTGTCGACCAGCACCGCCGCCTCGACCACACTGGACAATGTCGACGACGCACTGGTCGAAGTGAATGCCTGCCGCGCCTCGCTCGGCGCTGGACAGAACCGGCTGGAATCGGCGGTGAACAACCTCACCAGCAATGTCACCAACCTGTCGGACGCCCGCTCACGGATCGAAGATGCCGACTACTCGTACGAAACGACGCAGATGGCGAAGGCACAGATCCTTTCGCAAGCATCGACGGCAATGATCGCCCAAGCCAATCAGGCCCAGCAGAACGTCCTGACCCTGCTGCGCTGAACCATCCCCAGCGAGGCCTCACGAGGTCCCGAAAGCACCCGGCGGGCGCCATGCCCGCCGGGTCAATTTCATGCCGGGCCGCTCAGAACTCGACGTCGAGTTCCTCGATATCCTCAGGTTCCTCAAGCGCCGCCGCGAGCCATTCCGCCATCGGCGCCCAGGCCGCGATGGCCTGGCAATAGGCCTGGATCTTCTCGTTCATCGGCACGGCATAGCTGAGAAAACGCCGGGTGACCGGCGCATACATGGCATCGGCCACCGTCGGCCGGGTGCCGAACAGGTAAGGTCCGCCATAGGTATCGAGGCATTCCGTCCAGATCGCCTCGATCCGCTCGATGTCCGGCCGCGCGCCCGAAAAGATCGGAAAGCTCTCATGCGTGACCTTGAGGTTCATCGGCAGCGCGGAGCGCAAGTTCGTGAAGCCGGAGTGGATTTCCCCCGCAACCGACCGGCAGTGCGCCCGCGCGATGGGATCGGCAGGTAACATTCCCGCATCAGGGAACTTTTCGTTGAGATATTCGGCAATGGCCAGCGTATCCCAGACACTGGCGCCGTCGTGATCGAGGCGCGGCACCAGCACCGAGGGCGACAGTAACAGCAGTTCCCGCCGGTTCGCCGCATCGTTGACGACGGCTTGTTCCTCGACGTCGAGCCCCGCCAGACGACACAGCAGCCAGCCCCGCAGCGACCAGGCCGAGTAAGTCTTGCTCGAAATCGTCAGCCTGGCTCCGCCCGGCTCCGACTTGTCTACCGCCGACTCGCTCACTGCCGTCTCCGCATTAAGTGTGCTTTTGCTTGCATCAGCTTATGATGCAGCGCAGCATGAATCCAGCGCCGAATGAGCCGCTCCGGCGAATCGCGCATCGGATTGCCGCAGGGAACAGATCGCGCATGCTCTACCAGGCGTATCAGGCTTACTCAGACCTGCTGGAACTTCCGCGCTGGGCCGCTCGCAAGACCGTGGCCATGCGGGACGATTATTTCGGCGGCGCCCATGAAATGCCCTGGATGCGCCGCTTCTTCGCACTTGCCGAAACTTTCGAGAAAGCCACGATCACGCACGAGCGCCCGGCTTACGGCATCACCTCGGTGATGACCGGAAACCGCGAGGTCGCGGTGCGCGAGGAAGTCGTGGTCGACATGCCCTTCGGCAATCTTCTGCACTTCGCGAAAGACGATGTTGCAGTGCCGCAACCCAAGATGCTGGTCGTCGCGCCCTTGTCCGGTCACTACTCGACCTTGCTGCGCGACACCGTGTTCACGCTGCTGCGCGATCACGACGTCTACATCACCGACTGGAAGAACGCCCGCGACATTCCGCTCAGCGCAGGCGATTTCGGGTTCGACGATTTCATCGACTACGTGATCCATTTCCTGCAGGACCTCGGCGATCCGGCGGAACGGCGCGGCGCCCACGTGCTCGCGGTCTGTCAGCCCTGCGTGCCGGTGCTGGCGGCCGTGGCGCTGATGGCGCAGGACGACGATCCCTGCCAGCCACGCTCCATGACACTCATGGGCGGCCCGATCGACACCCGCGAAAGCCCGACGACCGTCAACGAACTGGCGACCGAGCACCCCTTCGCCTGGTTCGAGGATCAGATGATTCACGAAGTGCCGTGGCGCCACAAGGGCGGCGGCCGCAAGGTCTATCCCGGCTTCATCCAGCTCACCGCCTTCATGTCGATGAACATGGGTCGCCACTTCGGCCAGTTCCGCAAGCTCTACCAATCGCTTGCGGACGACCGGAAGGCCGATGCCGAAAAGATCGAGACATTCTACGAGGAATATCTCGCCGTGCTCGACCTCACCGCCGAATTCTATCTCGAAACCATCGACAAAGTGTTCCAGCGCGCGCTGCTGGCCAAGGGCGAGCTCGAACACCGGGGCCGCAAGGTGGACTGCGGCGCGATCCGCAAGACCGCGCTGCTCACCGTCGAGGGCGAACGCGACGATATCTGCGCCGTCGGCCAGACGGCCGCAGCACACTTCCTCTGCTCGAGCCTGCGCCCGCACCTGAAACGCCACCACCTCCAACCCGGAGTCGGCCATTACGGGCTGTTCGCCGGATCACGCTGGGAAAACCAGGTCTATCCGCAAGTCCACAACCTGGTTCTCGCGGTGAACTGAACGCTATCCTTCCGGGAACTCCTCGTGCCCCAGGTTCGGCCAGAGGAAGTTCGTGCAAGTCATCATCACGCTGAACTCCAGCGAGCGCACCTGATGCCACCAGCCGATCGGGATGTAGAGCATGTCCCCCGGCTCCAACGTCACGTCGTAGCTCGCCACCTGCTGCGCCAGCGGATAAGCAGCAAGGCGCGCAGGATCGTCGAGATCGCGCACCGCGCTGAACACGTGACGGTGGTTGTACAGCAGCCGTGTCTGCGACGGCGGCACCATGCGCACATGCTTGCGCCCGGTGATCTGGATCAGCAGGTTGTTGGTGAGATCGAAGTGAAGCGGCGTGAACGTGCCGGCCGGCCCGACCCAGAGCATTCCGGGCTCTGCGGTCAGATAGGCAGAGACCGGCGCCACGTCGGCCATCAGCGGCGCAAAGGCCGAGGCATTGGTCGCGCTGTTATACGCCGTGATGTAGGCATCGTTGCCCGGGCCATCGGCGATCATCGCCATGAAGGCATCGAATGCCATGCGCCGCTTGTGGCGATCCTTGGCGAGTTCGAAGTCCTCCGCGCCTTCCCGCCCGCCCTGATACTCGACCTGCGCGCTGCCGACCTTGCGGACGAGATAGTCCGGCGTCCACCTGGCCAGCGCCGGCCAACCGGCTATCGCCCCCTCGATCACCACCGGACGCGCCGGGGCATAGAAATGGTCGAGGAAGGCCTGCCCGGGCAGATCGCGGCAACGCATCAGCGCGCTCGCCTGCATCGACAGACCGCGCTGGCGCTCCTGCACCTGCAGGATCCAGTCCCGGCGCGCCGCCGTCAGCGCATCGGGCAGGCCAACAGGCGGCGCGGACGCACGTGGCCCGCCGGTGTAAGGGCGCGGTGCATCAAGCCCTCCCAGGCCCATGGCTCGCAGCGCCGCATCCAGCTTTTCGTTCCCACCTGCCACGCTCATGCTCCCAAGGCTCCGAATGGCCGGATTAAAAGACCTGTCACCTTGCAGAGCGCTATTGCACCGCGATGGCAATGGCTTAACACTCTTCGCATTCGAACCGGGGGAATTCAGGTGTATCTGGGCAAAGTCTCGCGGGCCGCACTGGCCTGTGCCATCGTCATGTCTGCTCCGCATCCGGCTTTCGCCGGCGAGACGATCCTGTACCAACCCTCCCCCGCGTGGGTGAAGATCGCCGCCCTTCCCCCTGCCACGGGCACCTCGCCCGCCACCGACGCGCCGCCGTTCTCCGTGTTCGATTCGCAGCAGAAAGTCGAAGGCGGGCAAGTCTGGCGCTATCTCGACACCGCCATGCGGATTACCTCGCCGGAAATGCTGGCCCAGTTCTCGACCGTGGGCGCACAGTGGTCTCCCGATCAGGGCGATCTCATCATCCACGAGATTGCCATCATCCGCGACGGCCAAACGATCGACCTCGTCAAGGGCGGCATGAAGCTCGACGTGCTGCGGCGCGAGGAAATGCTCGAACAGCGCCAGCTCAACGGCGTGCTGAGCGCAACCGCGGCGATCCAGGGCCTGCGTGTGGGGGATACCTTCCGCCTGCGCTATTCGATCACCCAGCACGACAAGGTGCTGGGCGAAAGGGTGCAGAGCGTGGTCGGCCTGCCCGCGCGGCCGCTGCGGATCGGCTCGGCCCGCCTGCGTGCGATCTGGCCGGTTGCCGAAAATGCCAAGTGGCAGGTGCTGGCCAAGGACGTTTCCGCCACCCCGGTGCGCCGGGGCGACACGATGGAACTCGAACTGCCGCTGCCGCTCGCCAAGCAGCCGGAAATGCCGGATGACGCACCAGCGCGCTTCCGCCCGCTGACCGTGTTCGAACTCTCCACCTTCAAGGACTGGGCTGACGTTTCGCGCACTTTCGCCCCGCTCTACGCGGCCAAGGGGCTGATTGCGGACGGCACCCCGCTCGCGGCAGAGGCAGACCGCATCGCCGCCGCTTCCACCGATCCGCTCACCCGCACGCAAGCCGCTCTGCAACTGGTGCAGGACAAGGTGCGCTATCTCGCCGTGTCGATGAACGGCGGCAACTATACGCCGCAGAAGCCAGAGGAAACCTGGCAACTGCGGTATGGCGATTGCAAGGCCAAGACCCTGTTGCTGCTGGCCCTGCTGGACCGGTTGGGAATCGAGGCCGAAGCGGTCACCGCCAATGCCAGCGGCGGCGCCTTCGACCTGCCGCGCCACCTCCCCAGCGCCGCCGTGTTCGACCATGTGCTGGTCCGCGCGAAACTGGGCGGGCAGAACCTCTGGCTCGACGGCACCGGCATCGGCGCGCGGATCGAGGACATCCATGACACACCCGACCTCGGCTATGTCCTGCCGCTGCGCAGCGGCGGCGCCGAACCGGAACTGATCGAGACACACGCCAACGCCCGCCCGACGCTGGAAATGGCCATTGATTACGACGAAAGCACCAGCCTCGACCTGCCGGCGGTGGCCACCGCCAAAATCACCATGCACGGGGCGAGCGCACTCGGCATCGGCCTTGCGGTCAATACGCTCGACGCCGAGCAGCGTGACGAGATGGTGCGCGGACAACTCACGAACCTGCTCGGTGAAGGTCAGTACACCGACTTCGCCATCGAAACCTCGACCGACACCGCCACCACCGTTCTGAAAGGCCGCGGTATCCTCACCACGGCATGGAGCCCGCGCGACCGCTTGATGCAGCGCCGGGTGCGAAGCCTGCTTGGGAACTTCGCTTTCGCGCCCGACCGCGCCCGCGCCGAGTGGCGCGAAATCCCGGTCGTCACGCAGCAACCGTTCAGCGTCGTCTACCACGTGACGGTCAAGCTGCCCGACGCCGGCAAGGGTTACACGCTGGAAGGCACGCCGAGCTTCGACACCTCCGTCGGCGGAGCGCACTTCGTCGGCAAGGCCAGTCTGGCCGGCGGTGTGTTCACCTATGACGAGCGGCAGGACACCACCGGCATGGAAGTGCCTGCAGCCCGCATCAGTGCCGACCGCGCTCTGCTTGCCAAGGCACAGGCCCAGTTACCGCAAGTGCTCGCCCCCGCCGAAGCCACCCGCCGGTGGGATCTTTCGAGCGCCGCCAGCAACTCCACGCAAATGGCCGGAATCAACGCCGTGTTCGCCAAGACCATGGCCGCCAAGGAACCCGAAGCGCAGCCGTGGCTCGCCCGGGCCAGCCTGAGGCGCGGCATCGGCGACTACAAGGGCGCCCGTGATGACCTGACCCGCGCGATCGCGCTTTCCGACGACGCCGATTCCTACCTCACCCGCGCCCGCACCAACCGGGCACTTGGTGACCGGATCGCGGCGATGGCCGATGCCCGCAAGGCACAGGAACTCGATCCTTCCTCGGATCCGGCAGCCGATCTCGTCGCAACCCTGCTGATCGAGGACGGCAAGACCGACGACGCCCGCAGCCTGCTCGATGAAAAGATCGCGCTCGGCGGCGACGGGAAGCGCTTCTGGGAAATGGCCAAGGTCGAGAAGATCGGCCTTTACGCCGATCCGGCCGAGGCGCTGTCGATGCTGGACACACTCATGACCCAGCGACCGCAGAGCCCCGACCTGCTCAACCTCGCCTGCTGGATCAGGGGCATGCGCGGCATCGACGTGGAAGCCGCCGTGCGCCAATGCTCAAGCGCGGTGGAATTGGCCGCCAGTCCGACAGGCCCGCTCGACAGCCGCGCCGTCGTATGGTTCCGCCTCGGCCGCTTCGACGATGCCCTCCACGATCTCGACGCGGTCATTCGCGAAGCGCCTAGCCAGGCAGAAAGCCGCTACATGCGCGGCGTAGTGCTTGCCCACCTCGGCCGCGCCTCGGAAAGCAAGAGCGAGATCGCCCTCGCCCGCCGCCTCGACCCAGGGGTCGACGCCCTCTACACGAAGCTCGGCATCAAGCCCTGACGGATGCAATGATCCAGTTCATGCTTGCAATTGCGGCGCGCCGCGCATAAGGGCGCGCCTTCCGTCTTCACGCAAGTAAGCCGGAAAGGACGAAAGCCGGAGGGGCCCCGCAATCCCGCGGACAAGCCAGCGATCGGTTAGATTGAGAAAAGGAAGCTGCCGTGGCTCTTTATGAGCACGTGTTCCTGGCACGCCAGGACCTCAGCCAGGCGCAAGTCGACGCGCTTGCCGCCGCCGCCACCGAGATCGTCGAGTCGAACCAGGGCAAGGTCACCAAGACCGAGACCTGGGGCCTCAAGAATCTCGCGTACAAGATCAAGCGCAACCGCAAGGCGCACTTCGTGATGCTGAACATCGAAGCTTCGGGCGACGTCGTCGCCGAGCTCGAGCGTCAGACCCAGATCAACGAAGACATCATCCGCTATGTGACCATTCGCGTCGACGAGCACGAAGCTGGTCCGTCGGTCATGATGCGCAAGACCGACCGCGAGCGTAGCCGCCGTCGCGAACGTGAAGGGAACTGATTTCCATGGCACGTGCATTCTTCCGTCGCCGCAAGTCGTGCCCCTTCTCGGGCAAGAACGCCCCGGTCATCGACTACAAGGACGTCCGTCTGCTTCAGGGCTTCATGTCCGAGCGTGGCAAGATCGTTCCGAGCCGCATCACCGCGGTTTCCGCAAAGAAGCAGCGTGAGCTGAGCCAGGCGATCAAGCGCGCCCGGCACATCGGCCTCCTGCCCTTCATCGTCAAGTAAGGGGGACGAACCTCATGGATATCATCCTCCTCGAACGCGTCGAGAAGCTCGGCAACATCGGTGACGTCGTTTCCGTCAAGGACGGTTTCGCACGCAACTACCTGCTGCCGAACAAGAAGGCGCTGCGCGCCAACGAAAAGAACAAGCAGGTCTTCGAAGCCAACCGCGCGAAGATCGAAGCTGACAACGCCGAGCGTCGCTCGTCGGCCGAAGCCCAGTCGGGCAACGTCGAAGGCAAGCAGGTCGTCCTGATCCGCGCCTCGTCGAACTCGGGCCAGCTTTACGGTTCGGTTTCGGTTCGCGACATCGTCGACGCCCTCAACGAACAGGGCGCTGGCGTTGCCAAGAACATGATCGTGCTCGAACGCCCGATCAAGACCATCGGCGTGTTCGACGTTCGCGTGAACCTGCACCCCGAAGTCGCCGTCACCGTCAAGGTGAACGTGGCGCGTTCGGCTGACGAAGCCGACCTGCAGTCGCAGGGCGTCGACGTCATGGCCGCGATGTTCGAACAGGACGTCTCGGGCTTCACCGAAGCTTACGACCCGAACGCCGAACCCGGCGAAATCGCGGTTGAAGAAGCTGAAGTGGAAGGCGAAGAGGAAGCCTGAGCTTCCCCTTCCGCTTGACCAAAGCGTTTCGGAAAAGCCCTCGCTCCCCTGTGGAACGAGGGCTTTTCTTTTGCCTGCAAGCTCGATGACGGCCAACATCCGGAGCGACTTGCGCCAGGCACATGCCGGTGGAACGTGCCTTCGTCGCCGCGCTTTCCGCTTCCTGCAGATGAACGAAGCCCGATGTGGCAATGGCAATGGCAAGACGTTCTCTTGCCTCGCCCGCGAACGTGCGCAGTGACTATTGCACTGCAATACGAATCGCGTAAGTGTGGGAGATGGAAACGATAGAAAGCACCGTCGCGGAACTGGTCCGCGTCTACGAAACCGCCGTCACCACCCTGAAGGCCGACATTGCCGCCTTTGTCGAGCACGGCACCCTTCCCCCGTCCGAACGCCGCGAGACGCACGCATGGTGCTATCCGGAACTGCGCATCACCTACAAAGGTGTCGAGCGCGGCTCGCTCTATAGCCGCTCGTTCGGCCGCCTGAACGACGCAGGCACTTACGTCACCACGATCACCCGCCCGCGCCTCTTCGCGGACTACCTCAAGGAACAGCTCGGCCTGCTCCACGAGGATTACGAGGTCGAGATCGAGGTCAGCCGCTCCACCCAGGAGATTCCCTTCCCCTACGTGCTTGACGGCATCGGCATGGGCAGCGTGACGCCGCAGGAACTCGCCGCGCACTTCCCGACCACCGAACTCGCCATGATCGGCGACGAGATCGCCGACGGCGTGTTCCTGCAGCCCCAGGACGAACCGCTGCCGCTGGCCCTGTTCGACGGCCTTCGCACCGACTTCAGCCTGGCCCGCCTCCAGCACTACACCGGCACCAGCGTCGAGCACTGCCAGCGCTTCATCCTCTTCACCAACTACCACCGCTACGTGGACGAGTTCGTGGACTGGGCCGGTAAGCAGATCGGCACGGACGGGTACACCGCACTTTCCGGCGCCGGCGGCCTCTACCTCGACGCGCCGGTCGACAATGCGCGCGAGCGCCTGTCCGATACCGCATGGCGCCGCCACCAGATGCCCGCCTACCACCTGATCCGTCCGGACAAGTCGGGCATCACCCTGGTGAACATCGGCGTCGGCCCGTCCAACGCCAAGACCATCACCGACCACCTCGCGGTGATCCGTCCGGAAGTCTGGCTGATGATCGGCCACTGCGGCGGCTTGCGCGAAGGCCAGCGCATCGGCGACTACGTCCTCGCCCATGCCTACTTGCGCGACGACCATGTGCTCGATCACGTGCTGCCACCCGAGATCCCGCTGCCGGCGATTGCCGAAGTGCAGCAGGCCCTCGCCAGTGCGGCCGAAACGGTCAGCGGCGAAGGCGGCGCCAATCTCAAGAAGCGCATGCGTACCGGCACCATCGTCACCACCGACGATCGCAACTGGGAACTGCGCTACACCGAGTCCGCGCATCGCTTCAGCCTCAGCCGTGCCATCGGCATCGACATGGAAAGCGCCACGATCAGCGCGCAGGGCTATCGCTTCCGCGTTCCCTACGGCACCTTGCTCTGCGTCTCGGACAAGCCGATCCACGGCGAGTTGAAGCTGCCGGGTCAGGCCAACCGCTTCTACGAAGAGGCGATCGCCAGCCACCTCAAGATCGGCCTTCAGGCCTGCGACCTGCTGCGTGCGGAAGGCGAGCGCCTGCACAGCCGCAAGCTGCGCGCCTTCAACGAACCTCCCTTCCGCTGATCGGCGGCGACGCGCCCACGCGCCGCCTCTTGATCCACCACGAAACGCCGCCTTCGCCGAAGGCGGCGTTTTTTGTGGCAGCTCCATGGTGACGAAACCGCAGCAACGCACATTGCCGTTAAACAATCGCCCATTCATGGAATTATATTCCACATTATACGATATTATGAGCAATTTTATCTTGATGGTCGACGATAAATCAAATAGCGGCAAACAAAATAAGGAATAAAATCTAGAACAGATCTTATTTCATCCATATTTCAAACAATTTCTTTAACTTTTCATGTTATTTTCATTGCGTGAAATAGTTGTGACAGTTCTACAACTGAAGCCGAATCAATCAATCATAACTATTAAACCCGCATGACAAATGCGGGACTCCCTCGCACATCTGCGGCCTGATTTCGACGCGCACACCCTCTCCCGCGTCGGGATCCGCAATAGGGAGTAATCAATGCAAACCGAGATGAAGCGCCTTCTGCTGGCGTCCACGCTCCTCATGGGTCTGCCGGTCGCAGCTCAGGCCCAGGACACCACCCCGGATTCCACCTCCGACTCTTCCGCCGACAGTTCTGGCGGTGCAGCGATCGTCGTCACGGGCTCGCGTCTGCACAATGCCAATCTCGAACAGGCCGCGCCGATCATGGCGATGAGCAAGGAAGAGATCGCGCTCACCGGCCAGCAGAACATCGAAGCGATCCTGAAGGACCTGCCGCAGGTTCTCCCCGGCTCCGGCGGCGCCTCGAACAACCCGGGCGGCGGCGTTGCCACGGCAGACCTTCGCGGCCTTGGCGCCCAGCGCACGCTGGTGCTGGTCAACGGCCGCCGCTACGTCTCGTATGACACCAACCAGATCGTCGACCTCAACACCATCCCGACCGCACTGATAGAGCGCGCTGACGTGGTGACTGGCGGCAAGTCGGCCGTCTACGGCTCCGACGCGATCAGCGGCGTCATCAACTTCGTCACCAAGCAGGACTTCGAAGGCGTTCAGGCCAATGCCGACTACCGCCTGACCGATTCCGGCGACGGCGCGCAATGGACGGGCGGTGTCCTTGTCGGCAAGAACTTCGCAGACGGCCGCGGCAACATCACGCTTTACGGCGAATACAGCAAGCGCAAGGCGATCAAGCAGTCCGCCCGGTCGTACACGGCAACGACGCAGACCGACGCCACCGATGATGACATCAACTACTACCTCACCAATGGTGGATCGGCCAGCATCCCCTCGACCCGCCTCAACATCGGCGGCAAGAACTACAAGTTCGACGAGAGCGGCAGCTATTCCGACTATACGTCGTCAGACGCCTACAACTACGCCTCCGAGAATTATCTGCAGGTCCCGCAGACCCGCAAGCTGTTCTTCGGACAGGCCCATTTTGACGTCAGCAATGCGCTGACCTTCTACACCGAAGGCCAGTACGTCCATAACCGCGTCAAGAACCAGCTCGCACCGACCCCGGTTACCGGCAGCTTCGAGATCGACAACGATTCCTCGTTCCTCTCGGCCGATAGCCAGGCGCTGCTGCAAAGCTACGACACCGATGGCGACGGCTACACCACCGCCAACATCTATCGCCGCCTTTCGGAAGTGGGCGACCGCATCTCGGTGATGGACAGCAAGGCCCTGCGCGGCGTGTTCGGCGCCCGTGGCGACATCGGGAGCGGCTGGAGCTACGACGTCTACGGCAGCTATGCGCGTACCCGCCAGGTCGAGCACCAGTACGGCAACATCTCGCGCAGTCGCCTCGAACAGGCCCTCAAGACCACCTACGATGCCGATGGCAACCTGGTGTGCAGCGACACCAGCAACGGCTGCGTTCCCGCCAACATCTTCGGCGCAGGCAATCTGAGCCAGGCTGCGGTGGACTTCCTGGAAGTCGACACCGTCAACCGTTCGACGATCACCGAGAAGGTCGTTTCGGGCGCCATCACGAACAACAACCTGTTCGACCTCGGCGCGGGCCCGGCCGGTATCGTGTTCGGCGGCGAATACCGCAACGAGCACGGCAGCTACGAGCCCGACGAATTGCTGTCCTCGGGCGACGTTGTCGGCTTCAACGGCAGCGAACCGACCTCGGGCGGCTACAATGTGAAGGAACTCTTCACCGAAATCGACGTGCCGCTGCTCGCCGACAAACCCTTCGTCAATCGCCTCGAGTTCAACGGCGCTGCCCGCTACTCGTACTACTCGACGGCGGCGAAGTCGGTCGGGACCTTCTCGGCAGGCCTCGTCTATGCGCCGATCAAGGACATCAGCCTGCGTGCGCAGTATTCGCGCGCGGTCCGTGCTCCGACGGTCAGCGATCTCTACGCCGGACAGTCGGAAGGTTATCCCAGCGCGACGGATCCTTGCTCGACCAAGTACGCGAACTCAAGCTCTTCGGACTTCAGCCAGAACCTCTACGATGCCTGCGTCCGCGACGGCGTTCCGGCTGCCTCGGTCGGCTCTGGCGATTACAACGCCAGTGCCAGCCAGATCCAGACCTATAGCGGCGGCAATCCGGACCTGCGCGAGGAAACCGCGAACACCTACACCTTCGGTGCGGTGCTCCAGCCCTCGTTCCTGCCCCGCCTGTCGATCACCGTCGACTACTACCACATCAAGATCGACAACTACATCACCTCGGCCGGCGTCGGCAGCATCCTGACGGCCTGCTACGGCGATAAAAACAATGGCTGGACTTCGTATGACAGCAGCGCCTGCTCGCTGTTGCCGCGCGACAGTTCGGGCACGATCACGGGCGCAATCGACACGCTCGCCAACTCTGGCGGTGTGAAAACCGACGGCATCGACTTCGACGCCCAGTACTCGATCCCGCTGGCATTCGGTGCGAACAATGCGAGCAAGCTGAACCTGCGTCTCGCCGGCACGTACCTGATGAACTGGGCGTTCCACCCGCTCGCCTCGATCCCGGACATCGTCTACAACTGCGCGGGCAAGTTCGGCCTCAACTGCGGCAACGTCTACGCATCGTGGCGCCTCAATGGCCGCGCGACCTGGCAGACTGACGGTTTCGGCCTGTCGCTGGCCTGGCGCCACCTTTCGGCGGTGAAGGACGACGACGATTCGACGCCTTACGCAGTCGAGAAGATCAAGGCCTACGACTACTTCGACCTGACCGCGACGGTCGACGTCGCCAAGCGCTTCACCTGGTCGATCGGCATGAACAACATGTTCGACAAGAAGCCGCCGATCCTCGGCGACAACCAGGAACAGTCGAACACCTATCCTTCGACCTACGACGTCTATGGCCGCACGTTCTTCACGAGCATCAAGATGGACTTCTGATCGAAACACCGTTTCGTCACGGGGAAGGGAGCCGGGTCAAACCGGCTCCCTTTTTCGTGCCCGGACGGGCCATTTCAACAGCCCGGTTGCAAGACCGGCAAATGCAAGTCATCCTCGCCGTAAGAAGGCCGCGAAAGTCGGCCGGTAAGTTGGGAAGAGGACAAGACTGCTTATGAAAGCTGCCCGTGCCGGATTTTCTCTTGCAAGCCTGCTTCTGCTGACAGCCACAGGCTGCTCGGAACTGAAGCCCGCCGCCGATCTCGGTTCCTGCTGGAACGTCAACAGCTCCTCATTCGGCCCCGTGCAAGGCCAGGCGGTACTCGTCTCCAGCGTGGATGGTTTCTCCCTCCAGGCGCCGGGATGCGACGATCACACCGGCCGCAATCATTTCGAGCTTTCGCGCGATGCCAACGATGCGCTGACCCAGGTACTGGCCGGAAATCCGCGCTTCGTGACTTTCCGCTTCTCGGGCCACATCCTGCCGCGCTCCGGCCATCCGTCGCTCTGGATCGGCAATCTCACCAATGCTGCCGCCAGCGACACCGGCCCCTCGTGGATGCCCAAGCTTCGATAGACACGAAAAAGGGGCTCTCCACCCTGCGGCGGAGAGCCCCCTTCCCTTTTCAGGCTGTGGCCGCCGTTACCAGCCGGCCTTCTCGCCCTTGTTCTGCTCGTCGAGCCACTTCTTGAGCGGCGCGAAGTAGGCAAGCATCGGCTTGGCGCTCAGCTTGTCGCTGCCGGTGAAGGCCTTGAGCGCTTCCGGCCAGGGCTTCGACATGCCCATCTTCAGCATGCGATCGAGGTTCTCGCCCACCTTCTTGTTGCCGTAGAAGCTGCAACGGTGAAGCGGGCCCTTCCAGCCGGCCTGCTTGCACGCGGCTTCATAGAACTGGAACTGGAAGATGCGAGCCAGGAAGTAGCGCGTGTAGGGCGTGTTGCCCGGCACGTGGAACTTGGCGCCGGCATCGAAGCCGTCATCCGGGCGGGCCGAAGGCGGTACGATGCCCTGATAGTCCTGACGCATCTTGGTCCAGGCCTTGTTGTAGTCGGCAGGCTGGATCGAACCGTCGAAGATGCCCCAGCGATAGCGGTCGATCAGCAGGCCGAACGGCAGGAACGCCACCTTGTCCATCGCCTGGCGCAGCAGCAGGCCGATGTCCTTGTCGGCGCTCGGCACCTTGTCCTTGTCGAGCAGGCCGATCTGCACGAGGTACTGCGGGGTGATCGACAGCGCGATGAAGTCGCCGATCGCCTCGTGGAAACCGTCGTTGGCGCCGTTGAGATAGAGGTAAGGCTGCTGGTTGTAGGCGCGCTGGTAGTAGTTGTGACCCAGTTCGTGGTGAATGGTGACGAAGTCTTCCGAATTCACCTTGGTGCACATCTTGATGCGCACATCGTCCTTGTTGTCGATATCCCAGGCCGACGCGTGGCAGATCACCTCGCGGTCGGCGGGCTTCACGAACATCGAGCGCTTCCAGAACGTCTCCGGCAGCGGCGCGAAGCCGAGCGAGGAGTAGAAGCCCTCGCCATACTTCACCATGTCCAGCGGGGTCTTGCCCTTGGCCTTCAGCAGCGCGCCGATGTCATAGCCAAGATCGCCCGCGCCCGCCGGAGCGACCAGCGGGTAGATGATGCCCCACTCCTGCGACCACATGTTGCCCAACAGGTCGGCGCGGATCGGGCCGGTCTTGGGCTGCACCGCATCGCCGTACTTCTCGTTCAGCTTGTGGCGCACGTAAGTGTGGAGCGCGAGGTAGAGCGGCTTCACTTCTTCCCACAGCCGCTGCGTTTCGGCCGAGAACTGCTCGGGGCTCATGTCGTAGCCCGAACGCCACATGGCGCCGACGTCGGCATAGCCGAGTTCCTTGGCACCCTGATTGGCGATGCCGACCATCTTCACATAGTCGTTCTTCATCGGCGCGCCGACGTTGTTGTGCCAGCTGGTCCACATCTCGGCGAATTCGGCCGGGGTGTGCGCAAGGTTGCCCATCTCCGCCTCGATATCCGAGCCGTTGATTTCCTTGCCGTCCAGCGTGCCGCGGCCCTTGCCGTACGTGGAGGCAAGACGGGTGGAGATCGTGCTCAGCTCATCGGCCGCGCCGGGCTTGGTCGGCGCGGGCAGGACGATGCCCTGACGCAGGATGGAGAGCTTGCGGGCGACATCGGGATCGAGACCCGGAATGTTCGCGAACTTCGCTGCGGCAACGGCGTAGGCCACCTGCTTCTCGGTGATGGCCGCGTTCGACTGCGCCGCCAGCGCATCGGTATCGTCGGTGATGTAGGTGTAGTTCACCCAGTTGATCCGCGCATTGTCCACCGAGGCGGGGAACAGATCCTTTTCGGCGTCGGCGATGAACTGCGCGGCGCCGGCGGCGGTGACGGGATAGTCTGCCTTGGCTTCCTCGGCGAAAGCCGGAACCGCAAGGCCGAAGCAAAGCCCGGCGGCCAGCGCCGCACGCGCGGTGGATGCGAATTTCATGGGGGTGCCCTCTTGGTATGTTCTGATGGCGACGGAGACTAGCCGGGCCTGCCGTCAGATCAACCGTTTCGGGGCGGGTGGTGCCGGATTATTTCGCATCCGGCACACAATTGCACAATTGTGCGCAATCCCCCCTCAATCGAGCAGGAACGCCGCCATGGCCCTGCCCATGTCCTTGAACGTCACCGAGGACATGTGATTGCCCGGCGTCTCCACATAGTGGCCATCGGGCAGCGCCGCCGCCAGTTCGGGCGCGGAGCCGTTGTCATGGTCGTCCTTGCCGCAGACGCAGAGCGTGGGCATGGCGATCTGCGCGATGGCGTCCGCCGAGGTATCGTCCACGGACTGCAACAGCAGACGCGCTGCCACCCGGTCGATGTTCATGGACTTCATGAAGGCCTGCGCCACGAACGCCTTGTCGCCGCGCTCGATCGTGCCGAAACGGTCGATGGCATCCACGAAATGCGCCGAACGCCGCGCCCAGCCAGACAGGCCGGTCAGGCCCATGCCGCCCAGGATCAGCTTGCGCGGCATGAGCCCCGCCAGCACGCCGCGCACCGCTGTGCGCGCGCCCAGCGAGAACCCGCCAAGATCGAAATCGCCGAGGCCAAGCTGATCGACCGTCGCCTGAAGATCGCGCACCAGCACGTCGCCAGGGTAGTCTTCCGCATCGTGCGGCGCCCCGCTCTGCCCGTGGGCGCGCAAGTCCGGCATGAACACCTCGAACCCGGCATCGGCCAGGATTTGCGCATTGCCGTACTTGATCCAGTTCACGTCCGCGCTGGAGAACAGTCCGTGCAGCAGCAGCAGCGGGCGCGCGCCGTGATCGCCCATGACATGGACCGCCAGCCGCGTGCCGGCATAACCTTCGAGATATTCGGTCTTCGCTTCGCTCACTGCACATTCGCCTGCTTTTGGGGACGATCGATCATTCGGGCGGCTCCATGCCGGCCGCCTTCCAGCGATCGATCACATTGGGATTCTCCGCGCTCGTGTAGCCGGGCAGATGCCGTACGTCAGCCCATGCCGGAAGCATGGATTCAGTGGCATAGTTGTGCTCCGGCCGGAACGGCGTGGGATCGTCGAAACTGCCGACGGTCAGGTCGATGGCCTTCGCGCCTTCCAGAAACTCGAACCCCAGCGGCGTGCCGCAGTGCGAACAGAACGGCCGCCGTGCGATGGCAGAGGACTGATACCAGTCCGGCTCGCTGTGCCACGTCACATTCTCGCGCGGTGGGTTGATGAAGGCGATGGAGACACCCCCGGTCGCCTTGCGGCACATCTTGCAGTGGCAGAGGTAGGCCTTTTCCGGCTCCACTTCGGCCGTGAAGCGAATGCGGCCGCACTGGCAGCCGCCAGTCATCAAAACCGTCATATGCCCTCTTCCATTACAGTTGGCTGGATAGGCTCTGAATGCTCTCCACAGGCGGCTTGGACAAGCGTTCAGGCATCCTTGCCCCGCGTGTGCAGGAAATGAACCGCCAGACCGATCAGCACCGCCGCCCCTGCGACTCCGCAGATCAGCGGCGCCAGCGCGTGGATACGCCCGAACAGCGCCTCCGCCGCCTGCCCGCAGAAATAGCCGAGCGAAACGAAGGCCAACCCCCACACCGCCCCCGCCAGGGCATTGATGGCAAGGAAGGTTGTCGCCCGCAGCCGCGTGGTGCCGATGGCTATAGGGCTGACGGTACGCAGGCCGTAGAGAAAGCGGAACGCGAACGTGAAAATCACCGGATGCCGCTCGAACGCCGCCAGCGCCCTGGCGAATGCAGGCCTGGCCTGTGCCTTGCGCACCAGTCCATGCCCACGAAAGCGCCGTCCGATCAGGAAGAACACCTGATCCGCCACGAACGATCCGGCCCCCGCCGCCAGCACGGCAGGCCAATAGGAAAGCAGCCCATGATGGGCCATTACCCCGCCGATCACGGTAACGGTCTCGCCTTCGAATCCCGCGCCGAGAAACAGGCCCGCAAGGCCGTACTGCGCGATCAGATGCTCGACCGACAACAAGAATGGCTCCTTTCAGCACTATCGCGACAGAACCTCAAAACGCGCCGAAATCCAATACGTTTCAAGCCGCGCCGCACACGAAAAGGGCCCGCGAAGCCAATGCCTCGCGGACCCTTTCGTGTTCGGTTCGGGCGCAAGGCCCGCCGCGTCAGCCCTTCTTGAGGTGACGACGGCCCAGCAGTTCGGCGATCTGCACCGCGTTCAGGGCAGCGCCCTTGCGCAGGTTGTCCGAAACGCACCACAGCGCCAGACCGTTCTCGACGGTCGGATCCTCGCGGACGCGGCTGACGTACGTCGCGCTGTCGCCCACGCTTTCGATCGGGGTGACGTAACCACCGTCCTCGCGCTTGTCGACGAGCATGATGCCCGGCGCTTCACGCAGGATGTTCTGGGCTTCCTCGGCCGAGATCTCGTTCTCGAACTCGATGTTCAGCGATTCCGAGTGGCCGACGAAGACCGGCACGCGCACGCAAGTGGCCTGCAGCTTGATCTTGGGATCGAGGATCTTCTTGGTCTCGACCACCATCTTCCACTCTTCCTTGGTCGAACCGTCGTCCAGGAAGCTGTCGATGTGCGGGATCACGTTGAAGGCGATCTGCTTGGTAAACTTGCGCTTCTCGACCTGATCGCCGACGAAGATCGCGCGGCTCTGTTCGAACAGTTCGTCCAGGCCCGCCTTGCCCGCGCCGGAAACCGACTGGTAGGTCGAAACCACGACGCGCTTGATCGTCGCCTTGTCGTGCAGCGGCTTCAGCGCCACGACCATCTGCGCGGTGGAGCAGTTGGGATTGGCGATGATGTTGCGCGCCTTGTAGCCGTCGATGGCGTCGGGGTTCACTTCCGGCACGATCAGCGGCACGTCCGGGTCCATGCGGTAGAGCGACGAGTTGTCGATCACCACGCAGCCGGCAGCCGCAGCCTTGGGCGCGTAAATCTTCGTGGGCTCCGAACCTGCCGCGAAGAGCGCAATGTCCCAGCCGGTGAAATCGAAGTGCTCGATGTTCTTTACTTTGAGCATTTTGCCGGTTTCGCCGAATTCAATCTCGGTCCCGGTCGAACGCGACGAAGCCACCGCTGCGATCTCGTCGCAGGGGAATTCGCGCTCGGCGAGGATGTTGAGCATTTCGCGGCCGACATTTCCGGTCGCGCCGACGACGGCAACCCGGTAACCCATTTCAAGATCCTTCATGCAAATCCCGCGCGGCAAGGTCGCGGCGCGGGAAGCGGCCCGTTACAGGCTGAGCGCACGCATGGCAAGAGACTGCGCAAACCGCTTGCGCAAAGAGATTATGTTTCGACCGAAAATTGCCGTTTCAACGCTCCTCATGAAACAGAATGAGCATTACACTGGCAGCACCACCTCGCCTGCACCGCCCGGCGCAGCCGGTGTCAGCGCCCCTGCCCTGCGGCGTACGAAGGGCTGGCGTTTCCAATAGGAAAGCGAGCGCCAGACCCACTCCAGCGGACCACTGACGAAGAAGCGCATCCAGAGGTTCGCGGCGATCAGCATCAGCAAATTGAACAGGCTCGCCGCCACCATCAACTGGGACCAGCCGAAGCGTTCCCACAGCCCCAGTCCCCAAGGGGCAAAGACGAACCAGATCATCACCGTACTGGTGGTAATGTAGACGGTGAAGGCCATGCGCCCCACCGCCTTGAACGGCGCGAGCAGGAACCGCCCTGACCGGGTGAGCAGCAGCAGGTTGAACAGCCCCACATGCCCAAGCGTCACGCAGAGGCGCGCGAACTCGTCGGTGATCCAGCCGATCTTGGGCTCCAGCGAGAAGCGGAAGATTTCATGCACGCTCCACGCCCGCAGTCCGCAGCCCACCACATAGGCACAGATCGCCAGCACCAGATAGAACTGCGGCGACCGGCTGCCCTGGATCACCCCCCACTTGAACAGCGCCATGCCGAGGAACATCGCGCAGACCGCTTCCAGCACGCCGAAGAACGTGCCGTTGCCCGCACCGAAGATCTTGTTCCAGGCGCCCCAGTTGAACCGCGCCATGTCCATCGGCGTGCCGTTGAACGCCCTGCGCTCCTCCGCGATCTTTTCCTGCCGTTCCTTGGGCAGCGGCTTGGAGAGGTCGATGGCGTCCTGCCGCGTGCGAAAGGCCTTGAGCGTCTCGCTCTCCTTGTTCGTGAGCCTGGCGCCGGAGTGCGCTTTCGCCTCGATCCGGGAGGCTTCCATCAGCATGTCGACCCGCTCGCCATACCCCACGAGGCCGCCGCCGCCCGGCCAGCCAATGGCGCAAACGAGCGCAAACAACAGACCCATCGCCAGCAGCGCGCGCGGCGGCAGCTTGCGGAACGGGAAGAGGAACAGCGCCGACAGCCCGTAGACCAGCAGGATATCGCCGATCCAAAGCACCACGAAGATGTCGACCAAGCCGAACAGGATCAGCCAGAGATTGCGGCGAAAAAACAAGTCGGCAACGGCCACCGGATCGTCCGGTTTCATCGCTTTCGCGGTGAATACCAGCACGCCCGCACCGAACAGGAATTCGAACAGACCGCGCTGCGTCCCGTCCCAGAAGATGCGAATCGCCGCCCAGTTCATCTGGTCGGCTGCGCTCCACGACAGACGCCGCGGGTCGGGCAGCCAAGCCGTGACATTGGTCGCCATGAAAGGGATGTTCATGTAGAAAATGCCAAGGATCGCAATGCCGCGCAGCACATCGAGGCTCTCGATGCGCTGCCGCCCCCGCACGGGAGCCAGATCCAAGGGAACATGCGTGTCCACCATCGTCGCCATGGGGCCCCTCACACCGCTGCTGGCAGAAGAATGCGCCCTCTTATGGCTTGTCGTCAATTCGGGAGAATCGGAATGCATCTGGGCCGGCAAACGGCCGACTATGCGGGCTCCACCCGGTTGCGACCGCTGCCTTTGGCCCGGTAGAGCGCCGCGTCGGCTGCCGCCAGCAGTTCGGCCAGTGTATCCCCGTCGCAGCCCAGTTCGGCGATACCGATACTGACCGTCGCCTTGACGTCCTCACCATACTCGCCGCCGATGTCGATCGCGGCAAAACCGTTGACCACTTGCTGGGCAATCGCCGCCGCCTCGACATCCGATCTGCAAGGCAAAAGGGCTACGAATTCCTCTCCGCCGATGCGGGCGAGGATTGCGGAAGGCCCGACGCTGCGGCGGACAAAACCGGCAAACCGCTTGAGCACCTCATCCCCTGTCGCGTGGCCGAAACGGTCATTGATGCTCTTGAAATGGTCAAGATCGAACGCCAGCATGAATGTCCGCCCGTCGGCGCCCATGCTGCCTATGCGACGCTCAGCCTCCTTGAAGAACCACCGGCGGTTCCCCAGCCCCGTCAGATAGTCGGTGTGCGAAGCCTGAAGCAACTGATCGTGCGCCTCTTCTCGCACCAGTGCCAGCAATGCCATGGGCAATCCAACAGAATAGAGCACGCCTTCGTACATCGTCGCGAAGCTCGACAGCGCCAGCAGCCCCGCCCCGCCCTGCGGCTCCAGCACCGGCAGGACAATGGCGCGGAGCATATACGTGAAGCAATGCATGGCAGCAAAGGCCACCGCGATGCGGTGCGAGCGCAAGACGCGCAAACGGCCATTGCGCAGCAATTCCCACGCCGTCAGGCCGCTAACCAGCCCGATTGGGAAGGCACTGGCGTATGTCCAGATCACCGTTTGCCAGCGCGCGCCGCCGACTGCCCATACCAACACCTGGAACCCCAGAATGACGCCGATCATGGGGACATGCGAGCGCCCGGCAAGCCGCGCAGCTGCCTGGAACACCAGAAGATACCCGCAAAGCATCACGATGTTGGCCAGGCCTGCGCCAATGGCACCAGGGAACAGCGATCGCCCCAAGGCCAACCCGCAACCGGCTGCGAGCGTCGCGTATGCGCCCGCGAGCATCCCCAGTTCGTGCCGGCGAAGCGGACGCGCGTATCGCTCCCAGAACGTCATGAGCGAACTGAGCACGAGCGTGCCGATAGCCAGGAAGTACAAAGTGGGGAGATCAAACCGCATCGCAGGCACCGAAGGTTTCCGGCCCTTTAACCACAATATGGAATTTTCCCAGCCGTTATCGCCGGTAATTCGCCCGAGCCGAAATCTTCAGCGCTTCCGGCGCGCCGTTACGCCGATGCTACCATCAAACGTGCGGCCTCAAGAAAAAGGGCGCCGGATAGCCCGGCGCCCCTCCTATTTTGCGAATTACGGCCGCGCCTCAGTGCGCCGTGGCCGACGGAGCGGGCGTTTGCGGCGGCGCCGCCGCCAGTTCGTCCGCTTCGGTCCACTCGATCGCGGTGAGCGGATCGACCAGCGCCTTGGCCAGAACTTCGTCGACATGGCTGACCGGAATGATGTCCAGCCCCTGCTTCACGTTATCCGGGATCTCGGCAAGATCCTTGCGGTTCTCTTCCGGAATCAGCACGGTGGTGATGCCGCCGCGTAGCGCCGCCAGCAGCTTCTCCTTGAGACCGCCAATCGGCAGTACGCGGCCCCGCAGCGTGACTTCACCGGTCATCGCAACGTCCTTGCGCACCGGCACGCCGGTGAGCGTCGAGACGATCGAGGTGACCATGCCGATACCCGCCGACGGACCATCCTTGGGCACCGCACCCTCGGGCAGGTGGATGTGGATGTCCTTCTTGTTGAAGATCGAAGGCTTGATGCCATAGGCAGGCGAACGCGCCCGCACGAAGCTGAACGCGGTCTGGATCGACTCGTTCATCACTTCGCCCAGCTTGCCGGTCGCCTTGATGGCGCCCTTGCCAGGCACGGTGACGCTTTCGATCGTCAGCAGTTCGCCGCCGACCTCGGTCCAGGCGAGACCGGTGACGGCGCCGACCTGATGCTCTTCCTCGCCCACGCCATGGCGGAACTTGCGCACACCGGCGAAGTCGGCCAGGTTTTCGGGCGTGATGACCACTTCCTTGGCCTTGCCTTCAAGGATCTGGCGCAGGGACTTGCGCGCCAGCCGGGCAATCTCGCGCTCCAGCGTACGCACGCCCGCTTCACGGGTGTAATAGCGGATGAGGTCGCGCAGGCCGTCCTGCGTCAGCGTGAACTCACCCTTCTTCAGGCCATGCGCCTCGATCTGCTTGCGGATCAGGTGCCGCTCGGCGATCTCGACCTTCTCGTCCTCGGTATAACCTTCGAGACGGATGATCTCCATGCGGTCCAGCAGCGGCTGGGGCAGATTCAGGCTGTTCGCGGTGCAGACGAACATCACGTCCGACAGGTCGATGTCGAGTTCCAGATAGTGGTCCTGGAACTTGGCGTTCTGTTCGGGATCCAGCACTTCGAGCAACGCCGAGGCCGGATCGCCACGGAAATCCTGACCCAGCTTGTCGATCTCATCCAGCAGGAAGAGCGGGTTGGACTTGCCCGACTTGCGCAGGTTGGTGACGATTTTGCCTGGCAGCGAGCCGATATAGGTGCGGCGGTGACCACGGATCTCAGCCTCGTCACGCACACCGCCCAGCGACTGGCGGATGAACTCGCGCCCGGTCGCCTTGGCGATCGACTTGCCGAGCGAGGTCTTGCCGACGCCCGGAGGGCCGACGAGGCAGAGGATCGGCCCCTTGAGCTTGTTTGTGCGTGCCTGCACCGCCAGATACTCGACGATGCGGTCCTTGACCTTGTCGAGCGCGTAATGGTCGGAATCGAGCACCGTCTGCGCTTCGGAAATGTCGCGCTTCAACTTGCTCTTCTTGCCCCAGGGCAGGCCCAGCAGCACATCGAGGTAGTTGCGGATGACGGTCGCTTCCGCGCTCATCGGCTGCATCGACTTGAGCTTCTTCAGTTCGGCGGTCGCCTTCTCGCGCGCTTCCTTGGAGAGCTTGGTCTTTTCGATCTTGTCCTGGAGTTCAGCCAGTTCGTTGGCTTCCTCGCCGTCACCACCGCCCAGCTCCGACTGGATCGCCTTGAGCTGTTCATTCAGGTAATATTCGCGCTGGGTCTTTTCCATCTGGCGCTTCACACGGCCACGGATCTTGCGCTCGACCTGCAGGACGCCGAGTTCGCCCTCCATGAAGGAGTAGACCATTTCAAGCCGCTTGAGCGGATCGGGTTCGGACAGCACGGCCTGCTTGTCGGCCACCTTGGCCGAAAGCTGTGCGGCCACGGTATCGGCGAGGCGCGCGGCATCATCGATGTCACCCAGCTGTTCACCGGCATCCTGCGACAGCTTCTTGTTGAGCTTGGCATATTCGCCGAACTGCTCGACCACCGTGCGCATCATCGCGGCCACTTCGGTGCCTTCGGCCTCACTCGATTCAATGCGCTCAACCTGCGCCACGAGCATCTCGCCCTCGGCCCCGGTTTCCGTCTGCAGCATTTCGAGGCGAGCACGATCCTGGCCCTCCACCAGCACACGCACGGTTCCATCGGGCAGCTTGAGCAATTGCAGGACACTGGCAATTACGCCGGTATCATAGAGATCGTCACGCTCGGGATCGTCGCAGCCGGGATCAAGCTGGGCGAGCAGGAAAATATCCTTTTCACCGGCCATGGCCGCTTCGAGCGCGGCCACCGATTTCTCGCGCCCCACGAAAAGTGGCACAACCATGCCGGGGAACACGACGATATCGCGCAGAGGCAGCAGCGGAAGCAGGTTCAAGAGCTTTTCCAATTCCATACTTGCCAGGTGCCTAACGGAAATCCCGGCCATTGCCCGTAGATATGGTGTCATCCAGCGCGGACGCAATGCACTAACCGCGAAAGACTGTGGAAGCGATTGTCATAACGCCCCCGCCTTGTCCTGACAAACCGCCTTCTCTCCACTCTGGAGACAATTCCGGACGACCCCACCTCTTTTGGTCCTTACCTTATAGAGGAACAACGGGATATCAGGAGGAAGCATGCCGGCCGCCGGCCCACCGCCAGGCACGAAAGACGACTTGCATTCCGCCACGCAGGCCGGTTCCGCATCGGGCACGCTGCCCCCCGCGCCGACTGCCGCGTCCTGGCGGAACGCCGCACCGGAAAGATACCAGGCCCTGGCCAGGCTAGCCCGGTTCTACGTTACCGGCGGGATCAATACGGCCTTCGGCTACGGCCTATACGCAATGATGATCACGCTGGGACTGCACCCGCAAACCGCACAATTACTCAGCCGCATAGCTGGCATCATGTTCAACTTCTTCACCTACCGAAGCCTGGTCTTCGGCAATTCGAACTTCCCACTGAGCCGGTTCCTCCTCGCCTATGGCCTCAACTATCTGGCCAGCGTCGCATTTCTCGATATAGCACTGACATTGCAGCACGATCCCTACATTGCCGGCGTGGCAACCACCGTGTTTTCCACGCTGCTGCAGTTCTGTGTCCTCAGCCGCTTCGTGGCCATTCCATCAGGGAAGTCCGGCGCGCCGGGCAAAAGTCCATCCTAATCAGGCCACCGCCCCGGCCAAACCGGATCGGCAGAAACACGCGCTCCTCCAGCGGACTTTCAAAGTTTTAACCCGCAGCAATCCGGCACGGCACCCGCGAAAACGACAAAGCCGCCCGAAAGGCCGTCGCGGAACATCCGCAACGCGCCCCTCGAGCGGCTCGCGTTCGTCTTCACGACAATGCGCCGCCTCGGCGGCGGCCCGTCGTCAGAACGGCATCTTGAAGCCCGGCGGCAGGCCCATGCCCTGCTGCGCCTTGGCAAGTTCCTCTCCCGCCACCGAGTCCGCCTTCACGCGCGCGTCGTTGTAGGCAGCGGCCACGAGATCTTCGAGGATCTGCTTTTCGCCGGGCTGCAGCAGGCTGTCATCGATAGCGACGCCGATCACACGGCCCTTGGCCGAGCAGCGGATCTTGACCAGACCGCCCCCAGAAAGCCCTTCGACTTCCAGCGTGTCGAGCTTGGCCTGGGTGTCGTTCATCTGCTTCTGGATGGTCTCGGCGGCCTGCTGCGCCGCCTGGATCATCTCTTCCATGGACTTCATCTCAACGTCTCCAATTGCGCCCGCCACCGCCAACGGCGAGCGGACGGTCATCCTCGATCACTTGGGCCTCTGGAAAGGCCGCCTTGGTCGCCAACACGAGCGGGTGCTGGCTGACGGCATCGCTGGCCGCCGTCTTTTCCGCCTCGGCCAGTTCGACGAGCGTCGGTGCGCCCCCTTCGCTGACCTTGAACACTTCCCAGCGCTCGCCCGTCGCCTTGCCCAGAGCGTTGCGCAGGATCGCGGTGATGTCCTCGCTGAACCCCGGCGGCTGCGCATAACGAAGCATGCTCGTTCCGAGTTCCACGACGCGGACCTGCATGCGCATGGTGTTGGCAGTGGAAAGTTCGCCGGCATGCTCGACATCGTCGACCAGTTCTACCCAGCGCCGCGCCACCACGACCGGCGTCGCCACGGCCACCGGTGCCGGAGCGACGGCACCGGAACTGTCGCCAGCCGGAGCCGCAACCGGAGCACGGGCCGCCAACTCCTCCAGCTTTTTCACCAAAGAGCCGGGATCGGGCATGTCCGCCGCATGCATGATCCGCAGGAGCGCCATCTGCGTGGCCACCAACGGATCAGGCGCGGACTTCACTTCATCATGGCCCTTGAGAAGAAGCTGCCAGAGACGATGAACCTGCCCGGCCTTGAGCGCCCTCGCCCAGCCCTCGATCGCCTCCCGCTCCTCCGCCGAATGGGCATCGTGCGCGCCCCCGGCGACCTGTGCGACAGCGATACGATGGGTCAGTGCCATCAAGCCGCGCAGGATCGAGATCGGTTCGACACCGAGCGCGAATTGATGGGCAACCAGTTCGAGCAGATCGCCGCCCTTGCCGTCGAGGATCGCGGTGATCAGACGGCGCTGCGCGCTCTTGTCGGAAAGGCCCAACATGTCGCGCACCTTTTCGGCACGGACCTGCCCTTCGCCGTCAAGGTCGGCATGGGCAATCGCCTGGTCGAGAATCGACAGGCCGTCGCGCACCGACCCTTCGGCCGCAGCAGCAACCATCGCCAACGCCTCGGCTTCCGCGTCCACGCCTTCAAGGCCGCAGACCTTGGCGAAATGCTCCGCCAGCATCGGCGCGGGAATGCGGCGCAAGTCGAACCGCTGGCAGCGCGACAGCACCGTCACCGGCAGCTTATCGACCTCGGTCGTCGCGAAAAGGAACTTCACATGCGCGGGAGGCTCCTCGAGTGTCTTGAGCAAGGCATTGAATGCATTGCGCGACAGCATGTGAACTTCGTCGATGATGTAGATCTTGTAGCGCGCCGAAACGGCGGCATAGCGCACCGCCTCGATGATCTCGCGCACGTCGTCGACGCCGGTATGCGAGGCGGCGTCCATCTCGATCACGTCGATATGACGGCCCTCGGCAATCGCCTGACAGGGCTCGCAAACGCCGCAAGGGTCGATCGTCGGGCCGCCCTGCCCATCCGGACCAATGCAGTTGAGAGCCTTGGCAATGAGGCGCGCGGTCGAGGTCTTGCCGACACCGCGCACGCCGGTCATCAGGAAGGCATGAGCCAGCCGATCGCGTTTTATGGCGTTGGCCAGGGTCTGGACCATCGCTTCCTGTCCGATCAGTTCGCCGAAGCTCTGCGGACGATACTTGCGCGCCAGCACGCGATAGGGCTGCGCAGCGGCGCTCGCCGGGGCGGTGGCCTTTGGAGCCGGGGCCGGAGCCGCAGGTGCCGACGCGGGAGCGGCTGCGACCGGCGGTGGAGTGGAAACAGGTTCGGGCTCCGGCGCGGCTTCGGCCTGAGCCGCTGGCTCGGGCTCTGCCGCAACAGGCTCGGACTGTGGTTCAGGCTCAGGCTGGGGCGCAGGTTCAGGGTCACCGAACAGCGAGACCTGACCGGCCGCTTCCAGTTCCGCCGAAGTCGCTGCGGCCTCTTCCTCGTCCCCGTCGTTCCAGGGGGGGCTGTCGCCGAACATGTCTGGTGAATCGTCCATCGCCTGCCAAACTAGGCGCTGGGGGCCGAATTGTCAGGAGGAAAGCGATTTGCTCCACAGCCGCGCACAAAAAATGCCGCCCTGAGGCGGCATTTCGAACCCTCTTACAGGGTAATCTCTCAAGCTTGAGAGAAGGAGCCGGGCGACCCGCCGCAATCCGTTGTGGCTGCTTCCTTCCGGACCTGACCAAGTTGGCGAACGCAAACGTCCACCCGACTCCCGGGCGGGCATATGGCGGGGTGCCGCCGGTTTGTCCAGCCCCGAGGCGGAGGAAATTCGCATGGCGATTCGCCGCCTCCGAAACGGCATCGGCCCGCGTTTCCTCCATGGAAACGCGGGCCGATTGCTGAAGCAGAGCATTTTCTAATCAGGTGGATCACCTGATGACTAAGAAAATGCGACAAACCAAAAAACTGAGAGCGATCGATCCGATGCAGTCGGATCGATCGCTCTAAACCGCGCGTCCAGCGCGAGGGATCAACGGAAGTTGTCGGCGTAAGCCTGGATCTTGAGGCGGCGCGGCGGGGTTGCGTGAACTTCCGTTTCGATGCCGTAACGATCGGCGTAAGCCTTGGCTTCGTCCACCGTCGGGAACTTCAGGGTGACCTGCTGCTGCGTGTCACCCGAACCGGCCCAGCCCATCAACGGGTCGGGCTTCTTCGCCTCCGCCGGGACGAATTCGAGGATCCACTGATCCAGCAGTGCCTTGCCGGACTGCATGGCGTTCTTCGGGCGCTGATAGATGCGTGCACTCATAGCCAAGCGCTTTGGCGCCGAATCGGGGAGAGAATCAAGCGCAAATCATTTGCCGCGTGATGCTTCGAATGCATTTCTCGTCTTGAGGCTGGGATCTTCGGTCCACGGCGCGTCCGGCCAGCGGTGCCTGGGGTAGCGTCCCTTCATGTCGCGCTGCACGTCGCGCCACGATCCGCGCCAGAAACCGGGCAGATCGCGCGTGGTCTGGATCGGCCGTCCCGCAGGCGAGGTCAGCTTGAGCAAAAGCGGCTGCGGGGGCTGACCGAACGTCGGATGACGGTCCAACCCGAACAGGGCCTGCACGCGCACTTCCACGCTCGGGCCGCCCTCATCCTCGTAATCGATGGCATGGCTGGTGCCCGCCGGGCTGCGGAATTCCGGCGGAGCGAGCTTTTCCAGCGCCTGCTGGTCGTCCCAGGTCATGCGCCCCCGCAAGGCTTCGGCCAGCGCCCCCTTGTCCACCGCATCCAGCCGCCGCCCCAGCAGCGGGCCGAGCCAGTCGTCGAGGTCGGCCAGCAGGGCCGCGTCGGACAGGGCCTCGATCCCGGCATAGCGCGCCCGCCGCAGCAAGGCATGGGCGCCCTTGCCGAACGGCACCAGATCGAGCCCCTTCTCGCGCACACGCTCCAGCAGGAAAGCAGAGATCGCCGCCGGGTCAGGCGCCGGATCGGGTCCGCTCGCCAAGGTGATCGCCCCGATCCGCCGCTCCAGCCGCGCTTCCACGCGGCCTTCCGATTCGTTCCAGCGCAGCACCGAGCGGCGTTCGATGCGCTCTCCCAGCCATTGCTCCACTTCAGCCGGCTCCAGCGTCGCGCCGGAGAGAATACGCGCACCGCGCGCCTGGCCCTGTGCGTCGCCGATCACCATCCACTCGCGCGCGGCCAGCGGCGAGGCCGGGTCGAGCACATAGCCCCTGCCCCCGGCCGACAGCCAGTTTTCGCCGCTGGCATCGCGGCGGCGCGCCAGCATGTCCGGACGCCCGAGCGCGAGCAGCACGCCCGCAGGCACATCGTCGCCCTGCTCGGCGTTTTCGACCAGCGTGCGCGCACGCCTCGCCCACCCCCCGGCCAGCTTGCGCGAGGCATCGGCGCGGGGCGAACGATCTCCGTCCCATCGGGATAGACGCTGCGACAGGTCTTCACTACGCCCGCCAAGACCGCGCTCCTGCAAGAGCAGCGCCAGTTTTGCGGCAGTCCCACCCGCCCCGAGTTCCGTGCCGTGGAGGATCATCGCCGCCTGCGCCGGGTCCATGGGCAGGCTGGCGACGTTGCGGCCGAACGCGGTGATCCGCCCTTCCCCATCAAGCGCGCCGAGCGCTTCGAGCTGCCGCCGCGCCGCATCGAGCGCGGGCACCGGCGGCGCATCGAGCCAGGCCATCGCCGCCGGATCGCCCGCGCCCCACTGCGCCAACGTCAGCGTCAAAGGCGCAAGATCGCTGGTCAGCATTTCAGGCGGATCGAACTCGGGCCGTCCCGGATGGGCTGCCTCTTCCCACAAACGGTAGGCAACGCCCGGCCCCTGCCGCGCCGCACGGCCTGCGCGCTGCGCGGCCGATGCCCGGCTGGCACGGTGGGTAACGAGCCGGGTCACACCCGCCGCCTTGTCGAATTCCGCCCTGCGCGACAGCCCGGCATCGACCACCACCGATACGCCGTCCAGCGTCAGCGACGTTTCGGCAATCGCCGTCGCCAGCACGATCCGTCGGCGGCCCTCGCCATCACGGCGGATCGCCGCGCGCTGGGCGGCCGGTTCGCATTGCCCGTGAAGCGGCAGCACAAGCGCCTTCGGCAGCTTCTCCGCCAGCCGCTCCGCAACGCGGTCAATCTCGCGCACACCCGGCAGGAAGGCGAGCACATCACCCTCCTGCTCGCGCCATGCCGTAAGGATCGCGGAGGCCATGGCATCCTCGATCCGCGCATCCGGGGAACCGCCGAGCCAGCGCATGGAGAGCGGCCAGGCCTTGCCCTCACTCTCGATCACCGGGGTCTCCACACCCAGCAGACGCGCGAAACGCGTGCCGTCGATCGTCGCCGACATCACGACGATCCGCAGATCCTCGCGCAGCACTTCCCCGGCCTCCACCGCCAGCGCCAGCCCCAGATCGCTGTCGAGATGCCGCTCGTGCGCCTCGTCGAACAGGACCGCCGAAACGCCCGATAGCTCCGGATCGGCGAGAATCGTCGCCACGAAGATTGCCTCGGTCATCACCACGACCCGCGTGCGCGCCGAGCGCTTGACATCGAGACGGGTGACGTAACCGATAGTCTCGCCCGCCTGCTCACCCAGCTGCGCCGCCATGCGCTCGGCCGCCGCGCGTGCAGCGACACGCCGGGGCGAGAGCAGGATGACCGTGCCGGTGCACCAGGGTTCACCCAGCAATGCGGGCGCCAGGGCTGTTGTCTTGCCGGCGCCCGGCGGTGCGATCAGCACGGCACGCGGCTCTGCCCGCAGCGCGGCAAGAAGATCGGGCAGGACGGCATGGATCGGAAGCTGGCTCACGCGGGGCTCCTTAGAGGCGCTTTGGAAATTCGCCTAAGATGAATTTCGCCGCGATCCGCAAGTTCACTCCAGAACGGATGCAGTTCGTAGCACCATCCATTCTTCTTCAAGAATTGCAGGCTATGTCAGGTTCCGGAGTTCAGGACCTTGCACGAAACTACTCACCCTCTCAGCAAGACCTATCGCGCCGGGCAGTTTCCATTGCCGGTAGCCCAGTTCCTGCGCCTGCGGGAAAGGATTCCCCCGCTTTACGGACTGCTCTCGGTCAACGCCGCCATCCTGGGCTACACGCATTGGACGATCGCGCCGGTCTCGCTGACGCTGATTGTCCCTTCGGTGCTGATCGCAGCCTGCCTAATGCGCATGTTCGCCTGGCTGCGGGTTCCCAACCCTGCCGATTTCGACCCGGAGATCGCCCTGCGCCGCATGCAGCGCACCACCGTCCTCGCTGTGTTCATGGCGCTCGCTTTCGTGGCATGGGCGCTATGCCTGGACCAGTATGGCGGTCCCTACGAACACGGCCATGTCGCCATCTTCGTGGCCGTCACGGTGCTTGGCTGCACCTTCTGCCTGACCTTCCTACCCACCGCGGCGACCCTCGTCTGCGTGACCGTGCTCAGCACTTTCCTGTGCTACAGCATGATAAGAGGGCCCTTCGTGCAAGTCGCGATCGCAATCAACATCGCACTGGTCGCGATCGTGATCCTCAAGATCCTGCGCGATACCTATGATTCGTTCATCGCACTGGAGAACACGCAGCACGCCCTCGCCAACGAGCGCCGTCAGGCCCAGGCGCTGAGCGAGGAAAACGCCCGGCTGGCCGAGACTGATGCGCTCACCGGACTGCCGAACCGGCGCTACTTCTTCGCCCGCCTGGAAGCCTTGCTGGCGAACGCCGGGAGCGAGGACGTGTTCTGCGTCGGCCTGATCGACCTCGATCGATTCAAGCCGGTCAACGACACCTACGGGCACGCCCAAGGAGACCGCCTGCTCCACGTACTGGGCGAAAGGATCCTGGCCGCCATTCCTGACGATGCGGTGATGGCGCGCCTCGGCGGTGACGAATTCGGCATCATCGTGCAGGGCCCGCTGGAAGCA
This sequence comes from Novosphingobium clariflavum, assembly GCF_026420865.1. Classification (GTDB taxonomy): domain Bacteria; phylum Pseudomonadota; class Alphaproteobacteria; order Sphingomonadales; family Sphingomonadaceae; genus Novosphingobium; species Novosphingobium clariflavum. Next base: position 363,631 of record NZ_JAPCWC010000003.1, on the reverse strand, counting down.
GCCGAAGCCGTCACCCAGACGCTTTGCACCGAGATCCGCCGCCCGGCCCGCATTGCAGACATCGTGGTCTCGGTCGGCTGTTCGGCAGGCCTTGCCGATTACCCCGCCAGCGGCCGCAACGCGCACGACCTGTTCGATAGGGCCGATTTTGCGCTCTATCACGCCAAGAACGAAAAGCGCGGCCAATGCGTTCGCTTCTCAAGCAAGCTGGAACAAATGATCCGCACCGAGCAAGCCCTCGATGCCGCCCTCCAGACTGCCGATCTCACACGCGAACTGTCGGTCGTCTTCCAACCGATCGTCGCCACCGAAACCCGCACGCCAATAGGCGTCGAGTGTCTCGCCCGCTGGCATTCCGCATCTCTGGGTTCGGTCAATCCGGAATTGCTGATTGCTACCGCCGAGCGACTGGGCCGTGCCCGGGAAGTGACCCTGGCCCTGTTCGGCAGGGCGCTCGATGCGCTGGCCCAGCTCCCCCAGCCGATGACGGTCTGCTTCAACCTTTCAGGCCAGGACATTTCCGACGCGGAGACGATCGCCGCCCTGATCGCGCTGATCGAACGATCCGGCATTGCCGCCAACCGGCTGGTCTTCGAAATCACCGAAACATCGCTCATCTCGAAATTCGACAGTGCCAGCGAAGCGCTCGAAGGCCTGCGCGAGATCGGCGCCCGGATTGCGCTCGACGATTTCGGCACCGGCTACTCCAGCCTTTCCGCATTGCACCAGTTGCCGCTCGACATGGTGAAGATCGACCGCAGCTTCGCGCCGCGTCTCGACGAGACGCGCGGCCGCCGGCTGATCGCGGCGATCCGCAATCTCGCCCGCTCGCTTTCGCTCGATTGCGTGATCGAGGGCATTGAGACCGAGGACCAGTTGCTCAGCGCACGCATTGCGGGATTCACACTCGCACAGGGCTACTACATGGCCATGCCGATGCCGCTGCCGGAACTGTTGGAGCGTTATGCCGGCGTCGCGCACAGTTCCTTCAACGCCGCCTGAGCGGCGCAAACACCCGAATCAGATCGAGGCGCCCCGCACCCCGTAAGAGATATGGATGCGCACCCAGGTACCGATCTGCGGCTTGCCGTTGACGCGGGGCGGCTGCACCTGGAACTGCCAAGCAGCATTGAGCACGGCGCGGCCGAAGCCCGAGCCCCGCGGTGATTCACCGAGAATCTGGCAATTGTCGACTTTGTAGTGCGGCTGGGTCTGACACGCGATCTCGCCCCAACCGCTGTCCGGACGACGCTCGGGAAGATAGCCACCCAATTGCGCATCCGTCGGTTCGCGGAACCATGCAGCATTGTAGAGCACTACCCCGCCAGGCCCTTCGCCCGGCCCATATGTGCCGCCCGAGCCACCCGGTGCCTGATCCCCGGAGGCCGAGGACTGCCCCTTCATCTTGCCGATATCGGCCGCCGCGAAATCACTGCTCGACATACGCAAGAACGAGAAAGCCTGCTTCGGCGCAGCGGCAGGCTGCTCCACCGGCTTGTCCGGCGCAACCACCGGCACCGCCGCCTTGTGCTCGACATGCTTGGCCTGTTGCTGCTTGGGCTTTTCAGGCGCTTCGCCGCCCTGTTCCTTGTCGTGATCGACGACATCGAAGGTCGTCAGCGAAGACGTCTTCTTGACAAGATCGGGCACGAGGCCGGTCTGGGTGATGACAAGCAGCATCGCAGCCAGAATGATGGCCGCGGACAGCACGGAAGAGACGATGCGCTGGCGCGGCGACCCGGGCTGGTAGCCCGTGGCAGCCAGCTCGGATTCGGGGTGCATGGCGGGCACTGGATAGACTCACGACCGGCGCGCGGCAATTGCAGCATTGTTGCCATTTCATTGCAGCGCACAAGTGTGGCGCTTTTGGCGCAGCCTCAGCCCGGCAGACCGAGGAAACGGAACGGCGCATGGTCGGTAAACTGGCCTGACACCTCTCCCGAAAAGGTGTGATCCTGATTGGGACCGAGATCGAGCAGCTTCACCTTGCCGGTCTCCTGCGCAAAATCGATCTTCTTCAGATCGACCCAGAAGGTGTTGGGCGTCAGCGCGGACTCGAAGAAATAAAGCTGACGCTTGTGATCGAACACCGTGCGCCAACGGGTCGAGGAAATGTTCGGCTCGCCTGGCGTGGTGATACCATATGGCACCGAGGCATTGCGAATAACGCTGAAAACAGCGGCGAGCGCCTTGTCCGGATCCTCGGACTTCGGAATCGCGTTGATATAGAAAGCAGCGCGCGTGAAGCGATCCGACGCCCGATTGGTACCTGGCAGCATCACCGTACCGCCAATCTGCTTCCAGTAGGCATTGAGCGCCAGCTGCTGGTCGAAGGTCGGCGAATTCGTCATCACCTGAAAATCGCGCGAGTGGTGGATGACCTGCTTGCCGTTGATATACTCGATGATCGCGCTGTCGCCGCTCGCATCGGAGAGCGAAAGGTGCACGGTCGTCAGCCGGTCCTCCCCCGGAACGTTGTCCGTTACGATGGTGAAAGGCTCACCCCGCAGCGCGGCCACCGCTTCATCGACGGTGGCGAAATTGTCGAGCACATATTGCGCCCAGGCGGCGATCGTGAGGCCGGGCTTTCCCTTGCCATCGAAATGCGGGTACTTGGATTCGGCCAGCCACAGCAGGTTCGCCTCCAGGCCCTTTTCGTTGACTCCGTCCGTCGTCGAGACGTCATAACCGCTGACAACGACACTGCCGTATTTCGAGGTCCACTTGGCCGAGTTCGGCCCCGCTTCGCCGCTGCGCGCCATCCCGCGCGGCAGGATCCACAAGTTGGACAGGATATCGCTCTTCCAGTCCATTGACCTTGCGGTGATCACGTTGCCGTTCGGGCCGAGATAGACCGCACGGGTGCAGGCCTCGGCCGCGCCCCCCACCGCAAGCAGCGCGGACAGCGCCAAGACGGAGGCACACAAACGAAAACCGTGTCTCGCGGAAGGCGCCTTGGCGAATTTCAGGGTCAACATGTGAGTTCTCCTCGTGCCGGAACGGTCAAGGGCCATCCGCAAGCAGTCGCCGCCTTCGCAGGAAACCGACAACGTGTTCGCAAAAACAGATGCCAATCGCACCATGCCTGCAGCACCATTCGCGATACTTTCACAATCCGAACAATTTATTCAACCAAAACGATAATGCAGATCAAATAAGTCGCTCAACGCCGGAAGAACATCGACCATCACGACACGATTCTGATTGTTTCATCCAATACACCGAGAAATCTAGGCAACGTGGAGACATTTCGCATCGCCACGGCTGCCGCATCAACAGTTCCGGGCAAACAAAAAGCGCGCCGGATACCGGCGCGCTTTCATTGTGTGCAACGATGCTGCGGTCGTTTCAGTAACGGCGCGCGATCGCAAACTCGACCGCTTCGCACATCGCATCGCGCGCGGCGCCAGCCGGGAAAATCGACAGCGCATCAATCGCCCGCTGGCCGTAAAGGCGGGCCCGCTCACGGGTCGCCTCGACGCAGCCGTGGCGATTGATCAGTTCGACGGCATGGGCAAGGTCCTCGTCCTCGGTCCGGAAACCGGCGATGGCATCCTCCCAGAACTTGCGCTCCTCGGCAGTGCCGCGCGCATAGGCCAGGATCACCGGCAAGGTCATCTTGCCCTCGCGGAAATCATCACCCTTGTCCTTGCCGGACTCCGACGCTTCCGAATCGTAATCGATCGCATCGTCGACAAGCTGGAAGGCGATGCCAAGATTGCGACCGAAGGTATCGAGCGCCTGCTCCTCCGCATCGCTCTTTTCAGCCACCGCAGCCGCGATGCGGGTGGCGGCCGAGAATAGCGCAGCCGTCTTCGAACCGATGATGCCGAGGTAATGCTCCTCGCTCGTCTCGATCTTGCGCTGGGCGGTCAGCTGGTCGACCTCACCCTCGACGATGATCGAGCTGGCACGCGATAGGATCTTGAGAACGCGGATGCTGCCATCCTCGACCATCAGCTCGAAGGCGCGGGTGAACAGGAAGTCACCGACCAGCACCGTGGCCGGATTGCCGAAAACAATATTGGCAGCCGCCTTGCCGCGGCGCATGTCCGAACCGTCGACAACGTCGTCGTGCAGCAGCGTGGCGGTGTGAATGAACTCAAGCGCTGCCGCCAGCTTGTAATGGCGTGTGCCCTGATAGCCGCACAGCTCCGCCGCGGCGACCGTGAGCATCGGGCGCATACGCTTGCCGCCGCCCGAGATCAGGTGCCCGGCCAGCGCCGGAATGAGGGGAATCTCGCTCTGCATGCGGTCAAGGATGACCGCATTGACACTATTCATGCCGGACGCGGTAAGCGCCAGCATGGGAGCGAGGGAAGGTTGCGATCCGCGCGTGCGCAGGGGTATGACATCGGCACTCATCGTTCCGGCGCATTGCGCGTTCGCAGGCGTTTAGGCAAGAGCCAATGCCACCGGCCGGTCAAACTTCGGGACTGCTGAAGCATACAGGCATTGCCGCCAAGGCCGCAGGCGGGCTGGAACCGGCAGGCAAGCCGTGCTAGCGGACCGATCCGATGACCGAGACCACGCCCTCCTCCGATCCGGTACTGGCCGCATTCCGCTCCAGCATCGACAATATCGACGCCGCGCTGATCCACATGCTGGCAGAGCGCTTTCGCATCACCCAGGCCGTGGGCACGTACAAGGCGGAAAAGAACCTGCCCGCCTCGGATCCGGGCCGGGAGGAACGCCAGATCGTACGCCTGCGCAAGCTGGCCGAGGACGCGCACCTCGATCCCGATTTCGGCGAAAAGTTCATCCGCTTCATCATCGACGAAGTGATCCGCCATCACGAGCGTGCCAAGGCGGGTTGAACCGCTGACATCCGGCAGGAAATAAGGAAGAAGGCGGCGCACCGCCTTCCCCCTTTTCAGTCTTTTCAGCCCTCGACGAGGTCCTGCAGACGGGTCAGCAGGCCCTGGATGCGCGTGGCCGCTTCGGCAAAGGTTTCCAGATCTTCCTTGTTGCCATCCTCGCGCGCTTCCTTGGCGGCTTCGACGTAGCCTTCAAGATCGGCTTCGAGCGCGTCAACGAGCATTTCGACTTCGTCGGGCGACAGGGTCAGGGAGATGGAATCGGTCATGGGGGTATCCTCGAATTAGGTCGCGAATCTGAAGCGCCGGCCATGGGGACGAATGCCGGGGTCCGCAAGGCGCGGCACACCGCTTCCCCCCGCTTTCGGATCACCTTTGAACAGGCTGTACCACGAAGGGCACTATGGCAGAAGCCTTGCCGGCCCGCCGCCACGCCTCGGTAAGAAATGCCGGGCCCAAAAAACGACCGGGTCAGCTGCTGGCGCGCGGCACCGCCAGCTTGACCAGCAGGCCGCCCAGATCCTCGCTTTCATCGAGCATCACGGTGCCGCCGTAGATTTCCACCACGTCGCGCACGATGGCAAGACCGAGGCCGGTGCCGGGCTTGCCGGTGTCGAGCCGGGCGCCGCGATCGAAGATTCGGATCCTCTCGGCTTCGGGAATGCCCATGCCATCGTCCTCGATCCATATTTCGCAAAGAGACGAATCCCGCACGGCATCGACCGTGACAAAAACACTACTGCCGCCGTACTTGGCCGCGTTCTCGATAAGGTTACCCAGAATCTCCTCGAGATCCTGCTTTTCCAGCGCCACCACCGCATCGTGATTGCCGTCGAGGTCGAACCGGGTCTGGTCATAGAGCCGCTCGACCGCGCGAAGGACCGCCTCGAGGCTTGGCCAGACGTCGGCGCGCGACTGCCCCGCCGCACGCCGGCCCACCGCCCTCGCCCGCGCAAGGTGATGATCGACCTGGCGGCGCATCACCGCCGCTTCGCGAATCACCGTGTCGGCCAGATCGGGCGCCTTGGCGGTAGCCGCGTTCATCACGACCGTCAGCGGCGTCTTGAGCGCATGGGCGAGATTGCCCGCATGGGTGCGCGCCTCTTCCGCCTGCCGCTCGTTATGGGCAAGCAATGCGTTCAGTTCCTCGACCAGCGGTTCCACCTCGCGCGGGAGCGGGCCGCTGACCCGCGCCGAGCCGGTCGTGCGCAACCGCTGGATCGCCCGGCGGATATGGCGAAGCGGGAACAGTCCGTACCAGGTCTGCATGCCCGCCATCAGCAGCAGCCCGAAGCCCAGCGCGACGAAGCTGTAGAGCAGGATCGCGCGGTTCATCTTGATCTGTTCGTTGTTCTCGGCACGGCTCGCCGCCACCGTGAACATCCACTTGGTATTGCTGCCCGGCAGGATGATGGACCGCTCCATCACGCGCAGCGGCTCACCGGGGAACTGGTTCGAATCGTAGACGTGCAACTGCGCGTCGAAGTGGTCGTCCGGCACTGCCAGACTGCGATCCCACAACGAGCGGGAGGGGAAGTCCTCGTGCCCCTTGCCGCGAATCTGCCAGTAGAGGCCCGAGTTCGGTTCGAGGAAGCGCTGGTCGCCGAGCGGACGGTTGAAGAACACCTCGCCGTCGGGGCCGATCTCGGCCGACCCGATCATGCCGGTGAGCATGTAGCCCAGTTGCTCGTCGAAATTGCGCGTGACGATACCGCTCAGCGCATGGTCGAGCGCCAGTCCGCCCACCAGCAGGAGGATCGAGATCCAGCCTGCCGCGATCAGCATCATGCGCCGGGCCAGCGAGCCGGTCGACCGTTCGTGCGCAAAACCCGCCCCGCGCTTTTCGGGTGCGGGTTCTGCGGCGCCGCTGGTCGGCGCTTGCGTCATGGAAACCTCAGCCGCGGCCAGGCTCGGCCGGGTCGTCGAGACTGTAGCCAAGTCCGCGGATCGTGGTGATGACGTCGGCGCCCAGCTTCTTGCGGATGCGCGTGACAAAGACCTCGATCGTGTTCGAATCGCGGTCGAAATCCTGATCGTAGATATGCTCGATCAATTCGGTGCGGCTGACCACCTTGCCCTTGTGGTGCATGAGGTAGGACAGCAGCTTGTATTCCTGGGCGGTCATCTTGACCGGTTCGCCGGCCAGCGTGACGCGGCCCGAACGCGTGTCGAGACGCACGTCGCCCGCGGTCAGTTCACTGGACGTATTGCCCGAGGCGCGGCGGATCAGCGCGCGCAGACGGGCGATCAGTTCCTCGGTCTGGAACGGCTTGGCGAGATAATCGTCGGCACCGGCATCGAGCCCGGCCACCTTGTCCGACCAGGAATCGCGGGCGGTGAGCACCAGCACCGGGAACGTACGTCCCTCGCGGCGCCACATGCCCAGCACGGTCAGGCCATCGATTTCAGGCAGGCCGAGGTCAAGGATCACGGCATCGTACTCTTCGGTCGAGCCGAGAAAGTGCCCGTCCTCGCCATCGGTCGACAAGTCCACGGCATAGCCGTTCTGTTCGAGCGTGGTCTTCAGCTGGTTGCCGAGCGTGGGTTCATCCTCGACGATCAGGATGCGCAATTCGGTCTCTCCCTCGGGGGCGCCCAGGAACGGGCGGCGAAATCAGGGTTGGAAATGGGGCGAAAGCCCCGGTGCGTCAAGCAAGGCAGGGTGACTGACCAACAGCTGCGCACAGAGGTGAAACGCACGGGCCCGGGTTGTGATCCCGAGCGGCCTGGCTGGCCGGACCAGGCACCCGTCTTGCCACGCATTTTGCGGTCATCGGCCAATCCGGGCCGGGCACTGGACGGCTTAATGCGACTGTCCGATCACGCGCCCGGTCCGGGCATCGACATCGACAAAAAAGATCTTGCCGTTCTGGATGAACTTGAGGCGGTAGGCCATCGCCGCCGGATCGTAATCAGGGCCGAGATATTGCATGCCGTTCATGCGCGGCAGGACCATCTGTTCGATCTGGCGGATCGAGAGGATGTTGCCGGCCTTGCGCTCGCGGCGTGCCTCGCCCTGATCCCCGCCGGGATCGGCAGCCTGCGCAACGACCGAAGGAGCGACGAATGCGACCGCTGCGCCGAAAAGTGCGCCAGTCATCGCGAGAGAGGAGACAAGCCGTTTCATAATGACTTGGGTGCCTAAGCGACGGGGCTTGAACAAGTCCTGAATGTGGCAGGAAGGTGGCACTGGCTGAAATGTGTTGCAGGAATCCCACGCAGTTACCCGGAGCCGCAGCGCTCTGCACGGCCCTACCCCCGCTTGCCGCCCGTCGCCACTGCCTGTAGGGCGCGCTGCTATGGCAATCGCACCTATTCTCAGCTGGGAAGGCCTCGGCCTCATCCAGGGCTCCGGCTGGCTCTTCCAGGACCTCGACATCAACATCGCCCCGCGCGACCGGCTGGCGCTGATCGGCCGCAACGGTGCGGGCAAGAGCACCTTGCTCAAGCTGATCGCGGGCACCGTCGACGCGGACAAGGGCACCCGCTCGGTCCAGCCGGGCATGCGCGTGGTTACGCTGGAGCAGGACCCGTTCTTCACCGGTTTCGACACCCTGCTCGACTTCGCGATCCATGGTGACGACGCGCCCCAGCAGCACGAAGTGGAAGCGATTGCCGACCAGCTCGGCATCGACCTCTCGCGCGAGGCCAAAAGCGCCTCGGGCGGTGAGCGCCGCCGCGCCGCCCTGTGCCGCGCGCTTGCTTCGGAACCGGACCTGCTGCTGCTCGACGAGCCGACCAACCACCTCGACCTTGCCGCGATCGACTGGCTGGAATCCTGGCTGCAACGGTACAACGGCGCCTTCGTGGTGATCAGCCACGACCGGACCTTCCTGACCCGGCTCACCAACGCCACGCTCTGGCTGGACCGGGGCGGCCTGCGCCGCCGTGACATCGGTTTCGGCGGCTACGAGGCATGGGAAGACGAAGTCTACGCCGAGGAAGCCCGCGCTGCGCAGAAGCTCGACGCCAAGCTCAAGATCGAGGCCCACTGGCTGGAACGCGGGGTCACCGCGCGCCGCAAGCGCAACCAGGGCCGCCTTGCCAAGCTTTGGGAAATGCGCGCCCAGCGGGCCTCGATGATGGGCCCGCAAGGCGCCGCGAAGCTGGCCGTGGTGGCGGACGACAGCAAGACCAAGTCGGTCATCGTGGCCGAACACGTAACGAAGAAGTTTGCGGATCGCACGATCATCAAGGACTTCAACTTGCGCATCCAGCGCGGCGACCGCATCGGCGTGGTCGGCGCCAACGGCTCGGGCAAGACCACCCTGCTCAAGATCCTGATGGGCGAATTGCAACCCGATTCCGGCACGGTGACACGGGCCGCCACGCTCGATGCCACGGTGATCGACCAGCAGCGCAGCCGCATGAGCCCGGAACTGCGCATCCGCGACGTGCTGGCCGAAGGCGGCGACTGGATCGACGTGGTCGGCGTGCGCAAGCACATCCAGGGTTACCTCAAGGACTTCCTGTTCGATCCCGGCCTGGTCGAGGCGAAAGTCGGCACGCTTTCGGGCGGCGAACGTTCGCGCCTGCTGTTCGCGCGCGAGTTCGCCCGCACCTCCAACCTGCTGGTGCTCGACGAGCCGACCAACGACCTCGACCTCGAAACACTCGACCTGCTGCAGGAAGTGATCGCCGACTACAACGGCACCGTGCTGATCGTCAGCCACGACCGAGATTTCCTCGACCGCACCGTCAACGTCACGCTCGGGCTTGACGGCTCCGGCCATATCGACGTCATCGCCGGCGGCTATGCCGACTGGGAAGCCAAGCGCCGCGAGCGCACCAGCGCGGGCAAAGCCAAGGCCAAGGAAAGCACCAATGCGGCCGCGCCGCCGCCGCCGAAAAAGGGCAAGCTCTCCTACAAGGACCAGCGCGACTACGAGTTGCTGCCCAAGAAGATCGAGGAGTTGGAGATCCTGATCGCCCGCGACGAGCAGGCGCTGGCCGATCCCGCGCTCTACACCCGCGATCCCGCGAAGTTCGCCAGCCTCAGCGCCGCCATCGAAAAGGCGCGCAGCGACAAGGATGCCGCCGAAGAACGCTGGCTCGAACTCGCCGAACAGGTAGAGGGCTGAGCGTCAGGACGCCGCCGGGGCGTCCTGCACGTCCGCGTCCGGCCCTTGCTCAATCGCCATCCAGAACCGCACGCCAGAAGCGCACGAGGTTCGCGGCGTTGACGCCCCAGGAGAACCGCGTCACGTTGGCCGAGACCTGCTCCTGGCCGGGCGGATCGGCAAGAATGTCGCGCACCGCCTCGGCAATGGCCGCCGGCGTGCGCTGGGCAAGGCGGCCCGCGCTGGGGTCCTGCACCACTTCGCGGGCACCGCCGATATCGGGGATGACGATGGGCGTGCCGCAGGCCAGCCCCTCGATCCAGACGTTGGCCAGCCCCTCGCTTGCCGAAGGCAGCACCAGCACATCGGCGGCGCAGAGCAGATGAGGCAGCAGGTCATGCCCGACCTGCCCGAGGAAATGCACGCGCTCATCCACGCCGAGCGACTCCGCCAGCGCCCGCAAGGCCCGCTCGTCCTCGCCCACCCCGGCGAGCGCAAGGCGCACATCGGGAAGCTGCGGCAGGGCCTCGATAACCAGCCGCTGGCCCTTGCGGGGAATCAGTGAACCGGGCGTCACGATCAGCGGCCCCTGCGACCAGATGCCCAGCTCCGGCACCGCCGAGACCAGCGCCCGCGCGGCGCCGCGTTCGACCGGATGGAAACGCTCCCGATCAAGGCCGGTATAGTGCACGGTGATCCGGTCTGCCGGCATGCCCAGCGCGATCATGTCCGCCCGCAGCGCCTCGCTCACCGCCAGCAATCCCACAGCCTGGTGCGCGGCGCCAAGCATCTGCGTCAGGGCCGCCGGTCGCTTGCCCCAATAGTGGATGTCCGCCCCGCGCGACTTGATGGTCAGCGGCAGCCCCAGCGCACGCGCAACGATAGCGGCCGCCGGCCCGTCCGGGAAAAAGAACTGGGCGTCCACCAGATCGAAAGGCTGTTCGGCATGAAGACGGCGGGCGAGCGGCAGCACCGCTCGTGCGATCCGGGCGGGATTGCTGTCGCCGCCGAGCTTGGGGATCAGGGTGAACTGAGGATATTGAACCGCGATCCCCGATGCGTCACTTTCCTCAGGCAATGCCGAAAGGGCATCATAAGGCCTACGCCGCGACAGCGGCCAAGGCGGCACTCCGATCGGGCTCACCATCGTGAGATCGACGGCGCCATCGGCGACCACCGCGCGCATCTGGTTGCCGACAAAGATCCCGAAGGACGGCTTGGCGGGATTGGGAAACAGCGTGGCTATCGACAGGATGCGCATGAAGGCCCTCTACGCGGCAGAAGTTAGAGCTTTCTGACCAGCATTTCGGCAACGGCCAGCCACTGCGGATGTTCCACCCGGGCTTGCTGCCGCCCGGTCGCCGGGGGTGAAAGCACGATGCCGCCCTCTTCGCAGCCGATCAGACGGCCGAATGCGAAACGCCCGGCCGGGCGCGGCACCAGCACGTCGCGGTTGAGCAGCCGCGCCGCATGCGCGGGCGGATGCTGGCGCAGCCAAACCTGATCGCCTGCCCGGTAGTCTCCGGCGGAGCTTTCTACCTCCAGCACCAGCCAGGGCGCTTCGGCGGCAAGCTCGCTGGGCAGCACGGCCTCGCGCTGCATGTGCGGCGCCTCGACGCCATCCTCGGTGAGAACCGCAACGATCATCGCCGGTTCGCGGCTTTCGCTGCGCAGCAGAAGTTCCGGAGCGACATCGAGCGCCGCAGCGATGCGGTTCATCCAGCCCAGCGAAAGCGTGCGCATCCCGGTCTCGAGCCGGCCGATGGTCTGAGCCGTGGTTGCCGGGCGGCAGGCAGCAGCCACATCGGCCAATGTCAGCCCCTTCTGCTGGCGGATGTCACGGATGCGGTTGATCACGGGCGGCCTTCGAATAACCAGACTGGTTATCGCTTTCCTACAAGCAATCCGTTTTGGCAAGTTGCGCCTACGGTATCAGGAGGCACCCGATGAAACAGCAGCTTGTCGAACGCGAAGTCACCAGCGAGGGCCCGGTCCGGGGCAACGCAGCCCGCAAGCGCCGCAGCGTGACCGTGAACCTCGCCGAATCCTCGCTCACCTGGCTGCACGCCCGTGGCCACTTGTGCGACCGCCGCTTCGCTGCCGGCGAACTGCTCCGCAGCGACTGGGAGCGCGCCCAGCTCAATCCGCGCACGACCATGCGATGGGAGCCGGCTCGCTATGGCGGAGGGTCCGCCGGCCTCACGGATGGCGAACGGCAGCTGGCGGCCAAGGCCCGGTTCGACGGCGCCATCGCTGCCGCGGGAACCAGCCTCTGCGACGTGCTGTGGCGGGTGGCCTGCGCCAACGAAGCCTTGCCCGCAGCGGAAAAGGCACTGGGCTGGCCGATCCGCAGCGGCAAACTGGTGCTCGGTATCGCGCTCGACCGGGTGGCGGATTATTATAAAATCGCGAAATAGATCGCGCAGATTGTGACTCTCCTGTTGCAGCCCCGGGAAACGAACGGCAACTTGCCGCCATCCGGCAGGGCTGGCCGAAAGGGCCGTCCGACAGGGGTGCATCCAGGAGATCACAATGCTTCGTAGAGAATTCATGGCCAGCGCAGCGACGGCGCTGACCTGGGGGCTGTTGACATCGCGCAGCGCGATCGCTGCCGCCACGGCCTCGTCCGCCTCCGTTCCCGCGCTCAATGCCGCCGACAAGGCGCTCTACGCCCGGCTCGACGCGCTGTTCTACGAATCGCTCGCGCAGAGCCCGGAGATGGCCAGCTCGCTCGGGCTCGACAAGGGCCAGTACGCCGGGCTCAAGTTCAAGCTGTCCGATGATAGTGCCAAGGGCCGTGCCGCCAGCCTGGCGATGGGGCACAAGGCAATCGCCGCCGTCGAGGCGGTCGACGCCGCCCCGCTCAGCGCCACCGGCAAGCGCAACCGCGACCTCGCGCTCTACCAGCTGCGCCAGCGCACGGTCTCGCAGGACAAGTTCCAGATCGACAGCGCCCAGCGGCCCTACCTGATCTCGCAGCAGGGCGGCGCCTATTTCTCGCTGCCGGACTTCCTCAACAGCAGCCACACCATCGAGACGAAGAACGACGCCGAGGCCTATCTCGCGCGCCTGTCCGCCTTCAGGACCGCGCTCGACGACGAGACCCTGCAGCAGAAGGACTACGGCGCGCGCGGCATCGTCGCACCGGGCTGGTCGCTCGACCTCGCGCTCGGCCAGATGGAGAAGCTGCGCGGGGCAGCTGCGGCACAAAGCGGCCTCGTCACCTCGCTGGTCAAGCGCGCTGCGGCCAAGGCCATCGATGGCGACTGGGCAGCGCGCGCTACCGCCATCGTCGAGAAGGACGTCTATCCCGCGCTCGACCGCCAGATCGCGCTCATCAAGGCCCAGCGCCAGACCACGCCCGCCGGTGACGGCGCATGGCGCCTGCAGCGCGGCGACGAGATCTATGCCGAGGCACTGAGGCAGGCGATCACCACCGACGACAGCCCCGAACAGGTCCACCAGATCGGCCTCGACCAGGTGGCGGACCTGACCGCCCAGCTCGACGCCATTCTCAAGACCGCCGGACTCACCACCGGCCCCGTCGGCGCGCGGCTCGATGCGCTCAACAAGCGGCCCGAACAGCTTTACGCCAATACCGATGCCGGGCGCAGCGATCTCATCGCTTCGCTCAACGAGGGCATCCGGCAGATGTACACCCGGCTGCCGCAGGTCTTCGACAATCCGCCGCAGCAGCCGCTCGAGATCCGCCGCGTCCCGCCCGAGATCCAGGACGGCGCGCCCAACGGCTATTACTACCGCGCCCCGCTCGATGGTTCGCGTCCGGCGATCTACTGGATCAACCTGAAGGACGTGGCCGACTGGCCGAAGTACACCCTGCCCTCGCTCACCTATCATGAAGGCGTGCCCGGCCATCACTTGCAGGGCGGCTTCGCACAGACCGGCGGCGAACTGCCGATGATGCTGAAGAACAGCTTCATCTCGGCCTATGGCGAAGGCTGGGCGCTCTATGCCGAGCAGCTGGCGGACGAACTCGGCGCCTATAGCGGCCTGGAACGCGCGGGCTATCTCCAGAGCTACCTGTTCCGCGCCGCCCGACTGGTGATCGACACCGGCATCCACCACTACAAGTGGAGCCGCGAGAAGGCGACCGACTACATGGTCGAGACCGTCGGCTTCGCCCGCCCGCGCTCGCAGCGCGAGGTCGAGCGGTACTGCACGATGATCGGCCAGGCCTGCTCGTACAAGATGGGCCACACCGCCTGGATGCGCGCGCGCGCCAGGTCGCAAAAGGCGCTGGGCGACAAGTTCACCCTGCCCTGGTTCCACGCGATTCTGGCCGAAGGGGTGATGCCGCTCTCGATGCTCGACAAGCGCGTGGACGAACGCATCGCCGAACGCCTCAAGCAGGCCTGAGGCACACCTGAAACGCACCTGACAGGGGTTGAACCCGGGCTAGCAAATAAAAAGGGGCCGCTCCCTCGCGGGAGCGGCCCCTTTCTATTGTGGTGTACGAAATACGCCTCAGGGGCGCGCGCCGCGCTCGCGCGCGAGGCGTTCCTGGCGGTCGATCTCGCTCTCGGTCTTGACGAAGCTTTCGCTGTTCACGCCAAGCCAGATGAGGATCGGCGCCGCCATGTAGATCGAGCTGTAGGTGCCGACAAAGATGCCCAGCACGATCGCCGAGGTGAAGCCGAAGATCACGTCGGGGCCCATCAGCAGCAGCGCCACCAGCGTGATCAGCATCGACAGCGAGGTCACGATGGTACGCGCCAGCGTCTCGTTGACCGACAGGTCGAGCAGCTCGGGCATCGGCATCTTGCGATACTTCTTCATGTTCTCGCGGATACGGTCGTAGACGACGATCGTGTCGTTCAGCGAATAACCGATCAGCGTGAGCAACGCGGCCACGATGTTGAGGTCGAACTCCATCTGCGTCAGCGCGAACATGCCCAGCGTCAGCGTCACGTCGTGGACAAGGCTGAACAGCGCGCCGACACCGAACTGCCACTCGAAGCGGATCCAGATGTAGGCGGCGACCGCCAGGGCCGCGAGGCCGAGCGCCAGCATGGCGCTGTGACCGAGTTCGCCCGAGACCTTGCCCGAGACCGAATCGACCCCGTCGATCCGCGCGTCACTGTGGTGCGAGCGGATGTCGCTGGTGATCTTGCCCGCCATCGCGTCCGAAAGCTTGGGATTCTTGTCCGCGCCTTCGGGCAGCTTCATGCGGATCGAGATCTCGTTCGCCTTGCCGAAGCGCTGGATGATCGGCTCGCCGTAGCCCAGCTTCTCGATCTCGGTGCGCAGCGGCCCGACCGGTGCCTCGGTGCCTTCCGCGAAGGTCACGCGGATCACCTGGCCGCCGACGAAGTCGACGCCCAGATTGAGACCCTTGGTCGCGATGAGGCCGATCGACGCCGCCATCAGCAGGAAGCTCATGACGTAGAACGGCACCCGCCAGCGCAGGAAGTGGATGTTGGTGTGGTCGGGAACGAGCTTGAGGAGCTTCATCTGTCCTCTCCTCTTACAGGTTCAGGTCCGCCGGCCGCGCCTTGCGCAGCCAGCCGGCAACCCACATGCGGGTCATGGTCACGGCGGTGAACACCGAAGTGGCGATACCGATCAGCAGCACGATCGCGAAGCCGCGCACCGGGCCGGTGCCGAAGGCTGCCATCAGCACGGCCGCGATCACGTTGGTGAGGTTCGCGTCGAAGATCGCGCGGCTGGCTTCCTTGTATCCCAGCTCCACCGCCTGCACGACGCGGCGACCCCGGTGGCGTTCCTCGCGGATGCGCTCGTTGATCAGCACGTTGGCGTCGACCGCGGCGCCGATGGTCAGCACGAAGCCGGCGATGCCGGGCAGCGTCAGCGTGGTGCCGGCAAGGCCCATGACGCCCAGGATCATCAACACGTTCACCACCAGCGCGACATTGGCGTAGACGCCGAAGCGGCCGTAGGTGACGAGGATGAAGATCATCAGCAGGCCGGTACCGACGGCCATGGCGACGATGCCCTTCTGGATCGAATCGGCGCCAAGGTCGGGACCGACGGTGCGTTCCTCGACCACGGTGAGGTCGACCGGCAGCGCGCCCGAACGCAGTGCGATGGCCAGCTGGGTCGCCGACTGCACGGTGAAGCTGCCGGAGATCTGCGCACCGCCGCCCAGGATCGGCTCGCGGATGCTGGGCGCCGAGAGCACCTTGCCGTCGAGGATGATCGCAAAGCGCTTGCCGACGTTGTCGGTGGTCAGCTTGGCGAACTTCTCGCCGCCCTGCTGGTTGAAGGTGATCGAGACGACCGCGGCGTTGGTCTTCTGCTCGAACTGCTGCTTGGCGTCGGTCAGTTCGTCGCCCTTGATGCCGCCCAGCCGCTTGACCGCCAGCACGGGCACGCCCTGCGCGGCCGCATCCTTGGGATCGGCCCAGGGCACGATCTCGTCGCCCGGCGGGATCGCGCCCTTGGCAAGCTCGCTCGGCACGGCGGTCTCGTCGACCATCTTGAACTCGAGCTTGGCGGTCTGGCCGAGCAGGTTCTTCAGGGCCTGCGGGTCCTGCAGACCGGGCACCTGCACGTCGATGCGGGTCCCACCGAGACGGCGGATGTCGGGCT
Source organism: Novosphingobium clariflavum (assembly GCF_026420865.1). Lineage (GTDB taxonomy): Bacteria > Pseudomonadota > Alphaproteobacteria > Sphingomonadales > Sphingomonadaceae > Novosphingobium > Novosphingobium clariflavum. Next base: position 347,184 of record NZ_JAPCWC010000003.1, on the reverse strand, counting down.
CCTTGGTGCCCAGCGCGTCGATACGCTTGCGCACCACTTCGACCGCGGTCTCCATCGCGCTGCTGATTGCCAGGTCGATGCCGGCCTGCGTCGGCACGAGGACAAAGCGGTTGCCGTCCTCCACGGTGATGTCCCAGTCGCGCTGGCCGGAAAGGCCTGCGCCCGAAGTCAGCGGCAGGATCGCCTCACGCGCGGCGTCGACCTGCGAGGCATCGCGCACGGTGAAGGCAAGCTTGCCGCCCGAGCTGGAGACATCGCCGATGGCGATGGTCGGCTGGGCCTGGCCGAGACGGGTACGGACCGACTCTTCCATGGCTTCCAGACGCTGCTGGGTAACCTGGTCGCGATTGGCTTCGAGCAGCAGGCGGCTGCCGCCGGCAAGGTCGAGGCCAAGATTGATCTTGTGATCGGGAAGAGCGCTGGGCCAACGCACGTTCGGCGTCAGCGCAACCAGCGAAGGCAGGGCGCAGGCGCAGAAGAACAGCGTCAGCGCCCAGTACCAGGCCTTCTTCCAGGTGGTAAATTCGAGCATAGCCTCAGGCTTCTCTCAATTGGATGCAGGATCGAGACCTTCTCGACCCACGCCTCAGTCGTTGGCGGGCTTCGAGCCGGCGGGCGGGATGACGTCGACGATGGTCGACTTCACGGCCTTCACGACCAGGCCCTGCGCCAGCTGGACGTCGGCATAGTTATCGTCGACCTTGACGATCTTGCCGACAAAACCGCCGCCGGTCAGCACTTCGTCGCCCTTCTTGAGGTCGGCGAGCTTGGCGCGGTGTTCCTTCTGCTGCTTCATCTGCGGACGCATGATGAGGAACCAGAAGATCGCAGCCATCGCCACGAAGGGCAGGTACTGGATCCACGCAGGCGGAGCGCCCGCGGGCGCGGCGGCGGCAAGCAGGTTGATGATCGAGCTTTGCATTGAGATGGAAGGCCTTCTGTCGTTTTGTCCCGGCGAGGAATCGCGCCTTCGTCGATAAATCCGCATGGACCGGATTTGCAGCGCGCCCCGTCCGAAACACCGTCGCCGGATTTCATCGGATGGGCGCGGTTAGCAATAAAGCGTAAGGCTGGCAACGCAGGCAGATAGGCGCGCCGCCCCGGATCACCGGCAAATGGCATTCCTCGCCCCCACTTCAAGACGCCCCGCGCCGCAAGCGGCATTTTGCCATTTCATCCACAGCCTAGTGTCAGGGCCCAGGCAAAAAGTCGCAAAAGGATGCTTGCGCAATCGAAAAGCCCTGCCTATAGGCCGCGCTCCGGTCGGGACGTAGCGCAGCCTGGTAGCGCATCACACTGGGGGTGTGGGGGTCGGAGGTTCGAATCCTCTCGTCCCGACCAATGAAAACCGCCGCTTCCTGCTTCGCGCAGGAGGCGGCGTTTTCGTATCGGCCAAGCGCGGCACGATTAGCGCCTGCCCTTCCCGCTTCCCACGCCGCGCGCAGCATATGGCCCGCGCGCCGGAGCGCATTTTCCTACATCGGCCGATTTGACTATCTGGTTTCGGGCCTCAATCCGAAACGGAGTGCCTGCCCATGCCCCTGCTCGATTCGATTCTCGGTCCCGTCACCCGCATCATCGACAAGGTCATCCCCGACCCCGAAGCCCGCGACCGCGCGAAGCTCGAACTGCTCAGGATGGAAAATACCCAGGAGTTGCAGATGCTCCAGGCGAGCCTCTCGGCCATCGTCGCGGAGGCCGGTTCATCCGACCCCTGGACCAGCCGCGCCCGCCCGAGCTTCCTCTACGTCATCTACGTCCTGCTGCTGTGGTCCCTGCCGATGGGCCTGATCGGCGCTTTCAGCCCGCAGACCGCCCATGCGATCGCCGCCAGCATGACCGGCTATCTCAGCGGCATTCCCGAACCGCTCTACGCGCTCTTCGGGACCGGCTATCTGGGCTATTCGGCGATGCGCCAGTGGGGCAAGGCCAGAGGCTCCGATCGCTGATCGCGCGCCGATCCCGCGACAGACGGCCCGGCTCCCGGCAAGCCCGCCTTGGCGGGAGCCTCCCACTCCCACTCCCACTCCCACTCCCACTCCCACTCCCACTCCCACTCCCGCTCCCCCTCCCACTCCCCCTCCCGCGCTTGGCAGCAGCGGCGCACCTGCGCTAGACGGCCTCAGCCCGGCCGCATTCCCGCGCGCCGCAGATGTGAGGGATAAACGGAACAATGGCAGCCAAGCTGGTCTACGTGCTCAACGGCCCCAACCTCAACCGGCTGGGCCTGCGCGAACCCGGCATCTACGGATCGCAGACGCTCGACGATATCGGCGCCATGCTCGTCGAACGCGGCGAGACGCTGGGTTTCGAGATCGACTTGCGCCAGTCCAACCATGAAGGCCACCTCGTCGACTGGCTCCACGAAGCCGAGGACAACGGCGCCCACGCCGTCCTGCTCAATGCCGGCGCCTACACGCACACCTCGATCGCGCTGCACGACGCGATCCGCTCGATCAAGGTTCCGGTGATCGAGGTCCACCTCTCCAACCCGCACCTGCGCGAGGAATTCCGCCACAAGTCGTGGGTCGGCATGGCCGCCAAGGGCACCGTCGCCGGCTTCGGCGCCCAGAGCTATCTGGTCGCGCTGGAAGCAGCCGCGACGCTCTGATCGCGGCATCGGCCCCATGAAAACAGCGCCGCGCCTCCGGGATGGAGGCGCGGCGCTGTTGCAGGCGAAAGTTCGCCGACGGACCCGGACAAACGCGAGCCGCGCCCGATCCCGGGAAGCTCAGCCCTCCAGCGGCACGCCGGGCACGCTCTTGGCGGTGCGGATCGTCAGCGAGGTCTTGACGCTGTCCACGTTCGGGGCGGGCGTCAGCTTGCTGGTCAGGAATTCCTGGAAGCTCTGGAGATCGCGGCTGACGATCTTCAGGATGAAGTCGATCTCGCCATTGAGCATGTGGCATTCGCGCACTTCGGGCAGACCCTTCATGTGGTCCTCGAATGCGCGGAGCGATTCTTCGGCCTGGCTCTTGAGGCTGACCAGCGCAAAGACGGTGATGGTGAAGCCGAGCTTCGAGGCATCGAGGTCGGCATGGTAGCCCTGGATGATGCCCGATTCTTCAAGGCTGCGGACACGTCGCAGGCACGGCGGCGCGGTCAGCCCCACGCGCTGCGCCAGTTCGACGTTGGTAATTCGACCTTCGCTCTGAAGTTCCGCCAGCAGGCGACGGTCGATTTCATCGAGATTGATCATGCGAATCTTTCCTTGCGGGACACCCCGGCGTGCGGGCCAGCCTTGACGGCTGTAACTTACACTCGAAAACGCCTGCGCCCCTGTAATTTTATTATCCCATAACGTAATCGTCAGGCATTGCAACGCCTAGAAACAACCATCCGGCGCGAAGAGCCCATTTGGAGATTCGCGAATGGCACATTTCGCGTTACCAGCCCGCTCCCCGGCGTGCCCAAGGCAGGACCGGCGGGCCCCGCGCACGGGCGCGGGCGCGAGAACGGACGCCAGAAAAAAAGATGCCCCGGTGATGTCTCCTTAAGTGGTTTGTCTTAGGACAGTACCGGGGCAGGCATAGTTGACAGTCTTGAGTGTCGGCAGTGCATTGGTTCATGCGCAACCACGCATGCGGCACGGCCGGACGATTTTGGAGCGGTAATGCATTTCGACGATCGCCTTGCAACGGTGTTGCAGCTGCCGAATTCGAGCGCGGCGCTGGCGCGCATCCAGTATCGGCAGCTGGTCGACATCCTCGGCCGGTTGCCGGGAAATGCGCGCTCCTGGGCCGTGGCAGCCGGCTTTGCGCAGCTCGCCCAGCTCGACAGGACGATTCCGGCCGCCGACCGCGCCCGTCTGGTCAGCCAGCCGCTCCAGCCGCTGACCAACGCGCGCCTGCTGGCCCATCTCGCCGAAGCAGAACCCGCCGTTGCCACCGCCGCCGTGCGCTGCGCACAGTTGACGGAGGAGGCCTGGCTCGCGCTCGTTCCCGTTCTCCCCGTCCGCGCGCGCGGGATCCTGCGGCACCGCAGCGACCTGGGGGCGCGGGTCGATACCCTGCTCGAACAACTGGGCGTGCAGGATCGCGCCCTGCCTCCTGCCGAAGCGCTTGAGCTGGACGCGCTGCTCGAAAGTCCGGCTGAAGAAGCCCCGCCCGTCACCGCCGCCCCTGCTCCGGCGATGATCCGGCCGATCCCGCGCATGCCCTCGGCCGCGCCTTCCCCCCTTCACGCCCTGGCCCCGGCACCGCGCCCTGCCCCCGCTTCGCCGGCCACGCCCCCCGCAACACCCCTTCCCGCGACACCCTCTCCCGCAACATCGGCGCCTTTTGCCGAGTTCGAACAGGCCACCGCCTCGCTCGGCACCCCGCCGCCGCCAACCAACACCGAAGCCGGGATCGGTGCCATCGTCCGCCGCATCGAGGAGTTCCGCAAGGCCCGCGAAGCGCAAGTAAACGGCGTCCACCACGCCGCCAACGATGCCGGATACGATGCCCCGCGCCTCCCACTGGGCGATACCGCCGCCGGCTTGCCGCGCATTCCTGCCGCGATCGACTTTGCCACCGATTCCGAAGGCCGGGTTTCCTGGGCTGACGGCGTTCACGCCCCCTCGCTGATCGGGATGGACCTCACCGCCTCCGACGCCGCGGTCAAGACTTCCGCCGGCATCGCCTCTTCCATTCGCCACCGCGTGCCGCTGCGCGGCGCACAGATCGAGATTTCCGGCGCTCCGGCCGTCCAGGGCACCTGGCAGGTCGATGCGGTGCCCCGCTTCGAACCGGCGAGCGGCCGCTTCACCGGCTATTGCGGCCGCTTGCGCCGCCCCGCCGCCCTGGCCGCCGTCGGCGCCGCCATGCAAGGCCACGGCGAGGCCGATCGCCTGCGCCAGATCCTGCATGAGCTGCGCACCCCCGCCAACGCCATCCAGGTCGCGGCCGAGATCATCCAGCAGCAGCTCTACGGCCCCGCCCCGCACGAATATCGCGCGCTGGCTGCGGCGATCGCCGGCGACTGCGCGCACATCCTTGCCGGCTTCGAGGAGCTCGACCGGCTGGTCCGGCTCGAAACCGGCGCGCTCAACATCGAGGCGGGCGAATGCGATCTGATCCCGGTCCTGACCGAGACGGTCAACCGTCTCAAGGCCTGGACCCAGCCGCGCCGCAGCGGCTTCGCGCTGCAGCCGCCCGGCGGCGGCGCCGTGCTGATGCTGCCGCTCGATCGCGCCGAAACCGAACGCCTGCTGTGGCGCCTGCTCGCCGCGCTGGCCGGCTCGACCGCGCCCGACGAGATGCTCCCGCTCGCGTGGAGCGGCCAGGACGGCCGGATCACGCTGAGCATCGGACTGCCCGCCGCGCTGGCAGCGATGAACGAAAGCGGCCTTCCCGAAAACGCGCCGGGCGAGCGGGGACACGCGCTCTCCACCGGCATGTTCGGGCTTGGTTTCACGCTGCGACTGGCTGCCGCCGAAGCCGCTGCCGCAGGTGGCGGCCTGCAGCGCGAAGGCGGCACGATCCGGCTGTGGCTTCCCGGCTTGACCGCCGCCAGTGCTAGCCATAGCCAAGGCCTCAACAATCTGATGTTCTGAACTTCGTCGCCCGCCGGATGCGACCCGATCGGGGGAATTACCACTTTGCCGGGGCCCAATATCCTGATTCCGCCCGGACCGGATGCAACCGCGCGATTTAGCGAGGGTTTCGGTCCGCGCTTCATCGTCACGGTCGACACCGAGGAGGAGTTCGACTGGGACGCCCCGCTGAGGCGTGACGGTCACAGCACCGCGACGGTCTCGGCGCTGCGCCAGTTCCAGCACTTCTGCGAGGGATTCGGGGTCAAGCCGATCTATCTGATCGACTATCCGGTCGCCGATTCGCCGCATGCGCCCAAGGCGATCGGCGACGCTGTCGCCGCCGGCCGCGCGGAAATCGGGGTGCAACTCCATCCCTGGGTCAGCCCGCCGTTCGACGAGGAGGTGAACGAGTTCAACTCCTTCGCCGGGAACCTCCCATTCGAACTGGAGCGCGAGAAGTTCGCCCGGCTTCACGCCCGCATCGTCGCGGCGTTCGGCACGCCCCCGCGCATCTATCGGGCGGGACGCTACGGCCTCGGCCCGCGCACGGCGGAGATCCTCGCGGATTTCGGCATCGCCATCGACTCGTCGGTGCGCGCCCGGTTCGACTACAGCAGCACCGGCGGCCCCAACTATCGCGAGCATCCGCTGAAGCCCTACTGGATCGACGCGCAGCGCCGCCTGCTCGAACTGCCGCTGACCACCGTCTACTGGGGACCGCTGCGGCAGATGGGCAACGTGATCTATCCCCATCTCTGGCGCACGCCGCAGATGCGCGGGGTGCTGGCCCGCGCGGGGCTGCTGGAGCGCATCGCCCTGACCCCGGAAGGCATCAGCACCGAGGAAGCGCTGCGCGGTGTCGACATCGCGCTCGACGATGGCTTGCCGCTGCTGGTGTTCTCCTTCCACAGCCCCTCGCTGGCCCCGGGACACACCCCTTACGTCCAGACCGAGGCGGATCTCGAAGGGCTCTACGACTGGTGGCGGCAACTCTTCGCCCACCTCGAACGCCGGGGCGTCCGCCCGACCAGCGTTGCCGAAATCATGGACAGCGTGGCGCTTGCACCGAGCGACACTCCAAGCTAACGCGCTTGCGCCAAGGGCTTGATCGCATGCCCTTGGCGACGGTGGGGGCCCGTAGCTCAGTGGTTAGAGCTGGCCGCTCATAACGGCTAGGTCGCGGGTTCAAATCCTGCCGGGCCTACCACCCCACCGTCAAAACTGCCCACCCGCCACCTCAACGATACGGCGCCGGATACCCGCCCCGCGGCGCAGCCGGCTGGCAGACGCGCCCCTTCCTCGATCGCGGCAAATTTTCCGAGTGCACCAAACGGTGGAAAAGGGGCTTGCGCGGGAAAGGCGCGGAACCTAAGGGCTCTCGTGCGTCGGGGAGTGGCGCAGCCCGGTAGCGCGCCTGCTTTGGGAGCAGGATGTCGCAGGTTCGAATCCTGTCTCCCCGACCACTTTTCCCATTTCGCTGATTTTGCAGTCCGGCCTCGCAGGTCGGGCAAGGGCGCGCGCAGTTACGCTTCCTTTCTGCTCAGCTTTGCAGCGACTGCATGCAGTGAGCGAACGCAGAGCCCCTGCTCTGTGCCGCCGGGATCGAACACGGCGGTATGCGCCGCACCTCAGCCCCATTTCCAGCTGCCGCGCCGATCGTAGATCCACCCGAAAAAGAGACGCATGCTTCTTAAAAGATGCGTATACTACGTTATTTCCGGAACGGATTTGGTGCCCGAGCAAAAAGAAAACCCTAAATAGGTCCGCCGAGCATCGGTCGGCCCGCGGCGTTTCTGCGGATTTTCACGCAGCCCTGCACAAGATCTCCCCTCCCCTCCGATCATCGAAGTGCGAATGCTGCGAATGCCAACGCGGGCGCCACGATGCTGCTTGTCCAAAAATCATCCTAAAGGATGAATATTCTTTTATTACTCAATTTTATTACAAAACGTTGCCAAATTGCAACATTTGCGAACCTTAATCGCAATCTTCCTGAAATATTTTTTGAAACTACGCGGAAATGGCCGCAATGGCCCGGTGTTGACGTTCGCCGCGAGCGCCAACGAGCGCGACATCGATCGCCGCTCTGCCCTGCCGGCCCCCCGACACCGGCTGCACCAAATGGACAAGGAAACACATTTTGAAAGCACTTCCCATGAAGGCTGCATTGTGCGTTGCAACAAGCCTCACAGCCTTCGCACTGCTGTGCAGCACTGCCAATGCCCAGGAAGCCCCGGCGCCGACGGCTGCGGACAACGGTGACGACGGCAGCACCATCGTCGTCACCGGCTCGATCACCCGCAATCCGGCAGCGGCGACGGCTTCGCCGGTCGTTTCCATCACGTCCGACGACCTCGAGAAGCGCGGCATCAAGACCGTCGCCGACACGCTGCAGACGCTGACGGCCAACAACGCGGGCACCATTCCGGCCAGCTGGTCGGGCAACGGCTTCACCACCGGTGCGACCGCACCCTCGCTGCGCGGCTTCAACAACGCCTACACGCTCACGCTGTTCGACGGCATGCGCACGGCCTACTACCCGCTCGCCGATGACGGCCAGCGCAACATCGTCGACATCAACTCGATGCCCGGCTCGATCGTCTCGCGCGTCGACACCCTGCTCGACGGTGCTTCGGCCACCTACGGTTCGGACGCCATCGCCGGCGTGGTCAACGTGATCACCAAGCGCGAAATCCAGGGTCTCCACCTTGATGTATCGACGGGCATCTCGCAGCGCGGCGACGGCGGCGAGCAGCGCATCAACGGCACGTACGGCTACGGCGACCTCAACGACCAGGGCTTCAACGTCTACGCGAACTTCGAATACCAGAAGAACGCAGCGATGGACCTCTCGGCCCGCAAGGGTCCGTGGAGCACGGCCGACCAGTCCTCGATCTGCGGCACCGCGACCGACGGCTGCCTGACCAACAACGTGCGCAACGGCATCCAGGCCGACGGCAGCTTCAACGGCATCCAGTCGACCATCGTGCCCTTCGTGCAGCCCTATGCGCAGGACGCCAACGGCAACTGGGTCTCGCAGGGCAACTACCAGATGCTCAACCCCGGCGCGGGCTGCGGCAACCTGACCGCGGTCACCCTGACCCCGGAACAGCAGGCCGGCGGCGTTGCCGGCACCCCTTCGGTGGTGTGCCAGCAGGACCTCGTCAACGACTACCAGGCCTATACCGCGCGCACCAAGCGCATCGGCGGCACGCTGCGTGGTACGGTTCGTCTGAACGACCAGACCGAAGCCTACCTGATGTTCAACTACTACAACGTGACGACGGCCAACCGCGCCGCGCCGATCGGCTGGACCGGCCGCACCGCCGCCGGCGGTGAGCGCGTGACGGTCAGCCAGATCCTGCTGCCGGCCTACGTCTGCGCGGACGGCGTCGGCGGCGTCTCGGGCAACATCCTGACGGCCACCGGCTGCGATGCCTCGAACGGCGTGCTCAACCCGAACAACCCGTTCGCCGCGCAGGGCCAGTCCGCCCGTCTGCTGGGCATGCCCGACATGCCGACCTACACCTACACCAACGCCAAGACCTACCGCGTCTCGGGCGGTGTCAACGGTTCGTTCGGCGATGGCTGGGACTACACTGTCGGCGCGACCGCTTCGGAAGTGACGCTCGATGTCACCAACACCGGCTACATCAATGTCCAGGGCCTGATGGATGCCATCGCCCAGGGCACCTACAACTTCGTCGACCCCTCGCAGAACTCGGCCGCGGCGACCCAGGGCGTCTTCCCCGACCAGCACAAGCGGGCGACCTCGAAGCTGGCGCAGATCATCGGCACGCTCAGCAAGGACGTTGTCGAGCTTCCGGGCGGCATGCTGAACATCGCGGTTGCGGGCCAGTATCGCTACGAATCGATCAACAACCCCAGCTCGAACCCGGCCAACGACGTCAATCCGGCGGATCGCTACTACAGCATCAACGGAATCGGCGTGAAGGGCCACCGCAACGTGTGGTCGGCCTCGTATGAAATCTCGATGCCGATCGTGGACGGCTTCCGCGTCAAGGCAGACGGTTCGTACGACCACTACTCGACCGGCCAGCAGAACTTCGCGCCGAAGTTCGAAGCCGAGTTCCAGCCGATCAGGCAGGTCAAGCTGCGCGGTACGTTCTCGAAGGGCTTCCGTGCCCCGAACCTGAACGAATCGTTCCAGGATCCCTCGACCGGCTACATCACCTCGACCATCAACTGCTCGAACGCGGCTTATGCCGACTTCTGCGCAGCGCACGCCAGCAACCCGGCGTACTACGAGGGCGGCTACAGCCTCGGCGTCACCTCTTCGGGCAATCCGAAGCTGAAGTCGGAAAAGTCGACCTCCTACACCTTCGGCACGGTGATCCAGCCGACCCGCAACATCACGCTGACGGTCGACTACTGGCGCACCAAGATCAAGAACCTGATCACCTCGGTCACGCCGACGGCCGATGTCTACGCCCAGTATTACAGCAACAACGGCGTCGTGAACATTCCGGGCTTCACGGTGACGCAGGGCGCCCCCGATCCGGAAAACCTCTCGGCCCTGCCGCTGCTGGGTGAAATCGTCGCGCCGTTCCAGAACGCGAACTCGATGATGGGCAAGGGTATCGACGTCTCGGCTTCGGGCGTCTTCAACCTGACCGACAACCTCTCGTTCAGCACCAATGCTACCGCTTCGTACCTGATCCGCCTGGAACAGGACATCGACGGCCAGATCAACCGCTTCGACGGTTCGCTGGGCGGCTGCAACTGGACCTCGTGCTCGGGCGCGCCGCGCTTCCGTGCCTCGTGGCAGAACACGCTGACCTTCGACAACAAGACCAGCCTGACGCTCACCGCGTACTACACCAGCGGCTATTCGAGCACCTCGTCGGATGCCGGCGGCACCTACAAGGACTGCGCGGCCAGCGCCGAGGCCGGTCAGCTGGTGACCTACCCGGACAGCGGCAACCCCGTGCAGTGCCATGGCCACAGCACCTTCGACCTCGACGGCCACATCGAAACGAAGATCGCCGATGGCAAGTTCACGCTTTACGCCGATGTTCTCAACATCCTCGACGGCAAGCCGAACTATGACCCCAACGCCGCCTATGGCGTCTACCAGTTCAACGCCGCATGGCAGGACCGCCTGTTCATGGGACGTTACATGCGCATCGGCGCAAAGGTGGACTTCTAAGGCCGCTTAAGAGGTGACCGCTCCCGCCCATCTCCAGACGGAGACCGGGCGGGAGCGCGAGGCGGGATCAGGGAGGAGTGTCCCTTGTTTCTGGTCCCGCCTTGCATCCGGCGCCTGCATTCACCGAGGACTCAGCGGCGAGACCGCACCAGTGTCCCGGCTCTTCCCGACATAGCGATCGCCCCTTCCGGCCAGCGGTGATGGCATCCATCGCCAGTCCCCACAGGCCCGCCTTGCCCATTCAGCGGCAACCCGACTCTCGCTGCCTGCGGAATCGCGGCGGCGCATCGCTCGAAACACAGGCGAACGACACCGGAACCGCCCGGTCGATATTGCCGGAGCGCCCCTCTTGCTCCCCCGCAAACAGTCTCTTGCCGCCCGGCCCATGATCCGGTCGCACCGACACGGCACACATGCGGGAACTTCTGATCTTCCCGCGCTTTTTGAGCCGAAAGGTATGACCTCCCGCCCGGAAAACGCGCCCTGCCGCGCGCGCCGAATCGTTGACAGGACGCTTCAAAAATGCGTGCCTCGTCCGCGGAGCAATGGAGGATCGCGATGGCTTTGCGCCGTCTGCAGAACTTTGGTCGCCAAAGCCTCGCTTTGGTGCTATCGTCGTATGTCCTGCAACCTGAAATGGGCTCTGCGGCCTTGCGTGCTACGTTCACTCGCGAGGATTGGGATTCTTCGGACGTAGCTTAAGGTATTTGAAAGATGACATTCGATAGGGGTAATCGCGGCCAGGGACGCGACCGGTTTGGCGGTGGTGATGATCGTTGGGGCGGCGGCAACGATCGCTTTGGCGGCGGTGATCGCTACGGCGGCGGTGATCGCTACGGCGGCGGTGATCGCTTCGGCGGCGGTGATCGCTTCGGCGGCGGTGATCGTTTTGGCGGTGGTGACCGCTTCGGCGGCTCGCGCGGCGGCGGCTTCGGCGGCTCGCGCGGCGGTGGTTTTGGCGGCGGCTCGCGCGGCGGCCCCGGCATCGTCGTCGGCCAGGGCAGCGGCACGGTCAAGTTCTTCAACCCCGACAAGGGTTTCGGCTTCATCCAGCTTGAAAGCGGCGGCGACGATGCATTCGTGCACATCAGCGCCGTGCAGGCTGCCGGCCTCGAAACGCTGGCCGAAGGTCAGCAGCTGGAATTCCAGCTGGTCGAGCGTAACGGCAAGGTTTCCGCGTCCGAACTGGTCATCGTCGGCGAAGTCGTCGTTGCCGAACGTCGTGAGCGTTCCGCCGCCCCCGCCCAGCGCCAGCTGACCGGCGAGAAGGCCACCGGCACGGTCAAGTTCTTCAACGGTACGAAGGGCTTCGGCTTCATCGTGCGCGATGACGGCCAGCCAGATGCCTTCGTGCATATCAGCGCGGTCGAACGCTCGGGTCTGCACGGCCTGTCGGAAGGCGATCAGCTCGAATTCGAAATCGAGATCGATCGCCGCGGCAAGGCTTCGGCCGTGAATCTGGTCCAGCGTTGATGGACCTGGCCATGGCCGCCCCTGGCGGCCATGGCTCCATCTCGCGCTTTCCTCGATCGCTTCACCAGCGGCCATGGAAAGCACGCGGTGCATGTCGAAGGCAGGGGTCAAGGCCGCCTTCGACAGGCCGGCAGCGGGCAAGGGGCCGATGCCCCCGATTCGATTGCACGGCATGCGGGCGGACCAGCTTCCTTTCGGAAGCGAAATCCGGCCTCATTGCCTGAACCCCGGGCCAGAGGGGTTCGTTCTTGCCTGCAAGGCCGCCCTCCGCCGGCGCCGTCAGGCTGATGATCTGAGAACCTGGCCTTGTCATGGCGCAACCGACGTCATGACACGGCCAACAAGACGACAACGGATTGCATGAACAACGACGATCGCAGCGGCGACAATGACTCTCCTCTTCTCGACCTGGACAAGGGTTCGGTCCAGCGGTTCATCGCGCGCGCCAAACGCCAGGGCGTCATCACGGTCAAGGAGCTGAATGCCGCTCTGCCCCAGGACCAGATGACCACCGATCAGATCGAGGACATCATGGCCGCGATCTCGGAAATGGGCGTCAAGATCATCGAGAACGACGATGACGACGACGAGGATGGCGAGCAGGAAGACGGTGTCGACGCCGTCGATGGTCGCGATGACGAGTCCGGTTCGGATTCCGATTTCGAGGAAGGCAATTCCCGTCGCCGTCCCGGCGAGACCCGCAAGGCCGATACGCACGCGCGTTCCGACGACCCGGTCCGCATGTACCTGCAGGAAATGGGCTCCGCCGAGATGCTCAGCCGCGAGGGCGAGGCCGCCATCGCCAAGCGCATCGAAGCTGGCCGCGACATGATGATCATGGGGCTCTGCGAAAGCCCGATGACCTTCCACGCCATCATTGGCTGGTCCGAGGCGCTCAACAACGGCGACATGCAGCTGCGCGAGATCCTCGATCTCGACGCCATGCTCTCCAAGGAACCGCAGCCCGAGAACCTGGGCGAGGACGGTGAAGCCGACGGCGAGATTTCCGCGGCCACGGCCGGTCCGACCTTCAAGGAGGACGACGATTCCGACGAGGACAACTCGGAGGAAGTAGACGAGGACGGCAACCCGATCGCCAAGCGCCGCGTCGAGGACGACGAGGAAGAGGACAACACCCTCTCGCTCGGCCAGATGGAAGCCGCGCTGACGCCGGAAGCCCTGGAGAAGTTCGCGCTCATCACCGAACTGTTCCGCACGTTCGAACGCGTCCAGAGCGAACGCCTCGACGCGCTTGCGCTTGGCATCGACTTCCCCGCCGCCAAGGAAGACCAGTACCAGCAGCTTCGCGAGGACCTTACCGCGCAAGTCGAATCGGTGCAGTTCCACGCGACGAAGATCGAATATCTCGTCGACAATCTCTACGCCTTCAACCGCCGCCTCACCACGCTTGGCGGCCAGATGCTGCGCCTGGCCGAACGCCACAAGGTCAAGCGTGCCGACTTCCTGGAGGCCTACACGGGCCGGGAACTGGACGACACCTGGGTCGCCGACATGGCGAAGAAGGACAAGAAGTGGGCTGCCTTCGCGGAAAACGAGGCTGAAGCTGCCGAACGCATCCGCCTCGAGGTTTCGGACATCGCGGCATCCACCGGCATGGCCCTGTCCGAATTCCGCCGCATCGTGAACATGGTCCAGAAGGCGGAGCGCGAAGCGCGTATCGCCAAGAAGGAAATGGTCGAGGCGAACCTGCGCCTGGTGATCTCGATCGCCAAGAAGTACACCAACCGTGGTCTGCAGTTCCTGGATCTCATCCAGGAAGGCAACATCGGCCTGATGAAGGCGGTCGACAAGTTCCAGTACCGCCGCGGCTACAAGTTCTCGACTTATGCCACCTGGTGGATCCGTCAGGCGATCACCCGCTCGATCGCGGATCAGGCCCGCACGATCCGTATCCCGGTGCACATGATCGAGACGATCAACAAGCTGGTGCGCACCAGCCGCCAGTTCCTCCACGACCAGGGCCGCGAGCCGACACCGGAGGAAATGGCCGAAAAGCTGTCGATGCCGCTCGAGAAGGTGAAGCGGGTCCTGAAGATCGCCAAGGAGCCGATCAGCCTCGAAACGCCGATCGGCGACGAGGAAGACAGCAGCCTGGGCAACTTCATCCAGGACGAGAACGCCGTCATCCCGGTGGATGCGGCGATCCAGTCCAACCTGAAGGAAATGATCACCCGCACCCTGGCCTCGCTCACCCCGCGCGAAGAGCGCGTGCTGCGCATGCGCTTCGGCATTGGCATGCCGACCGACCACACCCTCGAGGAAGTCGGCCAGCAGTTCTCGGTGACCCGCGAGCGTATCCGCCAGATCGAAGCCAAGGCCCTGCGCAAGCTCAAGCATCCGAGCCGTTCGCGCATCATGCGGGCGTTCCTCGACTGAGCAGTATCCGCCAGCAAGCGGGCTTATCCCGCACGGCAAATGGCGAGGCTACCAGCCTCGCCATTTTCGTTTGTGGGCTGATGGATCGGCCCGGCATTTGAACACCCCCATCCGATGGGGCGCTCAATGCCGGAACCGATCCACAGGCCGTCAGAAGCGGGTGCTCATCCCGAAGTTGATCGAACGGCCCATGCCCGGCACCGGGCGCAGCACGCCAGTGACGCCGTAGTCGCCCAGCGACATGCCGCCGAGCGGCAGGGCATAGCCCTTGTCGAACAGGTTCTTCGCTTCCACCGTCAGCGTGATGCCCTGCGCCAGCAGCCCCAGCGTGTAGCCCGCCCGCAGGTTCACCAGCGCATAGCTCTGCGTGCGCGGCTCGTTGCGGGTGGCATCGACACGGTTCTTCTCGGCCACGAACTGGATGTCCGCGCCCGCCTCGAAGGCGCCGCTGCGATGCGCGAGGCCCATCGTCAGGTTGAACGGCATCTGCCGATAGAGCGGGCCGTCGTCCGAGAGGTTCTGCCCGTGAACCCAGGCGGCGCTGGCGGTGAAGTCGGTCTCGCTGCGCGCGGTGCGCTGCAAGGGCACGCTGGCGCTGGCGTCGATGCCGTAGAGCTCGGCCTCCTGGTTCGCGAACTGCAACTGCACGAAGCCGCTGGGCATCCCCATCATGTCGGTCAGGTCCCTGAGGCGGACCGCATCGATGTAGTCGTGAACGCGGGTATAATAGGGCGAGACCTTGAGCGTGGCGCCGCCCTTCGCGGTCAGCCGCAGCGCGGCGCTGACCGTGTCCGCCCGCTCCGGCTTGAGGTCGAGGTTGCCGACATAGCCATTGCCATCGCCGTACCAGCCGATCATCTGGCTCGACATCGCCCCCTGCCCCCAGGAATAGCGCTCGTAGAGGTTGGGCGAGCGGGTCTTGTGGGCATAGCCAAGTTCGAAGGCCAGCATGTCCGCCGCCTGCCAGCTGACCAGTGCGCTCGCGCTCCAGTTGTTGTCACGGCGATGACGGTCGGCGGCGTTGAACGTGGCGGCGGCCATCGCATCGGCCATGTTCATCATGCCGGTTCCGTAAGGCTGGACCGCGCCGGTGTTCATCGTCACCCGGTCGAACCGCGCGCCGATCAGCGTCGAGACACGGTCCGACCAGTGCGATTCCCACTCCCCGAACAGACCGAGGCGATCACGCTTGCCGTTGTTGATGTTGAGGTAGGTGTCCGGTCCCATCATCATCGACCCGGCAACCGGCGGCCACCAGTCATCCATCCCTTCGTGATGGAACTCGCCGCCAAGGTGCAGCGTGTCCTTGCGGCCGAGCGGCAGGTTGACCTTGAGCGCGGACGAGAAGGAATGGACCTCGGTGTTCATCGGCATCGTGCCGGGCTGCTTGTCGGCCAGGAAGTCCATCGCATGGTCGGTATCGCGGTAGCCGGCGGTGAAATCGACATCGCCCCAGCCGAACACCCCGCGATAGCGGCCGTTGAGGAACCACGAGGTGTTCGAGGTCATGTCCATGTACTGGTTGGGGAAGGCCTCGTAGGGCGCGAAATGGTAGCCACCCTTCAGTTCGAACAGGCCGAAATCGGTCTGCGCGGCAAGGGCAAGCTGGTGATCGGTCTTGGCGTATTCGGTGGAGCGCACCTTGCCCATCGCGCCGCCGCCCTGGTAGTCATCGGACTGGGTGTAGGAGCCGGTATAGGTAGCGCTCACGCGCTTGCCGGCAACGGTCAGCGAAACCGCGCCGCCGAAGCCATCGCCATTGCTGCGATAGAAGCTCGAGGCCTCGCCCGTCACCAATGTGCCGCCTTCCATCGCAAAGCGCGGCATCCGGCTCTCGACGCTGACGATCCCGGCGATGTTGTCGCCGCCCATGCTCACCGGCGAGACGCCCGGCACCACCGCGATAGCGCCGACCGTCTGGGGATCGGTGTAGGACAGCGGCGGGTTCATGTCGTTGGGACAGGCAACGTCGATCGGCAGCCCGTCGACGACGATCAGCACCCGCTGCTCGCTGAGCCCGCGCACGGCCGGCATCGACGACAGGCCGCCCCCGCTGGCCGCACTCACGCCGGGAAGCTGCGCAAGGATGGCGCCGGTGTCGCTGCTCGACACCGCCTCGCGGCGAAGGCGCTCCACCGAGACCCTGGAGCCATTGAGCGGCGCCGTAGCGATATTGCGCAAGGCCGACGTGAAGTCCGCGTGGAGTGCGGGAAGCGCGGCGGCCTCGGCGGCCTCGGCGGCCGGCGGCTCGTCGGAACCGGTTTCCTGGGCGGCAAGAGGGGCAGGCGCAAGAGCGAGCGCCGCGGCGATCGCGAAAATGGACGTCTTCATGGAAAAACCCTGTTGTTCGCAGGGCCAGCGCTCCGCGCCGCCCCTGCGTGACCTGAAATGTCGAAATTCCGGGCCGCCGTGCGCTGCGCAGGCGGCCTCGGGATCGGTTCAGGCCGGAGGGCCTCTCAGCGGTGGGCGCAAATAGGGCTGCGGGGCAAGCGCAACCGCGCGGAGCGGCGCGAAGCCCAGCGCCACGATGAAAGCGATCGCCAGCGCCAGCAGCACCGGATCGGCGCCGCCCAGCGAGGCCATCGACAGGGCGCCGAAAGGACACTCGCCCTTTGCAGGCTTGCCGGGGACGTGATTGCCGCCGGTCTTGAGCGGCACCAGCACCTGCAGGGTGCCGTCACCGCCGGAGGCATCGTGACAGATCTCGATGGTGATCGCGCGGAGCCCCTGCCCCGGCATGAAGCCGGTCGGCAGGAACGCCTTGAGGCAGAGCGCAATAGCCGCAAATACAAGCGCTTGCTTGTGATACTGCCGGAAAAAGACGCGCAAGGTCCCCATGGCCCCTGCCCCTAGCCTAGCCTTCGCGTGTTGTCACGCAAACTGGTGCGTCAGCTGCACGCCGACTGCCCGCCGGTACCGGTGACCCCGGCGGCGATGTTGCGGCTGTCGCGGATCAGGAAGGCCGCTTCCTGATAGAACACCGGGTTCTGGACAAACATCGTCCCGAACAGCGGCTGGTAGGCGTAATAGACCTCGACATACATGACCGCCGAATTGGTCGTCGCAGTGATGACGTGCCCGGTCTTGCCCATGCCCGTGAGCGTGGTGCCCGCCGCCCCATAGGCCGAACTGCGCGCCAGGCTGCCCCGGCAGCGCTGCCAGTGGATGTATTGCTGGTTGCTGGAGTTGATCTCCAGACTGGAGAGGATGATCCGCCCGTTCCCGCTGAAATTGAACGAGCTACCCTGCATGACCGCGCCCGACATGACCGAGTTGATCTGCGTCTCGGTCACTGTCGGCGTCACCGCGGTATTGTCGGTCTGGCCAAGGCGCGAGGCGTTGTCCGCCACCGACGTCGCGATCTGGGAAACCTCCATCTTCACCATCGCCATGTAGGCAAGCTCGGTGCCGTAGAGACCCAGCGTCAGCATGATCGGCAGCATGAGCGCGAATTCCATCAGCGACACGCCGCTGCAATCGCGCCGGAGCCTGCGCATGACGCGGCGCAGGCGAGGAACGAGCATCCGCTTCATCGGCAACTCCCCGCCGCCGAGCCATAGCTGCTCTGCAGCGCATATGGCTGGTTCTTCCGCACCGCGATCGCCGTCAGCGTGCGGCTGTTGTCGCGGTTGGTGAGGCCGGGGATCGGAAACAGCGGCTTGTAGGTCGCCTTCACGGTGTAGACGACAACGTCGTTGGCGCCGCCATTGCCCGACTTGCCGATATCGGCATCCCACTGGCCGTTCTTGTTCTCGTCGGTATAGGTTTCCCCGTTGTCGCAGGTGCCGTTCGAATTGGCGTCGTTCCACGCCTCGGGCCGTGCGATGTCGGAGAAGTCGTAATAGCTGCTGCGCGTGACGGCGATCGTCACCCCCGGCGCGACATTGCCGACGATGCTGGCGATCGCCTGGTCCTGCGCTGCGGTGTCGACTGCTTCCAGCGTGCCGTTACGCGCCGATTCCTCGACCGCGCCGTGCAGCACCGCGCTGACATAGGCCATGTGGCCGATGTCGAAGATGCCCATCAGCAGGACGATCAGCACTGGCCCCGCCACCGCGAATTCCAGCGCGGTGACGCCCCACTGGTCGCGGCGCAGGCGCGCCCTCAGGGCATGCAGACGGCCCCCGGTCACTGCGTCAGCCTCAGTTCGCCGACCTGCTTGGCGATTTCCTGGAACGCGGTGCTCAGTTCGGTCGCATTGGCGGCCGTGTAGGAACTGTTGGCCGAGGCGCAGGTCGTCAGGTCGCTCGACAGGGTGGACGTGAAGGCGATCACCCAGACCCGCACGCCCTTGGCCTTGATCGCCTCGCAGACTGCGAGGAAGCGTTTGGTGTGGTTGGTGGTCTCGGTGCTGCTGGACCCGTCGCTGGTCACCTTGCGGTCCCAGTATTCCATGCCCCAGGCCTGTTGGTAGGTGTTGATGGTCTGCATCTCGCCGTCGGTCATGAAGATCAGATGGCGCGAGACCTCGCCGCCGTTTGAAGCGGCGGTGTTGACGTTGTCCTGGAAGACACCGCTTGGCGAGATCATCCGCCCGCCCCAGATCATGCCGATGTCGAGGTAGGTATTGCCGTTGGCCACCAGCGAGTTGGCGTACGTGTTGAACGCCGACTGCGACATTTCGGTGAGCAACTGCCCCTGCGCCGGACAGGGCGAGGTGGCGGCTGCACCGCTGGTGGTGGGCGAGGCGTAGCTCTTGGTGCTGTTCGAACCGCTGTTGTAGCGCATGTAGGCGGCCTCGGGCCACAGCGGCCCCCAGCGCGTGGCGGCGTTGCTGGGAACCGTGTCGAGGTCGATGTCATAGGCATTCGACGGAGACATGCCGGTCACCGCATTGTAGCTGATGCTGCTGGTCGCAACGGTAGAGCGTTCGAGGATGCATCCATCCCAGGTCGAGGAGACGGCAGTGCCGTTGTCGCCGGTATAGAGCGTCGCGGCTTCGCCGGTCTTGAAGACGTCGGTCGGCCAGGAATAGGGCTGGTAGGCCCACTGGTAGAATTCGGAGTTGGCGGTTGGCGTCGGCGACACGGTCTTGACGCTGGTCCAGGTCTCGTTGGTGGTCTCGGTCCGGGTATTGTCCTGATAATTGACGTACCAACGGCCATTGTTGGACTGGGCGCAGCTGTAGACACGCTGGGTCTGGCTCTGGCTGACCTTGCGCGTCACCGTCATGTTGGGGCTCGTGCCGCTGACCGTGAACGTCACCGACTCCGATCCGGAATCGGCCCAGGTGGTCGAGGTCGGCATGTTGCTGAGGCAGGTCGACTGATTGGAATAGCCGTTGCCCGTGGTGTAGCGGTACGAACTTCCGTAGGACGTGTTGCCGTAGGTCGTGCTGGTGCTGGTCCGGGTCGCGCTGGAATAGTCGAAATAGACCGCCGTCCGGGTCTGGTAGGTCCAGGTGTCGGCGATGTAGTCGGGGTCCTCGGCCATCAGCAGCTTGCCGACGTTGACCGTGGTGCTGTAGGGCACGAAGCCATAACGGATGCGCGCGTTGGTGGACGCCGTCGCATTGGCCAGCGTCGTGTAGAAGTCCTTCATCGCCTGCTGCAGCGCGGCCAGGCGGGTCTGGCTGCCGGAAAGGATCGAACCCATCGAGCCGGTGGTGTCGAGCACCATCATCACGTCGGCATTGCCCACGCCCATCGACGAGGCGCAGCTCACCGAAACCGTGAAGGTGTTGAACCCGAACAGGCGCATGACCAGCGTGTTGAGCGTGGTCGATGCCGTGCCGGTGATCGTCTTGCCGCCGTCGGGCGATGTCGGAACGAAGCTGGTGCCGGTCACTTCCTGCGAGGTGCTGTCGAAGTTGGTGGCGAAATAGTTGTTGGCAGCGGTCTGCGAGGCGGTGTCGAAACCGGCCGTCGTCACCGTGCGGCGACCGGCGAGCACGGCGGCGTCGCAGGCGGCCTGGAGCTGGTTGCGCACCTTGTAATCGCGGCTGAGATCGATGCCCGAACCGACGACGGCGGCTGCCACCATCATGCCGACGGCGGCCAGCGGCAGG
Organism: Novosphingobium clariflavum; assembly: GCF_026420865.1. Taxonomy (GTDB): domain Bacteria; phylum Pseudomonadota; class Alphaproteobacteria; order Sphingomonadales; family Sphingomonadaceae; genus Novosphingobium; species Novosphingobium clariflavum. The sequence continues at coordinate 326,619 of NZ_JAPCWC010000003.1, read as the reverse complement.
ATATTGCCCGCCGTGTCGCGCAGCAAACGCAGGAACCGATATCTCAAGAGGCGCATCGCTAGCCCAGTCATGAAGGAATACCCCCCGGTAATCAGGGAGTTTCCCTAGACAGGAATGCTTAAGGAAACCCATCGTGGTGCTACGGCGCGCATCCTCGACAAAACGTAGCCAATCGATGGAAACGCCAAATTAACCTTGTCGAGCAGCCTGCAGAAAGCGCCACATCACCTTGAAAACAAACGATACATCACCGAAACCGCCCGTCCCTTGCGGATGGCGCTGGCAACCGGGATCGCCTTGGCGGTTGAGACCGGCAGGCCTCGCGGCTAATCCGAAAGAATGAGCCAGACCGACAGCCCCGCCAGCCGGCCCGCCATCCTCTTCGTCTGCCTCGGCAATATCTGCCGCTCGCCGCTCGCCGAGGCGGCCCTGCGCCACGAAGCGGCCCGCGCCGGGTTCGATGTCCTGGTCGATTCCGCGGGGACCGGCTCGTGGCACATCGGCAATGCCCCCGATCCGCGCGCCCGCGCCGAGGCGCTGCGCCACGGCATCGACATCTCGTCCTACCAGGCCCGCCAGGTCGGGGCCGACGACTTCGACCGGTTCGACCTGATCGTGGCGATGGACAACAGCAACCTCGGCAACTTGCGCCGGCTCGCCCCCTCGCGCCCTGGCGGGGCGCGGGCCAGCCTTTCGCTGATGCTGGACCATGTGCCGGGCATGGCGGGCCGCGATGTCGAGGATCCCTACTTCGGCGGCCCGGAAGGGTTTGTCACCACCTGGGAGCAAGTGACGGCCGGTGCCAGAGGCCTGATCGCGGCGCTACAGAAGGCGTGACCAGTAGCGCAGCGTCTTGGCGGATTCCGCCGCGTCGCGGTGGTCCTTCCACGAAAGCGTGCAGGTAAGCCCGTCCAGCGGCGCGTAGCCGCGCTTGCGCCAGAACCCATCGAGCGGGCTGTAGGCCGCGGGCCGGTCGGGATGACCGGCTTCGCGGACCACCGATGCAAAAACGGCGATCCGTGCCCCCGCCTTGCGCGCCTGCGCTTCGCGCTGGTCGAAGAAGGCGTGCCCCACCCCCTGCCCGCGCCATTCGCCCAGCAGCACCGATTCGCCGAAGTAGAACGCCTCGGATACGTCGATTCCATGCATCTCGACAGGACCGCGCAAGGCCTGCTCCTGCGCGGCCAGCGGCGACGCGGTTGCCGCGCCGACGATCCGGTCGCCCTCGCAGGCCGCCACCAGGACCCCGCCGGGTGCCTTCACGAAAGCACCGAGATAGTCGCGTTCGTAGGCAGGATCGCCGTCGTAGAGATAGGGCCACTCGGCAAAGACCGTCATGCGCAGGCGCGCAAGATCGTCTATGGCCGAGAGAATTTCGGCTCCGGTCAGCGTGCGTATGGTCAAAGTCATGGCAATGTCCGTCGAGGGTCCGTGCAGGGTCCGTGCACGTGACGGCCGCGAACCGTCTGGAAACACGGGATAGAAGCGGCGCGCAGCGCTCGCAATACCGGCGCGCACCCTTCACCGCCAGCCGCGCGTGCCCCACGCCGCCGACCGGATGACGCAAGCCGGTTTGCTTTTGCCCCCCATTGAATTATATGCGCGCTCGAACGCCCCGGCCGAGCTGTCGCCTAGCGACGCCCCCGCGCCGGGGCTTGCTCTTTTTATCCATTCAAGGACGAACACGCATGTCCCGTCGCCGCCAGATCTACGAGGGCAAGGCCAAGATCCTCTACGAGGGCCCCGAACCCGGCACCCTGATCCAGTACTTCAAGGACGATGCCACTGCGTTCAACGCGCAGAAGAAGGGCACGATCCAGGGCAAGGGCGTGATCAACAACCGCATCAGCGAGTACGTGTTCACGCGCCTCAACCACATCGGCGTGCCCAACCACTTCATCCGCCGCCTCAACATGCGCGAGCAGCTGGTCCGCCAGGTCGAGATCATCCCGATCGAGGTCGTGGTGCGCAACGTGGCTGCCGGCTCGATCTCCAAGCGCCTCGGCATCCCCGAGGGCGAGATGCTGCCGCACACGCTGATCGAATACTACTTCAAGGACGACGCGCTGGGCGATCCGCTGGTCGCCGAAGAGCACATCGCCTGCTTCGGCTGGGCCACCAACGAGGAGATGCAGGACATCTCATCGATGGCGATCCGCGTGAACGACTTCATGTGCGGCATGTTCGCAGCGATCGACATCCGCCTCGTCGACTTCAAGCTCGAATTCGGCCGTATCTGGGACGGCGACTACAGCCGCGTGATCCTAGCCGACGAAATCAGCCCCGACGGCTGCCGCCTGTGGGACATGCACACCGGCGAGAAGCTGGATAAGGACCGCTTCCGCCGCGATCTCGGCGGTGAGGAAGAGGCCTACCAGGAAGTTGCCCGCCGCCTCGGCCTGCTGCAGGACGACAATGGCCCGAGCGAAGTGCTCGACCTGTCGAAGCATCGCAAGCTGCGCGGCAAGTAAGGCATCGCCCGAAGGCATGCAAAGGCCCGGCCACCGCAAGGTGTGCCGGGCCTTTTCGCGTCTTAGCTTGCGAAAGCGGCCTAAATTCGCACAACTCACCTCTTGTTATCAGCATCTTGCTCAGGCACTGGCGCTACATGCGAACGATTCTCATTACCGCCCTCCTCCTTGGCGCCGCCATCCCTGCCATTTCCTCTCCGGCCACGGCGCGCCAAGCCGTTGCCGCGCCGCGTGCCGAAGATAGCAGCTGGGCCTTCGAGAAGAGCGACATCCCGGTCGACCCCGACTATCGCTTCGGACGCCTGCCCAACGGCATGCGCTATGTGATCCGCCACAATGCGACCCCCGCCGGCACCGCCGTCGTGCGCATGGAGATCGCCGCCGGCTCGCTTGACGAAACCGATGCCGAACAGGGCTTCGCGCACTTCCTCGAACACATGGCCTTCAACGGCTCGACCCACGTCCCCGAAGGCCAGATGGTGCCGCTGCTGGAGCGTGAGGGGCTGGCCTTCGGCGCCGACACCAATGCCTCGACCACCTTCGAGCGCACCGTCTACAAGCTCGACCTGCCGCGCGCCGACCAGCACCTGCTGGATACCGCACTGATGCTGATGCGCGAGACCGCCAGCGAGCTGACCATCGCCCAGGCTGCGGTCGAGCGCGAACGCGGCGTGATCTTCTCGGAAATGCGCGACCGCAACAGCTACGGCTACCGCAACAGCGTGGCCTCCGCCGGGTTCTTCTACCCGGCCTCGCGCTATGTCCGCCGTTTCCCGATCGGCACGACGCAAACCCTGAACGCCGCCAGCGCCGCATCGCTGCGCGCCTTCTACGAACGCGAATACGTGCCTGCCCATGCCACGCTGGTGGTGATCGGCGATTTCGACGCGGACGCCGTGGAAGCCGCCATCCGCAGCCGCTTCACCGACTGGGCACCGCGCCCCGCCGAAGCGCAGCCCGATGCCGGTCCGGTCGATCCCAAGGACAAGGACCGCACCGCGATCTGGATCGACCCCGCGCTGTCCGAGCGGCTGGTGATCCAGCGCAGCGGCAAGTGGCTGGATGAGCCCGACACGATCGCCCAGCGGCAGGAAAACCTGCTGCGCTCGGTCGGCTACGACATCGTCAACCGGCGTCTCCAGCGCCTCTCCCGCAGTGCCGAACCGCCGTTCCGCGGCGCCGGTTTCGGGACCGGCGACGTGTTCGAGGCCGCTCGCTCCACCCGCCTCATCATCGACAGCGTGGACGGGAAATGGGCCGATGGCCTTGCCGCGGCGACCCGCGAATACCGCCGCGCCCTCGCGGGCGGCTTCACCGATGCGGAAGTGGCCGAGCAGCTCGCCCAGCTGCGCACCGCCCTGACCAATGCCGCCGGCTCGGCAAATACCCGCAGCAATGCCGCTCTTGCCGCCGCCGCGCTCTCGCTGGTCGAGGACCGTCAGGTTCCCTCGACACCGCAAGGCGCGCTGGACCGCTTCACCTCTTTCGCCCCGCAGATCACCCCCGCCGCCGTGCTGGCGGCGATGAAGCGCGAGGCCCTCGCGCTCGACAAGCCGCTGATCCGCTTCGAGGGCCGCACTGCCCCGACAGGCGGCGAAAAGGCCCTGCGCCAGGCCTGGCGGCAGGCCATGCACGCGCCGCTCCCCGCCGAGCAGGCCGCCGCCACGGCGCAGTTCGCCTACACCGACTTCGGTACCCCCGGCACGGTCGTTTCGGACAAGCTCGATCCGCTTTACGGCATCCGCGAGGTGCGTTTCGCCAATGGCGTGATGCTCAACCTCAAGCACACCGACATCACCAGGGACCGCATCGCCGTCAGCCTGGCGATCGACGGCGGCGACATGCTCGACACCCGCGCCAATCCGCATGCGACCGACATGGTGCCCTACATGGACGAAGGCGGCCTCGGGAAGCACAGCCGCGACGAGCTCGACACGATCATGGCCGGGCATACCCTGGGCTTCGGGCTCGGCAAGGGCGAGGCCAGTTTCGCGGCACAAGCCGGAACGACCCCGCGCGACCTCGAATTGCAGCTGCAACTGCTCACCGCGCTGATCACCGATCCCGGTTACCGGGCGGAAGGCGAAGTGCAGTACCGCCAGCAGATCAACAACGCCTTCGCCAGCCTGCGCGCGACGCCGGGTTCGGCGATGCAGGCCGATCTCGGCACCATCGTTTCCGACAATGACCCCCGCTTCAGCCTGGGCAAGCTGGAAGACTACCGCCAGCTCACGTATGCCAAGCTGAAGGCCGATATCGGCGACCGGCTGGCGCACGGCGCCATCGAGGTCGGCATCGTCGGCGATGTCGACGAGGACAAGGCGATTGCCGATGTCGCCGCCACGCTGGGCGCCCTGCCCGCGCGCGAAACCGCCTTCCGCGATTACGCCGACCAGCCGCCGCGCACGTTCACTGCGAACCGCAAGCCGCGCGTGATCCGCCACACCGGCCCGGCCGATCAGGCGCTGCTGCGCGTGACCTGGCCGACGCGCGACGATGCCGATGCGATCGAGACGCTCAAGCTGCAACTGCTCGAACGGGTGGTGCGCATCGAACTGACCGACAGCCTGCGCGAAGCGCTCGGCAAGGCCTATTCGCCTTCGGCCGGTGCCGCGCTGTCGCGCCGCTGGAAGGGCTATGGCACTTTCGCCGTGACCGCCTCGGTAGACGTTGCCGACGTGCCCGCCGCACGCAAGGCGATTGCCGAAGTGATGGCGCAGCTGCGCAAGGCGCCAGTGAGCGACGACGTGCTGCAACGCGCACGCCAGCCGCTGCTCGAAGCCTTCCAGAACGCACTCAAGAGCAATGCCGGCTGGATGGCGCTGGTCGACCGCGCCCAGACCGAAGCGGACCGCATCGAACGCTTCAAGCTGGCACACGACCGCCTTCAGGCACTCACCGCCGCCGACGTGGAAGCCGAGGCCCGGCGCTATCTCGATCCCGCGCAGGGCCTCGAAGTGCTGGCCCTGCCGGAGGGTGTCGCCCAGCCGGCGCAGTGACGCATGTCCGGGCCGGGGGAGACGGTCCCCCGGCTCGTCACGTTCAGCGGGCGTGATTGGGCCGGGTCGGCCGTCCGGTGCGCTCGGCCCAGTCGGCGATGAGATCGTCGTAGAGCGCTTGATCGATCAGGTCGTACTTTTCCGGGAAGTTGGCGAAGGCGCTCATCGCGCTCTTGACCGAACCCGTCTCCATCAGTTCCCGCGCCATGGCGAGATGGCCGACCGCCGCCGAGACCCAGCCCCATGCCGTCGACAGCGTGAAGGCGGTATCCGGCAGGTTGAACCCGAGCGTGCAGACCGGGATCTTCATATGCGGGATCACCTCGGCCTGCTGCGCGGGCGGTGCGCTGGCGAAGACGATGGCGTCGGCTCCCGCCTCGGCATAGGCATGGCCGCGCCGGATCGCCGCTTCCACCGAGCCCGAACCGCCGCCGCCATTGGCGCTGGTGTAGAGTTCGTCGCATCGCGCGATGATGACCAGCCCGGAATCGCCCCGCGCCTTGACGCCCGCCTCGATCCGCAATTGCATGTCCTCGATCGAACAGAGCCCGTTGTCGTGCTTGGAATGCTTGGGGTTCACCTCGTCCTCGACATGATACCCGGCGATCCCGGCAGCGGCGTAGCGGCGAGTGAAGTGATAGGCATCGGCCACCGTCTCGCCCAGCGTATCGGCATCGACGATCAGCGGAATGTCGATGGCCTGCGCGATCCGCGCCGACTGCTCGATCATCTCGACTTGCGAGAAGATCCCGTTGTCCGGCACCGCGTAGTGAAATGCCGAGCAGGCATGACCGCCAAGATAGGCCGCCTGGAAGCCGACTTTCTGGACGATCCGCCCGGTCAGCGCCGAATAGGCTTCGGCGGCGACGAAATGCTCGCCGCTCTCGATCAGCGCACGCAGCTTTTCACCCGGTGTCGGCATCGTCGTCTCCCTCGGCGCCGCTCCAGCGGACGTCTTTCCAGGAGAATGGCTGGCAGACACGCGCCGCAGCGGCAAGCACCTGCCGGATCGCCCCGGCGTTCAACGCCGCAAAAAATTCGCGGCACGGCCGAAGCCGCGCCGCGTGAAGGCTGTTGCAGGGATTTGGGCCGGCAGCGTCCGGGATTGGCAGCTGCCGGCCGGGGACAGGATCAGAAGCGGACGGTGCCTTCGACGCCGATCGTGCGCGGCGGGTTGAAGTTGCCGTAAGCGCCCAGCGTGTTCTGGTTCGCATAGGAGAGACGGTAGATGTGCGTCTCGTTGAACAGGTTGCGGCTCCAGACCGAGACGGTCAGCTTGGTGCCGTTTTCGCTCATCGGAATATCGGCCAGCGCGATGCGGCCGTTGACGATGAAGCTGCTCTGCGCCTTCACGTTCTCGTCTTCGAAGCTGTACTGGCGGCCCGCATAGGCGGCATCGAGGTGGAACTGGACGCTCTCGTCGCGGCTGCCCACCGGGATGCTGTAGTCGATGAAGCCCGATGCGGCGTTGCGCGGCGTATAGACGATGAAGACGTTCTGGTAGACCGAGGTCGTGGCGGTGCTGAGGAACGGGTTCAGCGTCTTGGGCACCTTGGTGTAGGTATAGGCGTAAGATGCCCCCAGCGACAGGTTGTCGGTCGGGTGGATGTTCAGTTCGGCCTCTACGCCGCGGATCTTGGTGGTGCCCGGCGCGTTGATCGTTTCCTGCGTGTGCAGGTTGAAGTAGGGGTTGGTCGGGTCGGTGTTGACGTTGTCGAAGTCCACCTGGGTACCGTCGCGGTCCATGATGTAGCCGGCCAGGTTCAGGCGAACCTTGCGGTCGAGGAACATCATCTTGGCGCCGACTTCATACGACTTCACCGTTTCCGGGCCGAAGGCATCGAACGTCTGCGAACGGTCGTTCGCACCGCCGGCGCGGTAGCCGGTCGAGTACTTGGCGTAGAAGTTCAGGTCCTGCGTGGCGTCATAGGCGAGCGTGACCATCGGGTCGACGCGGTCCTTGCGGTAATGGAAGTCGTAATCGACCACCTTGCCGTTGACCATGTCCAGCGTGCCGTCGCGCTTGTCGTGGGTGTAGCGCGCGCCGACCGTCAGGTGCAGCTGATCGAGCATCGGCGGGGTATAGGTGGCCTGCGCGAAGGCGGCGAGGCTTTCCGCCTTGGCATGGCTGTCGCGCTGCAGGAACAGCGAGTCGTCCGACCAGCCCTGGTTGCTCGACGAGACCGTACCGGTGACGTTCTGGCTGAGCGTCGTGTAGCCGGTGCCATCGGCATTCCACTGGTTCGAGCTGGGCGTCGCGGCGTTCTCGCTGGCGTGCTCGTTGTAGTAGTAACCGCCGGCCACGAAATCGAGGTTGGGCAGGCTGCCGACCAGCTGCAGTTCCTGGCTGAACTGGTGCTGGTCGAGGAACGAGAGCGAATAGCGGCTGAACTTGGCGTTCGGCAGGAACACGGTGCGGTGCGCGCCGCCCGAGTTGTCGTACTGGTCGGTATCGACCTGACGCCACGCGGTGATCGAGCGCAGGGTCAGATCCGAGTTCAGATCGTAGCTGAGGTTGCCCATCACGCCCTGCGTGCGGTCGGTGCTGACCTGCTGGGGAACGCCGATGTCGGCGGTCTTCATGCGCTTGTCGCCGCTGACCTGCACCAGCGGGGAAAGCGGGGCGATGGTGCCGCTCGGCAGCTTGCCGCCGTTGGCCGCGATCTGCGCCAGCGTGGCGACCGGCAGGTTGTTCGGGTTGTAGTTGATCAGCTGGCTGTACATCGGCGTGTTGTCGTCACGCGACTTGTCGAACGAGATGTTCGCCGTGAAGCCGTCCACCGGCTTCCACTGGGCCTGGATACGGCCGCCGACGCGGTCGTAGTAGTTCCAGCCGACCTGGCCTGCCGCCGGGTTCTTCACCGTGGCGTCCTGATGCTGGTAGACGCCGTCCACCTTGATCGAGATGTTGTTGAATTCGGGCAGGTCGATGTGGGCCTCGCCGGTGCGCTGGCCATAGTTGCCGATTCCCGCTTCCACGCGGCCGCCGAACTCGCCGGTGGGCGCCTTGGTCACGATCGACAGCGCGCCGCCTTCGGTGTTGCGGCCGAACAGCGTGCCTTGCGGGCCGCGCAGGACTTCGATGCGCTGCACGTCGAACAGCGCGGCGTTGAGGCCCTGCTGCCGGCCGAGGTAGACGCCGTCGAGATAGACGCCAACGCCCTGGTCGCGCGCGGTCTGGTTGGCGTCGAACGGCACGATGCCGCGAATGCCGACAGTAAGGGCCGACTGGCGCGCCTCGAAGGTGGCGACGCGCAGCGAAGGCACGGTGCCGCTGGCAAGGTCGATCAGGCTCTGGACGTGCTGCTTTTCAAGATCGGCGCTGCCGATGACGGCGATGGCGATCGGCGTCTTCTGCAGGTCGGTCTCGCGCTTGGTGGCGGTGACGATGATCGGAGCCCCTTCACCGCTCTCGGCGGCGGCAGCTTCGGGAGCAGCAGCGGCGTCGGCTGCGAACGCGGCAACCGGCATCTGCGCCAGCGCGACGATGCTGCAAGTGGCCGCCAGACGGATGGCGTGGCGAATCATGTAAAACTCCCTGAATCTCTCGATTTGCCCTCGCGCACTCAGGCCGCGAGGACCGCCACCGGGGCGGCAGGGAGGCTGACTAGGCATGGCCTTGGTCAGAACCGTGTTGGTTTCTTGTATTTTTCTTGACCGGATTGTGACGCTGCAAACATGACAAATTTGACACGTGTGTGGCGGCAACCTCGGGCTTATGGGACCTGATCATTTCCATCGAATTGCAGGATGCAATGATCAAATCCGGCGACATCGTGCTGACTTCGGGCGACCTCACCCACGTCGGCGCCATCCGCGACAACTTCCTCACCTTCGAGGCGGAAGTGGCCGACGCAAGCGATCTGTGCGCACGTGCGCTGCGAGGGCCGACCTGGGTCTTCGTCGACTGGCTGCTGCCCGAAATGTCGGGATTGCAGCTTTGCGGGCTGCTGCGCGATCGTATCAACGATCACCCGCTCCACATCACCATGGTGCTGCCCGAACCGGACCCGCGCGCACAGGCGCGCGCGCTGGAAGCGGGCGCGGACGACTACCTGATCGGCCCGCTTTCGCCCAAGGCGCTGGTGCAGCGCCTGCGCATCTACCAGCCGGTTTCGGCCGCGCGCAAGGAAGTGCCGGCAATCCAGATCGGCGAACTGGTGATCCAGCCCGATTCGCACCTGACGCGCTACAAGGGCCTGGTGGTGCCGCTGCAATCGAACGAACAGCGCCTGCTCAACCACTTCGCGCGCAATCCCAACCGGGTCTTCACCCGCGGCGAACTGATCGGCGTGCTGGGCAAGAGCGTCGAGGTTTGTGACGAGCGCACCGTCGATTCGTGGGTCAGCCGCCTGCGCCGCAAGCTGCGCACGATGCAGGTGCCGCATCTCCCCCGGACCGTGCGCTCGTTCGGCTACGTCTTCGACAACATGGAAGCCTGACGGGTCAGAGCCGTTCCAGCACCGGGATGAGTTCGTCGAAATGGTCGATCACCGCCGTCGCGCCGAGGTCTTGCGGAGCCCGGTCATTGAAACCGAAACTGACCGCAACGCACGGGATTCCCGCAGCGGCGGCAGCGCCGGTATCGTAGGTGGTATCGCCGACGAAAGCCGCCCGGATCGGTCGCTCGCCCCCTCCAGCGCGCTCCAGCATCAGTTCGATCAGGTCCGGCTTGGGCTTGGCGCGGCCGGGGCCGAGGGTATCGCCGCCGATCACGGTGAAGAAGCGGTCGGTCAGGCCCAGTTCGGCGAAGATCTCCACCGCCAGCCGCTCCAGCTTGTTGGTGACCACCGCCACTTTCACGCCGCGCGCGGCCAGCCCGTCGAGCATCGCCTCGCCGCCGGGATAGAACTGCGTGGTGTTGGCGATATTGTCCGCATAGAAATCGAGCAGCGCGGCATGGAGTTCGCCCAGCCGCTCGTCCGAAACCCCGCCGCCGGTGACTTCGAGGCCCTTGGCGAGCATCTTTTTCGCACCGCCGCCGACAAGATCGCGCACCGCGTCCACGGCGATGGCTGGCCGCCCCTCGAGCGCAAGCGCATGATTGAGCGCCACGGCGAGATCGCCGAGCGTATCGAGAAGGGTGCCGTCAAGATCGAAGCCGACTACGTCGAAAGGGAACTGCGTCATCCCCTCTTCAGTGCCTCCCCGAAGTAGAAACCGCAACAATTTGCTGGCAAGTGATGAACATGGTCGAAAATTCCAATCCGCTCGCAATCGTCGTCCTCGCCGCCGGCAAGGGCACCCGCATGAAGAGCGACCTGCACAAGGTCCTTCATCCCATCGCCGGTCGGCCGATGCTGGAACATCTGCTGCAAAGCGCCGCCGCGCTTGCCCCGCAGCGGCAGGTGGTGGTGGCCGGGCATGGCCGCGAACAGCTTGAAAAGGCCCTCGGCAGCCGCGCGGTCATCGCCGTGCAGGAGCCGCAACTGGGCACCGGCCATGCGGTGCAGCAGGCCGAAGCCGCGCTCGCCGGCTTTTCGGGCGATGTGCTGATTCTCTACGGCGACGTGCCTTTCGTCAGCACCGCGACGATGCGCGCGATGATCGACCGGCTCCATGCCCCCGACGCACCGGCCGTGGTGGTGCTGGGCTTCGAGCCGGAAGACCCGCTGCAATATGGCCGCGTGCTGGCCCATGACGATGGGCGCATCGCCATGATGGTCGAATACAAGGACGCCACCGAGGAACAGCGCGCCTGCCGCCTGTGCAATTCGGGCCTGATGGCGGTGAAGTCGGCCGACCTGTTCGGCCTGCTATCCCGCGTCGGCAACGACAATGCGCAAGGGGAATATTACCTTGTCGACATCGTCAACGTGGCGACGCTGGACGGTCGCACCTGCGCCGTGATCGTCACCCAGGATCCGCACGAAGTGGGCGGCATCAACAGCCGCGGCGAACTGGCCGAGGCGGAAGGCCGCTGGCAGGCCCGCCGCCGCGCGCAGGCCATGGCCGATGGCGTCTCGCTGATCGCGCCCGAAACCGTGTTCTTCGCCTGGGACACGCAGCTTGGCCGCGACGTCACCGTTGAGCCCAACGTGGTCTTCGGCCCCGGCGTTTCGGTCGCGGACGGAGTGACCATCCACGCCTTCTCGCACCTCGAAGGCGCCACGATCGAAACCGGCGTGAGTGTCGGCCCTTATGCCCGCCTGCGCCCCGGCGCGCTGCTGCGCAAGGGTTCCAAGGTCGGCAACTTCGTCGAGATCAAGAACGCGGAACTGGGCGAAGGTGCCAAGGCCAACCACCTCACGTACGTCGGCGATGCCACGGTCGGCGCCCGGGCCAACCTCGGCGCGGGCACGATCACCTGCAACTATGACGGCTACTTCAAGTACCGCACCGTCATCGGCGAAGGTGCCTTCATCGGCTCCAACAGCGCGCTGGTCGCACCGGTGAAGATCGGCGCCGACGCCATCGTCGCCGCGGGCAGCACGGTGACGCGCGACGTGGGTGACGGCGAGCTTCGCCTCGTGCGCGGCGAACAGCTGGTCAAGCCCGGCTGGGCCGACCGCTTCCACGACGCGATGAAGAAGAAAAAGGCCGAAAAGGCCGCCGAAGCCAAGTAAATACCAACTTGCGGTGAGCCTGGCTCATCGCAAGTTGGTTAAGCCCTGCGCGGCGCCTGAGCGTTCCAGGCTGCTGATGCCTCCGCATCACGGCAGCTTGGTACAAGACGGCGGAGGGCGGCTTGCGCCGCCCTCCGCCCTTGAGTTCAGGAGCCGATGGCCTGACGCTGGGCGATGAAGTCCAGCTCGGTTTTTGCCGCAGCATTGCCCGCATCATAGGCAAGCGACTGCGAGAACATCGTCTTCGCCTCGTCCAGGCGGCCAAGCTCGATCAGGTTGAAACCCATGCCGCGCAGCGCGCGGGCAGCGATCCCGGCATCCGGCCCCTTGGTATCCTTGTCCACCACCGACCAGGCGCGCGCGAACAGGTCGTAGCTTTCCTGGAACTGGCGGCGAGACTTGAAAAGCTCGGCATATTCGTTGGCATAATGCGCATTGTCCGGCGCCAGTTCGGTGGCACGGCGCAGTTCCGCCTCGGCCAGATCGCCCCGACCAAGATCGACCAGCGCAAATCCCTTGCCGAAATGCGCGTCACACACCGCGCCGCTCACCATCACCGCATTGCCTGGCGCTGCATGACCGGCTGCCTTTTCCGACAGGCACAGACGCGGACGCGCATCGCCCGTCAGCCCCTGCTCATTGGCGGAAATCACCGAATCGAACAGCTTCACCGCCTTGCCGGGCTTGCCCGCCCGGATCATGTCGAAACCACGGCTGACCATGCCGACGTATTCGGCGTGGGCAGCGCTGCTGATCAGCGCAATCGGCGTAGCTTCGCCGGCGGTTGCAAGACCCGGAATCGCCAGAGCGGCGACGGAAACCAGCAACGAAACCGACTTCATCATGAAGTTCATCGGCACAGTCCTCTCCCGATCGGACCTTCGTGCGCCAGTCTGTGCCGGGCTGTTTCATCGAATGGTCTTCGTCGAAGTTCCTAAAGTATCCGACGAGTGCGGTTTGACAAGATGTTTCGCCGCACCCAGATCACGGCAAACCTTATTTCAACATTCGGAGTTTTTCATGCCCACCAGCCCCTGGAGCCACAGCCGTAGCGCCTCCGTGGCCGACGATGTCGACTTCGAGATCAAGGGGCAGGAGCTCCAATTCGTTGAAATCGAACTGGATCCCGGCGAAAGCGCGGTCGCCGAAGCAGGCGCGATGGTGTGGAAGGACGCCCCGATCACGATGTCCACGGTGTTCGGCGACGGGTCGGAACAGCAGGGCAGCGGCTTCATGGGCAAGCTGCTCGGCGCCGGCAAGCGACTCGTGACCGGGGAGAGCCTGTTCACCACCGTCTTCACGCACGAAGGTCGCGGCAAGGCCCGAGTCGCGTTCGCGGCGCCGATTCCCGGCTCGATCGTGCCGATCAAGCTGGACCAGATCGGCGGCCGCCTGATCTGCCAGAAGGACGCCTTCCTCTGCGCCGCGCGCGGGGTGTCGATCGGCATCCACTTCCAGCAGAAGATCATGACCGGCCTGTTCGGCGGCGAGGGCTTCGTCATGCAGCGGCTCGACGGCGACGGCTGGGTCTTCGTGCAGATGGGCGGCACCGTGATCGAACGCACGCTGGAGCCGGGTGAGGAACTGCATATCGACACCGGCTGCGTCGCCGCCTTCACCTCGGGCATCGATTTCGACGTGATCCGCGCAGGCTCGGTCAAGTCGATGATCTTCGGCGGCGAAGGCGTGTTCTTCGCCCGCCTTCGCGGACCTGGCAAAGTCTGGATCCAGTCGCTGCCGTTCTCGCGCCTGGCCGGGCGGATGATGGCGGCGGCGATGCCCTATGGCGGCCAGAATCGCGGCGAAAGCACCCTGCTCGGCCTCGGTGCGCTGGGCGGCCTTGCGGGGATGATCGACGGAGACGATTGAGGCCCTGCCTCCCGATCAAAATTCCCGCGGCTTTGCACACATTACCAAGCCTTCATGGTGGCGCCACCAAACGCCAACGATTATCGGCGTAAGGGCAAGGCAGTCTCGTCTCGAACAAGGTACTTCAAGCGCATGTGTGGAATCATCGGCATCGTCGGCAAGGAACAGGTCGCGGATCGGCTCGTCGACGGCCTTCGGCGCATGGAATATCGCGGCTATGACAGCGCCGGCGTCTGCACGGTCGAGAACGGCCAGCTGGTCCGTCGCCGTGCGCAGGGCAAGCTGATCAACCTTGTCAACGAACTGGCCCGCGATCCCGCGCCGGGCCTGATCGGCATCGCCCATACCCGCTGGGCCACCCACGGCGCGCCCACCGCCGCCAACGCCCACCCCCATGCGACCGAGCACCTCGCGCTCGTCCACAACGGCATCATCGAGAACTTCCGCCCGCTTCGCGAAGCCCTCGAATCGCGCGGCCGCACGTTCGAGAGCCAGACCGACACCGAAGTGGTCGCCCATCTCGTGTCCGAACAGGTCGAGGCCGGCCTTTCGCCGGAAGAGGCGGTGAAGGTCGTGCTTCCCCAGCTTCGCGGCGCTTTCGCGCTTGCCATTGCTTTCCGCCAGCACCCCGACCTCCTGATCGGCGCCCGCCTCGGCTCGCCGCTGGTCGTGGGCTACGGCGAGGGCGAGACCTATCTCGGCTCGGACGCGCTGGCCCTCGCGCCGCTGACGCAGCGCATTTCCTACCTCGAGGAAGGCGACTGGGTGGTCATCACCCGCCAGGGCGCACGGATCTTCGATGCCGACAACAACCCGGTGGAACGCGAGATCGTCTCCTCCGGCGCCTCGGCGGTCGCCATCGAGAAGGGCAATTACCGCCACTTCATGCAGAAGGAGATCTTCGAGCAGCCGACCGTGGTGGCGCAGACCCTGCGCAGCTACATCCACCAGGTGGACCAGTCGGTCGCCCTGCCGCAGATCGATTTCGACCTTTCGGCGATCAAGCGCATCACCATCGTCGCCTGCGGCACCAGCTTCTACGCGGGCATGGTCGCGAAATACTGGATCGAGACGTTCGCCCGCCTGCCGGTCGACATCGATGTTGCGTCCGAATTCC
Source organism: Novosphingobium clariflavum (assembly GCF_026420865.1). GTDB lineage: Bacteria > Pseudomonadota > Alphaproteobacteria > Sphingomonadales > Sphingomonadaceae > Novosphingobium > Novosphingobium clariflavum. Next base: position 311,597 of record NZ_JAPCWC010000003.1, on the reverse strand, counting down.
GCTACCGCGATCCGGTGCTGGAGCCGGGCGGTCTTGCCCTGTTCATCTCGCAATCGGGCGAGACCGCGGACACGCTGGCCGCGCTCAAGCACTGCAAGGCCGCCGGGCAGACCATCGCCGTCGTCGTCAACGTGCCCACCAGCACGATGGCGCGCGAGGCGGACCTGCTGCTGCCGACCCACGCGGGTCCCGAAATCGGCGTCGCTTCCACCAAGGCCTTCACCTGCCAGCTGGCAGTACTCGCCGCATTGGCCGCGCATCTTGCCGTCAAGCGCGGGCGCATGGACCGAGAGGAAGAGAACGAGGTTGTCCAGCACCTGCTGCAGACCCCGGCCAGCCTCAACGCCGCACTCGCCTTCGACGAAGAGATCGCGGCAATGGCGCATCTTATCGCCCCTGCCCGCGACGTGCTCTATCTCGGGCGCGGGCCGGACTATCCGCTGGCCCTGGAAGGCGCGCTGAAGCTCAAGGAAATCAGCTACATCCACGCCGAAGGTTATGCCTCGGGCGAGATGAAGCATGGCCCCATCGCGCTGATCGACGAAGCCGTGCCGGTGATCGTCCTCGCCCCTTCCGGCCCGCTGTTCGAAAAGACCGTCAGCAACATGCAGGAAGTGCGCGCGCGCGGCGGCAAGGTGGTGCTGATCTCCGACGCCGAAGGCATTGCCGAGGCGGGCGAAGGCTGCATCGCCACGATCGAGATGCCGCGCGTCCACCCGCTGATCGCGCCGCTGGTCTATGCCGTGCCGGTGCAGCTTCTGGCCTATCACGTCGCCTGCGTGAAGGGCACCGACGTCGATCAGCCCCGCAACCTCGCCAAGAGCGTGACCGTCGAGTAGTTTCCTGCCGGGCCCCGCGCCCTTTTACCTCATAATAACCCTTCGGCCGCTATCCCGACTACGTGGAAAAACGGTCGCAATCACCTCAAGCTCTCCCGAAGGAGCTGCCCGTCCTTGCCGTGCTCGGTTTTACCGAGCCGGCAGAGGGTGACTGGGCGCACCTTCGCGGTCTCCAGTATTCCTGCCTCGCCCGCGCGAAGGCGGTGCGCATGGCAACGCAAGTGGCGGCCATCATCGCCGCCATCGCGGTGCTGCTGCGTCACCTTCCCCCTCTCGCCATTGCGGGCTGGGCTGCGTGCGCCTTTGCCGTGCTCTGGTGGGGCGTACGCAACGAGCGCCAGTTCGCCGATTCCGAACGGCGGCGCCTGTCCCGCGCCGAAATTCGCAGCCATGCCGTGACAGTGATTGCCCGCGCGGTGATCTGGGCCATCCCGGTCTGCGCTTTCGGGCCCTTCGTCGACCAGCAGGTCCAGGTCAAACTCTGGACCGTCGTCGCCATGCTGATGACCGCCTGCGCGGTCCTGGTGCCCGGCGTACCGCTGGGCACGCTGATCTTCACCGGCATCGTCGGCGGCTCGACGATCGCCTACTTCATCGTCCTTGGCACTTATGACATGGCACTGGTCGGCTTGGCCTTCGTGGGCGTCATCATTGCCGGGGCCGTGGAAAGCGCCCGCCAGTACCTTTCGACCAAGGTTGCCGAAGCCGGCATGCACGAGCGTGACGAGGTCGTCTCGATGCTGCTGCGCGAGTTCGAGGAGGGCGAGGCCGACTGGCTCTGGCAGATCGACACCGCCCGCCGCGTGCGCGCCGTGTCCCCCCGCTTCGCCTTTGCACTGGGCCGCGATGCCTCCGAGATCGAAGGCGTCCCTTTCATCCAGCTGATCGCCGGTTCCGCCTGGGATAGCGGCCAGTTCCCGCCCAGCCTGCATGAGCTTGCCGAACGCCTCAAGCGCCGCGAGAGCTTCTCGAACGTGCTGGTGCGCGTCTCGATCGACGGCCAACCGCGCTGGTGGGAGCTTTCGGGCACTCCCAAGATCAGCGACAACGGCCAGTTCGACGGCTTCCGCGGCGTCGGCTCGGACGTCACCGAAGCGCGCGAGAATTCCGACAAGATCGCCTGGCTCGCCCGCTACGATACGCTGACCGGCCTGCCCAACCGCCTGATGCTGACCGAGGCCCTGGGCGACGCGCTGGTCTATGCCGAACAGTGGCGCACCCGCTGCGCCTTCCTGATGATCGACCTCGACCGGTTCAAGGCCGTCAACGATACCCTCGGCCACCTCGTCGGCGACCAGCTGCTCGCCCGCGTGTCCGAGCGGCTCAAGAGCCAGATGACCGACAGCGAACTGTGCGGCCGCCTCGGCGGCGACGAATTCGCCATCGTCATCCGCGATGCTTCGGATCTCGAACATGTGAACCGCGTGGCGCAGCGGGTGATCCACTCCCTGTCGCAGCCCTACCACGTGGACCATCACACGCTTTACGTCGGGGCCTCGGTCGGCTCCGCGATCGGCCCGCGCGACGGGCAGACGGTCGAGACGCTGATGCGCAACGCCGACCTTGCCCTCTACCGTTCGAAGGACGGCGGCGGCAACGCCCATTACACCTACGAGCCCGCGCTTCACGCCCATGCCGAAGAGCGCCGCCAGCTCGAATTCTCGCTGCGCGCGGCGCTCCAGCGCGAGGAATTCACGCTCAATTACCAGCCCGTGGTCGATGCCCATAGCGAAGGCGTGCTCTCGTTCGAGGCACTGCTGCGCTGGAACAGCAAGGAACACGGTTTCGTCAGCCCGGCAAAGTTCATCCCGCTGGCCGAGGACACCCGCCTGATCGTCCCGATCGGCGAATGGGTGCTCAAGGAAGCCTGCCGCGAGGCGATGAACTGGCCCGAGCATGTGCGCGTGGCGGTCAACGTCTCGGGCGAACAGCTGCTCGACCACAACTTCGCGCCGAGCGTCGTCGCTGCCCTGACCCAGAGCGGGCTCTCCGCATCGCGCCTCGAACTGGAAGTGACCGAAAGCATCTTCCTGCGCGATGCCACCCTTGCCCGTTCGGCGCTGGAACAAGTCATGGCGCTGGGCTGCAAGATCGCGCTCGACGACTTCGGCACCGGCTATTCCTCGCTCGGCTACCTGCGCAAGCTGCGCTTCTCGACCATCAAGGTCGACCGCTCCTTCGTGCAGGGCGCCGCAACCGGAAATGCCGAAAGCCTCGCGATCATCCGCGCCGTCGTCGCGATGGCGGACAGCCTCGACATGTCGACCACGGCGGAAGGCGCGGAGACCGAGAAGGAAGTCGAAATGATCCGCCAGCTCGGTTGCCGCAAGATCCAGGGCTACTATTTCGGCCGCCCGATGTCGGCGCGCGACGCCCTCGGGCTGTTCCGCAACCGCAGTTTCGTACACGACCAGTCGGCGGCCTGAACGGCCGCCGACCGGCGGATCCCCTCACCCAAAACGCGCGATGTCGAAGGGCGCCAGTTCCGCCACCGGCTCCCCGCCCGCCATCGCCGCAGCCATGAGCCGGGCCGTGATCGGCGCCAGCGTCAGGCCGAGATGCTGGTGCCCGAAGGCATAATGCAGGTTGTCGACGCGGCGCGAGCGGCCGATCGCGGGCAGGTAGTCCGGCAGCGTCGGGCGGCAGCCCATCCAACGCCGGAACGGCCCCGCGATCGGCAGTCCCAGTTCGCGCACATGGCGTTCGAGACGCTCCCACTTGCGGGGATCGGCAGGCGCGTCGGGATCACCCAGTTCGACGAAGCTCGCCGCCTGCACGCAGTCGCGGTAGCGCGTGACGATCATCGAGCGTTCCTCGAAAACCACGGGAGGCAAGTCCGCCGCCCAACCTGAAGCATCCGCGCGCACGTGATAGCCGCGCTCGGCAATGATCGGCACCTTGTGACCGGCCGCTTCCATGAGGCCGCGCGAACGCACGCCGGCGCAGATCAGGATCGTATCGGAGTCTATGCCCGGCAGCACGGCCTTGCCGCCCTGCACATGCAGCTCCGCGTGGCGCTCGGCGATCACCCCGCCGCGCTGCACGAACGCCGCGCGCAGCGCCTTGCGGAGATCGCCGAGGTCGGCAATCTGGCCGCTGCCGGTAAAACGCACCGCCCCCGCCGCCGGCTGGGCGCCCAGACCATCCAGCACCGCACGCTCGGCCTCGCTGACATCCTGGACACGCGCAGCCCCGGTATCCGCGCTTTCCCAGGCCTTGCGCCCGGAAATCGCAGCCTGTTCACCGTGCCAGACGATGAAATGGCCATCCTCGCGCAGCAGATCCGGCGCGCCGATGGCATCGGCCATGGTTCGCCAGGCCGGCATCGCCCCTTCCATCAGCGGACGCAGCGCCGCGCAGCCCTTGCGGAACTGCGCCGGGCGCGATGCAGCCAGCAAGCGCAGTCCGAACGGCAACCAGCGGCCGATCGCGGAAGGCGGAAACGCCAGCGCGCCGCCCCGCCAGAACAGTCTGCCCGGCAGGCTGCGCACGGCTTCCATCGAGGCCAGCGGCTCCACCTGTTCGACGGCGATATGGCCGGCATTGCCCCACGATGCCGCCGCGCCTGCGGGATCGTCGTCGACCACGGTAACCGCATGCCCTGCGTCCAGCAGCGCGATGCCCGTGCAAAGCCCCACGACCCCGCCGCCGACGATTGCTGTACGCGCCACAAAAACTCCGTTGCATTGCTTCGATTAGATCGTATACCATATATAGTCAGCACGATCTCCAGGCAAGGTTTTCCAACCGCATGTCCACCGTTTCCGCCTTTCCGACTGCAAGCCGGGCGCCACACATGGCAATGGCTGGCGTCGCATTGCGGAAATGTAATTTGGTTCGATTGCGGCAACCAGAGTCATCATCTACCGTATACGTTACACCCGCTGCGCCCATGATCGGCGCCGCGGTACATGATACGGAGACTTCCAGGTGACAATCGTCGTCCGCACTCTTGCTGAACGCATTTTCGACGTGATCCGCGAAAGGATCGTCGAAGGGAAGCTGCCCGTGATGGAGCCCGTGCGGCAGGATGCGCTCGCCGCCGAACTCGGCGTCAGCAAGATCCCCCTTCGCGAGGCGCTCGCCCGGCTCGAACATGAAGGCCTGCTCACCAGCCAGGCCAATCGCGGGTGGTTCGTTCGCCCGATGTCGACCGACCAGGCCGAGGAAATCTACCAGCTTCGCCTTTCGATCGAACCGGTCGCCGCAGCCTATGCCTGCACCCTCGCCGACGAGGATGACAAGCAGGCCGCCATCAAGGCGTTCGAAATCCTCGATGTCGCGGCCAAGGACAACCTGGCCGAAGTGGCCGTGCGCAACCGCGAATTCCACGTCGCCCTGGTGCGCCCGGGCAAGCGCCTGCTGACCACCCAGCTGGTCGAGCGCCTCGAAGTCCTGGCCGAGCGCTATGTGCTCTCGCACCTCGAACCGGCCGGACGCGGCGACCGCGCCCACATGGAACACCGTGACCTGCTCGATGCCTGGCTCGCCGGAGACGCGGCCAAGGTGCAGGGCCTGCTCACCCAACACATCGCCAGCACGCTTGACGACTTGCGTGCCCATTTCACTGCCGCTCAGACCGGCTGAACCAGATCGGGGGGACCGAATGCTCGGACCGCGTAAATCCATAGAAAAACTGTCGCAACGCGATTCCGGACACTCCCTCGCCAAGACACTGAGCTGGCCGCACCTGATCGCCCTTGGCGTCGGCGCGATCGTCGGCACCGGCATCTACACACTGACGGGCGTCGGCGCCGAGCGCGCCGGCCCCGCCGTGATCCTGGCCTTTGCCGTCGCCGGTGCGGTCTGCGCCTGCGCCGCGCTCGCCTACGCCGAGATGGCCACGATGATCCCGGCCGCGGGCAGCGCCTATACTTTCTCCTACGCGGCGATGGGTGAAACCGTCGCCTGGGTGGTGGGCTGGAGCCTGATCCTCGAATATTCGCTGGCCTGCTCGACAGTGGCGGTCGGCTGGTCCGGCTATCTGGTCGGCTGGATCGAATCCGCCGGTATCCACCTGCCCCACGCCCTTCTGGTCGGCCCCCATGGCGGCGGCATCATCAACATGCCTGCGGTACTTGTCGCCCTCGCGGTGATGGGCATGCTGATCGCCGGTACGCGGGAAAGCGCGACGCTGAACATCATTCTCGTCATCATCAAGCTGGTCGCGCTGTCGATCTTCGTGTTCATGGCGGCCCCGGCCTTCAACGCCGACAACATGCACCCCTTCATGCCCTATGGCTTTGCCAGCACCGAAGTCGGCGGCATGCAGCGCGGCGTGATGGCGGCAGCGGCCATCGTGTTCTTCGCCTTCTACGGCTTCGACGCGGTCGCCACGTCGGCCGAGGAAGCCAAGAACCCCGGCCGCGACCTCACCATCGGCATCGTCGGTTCGATGGTGGTGTGCACCGCGATCTACATGGCCGTTGCCATCTCGGCGATCGGCGCCCTGCCCTTCCAGCAGCTTGCCAACTCGCCCGAACCGCTCGCCCTCGTGCTGCGCCAGCTCGGCCAGCCGGTTGCCGCGCACCTGATCGCGCTCGCCGCCGTGCTGGCGCTGCCCTCGGTCATCCTCGTGATGATGTACGGCCAGAGCCGCGTGTTCTTCGTGATGGCGCGTGACGGCCTGCTGCCGCGCAGCCTTGCCAAGATCAGCCCGCGCACCGGCGCGCCCACCCGCATCACCCTCATCACCGGCATCTCGATCGCCCTCGTCGCGGGTATCTTCCGCCTCGACGAGATTGCCGAGCTGGCCAATGCCGGTACGCTGATCGCCTTCATCTCGGTCGGCGCCTGCCTGATGATCCTGCGTCGCCGCTCGCCGCAGCTGCCGCGCCTGTTCAAGTGCCCGCAGCCCTATCTGGTCGGCACGCTGACGATCCTGGGCTGCGCCTACCTGCTGTTCAGCCTCCCCTCGACGACGCTGGTCCGCTTCGGCGCCTGGAACGTCATCGGCCTCGTCGCCTACTGCCTCTACGGCCGCACCCGCAGCGAAGCCGCTCTCGAAGCCAAGATCGCTTCGTAAGCCTATCCGGGGAATGCTCGATAGAGCATTCCCCACCCCCTTCCCGCCCCTTATCCGAATGCGACACGGTCCAAGGAGATCGCGATGAAACACGCCCTTATCAAAGCCGCCACCCTTGCCCCCATGCTGGCAGGCGCCCTGCTTGCCGGCACCTCGCCGGTTCTCGCCAAGACCGCCTATGACGGCGTCTGGCTGTTCGACGACACCCCGCCCACGCCCGGCGTGACGATGATGCAAATCACCTCCAAGGGCGGCAAGATCGCCGGCTCGGTGACCACCAAGTGGTACGGCCCGGTCGAGATGATGAACCCGCATATCGAAGGCGGCGTGCTGAAGTTCGAGGCGCGCAACCTCAACGACCGCGATCACCCGACCCGTTCGTGGAGCGTCGCCATCGAGGACGGCCATGCGCACCTCAAGGGCCGGATCTGGGAGTCCGAAGTCGACAGCACCGGCCGCCCCGGCACCGCGAAGGACGCCAAGGCCCGCGCCTTCCAGTTCACCGCGCTCCCGGCGATGGGCACGCCGATCCCCAGCAAGCTCGCCGCCACCCCGCCGATGGGCTGGAGCAGCTGGAACAAGTTCGCCGAGCACATCGACGACAAGACCGTGCGCGCCATGGCCGACGCCATGGTCTCCTCGGGCCTGCGCGATGCCGGTTACATCTACATCAACATCGACGACGGCTGGCAGGGCGAGCGCGATGCCAAGGGCGTGCTCCAGCCCAATGCCAAGTTCCCCGACATGAAGGCGCTGACCGCCTACGTCCATTCCAAGGGCCTGAAGATCGGCATCTACTCCTCGCAGGGACCGAAGACCTGCGCGGGCTACATCGGCAGCTACGGCCATGTGAAGCAGGACGCCGATACTTATGCCGACTGGGGCTTCGACTACCTCAAGTACGACCTGTGCTCGGGCGAATGGTTCTACGCCGATGCCGACACCGTGAAGCGCAGCTACTATGAAATGGGCAAGGCGCTGCAGGAAGCCGGCAAGCGGACCGGCCGCGACATCCTGTTCTCGCTGTGCGAATATGGCCGCTTCGACGTCGGCAGCTGGGGCCGCGACGTCGGCGGCCAGCTCTGGCGCACGACCGGCGACATCACCGATGATTACCCGACGATGGCAAAGATCGGCTTCGACAAGAACGGCAACCCCGCCTGGGCCGGACCGCACGGCTGGAACGACCCCGACATGCTCGAGATCGGCAATGGCGGCATGAGCGCGGATGAATACCGCACCCACATGTCGCTCTGGGCGATGTCTGCCGCACCGCTGATGATGGGCCATGACCTGCGCGAGATGAGCGCGGAAACGCTGGCCATGCTCACCAACCGCCGCGTCATCGCCGTTGATCAGGATGCGCTCGGCGTGCAGGGCAAGGCCGTGCGCAAGGCCGGCACGATGGAAGTCTGGAGCAAGCCGCTTGCCGATGGCCGCGTTGCGCTCGCGCTGTTCAATCGCGGCGATGCCCCGGCCCCGCTTGCGCTTGCACCCGCCGACGCAGGCCTTGCCGCAATCGACAGTGTCGAGGACGTGTGGAGCGGCGCCCGCTCGGCCGCCCTGCCCGCCGGCTATCAGGTCCCGGCGCGCGGCGTGGTGATGGTTGTCGTCCACGGCGCAGAAGCCAGCTGACCCGGTCTAAAACTCAGACGATTCGGAAGGGCGCTGCCATCTTGCAGCGCCCTTTTTCGTGCGCCTCCCCCTCCTGAAAACCGCAGATTTCCGGGCAAGGCACGGCGATTGCGGCATTTTTGCTACAGATAACATATTTCGTATACTATATTTGACTTGTCGCGAAATGTGTCGCAACCTCGGTGCAACAACCAAGGGGAGTTCACACCCATGAAGGGTCGAATGAGGACACTTTATTGCGCGGCCGCGATGACCGCGATCGCCGTCGGCACCGCCGCTTCACAGGCCGCCTACGCCCAGGACGACACGGCTCCGGCCTCCGACATCGTCATCACCGGCACGCGCATCAAGCGCCCCGATCTTGCCAGCAACAGCCCGCAGACGATCGTTTCCTCCGAGGAATTCAAGTACCAAGGCGCGACCACCGTCGAGCAGGTGCTGAACCGCCTGCCGCAGTTCACCGCCGACGCCAACGAGAACGTCTCGAACGGCTCGGACGGCACCTCCAAGATCAACTTGCGCAACCTCGGGTCGAACCGCGTGCTGGTCCTGCTTGACGGCCAGCGCCTGATGCCCTCGCAGGCGGTCAACCTCAACTTCGTGCCCAGCAGCCTGGTTGAGCGCGTCGACGTCGTGTCGGGCGGCGCCTCGGCAGTCTACGGTTCGGACGCGCTTTCGGGCGTCGTCAACTTCGTGCTCAAGAAGGACCTCGACGGCGTCCGCATCGACGCGCAGGCCGGCTTCGCCCAGCATACCAATGACGACAACTCCATCCGCAGCCTGCTGACCGCACGAGGCTACACGCCGGCCCCCAAGTCGGTGGTCGACGGCGGCAAGCAGGACATCACCATCGCGGCGGGCAAGAACTTCGCCGACGGCCGCGGCAACATCACCGTGTTCGGCGGCTATCGCCACTTCAGCCCGGTTCGCCAGTCGGATCGCGACGTGTCGTCCTGCGCGCTCAACCAGCTCGACGATGCCGGCACCGGCCTCTACTGCGGCGGTTCGAGCAACTCGCCCTACGGCTCCTTCGTGCCGCTTTCGGACAAGAGCGCCTACCAGGGCCAGACGCTGGTCAACAACCGCAATGGCGACGGCACCCTGGTGCCCTACGACAATTCCTACACCTACAACTACGCGCCGGATAACTACTTCCAGCGCTCGGACGAGCGTATCACCGCCGGTGGTTTCGCGCACTTCGACTTCAGCAAGGCTGCCCAGCTCTACGGCAGCTTCATGTACATGCACGACCAGACCTTCTCGCAGGTCGCGCCTTCCGCCATCTGGCTGGGCACCGCCTTCGCGATCCCGTGCAACCATCCTTACGCCAGCGCCGCCCAGCTCAACGCGATCTGCGGCAGTGCCGCCGGCACCAATACCAGCGAGGACGCGCTGGTCGCCTACCGCATGAACGTCGCGCCGCGCCGCGACAACCTGCGCTACAACGACTATCGTTACTCGGCCGGCCTCAAGGGCGACCTGGGCAGCGGTTTCTCCTACGACGTCAATTACATGTACTCGCTGGTCAAGTACAACGAGACCTACATGAACGACGTGGATCAGGTGAAGGCCGCCCGCGCGCTTGACGTGGTCAACGTGAACGGCGTGGCGACCTGCCGCTCGGTGGTCAACGGCACCGACCCGAACTGCATCCCGGTCAACGTGTTCACGCCTGGCGGCGTGACGGCCGAACAGGCCGCCTATCTCTTCACCGAGAGCAACACCGCCTCGCGCAACTCGCTGTCGGTCTTCTCGGGCTCGCTGACCGGCGACCTCGGCGAGATGGGCGTGACCCTGCCCTGGGCCACGCACGGTGTCGGCATCGCACTGGGCGCGGAACGCCGCCGCGAGACGCTGAAGTTCACGGCTGACGAAGTCGCCCAGCAGAACGGCACGGTCGATACCGACGGTGTCATCAGCGTCACCGAAGCCTACGGCGAAATCGAAGTGCCGCTGATCGAGGACAAGCCCTTCATCCGCTCGCTGAGCCTCAACGGCGGCCTGCGCTACTCGTCCTACGACAACAAGCAGCACTCGACCGGCCTCGGTTCCAGCTACAACGTGTGGACCTACAAGGCCGAACTGAGCTGGCAGCCGGTTGACGACCTGCGCATCCGCGCCAGCTACAACCACGCGATCCGCGCGCCCAACGTCGGTGAACTGTTCGGTGCCCAGTCGGTCGGCAACGTGTCCGCGCAGGATCCCTGCGCCGGCTCCACCCCGAGCGCCTCGCTGGAAGTCTGCGAACTGACCGGCGTGACGGCCGCGCAGTACGGCAAGATCGTCGAATGCCCGAGCGACACCTGCTCCGCGCTCGGCGGCGGCAACACCGCGCTCAAGCCTGAAACCGCAGACACCTACACGGTTGGCTTCGTGCTGACGCCGAAGGCCCTGCGCCGCTTCTCGCTGTCGGTCGACTACTTCAACATCAAGGTGAAGGACTACATCGGCTCGATCGCCCCCTCGCTGATCATCAGCCAGTGCGCATCGACCGGCGATCCGTACTTCTGCGGCCTGTTCAAGCGCGATCCCCGCTCGGGCGCCCTGTTTGGCAACAACGCGGGCTACATCGTCTCGACCACGCTCAACACCGGTTACCTCAAGACCTCGGGCATCGACGTCACGGCGGACTACACCCTGCCGCTCGGCGGCGCCGGCCAGCTCAACTTCAACGTCGTCGGCACCTGGCTTGCCGAACAGAAGGCAGAGCCGGTTCCGGGCATGGGCTCGTACGACTGCAAGGGCTACTTCGGCTACACCTGCGGCCAGCCCAACCCCGAATGGCGCCACGTCGCGCGTCTGACCTGGATGGGCGAAAGCGACACCACCGTCTCGCTGTCCTGGCGCCACATCGGCGGCACCAAGCTGTCGAGCCTTTCGGACAATCCGTTCCTCACCGGCACGCCGAGCATCATCAATCGCAAGATCGATGCCTACAACTACTTCGATCTCTCGCTCTCGCAGGCGATCGACAAGCAGTTCACCCTGCGCGCGGGCGTGAACAACATGTTCGACAAGGATCCGCCGGCCCTGGCCGCAGGCGTGCTCTCCTCGTTCGGCAACGGCAACACCTACCCGGGCGTCTACGACGCGCTCGGCCGCACGATCTTCATCGGCTTCACCGCCAACTTCTGATCCTGCCTTTCGGCGACGACTCCCGCCCCATCCTCGGGACCGTCGCCGCGATACGGAAAACCCGCCCGGCCTTTCGAGGTTCGGGCGGGTTTTTTCTTGTCACTTTGACGGGCCATGCACAGCGTGACAGCCCGCTCAACGCAGCAGGTATGGCCCATCGCCATCGCCTGACCCGGCCCCCTGCCCCCTGCCCCCCGCCCCCTGCCCCCTGCCCCCTGCCCCCTGCCCCCTGCCCCCTGCCCCCAAATCACGACAGGCCTCTCGAACCGTTGTCACGCAAGGCACCTGGAATTCCCGAAGGGCGCGACATGGCGCCGTTGCCACACCGCGGCCGGACGAAGCGACCATTGCCGCTGCAGGCACCGTGCAATCGAAGGATCGCCACGCCCGTCACCTGCGCAGACAAAAAAAGGCCCCCGCCGGAGGGTTCCGGCGGGGGCATGAATTCGTCGGCGGAGAGGGAATGCAGACCCGCCGAACGGGTGGGTATCGTAATCAGGTCACCTGGAAACCGGCCCAGAACGGGTCCTCGCGGTCGATCCAGATGGTGTTGAAGCCGGTGGCGATGGCCGAACCCTCGATCGAGGGGATGATCGCAAGCTTGTCGCCCAGCGTCACTTCCTGCTCGACGCGGCCGATGAAGCGGCTGCAGATGTAGCTTTCGTGCACGAAGCGCTCCCCCACCTTCAGGCGGCCGGTGGCGTGCAGATGCGCGATGCGCGCCGAAGTGCCGGTGCCGCAAGGGCTGCGGTCGATCGCCTTGTCGCCGTAGAACACGGCGTTGCGGCCATCGGCCCCCTCGTGCTTGGGCTTGTCCGCCCAGAGGATGTGGCTGACGCCGCGGATCGTCGAATCAAGCGGGTGAACCGGCTCGTACTTCGCGCGCACGGCTTCGCGGATGCGGCCCGAAAGCTCGACGATGCGCGAGGCGCCGAGATCGTCGAGGCCGGTGTAGTTCCCCTGAGGCTCGACGATGGCATAGTAGTTGCCGCCATAGGACACGTCGATCGAGAGCGGACCGATGCCTTCCACGTCCACCGTGATGCCGCGCTCGGCAACATAGGCAGGGACATTGGTGATGCGCACCGAAGTGACCTTGGGGCCGTTCGTCTCGTAGGCGATCTCGATCACGCCCGCCGGAACCTCGACGCGCAGCTTGCCCGGGGTCGCCGGCTGGATCAGCCCATGCTCGAGCCCGAAGGTGACCATGCCGATGGTGCCATGGCCGCACATCGGCAGGCAGCCGCTGGTCTCGATGAACAGGATGCCGATGTCGTTGGCGGGATCGCAGGGCGGATAGAGGAAACCGCCCGACATCATGTCATGCCCGCGCGGCTCGAAGCAGAGCCCCGTGCGAATCCAGTCGAAGCGCGACAGGAAGTCCTGCCGGCGTTCGGACATCGAGGCGCCCTTCAACAGCGGAGCCCCGCCCGCCACGAGGCGAACGGGGTTACCGGCTGTGTGGCCGTCGATGCAGAAGAAAGTGTGCCGCATCGACGCTCCCTTATGCTGCTGCCGCGACCGTCAGGTCGGGACGGGTGGCGGCGGCGCGCTCGACCATCGCGATCACTTCCGCGCGGCGCTCGCCTTCGAGGACGTAGCGCGGAGGCAGGACGCGCTCCGAACCGCGACCCATGACCTGCTCGGCCAGCTTGATCGACTGCACGAGGTCATGCTCGGCATCGAGGTGAAGCAGCGGCATGAACCAGCGGTAGATTTCCATGGCCTTGGCATGGTCGCCGCGCTCGAACGCCTTGACCAGCTCGACCGATTCCTTGGGGAAGGCGTTGGTGAGGCCCGAAACCCAGCCCTGCGCGCCGAGGTAGAGACCTTCCAGAGCCACGTCGTCGAGACCCGCGAACAGGGTGTAGCGATCGCCGAAGGTGTTGCGGAAGTCGGTGAAGCGGCGGGTATCGGGCGCCGATTCCTTGACCGCGACGATGTTCTTCACATCGATCAGCGCGGTCAGCACGTCCTTGTCGATCACCGTACGGTAGGCCGGCGGGTTGTTGTAGAGCATGATCGGCAGACCGGTCTGGTCGGCCACGCCCTTGAAGTGCGCGACGAGTTCATGTGCCTTGGGCACATAGACCATCGGCGGCAGCAGCATGAGGCCATCGGCGCCGATCTTCTCGGCCGCCTGGGCGTAACGCACCGCGCGGCGGGTATCGAACTCCGAAACGCCGGTGACGACCGGAACGCGGCCGTTCACGGCCTCGACGATCGCGGTGAGGACCTGGACCTTCTCGTCGAATTCGAGCGAGTTGTTTTCGCCAACGGTGCCCAGCGCGATCACGCCGGTCACGCCGTCGTTGATCAGGTCGTCGACGACGCGCTGGGTATCAGCGAGGTCAAGCGAGAGATCTTCACGTACCTGGGTCGTGACAGCCGGGAACACGCCCTTCCAACCAATAGCCATATCTAGAATCGTTCCTGCGAGTTTTCTGGTTAATCTAAATATCGTATACGATATTACAAATCACCCAGCAATTGCGTTATTTGCACCACCAGGTGACGCAAACGCCATTCAGCGATGAGCGAAACACGGGCAGCGGCAAGCTCAATCACTTTCAAGAATCCGGGACGACCACCGTGACCGTCATGGCGCCGCCATTGCCGGCAAATTCGACATCGTTGAACCCCAGCGAAAGCGATGCCGCGCCATCGGGAATGGCAAGTCTCACCCCCTGCCCCACCGCGAACGGACGGCCCACCAATTTGCCGTCGGCATCGACAAAGACAGCCATAAGCGCATGGCGATTGGTGGGATAGAGGACTTTGGGAGCATAGAGGCTGGGGTAATATTTCTTCCCCGCACCCGGCATATCGTCAACAGCCGCGCCGGCAACCCCCTCCACGCCAACGTCGGCGCCGCCGACTTGCGTGGATGCCCCCTGCGCTGCGAATATCTCCACCGTCTCGCCGGACACATCCGCCAGGCCGCCGATGACGACCGGCGCGACCTCGCCCCCTTTGCCGTACCGCATTTTTGGATTGGCCTTGTTGAGCCAGGGCCCTGCGCGTGCATCCACCTGCACCACAACGTCACGGGCACTTGCCGGCACCGCCACGGCCGCCGACGCCCCCGCCGCCGCAAGGGCGACACCCATTCCGAGCAATCTCATTTTCCGCCCTCCGGTTCCAATGTCACGTTTGCTTCGGGAATGTGCACCTGAACGACGATCTGCCCGGCATTGTCCGAATAGATGTCATCGTTCAGCCCCATCGAAATCGCCTGCGCGCCTTCCGGCACCTGCCGCGAAGTCCCCGAGCCGATCACGAACGGTTTTCCCACCACCCGTCCATCCGCATCGATAAACGCGCCCATCAGCGCATTGAGATGCACCGGATAGTCGGAGGCTTCGATGTAGCGGCTCGGAAAGGCCGTGCCCGAATTGCCGGTTGCCGCATCGGTTACGAACTCCTGCTGCCCGTCGGGCCCGAATGCGAGCCCGTCCTTTACCGTCGTCGTCTGCCCCGATGCACTGAAATCGACACGGCTCCCCTGTTGCAGCAATGCACCGACAACCAAGGCCGGACGCGTGCCGTCATGCCGCCCGAAATCCATCTTGCGATTGATCCCCGGATTCCAGGGCATGGCGGTGGCGGCAACGCGCATCTCGACATCGCGCGCCGTCGCCGCCGGGGACACCAGCATCCCGGCCATCAGGGCCGCGAACGCAAAAAGCCTAGAACGCATGTGACCTCCTGCCTTTGCGAAAAGGGCTGCACCATCGCTGGTGCAGCCCTGTTCCTTTTCGCTTGTCCTTCCCCGCTGCGATCAGAAGCGGAAGCGGACGCTGCCCTGCACCGTCCGCGCCAGCGTGCGGACGCCGAGCGGCAGGAGTTCCTGGCTGCCATGGTAACGATAGACGTCGTTGCCGAGGATGTTGGAAGCCTCGAGCGAGAGCGTCATGAACGCGACCGGGGTGTAGTTGATCGCCGCATCAAGCTTCGACGTGCTGCCCTGGTAGGGCGAGTATTCCGGATTGGTTGTCCAGATGCCCATGCGGTACGACGAGCGATAGTTGTAGGCGACACGCGCGCTGAACTGGGGCGTATCGTAGAACAGCGTCGCGTTTGCCGTCCACTTCGAGGTGTTCGGCGAGTCGAATGCGCCCGGGAAGTCTTCAGGATACGGATATTCGATCCGCGCCTTGAAGATGTGGCTGGCATTGAGGCTGGCGCCGAAGTTCTTGAGAATGCCCGGCAGGAAGTCGAAGAACGACTGGACCGTGCCTTCCATGCCGATGAACGTGCCGTCGCCCGCGTTGCGCAGCTGCTCTACGTATCCGACACCCGAAGCATACTGCGACAGATCGATACCGTAGCCAGCCAGTTCGCTGGCGGAGGCTTCTTCACGGCTGTAGTACAGGAAGCCTGATGCCTTCTTGTAATACCCGGCGACCGAGATCTGACCGCCGCGACCGAAGTAGTATTCCGCGCTCGCGTCGAACGAATGCTCGCGCTGCGCCTTCAGGTTCGGGTTACCCGCATAGACGACCGGCGATGTTCCGCGGGTTTCCGCATAGTAGAACGGACGCATGTCATAGAAGCCAGGACGCGAGACGTTGGTCGTGTAGGACAAACGCAATTGGGTCTTGGGGTTGAAGTGAATGATCGACGAGAAACTCGGCAGGAGATCGAAGTAGTTCCCGAAGCCCGGCGAAAGCTGAACGATATCCTGATAGCCATTGGTTGCGTCGCCGGGACGGTAATTATAGCTGACTGATTTACCCCATGTATTCGTGTACCGCACGCCGGCAATACCATCGACCTGGATCGAGCCGATGTCGAATGCATAGTTCCCCTGAATATAGGCCGCGAAGTTGTGTTCGGTCGAATTGAAGGTCTGACCGTTATCGCTCGGCGGATAGACGCTGGAGAAACGGGTCGCGTTGGCCGGATCGTACTGCTGGATATACTCGCGGATAGCATCGATGTTGGACATCACAACCGAACCCGGGATGCGATACCATTCGGTCGAAGAACCGCCGATGTCGGGCCCGACCAGCGACGCCGAATCGAAGCCCGGGAACGTGCTGAGCGGCGCATAGGTACCGTTCACACGCGGGAAGCCATCACGATAGCCGTAATAGCGGCTCGTCACGCGGCGGTTGAAGCGGCCACCCACCTGGAGGCTGCGCAGCAGGCCGTCGGGCATGATGTCCAGCGTAAGGTCAGCCTGGGCGGAGAATTCCTTGTTCTTCGAACCACCGTGGTTGTCCTGGAACCGGTCGACGACATACTTCGAAATGTCGGAAAGATCGACGCCGTTGAACGAGATCGAGGGAGCGCCCTTGCTGTAGACATTCGACGCGAAATCGATGTTGGCCGACGTCAGCGTGCCGGGACGAATGATGGTCTCAACGAAGTAATTTCCCTCATTAGACCAGTTATACTGAGCACTGGCATTGAGGTGCATGATGCCCGAATTGAAATGCGTCTCGAAGTTGGTCGTATACAGGTTCGAGTGGAAATTGTTGTACTGGGTGTCGATACCCGCAGGAATCCCTGTCGCATTGCTGTACGTCGCCGACTTCACCGTGCGGCCATCCGGCATCAGGACGATGTTGCTCAGCGATCCCACGAAAGGCATGTCCTGCACATAAAGGCGCTCGACCGAACGCTTCTCGCGCGATCCCAGGTAGCCACCCTCAAGAACGAAATCGAGCTTGTCGCTGGCCCGCCACTGCAGCACGGCGTTGATCGAAGGCCGCTTCACGTTGCCCTGCTCGATGCCGTAGTAGGCGCGATAGGGAATGACGACCTGCGAACCATTGGCGAGATCGACCTCGAAGGGCGACTCGCTCTCGATGTAGTTCTCGCGGTAGTTGGTCTTGGTGTACGAGGCGTTCACCAGGAAACCGATCTCGCCGATGCCGGTGTCGAAACGGTCCGCCAGCAGAAGGCTGCCGTAAGGGCTGACCTTTTCCGAAATGTCATCGTAGGAGCCGCGAACGCTGCCTGCGACCGTCAGCCCCTTCTTGAGATCGAACGGGCGGCGCAGTTCGACGTTCACAGTGCCGGCAATGCCGCCTTCGACCTGATCGGCGGTACGCGTCTTGTAGACGTCAACCTGCTTGAGCAGTTCGGCCGGAATGTCCGCGAGGTTCAAGGAGCGACCGTCGCCTAGGTTGGTGTTGTTGCCGTTCACCGTGGTCTGGACTTCGGCGAGACCGCGGATCGTCAGGCTTTGGCCCTGTCCGCGCGCACGATCGATCTGCACGCCGGTAACGCGCGCCAGTGCGTCAACGACATTGTTGTCCGGCAGCTTGCCGGCGTCTTCGGCCACGACCGAGTCCACGATCTGCTTGGACTTCTTCTTCGTATCCGTCGCCGCGACGACAGCGCCGCGCACACCGGTGACGACGATGTCGGTCTTGGCTTCGGCCTGGTCCGACAATTCGGAGTCGGTCTTGGCCTTTTCCTGCGCCAATGCCGGTGCGGCCACGCCGATCACGATCACCGACGTCAGAGCCGTCGACAGCATCAAAATACCTGAGAAATTCATGCAAAACCCCCTGTTCTGATCCCCGACGCCGGTCTCTCCGGATGTCATATTTATATCGTATACGTCCTACGATTACAAAAACGTGTCAAGGCGTTTGTGACAGGGTTTGTGATTTTTTGTCTGAGTAATCCGAATTGATGAAACTTATGGAATGCAAACGCAAAAAAGGGCGCAAGCCCATGACTTGCGCCCCATTCGCGTCACATTAGTGAAATCCGGAGATACCGCCGATTAGAGCGTTTTTCGAACGGAGTGGAACACGCAGTGACTCGGAAAAATGCGGAAAACAAAGAAGCTGGAGAGCCCGATCTGATTCAATCAGATCAGAAAACGCTCTAGCGGCAGGTCGGCTTGCTATCCTCCCGGCGCAGGACGACCGGCTGCGACGTGGGCGCCAGCACCTCCCATTCCTGCACGGCCAGCGCCGCATGGGTCTTGCCGTCGCCGGAGGCCTCCATCACCGCGCGCAGGCAGCGCGTCGTCACTTTCGGGAAGGTGACGTCCTGGAAGGCGTCGGTCGCCGTGCCATAGGCGCCGGCGCCGGGAACCGGCTTCCAGCCCTTCTTGCCGCTCCAGTATTCAAGATGCCATTTGGCCGGCGGAGCGACGCCTACGCCCGAGCCGGCGGGCTGGTCATTCCAGAAACGGATGCGCGATCCATTCACCGTCACCGGCTGATCCCAGCGATACTCGATCCACTGGCTCGGCGGATTGTCCGGCGACCAGCTGCCCCACATGTCGGGCGGCAACGGAGCCTCCTTCACCACACCGTCGTTGAGCGACTTGATCCAGAACTGCACCGGCACCGGATCGTTGGACGCAGTCGCCCAGGCGGAACGCGCGATGTTGCGGCTGGGCGCCAGCGGCGGCTGCGGGCGCAGGGTCGGCACCACCGGCAGGATGCGCGCAGGCGTAACGCTGTCGTCCCAGTCCATCTTGTCCAGCGCAACGCTGCGGCGGAAATGGCCGCCGCCCTTCGCGTCCGCCGTGTGGTAGGCGAGATACCACTGCCCCTTGAACTCCACCGCGCCGGGATGCGAGGTAGTGGAGGACACCGGCTTCAGCACGACACCGCGATAGGTCCACGGGCCCATCGGCGAAGGCGCGGTGCCATAGGCGATGCAGGCGTGGTAGACGGCGGGCGTGCAGTCCGAAGTGGGACCTGCCCTGTTGCCGGCGTAGAGCATGTAATAGGTGCCCTTGCGCTTCATGATCCACGGCGCTTCGAAGAAGCCGGTGAGCCCCTTCATCTCCAGCTCCGGGCCCTTGGGCGTGATCATGTCGCGCGCGAGCTCCATGCCGCGCATCTGGCCGAACGTGCCCCAGTAGATATAGACCCGGCCATCGTCATCGATCATCGTGGTCGGATCGATATTCTGGATATCGTTGGCGACCGGAACCTTCTGCGAGATGATCGGCCCCGAAGGATGCGCATCGCGCCAGGGGCCGAGCGGGCTGTCCGCCACCGCCACGCCAATGGCGAAGCGGTCCTTCGCGTCGCTGTTCTTCTCCAGCACCGGGGCGTAGAGGTAGTAGCGCTTGTCCGGTCCCTGGATGATCTGCCCGGCATAGGCGCGGGCAGGCTCGGCCCATGCGAAGACGTTTTCGGGCTTCAGGATCGCGGGATAATGCGTCCACTTGCCCGAGGCCGGATCGGCCGTCTTCAGCAATTGCCATTCGGGCATGATGAAGTCGTTGACGTCGCTCGCCGCCTCGTCGCGCCCGGCGAGGATCCAGAGCTGGCCGTCGGCCACGAAAGGCGCGGGATCGGTGGAGTAGTAATCCCCGTCGGCGAGGATGGGGTTGCCCGGAACCGTCAGTTCGCGCGCCACCGGCGCCTGCTGCGCAAAGACGGATGCCGGGGCGACGGACGCAAACGCGCCCGCCGCCAGAGCCAGCTTGAGACTATTCCTCATCGGGATAAGGCCCCTTGCCGCCATCCTTGATCAACTGATCGACGCGGCTGTCGATCACCGGCAGCGGCACCGCGCCCAGCGCCAGCACCGCATCGTGGAAAGCGCGGATGTTGAACTTCGAACCCAGCGCGGTTTCCGCCTTCTTGCGCGCATCCACGAAGGCCAGCTGGCCCATGTAGTAGGACAGCGCCTGTCCCGGCCAGGAGATGTAGCGGTCCACCTCGGTCTCGATCTCGTGGTCGGACAGCGCGGTGTTGTCGCGCAGGTACTGCTGCGCCTGCTCGCGGGTCCAGCCCTTGGCGTGGATGCCGGTATCGACAACGAGGCGCGAGGCACGCCAGGCCTGATAGCTGAGCATGCCGAAGCGGTCATAGGGCGTCTCGTACATGCCCATGTCCTCGCCCAGTGCCTCGCAATAGAGCGCCCAGCCCTCGCCGTAGGCAGAGAGATAGGTGTCGCGGCGGAAGGCCGGCAGGTCCTTGTTCTCGGCGGCGAGCGGCATCTGCATGGCGTGACCCGGCGCGGATTCGTGCAGGGTCAGCGCGACCTGCGAGTAGAACGGGCGGCTCGGCAGATCGTAGGTGTTGACGAGGTAGATGCCCGGACCGCCGCGCCCGCCGGTGTAGAACGGCGCCACGTCGTCCGGCACCGGCTTGATGGCGAAGCGGCTGCGCGGCAGGTGACCGAAGAACTGCGAGGCCTTGCCGTCGAAAGTCTTGGCGATCCACGCGGCGCGGTAGAGCAATTCGTTCGGCGTCTTGGGATAGAACTGCGGATCAGTACGCAGGAAGTGCAGGAACGCCTTGAGGTCGCCCTTGAAACCGACCTGCTGCATCACCTCGTTCATCTGCGAGCGGATGCGCGCCATTTCGCTGAGGCCGATCTGGTGGATCTCCTCGGGCGACTTGTCGAGCGTGACGAACTCGGAAATCTTCGACTGGTAGTAGGCCTTGCCGTCCGGCAGCGCATAGGCGGCGAGCGTCTTGCGCGCCTGCTTCTCGTACTCGCCGCGCATGAAGGCGAGCAGCTTGGCGTGCGCGGGCACGACGCTGCCGGTGATCGCGGCGCGGGCGGCGGCGCGCAGCTTTTCCTGCTCGGCAGCCGGGATCGTCGAGGGCAGCTTCCTGAACGGCTCGTAGAACGGCGAGTCCTCCGCCGTCTTGGCATCGACCACGAGTTCGATGCCCTTGTCACGCCCGATCAGCGTAACCTGCGGGGCCGAGAAACCGCGCTTCAGGCCCGCGCGCATATTGTCGATCTGCTGGTCGTAGTAGCGCGGGATCTCGCGCAGCATTTCCACGAAGTCTTCGGCGCTCTGCTGGTCGCGCAGCGGCGAGCGGGCCCAGTCGGCCAGTTCACCCCAGAAGCTGGTGTCGGCGTTGAAGGGCTTTTCGTAATCGCGGTAACGCTGGGATGCGACAAAGGCATCGATCTGGCCCTTGTAGACCGAGAAGTTGATGCGGTTCTCGGGCGACAGCCTGGCGACGTCGATCGCGGCGAGCTGCTTTTCGACCTTTTCCCACGCGGCCAGGCGCGCGGTCTGCGCCTTTACGCCGACGTCGGGGAGCGCGAGGCGTTCGCTCTTGGGACCATCCTCGCTGGGGCCGCTCTGCTGCAGGCGCCAGGCGTATTCGGCGGTGTAGATGGCTTCGAAAGCCTCGTCCGGGGTCTGGGCCTTGGCGATCTGGGCTGCGGGAGCCGCTGCGGCGGAAACGGCCCCAGAAACGGCAACGCCCGAGACAACTGCGGCGCCTGCCAGCAGCAGCGCGCGGCCAAGCGTAGTCTTCACGTCAATTTCCCCTTTCGAGAATTTCGAGAATGTCGGCGTGGAGCTGCGCGGGGATGCGCACGCCTTCCACTTGCGAACGGGCGCGGGCCAGCAGGCGGCGCGAACCGGGGAGGCGGGCGCCCTGCCCTTCGATGGTTTCGAACATGGTCTCCGCCCGCTTCAGGTATTCGTCCAGGCTGTCACCCAGGAAGCCCGCCGGATCGATGACGACGATCAGTTCGCCGCCGATGGGCGAGCCGCCGCGTCCTTCGTCTGCCGCCAGCGATTCCGCGCTGGTCATGTCACCGATCAGCGGGCCGGCCAGCAGCTCGACCATCGCGGCAAGCGCCGAGCCCTTGTGCGATCCGAACGTGCGCATCGCGCCGTCGAGCACGGCCTTGGCATCGGTGGAGGGACGACCATCGGCGTCATAGCCCCAATCCGGCGGGATCGCCTTGCCCGCGCGGCGGTGCAGCTCGATCTCGCCGCGCGCGACCGCGCTGGTGGCGAAGTCGAACACGAAGGGCGCGCGGTCCGGACGCGGCCAGCCGAACGCGATCGGGTTGGTGCCGAAGACCGGCTTGGTGCCGCCCTCGGGCGCGACCCAGGCGTGGCTGGGCGTGAAGGCGAGCGCGACAAGGCCCTGCTCGGCCAGCGCCTCGACCTCGGGCCAGAGCGCGGCGAAGTGGACCACGTTGTTGAGCGCCATGGCCGCGATGCCGTAAGCCCTGGCCTTCTCCACCAGCAGCGGCATGCCCAGTTCAAAGGGCAGCTGGGCGAAGCCGCCCTTGCCGTCCACCTTGACCAGCGCCTTGGCCGGTTCGCTCACTTCGGGCACCGCATCGGGCACCACCACGCCGCGCGCCACCGAGTTGGCGGCGACGAGCAGACGGTAGAGCCCGTGCGAGGTGCAGCCGTCACGCTCGCCCGAAACCATCGTCTGCGCCACGGCGGCGGCATGGTCCGCAGCCAGCCCGCAAGCGACCAGAACCTTGCGGGCGAAGGCATCCGCCTCCTCCAGCGAGAAGGCGATTTCGCCGTTGGCAGTCATGCGATTCTCACTCACTTGGCGGCAGCGGGCTTGGCCGTGAACAGGCGCATGCCGAAGATCGGCCCCGCCGAACTGCGGTCATGCGGCACGACACGCACCTTGACCGCGGTCTTGCCCTTGGTCAGCGCCTCGGGCAGCGGATAGTCGACGTCCATGAACTTGCCCGGCGTATCGTTGTCGAGCTTCTGGGTGACGACCTTGGTGCCGTCGACGAAGATGTCGAACACGCGCGAACGCTCGCTGCCCCAATAGGTCGCTTGCAGCAGCAGCAGCGGCCCCGGCTTCACCTTCATCGTGAACTCGAAATAGCCGCCCGAGCGGGCATCGCGCCCGTTCCGGCCACGGTAGGAAACCGGGTAGGAGATTTCCGAGGTCAGGTTGTGGTCGCGCTCGGGCTGCATTTCGCCGAGGTGCATGACGTCGATCGAGCGGGCGGCGATGTCCTTCTGGCGGGCCTGCTCGGCCAGGAACGAGGCTTCCTCGCTCTTCCAGCCCGCTTCGCTGAAGCGCTTGAAGTAGACGGCGCTGCGGCGGTCGTACTGGCTGTAGAACGGCACGAAGTTGAGGTCGCCCGGACGGGTGACGCCCCTGGTCTGGAAGCGCGGACGATCCGAGACGATCGGCGCGAAGGCGGCAAGCGGATTGTCGCCCACCATCGCCGGCTCGACGCCGGTGAACTCCATTTCGGCCGGGCCGAGGTCCGCCGCCATGACCAGCGGGCCACGCAGCACGGCAACCACATCCTGCGAGCCGGCAGCCGCCTCGAAGCGCAAGTCGAGCGGCAGGGTGAGCGCAATCGTGTCGCCCTTCTTCCAGCGGCGGTCGATCACGGCGTAGCCGTTCACCGCATTGGCCGGAACCGGCGCGCCGTTGACCGACACCAGCGCGCGGTCCTTGGCCCAGGCCGGGATGCGCAGCGCGAGGGTGAACTTGCCGTTATTCACGCTGTCGAGCGTCACGCCCACTTCAGGCTTGAACGGATATTCGGTGGCCAGCGTCAGCGCCACGCCCTTGGCCTTCCACTCCGCCTTCGACGGGATGAAGAGGTTCACGAAGAGCGTGTCGTCACCCTGCCAGTAAATGGAATCGCCGTGCTTCGAGTGGCTTTCCATGCCCGAGCCGACGCAGCACCAGAAGGCTTCCTCGCCCGGCTGCGAATAGCCGCGCGGGGCGCCGCTCATCATCGGCGTCATGTAGGTGAAGCCGCCGGTATGCGGGTTCTGTGCCGACATCACGTGGTTGAGATGCGCGCGCTCGTAATAGTCGAACAGCGCGCCGTCCGGCTGCCACGAGTAGAGCTGACGGGTCAGCTTGAGCATGTTGTAGGTGTTGCAGTGCTCACAGGTCGATTCCGTGAGGTGCAGCGCGATGTTGTCCGGCTCGAAGAAGTATTCGCGGTCGGCATTGCCGCCGATCACGTAGCTGTGGTGCTGCGTCACGCGCTCCCAGAAGAAGCGGGCGGCGCGGCCCGGCTCGTCCTTGCCGGTCAGTTCGTGAATGCGGGCCAGGCCGATCAGCTTGGGCACCTGGGTATTGGCGTGGAAGTTGGAGAGCTTGTCCTCCTGCGCCACCAGCGGATCGAGCACGCGCTTGTCATAGATGCGCTCGGCCACCTTCAGCCAGCGCAGATCGCCGGTCTGGGCGTAGAGTTCGGCATAGCTTTCGTTGAGACCGCCATATTCGCAGCCCAGCAGTTCCTGCATCTGCTTGTCGTCAAGCGCGGCAAAGACCTTCTCGAAGTAGCCGCCCAGACCGATGACCACTTCCAGCGCCTTGGCATTGCCCCAGGCCGAATGGATATCGAGCAGACCCGCGAAATACTTGTGCACGGTGTAGAGCGGCGACCACGATCCGTTGAGGTCGAACCCGCCCGACTTGATCTCGCCGCGCATGACTTCGGGGAAGATTTCCTGCCCGTCGACGACCTTGCCGTCCTTGGTCTTGCGGCCGAGCGCGCCGATGTAGCCATCGCTGCGCTGCGCCTGGCAGAGCGCCAGTTCGTCGACGATATAGTCCGCGCGGCGTCGGCATTCGGGGTTGCCGGTCTGCTGCCATGCCAGCACCAGCGCGGTCATGTAGTGGCCAAGGGTATGGCCGGCGATGGTGTCCGATTCCCAGCCGCCGTAGATCGGCGCCTTGGGCTCAAGCCCCGCGTACTTGCGGAAATTGTGCAGGAAGCGATCGGGGCTGAGCGACATCAGGTAGTCGACATTGACTTCCACCGCTGTCGCATAGTCGGATGCGGTCAGCCGCACGTCGCTCAGCGGCAGCGGCTTCGCCTTGATCGGCAGCTTGGGGGCGATGACAGCCGCGAAGCCCTTGAGAGGGATTGAGCTGATGGCCAGCGCCGCCACGCCAGTCATCCATTCGCGCCGATTGGCCTTCATCACCGGAAACTCCTATCGAATATCGTATACTGTTATTGATAAGGGTCGACGCTGCCGAGTCAACCCCGTCGAGCCGAGAGGTTTCAGCGCCGAAGCGCGACGCGGGTGTCCGAGTGGGCAAGATCGATCAGTGCAACCATCGCCTTGCGCGCCTGCTTGGCGTTGCCCTCGGCAATGCAGCGATAGAGGGCGTGGTGCTCGGGCATCGGGTCGCGCGGGGAATCCTGCACGCGGCTCTTGATCGCGGTGGTCGAGGCGATGGCGGTCGAGATCGAGGTGGACAGCGCCTGCATCAGTTCGTTGCGCGTCGCCTCCAGCACCAGTTCGTGAAAGCGGATGTCGGCCGCGCGGCCCTTGTCGGTGGCCAGCGTGCAACGCTCCATCGTTTCCAGCGCATTGGCCATGTCGGTGAGTTGCCGCTCGTCACGGCGCAGCGCCGCCATTTCCGCTGCCTGCGGCTCGACGACCAGCCGCAGTTCGAACAAGTCGCGCAGGAACTCGTCGCTGGCACCGCATTGTATCTGCCAGGCCAGCACATCGGGATCGAGCAGGTTCCAGCTCTTGCGCGCGTTGACGCGGGTGCCCGCCTTGGGCCGGCTGCTGACCATGCCCTTGGAGGTCAGCACGCGGAACGCCTCGCGCAGCACCGAGCGCGAGACGCCCAGCCGCTCGGCGTGTTCCACCTCCGCCGGGAACACATGCCCGGCAGGAAGTTCGCCGCCGACGATCGCCATCGCCAGTCGGCGCGCCACCGCATGGTGAAGCCGCTCGCTGACCAGCGGAAGGGCGGTTTCGACAGAAGGAGTTGCGGTCATCTGGATCATCCCGGCGACTGGATTGAAGCATTTGTGAAATGCTCAGATCATATATCGTATAATTTTTTCTTGACCCTTTCCGTCGGGGACGTCAAGAACCCATGCATCTTTCCGAAGACAAGCGATGGGACCATGTCATGAGCACCTCCTTGATTTCCCGTCCTGTTCTCTCCGTACTGAAAAAACCGGCTGCGGTAAGCCTGCTTGCGCTTGGAGCCGCCATGGCCTTCCAGCCCGCCGCACAGGCACGGCAGGCATCGACGGTTGCGACGCAGTCCGCACAGCCCAGCATTGCCGAGCGCTATCAGACGGCGGATGCCTTCCTTGGCGCAGGCATCGGCGACCTCATCGACAATGCCAATGTCGCGCCGCAATTCGTTGGCGATGCGCTGTTCTACCGGACCGGCAATCGCAAGGACCAGCGCTTCCTGCTGCTCGACCTTGCCACGAAGCAGGTGCGTGAAGTGTCGACGACCGCGAGCCTGCTTGCAGCCCTGTCCGAGGCAAACGGCCGGACCATCTCCCTCGACGACGCCCGGCTCGCCGACATCGGTTACGATGCCGAACAGGGCAGCCTCACTTTCGACGCGCTGGACGGCCACTGGCGCCTGAACGCGGCGGGCAAGGCCGAGAAGGTCACGCCGGAAGCGCCGCAGCTCGACCTCCCCTCGCCCGATGGCAAGACCAGGATCGTCGCGCGCGGTTACAACCTCTATGCCGTCGACGTGGCATCGGGCCGCGAAGTCGCATTGACCACCGATGGCACGCGCGAGCAGCCCTATGGCCGCTCGATCCCCGAACTCTCGCAGATCCTGCGCGAAGGCACCGAGGAACCGGCGATGCCCGTTTCCGGCGCATGGTCGCCCGACGGGCGCTATCTGCTGACGTGGCGGCTCGACACGCGCGAGGTGAAGAAGCTTTCGATCACCCAGCAGAACCCGCCGGGCAATTTCTATCCGCGCAGCTTCTCCTACATCTACCCGCTCGCAGGCGCCGAGAAGCTGCCGCAGGCGACACGCATCGTGGTCGACGTGCAGGCCGCGCTGAAGAGCGGCAAGGCCAAGATCGTTCCGATCCAGATGCCGTCGGAATCGATCCTCTACCCCTCGCCGCCCGACATGAACTGGGTGAACGGCAAGCCGCGCATGCAGTGGACCGAGCGCGGCTATCGCCAGCAGGCGGTCTACGTGGCCGATCCGGCGACCGGCGCCGCGAAGATCGTCGCGCACGAGGCGGTGAAGCCGGTCATCACCGTCACCTCCTCGATGATCTTCCCCTCGCCCGAACTGGGCGGCGAACTTTCGATTTCGGAGCGCACCGGGTGGGCGCAGCTCTACCTCGTCACCCCGGACAACCCGGATGGCGGCCAGGCCCTCACCACGGGCAACTGGGAAGTGCTCTCGGTGGACAACGTGGCCGAGGACAAGGCATCGCTCATCGTCACCGGCGTCGGGCGCGAGGCGGACCGCAATCCCTATTGGCGTGCGCTCTACCGGGTATCGCTGAACGGGGGCGGCCTCACCGAACTGACGCCCGAACCGCTCGACCACGATGCCCAGGTTTCGCCCGACGGCAAGTGGATCGTCGACCAGATGTCGAGCCCGACGACGCCCACCCGCGCGGTGCTGCGTGACGGTGCGACCGGCAGGATCGTGATGGACCTCGCCAAGGCCGACGACAGCCGCCTGCTGGCGGCCGGCTACACCCCGCCCGAACCGTTCAAGGGCGTGGCGGCGGACGGCAAGACGCCGATCTACGGCATGATCTATCGCCCCGCGCACTTCGATCCGAAGCGCAGCTATCCGGTGATCGACAACGTCTACACCGGCCCCACCACCACCGACGTGCCCTCCACCTGGGGCATGGCGCTGCGCGTGCCGGGCAACAGCGTCGCGCAGATCGGCGCGGTGGTCGTCATGATCGACGGCACCGGCACCTCGCGGCGCGGCCAGGCTTTCCGCCTTCCCGCCTACCAGAACCTGGGCGAAGTGGGCCTTGACGATCACATCGCGCTGATCCGCCAGATGGCCGCCAAATACCCCTACATGGACGTCGATCGTGTCGGCGTGTTCGGCGGATCGGCGGGCGGCTACGACACCGCGCGCTTCGTGCTGCGCCGCCCCGACTTCTTCAAGGTCGGCGTCTCCGCCTCGGGCAACCACGACCTCCGGCTGGACAAGACCTGGTGGCCCGAAGTCTCGATGGGCGAAGCCGACGCGGCAACCTGGGAACGCAATTCGAACATGGCGGTGGCGAGCCAGCTCAAGGGCCACCTGCTGCTGGTCCACGGCGACATCGACGACAACGTGCCGGTCACCGAAAGCTTCCGCCTTGCCAAGGCGCTGATCGATGCCGGGCGCGACGTCGACATGGTGGTCGTGCCCAATGCCACCCACAACGTCTACCAGCCCTTCTTCTGGAAGAAGCTGCGCGACTATTTCACCCTTTACCTGCTCGGCGAGACACCGCCGCCGCTCGGCCCCGTGAAGCCTGCCGCACCGGCAGTCGCTTTGGCCCGTTGAAGATACCCGCGAGGATTTGACATGAAGCGTCTTCTGAAGCCCCTCCCCCTCATCGCGCTGGTACTGGCGCCGGTTCCGGCCATGTTGCCGATGGCGGCGGCGCAGGCACAGGAAGCGGAGAAGCCGAAGCCGGTCTATCCGCCGATCCAGAAGACCGAGATGCAGACCCCGGCCTTCGATCTGGCGCTGCGCGCGGATACCCAGACGCTTGCCCACCTCTCGCCCAAGGGCAATGCCGCGTTCGACTTCGTGCCTGCGGGCCGTGAGGCCGAGCGTGCCGCCGATGGCTATGTCCATATCGGCGACATTCACATTCGCCTGAAGACCGCGGGCTCAGACTGGCAGGACTTCTCCTCCGCCCATGCCCGCAAGCAGATCGCCGCGCTGACGGGCGGCAAGGGCGTGCTCGCCGCCGCCGACATCACCGCTTCCATGGGAGCGGGCATCCCGCTGCGCGTCGAGCGCCGCTGGGTGAACGAGGACGGCGTGCTCGCCCTGCGCTTCACGCTGGTCAACACCAGCAGCGCTCCCGTGGAGATCGGCGGCCTCGGCATGCCGATGGTGTTCGACAACATCATCCTCGACCGCGATCTCGATTCCGCCCACGCGCAGGCCAGCTTCGTCGATCCCTATATCGGCCGCGATGCCGGTTACCTTCAGGTCACGCGCCTCAACGGGGAAGGCCCGGCGCTGCTGGTGCTGCCCGAGAAGGGCACCCCGCTCGAAGCCTATCGCCCGATCGCCGAGGCCCGCGCTGCCCGTGATGGCGACATCTTCACCGACAAGAGCCCGCGCACGCAGGTTTCCGAGGGCTTCTACGACTGGACCGTCGCCAGCAAGGGCTTTGCCGAAAAGGAATGGGCCAAGGCCGGTCAGCAGTGGAACGAGCCGACCAGCATCACGCTGGCCCCCGGCGAAAGCCGCACGATCGGCCTGCGCTTCGTGACCGCGCCCAGCATCCGCGCGATCGAGGATACGCTGGTCGCCCAGAAGCGCCCGGTCGCGGTCGGCATTCCCGGCTATGTCGTGCCCACCGACCAGACCGCCAGCCTGTTCCTGAAGACGCCGAGCAAGGTGGCGAAGATCGAATCCTTCCCCGAAGGTTCGCTCACCGCCACCTCCGAGAAAAGCGGGGGGGGCTGGGCCCGCTACCAGATCAAGGCCAACGGCTGGGGTCAGGCGCGTCTGACGGTGACGTATGCGGACGGGCAGAAGCAGACCGTCAGCTACTACATCACCAAGCCGCTTGAGCAGGTGATGGCCGACATCGGCCACTTCACCACCACCGACCAGTGGTTCGAAGGCAAGGACGATCCCTTCCACCGCAGCCCCGCGATCCTCTCCTACGACCGGGAGGACAACAAGATCCTCACGCAGGACGGCCGCGTCTGGGTTTCCGGGATGAGCGACGAAGGCGGCGCCGGTTCGTGGGTCGCCGCGATGATGAAGCAGCTCGACAATCCGAACCCGGAAGAAGTCGCCAAGCTGGAACGCCTCGTCAACGAAACCGTGCTGGGCACCCTGCAGGTCAAGGACGGCCCGCAGGCCGGTGCCGTCAAGAAGAGCATCTTCTACTACGATCCGGTGGAGTTCCCGAACTACTACGATCCCAAGATCAACTGGAAGAACTGGACCGCGTGGTCGAAGAAGGATGCAGGCGATCTCGGCCGCTCCTATAACTACCCCCACGTCGCCATCGGCCACTGGGTGCTCTACCGCCTCGCCCGCGACAATGCCGGGCTGGTCAAGCAGCACGACTGGAAGTTCTACCTCGACTGGGCCTACCGCACGACCGTCGCGATGATGCGCGATGCCCCGTACTATGCCGAGTTCGGCCAGATGGAAGGCGACGTCTTCGTCGACATCCTGAAGGACCTGAAGCGCGAGGGCATGACCGCCGAGGCCACCGAGATGGAAGGCCTGATGAAGAAGCGCGCAGATCACTGGCGTTCGATGAAGTATCCGTTCGGCAGCGAGATGGCGTGGGATTCCACCGGCCAGCCCGAAGTCTATGCCTGGATGCGCTACTTCGGCTTCCAGCCGCAGGCGGACGAGACGCGCGAGGTTATCCTGGGCTACGATCCCACGATCCCCAGCTGGGGCTATAACGGCAATGCGCGCCGCTATTGGGACTTCCTCTATGGCGGCAAGGTCAGCCGCATCGAGCGGCAGATCCACCACTACGGATCGGCGCTGAACGCGGTGCCGCTGTTCGATGCCTATCGCCAGAACCCCACCGACCTGCACCTGCTGCGCGTCGCTTACGGCGGCATGATGGGCGGCGTGACCAATATCGACCAGAAGGGCTTCGGCTCGGCCGCGTTCCACTCGTGGCCGGACATGATGAAGTGGGACGCGATCACCGGCGACTACGGCATGGGCTTCTACGGCCATGCGATCACGGCGGCGAGCTACATGGTCAATGACCCGCAGTTCGGCTGGATCGGCTTCGGCGGCGACCTGACCACCAAGGGCAGCACCGTAAACCTCGTCCCGAAGGACGGCGCCCGCCGCCGCCTGTTCGTGGCGCCCGCCGGTCTGTGGATCACGCTGGAAGCCGGCCGCATCCAGAGCGCCGATTACGACAGCAAGACCGGCAAGGTCGTGCTGACGCTCGATCCGGCCAGCGCCACCGATCCGGCCGCGCGCCTGCTGTTCCAGACCACCACCGCTGGCGGCCGTACCTATGCGACCGACACCGGCACCGCGGACCGCGATGGCTATGCCATCCCGCTCACCGCAGCGGCCACCACCGTCACGCTGACGCCCCGCTGATCGGGGACTCATGACGATGAAGACTTTCCTGCAGGCATCGGCGCTGGCGCTCTCCGTCCCTGGAGCGGCCCTTCCGTCCGCGGCGATGGCTGCCTCCCCGGCTACCGGCTCCACACCGAGTGCGGCCTGCGTAGCCGGGGAATGGCCAAATGGCTGGAAAGTGGCGGCGACCGATCCGTCGGACGCCGCCAATTCCGCCCTGCCCCTCCAGCTGGAAAGCGCCCACTTCGCGCTGCACTGGAAGCCGGGCACGGTGGAACCGGAAGTGGCCAAGGCCGCCGCCGCGCATCTCGAATATGTGTGGAGCTATTTCCTCGGCACCCTGCGCTTTCCCACGCCCCATTGCGGCTCGCCGGAGAAGTTCAAGGTCAATGCCTATATCGGCGTCGGCTACGGACTGACCGGCGGGGCGGACTCGCTCGGCCACATGGGCATGTGGATCGATCCCGGCGCACTCAAGGACCGGTTCGGGCTTGCCCACGAACTGACCCACGCGCTTCAGGCCGCCACCGGCCGCCTGATGGATTCGCCCTTCACCGGCTGGATGTTCGAAAGCCACGCCAACTGGATGACCGTGCAGCTGCCGGAATTCCGCCAGAACACGCACTGCTCGGTGCTGCTCAAGCAGTATCCGCACCTCTATTACGGCTCGACCCGGACGCGCTACTGCAACTGGCAGTTCTTCGAATACCTGAAGGACACCCACGGCTTCGAGGCGGTCAACGACATCTGGCGCAAGGCCCCCGGCAAGGACGATCCCGCACGCCTCACCGAAGATCCCTTCAGCGTCCTCCAGCGCAACATGGGATGGACACAGGAGCAGTTGAACGACACCTTCGGCGACTGGGCCCTGCACAACGCCAACTGGGACTACACCAATCCCGACGGCAGCGATCAGGGCGCGGTCCTGCGCCGCAATTACGGCAGCTACGACCAGACCACCGATGCCGGAATCCTCTCGGCCACCGTGCTCGATCCGATCGACGCCGCCCACCGCCGCTTCGCCGTGCCCGAGATGGCCGCACCCCAGCGCTGGGGCTACAACGTGGTGAAGCTTCGCCCCGATGCCGGTGCCGGCGAAGTGCGCGTGACGTTCCGCGGCGTGGTGCAGCAGGCCAGCGCCGTCACCTCGCTGCCCGGCCTTGCCGACGAGCCGGACACGATCCCCTCGCCCGCCTCCGACTGGCGCTGGGGCGTCGTGGCCGTCGGCGCCGACGGCAAGAGCCGCTACACCCCGCTCCAGCGCGGCACCAAAGGCGCTGCCTCCATCGCGGTGCGTCCTGACGATACCGGGCTCTATCTGGTGGTCATGGCCACGCCCTCCACGATGCAGAAGATCCGCTGGGACCAGCCGTGGTATTCGATCTACCGCTATCCGTGGATGGTGCAGTTCGATGGCGCCCAGCCCGACGCGCCCGCGCCGATCCCCGGTGGCCATCGCCACAGCAACGGCGGCGGCTGGGTAGGCCCCGGCGCCAGCGTGGCGAAGACGGCATGGGTCGGCCCTTATGCGCGCGTCGTCTCCGGCACCGTTTCCGGCCATGCGCGGATCGAGGATCACGCGGTCGTGCTCGACAAGGCGGAGGTGCGCGACGATGCGGTGATTTCCGGCCTGACCGTGTTGCGCGGTGATACCGTGGTACGGGACAAGGCCCGGGCGGCAACCGCCATGCTCGGCATCGGCGAGTACGAGAAAGGCATCGTCCTGTCCGGCACCGCGCAGAACATCGGCGATGTCGAACAGCGCGGCGGCTCGGCAGCGCACGGTGTCTTCTATGGCTTCGTCGATCAGGAGACCGTCAAGGACCCCAAGCACGGCGCCGACCTAACCGCCCCCGTGCCGGAAGTCACCGCCAAGCCGGACTACCGCTGGATTCCCTGAGCGGCTTCCTTCCCGCATTGCCTCGCTGTGCAAATTTCGTATACTATATTTAAGAACGCATTTTGTCGGGGCCTGCCCCCCCCCGTGTCCTGCCCCCGCGCCCTGCCGATCCGCACTGAGGTTTTCGATCCATGCTTGCTCCTCTCCGTCACGCCCGCGCGGCCCTGCTGCTGGCCGCGAGCGCGGTGCCGCTCGCCCCTGTCCACGCCCTTGCCGCGCCGAGCGCCGAGGACATGGCCCGCTCGATATCGCTGCGCGCGGACTGGCAGTACCTGACGCGCGAGATCGCCTGGCCGGCAAGCTGGACGCCGGACGGCAGCGCCTTCTCCTATCGCAAGACCGTGGAAGGCGGCTTCGCGTTCGAGACTTATGACCTGCGCGCGCGGGCAAAGACCCCGGCCTTCGACCAGCAGAAGCTCGCCAAGGCGCTCGGCGCCGCAATGGGCGAGACGATCGACCCGCTGCGCCTGCCGTTCGACCAGTTCTCGTGGGGGCCGGATCGCCAGTCGATCGGTTTCGGCATCGACTATGCCGGCTGGAACTGCACGCTCACCGATTATCACTGCGCGCCCGAAGCCGACCCGCGCCGCCCGCGCGGCTTCGGCGTCGTGCGCGACCTTTCGGTGCCCGCCGATAACCATCCGCGCCTCTCGCCCGACGGCAAGTGGGAAGCGCTGGTCGAGGACAACAACCTCGTCGTCCGTCCCGCCGGCTCCAGGGACCTGACGCGCCTCAGCAGCGACGGCACCGAGGGCAATTTCTACGATCCCGAAACCATCGAGTGGTCGCCCGACAGCCGCCATGTGATGATCTACCGCGTGCGCCCCGGCTTTGCCCGCCACGTGCTGCGCGTGGAAGCCGCGCCCGCTGGCCAGCTTCAGCCGGCGCTGCGCAGCCAGCTCTATCCCAAGCCCGGCGATGCCGTCGATCAGGAGCAGCCGGTGCTGTTCGATGTCGCCAGCCGCCGCCAGACGGTGGTCGATCCTGCGCTGTTCCCCAATCCCTACCAGCTCTCGCAGCCCCGCTGGCGCGCCGACGGCAAGAGCGTGGAATTCGATTACGACAAGCGCGGTTTCGGACAGGCGCGGATCATCGCCGTCGATGCCGGGACCGGCGCAGCCCATGCCGCCGTGACCGAAGATGCCAGGACCTTCTTCTACGCCGACCGCCGCTTCGCGCATGACGTGAACGGCCTTGGGGGCGAGATCGTCTGGGCCTCGGAGCGCGACGGCTGGAACCACCTCTACCTGATGGACGGCAAGACCGGGAAGGTGAAGAACCGCATCACCACCGGCAACTGGGTGGTGCGCGAAGTGGTCAAGGTGGACGATGCCAAGCGCCAGATCTGGTTCGCCGCCAGCGGCATGAACCCGGGCGAGGATCCCTATTTCCGCCACTACTACCGCATCGATTTCGACGGCCGCAACCTGACGCCGCTGACCCCCGAGCGCGCCGACCACGCCGCCCGCTTCTCGCCCGACATGCAGTTCTACGTCGATACTTATTCGCGCGTGGACATGCCCACCGTCAGCGAACTGCACCGCGCCAGCGACGGCGCTGTGGTGGCGACGATCACCAGGGGCGACATCAGCCGCCTCACCGCCGCCGGTTTCCACGCGCCCGAAGTGTTCACCGCCAAGGGCCGCGACGGCAAGAGCGACATCTGGGGCCTCGTCGTGCGCCCGCACGACTACGATCCTGCGAAGAAATACCCGGTGATCGAGAACATCTACGCCGGCCCGCATGACAGCTTCGTGCCCAAGACCTTCTGGCCCTTCGGCTACCATTCGGGCGGCGACAAGGTGATCGGCATGCAGGCGCTGGCCGACCTTGGCTTCATCGTCGTGCAGATCGACGGCATGGGCACGGCCAACCGTTCGAAGGCATTCCAGGACGTCGCCTGGAAGAACCTGCAGGATTCCGGCTTCCCCGATCGCATCCTCTGGCACAAGGCGATGGCGGCGAAGGACCCGTCCTACGACATCAGCCGCGTCGGCATCTACGGCGCCTCGGCGGGCGGGCAGTCGACGCTCAATGCGCTGCTGTTCCATGGCGATTTCTACAAGGCCGGCGTCGCCATGGCGGGCTGCTACGACAACCGCATGGACAAGATCAGCTGGAACGAACAGTGGCTCGGCTGGCCGGTCGACAAGAGCTACGCCGATGCCTCGGGCGTGGACAATGCCGCAAAGCTGCAGGGCAAGCTGTTCCTGATCGTGGGCGAGCAGGACAGCAACGTCGATCCCGCCTCGACCATGCAGGTGGTGAATGCGCTGGTGAAGGCGGACAAGGATTTCGACCTCCTCGTCGTGCCCGGCGGCGAGCACACCGTGGGCCGCTCGACCGGCCCGATCGACTACGTGACGCGCCGTCTCTCGACATTCTTCGTCCGCAGCCTGCAGCAATGACCCTGCGGTAAACGCCTGTTGGGAAATGCGCCGCAGCGCATTTCCCAATGCCTCGCCAATACCGGAATGCGGCGGTTCAAACCCGGCGCGCGACGCTATTACGCGGCGAACCGTCCAGCCGTGCGATCGTCGCCGATCCGGAACATGCCCGCCTGCGCGGCCAGCGCCGTCGCATCGGAGGACAGCGATCGCGTCGCTGCCGAGGTTTCTTCGACCATCGCCGCGTTCTGCTGCGTCGCCTGGTCCATCACGCCAACCGCGGTGTTGATCTCGGAGATGGCGACGGCCTGGGCATCGTTGTCGCGCGACATCGTGCCGATCAGCTTGTGGACACGCTCGACCTCGACGGCGATGCGCTCCAGTTCGGTGTCGACGCGGGTGACGGCCCCTGCCGCCTCGTCGATCTGGGCACGGGTGGTGCTGAGCCCGTCGCGGGCCTTGCGCGCCTCTTCCTCGGCCCGCATGGCGAGCGAACTGACCAGATCGGCGACAACCGCAAAACCGCGTCCGGCGTCCCCGGCCCGGCCCGCCTCGACCGCGGCATTCATGGCCAGAACGCGGGTCTGGAAGGCGATCTTGTCGACCCCCTCGATCACCTCGTCGATGCCGCGCGCGCTTTCATGCACGGTGCGCATCGCCTGCACCGCGTCGACCGCGACGCCGCGCCCCTGACCGACCGCATCGAGCGCACCGCCCGCGATCCCCAGGGTTTCCGAAGCCCCGCTGGCGGTCGCCTTCACCCGGTCCTCGACCTGCTGGAGCGTGGCGGCCGCCTGTTCGAGGCTCGCCGCGTTGCTCTCGGTGCGCCGCGCGAGGTCTTCCGAGGCGCGCGCGATCTCGCCCGCGCCGCCCTGGATCGCGCTCGAGGTCTGGACCACCGAGCCGATGGTGCTGCGCAAGTTGCCGAGGCTCTCGTTGTAGGAACGGGTCAGCGACAGGAACGTGTCGGGCAGATCGTCGAGTTCGTGGACCAGATCGCCCGCCGCCAGCCGCGACATCGCCCGGTCGAGGGAATCGATCGCCTGCGAACGCTCCGCCTCGGCCTCCTCGAAATAGATCGAGATCGACAGGTCCATGTCGAGCATCGCCGCCTTGACGAGTGCCCGGCTCACCTTGCCCGGCGAGATGCCCGGCCGCAGTAGCCGCCGCCAGGGGCTGGCGGAGCGTTCCACCGCCGTCATGATCTCTTCGAGGATCAGGGCATAGGCGCCGATGTACCAGCGCGGCTCCAGCCCGATCTTCGCGTGCATCTTGCCGATGCGCGAAACCGCCTCGTAGTAGTCGTGATCGAACCGGGCGGACGAGATTTCCATCCAGTGCGCCACCTGGGCGGCCTTGGCCTTGTCCATGTGCGCGGCGTCGCGGAACATCGCCGAGAGCGTCGGCGTCTGCCGCACGCGGGCGTAGAAACGGTCGAGTGCGGGGCCGATGCAGCGCCGCAGGAGAGGCTGCGCAGAGGCCAGGGCACGGCGCTGCGCGGCATCGAATTCAAGGAACGCCAGCCGTTCCCCGATGGTATTGGTCGTCAAGAATGCTTCCTTCGCAAATATCATCTCGCGATGATGAATGTCCCCCCCTCATGATAGGAAGGCCGCGGCGCGCTCCGGTCACACAGCTGTCATTTTTGGCGGAATGCCGTGTGTTTTCGCACCCCACCTGTCCCATATCCGGGAATTTCGGGATCCCGCACGGGGCCGCGCTCAGGACGGTTCCCTAGCCCCGTTCCAACCGCCGGTTAGCCTTCCCGGGCCTATGCCTGGCAGGCTGACCACCCGAGGCCAATCCACGCATGCGCGTTCCCTGCTCCATCCGGCCCATCGCCTGCGACGACAGGGGCGCCACGATCATCGAGTTCGCCATCGTCGCCCCGGTGTTCCTCGCGGTGCTGATCGCGATCCTGCAAGTGGCGCTGGTCTATCTGGCGCAGGACGGCCTCGAAGGAGCCACCGAGACCGCAAGCCGCCTGCTGGCGACGGGACAGGCCCAGCAGGCGGGGATGAACGCCGCCCAGTTCCAGTCCGCCGCCTGTTCCGCGCTGCCCAGCTACATGAACTGCTCCGCCCTGATGGTCGACGTGCGCACCGCCAGCAGCTTTTCCGCCGCCGACACCGGCATGCCGGTGCTGACCTATGACAACAACGGCAACGTCAGCACTGCCTTCGCCTACACCCCCGGCGGGCAGGCCGCGATCGTGGTGGTGCGCTTCATGTACCTCTGGCCGACATCGAGCGGCCCGCTCGGCTTCAACATATCCAACCAACCCGGCGGCAAGCGCCTGCTGCTGGCCACCAGCGTGTTCAAGTCGGAATATTACTGATGGCACCCGCCCGCTCTCCGCTCCGCCGTGTCGCGCACACGTTCGCGCGGGACCGTACCGGCCTCGCGCTGGTCGAGTTCGCCTTCGCCTTCCCGGTGCTGCTGCTGCTCTACCTTGGCACCTTCACCTTCGCCGATGCCTTCGCCTGCAGCCGCAAGGTCACCTTGACCGCCCGCTCGGTGGCCGATCTCACCACCCGCTATCCCAGCCTCACCCAGGCGGAAGCGGCAGCCATTCTCGACGCCAGCGCGAAAATCCTGGCCCCCTATGCCGTCAGCAATGCGGTGATCGTGCTCAGTGAAGTCCGGGTCGCCAGCAGCACCACCGCAACGGTGGTCTGGAGCAAGGCGCTCAACGGATCCGCGCTGGCGACCAATTCCACCGTCACCGTGCCCGCCAACATGACCTCCACGGGCACTTACGTGATCCTCGGGCAAGTGACTTACACCTATACCGCCGCGCTGCCCTGGGGGAACATCGGCAGCTACACGCTCTCCGACAGGATCATGATGCTGCCGCGCGTCTCGGATTCGGTGCCGCTGTCATGAGCATCACGCTGCGCCTTGCCCGCCTGGCAGCGCCTGGCCGGCGGCTGCTGCGCGGGCGGCGCGGCAACGTGACGATCCTGTTCGCCTTTGCGATCGTCCCGCTGATCTTCGCGGTCGGCTTTGCGATCGACTATGGCCGCGCGCTGCAACTGCGCACCCGGATGAACGCCGCCGCCGACGCCGCCGCCCTTGCCGCGGTCAACGTCGCCGCCATGCGCCAGTCCGACAGCGCCGCCGCCGACGCCGCGCGCGCGATGTTCAACGCCCAGGTCTCCGGCCTCGGCGGGATGGTCTACGATTCCACCGCCAACCCGACCGTCGCGGTGACTTCCAGCGGCAGCCTGACGACCGGGCGCTCGGTCACGGTCAGCTACAAGGCCGCCTCGATCAACCTGTTCGGCGGCATCCTCGGCGCGGCGACCCTGCCCATCGCCGGTTCCGTGACCGCCGATGCCACCGTCGCGCCGAACATCAACTTCTACCTGCTGATGGACATTTCGCCGTCCATGCTGCTGCCCTCCACCAGCACCGGATTGACGGCCATCCGCAGCGCCACCAGCAGCTCCAGCCTGCCCAACGGATGTGCCTTCGCCTGCCACACGATGAACCCGCGCACCGACAGCATCTACGTGCGCAACGCCGCCGGAAAGGACATGTGGCTCGATCTCGCCAGCGGCAACGCCTGCCCCATCTCCTCGACGGATTCGACCCGGGTCTACTGCACCAGCGGCACCGTCTACACCAAGGCGAACGGCCAGTATGCCGACAGCTACTGGCTGACCCGCAACTACGCCGCGCTCTACGGCGGCAGCAATATCACCCTGCGCATCGACGAGGAGGAAACGGCCGCCCAGAACCTGATCCCGGTCGCCATCACCGCCGCTCGGAACAACCAGGTCACCTACAGAATGCAACTCTTCACCTTCGACTGGACCCATCCTTCCACCAGCGGCCCGGTGAAGACCATCACCTCGTCAATGACCGACGTCAGCCAGATGGCCAGCTACGACGTGCCCAATTTCTACAACATGCAGGACAACTGGTACCGCAACAATTGCCCGACCTCGAGCCTGTGCAACAACGACCAGGGCACCGAGGTGCACAACGCCCTCGCCCAGATGAACACGACCATGCCCAACCCCGGCGACGGATCGAGCAGCGCCAACCCACAGGGCGTGCTGTTCATCATCACCGACGGCCTGTCCGACGAACTTTACGGCTCCAGCCGCTGGAACCGCGAGTTCAACGCCCAGAACCTGGCCGACTGCACGACGATCAAGAACCGCGGCTTGCGCATCGCCA
Source organism: Novosphingobium clariflavum (assembly GCF_026420865.1). Classification (GTDB taxonomy): domain Bacteria; phylum Pseudomonadota; class Alphaproteobacteria; order Sphingomonadales; family Sphingomonadaceae; genus Novosphingobium; species Novosphingobium clariflavum. The sequence continues at coordinate 271,758 of NZ_JAPCWC010000003.1, read as the reverse complement.
TTCTCTACACCGAGTATCTGCCGGAATCGCTGACCGGCGACGCCTGGTCGCAGTCCAACGTCGCCCCTTATCTTGCCAACGTGGAGCCGGCGCTGCAATCCTGCGCCTCGGCCCGGCCCGACGGCACCAGGCTCTATTACAAGGTCACCACCGACCAGAGCATATCCGACGCTCTTGCCGCGCTCTTTGCGCTGACCGTGCAGACCGCCCGCCTGACCCGTTGACGTCTCCAACAAAAAACGCCCCCGTTTCCGGGGGCGTTCTATCGACCGAAGTCGGCGGACGGCGCCGATGAGCAGCGCCGATGGAGGTGGCTTCAGGCGCCGACCATGCCGCGGATCGCGCTTTCGAAGAGCGCACGGCCATCGGTGCCGCCGTGCGTCGCCTCGATGGCGCGCTCGGGGTGCGGCATCATGCCCAGCACGTTGCCGGCCTGGTTGAGCACGCCGGCGATCTGGCGGGCCGAACCGTTGACGTTGCCGGCATAACGGAACGCCACGCGGCCTTCCCCTTCGAGGCGGTCCAGCGTTTCCGCATCGGCGTGGTAATTGCCGTCGTGGTGGGCGACGGGGATCGAGATCTCCTGCCCGGCCTCATACCCCGAAGTGAACAGCGACTGGGCGTTCTCCACCTTCAGCGTCACGTCGCGGCAAACGAAGCGGATGCCCGAATTGCGCAGCAGCGCGCCCGGCAGCAGGCCGCTTTCGGTCAGCACCTGGAAACCGTTGCACACGCCGAACACCGGCACGCCCTTGTTCGCGGCCTCGATCACCGCGCGCATCACCGGCGAGCGCGAGGCGATCGCGCCGCAGCGCAGGTAGTCGCCATAAGAGAAACCGCCGGGCAGGCCGATGAAGTCCAGGTTGTCCGGCAGTTCGGCATCGCCGTGCCAGACGCGGATGCATTGCGTACCCGAGATCTTCTCCAGCGCCACCGCCAGATCGCGGTCGCAGTTGGAACCCGGGAACGTGACGACAGCGGAGCGGAACGCCATCAGGCGACCTTCTCGATGCGGTAGTTCTCGATCACCATGTTGGCGAGGAGCTTCTTGCACATGTCGTCGAGCGCTTCGTCGGTGACGGTCTCGGCCACGTCCAGTTCGAACAGGCGGCCAGCACGCACGTCGTTGACGCCGGCAAAGCCGAGGCCTTCGAGCGAGTGGTGGATCGCGCGGCCCTGCGGGTCGAGAACACCGGGCTTGAGGCTGACGTGGACGCGGACTTTCATCTGGGGACCTTTCGCTTCGCGGAGCGCAGATTCGAATTAGTGCGCCTATGACGCCGAGATCGGTTCGGGGCAAGGTTTGAGTGTATTGAACCGCCGCCGGCAACCTGCCATCCCCCCGCCATGCAGGAAACCATCAGCTTCGCAGGACAAGTCGCCATCGTCACCGGCGCGGGCCACGGCCTCGGCCGCGCCTATGCGCTGGAACTGGCACGGCGCGGCGCACGCGTGGTCGTCAACGACCTCGGCGCCGACCGCGACGGGACAGGGCAGTCGCAGGCAGCCCTCGGCGTCGTCGAGGAAATTCGTGCGCTCGGCGGCGAGGCCATGGCCGACGGCGGCGACGTGTCCGACTTTGCCCAGATGGAAGCGATGGCCGCCCGCGCGAAGGAGGCCTGGGGCGGCATCCACGTGCTCATCAACAATGCCGGCATCCTGCGCGACCGCACGTTCGCCAAGATGGACATGGCCGATTTCGAGCAGGTCGTGCGTGTCCATCTGCTCGGCAGCGCCCATGCCACCAAGGCGGTGTGGGAAACCATGCGCGCGCAGAACTACGGCCGCGTGCTGATGACCACCAGCTCCTCGGGCCTGGGCGGCAATTTCGGCCAGGCCAACTACGGCGCGGCCAAGCTCGGCGTCCTCGGCCTCGCGCGCACCTTGCGCATGGAGGGCGCCAAGTACGGCATCCGCGTCAACAGCCTCGCCCCCACCGCCGGCACGCGCATGACCGCCGACATCTTCCCCGACGAGGCCTATGCCGCCTTCCAGCCCGAAGCGGTGGTGCCCGCCGCGCTCTATCTCGTCTCCAGGGACGCGCCCAACGATGCCATCGTCGCCGCCGGCGGCGGGGTCTGCCAGAGCGCCTTCATCACCATGAACGAAGGTGTCCTGCTTGAGGGCGATGACCTTGGCGTCGAAGGCTTTGCCCGCGCCTGGCCGGTCATCGCCGACCGGCAGGGCGACCGCGTGCTCGAAACCGGGATGGAACAGGCCCACCACGCGCTGTCCGTCCTATTGAAATCGCGGGATTAAATTCCGGACAGGCGGATTGACGCCGCTTTCCTGAAACGGCACCCTGAACGATGCGACTGCGTCATTCGGGGGAAATCGTCAGGGCATGCATGGACAGATCTCGCCGCGTGATGCCGCGCGCCTGAAAGGCTATTCGCTCGCCACGCAAGTGGCCATCGCGGTCTCAGCGCTTTCGGCGATACTGCTGCTGGCCGCCTTTTTCTGGGCCTATTCCGTCCGCCAGACCGGTCTGGCTCCAGACCAGAGCACGTCGATCGGCATCGGTATTCTGGGCGGGGTCGGCATGATCGGGCTGGTCCTGCCATCCCTCGCCGGCACTGCCACCTTCCTGCTGTGGTTTCACAAGGCCATCGCCAATCTCCACCGGGCCGAATTGTCCGGCCTGCGGGCCCGCCCGCTGTGGTCGGTAATCAGCCTGTTCGTACCGATCGCCCAGCTTTTTGTCCCCTTCCTGGCGATGCGCGAACTCTGGAACCGCAGCCACGGCGAGGATGAGTACCAGTCACGCACCGCGGTGACGACGATCTCGGTCTGGTGGCTATGCCTGCTGACCGGATCGTTCCTGATCGCCTTTGTCCTCGTCATCGCCAGCCTCTACGTCTTCTCACCGATCAAGCTCGTCGCGCCGGGCCTGCTCAACTTCATGCTGCTGGTGGTGGGCATCGGCTTCCAGTGCATGGCGGCGGGCTGCCTCGTGGTGATCCTGCGCCGGATCACCGAAGCACAGGCCTCGCTGATCGACGGCAGCGCCATCTTCGCCTGAAGCCCTTCCGGCCACCATCGCCCGGCCATCGCAAGACCTCGTAGCGCTCGCCGCGGCCATCCGAACAGACGGGACAACTCCAGCCATGACCGAAAAGACCCTCAGTGAAGGGCTCGCCATCCTCGCAAGCCGGACCACAGTGGTTCGCCTCGCGCTCTATGCCTACATAGGGCTTTCCACGCTCGCCATCCTGATGTGGGCGACCACGCTCGCGTTCGACGTCGATCAGGTCAACGACCCATCCAATCCGCTGGTGGCAACCGCGGGAATCGCCTCGATCGCGATCCTCCTTGTCTATATCGGCTGCATCGTCACGATCTCGATGTGGATCCACCGCGCCCACGCCAACCTCTTCGCGGCAGGCATGAACGATCTGGAATTCACCCCCGGCTGGTCGGTCGGCTGGTTCTTCGTGCCCTTAGCGCTGCTCTTCAAGCCGTTCCAGGCAATGCGCGAGCTGTGGAACCGCAGCCACCTTGCCGATGACGGCTTCACCGCGCCCGCCGACTATCGCCTGACGGCCTGGTGGACCTGCTGGCTGATCGGCAACTTCATCGACAACGTCCTGTGGCGCGCCCAGGGCTTTGCCGGAACCATCGGGGTGATCGACCTGATCGCCTATGCGCTGCACGTCGCCGCCGCCTGGTTCCTGCTCGACATCGTCAACCACGTCGCCAGCGCCCAGACCTCCGACCTCGACGCCAGCCACGCCTTCGCGTGAATGCGAATGATCAGTCCTCGACGACCTTGAGCAGTTTGCGCTCCAGCGGGCTGAGCACGTTCACCAGCTCATGCCCGCGCTTGAGGATCTGGCCAGCTTCGCCGAACAGCGTCCACATGCCCTGCTTGCCGCGCAAGGCAGGACGCTTTTCGATGCGCGCCTGCGGCCGCTCCGCCGCGCGGCGGAAGGCCGAGAAATGCGCCGCATCCTTGTCGAAATCCATCGCGTAGTCGCGCCACATCCCGGCGGCGACCATGCGGCCATAGAGGTCGAGGATGCGCTGGAGTTCGAGACGGTCGAACCCGACCTGCAGCGGGGCTCGGCCGGGGAAGGCAACGACGCCCGCCGGAAGAGGATTTACACCGCCGTTGGGGCCAACCGCCATCGCGCCGTCAGACGCCCTTCACCACCGGTTCGGCATGCGCATCGACGGCGGCGCGCGCCTCGGCATTGGCGCGCAGCAGGGCATCGACTTGCGCCCGCAGCGCCGCGACCTGCTCTTCCAGTTCATCGACGCGCTGGCTGCCCACCGGCTCGCACGGCTCCTTGCAGGGCGTGCCGTAGGGCATGAATTCCTTGGCGTACGTCTCCGCCTTGACCAGCGTGGAGCGCGCCTTGACGCCGATCATCGTCGCGCCTTCCGGCACATCCTCGGTCACCACCGCGCTGGCACCGACGCGCGCGCGCCTGCCGACCGTGACCGGGCCGATGATCTGCGCGCCCGACCCCACGATGACATTGTCGAGCAACGTCGGGTGACGCTTGCCGCCCTTGCCGTTGGTGGGGTTGGAACCACCCAGCGTCACGCACTGGTAGATCGTCACGTTGTCGCCGATCTCGGCCGTCTCGCCGATCACGGTGAAGCCGTGGTCGATGAAGAAGTTCCGGCCGATCGTGGCACCGGGATGGATGTCGATCGCGGTCATGAAGCGGGAGATGTGGTTCACCACGCGGGCGAGGAAAAACAGGTCCGCACGGAACAGCCGGTGCGCGATCTTGTGAAAGAACAGCGCCCAGACGCCCGGATAGAGCAGCACTTCCCACCGCGAACGCGGTGCCGGGTCGCGCGCGACGACCGAGTCCAGATAGCGGACGAGATTACCCAACATCGCGCGAATCTCCCATCAATCGGCCCGCAAGGCAAGTTGCCCCCAGGCCGATGGTCACATACCCTTGGTGTCGCCGCCCTTAACCTCTTCCAGCGCATCGCGCCAGATGGCCATTGTCGGGGGCTGCTTGCGCTCCAGACTGAGGCGGTCGATCGCGGCGACCAGCCGTTCGACGCCCAGATGGCTACGCTCGGTGCGCGGCACAAGATAGTCGATCGCCGAAGGATCCAGCACGATCCCGTGCATCTGCGCGTGGACATCGAACAGATCGGCCATCATCGCCTCGTCCGGCTCGCCGATTTCCAGTTCCAGCGCGGCGCCGAGACGCGACCCCAGGTCGGGCAGCTTCACCTGCCAGCGCCCCTCGCCTTCGCCGCGGCGATGACTGGCGACGATCAGCAGCGGGCGCCGGTTTTCCTGCGCGCGGTTCCAGGCGTGGAACACGGCGTCCTCTTCCATCCGGTCGGCATCGTCGAGCGCATCGCCCTGCCCGGTCTCGACGAACCAGCGCGCCAGCAGCGACTTGCCGGAACGCGGACCGCCCGAAAGAATCGCCGTGAGGAACGGCCAGCGGCCCGGCTCCATCAAGGCGTCGACGGCCTGCGCGTTCGCATTGCCCACGACAATGCGCGGCGGGCTGTCGCTCGCAGTCGACAATGGAAGTGGTATCTGCCTCATGCCCCGAACCTTAACCAAAGCAATTTCAAGTCAGGTGGGACCACCTGACGACTCTTAAAAATGCGAAAAACAAAGGAAATAGCGCGCGATCCGGTTCAATGGGAACGGATCACGCTCTAGCGGCTGATCCTCAGCGCGCCGCCTCCCGCGGAGACTTTCCAACCTTGCGCACGAAGCGCGGCGGCGAGCCGGTCGGCACCGCCTTCGGCGCTCACCCGCAACACGGAAATGCCACCGATGGCCAGGCTCACGGTGGCGGCGCCCCGCACGCCGGGCACGCCGCGCACGGCGGCAAGCGCGGCATCGACCGCACCGGCATCGGGACTTGCGAATTGTACGGTCACGCTCTCGGCCGCAGCAGCGGCGGGCGCCGGCTCGCTCGGCACGGCAACCGGCGTCGCCGGGGCGATACTGCCCCCCGGCACGGCGCCGCCCTGCGGCATCAGCTTGCTACGCAGCTCGCCGAAGGCCCGGTCGAGCGCGACCTGGCTCATCGTCAGCGTCGGATCCGGGTGCAACTGGCCGCTCGACAGCGCGCCGCGATAGATGTCGTCGATCCGCTCCACCGCCTTGGCGAGCATCGCCGGCAGTTCCTGCTCGTTCGCCGCATCGAGTTCGAAGCTGTCGAGATAGCTGCTGTCAGGGCCGTAGCGCGCGGTGAACGTGCCGTGGATGGGACCGCCGGGCCACTGCCGCTCCAGCCGGGCGACCGGGATCAGCACGTCGCTGGCGTTGAACTGGTCAAGAACGCCGCGCCACCAGAGGCGGCTGCGCCGGGTCGTCTGCCCCGCCGTGAGCAGCAGCGATTCGCCGCCGGCCCCAACCGGACGCACATAATCGACCGGGCTCTGCGAGGCCTGGAACTCGGCCCATGCCTTCTGCCAGGGCCCGCGCACTTCGAAGACCTGCTGGACACCGCCGGAATTGAGCACCGGCACCAGCAGCAACGGCGCCGAACGCACGACAGCGCCGCTGCCGCCGACGAACTGCCCTGCCTTACCCTTGTCGAAGATCACGCCGAGCGTGGCGATATAGCGGCGAGGACCGACCTGTTCCTGGCCGATCACCACCGAGGAAACCATGGCGTCGATCGCCTCCACCGGCATGTCGGGACCACCCAGCTTTTTCCAGGCTTCCTTTTCGGCCTGCTTCCAGCCCTCGATTCGCGCCTCGGCGCCGGTCTTGCCCGAGACGTCGACGTGGATGCCGTTCACCTGAATGTCTTCGGAGTTGGCGAGCGGCGGGATTCCGCGGTCGCCTTCGACTTGCGCACCGATTCGCCAGGCCGAGAATCCGGCAAAGCCAAGCGCCGCGCAGCCGCCAAGCAGCACTGCAGCGCGTGCCGCAGTCCAGCGCCGACCCTTGTCGTGGCCGGCCAATTGCCGGAAATTCTGGGAGAACGTGATCGCCATTATCGAAACCGTGGCGCCTTTTGCCCAATCGGGAATGGAAATCCAAGTCGGAAAGCGATAGGGGCGCGCAATGTCCGACGATAACTCCCCGAAGAGCTACTCTTACGAGCAGGCCGGCGTCTCGATCGCCGCAGGCAACGCACTGGTGAAGGCCATCGGCCCGCTGGCGAAATCCACCGCACGCCCCGGCGCCGATGCCGAACTGGGCGGGTTCGGCGGATTCTTCGACCCGCGCGCCGCCGGTTACAAGGACCCGCTGCTGGTCGCCGCGAACGACGGCGTGGGCACCAAGGTCAAGCTGGCGATCGACCATGACCGCCATGACCATATCGGCATCGACCTTGTCGCCATGTGCGTGAACGACCTTATCGTCCAGGGCGCGGAGCCCCTGTTCTTCCTCGATTATTTCGCCACCGGAAAGCTTGAGAACGGCGTCGCCGAACGTGTCGTCGCCGGTATTGCCGAAGGCTGCAAGATGTCGGGCTGCGCCCTCATCGGCGGCGAGACCGCCGAGATGCCGGGCATGTATGCCGCCGGCGACTATGACCTTGCCGGCTTCTGCGTCGGCGCCGTGGAGCGCGGCGAACAGCTGACCGGCGACAAGGTGGCCGATGGTGACATCCTGCTCGGCCTGGCCTCCTCGGGCGTCCACTCGAACGGCTATTCGCTGGTCCGCCGCCTGGCCGAGGACAAGGGCTGGAAGCTCGACCGCCCGGCGCTGTTCGATTCGGACGTGCTGCTGATCGACGCGCTGATCGCGCCCACGCGCATCTACGTGAAGAGCCTGCTGCCCTTCATCCGCGCCGGCCGCATCCATGCGCTGGCCCACATCACCGGCGGCGGCCTGCTTGAAAACATCCCGCGCGTGCTGCCCGAGGGCCTGCATGCCCGCATCGACGTCGGCGCCTGGCCGCAGCCGCGCCTGATGGCGTTCCTGCAGGCGCAGGGCAACATCGAGCCGGGCGAGATGGCCCGCACCTTCAACTGCGGCATCGGCATGGTCCTTGCGGTCTCGCCGGACGAAGTCGCCTCGCTCAAGGCCGAACTCGAAGCCGCGGGCGAAACCGTCTTCGTGATCGGCGTGATCGAGGAAGGCGACAAGGGCTGCACCGTGCAGGGCAAGGCCGAGCAATGGTCGGCCCGCGAGGACTGGGAAGCCATCCACCTTGGCTGAGAAGGCCAAAGTCGCGGTTCTCATCTCGGGCAGCGGCACCAACATGGCCGCGCTGCTCTATGCCAGCCGGCTGGACGGCTGCCCGTATGAGATCGTGCTTGTCGCCAGCAACAAACCGGATGCGTCGGGCCTCGTGCTCGCCGCGTCAGAGGGCGTGGCGACGTTCGCGCTCAGCCACAAGGGCCTGAGCCGCGAGGAACACGACGCGGCAATGGACGCCGCGATCCGCGAATCGGGGGCGCAATGGGTCGCCCTTGCCGGGTACATGCGCATCCTCACCGATGCGTTTGTCGGCAAGTGGGACGGCCGGATGGTCAACATCCACCCCTCCCTGCTGCCCAGGTACACCGGCCTCCACACCCACCAGCGCGCCATCGAGGCGGGTGACAGCCACGGCGGCGTGACCGTCCACCTCGTCATCCCCGAACTCGACGAAGGCCCGATCCTCGGCCAGCTGCCGGTCGCCATCGTGCCCGGCGACACCGCCGAGACGCTGGCCGCGCGGGTGCTGATCGCGGAGCACCAGCTCTATTCGCGCTGCCTTGCCGAACTCGTCACCCGCGAGGCCTCGCCCGAGTGGCTGCTGGAGCGCGTGCGCGAACGCGCCATGGCGCTGCCCGAAGCGGACGAGATCTCCAGCCACGGCATGCCCTGCTTCGGCATCGTCAAGGGCAAGAAGTTCGCCTACTTCAGCTCGAACCACCACGCAGATGGCCGCACCGCGCTGCTAGTGAAGATCAGCGGGCCGGACGAGCAGGCCATGCTCATCGAACAGGACGAGGACCGCTACTTCCGCCCCGCCTATTTCGGCGACGGTTGGATCGGCATCCGCCTCGACCTTGGCGAGAACGACTGGGACGCGGTCGCCGACTGGCTTTCGCGTTCATGGCGCGCGGTGGCGCCGAAGAAGCTGACCGTGCTGCTGGACGTGGCGGATCAGTTTTAAGAACGGGGATCAAAGCAGGGGGCTATACTCCCCTGCTTCCACCCTCTTCCTGAAAACTCAGGCGCCGACCGCCCGCGCATCGCGGATCATCCGGCCGATCTGGTCCAGCAAGGTCAGACGCTCTTTCTTGAGGTCCTCCAGCCGCGTGTCGGAGGCGGCGTCGAGTTGCTCCTCGATGCGATTGATCTTCCCATTCACCTCGCCGTAGCGATCCGCCAGCACGGCAAAATGGCCGCGCGTGGCCTTGAGGTGGTGCAGGACCTCGATGTCCTCGGGGAATTCCTCGGCGAGATCGTGGGGCTTGTAGGTCATCGGCTCTCCTCTGTGCTCGATCGAGCGTCGATTGTAGCCCCTCACCCGCCCCGCTGCCTTGCGCGGGATCAAGCGCAAGGCGGAAAATTTCAGATCTGCGCGTAGTCCACCTGAGGCCGGCTTTCGCGGGTGCCGAGATAGCGCTTTTCAGGCTCGCGCGGGTCTCCGGCGATCAGCACATGGTCCTCATGCACCTCGACCAGGGTGCCGACGAAGGGAAAGCCTTCGAGGCTGCCGTTCACGCGGTAGCTGACGGTATCGCCGACCTTGAAGGTCGCGGGATCGAAATTGAATTCGAAGGGGCAGGCTTCGCCTGTCTCACCCATGCCTTGCATCTTGCTCTCCTCTTGAGGGCGAAAATACCAAAGATGCCGGCACAGCCAAACCGAAATCGCGGGCTCCAGACCCCGGAAACAAAAAAGGCCGCCCGGGCGGGGCGGCCTTTCATGCGCGGAGGAAGCGTAAGCCTCAGCCGACGATCTCTTCGGGCTTGAAGAAGTAGGCGATTTCGATCGCCGCGTTCTCTTCCGAGTCCGAACCGTGGACCGAGTTGGCTTCGATCGATTCGGCGTAGGTCTTGCGGATGGTGCCTTCGGCGGCGTCGGCCGGGTTGGTGGCGCCCATCACGTCGCGGTTGCGCTTGACGGCGTCTTCGCCTTCGAGAACCTGCACGACCACCGGGCCCGAGATCATGAACGACACGAGGTCGCCGAAGAAGGGGCGTTCCTTGTGGACGGCGTAGAAGCCTTCGGCCTGTTCCTGCGAGAGCTGAATGCGCTTCGAAGCGACGACGCGCAGGCCGGCTTCTTCGAGCAGCTTGGTGACGCCGCCGGTCAGGTTGCGGCGGGTCGCGTCGGGCTTGATGATCGAGAAGGTGCGGGTAACCGCCATGGTAGGTTCCTCAAAAAATGGGGCGAAAGTAAGGGTTTTGAATTGTTGCGCGCGCCCCTAGCCGGGAACGGGCGGTTCCGCAAGAATTAGGTCGTAAACTCATAAACGGCACCATCGAGGCGCCCAAATGGCGAACAGATCGGGCCGAAGTTGCCGCCGGGCGGGCTGGTTGCCCGTCCAAGGCAGCTTCGGTTCGAGATGGAAGCCATTTGGGCGCCCCTTCGGGGTTTGACCAAAATGGCCCAGCGCTGCGTCGGGAAGTCTTGAAATATCGACATATTCCAGCGCCTTCCCTCCTGTCGCTGAGCCATTTTGCCTCAAACCTCGATGGTGCCGTTTATGAGTTTACGACCTGGGCGCCGGAAAGGTCAGGGATAGCGGCGGAGAATCATCCGGCCTGAACCCATCTCCCGCCGTCCTGCTTCCAGTAGTAATGCTCGACCCCTTCCCGCTCCCGTAGCGCGCGCCATGTTTCGCGCGCGTGCTGGAGGGTGGACTGGTCGAACAGGAAGAAGGTGCGCGCGAACGGCTCCGCCCCTTCGCGCCACTGGCCGTCGGCGATCGCCATGAACTTCGCGCCGTTGGCCGGCTGCGGCTCATCGGAAATGAGGATCGGCTGGCGGTCCTCGCCGTTCTCGCCCGCGAAACCGTTGGCGAGGAAGCTTTCGGGGCCGACCGACCACAGCGCCTGGCAGATACGCTGGCGCTGGCCGAGGTCGCCGGAAACGACAAGCAGGCGCTCGCCATTCCCCGCGACCTTTCCGGCGATCAGCGCCAGAGCGCTTTCGGCAGGATCACGACTGAGCTGATAGAAATCGACGCGCATGTCGCGGCCCTGCCCTTCTACGAGCCAATTACGCTTCGAGCGTGTCGCGCACGAAGCGGTCGAGCAGGCGCACGCCGAAGCCCGATGCGCCCTTGTCCCAGGTCGCACCCGGCTTGTCGGTCCACACGGTGCCGGCAATGTCGAGGTGCGCCCAGGGGGTGTCGTTCTCGATGAAGCGCAGCAGGAACTGCGCCGCGGTGATCGAGCCGCCGAAGCGCGGGCCGACGTTCTTCATGTCGGCGATCGGGCTTTCGATCATCTTGTCGTAGTTCGGCCCCATCGGCATGCGCCACAGGCGGTCGCCCGATGCGTTGCCGGCGGCGGTGAGCTGCGCGGCAAGGTCGTCGTTGTTCGAGAACAGCCCTGCATATTCATGCGCGAGGCTGAGGATGATCGCGCCGGTCAGGGTGGCAAGGTCCACCACCTTGGCGGGCTTGTATTCGCGCTGCACCCAGGTCAGCGCATCGCAGAGCACCAGACGGCCCTCGGCGTCGGTGTTGATGACCTCGATGGTCTGGCCCGACATCGAGGTGACGACGTCACCGGGGCGCTGGGCATTGCCGTCCGGCATGTTTTCCACAAGGCCGCAGACGCCGATCACGTTGGCCTTGGCCTTGCGCAGTGCGAGCGCGAGCATGGTGCCGGCCACCGCGCCGGCGCCGCCCATGTCCCACTTCATGTCTTCCATGCCGCCCGCCGGCTTGATCGAGATGCCGCCGGTGTCGAACGTCACGCCCTTGCCCACGAAAGCGACGGGCGCCTCGCCGGCCGCGCCGCCCAGCCATTCCATGACCAGCAGGCGCGCCGGACGCACCGAGCCCTGTGCCACGCCGAGCAGCGAACCCATGCCGAGTTCGGCCATTTCCTTGTCGTCGAGCACGCGGATCTTGAGGCCCGAACCCGCCATCTTCGCTTCGCAGCGGGCCACGAAGGTTTCCGGGTAGATCGCGTTGGCAGGCTCGGTCACCAGTTCGCGGGTGAAGGAAACGCCCTCGACGATGGCCTGTTCGACCGCCCAGGCCGCTTCGGTGCCTTCCGGCGCGCCGACCACGGCGATCTCGACGAGGCTCGGCTTGGCATCCTCGGCCAGCTTGGTGCGATAGGTATCGAGACGCCATGCACGCAGCACCGCGCCCAGCAGCGCGCCGGCGGCCTCGTCGGCCGAAAGGCCCGCGCCGGTGAGGTCCAGCGTCACGGCGGCTTCACCCGAAGTCAGGTACTTGGCGACGACGGCGGCGCCGGCACGCTCGACCGCGCCCTTCCGGTCCTTGCCCTCGCTGCCGAGCCCGACCAGCGCGACGCGCACGACATGGCCGTCACGCTCGACAAAACCCTCGAAAACCTGCCCGGCCTTGCCGCTGAAACGCGAGGCCTTGGCGCCTTCCACCAGCACCGCTTCGAGATCGGCGGGAATCGCGTCCTGATTCACGAAGCGGGCGACCAGACGCGCCGAGCCGGCGGCAGCAGCGTCAAGGAACTGGATATTCATGGGATCTCCTGAATTCTCGTGGGCAAGCGACGGACTTGTGCGCTTCGCCGCAACAGCGGATTGCAGTTAGGCACAGGCGGTGCGATAGGCAAGCCATGCTCCCGGCCGCCATGACCCAGCTGCATGTCCGCAAATTGCGCTTGCGATCGCTTCCCCTGCCCTTGCTTGTCGCAGGGATGACCACGTTTGCGCTGCCTGGCGCCGCGCTGGCACAGGACCTTTCACACCCCACCGAAAACACGCCGATTCAGGGCGCACCGCCCGCACCGGGTCCGGAAACCGCCGACAACGTGCCTGTCGCCTTCGAGGCGGACACCGTCCAGTACGACCAGAACGGCGAGACCGTCACCGCCAGCGGCAATGTCGTCATGCGCAAGGACAAGCAGTCCGTTCGCGCCGACACGGTCACCTGGAACCGCAATACCGGCCAGATCGTCGGCACCGGCAACGTCCGCGTGGTCGACCAGAACGGCAACCAGCTGTTCACCGACCGGGCCGAGCTGACCGACGAGCTCAAGACCGGGATGATGGAAAACCTGCTGCTGGTGCTGCGCGAAGGCGCGCGCCTGGCGGCCAACAAGGGCGAGCGCCTGGCCAACGGCGATGTCGTGCTGCAGCACGCCGCCTATACCGGCTGCGCGGTGACAGACGACGAAGGCTGCCCCCGCAATCCCACCTGGCGCGTGCTCGCCAAGTCGGTGATCTACAGCGAGGAGCGCAGCGAAGTGCGCTTTTCCGACGCCCGCCTCGAGATGTTCGGCGCCATCCAGCTGCCGCTGTTCGGGCTGACGGTGAGCACCAATGGCGGCGCCGTATCCGGCTTCCTGGTGCCCGACCTCAAGTCGAGCCCGTCGAACGGCATCGAGGTGGCCCAGTCCTATTACTGGAAGATCGCCCCCAACCGCGACCTGACCGGCACCTTCCACGTCTTCACCAAGTCCGCGCCGATGGCCTCGTTCGAGTATCGCGCGCTGACCGATCTTGGCGCCTACCAGATCACCGGCTACGCGACCTCGAGCAACCGCATCTCGCTCAGCGACAGCAACCCCGATCCCAACCGCGAACGCGCTTTGCGCGGCTACATCTTCGCCAACGGCAAGTTCCAGCTCGACCCGGCCTGGAGCGTGACCGCCTCGATCCGGCGCGCAACCGACCGCACGTTCCTGCGCCGCTACGACATCAGCCGCGACGACCGCCTGCGTTCGTCGGTGGAAGTCGAGCGGATCGATCAGGACAGCTACCTCTCGATCGCCGGCTACACCACGCAGACGATGCGCTCCGGGCAGGATCAGGGCCAGATGCCGATCGCCATCCCGGTGATCGACTATCGCCGCCGCTTCAACGAATCGCTGCTCGGCGGCAAGTTCGAGCTTGAAGCCAACACCATGGGGATCACCCGCAAGGACGGGCAGGACACCCAGCGCGCCTTCGCCAGCGCCCAGTGGTCGCTGCGCAAGCTGACCAGCATGGGCCAGGAAGTGGTGTTCACCGGCCTCATGCGCGGCGACGTCTACCATTCGGACGACAACGACGCGACCGACACCATCATCTATCGCGGCCAGCCGGGCTGGCAGACCCGCGCCATCGCGCTGGCCGCCGTCGACGTGAAATGGCCGCTGGTCGGGCAGGTCTTCGGCGGCACCCAGGTCTTCACCCCGCGCGTCCAGCTGGTCGCCGCCCCGAAGATCCAGAACCTCTCGATCCCCAACGAGGATTCCCGCGCGCTCGAACTGGAAGACACCAACCTCTTCTCGCTCAACCGCTTCCCCGGTTACGATCGGTTCGAGGACGGGGTGCGCTTCACTTACGGGGTCGACTGGATGTTCGAGCGTCCGCGCTGGCGCATCAAGAGCACGATCGGCCAGTCGGTGCGCCTCAGCAACATGGCCACCGTCTTCCCCGACGGCACCGGCCTCACCAACAAGACCTCCGACATCGTCGGCCGGACCGAAGTGCGCTACCGCAGCTTCGTGAGCTTCATCCACCGCTACCGGCTCGACAAGGATAGCCTGACGATCCGCCGCAACGAGTTCGACATGGCGCTGGGCAACAACCAGACCTACCTCGAACTCGGCTACGTGAAGCTCAACCGCAGCATCGACATCGAGACCGTCGACGGCGATTCGACAACGCTGGAAGACCTTCGCGACCGCGAGGAACTGCGCGCCGCCGGCCGTGTCGCCTTCGCGAAGTACTGGTCGATGTTCGGCTCCGCGGTCGTCAACCTGACCAACCGGAGCGAGGATCCGGTCTACGGTTCCGACGGCTTCCAGCCCTTGCGCACGCGCTTCGGCGTCGCCTACGAGGACGACTGCCTCGAGATCGGCGTAACCTGGCGGCGCAACTACGTGACCAACGGCGATGCCCAGAAGGGCGATTCCTTCATGTTGCACTTCGCGCTCAAGAACATCGGCGTCCATTGAGCCTGAAATTATCCGCCCGGGGCGTTTTCGAACGCCCTGTTACAATTTGGTTTCCCGCCCCGCGCCCGAAACGTTGGCAGGCTCCGCCAAAGCCGCTATCGGACGCACTCAGTTTCGGTTAAGCCGCAGGCCGACATAGACCGGTCCCATGCGATCTGGTGCCTTTCCGGGCATTCGATCCGGGGGGCCGGGATGGTCCGGTCGCAGACGGGATAGAGATCTACGGTGCTAGCAATCCAACGCAAAAGGTTCATCAAGCGCGCGTTCCGCAACTGCGCGATCGCCAGCGGCGCCGTCGCCTCGGCTCTCTCTCCGCTCGCCGCGTCGACGGCGGCATACGCCCAGTCCGCACAGACGCAGCAGGGCGACATCGTGATCCCCGAAGACGTCAAGATCTTCGGCAACGACAACCCCAACCTGCGCCGCGCCACGGCGGTCGTGAACGGTGACATCATCACCGGCACCGACGTCGACCAGCGCCTTGCCCTCATCCTTGCCGCCAACCAGGGCAAGATCGACGAGGAAGAGAAGAAGCGCCTGCGCCTTCAGGTGCTGCGCAACCTGATCGACGAGACCCTGCAGATCCAGGAGGCCAAGGCGGCCGACGTGGCCGTCGACGATGCCGAGGTCGACAGCACGTTCGCGCGCGTCGCCTCGCAGAACTTTGGCCAGAACACGCAGGCCATGGACGCCTACCTCAAGCGCGTCGGATCCTCGTCCGATTCGCTCAAGCGCCAGATCCGCGGCGAGCTGTCCTGGCAGCGCCTGCTCCAGCGCAACGTCCAGCCCTTCATCAACGTCTCCGATGATGAAGTGAACGAGATGCTGGAGCGCCTGAAGGCCGCCAAGGGCACCGAAGAGTATCGCCTCGGCGAGATCTACCTTGCCGCCACGCCTGATGCCCAGCAGCAGGTCTACCAGAACGCGCAGCAGATCGTGCAGCAGCTCAAGCAGGGCGGCAGCTTTGTCGCCTATGCCCGCCAGTACTCGCAGGCCTCGACCGCCGCGGTCGGCGGCGACCTGGGCTGGATCCGCCTGGCCCAGCTGCCCGCCGAACTCGCCACCGCCGCGCGCGACATGGCCCCCGGCCAGCTGGTCGGCCCGATCGAGGTACCCGGCGGTTTCGACATCATCTACCTGATCGACAAGCGCCAGGTCCTCACCGCCGACCCGCGCGATTCCGTGCTGGCGCTCAAGCAGATCTCGCTGAACTTCCCCAAGGGCATCTCCGAGGCCGACGCCAACAAGCGCGCCGAGGCCTTTGCCAAGACCATCGGCACCGCCAAGGGCTGCGGCGACGTCGACAAGGTCGCCACCGGCATCGGCGCCCAGGTCGTCGCCAACGACCAGGTCAAGGCCCGCGACCTGCCGGGACCGATCCAGTCGGCCATCCTCAACCTCTCGCCCGGCGAAACGCTGCCGCCGTTCGGTTCGCTGACCGACGGCGTGCGCATCCTGATGCTCTGCGGACGCGACGATCCCCAGGCCGATTCCGGCCCGAGCTTCGAGCAGCTGCAGAACCAGATGGAAGACGACCGCGTGAACAAGCGCGCGCAGATGTACCTGCGCGACCTTCGCCGCGACGCGATCATCGAATACAACTGATCCTCTCGTGAGCGGCTCCAAAGTCATCGCTGCGGCGCCGCTCGCCGTTTCGCTGGGCGATCCCGCCGGGATCGCCCCCGAACTGATCGCCGAGGCCTGGCGCTGGCGCGGCGATGCCGGGCTGACGCCCTTCTTCGTGGTCGGCGGCGCCGGCCTGCTCGCAGCCGCCGCCCGCACCCGCGGCTTCGAGCTGCCGGTGGTCCCCATTGCCGATCCGGCCGAAGCCCCGGCGGCCTTCGCCAGCGGCCTGCCGGTTCTTGGCGATGAGGACGCCGCCCCCGCCTTCGGAACGCCGACCCCGGACGGCGCCCGGCTCGCGCTGCATTCGCTGACGCAGGCCACCGCTCTGGCGGTATCCGGCGCGGCGGGCGCCATCGTCACCGGCCCGATCGCCAAGTCCCGGCTCGCCGAAGTCGGCTTCACCCAGCCCGGCCAGACCGAGTTCTGCGCCGATGCCTGCGGCGCCCGCCATGACGATGCCGTGATGATGCTGGCCGGACCGAACCTGCGCACCGTGCCGCTGACCGTCCATGTCGCGCTGACCGAGGTGCCGGGGCTGATCACCCGCGACCTGATCGAACGCAAAGCGCGCATCGTCGCCCGCGCACTGGCCCGCGATTTCGGCCTCGCGCCCGCCCGCATCGCGGTGACCGGGCTCAACCCCCATGCCGGGGAAGATGGCCGCATGGGGCGCGAGGAGATCGACACGATCATTCCCGCCATCAAGGGCCTTTCCGCCGAGGGACTCGCCGTCACCGGCCCGCACCCCGCCGACGCGCTGTTCGCCGCGCATGAGCGCGACAAATTCGACGTCGCGCTCTGCATGTATCACGATCAGGCACTGATCCCGATCAAGACGCTCGACTTCGACGCCGGCGTCAACGTCACGCTCGGCCTGCCGATCGTGCGCACGTCGCCCGATCATGGCACCGCCTTCGGTATCGCCGGGAAGAACCTGGCCAGCCCCGGCGCCATGATCGCCGCGCTGCGCATGGCCGGCGAATGCGCCGCCCGCCGCGCCACCACAGGACAGACCGCATGACCACCCTGCCCCCCTTGCGTGAAGTGATCGCGCGGCACGGGCTTTCCGCCAGCAAGGCGCTCGGCCAGAATTTCCTGTTCGACGAACAGCTGCTCGACCGCATCGCCGCAATCCCCGGCAGCCTCGACGGTGCAAAGGTGCTCGAAGTCGGCCCCGGCCCCGGCGGCCTCACCCGCGCGCTGCTGCGGGCCGGCGCCGAAGTCACTGCCATCGAGATGGATCGCCGCTGCCTGCCCGCGCTTGCCGAACTCGAGGCCGCGTTCCCGGGCAAGCTCAAGGTCATCGAGGGCGACGCGATGAAGATCGACCCGGCGACGCTGTTCGACGGCCCCTACCACATTGCCTCCAACCTGCCCTACAACGTCGGCACGGCGCTGTTCACCGGCTGGCTATCGGGCGAGGCATGGCCGCCGCAGTGGTCGTCGCTGACGCTGATGTTCCAGGAGGAAGTCGCCCGCCGCATCGTCGCCGAGCCGAATACTTCGGCCTATGGCCGCCTCGCGGTGCTGGCGCAGTGGCGCTCGAAAGCGAAGCTGGCGCTGAAAGTCCATCGCAGCGCCTTCACCCCGCCGCCCAAGGTCATGTCGGCGATTGTCCACGTCGTGCCCGGCGAAGCGCCCGCGGGGGTTTCCATGCGGGTTCTGGAACGCCTGACCGAGGCCGCGTTCGGCCAGCGCCGCAAGATGCTGCGCCAGAGCGTCAAGGGCATGCCCGGCGCGATCGAGGCGCTGGAACGCCTCGGCATAGATGCGCAGCGCCGCGCCGAAACGCTGACGGTGGACGAATTCGTGCAAGTGGCACGCGAACTGACGGCGCCGAAAGACTGACCGGCCCGACGCGCGCTGGCGCGGCGCCGGTCCGGCTTCCCCCGGATGCGCGGGTCAGTGCGAAAGGTCGCTGCCGCCCTCCAGCGCGATGCGCGCCGTCTGCAAGGGCCCTCCCGCCAGGTTCACCAGTTGCACGATGGCGACGATCCCCAGCAGCAGCAATGCGACAATGAACGCGGCCTGCATCATGCGGGCCGGCAGCGGGCCGTCCGAAGCAAGAGCCACGGCCAGCGGGTGACGCTGCTCTCCCCCCGACGCGGCCAGCCGGGTGATGGTGATCTGCGCCCGGCTGCTTTCCAGAAGCGTCATCACGTCGATCGCCTCTTCCAGCACGATGTCGCAGTGCTGATCGGTGCGGCAGCGGACCCATCCCGCAAGCGCCTGCCCGCCGATCTCGATTTCCACGATTTCGCCAGGCCGTAGCGCCACCGGCATCGCCAGTTGCAACCCCCGCTCGCTGGCATCGACAATCGTGACCTCGCTGTCGACCCCGGCCGAGTGCAGCCTTGCCTGCACTGTCGCCCGAACGCGATCCTCAGCGAAGATGCGCTGCTCTTTCATGGATCCGGCCTCCCACAGCCCCCTTGGCCGTCAGAATAGCAGAACGCATGTCATAGGTAAGTTAAAGAACGTGCAATGCTACCAAAGATGGACAGCACTGTCGGAAAGATCGAAGAACGGGCCCCGCGCGAACGCGAGGCCCGTCATCGCCGCAGGCGTCAGGCGTCTGCCAGAACCGGAGCCGCCGCCTTCTTGCGCAGGCGCCACGCGTGCAGCAGCGGTTCGGTGTAGCCATTGGGCTGCGCGGCCCCCTTGAACACGAGGTCGCAGGCCGCGCGGAACGCATGGGACGTGTCCCAGTTGCCCGCCATCGGCTCGTAGAGCGGATCGGCCGCGTTCTGCGCATCGACCCGCGCCGCCATGCGCTGCAGCGAGTCCATGACCTGCGCCTCGCTGCAGACGCCGTGCAGCAGCCAGTTGGCCATGTGCTGGCTGGAAATACGCAGCGTCGCCCGGTCCTCCATCAGTCCGACATCGTTGATGTCGGGAACCTTGGAGCAGCCGACCCCCTGGTCGATCCAGCGCACGACATAACCCAGCAGGCCTTGCGCATTGTTGTCGAGTTCCTCGCGGACCTCGTCGGCCGACCAGTTGGCGCCATCGGCCAGCGGAACCTGCAACAAGAGGTCGAGGCCGGGCACTTCCTCCTCCGCGATGCTGCCGCGCAGGCCGAACACGTCGACTTCGTGATAGTGCATCGCATGCAACGTCGCCGCCGTGGGCGACGGCACCCAGGCGGTATTGGCGCCGGTCTTCGGGTGGCCGATCTTCTGGGCAAGCATGTCGCGCATCATGTCGGGCGCCGCCCACATGCCCTTGCCGATCTGCGCGACACCGGACAGCCCGTGCGCAAGGCCGATGGCGACGTTGCGCTTCTCGTAGGCGGCGATCCAGGCCGAGCCCTTGATGGCGTTCTTGCGCATCATCGGCCCGGCCCGCATCGAGGTGTGGATCTCGTCGCCGGTACGGTCGAGGAAGCCGGTGTTGATGAAGACGATGCGATCCTTCACCGCGTGGATGCAGGCGGCAAGATTGGCCGAAGTGCGCCGTTCCTCGTCCATGACGCCGACCTTGATGGTGTGGCGCTCCAGCCCCAGCAGGTCCTCGACCGCATCGAACAGGTCGTTGGTGAAGGCGCACTCCTGCGGCCCGTGCATCTTCGGCTTGACGATGTAGATCGAACCCTCGCGGCTGTTGCCGTAGCGGGTGAGACCCATGACATCCTGCTTGCCGATGGCGCTGGTGAGGACGGCATCCATGACCCCTTCGGGAATCTCGCTGCCGTCGGGCAGGAGGATCGCCGGATTGGTCATCAGGTGGCCGACATTGCGGACAAACAGCAGCGAGCGGCCCGGCAGCTGCACGGTCTTGCCGCCGGCAACGGTGACGGTCTTGTTGCCCGCAAGGGCCCGGGTCAGCACGCGGCCGCCCTTTTCGAAGGTCTCGGTCAGATCGCCGCGGATCAGCCCCAGCCAGTTGGCATAGGCGATGAGCTTGTCCCCGGCATCGACCGCCGCGACCGAATCCTCAAGGTCGACGATCGTCGTCAGTGCCGCTTCCAGCATGATGTCGGCAATGCCCGCCCGGTCGACGCTGCCAACCGGGCTTGCCGGATCGACGACGATCTCGATGCCGAGGCCGTTCGAACGATAGAGCCTGCCGCTGTCGGTCTCACCGACGTAGCAGGCCGGGTCGATCGCGGCCGCATCGATCGCGGCGACATCGGCCCACGAGCCTTCCGCCAGCGGCAGCGCCTTGTCGAGGAAGGCACGGCCCGCCGCGATCACCGCGGCGCCGCGAACCGCGTCATATCCCTTGCCCTGGGCGGGCGCCGCGTCGAGCGCATCGGTGCCGTAGAAGGCATCGTAGAGGCTGCCCCAGCGGGCATTGGCGGCATTGAGCAGGAACCGTGCATTGAGCACGGGGACGACGAGCTGCGGGCCCGCCATCGTCGCGATCTCGGCATCGACGCCGCGGGTGCCGACGACGAAGGGCGCAGGTTCGGGAACGAGATAGCCGATCTCGCGCAGGAACGCCTGGTAGGCATCCTGGGCGATCGGCTTGCCCGCATGGGCGAGATGCCATGCATCGATCTGCGCCTGAAGGTCGTCGCGCCGGGCCAGCAGGGCGCGGTTACGGGGGGCGAACTCGGCCACGAGGCGCGCGAAGTCGCTCCAGAAGGCAGCGGCGTCCAGCCCGATGGGGGGCAGAACCTGCTCTTCGACGAAGCGCGCCAAGGCGGCATCGACCCGGAGGCCCGAACGTTCCAGCATGTCAGTCATCATTCCTCGCAGTCCGTGCGCGGCGCAAGTCAACGCGCGGCGCATCCGTGTTGGTCGCCAAGACTGTCCCGGGGAGGAATCGAAAGGCCATATGCCCGATCCGCGCGGCATTGGCAACAGCCGCCTTGGCCCTGTCCCAGCACGGCGCGCCGCGTCGGCGGCTCTTACAATGGCGTCGGAAAGGCTTACATTGCAAGAACTCGTCAACCATCGAGTCCGCCAGGAACCCGTGACTGGCATGGGCGTTGCATCAATTGTGCTGAGTGTTGGGGCGGAGTTCGAAGAAGGAAGCCATGCTTCGCAAGATTGCCCGATTGTTCGTCATCAAGACGAACTGGGAAGCCTACATGATCATCTACGCGCTCGCGCTGGGCGCGGTGGAACGCGGCAGCGTCTATCTGTCGCGGTTTCCCGGTTTCGGCGGCAAGCTGCTGTTCCTTGCCTGCACCGGCGCGGTCTTCATGGCGGGCGCCAAGATCCTCGATGCGATCAAGTACGAGAAGGCCCAAAGGCTCGCGGCCGAACCGCCGGAGCCCGCCACCCGGCCCGCGCCGGCACTCCAGTCAGCACAGCCCGAAACGGCAGACAAAGCCGCATAAGCGCGCGGGGGGCAGATGCGCGGTGCGTGTGTCTGCACGCCGAATGCGAAAGCACCGCGCTGCCGCCAGCAGCCGCGCCAAGCCGATCATGGGCAAGCCGATCATGGAAGAGGTGAGTAGGGCGATTCTGTTGCAAGGCTCGCCCCCAGCCCCTGGTATCCCTTCTGTTGCCCGGTGGGTCCAACCGCGCTTTAGCTTTGTAACTTCAGACCGTTAGGTCCTAGAATTACGCGGCGAGAGCGAGTGCTTCGTTGTCGTTGGCACTTGTGAGTTTTGAGCCTTGAACGGGTTACTCAGCCCGAATGAAAACACCGCTTTTCAACACACGTCGATCCTAGTTCGGCCCCGTCATCACCCCTGCGACAACAGGGTTGCTCCCAAAGGAGCGGGTGATGGTGGAGCCGCCGGGTACCGCCCCCGGGTCCGCTGTGCCTATTGAACGGCGCAGTTTATCATCATATCCGGCAAGCCGGCACCGACCCATATAGGGCGTGCGCCGCAAAAGAAAAGGGGGAGAGCCTGCGCCCTCCCCCTGCTTTTTCACCGGGTTTCCCCGAAGATCACATTCGCTAGAAAATTCGCGGCACGCGAATTTTGCGGCACCGGCCCGACCTCCCACGAACCTGCCCTGACGGGAGGCCGCGTGGGGAAGAGGGCCGGCGCCGCTTTGAAAAAGCCTTACTTCTTCAGCGCGTCGCGGATTTCCGCCAGCAGTTCCACCTCGGTGGGACCGCCCGGCGCTGCCGGGGCTTCCTTCTTGGGCAGCAGGCGATTGGCCTGGCGCACGATGAGGAAGATCACGAAGGCCAGGATCAGGAAGTTGATGACGGCGGTGAGGAAGGCGCCGTAACCGAACATGGCGACGCCCGCGGCCTTGAGCGCCGCGTAAGTCATCGGTCCGCTGTAACCAGCCGGAATCGTGCCCAGCACCACGAACTTGTTGCTGAAATCGATGCCGCCGGTGATGAGGCCGATGAACGGCATGATCACGTCGTCGGTCAGCGAGGCGACGATCTTGCCGAAAGCCGCGCCGATGATCACACCGACGGCGAGGTCGAGCACGTTGCCGCGCGCGATGAAAGTCTTGAATTCCTGAAGCATTGTCCGCTTGTCCCTTGATCGTGTTCCGGCGGGTGCGCCGGTTGCCGCGTCCCGTGGCTGCGGTGTTGCCACATTGGCCCTTTCGTAACAATCGGTTGCGGCGCAATGTTCCATGCAGGGACTGTCCTTGAACCGGCACCGTCCACTGCTATCTATGCGGCAGGACAGGACGAGGCCGCTTTCGGCCCGCCCGGACTTCGTGTCCCTCAGGAGGTTTGCCCCGCATGACCCTTTCCCCCGCCACGCGCCCCCGCCGCAATGCCGCCCGCAATGCCCTTATCTTCGGCGCGGCGCTGTCGCTGGCCGGCTGCGGCTTCAACTCGGTGCCGACCAAGCAGGAAGCCGCCAAGGCCAAGTGGGCCGACGTGCAGGCCGCCTTCCAGGAACGCGCCAACCTCGTGCCGAACCTTGCCGCCGTCGCCAAGGGCGCGGCAACGCAGGAAAAGGACATCCTCACCGGCGTGGTGGAGGCGCGCGCCAAGGCCACCTCGATCCAGCTGACCGCGAACGATCTCAACGATCCGGCCAAGATGCAGCAGTTCCAGGCCGCACAGGGCCAGCTCGGCCAGAGTCTCTCGCGCCTGCTGGTCAGCGTCGAGCAGTATCCCGAGCTCAAGTCGATCGTGAACTACCAGATGCTCCAGACCCAGCTCGAAGGGCAGGAAAACCGCATCCGCATCTCGGTGCGCGACTACAATTCCGCCGTGCAGGACTACAACACCGAAGTCCGCACGTTCCCGACGATGATCGGCGCCAAGCTGCGCGGCGCGGACCCGCTGGTGCCCTACCAGGCGACCACGCCGGGCGCGGAAGTGGCGCCCAGCCTCGAAGGCAAGATGTAATAACGTGAGCCTTCTCCGTTTGAGCGCGGCACCGGCCCACGCCCCCACCCGGCCTCCCATCGAGGATACACGAGTGGGAGGCCGGGTGGGGGCGTGGGCCGGTGCCGCCGAAATCCGCACACCGCGGATTTCCAAACGGATCATGCGCGCCGCTCTTGCGGCCGTCCTTCTGGCTTTCGGCGCGCTGCTTGCCCAGCAGGCCGCCGCCGAGCCCACCTTCCCCAAGCTGACCGGGCAGGTCGTCGATGACGCGAACCTGCTCGATCCGCAGCAGGAAGCGCAGCTGACCCAGAAACTGGCGGCGCTGGAGAAGAACTCCGGCCGCCAGTTGGTGGTCGTCACCCTGCCCAGCCTGCAAGGATACGAGATCTCCGACTACGGCTACCAGCTCGGCCGCGCCTGGGGGATCGGCGAGAAGGACAAGAACACCGGCGCGCTGCTGATCGTCGCGCCGAACGAGCGCAAGGTACGGATCGAGGTCGGCTACGGCCTTGAACCGATCATCACCGACGGCCTCTCGTTCCTCATCATTAACAACCAGATCCTGCCCCGCTTCAAGGCCAATGACTATCCCGGCGGCATCGAGGCCGGCGCCGATGCGCTGGTCAAGCAGCTGACCCTGCCCCCCGATCAGGCGCGCAAGGTGGCGGCGGACGCGGACAAGGCGCGCAAGCCGCAGGAAGGCGGCTTCCCGATCGGCACCGTGATCTTCATCCTCATCATCGTGTTCTTCGTGGTCATGCCGATGGTCAACGAGGCACGCGGCGGCGGACGGCGGCGCAGCGGCCTTGGCGGGCCGATCATCTGGATGCCCGGCCCCTTCGGCCACGATGACGACGACGACCACTGGGGTGGTGGCGGCTTCGGCGGAGGGGGCGGCTTTGGCGGCGGCGGTGGTTTCTCGGGCGGCGGCGGCAGCTTCGGCGGCGGCGGCGCGAGCGGCAGCTGGTAGAGGAGAGACACGATGCCTGCCCCCATCTACCTGTCGCCCGAGGACCACGCCCGCATCAGCGCTGCCGTGGGCGAGGCCGAAATGCACAGCTCGGGCGAAATCGTCACCGTGCTGGCCGACCGTTCGGACGGCTATACCGACGTGGCGCTGGCCTGGAGCGTGGTGGCCGCCTTCCTCGCCCTCGGCGCGCTGGTGCTTGCCCCCGGCTTCTACATGGGCCTCTACGAACACCTGCTGGCCGACTGGGGCCATGAATGGACCCCGCGCATGATCATCGGCCTTGCCGCCGGGGTCGCCGCGATCAAGTTCGGAGCGATGCTGGCGCTGCAGCTCTGGCAGCCGCTCAAGTTCTGGCTGGTGCCGGGGCCGGTCAAGACCATGCGCGTCCACGCCCATGCCTTGCGCGCCTTCCGCATCGGCGCCGAGCAGCGCACCACCGGGCGCACCGGCATCCTCATCTACCTCTCGATGCGCGAACACCGCGCCGAGATCGTCGCCGACCGCGCCATCGCCGCCAAAGTCGATCCCGAAGTCTGGGGCGAGGTCATGACCGCCCTGCTCGCCCCCGTGCGCGAGGGCCGCGTGGCCGACGGCATGGTCGTGGCGGTAGGCAAGGTCGGCGCGATCCTCGCCCGCCACTTCCCCCGCGACGACGACGACATCAACGAACTTCCCGACAGGCTGATCGAAGTATGAACGAATTGACCCAATTGCCGCCCGATGCCGATGCGCCCGACGAGGTGATGTGGCAGGGCAAGTTCATCACCGCCCGCACCCGGGGACGCTGGGAATACGTCAGCCGCGCACGCGGCATCCGCGCTGCGGTGATCCTTGCGGTGGACGCGGAGGATCACGTGATCCTCGTGGACCAGTACCGTGTGCCGCTTGGCAAGCGCTGCATCGAACTGCCGGCCGGGCTTGTCGGCGATCACGAAGACGTGGCGGACGAAGCGGCCAGCGTCGCTGCCGCCCGCGAGCTTGAAGAGGAGACCGGCTACCACGCAGGCCGGATGGAGGACCTCGGCGAGTTCTACTCCTCGCCCGGCATGGTCAGCGAGAGCTTCACCCTGTTCCGTGCCCACGATCTGACGAAAGTGGGCGAAGGCGGCGGCGTCGACAGCGAGAATATCGTGGTCCACCGGATTCCGCTGGCCGACATCGCGCACCATATCGCCCTGTGGCGCCAGGCCGGCTATGCCATCGACGTCAAGCTGCTGCTCCTGCTCGGCGCCGCCATGCTCGGCAAACACGTTTAGGGCCGGCTCCGTGCGCACCCGCCCCGGCGTCTGCCAGCGCAAGCGGCGCTATGCGACCGAGGCGGAAGCGCTCGCCGTGGCGGCGCGGGCGGAGGTGACCTTGCGGCCCTACCGCTGCCCGCTGTGCCGCCACTATCACCTCACCGGGCGCACCAAGGGCATGCGCCTGCCCGCCTTCGAACGCGAGCGCCGAATGCCTCGATCCTGATACAGTTTGCAACGTTTGCGCCGGGGCCATGCGGTTCATCGCATTTTCCGTCCGAAATTGACAAAAATACCCCGTTAAGCAAACGATTGAGGTTGCAAGCCGCCTAGGATTGGCAGAGGGCCAACCCAGAGCCCTATGGAGTTTCCCTTGGTCGGATCGTTATCCCGGCGCATCGTCGTTCTCTGCGTCATCCTGAGCCTCGTGCTCGCCCTGCTTGCGGGGCTGCTGCTCGACGCCTCGGCGCAGATGCGTGCGAGCCTCGGCTGGGTGACGCATTCGTCGCAAGTGCTCGAAGTGAGCACGCGGACGCTGCGCCACCTGCAGGCCGCCGAATCCGGCCAGCGCGGCTTCCTGCTGACCCAGAACCTCGACTTCGCGACCAGTGTCGCCGACGAAGTGGCCGCGGCCCGCCGCGATGCCGATACCCTGGTCCAGCTTACCTCGGACAATCCGCTGCAGAACGAGCGCGCACGCCAGGTCCAGTCGCTGATCCTGCAGCGCACCCAGGTCCTCACCGAAACCGGGCGCCTCGCCCGCGCCGGCGATTTCAGCGCCGCCCGTGACCATGTCGCCTCGGGCAAGGGCCGCTACCTGATGATGCTGGTCAATGCCCGCACCAATGACCTGCTCGAGGCCGAGCGCGCGCTTGCCGCCGAGCGCATGCAGACCGTGCAGGCCCGCCTCGACAACATCCGCTGGCTGGTGGTGTTCGGCACCCCGATCGCGGTCATCCTGATCACTTTCATGGCGACCGCGCTGATTCGCCGCATCCGCCGCCCGGTCGACGAGATGATGGCGGTCATGGGCCAGCTCGGCGCCGGCGATCGCAGCGCACGCGTCACCGCGCACATGGATTCGAGCGAGTTCGAACGCCTCGCCCAGGGCTACAACGAGATGGCCGACGAACTGGAGACGGCAGTGGCCGACCAGCTGGTCAGCGCCGACCAGCTCCACCACGTCAACGCCGAACTCAGCCGCAATGCCGACGTCCTGCGCGAGCGCGGCGAAGTGATCGAACTGCTCGGCGGCATGGCCCACCGCATGCAGGCCGCCCGCACCGACGAGGAACTGGCCGCGATCATCCGCGTCTTCGTGCCGCGCGTGCTGCCCGACATTCCCGGCGCCCTCTTCGCGCACAACAACTCGCGCAACCTACTGATCCCGATCGCCGCCTGGGGCGGCATCGAAGTGGAAGCCGCCGGTTTCGCGCCCGACCAGTGCTGGGCCCTGCGCCGCGGCCAGAGCCACTTCGTGATCGACCAGGGCTCGGACATCGTCTGCGCCCATATCGGCCACGACACCGACCACTACCACTGCGAGCCGCTGCTGGCCGGCGGCGAAGTGATCGGCGTGCTCTACCTCAAGGGCGTGGTCGAGGCGGAAAACCGCTTCCGCCTGACCGTGCTGACCGAAAACATCGCCTCGGCTCTCGTCAACCACCGCCTCCAGCGCGGCCTGCGCGAACAGACCATCCGCGACCCGCTCACCGGCCTGTTCAACCGCCGCTACATGGAAGAGACGCTGGCGCTCGAGATCGCCCGCACCTTGCGCACCGGCAGCCCGCTCAGCCTGGTCATGTGCGACGTCGACCACTTCAAGCGCTTCAACGACGAGTTCGGTCATGAAGCCGGCGATGCCGTGCTCCATGCCGTGGCCGCCGAAATGCGCGCCCGCTTCCGCGACGGCGATGTCGTCTGCCGCTTCGGCGGCGAGGAATTCACGATCATCGCGCCCGGCTCGAGCGCTGCGGTGCTGGCCGAGCGTGTCGAAGTCGTGCGCCAGGCGATCAGCGAACTGACGGTCCACCAGGGCGGCCGCATGCTGGGGCTGACGACGATGTCGTTCGGCATCGCCACCTGGGAAGACACCATGGAGCGTGACGGCTCCACGCTGATCAAGGCCGCCGACGCCGCGCTCTACCGCGCCAAGCGCGAAGGCCGCAACCGGGTGGTGCTCGACGGCCGCGCGGAAAGTCTCGCCGCTTAGAGCGCTTTCTAATCAGGTGGAATCACCTGATGCCTCGGAAAACGCGTAAAAGGCAGGGGTCGATGACCCCTGCCCCGTGATGCACCGGCCCACCTCTCCAGGCGCTTCAGAGCGTGGTGAAGATCGCGCCGAAGTCCTTGCCGCCGTTGCCCGCCTCGACGAAAGCCTCATAGATCCGCGTCGCATGCTCGCCCATCGGCACGGTGGCGCCCGAGGTTTCCGCCCCCGCCATCGCCAGGCGCAGGTCCTTCAGCATCAGGGCCGAGGCGAAACCGCCCTCATAGCCGTTGTCGGCCGGGCTGCTTGCACCGACGCCGGGCATCGGCGTGTAATCGTTCAAGGACCAACAGTAGCCGGTGGCCTTCGAGCTGATTTCGTAGAAGGTCTGCGGATCGAGACCCGCCTTCTCGGCCAGCGCCAGCGCTTCGCAGGTGCCGATCATGTGGATCGCCAGCAGCATGTTGTTGCACATCTTGGCGACCTGCCCTGCCCCGGTATCACCGGCATGGATCACCGCCTTGGCCATCGGCTCCAGCACCGTCCTCGCCCGTTCGAACACGGCGTCGCTGCCGCCGACCATGAACGTGAGCGTGCCGCCATTGGCCGCCGCGATGCCGCCCGAGACGGGGGCATCGGCCATCTCGTACCCTTCGCCGCGCGCCAGTTCGACGACTTCGCGGGCAGTGGCGAGATCGATGGTCGAGCAATCGAGCAGCAGCGCACCCTCGGGGGTATTGCCGAAGACCTCCTGGGTGTAGACCGAGCGGACGATCTGCCCGTTGGGCAGCATGGTGACGACGGCGTCGACGCCTGCCACCGCATCGGGAACCGTCTCGAAGACCGCGCAGCCATGCTCGGCCGCGCGCGCCAGCGCGTCGCCCGACAGGTCGAAGGCGTTCACGGCATGCCCGGCCTTCACAAGATTGGCGGCCATGCCGCCGCCCATGTTGCCAAGGCCGATAAAGGCGATTTTCATGACATTCTCTCCCAATTCAAGGGCGCGACAAGGCGCCGGCGGAACATCGCTGTCCCCGTCATGTCCGAGCGGGCGGGAGGCCCGCCCACGAAGCTGCAATGGCTGCGGCGGCTTGCGCGCAAGGGGCGGTGCAGGCTGGAGACAAGCGCCCCACCCCGCACCGGCTCATGGGCCTTACTTACCCTTCCAGACGCCCGGCCGCTTCTCGACGAAGGCGGCCATGCCTTCGGCCTTGTCCTCGGTGGCGGTCAGCACCTGGAACATGCGGCGCTCCATCACGAGGCCGGCGTCGAGCGTGGTCTCGAAGGCGATGTTGACCATTTCCTTGTTCATCATCGCGGCAAGCGGCGGCATCCCGGCGATGGCGGACGCGGCCTTCAGCGCCTCGTCCAGCAGCTGATCGAGCGGCACCACCCGGCTGACGAGGCCCGAACGTTCTGCTTCGGCGGCGTCCATCATCCGGCCGGTCAGGCACATGTCCATCGCCTTGGACTTGCCCACCGCGCGGGTCAGGCGCTGCGAGCCGCCCATGCCCGGCGCCACGCCCAGCTTGATCTCGGGCTGGCCGAACTTGGCGTTTTCGGAGGCGATGATGAAGTCCGCCATCATCGCCAGTTCGCAGCCACCGCCCAGCGCAAAGCCGTTGACCGCCGCGATCCACGGCTTGCGGGTGGCCTTGACCACGTGGCTGGTCCAGCCGGCGAAGAAGTCCTGCGAATAGAACTCGGCGCTGGGCTTGTCCGACATCTCCTTGATGTCGGCGCCGGCGGCAAAGGCCTTCTCGCCCGATCCGGTCAGCACCGCGCAGCCCTGCGTGGCATCGGCTTCGAACGCGGCAAAAGCATCGATCAGATCGGCCAGAACCTGCGAGTTCAGCGCATTGAGCGCCTGCGGGCGGTTCAGTGTGATGAGAGTGACGTTGTCCTTCTTCTCGACCAGAATCGTCTCGTAGCTCATCATAGTTCCTTCAGGTGTTCGCATCGCTTGTGATGGTCGGCGCGGGGCATGGCCCATGCCGCTGTGACTGTGCCTCTCGGGAAGAGGCATAAACCCGCATGTCCGGCCGAAGTCAGATCGGCTGCCATTCCTCCTCGGGCGGCAGCGGGGCGAAGATCGCGTCCAGCCGTTCCTGCGTCACCTCTTCGGGCCGCGCAGGCGTCCACTTCGGCGCATGGTCCTTGTCGACGATGACCGCGCGCACGCCCTCGGCGAAGTCCGGCAGGACCAGCACGCGGCTGCCGATGCGGTACTCCATCGCCATGTTCTGCGCGAAAGTGTCCAAGGTCAGCGAGGCGGCGAGCTGGCGCAGCGAGACCTTGCAGGCCTGCGGGCTCTTGGTGCGCAAGGTCGCCAGTTCGCGCACGGCCCACTCGCTCTCGTCGCCTTCCAGCGAAGCCAGCACCTGTTCCAGCGTATCGAACGCGAAGTGCTTGCGGATCTGCGCATCGTGCGCGGCGATCTTCGGCTCCGGCGGCGTCACCGACAGCGCGGTGAGCACGGCGCCGATGTCATGCCCGGCGGCGATGCGGCGCTTGGCTTCGGGCAGGTCCTCGCTTGCAAGGTAATGCGTGGCAAGGCCGGCCCAGAGGCATTCCGCCCCGTCCAGCCGGGCGCCGGTGAGCGCCAGGAACTGGCCCAGCCGCCCTTCGAGCCGCGAGAGATACCAGCCGCCGCCGACGTCCGGGAACAGGCCGATGCCGGTTTCGGGCATGGCAAAGCGGGTGTTCTCGGTCGCCACGCGGTACTGCGCGGGCTGCGAGATGCCGACGCCCCCGCCCATGGTGATGCCGTCCATGAAGGCGACCACGGGCTTGGCATATTCGAACAATTGATGGTTCAGCCGGTATTCGGCAAAGAAGAACCGCTGCCCCTCGCGCCCTTCATCCTCCAGCGCGGAACGGCGCAGCAGGCTGATGTCCCCGCCCGAGCAGAACCCGCGCCCTTCGCTGTGCTCGATCCAGACCGCCTTCACCTCGG
Source organism: Novosphingobium clariflavum (assembly GCF_026420865.1). Classification (GTDB taxonomy): domain Bacteria; phylum Pseudomonadota; class Alphaproteobacteria; order Sphingomonadales; family Sphingomonadaceae; genus Novosphingobium; species Novosphingobium clariflavum. Next base: position 240,541 of record NZ_JAPCWC010000003.1, on the reverse strand, counting down.
GATCGGCGGCCCACTGGGTCAGCGAATCGCTCATCGATTCGCACATGCCCAGGGTCAGCGCATGGATCGCCTTGGGGCGGTTCAGCGCGATCACCCCGGCAATGCCTTCGCGGGACGTAAGCAGTTCTTCGGTCAGGATATCGGTGGTCATGGTCATCCCCGCAAAGGCTTACTTGAGGAGGTCGCGGCCAATGATCATGCGCATGACCTCGTTGGTGCCCTCGAGGATACGATGGACACGCAGGTCGCGCCAGAAGCGCTCGATCGGATAGTCCCTGAGATAGCCATATCCGCCGAACATCTGCAGCGCCCGGTCGACCACCGAGGAGCCGGTGTCGCTGGCCATCATCTTGGCCATGGCGGCAAAGCGGGTCTTGTCCGGCGCCCTCGCGGTCACCTTGGCGGCCGCGAGATAGAGCAGCGCGCGGGCCGCTTCGAGTTCGGCGGCCATGTCGGCGAGACGGAACTGGGTGTTCTGGAATTCGGCGATCGGCTGGTCGAACTGCCTGCGGTCCTTCACGTACTGGACCGCTTCGTCGAGACAGCGCTGCGCACCGCCCAGCGAGCAGGCACCGATGTTGAGACGGCCGCCGTCGAGGCCCGCCATCGCGAACTTGAAGCCGTCTCCCTCCGCGCCCACGCGGTTCTCGACCGGAATGCGGGCATCCTCGAAGATCACCTGCGCGGTGGGCGAGGCATTCCAGCCCAGCTTCTTCTCGGGCGCGCCGAAGGAAACGCCGGGCGTATCCTTGTCGACCACGAAGCAGGAGACCCCGCGCGACTTGTGCTCGCCGGTGCGCGCCATCACCACGTAGACGTCGTTGACGCCGCCGCCGGAGATGAACTGCTTGGTGCCGTTGAGCACGTAAGCGTCACCATCAAGGCGCGCGGTGGTCTTCAGCGCCGCCGCGTCCGAGCCCGAGCCGGGCTCGGTCAGGCAGTAGGAGCCGATCTTCTCCATGGTGACCAGATCGGGCAGGTAGCGATCCTTGAGCTGCTGGTCACCGAACTGGTCGATCATCCAGGCGACCATGTTGTGGATCGAGATATAGGCGCTGGTGGCCGGGCAGCCGTAGGACATGGCCTCCATGATCAGCGCCGCGTCGAGCCGGCCAAGGCCGATGCCGCCGTTCTCTTCCGAGACGTAGATGGCGCCGAAGCCCAGTTCGCCCGCCGCCTTCCACACGTCCACCGGATAGTGATGCTTCTCGTCCCACTCCGCCGCGAAGGGGGTGATGCGGTCAGCGGTGAACTTGCGCGCCGTTTCCTGGATCGCGAGCTGGTCTTCGGTGAGGCCAAACTGTTCGGTCATCTGGGTCCTGCTGTCTGGTGGGCGCCTCTAGGCGCACTTCTTGTAGGTTAGCGTTCCGGGTGCGGCATCGGCCCCGGTGTCCTTGCGGACCAGCGTCCTGCCGCCGTCGGGGCTGGAGAGCGCAACGTCAAGGTTCCAGCTCTGCCCTTCGCCCGAAAAGGCGAAATCGGCTTCGATCGCATTGGCCGAAGCCGACTTTATCGTGCCGAGCGAGGCAACCGCCTCGTAGAAGGTCAGCCGCTTGTCATCGATGACGAGCAGCCCCTTGGCATCGCCGGCGGTGCTGGTGCAGTCCGCCGCGACCATGCCCCAGCGCCCGTGCAAGGCGGCCGGGATGGCGGTGGGCAACGGGGCCGGCACGGCTTGCGCCGTCGCCTCGCCAGCCGGGGTCTCGCTCGTCGCGGTGGCTTCGGGCTGCGGCTGCTTCTGGCAGGCCGACAGGGCCAGCGCCAGCACGACGGTGAAGGAAAACGGGGCGGCCAGGGTCCTGACATTCATCACGAAACGTCCTTTCGCACTTCGGGCATTCCGGCAGGAACGCCCCGAGCTACCCCGCTGTTCCTTACATCACCCCATGGTCGGAATGATGAAGGCGCTATCGCCCGCGCCGCCGTCCGGCCAGCGCTGGGTCACCGTCTTCACCTTGGTCCAGAAGCGGACGCCTTCCATGCCGTACTGGTTGTGGTCGCCAAAGGCCGAACGCTTCCAGCCGCCGAAGCTGTGGTAGCTGACCGGCACCGGGATCGGCACGTTGACGCCGACCATGCCGACCTGCACGCGGCTGACGAACTCGCGCGCGGCATGGCCGTTGCGCGTGAAGATGGCGACGCCGTTGCCGTACTGGTGCTTGGTGGGAAGCTCCACCGCTTCCTCGAAGGTCTTGGCGCGGACGATCTGGAGGACGGGGCCGAAGATCTCCTCCTTGTAGGCGCTCATCTCGGGCGTCACATGGTCGAACAGCGACGGGCCGACGAAGAAGCCTTGCTCGTAGCCCTGAAGCGAGAAGCCGCGGCCGTCGACCACCAGTTCCGCGCCTTCGTCGACGCCGGTCTGGATCCAGTTCTCGATCTTCTGCTTGTGCACGGCGGTCACCACCGGGCCGTACTGTGCCTCGGGATCGTTGGAGACGCCGACCTTCAGCTTGTCGATCGCGGCGATCAGCTTCTCGCGCAGGATGTCGGCGGTCTCGTCCCCCACCGGAACGGCCACCGGCAGCGCCATGCAGCGCTCGCCCGCCGAGCCATAGGCGGCGCCCATGATGTCGTTGACGGCCTGGTCCATGTCCGCATCGGGCATGACGATCGCGTGGTTCTTGGCGCCGCCCATCGCCTGCACCCGCTTGCCGGCAGCGACGCCGCGCGAATAGACGTAGTGGGCGATGTCGGAGGAACCGACGAAGCTGACCGCGGCAATGCCCGGATGATCGAGGATCGCGTCCACCATCACCTTGTCGCCGTGGACCACCTGCAGCACGCCTTCGGGCGCGCCAGCTTCGAGGAACAGTTCGGCAAGGCGGTTCGGCACCGAGGGATCACGCTCCGACGGCTTGAGGATGAAGGTATTGCCCACCGCGACGGCGGGTGCGAACATCCACATCGGGATCATCGCCGGGAAGTTGAACGGGGTAATGCCCGCGCCCACGCCGAGCGGCGCGCGCAGCGAATAGACATCGATGCCCGGCCCCGCGCCCTGGGTATATTCGCCCTTCAGCATATGCGGGATGCCGCAGCAGAATTCCACGACCTCGAGCCCGCGCTGGACGTCGCCCTTGGCGTCGTCCACCACCTTGCCATGCTCGCTCGCCAGCAGTTCGGCGAGGCTCTGCATGTTCTGCTCGATCAGTTCCTTGAACTTGAACAGCACGCGGGCGCGGCGCTGCGGGTTCATCGCCGCCCACTTGGGCTGCACCGCCTGCGCGGTGGCGACGGCGCGGTCAAGCAGCGCGGCATCGCCCAGCGGCACTTGCGCCTGCACCGCACCGGTGCTGGGGTTGAAGACGTCGCCGAGACGCGCGGCCGGACCGCCGGGTCCGCCGACTACGAAATGGTCAATCAGGCGCATTCCTCATCCTTTCGAAATTCTGTCTTCGGGCACATGCGCGCCCTTCAATGGCTAGGTGGTCCCGGCTCGATTTGCAGGCAAGCTGAAAATACGCCATCGATAACTGCACATTTGCAGGCCTGAGGATGATTTCCCGCAGTGACGATGCCTTACCGATGCCGTCGATAGACTGGAGCGACTATCAGGCCTTCCTCGCCATCGCCCGGGCGGGGCAACTGGCCGCTGCCGCGCGCGCGCTGGGCGTCGACCCCACCACGATGGGCCGCCGCCTGCGCCGCCTGGAAGCAGCCCTCGGCGCCCGCCTGTTCGAACAGACCCGCAGCGGACAGGACCTCACCGAAGCGGGCGAGGCGCTGCTGGCCTCGGTGGAAGCCATGGCCAGCGCCGCCGGACGGATCAGCGAGCGCGCCGACCAGGGCGACGGACTTTCCGGCACCCTGCGCATCAGCACCTCGGAAGGGTTCGGCTGCTGGTTCCTTGCCCGCCATCTGCCCGCCTTCCAGTCCGCGCACCCGCGCCTTGCCATCGATCTTGTCGCCTCCAGCGGGTTCCTCAGCCCCGGACGGCGCGAGGCGGACGTCGCGGTGATGCTCTCGCGCCCGCGCACCGGACCGCTGGTGGCGCACAAGCTGGCGGATTACACGCTGGCGCTCTACGGCAGCCGCGACTACCTCGATCGCCACGGCACCCCCGCCCGCCCCGCCGACCTGCTCGAAGGCCACGCCCTCGTCGGCTATATCCCCGACCTCATCTACGCCCCGGAACTGCGTTATCTGGACGAGATCCACACCGGCCTTCGCGCCGCGCTGCGCTCGCCCAGCATCACGGCGCAGCAGAGCCTGATCGCCAGCGGCGCCGGGCTTGGCGTGCTGCCCTGCTTCATGGCCGGAAGCGATGCCCGGCTGGTGCCGGTGCTGCCCGAAAAGCGGATATTGCGCAGTTTCTGGTTCGTCACCCACCAAGACATCCGCAAGCTCCCCCGTGTAACGGCGTTCCGGCAGTGGCTTGACGAAACGGTCAGGCGCATGGAGGGAGTTCTCACGCCATGATTGGCACTATTCAGGGACAGCACGCACAGTGACCACGACGACCATCGATCCGGCCGAATTCCGCAAGGTTCTGGGCAGCTATCCCACCGGGGTCTGCGTGATCACCGCGCTGGACGAGGACCGTCCGGCGGGCATGGTGGTGGGCTCGTTCACCTCGGTCTCGCTCGATCCGCCGCTGGTGGGCTTTTTCCCGGACAAGCGCTCGACCTCCTGGCCGCTGATCGAGAAGGCGGGCCACTTCTGCGTCAACGTGATGGCCAGCGACCAGGGCGAGGTCTGCCGCGCGGTCACCGCCAAGGGCGCGGAGAAGTTCGTGGGCGTGGAATATACCGTGTCGGAGCATAACCTGCCGATCATCGCCGATTCCATCGCCGCCATCGAATGCCGCCTCTATTCGGTGACCGAGGCGGGCGACCACTGGTTCGTGCTAGGCGAGATCCTGCGCATGGAAACCGTGCGCGAGGACGAGCCCATGCTGTTCCATCGCGGCCGCTACGGCAGCTTCGCCGAGCGGATGTAAGCGCCGCCATGCAGGACTTTCGCGTCGAATTGCCGGGCGGAACGCTTGTCGGCGGGCGGCGCGAAGGTTCGGGCCGGAAATCGGAAACACCGCTGGTGCTGGCCCACGGTTTCGGCGGTTCGCGCCGGGACTGGGACGCGGTGATCGCCGCCCTCCCCGCCGACCGGCCGCTGATCGCCTACGATGCACGCGGTTTCGGTGCCTCCCCCGCCGAGCCTGGCGCGGCCTTCTCCCATGCCGACGACCTCTTCGCGCTGCTGGACGCGCTGGAGGTGGAACGCGCCGATCTGTGCGGCCTGTCGATGGGCGGCGGCAATGCGCTGCACTTCGCGCTCGACCATCCGCGGCGCGTGGGCCGGCTCGTTCTGGTCAGCCCGCTGATGCTCGGCTGGTCATGGAGCGCGGACTGGATCGAGCGCTGGAAAGCCATGGGCCGCGCCGCCCGCTCGGGCGACATGGCCAGTGCCCGCAAGCTCTGGTGGAACCACCCGCTGTTCGCCAGCACCCGCGAGATTCCCGAGGCCGGCGCGCATCTCGAGACATCGATAGAGGCCTTCCCGGGCACGCAATGGGTGCAGGACGACCAGTGCCCCGAACTGCCGGACGTGGACCGCCTGACCGCCCTCTCGGTGCCGACCCTGCTGCTCACCGGCGAACGCGACACCGAGGACTTTCGCCTGATCGCGGAGCTGATCGCCAGCGCCGGGCAAGACGTGACCCGCATCGACCATGCCGGGGCCGGTCACCTGCTCAATCTGGAAATGCCGGAAGGTCTGGCTGCAGAAATCGCGGCGTTTCTGTCCCGCCCCTAGCGCCCGCTGGCGACAACCGCCCGCGCGCGATAGGGGCTCTGGTTCCAGACATTGCCCGGCGGATCATAGCGGCACACCAGCACCTCGAAACTGCGCCCTTTCGACAATGCGCAGCCGACCGCCGTGGTGCCCGACCAGATCATCTGGGTATAGTGGCCGACGCGGTGGTAATTGTCCTGCCACGAGCGCAAGCGGCGCAGCAGGGCTTTCTCGTTCGCCCAGCCCGCGACCATTTCCTCCACGCGGTAGGCGCCGCGCGTGCCCATCCACAGGTTCTCGCCCTCGCTGCGGTTGGCACCGTCGTGCTGCAGCATGCCGGCGGCCGCCAGCCAGTCCGCCCAGCGTGCCGCGTCGCGGGCAAGATCCGCGCTCCAGCGCAGCGGCGGCGAACTGACCGCGGCGCGCTCCCGGTTATGGACGCCGAGCACCGCATTCTGAAACTGCGCGTCACTGACTGCCGACCCAGTAGCCGAAGCCGCCAGCGCCGCTGACGCAAGTGCGCCAAACATCATCGATTGTCCTACCCTGCGACCTTTGCGAAAACCCGCTACACCCGCGATCCTGTCAATTTGCGGAACGGCCCTGGAGCCCTGCGAGCCCTGGAGCCCTGCTTCCCCCGCGTTTTTCCGAGTCACTGCGTTTGAAAAACGCTCAAGACCCTTGGTTCCCCGCGTTTTTCCGAGTCACTGCGTTTGAAAAACGCTCTAGCGCAGCAAGGGTTAAGACAAGCATTCCAGCCGCCCCGTGCAAGGCCGGAAAGGCGCACGAAAAAAGGGCCGGAGTTTCCCCCGGCCCCTCATTGCTTCATGTTCCCGGATCAGAACTTGCCCGAGAACGATGCCCCGATCACGCGCGGTTCGTTGAACACGGCGGCCATGTAGTTCTCGATCACCCCCTTGAGGTTCTTCTCGCCGGTGATGTTGCGGGCAAAGGCGGCGATCTCGTAGCGGCCGCCGGGGGCCGAGTAGCCGATCTTCACCCCGCCCTCGAAGTCACCCTTCGAGTAGAACTCCCTGGTCTTGTAGAGCACGAAGTTGGTGTAGCCCTGGAACATCCAGTCGGTCGCCGCGAAGAGCGAGCCGCCGTTGCCCAGCGGCACGTCGTAGCGCGCGGCGACATTGGCGGTGTACTTCGGCGCGTTGGGTAGCGGATTGCCATCGATCTGCGCGAAAGTGCCCTTGCCGGCGATGACGATCGTCGGATCCTCGACCGTGCAGACGACCGCGCCGTTGAGCGCGCAGACCTGCGCGTAGACGTTCTTGTCCTTGATCTCGGTATGCAGCAGGCTGAGACCGGCGGTCAGCGTCAGGTTGGGCACCGGGCGCGCTTCCAGTTCGGCTTCCATGCCGTAGGCCTCAGCCTTGTCGGCATTGAACAACACGCCGTTGCCGTTGACGTCGTTGCCGTTGAGCTGGATGTCCTTCACCCGGTAGGCAAAGCCCGAAAGGTTGAAGCGCACCTTGTTGTCGAACAACTGGGTCTTGATGCCCGCTTCGCCCGAGACGATCGTTTCCGAATCCGCCGTGGTGAAGTCGGAGTTGAACACGGCGGAGCGGCCCTGGATGGTCGGTCCGCGGAAACCGGTGGCGACGCGCGCATAGACGCTGACGTCCGGATTGACCTTGTAGTTCAGGCTGACGTCCCAGCTCGGCTTCTCGTCCGACAGGCGCACGTAGCGGCGGCCGGTATAAGTCGAGGCTCCGGCAATGGTGTTGGCCGTCTTGAGCAGACGGGTCTTCTTGGTGTCGTTGGTGTAGCGCCCGCCCGCAGTCAGCGTCAGGCCGTCCACCAGTTCGTAGCTGGCCTGGCCGAAGAAGGCCCAGCTGGTGTTCTCGTTGCGCAGGCGCACCCAGTTGTTGGGGTTATGCGCGGCGGTCGTGAGGAAGTAGGCGCGCTGGTAGAAATCGGTGATGTCGCGCGAATCGAACCACATCGCGCCGACCTGCCACTTGAAGCGGGTGTCGCCGTTGCTGGCGAGGCGCAGTTCCTGCGTCAGCTGGTCGAGATCGCGGACATTGCCCTGCGACTGGCCATAGCCGTTGGCGACGCCGTTCACCGGATAGTCGGCCGCCGCGCCGCCGTCGGTATCGCCGCGGCTGTAGCCCGAGGTCGATTCCCAGGCGGTGATCGAGGTCAGCGTGACCGGGCCGAAGTCCATGGCGATGCGGCTGGAGGCACCATACGTGTCATAGGCCTGCGGGTTGTTGTGCGCCTCGTCCAGCGCGATCTTGCTGCGCGGTTCGTCCGACACGTCGTTCGAGCCCTTGGTGAAGGCCGCACGGTGGAAGATCGTCGAGGTGCCGTCGTACTTGCGCGCGTGGAAGCTGGTGAGCATCGAGAAGCCGCTGCCGGTCGGCGCCAGCAGCAGCTGCACGCGGGCATCACGCTCCTCGAAGCCGCCCATGGCGTCCTTCTTGGGCGAGACGGTGCCGTCGGCGCTGGGGCCGCTGTAGGTGTTGTCGATCCAGTCGTCGCGGCGCTGGTAGAGCGCCGAGACGCGGATCGCCAGCACGTCCTGGATCAGCGGGCCGCCGACGCCGCCGTCGAAGGTGGCGGTGTTGTACGAGCCGTAGCTGGCACTGGCGCGGCCGGTCCAGCGGTCGGTCGTCGGCTTGATCGTGTCGAACTTGATGATGCCTGCCGTGGTATTGCGCCCGAACAGCGAGCCTTGCGGACCGCGCAGCACTTCCACCTGGTCCATGTCGTAGACCGGGTTGGACTTGAGCACGACATGCTCCAGCACGACATCGTCCTGGATGATCGACACCGGCTGCGAGGCGCCGAGGTAGAAGTCGATATTGCCGAGACCGCGAATGTAGAAGCGCGGGAAGATGCGGCCCGTGGTGGTTTCCGCGTAGAGCCCCGGAACGCGGCCCGCCAGCGCCAGCGTATCGTCACCTGCGGCCTGGAAACCGCGCAGCTGGTCGCCCGAGACGACACCGACCGATACCGGCACATCCTGCAGGTTTTCCTGGCGGCGCTCGGCCGTCACGACGATCTCGCCCAGGCCCTGGTTGTCGGCCTCCGGAGCGGCAGCGGCGCCGTCCTGTGCCAGCGCGGCATCGGCAAATCCGAACGAGGCGAGCGCGGAGCCCAGCAGCAGGGCGGGTCGAAGGCAGGAAAGATGTCGCACGCGGGGAAAGTCCCTTCAGGGTTGAACCGAGGGGCGCAGCTAGAAACATGCGATTACATTTGCGTTACAATGACTTCATGCACCGCAATCCGGCCCCTGCCCGGCCGCGTTTTTCAGGTTAGCCGATGCAATTGCGCAACGATTTTCGCCTCCATCCCGGATCTAACGCATGGAAACCGGCCTGGGTGCCCCCGCCCCGGCCGGGACCGCGAGCGGCACCGGCCGCGGCGATCAGCCTTGCACCTGCTCCACCGAGGCGAAGGCGGCGGCGCGGGCCTCGAAGATCTCCTCGAGGTGGTTGACCGGATCGCCCACCGTCACCCCGCCCTCGACCGGGATCACCGCGCCGGTCATGTGGCGGGAGCGCTCGCTGGCGAGGAACAGCGCCACTTGCGCGACATCCTCCGGCTCGCCGCGCCGCTTGATCAGCTGGTTGGAGAGGTAGACCGCGTTGACCCCCTCCTCGATCCGCGCGGCGAGCCCGGTCTCGGCCCCCTTCTCGCCGAACGAGGACAGTTCGGTACGCACGTGGCCGGGCACGATGCAGTTCACCCGGATGCCGTGGCGCGCCAGGTCGATCGCGGAGGACTTGGAGAACTGGATCAGCGCCGCCTTGGAGGCGCGATAGGTCATCATCGCATGGCCCGCGAGCGTTCCCGCGATGGAGGCGTTGTTGAGAATGACGCCCCCGGCCTTGCGACCATCCGGCCCCTGCCTCGCCATGATCCGCGCCGCATTGCGCGTGGCGAGCATCGGCCCGAGCACGTTGACCCGCATCACCCGGTCGAAATCCTCCAGCGTATCGTCGAGGAAGCTGGGGAAGGCGCCGCAGGACATGCCCGCATTGTTGAACAGCACGTCGATCCCGCCGAAGCGGGAGACGGCAGCCGCGATCATCGCCTCCACCGCCGCCGGATCGGATACGTCGGTGCGCTGGTAGACCGCCGAAGCGCCCAGCCTCGCCGCCAGGGCCTCGCCCGCCTCGTCGGCAATATCGGCGATCACGACTTTCGCCCCCTCGGCAACGAACAGGTCCGCCGTGGCGCGGCCGATGCCGCTGGCGCCGCCGGTGACGACGGCCACTTTGCCGGCAAGTTCCCCGGCCATCAGCGCGCCTCGAAGGTGATCGGCAGCGATTCGATCGTGCGCGTGGCAACGCTCGGCTGATAGCGGATCGCGCTTTCGGGGATCGCCAGCTGCAGGGTCTTCATCTGCCGTACAATCTCGCGCGCCGCCACCTTCACTTCCATGCGCGCGAGCGCGAGGCCGATGCAGCGGTGCGGACCGCCGCCAAAGGCGACATGGCGCCCGAGATTGGGCCGCGAGGGATCGAACCTGCGCGGCTCGGGGAACACGGTCTCGTCGTCGTTGCCCGATCCGTAGACCAGCAGCATGTGCGCGTGGGCGGGGATCCTCGTGCCGTTCACGGTCACCTCGCGCGTGGTCATGCGGCTGAGCGCCCGCACCGGCGGCTCGGCGCGAAGGTGCTCCTCGATGAAGCGGCCCAGTTGCCGCTCGTCGTCCACCACGCTTTCCAGCAGTTCGGCCATGCCGGGGCGCGTGGTGAGGACGTAGAACAGGTTGCCGATGGCGGTCGCCGTGGTGTCGTTGCCCGCGATCAGCGTGGCGCGCACCAGCGAGACGGCTTCTGCGAAAGTCAGCTTCTCCTTGCCGCCATCCTCACCGGTGACTTCGGCATGGACCAGATCGGAAAGCATGTCTTCCGAGGGGCTGGCCTCGCGCTCTTTCATCTTGGCGATCAGGTATTGCTGAAGCTCGGCGATCTGCGCGGCATTGGCCAGCATCGTTTCACGGCTCTGCATCGCACCGATCTGCGCGGTGACCGCGACCGACCAGCGCGAAATCTGCTCCTCCATGCCCTGATCGAGCCCGAGCTGCTCGACGATCACGCGGATGGTCAGCGGAATGGCGATGTCCTTCACGGCGTCGCAACGGCCATCGCCGCGCGCCACCACATCGGCGATCACGGCCCGCACCACTTCGGTGATGCGCGGCTCCAGTTCCTTCACGCGGTGGGCGGTGAAGGCCTGCTCCATCAGCTTGCGGATGCGCGTGTGGTACGGCGGATCGGACATGATCGCGTCCGGGAAATAGCCGCCGCCATGCTCTTCGAGGTAGGCCTGGAACTCCTCGCGCATGCCGCGCGCCTGCTGTTCGGAGTAGCCGTGCTTGACCGAGAAGGTCACCGGGTCCGACTGGACCGCCGAGATGTCCTCGTGCCGCGTCACCAGCCAGGAGCCGAGCCGTTCGTCATAATGGATCGGATCGCCGTGGCGCATGGCACGGTAGTAGTCGCGCGGCCGGGCCTGGATCGCGGTATCGGCCAGCGAGCCGCTGTCCAGCAGCGCCTGTTCCTCGGCGGTCAGTTGCCGCCGTTCGCTGATCCGGCCTTCGCTTGCCCCAATTTGCGTTGACGTTGCCATGTGCCTGTCCCGTATGCGTGTCTTTGCGATCTTCTATGGACCGGGCGATGACGCCCAGCCATGCCCGCCCTCGAACCAAGGCTTGTCCCGGCGGGTAAACCCTCAGTACCCGGAGGCTGGCGCCACGGTGACTTCCAGCCCGTCCAGATCGCGGTTCATCTTGATCTGGCAGCCCAGCCGACTGGTGTCCTTCATGACGTCCGCCACCATGTCGAGCATGGCGAATTCCACATCGTCGGGCTCGCCCACCGCGTTCCACCACTCCGCCGCGACATAAACGTGGCAGGTCGCGCAGGCGCAGCCGCCGCCGCAATCGCCCATGATCCCGGATACCCCGCGCGAGCGGCCGAGTTCCATCAGGCTCACCCCCTCCTCCACGTCGGGGAATTCGTGCTTCACGCCGTCGCTATCGGTCATGGTGACATGAAGGTTGCCCATAAGTCCTCTCACTTGATTTTCCTCCCTGATGCCGCAGTCCCGCCCCCGCGCAAAGCGCCCCCCGCGCCTTGCGACTTGCCCCAGCGGGAAAACGCCGGTGCGAACGAGCGGCGACGTTCCGGTACAGGACAAGCCCTCTGCCCGGCCCGTCATTTGCCGCGCCGCGGCCCGCTTCTAACCTGCACTCCAAGAGCCATGAGCACATCGATGGCCGAAAGGAGAGACACCGTGGGACGGACCGTGATCCAGAACGCCACGATATTCGACGGGACGGGCAGACCCACGACCAGGGGCGATCTCGTGGTCGAGGGCAACCGCGTGACCTCGGTCGGCGCCGCGACCACCGCGCAGCCCGGCGACGTCACGATCGATGCCCGCGGCCTGTTCCTGATGCCCGGCATGGTCGAAGGCCACGCGCACCTCTCGTTCGAGAATGTCTGCGCGACCGAGGACCTGATCACCCCCTGCCCCGAAACGCAGGTCTTCACCGCCGCGCGCGGAGCCAGGGCGCTGATCGAGGCGGGCTTCACGTCCGCCTACGGCGCCTCCGAGGCAAAGCTGAAACTCGCCGTCGCCGTGCGCGAGGAGGTCAACGCCGGGCGCCTGCCCGGGCCGCGCATCCGTGCGGGCGGTCTCGAAATCTCGGTGACCGGCGCGATGGGGGACGAGAGCAAGGCGCACAACCCGAGACAAGGTCCTTCCGCCATCGTCGACGGCGTGGAGGAGATGCGCAAGACCGTGCGCCTCCACTGCCGCGAGGGGATCGACAACATCAAGCTCGATGTCTCGGGCGACCCGTTCTACCCCGGCACCCCCGGCCACACGACGCCGATGACGTTCGAGGAAGTGCGCGTCGCCGCCGAGACCGCGCATGCCTATGGCCGCAAGGTCAACGCCCACACCCGTTCCATCGAAGGCTCCAAGCACTGCGTCCGTGCGGGCGTGGACGGGCTGTTCCACTGCGAATACGCCGACGAGGAACTGCTGGACATGATGGAGGCGGCGCGCGAGCGCATCTTCGTCGTCCCCACCGTCGGCCTCTTCGCGCAGATCATGGCGGGCGAGGCTTGCGCGCACGGGCTCTCGCCGGAAGTCGGCGGCTACATGAACATCCCGGACCTGCTGGAAAACTCGCTGAAGACGCACACCGAACTGCGCAGGCGCGGCATCCGCCACCTGATCGGCGGCGACTACGGCTTCGGCTGGAGCCCGCAGGGCACGCAAGGGCGCGACCTCAAGTCCTTCGTCGATTTCTACGGCTACACCCCGGCCGAGGCGCTGGTCTGCGCCACCCGCAACGGCGGCCTTGCCATGGGATACGGCGGCGAACTCGGCACGCTCGAGCCGGGCAAGCTCGCCGACCTCATCCTCGTCGACGGCGATCCGCTGGCCGACATCTCCATCCTCGCCGGACCGGACAAGGTCGTCTTCGTGATGAAGGACGGAGCGGTCCAGAAACTCAGCCCCACCCTTGCCGCGCGCGCAAACTCTCCCGCGCTCGAAGCGGCGGAATAAGGAGCCTCGCAATGAACGTCGCCACCGCACCGCTGCAGCCCGGCGAGGCCCGCTGCCCCGCCGAATCCACGCAGGACATCATCGCCGCCGACCGCAACGCCGCGCCCGCCTGGGCCGCCAGCGAAAACTACCGCTACCTCGGCAGCGAAGACGTCTCCAAGCAGCGCTACACCGACCCCGCCTTCGCCGCCGGCGAGTTCGAGCGGATGTGGACGCGCACCTGGCAGATGGCCTGCCGGGAGGACCACATCCCCGAAGTGGGCGACTATTACGTCTACGACATCGGATCCTACTCGTTCGTCGTCACCCGCTGCGAGGATGACGAGATCCGCGCCTACTTCAACGCCTGCCTGCACCGCGGCACCAAGCTGAAGCCCTCCGGCACGGCGGGATTCGCCGCGAACCTCAAGTGCCCGTTCCATGGCTGGACCTGGAACCTCGACGGCTCGCTGAAGGACATCCCCGAAAAGTGGGACTTCGCGCATACCGCCAAGCAGAAGATGTGCCTGCCCGAAGCGCGGGTGGCACGCCTGGGCGGCTTCGTCTGGATCAACATGGACCCCGCCGCGCCCGGCCTTGAGGAATACCTTGGCGCCGAGGCGCTGGCCCATCTCAAGGCGTGGAAGCTGGAGGATCGCTATATCTACCTCCACGTCCAGAAGAGCTATCCGGCCAACTGGAAGCTGACGATGGAAGCCTTCATGGAGGCCTACCACGTCGGCGACACCCATCCGCAAGTCGCGCCTGCCAATGGCGACGTGAACTCGCAGTACGACGTCTACGGCGATCACGTGGACCGCTTCATTTCCACTCTCGGCGTGGTCAGCCCCAAGCTGCGCGGCACGTACAGCGAGGCGGACATCATCGCCAACTTCACGCTGGGCGACAGTTCCTCGCTCGGCGGCAGCAAGCCCGAACTGAAGCCGGGCGAGCGCGCGCGGCAGGTGATGGCGGACATGTTCCGCGACATGTTCGAGACGGCGACCAACACCGATCTCAGCCACGTTTCGGATACCGAGCTGCTCGATACCTACAGCTACACGTTCTTCCCGAACCTGTTCCTGTTCCCCGGCATCTCGCTGCCGATGATCTACCGCTTCCGCCCCGACGCGCGCGACCATCGCCGCACGATCTACGAAGTGATGTTCATGCGGCCCAAGCCCAGGGACGGCAGCGAGGTCGAAACCGCCGAGGTGGAGATCCTGGCCGACCACCAGTCCTTCACCGAGGCGCGCGGCATGGACCCCGGCTTCGGGCGCATTCTCGACCAGGATACCGACAACCTCCACGCCCAGCAGGAAGGTCTGGAAGCCAGCGCCAAGCCCGGCATCACCCTGGGCGACTATCAGGAAGTGCGCGTGCGCCACTTCGAACAGACCATCGACACGTACATGGCGCTGCCGCCCTACCAGCCCGACTTGCGCGCCCTGCAGCGCTGATGCCGTTCTCGCTAACCGGGCGCACCGTTTTCGTGGCCGGCGCCTCCTCCGGGATCGGCGCCGGTTTCGCGCGCGCGGTTCATGCGGCGGGCGGACGCGCCGTGCTGGGGGCAAGGCGGGTGGATCGCTGTCAGGCTCTGGCCGCAGAACTCGGCGACGCGCTGGCGGTCGAACTCGACGTGACGGACGAGGCTTCGGTGCGCGCCGCCTTCGATGCGGCAGAGGCTCGCTTCGGCGTGATCGACGGCGTGGTCTGCAACGCCGGCGTCGGCACCGGGGGGCGCTCCACCGAGGTGCCGGAGGAGGGATTGCGCCGCGTGCTGGGCACCAACCTGCTTGGCGCCATGCTGGTCGCGCGCGAAGCCGGACGGCGCTTGATCGCGGGCGGCAGTCGCGCGCACCAGCGCGGGCGCGTGGTGCTGATCGGATCGATCACCGCACGGCAGAGCGGCACCGGCGATGCGATGTATGCGGCCAGCAAGGCGGGCCTTGCCCACCTCGGACGGCAACTGCCGCGCGAATGGGTGCGGCAGGGGATCAACGTCAACACCCTGCAACCCGGCTGGATCGCCACCGAGATCAACGCCGACTGGTTCGCCGGCGCGCGCGGACAGGCGGATATCGCGGGCCTCCACCGCCGCCGCCTGCTCTCTGCCGAGGCGCTGACGCCCATGCTGCTCTACCTGCTTTCCGACGCCTGCGCGCAAGTGACCGGCGCGACATTCACGATCGACGACGGGCAATCGCTATGACCACCAGAGGCGCCCTCGAGGGGCTGACCGTAATCGAGACCGCCGAGCGCGTGAGCGGCGAATATACCGGCAAGCTGCTGGCCGATCTCGGCGCCGAAGTGGTCAAGGTGGAGCGCCCCGGCGGCGCCCCCAGCCGCGCGATGGGGCCGTTCGCTGCGGGGGAATCGACGCTGTTCGCCTACCTCAACACCAACAAGAAATCGGTCGTGCTGGACCTTGCTGATGGGGCCGACCGCAAGGTGCTGGACCGCCTGCTGGCGCGCGCCCACGCGCTGATCGACGATCATGACGAAGGCTGGTGCCGGGCCATGGGCCTGACGCCGGAAAGGGTCTCCCGCGCGCATCCGGCGCTGGTCCACGCGCTGGTCACGCCGTTCGGGCAGGACGCGCCGGAAAGCTGGCAAGGCGCCCGTCCGATCAACGTCATCGCCGCCGGCGGCTGGGCCTATCACAGCCCCAGCGAAACGCCTGCCGACAAGCCGCCGCTCAAGGGCGCCGGGCGGTTCCTGTCGGACTACGAAGCCGGGATCGACGCCGCGCTCGCCGCCATGGCCTCGCTGCTGCGCCTGCGCCGCGAGGGTCGGGGGCAGTTCATCGATATTTCCGAAGTGGACGTGCAGCTGAACCGCATCGACTGCGTGCTCGGCCGCATGCTGGCGGGCGAGGCCGAGCCGAGCGACGCGCGAACCGCCTACGACATGGGCGGCCCCGGCACGTCCTTCGCGTGCCGCGACGGGCACGTCTTCCTGCTGATGACCAGCCGCGCGCACTGGCAGGGCCTCTGCGCGCTGATGGGCAATCCCGCCTGGACGCGGGAACTGCGCGAGGACTGGCTGGAGTTCGACTGCACACCGCCCAATGTCGCCAGGTTCCGCGAACACTTCACCGGCTGGATCGCCGGGCAGGACAAGCATCCGGTCACCGAGGCCGCGCAGAAGGCGGGCGTCCCCATGGTGCCGGTGCAGACGGCCAACGACCTTCCTCACCACGAACAATTCATCCATCGCGGCTTTTTCCAGCAGGCCGTGCATCCCGCGTTCGGAGAGGTCTCCTACCCCACCGCCGCCTACCGCATGAGCGCCACGCCGGTCGCGGTGAAGGCCGCAGCGCCCCGCCTCGGCGCCGATCAGGAGGACGTCCTCGATGCCGCGTCCTGACCGCAAAGGCCCGCTCGCCGGCATCCGCGTGATCGAACTCACCAAAGTCTGGGCCGGACCTTACGCGGGCAAGCTGCTCGCCCACCTCGGCGCGGAAGTCATCAAGATCGAATCCCGCTCCAACCTCGACGAGATGCGCGCCTATGGCGGGGTGGACATCGATGCCGCGCCCTATTTCCTGTCGATCAACCAGGAGATCCTCTCGGTCCAGGTCAACATGAAGACCGCCGAAGGGCTGGACCTCGTCAAGCGCATGATCGCCCAGTCCGACATCGTGATCGACAACATCCGCCCCGGCGCCATGGCCCGCTCCGGGCTCGATTACGAAAGCCTCAGGGCGATCAAGCCGGACCTCATCCAGTGCGCGATCAAGATGTGGGGCACCGACGGTCCGCTGGGCTATCAGACCGGTTATGCCCCCTGCTTCGCCGCCCTCTCCGGCCTCACCGCGCTGGTCGGGCACGAGGGCGAGACGCCCAGGGGCATGAACATCCGCTACGGCGATTCCACCGCCGGGGCGCTGGCCGCGCTCGCCTGCCTGGCCGCACTCCACCACCGCGAGAGCACCGGCGAAGGCCAGTTCATCGACCTCTCGGCAGTGGAGGCGATGACCAGCCTCGTCGGCGACAGCCTCTTCGCCGCCAGCGTCACTGGAGACGTGCCCAGGGCCGACGGCAACGTCCATCCGGAGATGGCCCCGCACGGCTTCTACCCTTGCGGCGAGAGCGGCTGGACAAGTATCGCGGCGGCGAACGAGGCCGAATGGCAGGCGCTTTGCGGCACCCTCGGCGCCCCGGCCCTCGCCGCCGATCCGCGTTTCGAAACGCTGGCGGACCGGCTGTCCAATCGCGCCGAACTCGACGCCGAACTCTCCGCGCTCACCCGCCCGCACGACACCGCAGACCTTGCCGAAAGGCTCCGAAATGCGGGCGTTCCGGCATTCAAGGCCATGAGTTCGATGGACCTGTGCGCGGACGCATTCCTCTGGGGCCGCGATGCCTTCCGCATGGTCAGCGATCACCGCAACGGCAGCCGCCCGATCATCGGCCCGTCATGGCGGATCAGCCCCGAAGGCCCGCAGGTCGAACGTGGCGCACCGCTCCTCGGCGAGCACAATGGCTACGTCTACCGCGAGCTTCTGGGCTTGTCGGAAGGCGAAATGGACGATCTGATCGCGCGCAAGGTCATCGACTGAGGCCCGGCCGCACGAAGCGCCGAGACGATCAATCCCCCGCCCGCCTTGACGCGGCGGCCGCAGCGCCGGACTTCTCGTGCCGACGAATGGGAGAGCAACGATGAATCCACCGCGGCCACGGCCGAAGCTGGACCAGGAGAATACCGCGTTCTGGACGGGCGGCCGCGACGGCAGGCTGAACATCGTGAAATGCGGCGACTGCGGTGAGTTCACCCACCCCCCGCGCCTGCTCTGCCGCCATTGCCAGTCCGAGAACGTCGCCCCTCACGCGGTAGCCGGCACCGGCGTGATCGACAGCTTCACAGTGAACCACCAGCCCTGGGCCAGGGATCTGGAAGTGCCCTATGTGATCGCCCGCGTGAAGCTGGACGGCGCGCCGGGGGTCTACCTCACCACCAACATCGTGCATTGCCCCGTCGATGCGGTCGATTTCGAGGACAAGGTCCGCGTCGTGTTCGAGGAGCAGGACGGCATCTTCTACCCCCTCTTCGAGAAAGTCGCCTGATGGCCAGCACGGAAGCTTACATCACCGGCCTCGGCCAGTCCGAAGTCGGCGTGCGCCTGCCGCGCCATCCCCTGCTGCTGACGGTCGATGCCGTGCGCGAGGCGCTGGACGACGCGGGGCTGACGCTCTCGCAGATCGACGGCGTGTTCACCTACCCCGGCAAGATGAACGGCTACACCGCCTTCTCCCCCGTCAGCAGCGACGATCTGATCGAGGTGCTGGGCATCAAGTCCAAGTGGCACCTTGGCGCTGCCGAACAGCCCGCCCAGCTTGCCGCCATCGGCGCGGCGGTGATGGCGGTGAAGCAGGGCCTCGTCCGCCACGCGATCTGCTTCCGCACCGTTTACGAGGCGGGTGGCATGGCCGATCCGGGCACTTACATGTCGGGCGCACGGCAGGATACCGTCACCGGCTCCTCGCAGTGGACCAGCCCGTTCTGGGCCACGTCCGCTGCCTGCTGGACCGCGCAATACGCCGCGCGCCACATGCATCGCTATGGCCTGACGCGCGAGCAGCTGGGCCAGATCGCCATCAACGGTTCGAAGAACGCCATGCGCAACCCGCGCGCAAGGGCGATCACCAAGGAAGAACTGACGCTGGACAAGTACATGTCCGCAAGGATGATCTCCACGCCGCTGTGCCTCTACGATTGCGACCGTTTCTCCGATGCCTCCACCGTCGTGATCGTCTCGGCCGGAGATGCGCTGGGCGAGGTGAAATCGACTCCCGTGCGCGTGGCCGCGATGTCCGGATCGGTCGATCGCTACTCGTGGGATCAGGTCGAATGGCCCGCCGCCTACGAAACCGGCGCCGACCTCTGGACGCGCACCGACTACACCGCTGCGGACGTGGATACCGTCCAGTTCTACGACGGTTTCGCGTTCCTGCCGATCACCTGGCTGGAGGGCCTCGGCTTCTGCGAAAAGGGCGAAGGCGGCCGGTTCATCGAGGGCGGCACGCGCATCGCGCTGGACGGCGAACTGCCGATGAACACCTTCGGCGGCCAGCTTGGCGCCGGCCGCCTGCACGGTTTCGGTTTTGCCCATGAGGCGGTGAACCAGCTGCGCGGCACCGCCACCGGACGCCAGATCGCCGGCGATCCGAAACTGGCCGTGGCGACTTCCGGCGGCGGGCCGATGGCGGCGGCGCTGCTTCTGGCGCGGGATTGAGAGCTCCGGCCTCGCGGGCTCTCCTCCTGCGAGGCCGGTTTCAGGCCACCGCCACCTTGGCCGCCTTGCGCGGCGCCCGGTGCCGCTTCAGCCCGATCAGCGGGCGCAGCGGGCCGATCTCGCGGCCGATCAGGTAGAAGATCCAGGATCCCCCGGCCACGGTGATGCAGAGCGTCAGGAATTCCGGCAAGGCGGTCAGCCCCATGTCGCGGATGGCATAGCTGACAAAGACCATCACCGTCTGGTGCGCGATGTAGATGGGGAACACCGCCTCGACCAGCATCGCCCGCCACTTGCTGTCGAAGTTCCAGTAGCGGTCGGCAATGCCGAACAGCGCGACCACCGTGCCCCAGCACTGGACCGACTTGGCGAAGGACAGCGGCTGCTCCCACGCGGCCGGCGTCGGCGTGTTGCCGGGCCAGAGCAGCGTATCGCCGATCACCCAGGCATAACCGAGCAGGCCCAGCACCAGCGCGAGCTTCCACTGCCGGGCAATGGCCTGGCGCATCGGTTCCGACCCGCGCAGCAGGAAGCCGTAGAGGAACATGCCGAAGTAGTGGAGGTGCGCGGCGCGGTCCACGAAGAGGCTGTGGATGTCGGTCCAGCCGTCGTAGAACAGCCGCACGCCGAAGATCAGCACGATGCCCAGCGGCAGCATCAGCGGGCCGGAAAGCACCTTTTCCGCCTTGTCCCGCAGCCATGTCCGCCACGCATCCGGCAGGAACATCAGCCCGGCGCAGAGCACCAGCGTGTAGACGAGCAGGTAGATGACGAACCACAAGTGCATCGTGGCGGGCAGGCTTTCGTAGCCCACCTTGCGGAAGCTGAAGGCGTCATGGACCAGGAAATAGCCGTAGCCATGGTCGTAGCCGCTGTTGATCAGCCCCATGTAGGGCTGCGGCGGCACGACGACGGTAAGGCCGAACAGCAGCGGAATGCCGAGGCGCAGCAGGCGGCTTTTCAGGAAGACGCGGTTGTTGCCGTCCTTCTTGAGCAGCGCCGCGCTGGCATAGCCGGAAATCGCGAAGAGCAGCGCCAGGCGCCAGGCGCTGAGGCCAAGGAGCGGGATTTCCGCCCAGCTCACCACCCCGCGCGTGGGGGTCTGGAAACCCCACGGGGTGAACGAAAAGCCGACATGGTAGAAGATCAGCAGGACAAAGGCGCCAACGCGCAGCCAATCCATTCCATAGTGGCGTTGCGACGGGGCGGGCTTCATCATTCTCCAGTGGGGGTGGCGGTTCCATCCGGCGGGAACCCGGCTCATGCGGGGCCCACTTAGGGATTTCGGCGCCTTTCCGCAATGACGGGCTTGTATCAGTCCGTCGCGATTGCCGTGCGGTTACGCCCGCCTTACGCACTTGCCGGATAGACCCAAAATCGATCCGGAGCGGACGAAACTGCCCTTGGGCCTGCGGGCGCCGCGCTTCATCATCGCGCGATGATCCGCACCCGATCCCGCGCCACGATGGAAGATGTAGCCCGGATCGCCGGGGTCTCGAAAAAGACGATCAGCCGCTACATCAACAACTCGCCCGATGTCAGCCGGTCCATGCGCGCGCGGCTGGACGCGGTAATCGCCGAGACCGGCTTTGTCCCCAATGCCCAGGCCCGCGCACTGGCGCTGCGGCGCACCTTCCTGGTCGCATTGGTCCATGACGGATCCGACCGCGCCGTGCGCGAGGCGGCGGAGACAGGCATCCTGCGGGCGATGGAAGGCAGCGAACTGGCGCTGGTGGTGCTGCCCCGCGGCGATGACGCGGCATCGGGGCTGCACCGCTTCCTGGAACGGCATGCCCCCACCGGGGTGGTCCTGCTGCCCCCGCTCGCGGACCGGGATGACCTTGCCGCCCTCTGCGCCCGGGCGGACACGCCTTGCCTGCGGCTGGGCGAAGACGAACCGGCCTGCGACGAACGCGCCGCCATGGCCGCGCTGGTGGAATGGCTGCTGGCCAATGGCCATCGCCGGATCGGCCTGATCGCCGGGCCGGATGCATCGGCCTCGGCCCGGCGGCGGGAAGCGGGTTATCACGATGCTCTCGCCGCGCGCGGCCTGGAACGGGGGGCCTGGCTGGTGGCGGCGGGGGACAATTCCTTCTCGTCCGGCATGGAAGCGGCCGCACTGCTGCTGGAACTCAGCCCGCGCCCCACCGCCATCGTCGCCTGCAACGACGAGATGGCGGCCGGCGCCCTTGCCGCCGCCGCCGAAAAGGGGATCGCGGTGCCCGGCGAACTTTCGGTTGCCGGTTTCGACGATACCCCGCTCGCGGCCATGACCGTGCCGCCGCTGGCCTCGGTTCACGTGCCCTGGGCGCGCATGGCCGAGGCGGCCATGGCCCGCCTGCCCGGGATCGCGCCGATGACGCGGCATGACCGCGGCGCCGACAGTTTCCCCGCAGACGTTGTCCCCGAGCCCCCGCGCACATGGCAGGGAACCCCGGTCCTGCGCGCTTCGGTGGCCCCGATCGCCCCCGGACAGGGCGAACCGGCGGCTATGCCGCGTTTGCGGCGCGCAATTCCTCAAGCGTGAAGCCGTTGGCCGGCATGCATTGCTGCACCTCGATCACGTTGCCCTCCGGGTCGTAGCCGTAGAGCGTGCGGACATGCCCGGCGTCGACATGATCGCGCCCGCTGAAAGTCATGCCGCAGGCCTTCAGGTGCACGATGTCGTTCTCGATGTCGGTCACGTCGATGCACATATGGGTATAGCCGCGATCGTTGGGCCTGAGCGGCCGCGCCAGGTCGGACGGCGGCGCGGAATATTCGAACAGTTCAAGATAGCACTGCCCGGCGCGCAGCATCACGCCCTTGGCCGCCGAGCCCGGCAGGTCGACGATGCGGTCCATCACCGGCTCGCAGGACCAGCCGAAGCCCTCGTCCACCGGTTCGAACCCGAAGGCCTCGCAGTAGAACCGGGTCATGCGCTTCAGGTCGCGGCAGTTCACGCCGACATGGTGGATGCCCCGGATCATCACGTGTTCTCCCGCGCGCTCTTGCACGCCGACTATCGGCGCCGACACGGGGCGCGGCAACCCTGGCCACTTGCCTCACCGGGCGAAGCGCTTGCCTCCAGAGGCGCGGGGAAAACCGACTTTCGGATGATTGCATGGTCTTAACCTTTTGCGGAGTAATACCAATGGGGAATTCCCGAATACTCTGCCGATTCCATCAGCCCCCCCGATCGAGGATCCGCTTTCGTGTTTCACACGCCCTTGGGCATACGTCATGCACCTGATGTGCAGCCGGGGCCGACTGCCTGCGCCGATGCCGCGCTCTATGCCCGCGCGACGCGGCTGATCGGGCTGGGCGCCTGGGCATGCGATCTGGCGACCCAGGAATTGTCCTGGACCGAGTGCGTGTTCGCACTGTTCGGGCTGCCGATGGACCGGCAGGTCGACCGGCGCGAGGCACTTACGTTCTATTGCGAGGAATCGCGCGAGACGATGGAACGGCTGCGCGCCCATGCCCTCGCCACCGGCGCCGGCTTCACCATGGATGCCCAGATCCGCCGCGCCGACGGCGACCTGCGCTGGATGCGCCTCACCGCCGCCGTCCGCATGGCCGGCGGCCATGCCTCGGAGCTCTACGGCACCAAGCAGGACGTCACCGAGGAACACGCCCGCTGGCAACGCCTTCGCCGCATGGCGGAGAACGACCCCGTCACCGGCCTTGCCAACCGATCCTTGTTCGAGATGCATTTCCTCGACCTGCCGATGGGCGATGAGGCGCTGGACGACATCGGCACGCTGGTGCTGTTCGACCTCGATTCGTTCAAGCAGATCAACGACCGCTGGGGCCATGTCGCCGGCGATGCCTGCCTTGCCGCGTTCGGCCACCGCCTTGCCGCCGCCTTCCCCGAAGCGCGCATGATCGCCCGCATCGGCGGTGACGAATTCGCGATGCTGCTCACCCGCACCGGCCAGATCGAGATGCCGGACCGCACGCTGCGCCGCTGCCTGCCGGGCCTGCTGAGCCCGGTGCCCTGGGGCAGCGAACTGCTGCCGCTGGGCGCCTCGGCGGGGATCGCGCAAGTCGGCGGAGCGGGCCAGCTCGATCCCGAGGCGCTGTTCGTGCGCGCCGACAGTGCGCTCTACCGCGCCAAGCGGCAGGGCGGCGGTGCGATTGCCGCCGCCGCTTGACGCAGTTGGTCCGACTGCATCGCAGCGACGGCTTCAAGAGTCTGGCTTTACGTGTTTTCCGGCTCCACCCAGGTCGTGCGCGTCACCCGCGGGCTGAGGTACTTGGTGCCCGTCCAGCCGCCGTCGACCACGATCGACTGGCCATTGATCATCTCGCTGCCCGGCAGGCAGAGGAAGGCGATCACGCTGGCGATGTCTTCCGGCTGGGCAAGGCGCGGATAGGGCGTGGTTTCCACGTTGGCGCGCTTGAAACCCTCGTCCTCGAAGCGGTGGCGCACCATGTCGGTCATCGTCACCCCCGGCGCCACGCAGTTCGACCGGATGCCGCGCGGGCCGTATTCGCAGGCCATGTGCTCGGTCAGTGACTTGAGGCCGCCCTTGGCCGCCGAGTAGGCGCCGCCGCGCCGCCCGCCGACATGCGCGAAAGTGCTGGTCACGTTGACCACGCTGGCCCCTTGCGAAAGGTGCGGGATCACCTCGCGGCACAGCCGGAACGGGGCGACCAGCATGATGTCGAGGAAGTCGTCGAGCGTCTCGTCGTCGGTCTCGTCGAGCGGCTTGGGGCTGCCGACGCCGGCATTGTTCACCAACGCATCGATGCGGCCGAACCGCTCCAGCGCGGCGCCGACGATAGCGGCGGGAGCTGCGGGATCGGTGAGATCGGCGCTGATCGCCAGTACCTGTTCGGGATTGCCGATCGCGGCTTCCAGCTGCGCCAGCTTGTCCTTGCTGCGCCCGACGCCGACGATCGCGAAGCCTTCGGCGTGGAGGATCCTGGCCGTCTCCAGCCCGATGCCACTGCCCGCACCGGTGATGATCGCCGTCTTCATCGCATACTCCCCTCCATGTCCTGCGTTTCCGGCTAGGCGCTTTCGGCGCGGCCGATAAGCCTGACCACGCCGGCAGCGATGCTTGATCGTCGCTGCGATAAGCGCCCCTGCTCGCCTTGGCCGCCCCGGTGGGCAGGTCTAGCCTCACCCCCATCATGAGCACGAACCAGAACGATATGGCCGCCGACAAGGCAGCATTGGCGGGCATCCGCGTCATCGACATGAGCCGCGTCTTCGCCGCCCCCATCGGCGCGCAGATCCTGGGCGACCTTGGCGCCGACGTCATCAAGATCGAGCGCCCCGGCGTGGGCGACGACGGGCGCGGCTACGGCTTTTCCTGGGTCCCCGGCAAGGACGGGATCGAGACCCGCCATTCCAGCTTCTTCACCGTGTCGAACCGCAACAAGCGCTCGATCACGCTCAACCATTCCAGGCCCGAGGGGCAGGCGATCCTCAAGGAACTGGTGAAGACGGCGGACGTGCTGATCGAGAACTACAAGGTCGGCGATCTCGCCCGCTTCGGCCTCGACTACGAGAGCCTGAAAGCGATCAACCCGCGGCTGATCTACTGCTCGGTCACCGGCTTCGGCCAGACCGGGCCGATGGCGGCGCGCCCCGGCTATGACGGGCTGTTCCAGGCCACCGGCGGCATGATGGCCGTCACCGGCATTCCCGAAGGCCAGCCCGGCGCCGGCCCGCTCAAGACCGGCCCCAGCCTCGTCGACTTCGTGACCGGCCACAACACCGCGCTCGCCATCCTCGGCGCGCTGCAGTACCGCCATCGCACCGGCGAGGGACAGTTCATCGACATCGCGCTGCTCGACAGTTCGGTGGCGATGGTCAGCCACATCATGCAGGACTACCTGATCAGCGGGCAGGCCCCTCCCCGGCTCGGCAACGGCGGCAACGGCGGCGGCCCCGCCGACCTGATGCACTGCGCCGACGGCATCGTGTACCTCACCGCCGGCACCGACGAGCACTATCGCCGCCTGACGGTGCTGATGGAGCGACCCGAACTCTTCACCGACCCGCGCTTCGACAGCAATCTCAAGCGCGGCAAGACCAACCGCGCCGAACTGATGGACCTCATCAACGCCTGGAGCAGCGGCTTCACCGTCGCGCGGATGCAGGCCATGCTCGACGGCGTCGGCATCCCCGCCGCGCGCTACAACGAACTGGCGCAGGTCTGGGAGGACGAGCAGGTCAAACACCGGAACTTGCGCGCCACGACGCCCCATGCCCATGCCGAAAGCGGCTCGGTGGACCTCATCGCCAGCCCGCTCGCGCAGATGTCCGCGAGCCCGGCAACGATCCGCATGGCCCCGCCGATGCTGGGCGAACACACCGCCGAAGTGCTGGCCGAGATCGGCATCGACGAAGCCCGCCTCGCGCAATTGCGCGAGGCGGGAGCGGTCTGAGCCTCTGTCTGAAAAATGCCTGAAAGGGCATTTTGAGGGCACCGCTGGCCCACTCCCCCGATCACACCAGCAATCCCTTCAGCGTTGCCAGCACGACGCCGAGAGGCAATGTCAGGCACAGCGCCGCGGCGAAGGGCAGCAGGGTCGCGGCAACCAGCATGACCACGCTGCGCAAGTCGACCGGCAGGAACCGCATGGCCTGCGCCCCGGCAACAACCGCGAAGAGATCCGCCCCGGCCGAAAAGTCCGGGGCTTCGAGGATGGCGGGGCGTTCCTTCCGGTCCGCGCCCTCCCTGACGTAGCCCGGCGCCGCGTCGCGGCGGAGCCAGCGGGCTTCGAGCGAGGAACCCAGTTCCATCGCCAGCGCGCCATAGGCCATCGAACTCTGACGCCAGACCGCCATCATCTTCCCGGAAAACAAGATGAGCGGCCCGGCACAGAGGATCGCCACCACACCAACGCTGCCGCCGACCAGCAAGCCGTCGGTGAACCGGCTCGACGTGCCGGCAAGGTGATCATGGCCCAGCCGCCCCGCCGCGATGGCGCCGAGCGCCATGCCGAACAGGGTGAAGGCGCGCAGCGACTGGCTGAGGAAGCCGAGGCCGCCGCACTGGTCGGGGTGCGCGGCCACCAGCCGCAGATCAAGGCGGGACAGGCAGATCAGCAGCCGCGTCCAGATCGCGATGCGCCAGAGCCAGCCGATCAGCAGGGTCAGCAGCAGCGGCAGGCTGAAGGCGAATTGCCAGAGCCCCGCCATCGACAGCCGGTCCGTGCCCGGATCGCGCATCCAGCCAGCCAGTTGCGCGCCCGCCGCTCCGCGAAAGGTCAGCATCGCCGCGACAAAGGCCAGGACCACCGTCGCCGCCTCGATCACATGGGAATCGAGCAGGCGCCGACTGACCACGATCTGCCGGAACAGCGCATGCCGCCCCGCCGCATCGAGCAGGCCCGAGCGCGCGAAGTGCCCGGCGATCTGCCCCAGCCGCGGCCCGCAGGACGACAGCGCCACGACCAGCAGCGGCGCGGCCACGGCATAGCGGGCATGAACGCCGATATCGCGGCCGAAATCGCCGAGCTGCTCCGGCGCGAGCAGCAGCGTGAAGACCGGCAAGGGCAGCCAGCCGATCGCCAGCACCACCAGCACCCGGCGAAAGGGCTGCACGAAAGGCGGCCTCGCCACATGAATGAAGTGGGCCAGATGGCGGGGCGGGCCGTGCCGGAACAGCGCTTCAAGGTCGGACATGGCATATCCTTGCGGCAGGCACGGCCCATGCCGTCCCGCCTTTCGGACTATTCCGTCATGGCTGCCCCTAGGAAATCAGGATAAACCCGCAGGTTGCGCCGCTGCGCGCCGCATAAGCGGCATTGCGGCCGACATTGTGGGCGACAGCGCGGGCGACAGCCTGGGCGCCGTCAGCGGCCCTTGAAGACGGCCTCGCGCTTCTCGGCAAAGGCCGTGACGCCTTCCACGAAATCCTCGGTGCGCGAGGCGTCGCGCTGGCCGAGGCGTTCGTTGGTGAGCGCCTGTTCCAGCGTGCAGTCCGCCGCCGCCCAGGCCACCTGCTTGATCCGGCGCAGCGACCAGGGCCCGCGTGCCAGTTCGCCCGCCAGCGCCATTGCGGCCGCATCGAGGTCCTCGTCGGCCACCACGCGGGTGACGAGGCCCCATTCGAGCGCCCTGGCGGCGGGCAGACGCTCGCCCAGCAACATCATTTCCATCGCCCGCACGCGGCCCACCGCGCGGGTCAGCAGCCACGAGGAGCCACCGTCCGGCACCAGCCCGACATGGCGGAAGGCCTGCAGGAAGAACCCGCTTTCCCCGCACAGGATGAGGTCGCCCGCCATGGCGAGCCCCGCGCCAACGCCCGCCGCCGCGCCGCGCACGGCGGTGACCACCGGCTGCTCCATGTCGCGCATGGCCACGATGACCGGGTTGAAGTGACGGTCGAGCAGCGTGCCGACATCGCGGCGCGGGTCGGCCAGCATGCCCGCCGCATCGCCCAGGTTCGCGCCCGAGCAGAACGCCTTGCCCTCGCCCGTCAGCACCACCGCGCGCGCCTCGAACGCGGCGCGGGTCATGGCATCGAACAGCTCCTCGCCCATCTGCGCGGAGCCGGCGTTGCGGGTGGCGGGATCGTTCATCGCGATCCGGGCGACGCCGTTTTCAAGGCGGTAAAGGACTTTTTCGTAAGTCACCTGCGGTCGCCTCCCGGTCAGGCCAGCATCTGGCCAAGGCGGCCACGGACGATCGCTTCGGCATCGGCGACGATCCGCTCGATCAGGTCCTTGCAGGTCGGCAGGTCGTGGATCAGCCCTTGCACCATGCCGGCCCAGAAGATGCCCTTGGTAAGATCGCCGCTCTGCAGCAGTTCGCGGCCGACCGCCCCGGCGACGAGGTGCTTGATGTCCTCGAAGGTGGACTCGGGCCGGGCCGAGATCTCCACCACTTCGTCGGACACCGCGTTCTTGCCGACGCGGGCGGTGTTCTTGAACTTGCGGAAGATGAGGTTGGTACCGCGCTCGTCGTTCTCGATGTAGCGCGCCTTGACGTTGTCGTGGATCGGGGCCTCCTGCGTGGCGCAGAAGCGCGTGCCCATGTTGATGCCCTCCGCGCCCAGCGCCAGCGCCGCGGCAAGGCCGCGCCCGTCGCCGAAGCCGCCGCTCGCCAGCATCGGGATCTTAACCTTGTCCGCCGCCGTGGGGATCAGGATCAGGCCGGGAATGTCGTCCTCGCCGGGGTGGCCGGCGCATTCGAAACCGTCGATCGAGATGATGTCGCAGCCGTGCTTCTCGGCCGAGAGCGCGTGGCGCACGGCGGTGCACTTGTGGATCACGGTGACCCCGTGGGGCTTCACGAGGTCCCAGATCTCGCGCACCTGCTGGGTGCCGGCGGTCTCGATGATCCGGACCCCGCCGTCGAGCGCGGCCTCGGCATAAGCCTTGTAGTCGGGCGGCAGCAATGTCGGGAACACGGTGATGTTCACCGCGAAGGGCTTGTCGGTCATCGCGCGGCAGCGCTCGATCTCGGCGCGCAGCGCGGCGGGGCTCGGCTGGGTCAGCGCGGTCAGCGTGCCGAGGCCGCCGGCATTGGACACCGCGCTGGCCAGTTCGGCCAGCCCCACCCCCTGCATGCCGCCCTGCACGATCGGATGCTCGATGCCGAGCATCTCGGTGACGCGGGTCTTGAATGCCATGGCCTGTGAACTCCCGGAATATGTTCTTGCCGCGGTCCTAGGGAGAATTTCCGTGCTTGGGGACACCCCCCGGCCGCAATTCGCGCAGGCGATGCACGGCTCGGGCGCAGCCGGGGCCCGGCCCCGCCATGCCCCAACTTAGCGCGCCCGCGATGCCCCGCGCGCCTGCGCGCCATTGCCTGCCCGCCTCAGGGTTGTACATTCGTTCAATACGAACAAAGAACAATCCGAGAGGTGTCGGAGTGCTGAAATCTGTCGACGGCGGGCTGCGGTCCGTCCCCTATCCGATCGACGATCCCGAACGGATCCCGGTCCTGCGCTACTACGATGCCGAGTTCTACCAGGCCGAGCTGGACCACTTGTGGCCCCATGTCTGGCAGATGGCCTGCCGCGAGGAACAGATCCCCGAGGTGGGCGACTGGATCGAGTACGAGAACGTCGGCAAGTCGGTCATCGTCGTGCGCACGACCAGCGGCGTGAAGGCGTTCCACAACGCCTGCCGCCACCGCGGCGTGCCTTTCGCGGGCGGCACCGGGCAGGCCCACGGCAACTGCAAGAAATCCGGCTTCGTCTGCCCATTCCACGGCTGGCGCTGGAACATGGACGGCGAATCCACCCAGGTCTACGGCAAGCACCTGTTCTCCGACCGCCAGCTCGATGCCGACGACATCAACCTGATCCCCTGCCGCGCCGAGACCTTCATCGGCTGCGTGTGGATCAACCACGACGACGACGCCCCCTCGGTGCGGGATTCGCTGGGCCCCATCGCCGCCAATCTCGAAGCCCGCAATCTCGACAAGATGCGCGCCGAATGGTGCTTTGCCGCCGAGCTTCCGGCCAACTGGAAGATCGCGATGGAGGCCTTCATGGAAGGCTACCATGTGATGCAGACGCACCCGCAGCTGCAGCATGCCGCGCCGATGATGTACGATTCGATGTACAAGACCCCGCGCGGCCCGGTGCCGATCATGGCCGAACCCCACCTCTCCTACCGCGAGAACCAGGAATTGCAGGTCAATTCCATGGCCCTGCTGAGCGAAGGCATGGCGGGCATGGTCCACGAGAAGGAAGTGGAGATCGCGCGCGGCCTCGTCGGCATCGAGGAAGGCCTGCCCGAAGACCAGAACATGGCGATGTTCCACTGGCTGGGCATCGTCATGCACCAGATCACCGAGCAGCTCAAAGCGCGCGGCGAGCCGGTGCCGGACCTCTGCACGGTGGCGCAGACGCACCCGGTGAAGGCGGTGGAGTTCCTGTTCCCCCACTACTTCCTGCTGCCCTACTTCACCTCGATGTCGGCCTACCGGATCCGCCCGACAGGGCCGGAGACCTGCTTCTTCGAGATCTGGTCGCTGACCTACGTGCCCGAGGACAGCGACATGGAAACGGTGATGGAGCCCACCGTGCTGCCCTACAACAGCCCGGACTTCCCGCCGATCCCGCGCCAGGACTATTCGAACATCCCGATCCAGCAGAAGGGCCTGCACGCGACCGGCTTCGAGTTCATGCGCCTCTCGAAAGACGTCGAAGGGCTGATCAGCAATTACCAGCGGATCATCGACGGCTACCTCAAGGGCGTGCCGCAGGACCAGCTGGCCAGCGCCGCCCACAAGCTGGGCGGCAATTTCGACGGGCCGATCGAGGACCTCGGCTTCTGATACCAGGCTGCCGTGATGCTGACGCATCAGCAGCTTGGATCGGTATGACAGCCCGTCCCGCGAATACCCCCCAAACGCAGCGGGGCCCGGTTCGCACCGGGCCCCGCCTGTCCTGTCCCGCTCGGCCGGGGGGCGATCACCCCTCGGTCAGCGCGGCGACCAGTTCCTTGACCTTCTTCTGGCGCCACTGCGGCAGCGGCGCGACCAGCCAGTAGGCGCGGCGGCACGGGGTGACCGGGCCGACCTCCACCGAGGTCCCCGCCGCCAGCCCTTCGGCCAGCAGCGCGGGCACCCGCACCCGGCCCAGCCCGGACAGGGCAGCAGCCACCGCCTGCCCGGCATCGGCGACCTGGATCGCCGGCTGGCTCTCCTCGCCGTCGGACGCCGCCTCGCTCTCGGGCGCGGGATCGCCCGGCCAGCCGATCCAGTCGCCGCGGCCCAGTTCGACCCATTCGGCCGCACCCAGCGCCAGGCCTTCAAGATCGCCGGGCCCATCGGTCCAGCGCACCGCAAGGTCGAGATTGGCTTCGGTGAAATCGGTCAGTTCGCCGTCGACGACGATATAGCGCACTTGCGGATTGGCCGCGCGGAACGCGGCGAGGCGCGGCGCCAGCCAGGCGGCGAAGAATTCGCGCGGGGCGGCGATCGTGTAGACGTGGCTGGACTGGCCCGCCTGCATCGCCTGCACCGCATCCTCGAAATGGAGGAAGCCGGTACGCAGCGCCGCCAGGCCCGAACCGGCCTCGTCGGTCAGTTCCAGCCCCTTGCTGGTGCGGCGGAACAGCACGACGCCGAGCAGGTCCTCCAGCGCGCGAATCTGCTGGCCGACCGCGGCCGGCGTCACCGCCAGCTCGTCCGCCGCGCGGGTGAAGGAGAGGTGACGGGCCGCTGCATCGAACACGCGCAGGGCATTGAGGGGCAGGTGCGTCCGCTTCATGGCGCTTCCCTAGGCGCTGGAACGGGAACGGGCAAGGACGTGGCTCAGCCTGCGGTTGCCGGCGCCGCCAGCGGGAACAGCGGGATCTGCGCCTGCAATTCGCTGCCGTCGCTGCGCAGGAAGGTGTAGAACCCTTCCATCGAGCCTTGCGGCGTCGAGAGCGGGCATCCCGAGACATAGTCGTGGCTGCGGCCGGGCCGGATCAGCGGCTGTTCGCCCACCACGCCCTCGCCCTCGACCAGATTGACGTCGCCGTTGCCATCGGTGATGCGCCAGTGGCGGGTCATGAGCTGCAGGCTGTCATCCGAATCGTTCTCGATGCGGATGTGATAGACCCAGAACCACTTGCCCGCCTCGATGCGCGACTGCTCGGGCAGGAAGTTCACCGCGACACGCACGGTCACCCCATCGGTCACGGCAGTATGTTGGAAAAGTTCCTTCATGACACGGCCAGCCTATCGGTCATTCGACAAGTCGACAACTCATAGAACTACCCAGAGGGTTCCACAAATTGCGCGATAATTTTCCGGTGGATCACGAAATTGCCGAGAGCGTGCAGGCAAGCTCCCAGACAAAGCCGCCCGGCTCGTAAGTGGTGGTCACCTGCGCGCTGAGCTTGACGCGCGGCACGTCGACGATGATGCGCGATCCGAAGCCGAGCTTGGCCGGCGGCGCCACCGGCGGACCGCCGCTCTCGCGCCACGAGATGCGGAAGCCCGGTGCCGTGCCGCCCTGCGCCGTGTCACGCGCGCCGTCAGCCTCATCAAGGGTCCAGGCGACCAGCACGCGCCCACCGGGCACCGAGAGCGCGCCGTACTTGTGCGCATTGGTGCCCATCTCGTGGATCGCCATGGCCAGCGCTTCCGCCGCCGACGGCGAGAGCATGACCTCGGGGCCCCGGCACTCGACCTGCGAGGCGGCCTCGCCGAACGAGCGCAGCTGCACCTCGACCATCTCGCAGACCGGGACCGGCGACCAGGCCCGCCGCACCAGCAGGTCCTGATTGGCGGAAAGCCCCTGGATGCGCTGCTCCAGCCGCTGGAGAAAATCGGGGCGGGCCACGTCGGTGCGGCGCGCGAGCGACTGGATGATCGCCAGCATGTTCTTGCTGCGATGGTTCACTTCCTGCAGCAGCAGCTCGATCCGCTCTTCGGCATCGCGCATGGCGGTGACGTCGGTATTGGTGCCGAACCAGTAGGCGATGCGGCCCTGATCGTCGCGAATGGCGGTCGCGCGCGAGAGGAACCAGCGCCATTCCCCGCTGGCGCTGCGCAGCGGGAAGGTATCCTCCCAGTCCTCGCCCGAGGCGAGATGGGCGCGAAAGCGCGCGTTCACCGGTCCGATATGGTCAGGGTGCTGCACCGACTGGCGGCCGCCACGCTCCATTTCCTCGGGCGTGGTGCCGGTATAGTCGAACCAGCGCTTGTTGCGCCAGATGACCTTGCCGTCGCTGCCCGCGATCCATGCCAGCTGCGCCATGTTGTCGGCCAGCATCGACAGCCGCGCCTCGCTGTCTTCCAGCAGGCGCAGCGTCCGCTTCTTGGGGCCGATGTCGCGCGCGATCTTGCTGGCGGCAAAGACCGTGCCCCCGGCGTCGCGCACTGGCGAGACGGTGACCGCGACGTCGACCGCGCTGCCGTCCTTGCGGCGGCGCACCGTCTCGAATGTCGGCACATGCTCGCCCCGCATGATGCTGGCGATGATCGCGTCTTCCTCGGCCTGACGGTCCTCGGGGATCAGCGTGCGCACGTTCATCCCGACGATCTCTGCGGCGGGCCAGCCGAAGATGCGTTCGGCCGCGTGGTTCCAGCTCAGGATGGTGCCGTCGAGCGACTTGCCGACGATGGCATCGTCGCTCGACTCGACGATCGCGGCGAGAAACGCCGCGGCGTCGGCCCCAGGCTGGGCGGCGCTCAGAGGCCCGCCTTCGTCAGCGCCTGATCGAGATCGGCGATCAGATCCTCGGGATCTTCCAGCCCGACGTTGATGCGCAGCATGCCTTCGCCGATGCCCATCGCCTCGCGCCCTTCCGGCCCCATGTTGTGGTGGGTCGAGGACGCGGGGTGGCACATCAGCGAACGCGAGTCGCCGATGTTGTTGGAGATGTCGATCAGTTCCAGCGCGTCGAGCAGCGCATGCGCCTGTGCGCGGCCGCCGTCGAGCACGAAGGAGAAGATCGGGCCGCAGGCGTCCATCTGCTTCATCGCCAGCGCCTGGCGCGGATGGCTGTCGAGCCAGGGGTGCAGGATTCTGGGCACGCGGCCGGCCACGAACTCACCCACCTTGAGCGCGTTCTCGCTCTGGCGCTTTGCACGAAGGTCCAGCGTCTCCAGCCCCTTCAGCACAACCCAGGCGTTGAACGGCGAAAGGTTCGGGCCGGTGTTGCGCTGGAACGGCAGCAGCTTGTCGTTGATGAATTCCTCGCTGCCGCACACGGCACCGGCCAGCACGCGGCCCTGCCCGTCCATCAGCTTGGTGGCGGAATAGGCCACCACGTCGATGCCGAATTCGAGCGGACGCTGCAGCGCCGGGCTGCAGAAGGCATTGTCGACCACGGTGGTGATGCCGTGGGCGCGGGCGATCTCGGCGATGCCGGCAAGGTCGGCGATGTCCATCGTCGGGTTGGCCGGGGTCTCGAAGAAGAACACCTTGGTGTTGGGGCGGATCGCCGCTTCCCACGCCGACAGGTCGGTGGCGTCGACCACCGTCACGTCGACACCGAAGCGCGGCAGCAGGCTGTCGCCCAGCCAGCGGCACGAACCGAAGGCGGCGCGCGCAGAAACCATGTGGTCGCCCGCCGAAAGCTGGCAGAGCAGCGCAGCGGTCATCGCCGCCATGCCCGATGCCTGCGTGCGGCACGCCTCGGCGCCTTCGAGCAGGGCGATGCGCTCTTCCAGCATCTGCACGGTCGGGTTCTGGAGACGCGAATAGGTCATGCCGTCGTCCTCGCCCATGAAGCGGGCGGCAACGGTGGCGGCATCGTCATAAGTGAAGCCCGAGGTGAGGAACAGCGCTTCGCTGGTCTCCCCCATTTCCGAGCGCCAGGTGCCACCGCGGATTGCGCGGGTGGCGGGACGCCAGTTGCGGGTCTTGGTGCGGTCCTGTCCGGTCGTGCGTTTCATGGCCCAAGCCTCTAGGATCGCGCGGACGCCGATGCAAGCGCCCGTACTGACCTCAGGTGCCGTTCTGCCATCGTTAGAGGCGGTTCAACCACCGCTTGCAGTCGCCCCATATCCTCCGTATTCCGCGCCCAAATGCAGCCGATCGCTTCCCGCAACAATCGTGACCCGCTCGGCTGGTGCCTTGTCGTCACCGCGCTTTTCTTCATCCTTGCGCTGTGGCGGATCTCCACGCCGGGCGCCTATTACTTCGACGAGGTCCACTACGTCCCGGCTTCGCTGAAGATGCTGAAGCTGATCCCGACGAATCGCGAGCACCCGCTGTTCGGCAAGGAAGTGATCGCCGCCTTCATCCACGTCCTCGGCGACCGCCCGCTGGCATGGCGGCTCGGGCCCCTGCTGCTGGGCACGGCAGGCCTCTTCGCCTTCGGCCGCCTGGTCTGGCACGCCTCGCACCGGCGCCGCGCGACGATCACCGCGATCGTGCTGCTGGCGACCAACTTCATGTGGTTCGTGCAGAGCCGCATCGCCATGCTCGACATGATCGAGGCGGGGCTCTGCATGATCGCGCTGTGGCAGTTCGCGGCGGCGCTGGGCGCCAGGACCACCCGTGCGGCACGGCTGCGGCTTGCCGCCGCCGGCATCGCCATGGGTCTTTCGCTCGGCGCCAAGTGGAGCAGCGCCCCGGCGCTCGTCATGCCGGGCCTGTGCTTTTTCGTGCTGCGCGTGAAGGAAACCGGCTGGAAGTTCGTCGGCAAGCGCGGCGCGGGGCCGATCCCCGGCGTCTCGCTGCTCGAAGCGGTGTTCTGGCTCGGCCTGCTGCCGCTCGCGGTCTACTGGGCGACTTATGCGCCGGCGATGTTCTACGCCCGCCTGACGCTCTCGCCCTACGATTTCATCGGCCAGCACGAACTGATGGTGCGCCTGCAGGACAGCGTGAAGAAACCGCACCCCTACCGGAGCTTCTGGTACCAGTGGGCGGCCGACTGGCGGGTGATCTGGTACCTGTTCAAGAACATCGACGGCGCCCACCGCGGCATCGTGATGCTGGGCAATCCCGTCTCGATGCTGGCGGGCCTCGCGGCGTTCTTCTGGGGCCTGTGGGCCGCGCTGTTCCGCCGCCGGGGCGACATCGCCGCGTTTTGCCTGCTCTATGCCGCCACACTGATGATCTGGGCGGTGAACGGCAAGCCGGTGCAGTTCTACTACCACTATCTGCTGCCGGGCGCGTTCCTGATGGCACTGCTGGCCTTCGCGCTCGACGCGCTGTGGCAGCGCAAGGACCGCTGGCGCAAGCTGGGAACACTGTCGATGGCGGCCTCGCTCGGCATGTTCGTGCTGTTCTTCCCGATCATCTCGGGCCTGCCGCTGCCAAGCGACGAGACCTACAATTTCTGGATGTGGCTGCCGAGCTGGCGCTGAAGTTCAGGCGATGATGCGATGCCGCTCGTTCCCTGGGGCCAAGCATCGCCTTCCAGCTTCCGCAGCGTCACGGCCACCAGGTGTGTCCACCTCGATCAGCGGCGGATCGCGCGCATCGATCGATACGTGAAATATGATGGTCTTCTCCCCCATTTGCGGACGCGGGAGAAACACCGGACTGCCGGGCGACTCGAAACGCCCTGGGCAAACGCGATCAAGAGCCCTGAAACGACAAACGCGCGCCGAGGAACGGCGCGCGTTTGCGAAACGAGATCAGAAGAACCGACCGAAAACAGCCGGCTCGCAAGTCTCAGTACTTGCCCCAGACGAACTTGTTCGACAGCGCGAAGTTCCAGACCGAAGCCAGCACGATGCCGATGATCGCCGCCGCATAGTCATGGAAACCGATGCGGACGAGCGCGGTCGATGCGCCGATATTGGCGATCATGCCGAAAGCGCACGTCAGCGCGAACTGCGCCCAGCCGCGCACCAGCGGGCCGAAGCCGCGCAGACGCTTGTCGGCATAAGTCAGTTCGTTGTTCAGCACGAAGTTGAACGTCATCGCGACGATGGCCGCGATCGTCTGGCCGGTGATGAAGGCCGCTTCCTTGGGATAGTGGCTCATCGCGAAGTCCGCGCCGAACAGGTGCAGGACCAGCGCCAGCACCGTCATGTGCAGCACCGCGCCCAGGCCGCCGACCGTGCCGAACAGCGCGAAGCGGGTGGGAATGAAGCGGCCGAGCCACTTGTCGTAAAGACCAACGAGGAATTCGAACACGACCGTCCTGTCCAGCTTGCTCTCGCCTTCCGCGCGCGCGGCGAAGTTCAGGGGAAACTCCTTGACCCGCAGCGGCGTGTCCACCGTCGCGAGAATGTCGAGCAGGATCTTGAAACCCACGCCCGAGAGCCGATGCGCGTCGGCCCGGAGAGTCTTGGTCTGCAGCATGAAGAAACCGCTCATCGGGTCGGTGAGATCGACACCGGTGACCTTGTTGGCGATCCTGTTGGCAAAGCCCGACGCCTTGACGCGGTCGGGACGCCCCCAGGCCTCGGTGCTGGCACCTTCGGCAAAGCGCGAGGCATAGGCAAGGTCATACTCGCCCGAAGTAATCGCCTTCAGCATCAGCGGCAGCAGTTCGGGATCGTGCTGGTGGTCGGCGTCCATCACCGCAACCACCGGCGCGGCCGTGGAGCACATGCCCTCGATCGCGGCGCTGGCAAGGCCCCGGCGGCCGATGCGCTGGATGCAGCGCACGCGCGGATCGCGCAGCGAGAGGCTGCGCGCCTCGTCCGAGGTGCCGTCCGGGCTGTTGTCGTCGACGAAGATCGCCTCCCACGAAACGCCCTTGAGCGCCTTGTCGAGCCGGTCGATCATCGTCGCGAGGTTCTTGCGCTCGTTGTAGGTCGGCAGGACGACGGCCAGCTCAAGCGGCTTGGATGCCTGAGCTGCGGCGACGTCTACGGCCTGTGCAAGATCGGTAGGGGTAATGGTCATGCGCCCTGTTTTACGTGGTAAACCTGAAGAAACCTTAGTCGCGGTCAAAGACGCCTGATTACAGACGGGCCAGCACGGCATCACCGATCTCGCGGGTGCCCGCGCTGCCGCCAAGATCGCCGCCCTTGATCCCGTCGGCCAGCGTCTTCGCCACCGCGGCCTCGATCCGCACCGCCTCTGCCTCGAGGCCGAGCGAGTGGCGCAGCAGCATGGCTGCAGACAGGATCGTCGCCATCGGATTGGCAAGCCCCTTGCCGGCGATATCCGGCGCCGAACCGTGGATCGGCTCATAAAGGCCATAGGAGCCTTCGGCAAGGCTGGCCGACGCGAGCAGGCCGATCGAGCCCACGCACATCGAGGCCTGATCGGAAAGAATGTCGCCGAACAGGTTGCCGGTGACGATCACGTCGAACTGGCCGGGGTTCTTCACCAGCTGCATCGCCGCGTTGTCGACGTACATGTGGCTGAGTTCGACCT
This sequence comes from Novosphingobium clariflavum, assembly GCF_026420865.1. Lineage (GTDB taxonomy): Bacteria > Pseudomonadota > Alphaproteobacteria > Sphingomonadales > Sphingomonadaceae > Novosphingobium > Novosphingobium clariflavum. The sequence goes on along the minus strand of NZ_JAPCWC010000003.1, from coordinate 202,354 downwards.
CGGGGTATTCCTTGGCCACCTCAATCACCACATCGCGCCAGAGCTGCGAGGTTTCCAGGACATTGGCCTTGTCCACCGAGCAGAGCTTCTTGGAACGGGTCATCGCCGCCTGGAAAGCGGCATGGGCGATGCGGCGCACTTCGTCTTCGGCGTAGGACATCATGTCCCAGCCCTGACGGCGGCCGTCTTCCAGCGTGCGGATGCCCTTCTCGCCGAAGTACACGTCACCGTTGAGCTCGCGCACGATCAGCAGGTCGATCGTTGCGGCGACTTCCTCGCGCAGCGTGGTCAGGTCTTCCAGACCCGGGAACACGCGCGCCGGGCGCAAATTGGCAAAGAGGCCCAGCTCCTTGCGCAGGCCGAGAATGGCCTGTTCGGGGCGCAGGTGGCGTTCCAGATGGTCGCACGAGAAATCGCCCACCGCGCCGAACAGGATCGCATCGGCCGAGCGCGCGATCTCCAGCGTTTCGGCGGGCAGCGGATGGCCGTGCTTGCGATAGGCAACACCGCCGACGTCACCCTCGACGAGTTCAAGACCGGGAAGTTCAAGCGCCTGAAGCACACGCACTGCCTGCTCGGTGACCTCGGGACCGATCCCGTCTCCTGCAAATACCGCGATGCGCATGTACGTTCTCCGCTTGGACTTTAACCGTGAATTCGTGCCAGCCGCTCGCGCAGCAGGACGCGCGCCCCCATAACGTCTCCACGCCGTTCGGCAAGCGGATAGCGCGCAAGCTCGGGACCGAGCCGGTCGAAAGTGGCAAGGATCGCGCCCCAGTCGTCATCCGCCGGACGGCCCACCGGCACCCCATAGCCCAGTTCCCGCAACAGCAGGACTTCGAAGGAAAGCAGCGGCATGACCCAACCCCGCGCCGAGGGTGCAGCGCAGATCGCGTCAAGCACGGCGGCCAGGGCCTGGTATAGCGCGGGAAACGGTTGCCGCTCGGGAAGCGCGGCGGCGGCGAGCGCGGTCACCCAGGCGATTCCCGCCGAATGCAGCGGCTCGCTGAGCCAAGGCCCGCGAGATTCGACCAGTTCGATCCGCGCGAAAGGCAGCTGCCCCTCACTTTTCGAACGCAAGTCGGCTTCGACAAGATTGCCCGGGATCAGCACCGGACGCAGCTGCCGCCCGCGCCCGCCGGCGACATAGGCACCGACCAGACCGCCCTCTTCGGTCAGCAACCGGGCGATGGCCGCGGTTTCGCCGTGAGGACGGGTGGCACAGACGATGGCAGACCCGCGCAACTGCATGGCTGCGGCTTGTGAGGGTTCAGAGAACGCGAAGCAAGGTGATGAGAGGCAGGCTCGTCAAAGTCTGCCCCTGCCGGCGATCACTCGCCCGACTTGCCTTCGAGCTTGGCGATACGGGCCTTGAGATCCTCGATCTCACCGCGCGCGGTAGCCGCCATTTCCTTCACCGCCTCGAATTCCTCGCGGCTGACGAAGTCCATGTCGCCCAGGAATTCACGGAAACGCTCGCGCGCATTGTCGCGCGCTTCGCGGCCGACGCCGGCCAGCGTGCCGGCAGCGCCGTTCATCATCTTCACGAAATCGGCGACGAAAGGGTTTTCGCTTTGCATGGCAGGCTATTTGGTCCTTTGCGCGCCGTCGCGCAAGAGGGCGCGCAGCTAGATTTCGAACCGCTCCACCGCCCGCGGGCCTTCGGCGCCGTCCATGTCCGGATTGAGCTGGAGGAACGCGAAGTTCAGGTAGCTCGCAAAGCAGATCCACGCGAGATAAGGCACCAGCAGCAAGGCCGCGACCGGGCGGACGCGGGCGAACAGCAGGATGGTGATGATCACCGCCGTCACCAGAAGTCCGAGGATCACCAGCCCTCCGGTGATCCGGTGCATCGCGAAGAACACCGGGCTCCATGCGAGGTTGAGCACGAACTGCACGGCAAAGGCGATCACCGCCGGGCCGCGACCGCGCGCGCCGCGCGCTGCGCAGATCATCGCCAGCGCAAAGCCCATCATCACGTAGAGCAAGGTCCAGACAATCGCGAACGCGATCGGCGGCGGATAGATCCCGGGCTTGGCCAGCGCGTCGAACCACGCATTGCCCGGCCCGCTTGCGGCCACCTTGCCGGACACAAAGCCCAGCAGCACGATCAAGGGCACGAGCACCAGCGACCAGCGCAGCAGACTCGCGCGCAATTGGGCAGGTGAGGCAATCGGGTTCATTCCCAGGCAACCCCCGAATCAGGAAAAACCATCAAGTGTGGTGGTTTGTGGTACGACAAATGCCAACACGCAATGCAAGGCAGCCGTAAAAACCTGCCCGCGTCACTTCGAGACCATCCGCAGACTAGCCGCGCGAGGCCGAGATGAGAAACTCGACGTTTCCTTCCGGCCCCTTGATCGGGCTTTCGACGATGCCCTGGATGGTCCAGCCCTCGCCTTCCAGCCAGTCGCGCACTTCTGCGCAGACCCGCTCGTGCAGCGCCGGATCGCGCACGACCCCGCCCTTGCCAACTTCATTGCGCCCCACTTCGAACTGCGGCTTGATCAACGCGACCACCCGGCACTGCGGCGCAGCAAGGCGCAGCGGTACTTCCAGAACCTTGGACAGCGCGATGAAACTGGCGTCGCATACAACCCAGCTGCACGGCCGATCGATTTCGCCTGGCGTCAGGATGCGCGCGCTGGTCTGCTCCAGCACGGTGACGCGCGGATCCTGCCGCAGCTTCCAGGCCAGCTGGTTGGTGCCTGAATCGACGGCGAAGACATGTTCGGCGCCGTGCGTCAGCAGCACATCCGTGAAACCGCCGGTGGAACTGCCGATATCCATCGCGGTCACCCCGGTGGGGTCGAGTTCGAAATGCGCGATGGCATGGGCCAGCTTGATGCCCCCGCGCGACACCCAGGGATGATCGCGCCCACGCACTTCCAGCGGGGCATCGGCCTTGATGCTCTGCCCCGGCTTGGCGATCTTGGTTTCGCCGGAAAACACCAGCCCGGCCAGCACCAGGGCCTGCGCACGCGTGCGGCTTTCCACGAGACCACGGTCGACCAGCATCTGGTCGACACGGCCCTTGGTGGGGGTTTTCTTTTCGGTAGATCGGGGCTCGGACGAGTTGGTCATGACTTTGCGCACTTGAGAAGGAGCGCGCCTCATTCCATACCGGGGCGATGAAGGCAAATCCGCGCCGGCTCGCAGCCGTCCCGTCATTCTCCCGCAAACTTGTCGCAGGCGCCCCGCTGACCGCGCTGGCCGTGCTGGCCGCCTGCGTCCCCGCCCCGCCGCAAGTGCCGCCCTCCGTGCCGCGCCCGTCTCCCACCCAGCAACCGCAACCACCCGCGCCGCCGCCCGCCAACTGGCAGGACGCCCCGCAGACCCCGGGAGACTGGTGGATGACCGGACCCGGCACAGCAGCGTTTGCAGATGGCCTCGTCACGCTGCGCTGCAACCGGCAGGCCGGCACCGTAACCCTCGCCCTCCCCCGCGCCGGCGGCGCCAGCTCGCCCGCGCTGGTGGTGCGCACTTCGGACACCGCCCGCACGCTGCCCGCATCGGCCAGCGCGACCGGCCTGTCGGTGGACATCCCGGCACGGGATCCCCTGCTTGACGCGATGGCTTTCAGCAAGGGCCGCTTCGCCCTCGAAGCGCCCGGCACCGCGACACTTTATGTACCGAGTTGGACCGAGGTTACGCGCGTCGTCCAGGACTGCCGCTAACGTGCACTCGTGAACGGGACTCGGCGGACCCGCAAAAACGCGATCCAGAGCCCGTTCATGAGGCAAAAATACAGCAATTTCAGGAACTTTCAGGCCGCACTTGGCTGCCCCGGGAATCGAGCTTTTGCGTGGCTCGAAGGCTGGGGATAACTGGCCCGAAGCCTCGATAATGACCGCAAAAAAATCGAATTCAAGACTTGTTGTGCGCTGCGGAATCGGAGACACATTTGGACAGGGCCGAGGGACCCTGGGAAACGCGCCCGGAAGCACCCCGAAGCCCAGCCGCTTTAACCAGCGGCGCCCTATGGCTCAAACAGCGCGAAAGGAGGTGATCCGATGTCTCATGGTTCAGCAGAGAGGTCGGCTTTTTCCGTCGCGAGGCATTATCGCTGAATTGAATTCGCGATAAAGGCTTTCGCTGGCGGCACTTCCGGCCGCTGACCATGCGAAGGGCCGCACCGGGCTACCGGGGCGGCCCTTCTCATTTTGGGCTTCCGTGGTTTTCGCACTGGGCCTTCTTTCACGCACGGCTTTCTTTCGCACTCGGCTTTCTTTCGCACTCGACTGGCATTCGCATGCGAATGCGCGAATTTCGCACTGGCCCTCGCTGGAAACCGGGCGCAAGAGCATGCTGCCGCAGCCTTGGCCGAGTCCCGGGTTATCCCGCCCTCAGCGCCGTGCTAAAGCTATAACGTTGAGTATCAAAATTACTTTGCGGTTGCGCTGCGCGTAATTTTCATTCAGAGGCACCCGCAACCTTAGTTTAGAGGATTTCGTTCGATGGCGACGCTCGCCGATGCCGGCCTGACTTTCAGCACCCTGCCCCACCCCGCACCGACCAGCGCCGAAACGCGCGAAGCGATTCTCGCCAACCCCGGCTTCGGCACCAATTTCTCCGACCACATGGTCGTGGTCGAATGGACCGAAGGCAAGGGTTGGCACGATGCCGTGGTAGGCCCGCGTCAGCCGATCGCGCTCGATCCCGCTGCTGCCGTTCTGCACTATGCCCAGGAAATCTTCGAGGGCCTGAAGGCCTACAAGCAGGCCGACGGTTCGATCGCGCTGTTCCGCCCCGAAGCCAATGCCGCACGCTTCAACAAGTCGGCAGAGCGCCTCGCCATGCCCGAACTGCCCGAAGCGCTGTTCATCGAGGCGATCGAACGTCTGGTCCAGGCAGATCGGGACTGGATCCCGGCAGCCGAAGGCGCGTCGCTCTATCTGCGCCCGTTCATGATCGCCACCGAGGCCTTCCTCGGCGTGCGTCCGGCCAAGAGCTACAAGTTCATCGTCATCGCCAGCCCAGCCGGCAACTATTTCAAGTCCGGCGCGCCTGCCGTTTCGATCTGGGTGTCGGACTACACCCGCGCTGCCCCCGGCGGCACCGGTGCGGCCAAGTGCGGCGGCAACTATGCCGCCAGCCTGGTACCGCAGGCCGAGGCGATCTCGCGAGGACATGACCAGGTCGTCTTCCTTGACGCAGCCGAGCACAAGTGGATCGAGGAACTGGGGGGCATGAACCTCTACTTCGTGTTCGAGGACGGCACTCTCCTGACCCCCGCGCTCACCGGCACGATCCTGCCCGGCATCACCCGCGACAGCCTGCTGCAGCTCGCCCGCGAGGAAGGCCTCAAGGTCGAAGAAGGCAAGTACAGCCTCGATCAATGGCGTGAAGACGCTACCTCGGGCAAGCTGGTGGAGACGTTCGCTTGCGGCACCGCCGCGGTGGTCACGCCGGTCGGCAAGGTTTCGGGCCGCGACGGCGCCTTCACCATCGGCACGGGCGGCCCCGGCCAGCTTACCGCCAAGCTCAAGAACCGCCTGGTCTCGATCCAGCGCGGCGAAACCCCCGACACGCACGGCTGGATCCACAAGATCGCCTGACCCGATCGGGGCAAATCAACAAGAAAGGGGCGATCGCTACGGCGACCGCCCCTTTCTTTTTCCCCGCGCCGGACGCGCCGGACGCTCTTAGGTCGTAAACCCATAAGCAGCACCATCGAGGCGCCCAAATCGCGAACAGATCAGGCCGAAGTTGCCGCCAAGCGGGCTGGTGCCGTCCTCAAGATGCCCTCACATGTCGACAATGCCGCTCTGCTGCAGGATCGCCATATGGGTGCGGGTCAGACGCTCAACCGTCTCGTCGATGGACACGTCCGGGCGGACACTGTTGCGATAGATACGCGGCCCCAGCATCGCCCATGCCAGCAGGAACGTGGCAAAGACTTGCCCGTCCATGCCTTCATTTCGCGGGTCCGTCGTGAAATGCCGTTCAAAGCCCGCCGCCATCGCATCGAATGCCGGATAGCGGTCGGCGATCCGTCCGGGAGACAGGAACTCCTCCGTCCACAGCGCGACCACATCCGGATTCTCGAGCACGAAACGCGTGATGTAGCGCGCGCGCTCTTCGGCGGATTGCGACGACGCGAAGGCCCTGCCCAGTTGCTCGGCCGACCACTCGCGCACTTCCTCGATCAGAGCCTCACGGCTCGCGAAGTGATAATAGATCGTTGTCCGGTTCACCCCCGCCACGCGCGCCACTTCCGAAAGCGAAAGTGCTTCCAGCCCCTTTTCAGACACCAGACGCACTGCAGTTTCGATCAAGGCAAGATGTGTTTCCTCAAATCCCTTGTTCCGGCGGCGTACCGCATGCCCATCAATCGATGCTCCGCGGCGTTTTTCAATCGTTTGAACCATGCTCTCCCAGAATGCTCCCGCCGCCTGAACGCTGTCAACGATTGCAGGCGCCCCAAGTTCCCATACTTTCGTCTAGTTTTTCGTGCACATTGCTGATTTCACTTTGGGATTATCATCCGGATGGCGCCCCCGGCACCGATGCTCGACATCGTGAAAAACGACATGCGAACATGGGTTGCCGCCTCCCTGCGGGCTACCTACCTCCCCTGTTCCTCACAGCCACGAAAGCCCCTCTCCATGAGCACATCTTCCTATACGCCGCCCAAAGTCTGGACCTGGGACAAGGACAATGGCGGTGAATGGGCCAAGACCAACCGCCCCGTCTCCGGTGCGACGCACGAAGCCGCATTGCCGCGCGGGCAACATGCGCTGCAGCTTCACTCGCTGGGCACGCCGAATGGCCAGAAGGTCACGATCATGCTCGAGGAACTGCTCGCAGCGGGCGTTGCAGAAGCGGAATACGATGCCTGGCTGATCGACATCGGCAAAGGCGACCAGTTCGGCTCCGGCTTCGTGGCGATCAACCCGAACTCGAAGATCCCCGCCCTGGTCGACTATTCGGGCGACGAACCCGTCCGCGTGTTCGAATCCGGCGCGATCCTGTTCTACCTTGCCGAAAAGTTCGGAAAGTTCCTGCCTGCGACCCAGCCCGCCCGTACGGAATGCATGTCGTGGCTGATGTGGCAGATGGGCACGGCACCGATGATCGGCGGCGGTTTCGGCCATTTCTACGCTTATGCGCCTGAAAAGTACGAATACCCGATCAACCGCTACGCCATGGAGACCAAGCGCATCCTCGATGTGGCCGACAAGCGCCTCGCGGCTTCGCGCTACCTTGCCGGGGACGAATACACGATCGCCGACATCGCCTGCTACGGCTGGTTTGGCGGCTTCCTGCGCGGCGACGCCTATGGTGACGCGGCGACGTTCCTCGAGGTGCCGAGTTACACCAATCTCGTGCGCTGGGGGAATGAACTCGCCGCCCGCAAAGGCATCCAGCGCGGCCGCATCGTCAACCGCAACGGCGAAGGCTTCGTGCGCGAACGCCACTCAGCCGCCGACATCGACGCCGTGCTGGCCGGATAAGCACAGGCGCGCGCGGACTTCGCCTCACCACGGGGCGTCGTCCGCGTACCGGTGCCGTAATCGGTGATGAAAGGAACCCTGCCGGAAAAGCTCTATGTCAGGGAGAGCCTGGCTGGGGCGGCAGGATTCGAACCTGCGAATGCCGGTACCAAAAACCGGTGCCTTACCACTTGGCGACGCCCCAGCAGGGACTGCGCGCTTAGCGGGTTCGTTTGGTCCTGAAAAGGGGCTTCGGCAGAAGTTTTCCGCAGGAGATATGCTCCCGCGCCGCAACACGCCCCGCCGAGGCCGCAGGCATCGTGCATCCCGAGCGGCCAGGGCGCCCGTAAGACGCCGCAAACAAGACCTGCCCCCAGTGCCGGGCATGTCCGGCGCCAGGCGCAAGTTTCAGCGCATTTGGCGATTCGACGAGTGCCGATTTCAGTTTCCGCCAGCGGTCGTGCGCAAAACGCAACGTTTTTATCCTCCGGCCGTCGCCCATCGCAAAGGGCCTCAAAATCCAATAGCATGCTGCATAAATCGCAACAAAAATCGAACTTGTTGCATTTGCGGAAACTGCGATACAGCGCCAAATGGACCTCAGATGTTGCACTGCAACACGACCTTCAGATTGAGGTATCCATGTTTTCTCTGCTTTCGCTCTATTTCGCTGCACGCCGCGACGTCGTTCTTGCTGAACGCTACATGCCCGCCCTTGCCGACAAGGCCGAAGCCGTTGACGCCCAGCCCGTCGCGACCGAAACCGAAGTCGCCGCACCTGTCGAAAAGCTGCCTCTCGCGGCCTGATCGGACCCGAAGTCCGATCCGGCTGCTGCAAGGCAGCCCGATCCGTCCGCCTTGGGCTTCCTCGCGCAGGGCCACGAGGTCGAGCCTCAATGTCAGGCCGGCGGTCGGATCCTGAACTCCCGGATTACCGGTCCAGCCGATCGCCCGGCAGGTCCGCCAAACGATACGCCAGCCCTTGTCCACGCGCATCCAGGCGTCGTCGTAATGGCCGCTGCCGTCCCATACGGGCGAATTGCCGGCCGCGCAGCGCATGAGCCGCCAGGGGGCGCCACGGGCCGTACGTCATCGAAACGGCACGATCACCTTCGCAGCGGACCAGGTGGTTGCCATAAAATGCCCCACAAAATGCTGCACCGCATCAAATGATGCATGAAATGCACTGAACGCGGCCTAAACGGCACCCGGTTCGCTCCAGCACGAACCCGTAAAGATCGAGCCGTTCGGCGATGGCCCCACGGTCCGCCATGAACCCTGCCGCTTGGAGCGTTTTCCAATCAGGTGAGGTCACGCGATCACGCAGGAAACGCGCAAAACCAAAATCTTATGGCAATTGCTCCGACGCGATCGGAGTGGACACCGCGCTAATGCGGCAGCGACACCGTGGCAGAGCCCTTGAGGATCGTCGCCCCGTCCTGCGTTGTCATCCGGGTTTCGACGGTGACCACCGGCATGCCGAACTCGCTGGTTTCCTGCTTGTCGGTCACGGCTGCGTCCACGTATGTCACGTCGCCTTCGAAGGCCGGGCTGCGGAACTGGGTCTTCGAGTGCCAGATGTATCCCTCGTGCCCCGCCCAGTAGGCCACCGTATCGAGGTGCCAGGCATTCATCGACGAGCCGTAGCCATAAGCACCGCCCATGCCGACCTTTTCGGCCTTCTCGGGATTGATGTGGCCGGAACTGGGGCCATGGAACAAGCCGTCGCCCTGCCGGGGATCGATCTTGCGCGCTTCGAAATCGTAAGCCATGTCGCCGCCGAAACCGGCGTCTTCCTGTGCAGGATCGTGAATGCCCTCGGGCGCGTTCCAGCGCCAGGTGCCCCAGATGTTCTGCCGGTGCGCACGGCATTCCAGTGCGAAGGTCACCCGGCTGTGCGGCCCGATCACGCGGCGCGGCAGCGTATCGCCGACCTTGATGGCGCTCCAGCGCGGCGAGATCCCATCCCGGCCTGACTTGATCCACTCCAGCCGGACCCTGGCCACTTCGTCCAGTTCCGCCCTGGTCCAGAGCTTCGGGCTGCGCCCCTCCTTGTCGTAGACCTTGCGCTTGTTGGCCTCCTCGACGAGGTAACGGATCGAGGTTGCCCGCTCCTTGGCGACCAAGGCGCCATGCTGGTTGCGGTGCACGGTATCGCCATCGGCAAACATCGTCGGTCCGGCAAAGCCGGTATCGGCGATCCGATAGCCGGCGAATGTCCGTTCCTGCGTCAACTTGTCGCCAGGGCGGACGGGATTGCCGTAGAACCACCATTCCTCCCCCGCAAAGATCAGGTGCGATCCTGGCACCTTGCCGACGCAGGACGGATGGCAGCCGTGGCCATAGTCCATCGCCACGGTGAAGCTCTGCGGCGCGACGATGCCACCGAACTTGCTGGAGCGCGCGAAATTCTCATCCCAATGCAGGGGGTTGGCATAGTCCATCGCCTGCACCCAGCGGCGGATGTCGGTGGCGTTGCAAGGGTCCCAGAACTCCGCGAAGATAACCGGCTTGCCCACCCACTTGTCGACGTCGCTGGTATCCAGCACCGCATCCCCTTCGGCCATGTCACTCTCTCCGCATGCCTGTTTGCCTGACGGTCTTCCACTGCCGCGCCCGGCTCGCCTGTCCGAAGGTGCAGCCTGATCGGCAATCGGCGCAAGCGCGCTGGAGCGATACTTGCAGGCCCTGCGCATTCCTGCCGCGCGAGGCCTGGCCAAGTTGCGCTAGCGCTGGGTCAAACAACGAATCGCGGGAGATGACGTCGCCATGAAGATCGACAACACGCTGGCCGCCGTGGTCACCGGCGGCGCCTCGGGGCTCGGCCGGGCCAGCGCCAAGGCACTGGCCGATGCGGGCGTGAAGGTCGCCGTGTTCGACATCAGCGAGGAGGCGGGCGAGGCGTTCGCCGCGGAAATCGGCGGCGTGTTCTGCAAGGTGAACATCCTCGACGAGGACAGTGTCGAAGCCGGTTTTGCCAAGGCCCGCGCCGCGCACGGGCAGGAGCGCCTGGTGGTCCATTGCGCCGTGGTCGCAGGCGGCGGCAAGACCGTCTCGTTCGACAAGACCACCGGCGGCTACAAGCGCATGGCGACCGAGCAGATCGCCAGGACCGCCGAGGGCGTGTTCACTGCCACCTACCGCGTTGCCTCGATCGCAGCTCTCGGCATGGCAGGCACCGATCCCGTCAGCGATGACGGCGAGCGAGGCTGCATCATCTTCACCTCATCGGCGGCATCCCAGGACGGGCAGATCGGCCAGGTCGCCTATGGCGGCGGCAAGGGCGCGGTAAACGCCATGGTGCTGCCGATGGCGCGCGACCTCATGGATCTGGGAATCCGCGTCAACGCCATCCTGCCCGGCACTTTCGCCACGCCGCCGATGCTGCGCGTGAAGGAAATGAACGAGGCGGTCTACGAAGGACTTGGCAAGGCCGTGCCCTTCCCCAAGCGGCTCGGCAACCCGGACGAGTTCGCCTCGCTGGTGCTAGAACTGACGCGCAACACCTATTTCAACGCCCAGTGCATCCGCCTCGATGGCGGCATCCGCATGCCGCCGAAATAGACGCTCGCCTTCGCGGCGAAGGATACCGCCGGCGCAATTCCTCCTGTTCCCCCAACACACGCCTTGACTCTCGAACGCTGCGAGGGCCAAGCGGCGGCGATGCGACGTCCCGCCGTCAATGCCTTCAAAGCCCTGGTCGTCCGCCAGCGACGGCGCATGCGCGAAAGCGAACTGGCGTTCATCCTGCTCGCGCTGGCCGCGGGCATCGCCGCCGGATGGCTGACCAACCTGCAGGGCTTTCTGGCCCACGGCATCCAGCAAATCCTCTACGGCGTCACCGGCAACCGTCTCAGCGCGATCGGTGAGATCCGTCATCCCTGGCGGTTGCTGGCGCTGCCGCTGGGCGGCCTCGTGCTGATCGGCATCGCCCATCTGCTGCGCCGCCGTCGCCGCGCCCCGATCGACGTCGTCGAGGCCAATGCTCTGCACAGTGGGCGCATTCCGTTCATCGACAACCTGATCATCTCCATCCAGACCATCGTTTCCAACGGCGCCGGTGCCTCGGTCGGGCTGGAAGCGGCCTATGCGCAGATGGGCGGCGGCGTGGCCTCGGTGCTGGGCCAGTGGTTCAAGCTGCGCCGGTCGGACATGCGCACGCTGGTCGGTGCGGGCGCGGGCGCAGCGGTGGGCGCTGCCTTCGGCGCTCCGCTGGCAGGGGCGTTCTACGCTTTCGAGATCGTGATCGGCACTTACACTCCCGCTGCCATTGCCCCGGTCATCGCCGCAGCACTGGGCGCCGCATTCATCACCCGCCAACTGGGTGTCGAGCCCTACCTGATCGCCGCCTCCAGCACGCGGCCACTGACGACACCGGACTATTTCATATACGCGCTGCTGGGCATCTGCTGCGCGCTGGTCGGCATCCTGGTGATGCGACTGGTGACGTTCACCGAAATCCACGTCCAGAAACTCACCCGCATCGCCAGGTGGCGCCCGCTGATCGGCGGGCTGCTGCTGATGCCGCTGGCGTGGATTTCACCGCAGTCGCTGTCCGCCGGACACGGGGCCATGCACCTCAATCTGGCCATGCAGCCGGCGATCCAGTTCCTGCTGATGGTGCTGGCGGTGAAGATCATGTCTTCGGTCATATCCCTCAGCTTCGGTTTTCGCGGCGGACTGTTCTTCGCCTCGCTGTTCCTCGGCTCGCTGGTCGGGCTGATCTTTGCCCAAGCCGTGGCGCTGCTGCCATTCGGCATCGAACTCGACCCCACCCAGTCCGCACTGGTCGGCATGGCGGGTGTCGCCGTCTCCATCGTCGGCGGACCGATGACACTGGCCCTGCTGATCCTCGAGACCACGCACGACTTCGCGCTGATGGGTGTTGTGCTGACCGCCGCGCTCGTCTCCAGCGCCTTCACACGCGAGACTTTCGGCTATTCGTTCTCCACCTGGCGGCTGCACATTCGCGGCTCGATCATCCGCTCCCCGCGCGACATCGGCTGGATGCTGAGCCTCACCGCCGGGCGGATCATGCGCACCGACTGGGTTTCGGTGCCCGCCACCCTGCCCCTCGCCGAGTTCCGCGCGCGGGTGCCGCTAGGATCGACCAGCAAGGCGATCCTGCTCGACGCAGCCGAACGCTATGCCGGTATCGTCACCACCGCGTCCGCCTGGAACCCCAACCTCGATCCCGAGACCGAAGTGGGCACACTGGCAACGCTGGCCGACACGTCCCTCGCCCCCGCGACCGACATCCGAGCGATGATCAAGGCGTTCGACATTGCCGTGGCCGACGAACTGGCGGTGGTGGACGGCGTCGGCAAAGTCGTTGGCGTCGTTACCGAGCGCCATGCAAGGCGGCGCTATTTCGAGGAAATCGAGGCGTCCCAGCGCGAGCTCTTCGGCGAGAGCTGAGACAGGTTCTTCGCCCGGGCGATACCTGCGGCCCTACCCTTCCCCGCCCCCGCGCTTCCAGACTACCTAGCGATCACTAGGTAACGGGAGAAAGCCCATGCGCACCCGCATGAACCGCGAGGACCGGCGCACCGCGATCCTCGATGCCGCGATCGCGGTGATCGGCGAGCGCGGCTTTCACGGGTTCTCGATCCGCGAACTGGCGCTGCGCTGCGCGATGACCGACGCCGGGCTGCTCCACCACTTCGGCTCCAAGACCGACCTGCTGCTGGCGGTGCTCGACCGCCGCGACATGCAGGACGAGCACGCCATCGCCGCCCTCCTGCCCCATGGCGCTGCGCCGCGCAGCCGCGCGCAAGTGCTGCAGGTGCTGGCCGCCATCGTCGCGCGGAATGCGCAGCACCCCGAACTGGTGCGCCTCTATGCGATGCTGCGGGTGGAGGCGCTCGCCGCCGACCACCCCGCCCACGCCTATTTTGTCACCCGCGACCGGATGGCTCGCCGTCGCTTCGCCGAACTGCTCAACCTGCCCGGCGAAGCGCCGGACCGCCTCGCGCGGCAGGTGCTGTCGGCGATGGACGGGCTGGAACTGCAATGGCTGCAGGAGGAGCGCGGCTTCGACCTCGTGGCAACATGGAACGAAACCGCCGAGCGGCTGATCCCGTAAACCGGCGCAAACTGGGAGAGAGTGATGGATCGCAGAACGATGTTGGCCTCCGGTCTGGCGGCCGGAGCACTGGCCTCGCAATCAGGCAAGGCGATGGCGGCGACGGCAAGAAGCTTCCCCAAAGGCTTCCGCTGGGGCACCGCCAGCGCCGCGCATCAGGTGGAGGGCAACAATACGCTGAGCGACCTCTGGCTGGTCGAGCAGGTGAAACCGACGATGTTCATGGAGCCATCGGGCGATGCCAACAACTCCTTCGAACTTTGGCCGCGCGACCTCGATCTGGTGAAAGCCCTGGGGCTCGACACCTATCGCTTCTCGATCGAATGGGCCCGGATCGAGCCGCGTCCAGGCGTGTTCTCCACCGCCATGCTCGACCACTACGCCCGGATCATCGATGGCTGCCATGCGCGCGGGCTGACGCCGATGGTGACGTTCAACCACTTCACCCTGCCGCGCTGGTTCGCGGCGCAGGGCGGATGGACGCAGAAGGAGGCGGCGGACCTTTTCGCGCGGTATTGCGACAAAGCGGCGCGCCGCCTGGCGGCGGGCATGGGCTATGCCACCACGCTCAACGAGCCGAACATGATCCACCTCGTCGACAAGGGCCTGCCGCCGCAGATGGCCGGCATGGTAAAGGCGATGAACCAGGCGGCGGGCGCGGCCTGCGGAGCCAGCAACTTCAAGAACGGCATGCTGCCCGAGCATGACGATATTCCGCTGCTGGAAGCCAACATGCTGGCCGCGCACAAGGAAGGCCGCGCCGCGATCAAGGCGGCGCGCGGCGACCTGCCGGTGGGGGTCAGCCTGACGATGAGCGACGATCAGGCCGTCGGCGCAAATTCCCAGCGCGACGCGATCCGCAAGCAATTCTACGGGCCATGGCTGGAATTGGCCAAGCAGGACGACTTCATCGGCGTGCAGAACTATGCGCGGGCGATCTGGAATGCGCAGGGTCAGGTCCAGCCCCCCGCCGATGTGCCGCGCAGCCAGATGGGCGTGGAAATTTACCCCGCCTCGCTGGCCGGTGCCGTGCGTTACGCGCATGAAGCCACCGGGCGGCCGGTGATGGTGACCGAGCACGGCATCGGCATCGAGGACGACGCAGTGCGCGCGAAGTTCATTCCCGAAGCGCTTGCCGGGCTGCAGCAGGCGATTGCCGATGGCGTCCCGGTGCTGGGCTATGTCCACTGGACGCTTGCGGACAACTTCGAATGGGTGTTCGGCTTCAAGCACAAGTACGGATTGTGCTCCGTCGACCGTACGACGTTCGCCCGCACCCCCAAGCCGAGCGCGGCCGTGCTGGGTGCGATTGCCAAGCGCAACGCGGTTTAAGTCACCGTAAAACCGCCATCCACGGCCAGGACCTGATTGGTCACCCGCCGCGCCATCGGGGCCGCGAAATAGAGGACGGCCGAGGCGATGTCCTCGGCCGTGCAATGGCCCAGCGGCGGGGTGCGGTTGCCCGGCCCGACCGGCGGCGGTCCTTCGGCATGGATCGCGCCGGGCGTGCCGACGCCGCCCGGCAGCACGGTGTTGACGGTGATCCCGTGCACCGCAAGTTCGAAGGCGGCACTGGTGGTGAGCGCCGCGAGCGCGCCCTTGCTGGCCATGTAGGCCGCCAGCCCCTGCACGAACTGGCCGATCAGCCCGCTCGAGGCGCAATTGACCACGCGCCCACCCTCGCCGCCCTCGATCATGGCGCGGGCCACCTCGCGGATCATCAGGAACGGCGC
The DNA here is from genome assembly GCF_026420865.1 of Novosphingobium clariflavum. Taxonomy (GTDB): domain Bacteria; phylum Pseudomonadota; class Alphaproteobacteria; order Sphingomonadales; family Sphingomonadaceae; genus Novosphingobium; species Novosphingobium clariflavum. The sequence continues at coordinate 187,100 of NZ_JAPCWC010000003.1, read as the reverse complement.
GCGGGCGTTGATCGCCTCGATCCGCTGCCAATGTGCGGCGGTGCCGTCGAGCAGCATTTCGCGGTGCTGGAGCCCGGCGTTGTTGACCAGCAACCACGGCGTGCCATGGCGCCGAACAGCCTCTGCACAGGTGGAGACGATGGACGCCTCATCGGCGAGGTCCACCATGACCGCGTCCACCGCATTGCCCGCCTCGACTTGCGCCCACGCACCGGCTTCGTCCCGGTCGAGCACGACCACCCGCGCCCCGGTGGATGTCAGCACCGCGCAGATGCCTGCGCCGATGCCGCTGGCACCGCCGGTCACAAGCGCGAGGCGCCCGGAAAGGTCGAAAGGTCCGCTCATGATCGTCTCCCGGCGTCGACCGGGAGACGATCTGAAAGCCGTCAGTTCCCGGCGATGGGCAGCCACACCGCGCTGGCCGCATCGCCGCCATACTGCACGGTCTCGGTGGCCTTCACATAGTCCTTGGGCATCGCCTCCATGATGGAAGGCACCCAGGACTGCGGGTTGCGGTCATAGAGCGGGAACAGGCTGGACTGCACCTGCACCATGATCTTATGCCCCGGCAGGAACACGTGGTCGACGTTCGGCAGCGACCACTGGAAGGTATAGCCCTTGCCCGGCTCCAGCGGCTGCGGCTTGTCGAACCCATGGACGTAGCGGCCACGGAATATCTCGATGCCGACGCCCAGTTCATATCCCGCCAGTTCCGGATTGGCCGAGTTTTCCTGCGGATAGACGTCGATCAGCTTGACCACATAGTCGCTGTCCTGCCCGGTGGTGCTGGCGTGCAATTCCACCTTGGGCGCGCCCATGATGTGCACCGGCTTGTCGAGCACGCCGGTGGTGTAGCTGAGCACGTCCGGCCGGCCATCGACGAAGCGCTGGTCGTGAACGAGCCAGGTCTTCCACTCCTCGCCCTGCATGTGCACCGGGCGCGGCAGCATCGGCACGGGCTTGGCCGGGTCGGACACGTAGCTGTCGCTACCCGCTGCCGGCTTCGACCACGAGAGGCCGTAATTGCCCGCAAGGTAAAGCGGCGTGTAGCTCCCGGCCGGCCACTTCTGCGAGACTTCCCAGCCGCCCTTGATGCCGTCCATCGTGCCGACCAGACCGGTCGCGTAAGTCAGCACCGGCGGCGTGTCGCACTTCGGCGCATTGGTCTTGAGGTGGCAATCGAGGAACGGCTTCATGTAATTACGGCGGAACTGGCCGCCGGTATCACCTTCCCACTTCAGCGGGCCCAGCTCGCGCGCCTCGTAATTCACCTGGGAGTGGCGCCAGGGGCCGATCACCAGCGAAACCATATCGTTATTGGTGTCCTGCGGCTCCAGCGCCTTGTAAACCGCCGGGGCGCCGTAGCTGTCTTCCTGATCCCACTGGCCCACCACCAACATCGTCGGCACGGTCAGCTTGCGCGCGGCCAGCAGCTTGTCCACCGCCTGCCCCTGCCACCAGGCATCATAGCTGGGATGCTCCAGCACCTTGCGCACCACCGGCAGGTCCAGCAGCCCATAGGCCTTTGCATACTGCATCGCCGAACCGGCATCGAGATAGGCCTGATATTCGTCGCCCGTGCCCTTGGGCACCGAACCGCCGCCCTTCTTCACGGTCTGCGAGAGATCGTAGTCGAAGCCGAACATGCGGAAGGCGCCGTTGTGGAACCAATCGTCGCCCATCCAGCCGTCGACCATCGGACTCTGCGGCACCGAGGCCTTGAGCGCCGGATGCGGATCGACCAGTGCCATCAGCGAAGTGAAGCCGAGGTAGGACGACCCGGTGATGCCCACCTTGCCGTTGCTTTCCTTCACGTTCTTCACCAGCCAGTCGATGGTGTCATACGTGTCAGTGGCGTGATCGACCTTGGTGGGGTTCAGCGCCCCTCGCAGCGGGCGATTCATTACGTAGTCGCCTTCGGACCCATCCAGCCCGCGCACGTCCTGATAGACGCGGATATAGCCGTCGTTCACGAAGTCCGCGTCCATGACCGGGAGGATTTCCTCGATCTTCTGGCTGCGGTTGCGGCTGCTCATCTTGCCTGCGTTGTAGGGCGTGCGGCTGAGCAGGATCGGGCCGTCATGGGTGCCCTTGCGCATCACGATGACGGTGAACAGCTTCTTGCCGTCGCGCATCGGGATCATCACCTCGCGGCGGATATAGTCGGCCTGCGGGCGCACCCAGTCATACGAGGCAACCTGCTCGTTCATCATGGTGTCGGTTTTGGCGGCCGAATCCTGCGCGGAAAGCTGCGAGGCGGCGGCGAGAGCCAGCGGCGCGGCGGCGACACTGACGGCGATGCGAAGGCTGCGGGCCCGAAGGTTTCTTGTCATGGAAGCGATTGGTGACGCGTGCATTTGACGCGGTCAAGCGTGAACACCGCCGTTATCGTGGACGGCGCAGGTCTGCCCGAAAGCCGCCACGATCGCTCGTTATCCGCCGCAAGTGGCGGCCAAACGTATTATTTTCGTAAAGTCAGCCCATGAGTCAGGCAACCGACAGGAAAGACACGCTTTGCCCCTCTGCATGAAGGATGCCGATTCGCCCCGCTCCACCTGCGCGCCTGCCCGCGTCTTCGCGCGCACCGTGCCGCTCGCACTGGCCTGCCTGCTCTGCACGGCCGCTCCGGCGCTCGCCGATCCGGCGCCCTTCGAACTGACCGGCCCCGACCTCAGGATCACCGTGACGCGGGGCCAGCAGAGCCTGCCGATCGCACAAGTACCCAGCCTTGCCGAAGGCGACAGGATCTCCGTCCACGCCGCACTGCCCGAGGATCAGGGCCTCAAGTTCCTGCTCGTCTCCGCGTTCCTGCGGGGCGCCACCAATCCCCCGCCCAAGAACTGGATCGCCATCGCGGACACCTGGAAGAGCAAGGAAAAAGACAAGGCGCTCGCTCTCACCGTGCCCAAGGGCGCGCGGCAGATGGTCGTGCTGATGGTACCCGATACCAACGGCGCGGAAGGCGCGCTGGTCGATGCGGTGCGCGGCAAGCCGGGCGAATTCGTGCGCGCCAGTCAGGACCTCAACCAGGCCTCGCTCGACCATTCGCGCCTCACCTCGTTCATGGGCGCGATCCAGGCGCAGGACAATACCGGGCCGGAATACCTTCGCGCGGTAGCCCCGGTGCTGGCCCGCAGCCTTTCGATCAAGCTCAACGAGGACTGCCTCTCCAAGGTCATCGAGATGCAGGCCTCCTGCCTCCTGGAGAACAAGGAATCGCTCGTCCTCAACGACGTCCATTCCAGTTCCCTGGCCGATACGCTGACCGGTACGCCCACCGACCTTGCCCTGCAATTGAGCGCCACGCCCGAGGCGGGCGCGGGCTATTACAGCGCCTATATCGGCGTCGCCCGCGACATTGCCCGCATCTTCGGCGCCTTCAACAACCCGCAGTTCGGCTACCTGCCCACGCTCTCGGTTCGCAGGGACGAGACGATGTCGCTGCTGCTCAATGCCGCGCCTTCGTTCCAGAAGCCCAAGTCGGTCATGGTCACCGCCCTTCCCGCGATCGAGGCGGATATTCCCCCGCAACTGCGCAGCACCGCCAAGGCGCCGATCTGCGTCGCCCGTCCCGGCGCCCTCCTGCCCGTCGAGGGGGCGCCGCTGGTGTTCTCCACCGCCTTCGCGCACGACATGAAGGTGAAGCTCACCAATGCCTCGGGCCAGACCATCGACGTGCCGGTGACGCCGCGCGCCGACAAGGGCGGCTACGTCATCACCGGCGAAGCACTGCCCAGCGCTTTCACCGGTTCGATGCGCGCGCAGCTTCACGGTCTCTGGGGCTTCGCGCCGTTCGAGGGGCCGGAGTTCCTGCTCCAGCGGCCGGACGGCAATGCCTGGAAAGTGACCGGCGATGCCGATGGGCTGGTCGTCGGGCGCGACAACGAGGTCGTGCTCGAAGGCGCGGCCCCGTCCTGCGTCGAGGACGTGACGATGCAGCAAAGAAACGGCGGCCCCAAAGCGCTCGAATGGAAAGTGCGCGACGGCAACCGGCTTGCCTTCACGGTGCCGCTTGCCAAGGCCGCGCCCGGTGAAGTGCGTGTGGAACTGCGCTATCAGGGTGCCAAGGGGCCCGAAACGCTGAGCCTTCGCGCCCGCGCCGAAGCCAGCCGCATCGACGGTTTCGAGCTCCATGCCGGAGACACCGAAGGCGAACTGACCGGGCAGCGGCTCGATCAGGTGCAATCGCTGACGCTCGGCGAGATCGCGTTCAAGCCTGACGGCCTGACGCGCGAGGGAACCGTGGACCGTCTGCGCCTTGTCGCCCAGGGCGCCGCAAAAGCACCTGACGCGGGAACGGCCGACAAGGCCGTCATCGCACTGGCCGACGGGCGCAATCTTTCGCTGCCGATCCGCATCGCCGGTCCGCGCCCCCAGGCGGAACTGATCGGTCGCACCGTCTACCCCGGCCCATCCGCGCCTGGTGCGCGCACACTGGAACTCGGTTCCGGCGACTTACTGCCAGACAACGGCGAACTGGTCTTCTCCATCAAGGCCGCCCAGGGCGATCATTTCGGCGCCGCCTCGACCATAGAGATCGCGACGAGCGGCGGCCCGGTCGCCGCCCGCCTGAGCAGCGGCAAGGGCCTGACACTGGAAAGCCAGCAAGTCATGGTCGCGCGCCTCAAGGCCAGCGACCTGCCCGCCGGAACCTTCGGCCCCCTGCGCTTCCGGCTGGTGGGCGACGGGACTGCGGGCGACTGGAAGCCGCTGGCAACGCTCGCCCGCTTGCCGCGCATCGAGAACCTTGCCTGCCCCGACAACAAGAACGACGCCCCGGCACCTTGCACCCTGTCGGGCCGCGACCTGTTCCTGATCGGCGCCGTCGCAGCCGACCGCGCGTTCGCTCAGCCGGTTACGGTTCCCCCCGGCTTCACCGGCGGCAGCCTGGCCGTGCCGCGCCCGGCCGACGGCAAACTTTACTTGCGCCTGCGCGACGCTCCGGAGGAGCCCGTGGCACTGTCCTGACACTGCAAAAACACTTGCGCGCGTGAAGCATGGAAGGCAGATCCGCCCTCCCCCCAATTGCTTCAAGCGGAATAAAAATGAAGAAATTACTGAATGTTATAACGGTCTTTGTCGTCGCCGGACTGGTGATGTTCGGAGGCCGTTGGTACATGTACGTTGCACAGGGACAGAGCCCTTACGACGAGGTCGGCATCGCCCTCAACGGCTATGCACCCGCCCCGCTGCGCAGTTGGGGTTGCCACAAGATGCAGACCCGATTCCCCGGCCAGCTCCCCCCTTACGGCTGTGCGACGCCGGACGGCCGCAACTGGCTCTGACCACATGAACGAACGGGCAGGAGAGCCATGGCTCCCCTGCCCGTGCATTTTTTACCGGACGCAAGCGGCGGATCAGGCCGCCTGCTTGTGTCGCTCGGTCGCTTCGAGATTGAGCAGATCCGCCAGTTCGAACGCGAGTTCGATCGACTGCGCACCGTTGAGACGCGGATCGCAGTGGGTGTGGTAGCGATCCTTCAGCGCCTCGTCGGTAATGGCGATGGCGCCGCCGGTGCATTCGGTGACGTCCTGACCGGTCATCTCGATGTGGATGCCGCCGGCATGGGTACCCTCGGCGCGGTGAACGGCAAAGAAACCACGTACTTCGGCGAGGATACGCTCGTAGGGACGGGTCTTGAAGCCGGTGTCGGTCTTGATGACATTGCCATGCATCGGGTCGCACGACCACACCACCGGATGACCTTCGGCCTTCACCGCACGCACCAGCTTGGGCAGCCCTGCTTCGACCTTGTCATGGCCGTAGCGGCTGATCAGCGTCATGCGGCCCGGTTCGCGGCCCGGGTTCAGCGTGTCGAGCATGCGCAGCAGCGCATCGGGCTCAAGGCTGGGACCGCACTTCATGCCGATCGGGTTGCCGACGCCGCGCAGATACTCGACGTGGGCCGAACCCTCGAAGCGGGTACGGTCACCGATCCACAGCATGTGGGCCGAACAGTCGTACCAGTCGCCGGTCAGCGAATCGCGGCGGGTCAGCGCCTGCTCATAGGGGAGCAGCAGCGCTTCATGGCTGGTGTAGAAGTCGGTGCCCTGAAGCTGCGGAACCGAGGTCGGGTCCACGCCGCAGGCGGCCATGAAATCCAGCGCCTCGCCGATGCGGTCGGCCATCTGCGCGAACTTCTCGCCCCAGGGGCTGCGGCCGATGTGTTCCATCGTCCACTGGTGGACCTGGCGCAGGTTCGCATAGCCGCCATGCGCGAAAGCGCGCAGCAGGTTCAGCGTGGCCGAGGACTGGGTGTAGGCGCGCAGCATGCGTTCCGGATCGTTGCGGCGCGCTTCGGCGTTGCCTTCGATGCCGTTGATGATGTCGCCGAAGTAGCTGGGCATCTCGACGCCATTCACCATCTCGGTCGGGGCCGAGCGCGGCTTGGCGAACTGTCCCGCCATGCGACCCAGCTTCACCACCGGCTGCTTGCTGGCGAAGGTCAGCACGACCGCCATCTGCAGCAGCACGCGGAAGGAATCGCGGATGTTGTCGGCGCTGAATTCGGCGAAGCTTTCCGCGCAGTCCCCGCCCTGAAGCAGGAAACCGCGACCGGCGGCGACTTCGGCGAGATCCGCCTTCAGAGCACGCGCCTCGCCCGCAAAGACCAGCGGCGGAAACTTCGCAAGCGTGGCCTCGACCTCGCCCAGCTTCTCCGCATCGCCATAAACCGGAAGGTGGCGGGCTTCCTTAGCCTTCCAGCTTTCCGGGGTCCAATTGCTAGCCACGTCATGTACTCCTGGCTGTTCCTTCGCCTTCACTCCCCGCGCCACATGCACAGGGCCAAACCGGCAAGAACCGCAAACAAGGGGCGCCCCATAGCCGCTCCAAGCAATTTTTGCAAAGCCGCTTTAGCCGATCAGCGTGATCGATTGCGCCACAGCATCGGGGCGATGGGAAAGATTGTTGCAAACTGAAAGTCTGTGATGGAGTTTTCAGGGTGTTGAGGCGGGTCTGACCACAAGCGTTTCCCATCCATCGTACTCGACCCCGGCGCGATCTGCCGCTTCGACGAGGCTTGGCGTGATAGACCGGAACTCAGCCAGATCGACGGCCATGTTCCGGGACAACACCACGCCTGCCGGGTCCTTCAAGGCATGGTCGACAATGAAACCCTTGGGCTTCAGATAGGCCGCGAGAGAGGCAATGCCCTGCTTGTCTCCGTAGAACCAGAAATCGGTCTTGCGCGGTACATGCCCATCGTCGCCCTGTTGCTGCAAACTGGCGATGACGGATTGATCGCCATTCAGTTGACGCTCCAATGCCGTCGGCGTGATCAGCGCAATCAGCGATTGGCGGTCCGCCACCGCAGAAACGTCGCAAGAAAAGCCTGGAACGGGCATGCCGAGAACAATGGCGTCCAAGTCGATGGGCGCACGGTGCGCGTAGAAGGCGCGACGCTGGCCGTCACCAGTCACACTGGCGACATGCACCCCGCCTGCGTCTAGCAGCGCGCGCTCACCAGCCAGTCGGTCTTCCAACGCATAGAGGCTATCCGTGCCTCGCGGCATGCCATTGTCGTTCATGTTGCCGGCGTCGGCACGACAGCTTACCGCGGTGACCAGCCCTTCGCGCAGCAGTTTCTCACCCTCTGCATCGCCTGTACGCGCCAAGACAACCAACGGGAGGCCATTTACCCCCGTCCGTTCATAGATAACCCATGCCTCGCCCGTGCCGGCGCCCGTACCGGCATTCTCGGCCTCGGCCTGCGCAGCCTGCGGCACTGCCAAGGCTCCCACCAACAGGGATACAACCTTCCTGAACATGCGAGCCCCCGCCCAAATAAAAAATATAACAATAGCCGCCCACCGATGGCGGGCGGCTATTCAAATTGGCGCCGTCCCCTGCTGACAGACGGCCACGCGTTCAGCGCTTGGCCACCGTGCCGGAGCTTTTGCCTTCCGGCATCACCTCAAGCCGCCAGGACTTTTCCTTGCCGAGATAGCGCGAGGCCAGTTGCTGCATCTGCTGCGGCGTCACCAGCGTGTAGTCGTTGAGGATCGTGCCGATCGTGCCGATGCGCGAGGGGTCGTAGGTCGCCCCCTCGAGCTGGCTCATGAAGAACGAAGTGCTCGATGCGGCGCGCGTCACCTGCTGGCGCAGCGGTTCGGTCACCAGCGACAGTTCCTCGGCCGTCGGCGGATTGGCGATCAGGTTCTCGGCGATCTCGTCGGCGGTCTGGAAGAACACCGTGACCGACTTGGGGTCGAGCTGCGCCACCGCCGTGATCGAGCCGCCGGTGGTCATGTCCACCGGCCACTGCGAAAAGACGTAAGGCGAATAGGCCACGCCCAGTTTCTCGCGCATGGCATCGAGCAGGCGGTTGGTGAAGAGCTGGGTCAGCACCTCGAGCTGGCGCGATTCGCGAATGCCCATGGCGCCGCCGCCGGTCGGCCACGAGATCACCGCCGCCGCCTGATCGGGATCGCCGTGGTGGTGCAGCACCACCGGCACGTCGGACGGCTTGGGCACCGTAACTTCGGCAACCTTGGCGATCGGTGCCGGCACGCGCGGCTTGAGCGCGCCGAAGGTCTTCTCCAGCGCGGCGATGGCGGCCGTCTTGTCGAAGTCGCCATAGATCTGCACTTCGACCGGACCGCTCGCCAGCGCCTTGCCCCATACCGCCTTGAAGCCCTTGGCCGTCGTCGCCTCGATCTGTGCGGGGGTCGCCGTGCCGAAACGGGGATCCTTGCCGCGCTGATAGAACGTCAAGTCGCGGTTGAGCACGCCCTGCGGCGAAGTGGCGAAGGTATCGTACTGGATCTTGGCCGCCGCCTTGGCGCGCAGGAAGGGACTGGGATCCCAGCGCGGCAGGTCGAGCTTGGCGGCAAAGAGATAGAGCTGGTCAGCCAGATCCTGCGGGCGGGTTTCCGCCGTGAAGACGAACGAGGCGTCCTGCACGTCGAAGTCGAAGCCCATCTTGCGACCGGTGGAGATCCGGTCGAGATCCTCCTGCCCCAGCGTCGCCAGACCGGAGCCCACCAGCGCATAATTCGCAAGGCCGAGATAGGGTGCATCCTTGGCCGCCATCGCGCGGGTGCCGCCGCCGAAACGCACCTTCACGGTGACGCGGCCGGGCTCTTCCTGCACTGGCCAGAGCAGGACCTTGACGCCATTGGCAAAGTTGAGTTGCTCGATGTCCAGCAAGCCCGTGGGCTGGTCGGACACCGCTTTCTGCGGCTTGCCGATGGCAGGCAAAGTATCGAACGAGACTTGCGGCGCATTGCTCGCCGAACGGGTCGAGGCATCGGGCGTGATCGGCGCCATCAGCGCCTGGCGCAGCGCCTCGTCGGTGACGCCGCCGGCCTTCTGGGTGCTGAACAGCGCACGGGTGACCGTGCCGCTGAAGAGCTGACGGCTATGCTCCAGCACCTTGGCGGGCGTGAACATCGGCTTCGATTCGCGGAAGATGCGCAGCACGTCCTCCGGTCCCGCCACCGTCTCGCGGATGTCGAGCGCATTGACCAGGTCGTCTGCCAGCTTGGAGCCGGGCAGGATGCGGCGCTGCTCGACCGGGACCTGGAATCCGACGTCGAGTTCGGCCACTTCGCGGTCGATCTCCTCCTGCGTCGGCGGATTCTCGATGGCATCGGCGATCACCGCGCGCACATCGTGCAGCGCGGCCTTCCAGTCATCGCCCAGCGGTGTAATCGACACGAACGTGGCGTCCGCAGAACGCGAGACGTCCTCCTGGTTGACCGAAGCGGAGAGATAGCTGCCGCCCGCACGCGCCTTGGTCTCGAGGCGGCGGTTGATCACGGCCTGCGCGATCGCGTCGACCATCAGCCCCTGGTTGTAGGCGATGTTGTCGGTCACCTGCCGCCAGGGACGCAGCGTGGCATAGAGCAGCGAGGGCGGCAGGTCCGGCTCGACCAGCACGCGCGTCTCGCCCACCGGGTTGGCGGGATCGGCACCCGCAGGCGCGGCAGGATCACCGAAGCTCGGCGCCTTTGCCAGCGCTCCCGCCGCCTTCCAGCCGGCGAACCACTTCTTCACATAGCTTTCCAGCGTCGCCGGATCGGCATCACCGGCCACGATCACCGCGACGTTGTCGGGCCGGTACCAGCGCGAATAGAACGCGCGCACGGTGTCGGGCGTGGCGGCGGTCAGCGTCTCGACAGTGCCGATCGGCTCGCGCTGCGACAGCGGCTGGCCGGCGTAGATCACCTGCTGCATCGCCTGCTGCACCCGCTTGGCAGCTCCCCCACGCTCGCGCATTTCGGCCAGCACGATCGGCAGGTCCTGCTTGAGGTTCGAGGCCGAGAGCGCCGGCGCGGTGACCATGCCGCTCATCAGCTTGAACGTCTCGTCCAGCGAGGTCGGCGTGGCATTGGGCAGGTCGAGCTTGAACACGGTCTGCGTGGTCGAGGTCACCGCATTGGTATCGCTGCCGAAGGTCGCGCCGAGGCGTTGGAAGGCGGCGATTGCGGTGCCCTCGGGAATGTACTTCGATTCGCGGAACAGCATGTGTTCGAGCAGATGCGCGTAGCCACGCTCAGGATCGGTTTCGTAGAGCGAACCCGCATCGACGCGGATGCGGATCGAGACCTGGCCCGGCGGCACCCCGTTGCGGCGAACGGCATACTTGAGGCCATTCGACAGCTCGCCGAAGTGCCATTCCTTGTCATGGGGAATGTCGCTGCCCCGGTAGAGCCAGGGATCGGCGTCGCCGACCAGCGGCTCGTCCTCGCCGTTCTGCTTGACTACCACCGGAATACGCTGCTGCGCGGATTGCGATGCCCCCTTGCGGGAACGCTGCTTTCCGTCACCTTCCGACGCCTTGCGTGCAGGCTGCGCGCTTCCCGGCGCCGCGTCGTCCTTGACCGCATCGGCCTTGGATTCGGCCGAAGCCGATGCCAGGAAGGGCTGCGGGAGCGGTGCCAGGAGCAGCAGGGCGGCGAGCGAGCGGGCGGCGCGCGATTTGGTCGTCATCGCAAGGGGTATAGGGTCGCCCTTCCTTAAGGGCCAGTGAATAGCTGGGAGTTTCTTGAGGGCTTCCCAAGTTCCGCAGCCAAGCCATTCGAACTGCCCATATAATGCAACAGTCGACGCATCCATTGCGCCGCGACTTTCAGGTGATCGAGGCGGCGACCACCCTTCCCGCACTTGACCCCGCGCGCACGCCCCCTACATCGCGAGAACCATGTACATCGAAACCGAAACCACGCCGAACCCCGCCACGCTCAAGTTCCTGCCCGGCCGGCAGGTCATGCCTGCGGGCACGCGCGAATTCACCTCGCCCGAAGCAGCAGAGGCCTCGCCGCTGGCACAGGCCCTGTTCGACCTCGGCGACGTGACCGGCGTGTTCTTCGGCGAACACTTCGTTTCGGTCACCGCCGCCCCCGGTGTCGAGTGGAGCGATCTCAAGCCGCAGGTCGTCTCGGTCCTGCTCGACCATTTCGTTTCGCAGGCCCCGCTCTTTGCCGGCGGCAGCGCCAGCGGCTTCTCGGTCCCGCCCGAGGAGGAGGAAGACTATGGCGACGATCCCGCCGATGCCGACATCGTCGACCAGATCAAGGACCTGATCGAAACCCGCGTACGCCCGGCCGTGGCCAATGACGGCGGCGACATCGTCTATCGCGGCTACCGTGACGGCGTGGTCTACCTTGCCATGCAAGGCGCCTGTTCGGGCTGCCCCTCGTCGAGCGCCACGCTCAAGCACGGCATCGAGAGCCTGCTGAAGCACTATGTCCCCGAAGTCACCGAAGTGCGCGCGGCCTGACCGCAAGCAGGCGACTTCACGACCCATGACCTCATCCCACGATAACCGCATGCTGGTGATCGACAGCGCCACCGAAGCCTGTTCGGTCGCGCTGTTCGAAAATGGCGAATTGCTCGCGGGCGACCATCGCCTGCTCGGGCGAGGCCATGCCGAAGCGCTGGTGCCGATGATCGCGGCCCTTCCCGGTCGCGGCCGTGCCGGTCGCATCGCCGTGGCGCTTGGACCAGGCAGTTTCACCGGCGTACGCGTAGGCCTGGCGGCCGCGCGCGGACTGGCCCTGGCCTGGGGCGCCGACGTGGTGGGCTACCCCACGCTCGATCTCGTTGCCGCGATCGCCCGCGCCGAAAGCGGCACCCGGCCGGTGGCCGTGGCGATGACCGGCGGCCACGGCGAATGGTTCATCGAGGGCTACGACACGGACGGCACGATCATCCGTCCGCTGGCCTCGCTGCGCCCCGCCGAAGCCGCCGCAGCCAGCGCCGAGGAACTCGTCGCGGGAACCCAGGCCAAGGCGCTGGTTGCCGCACGCCAATTCGGCGAGGCGCTGGAAATCTGGCCTGATGCTCGCCGCGTGACATTGCTGCCCCCCTCCACCTTCACCACCGACATCCAGCCGCTCTATGGCCGCGCGCCCGACGCCAAGCCGATGGTCGCGGCTGCCGCAACCGACCCGAAAGGCGCCGCCCAACGATGATCGACGACCTCGACCGCATCATGTCGGTGATGGAAACGGCCTTCGACCCCAACTGGGGCGAGGCCTGGAACCGCCGACAGGTCGACGACGCCCTCCTCCTTGGCAATTGCCACTATTACCTGATCTCACCGGCCGGCACGCCGGTGACCGGCGACGAGGAAGCGGCCGGCTTTTCGCTTTCGCGCACCGGCTACGAAGAAGAGGAACTGCTGCTGCTGGGCGTGAAGCCGCAGTTTCGGCGCCTTGGACTGGGCCGCGCCATTCTCGACGCGCTGCGTCTTGCCGCAGCCCGGCGCGGCGCCAGACGCCTGCTTCTCGAAATGCGGCGCGGCAACCCTGCGCAATCCCTGTATTGCGATTTCGGCTTCTATTCCATCGGCGAGCGCAAGGACTACTACCGAACGCAAAATGGAGAGCGCATCGACGCCCTGACTTTCGCTTGCGACATCTGTGATGGAAATTTGTCGAACTTGTAATTACCCGTACAAATCGACCTTTATTGCCCCTCGATTAACAAGCGATAACTGGAACTTTAGTCGCAACTTGTGAATAATCTTGAATTGCAGACCAGATTGGTCCAAGGCCGAAATCGCGGAAGAGAAGCGCACGTCGATTCCGCTCGGTAAAGTCGCAAAAATAAATCGAGGTCGTAAGAAAATGGACACCATCCAGGTTGATGCCAACGAGACGTTGATCACGCTCACTTCGGACATCGTCGCCGCCCACGTCAGCAACAACAGCGTCAGCGTCGAGGATCTCCCCTCGCTGATCACCAACGTCTATGGCGCGCTTGCCGGTCTCGGCACCACCACCGTCGTCGAGGAAGAAAAGCCTGAGCCCGCCGTTTCGGTGCGCGCCTCGGTCAAGCCCGACTACATCGTCTGCCTTGAGGACGGCAAGAAGCTGAAGATGCTCAAGCGCCACCTCATGACCCACTACAACATGACCCCGGAAGAATACCGCGTGCGCTGGAACCTGCCCGCAGACTACCCGATGGTCGCCCCGAACTACGCCGAAAAGCGTCGCGAGCTGGCCAAGAAGATCGGCCTCGGCCGCAAGCCCAACGCGCGCCGCGGCCGCAAGCCCAAGTCGGCCGCCGCCTGATAGAGGCGCGGATGTCGCCGCAACCCGGCCCCGATCCACACAAGCTCGGGTCGAAGCTGCGGAAAGACAGGCCTGCCTTGGCCCACAAAGGTTGAGATTGGAGGCGCACCAGCCTACATAGCCGGTGCGCCTCTTTTCATTGATACAGGTCAAACGTGCATCAACCAATCGACATCGAAGCCCTCTGCGCCGAACGCGGCCTGCGTATCACCGAACAGCGTCGGGTGATCGCCAAGGTCCTGTCCGAAAGCACGGACCACCCCGATGTGGAGAAACTGCACCAGCGCGCTGCAGCGCTCGACCCGGGCATCTCGATCGCCACGGTCTACCGTACCGTGCGCCTCTTCGAAGAGGCCGGCATCCTCGACCGTCACGATTTCGGTGATGGCCGCGCCCGCTACGAAGCCGCCCCCGAAGCCCATCACGACCACATGATCGACGTCGAGAGCGGCGCCGTCATCGAATTCGTCGACCCCGAACTCGAAGCGCTCCAGCGCCAGGTTGCCGAACGCCTCGGCTTCCGCCTCGTCGACCACCGCATGGAGCTGTTCGGCGTAAGGATCGAGCGCGAGGACGGCGAAACCCGCAAGTGAATACGGCTGCGGCGACTTCCTCCGCGAAGCGCCGCATTCCGCTGCGGGGCTGGCCGATCATCGCATTGCGCCTCGCGGCCCTGCTCGCCACGCTGCTTGCCTGCCTTGGCGCCTATTACCTGCTGGCACCGTTCACCCGCGCCAATCCGGTTCCACGCCGATTCCTGCGCGCGGTGGGCATGATCTGCGGGCTGCGCACGCGCCTTGTCGGCTCTCCCCCCGCCCGGCGCGGCGTCCTGCTTGCCAACCATGTTTCCTGGCTCGACATCCCGGCGCTGGCCGGCGCGACCGGCACTGCCTTTGTCGCCCACGACGGCCTGGCCGGGATCGACCCGCTGCGCTGGCTTTGCGAACTGAACGACACCGTCTTTGTCGCCCGCCACGACCGCCGCTCGGTCGCCGCCCAGATCGAGCAGGTCCGCCGCGCCATCGCGGATACCGGCCGCCTGGCGATCTTCCCTGAAGGCACCACCAGCGACGGCAGCCGACTGCTGCCGTTCAAGTCCTCGCTGCTTTCCGCCGTGGATGCCGATTGCGACGCCCTCGCCATCCAGCCGATCTGGCTCGATTACGGCCCTCAGGTGGCCGACATTGCCTGGGTCGGCGCCGAGCCGGGCCTCGGCAACGCGCTGCGCCTGCTGGCGCGTTGGCGCCCGATCCGTCTCACAGTGCATTGCCTGCCGCCCTTGCCCGCCGAACAACGCACCGATCGCAAGGCGATCGCCCGCCATGCGCGCGAGGCGATCGAGCAGGTCATGACACGCTCGCGCGCTGGATAAGCCCGCTACCAACAAGAATGGCCCGGAAAGCGACTTTCCGGGCCATTCTTGTTGGTAGCGGGCGAGCGCCGATCAGCGCGTCGCGTTGTAGGCCAGCTGATCGTCGGTCAGCTGGAACCCGACCAGCACCTCGAAGCTGGCGCGGGCAACCGCGGCCTTGACGTCAGGCTGCGCCAGCGGATCGACGGCGGCATCCTGATCGCCGGCCTTGCGCGGACGGGTGATGCGCTCACGAATTTCGGCGGGCAGCGTCGCGGCAGCACGATCGATATAGGCCGTGCCGGTGCCGTGGGCCTGCGCCCGGTCCTGACCGTCGGCAAAGGTGATCTGCACCTGGCCGACGCGCTTCGAAACGACCGCCGAACCGCCCTGCAGCACGCTCACGAAGATCGGCAGCGTCACCTGACGGGCGCCCTGCTTGTCGTTGCGACGAGCCAGGACGTCGAAGCTCACGGTAGCGGTGACCTTGTCGGTCGCCTGTGCGCCGCCACGATCGCTGCATTCGCTGCGCACGTTCGTCATTGCCGCGACCATGTCGATGTTGGTCGAGGTCTTGTCATTCGGCGCGCGGAACAGGGTCATGTCCCCGGTATAGTCGGGGATGCCCACGGCCGGGCATGCGGTGCGCACGGACGTGATGCCGACCCCCGAATCGACCACGATATCGCCCTTCTTTGCACAACCGCTCAGAGCGGTCACCGCGGCGGCGGAGCAGAGGACGGTAGCAGTCAGGCGGCGTGCATTCATCGGTACATCCCTCGAGTGGCGTGCGCTTGCCCTAGCGGCGCGCGCGGCAAAGCGCTAGAGGCCCATTCATGAACGCGCCCTTTCCGTCCGAGAAGACGCTCGCCACGAATGCGCCCTTGCGCCTCCTGATCGCCGCCCCGCGCGGCTTCTGCGCCGGGGTCGACCGCGCCATCGACATCGTCGAGCGTGCGCTCGAGATCTACGGCGCACCGGTCTACGTGCGCCACGAGATCGTCCACAACAAGTACGTGGTCGACAATCTGAAGGCCAAGGGCGCGGTGTTCGTCGAAAGCGTGGACCAGGTTCCGGACGGCGTGCCGGTGATCTTTTCCGCGCATGGAGTACCCAAGTCGGTGCCTGCCAAAGCCTCGGCGCGCGGCCTCGAGTGGCTGGATGCCACCTGCCCGCTGGTCAGCAAGGTCCACCGCCAGGCCGAGCGCCAGATCGCCGACGGGCGCCACATCCTGTTCATCGGCCATGCCGGCCATCCCGAGGTGATCGGCACATTCGGACAAGTGCCCGAAGGCAACATGACGCTGATCGAAACGGTGGAAGACGTCGCCACCATCGCCGTGCCCGAGGACCGCGAACTCGCCTATCTCTCGCAGACCACGCTCTCGGTCGACGATACCCAGGCGATCATCGCCGCCATCGAGGCGCGCTTCCCGCAGGTCGTCGCGCCCAAGCAGGAAGACATCTGCTACGCGACCTCCAACCGCCAGGCCGCCGTCAAGCAGATCGCGCCAAAGTGCGAACTGGTGCTGGTGATCGGCTCACCCAAGAGCTCGAACTCGCTGCGTCTCGTCGAAGTGGCGGAGCGTTCGGGTTCGGTCGGCCGGATGATCCAGCGTGCCTCGGAGATCGAACCTGCCTGGTTCGACGGCCTGACCAGCGTCGGCCTCACTGCCGGGGCTTCCGCGCCCGAGGAACTGGTCAACGAAGTGATCGCCCGTATCGGCGAACTGCGCGATGTCACGGCCGAGCAGGTCGTCACCGCGCAAGAGACCATCACGTTCAAGCTGCCGCGCCAACTGGCGCGCTGAGGATCTTTCGCACATGGCAGTCTATACCCGGCTCGGCGCCGAAGAGATGGCGGCGATCGTCGAGGCTTTCGACGTCGGCGCCCTGATTTCCGCCAAGGGCATCGCCGAGGGCGTGTCCAACAGCAACTGGCTGATCGAAACCCAGCAAGCGGAGGCTTCGCGCCGGTTCATCCTGACGGTCTACGAAAGCCGCACCGACATTACGGAATTGCCGTTCTTCCTCGATCTGCTGGACCATCTGGCGGCGCGCGGTTGCCCGGTGCCACGCACCATGCATGACCGTGACGGCGCCAGCCACCGCCTGATCGATACGCCGGAAGGCCAGAAGGCGCTGGCGCTGATCGAGTATCTGCCGGGCGTCTCCGTGTCGGAACCCACCGTGGGGCAGGCTCGTGCCGTGGGCGCGGCACTGGCACAGATCCATCTGGCGTCGGCGGACTTTCCGATGGAGCGCGCCAATTCGCTGGACCTGCCTGCATGGCAGCAGCTTCTGGGCGATTGCGGACACGAGGGACTTGCCTCGATCGACACCGGTCTTGCCGCACTGGTGGAACGGGAACTCCCCACCCTCGCCAGCCAGTGGCCGTCCGACCTGCCGCGCGGCGTGATCCATGCCGACCTGTTCACCGATAACGTGCTGATGCTGGGCGACACCGTTACCGGCCTGATCGACTTCTATTTCGCCTGCACCGACATGCTGGCTTACGATGTGGCGGTCACCCATTCGGCGTGGTGCTTCTCCAATGACGGCACACGCTTCGACGCCGCTCTCTCGAATGCCCTGATCGAAGGGTACGAGAGCGTCCGCCCGCTCTCC
The DNA here is from genome assembly GCF_026420865.1 of Novosphingobium clariflavum. GTDB lineage: Bacteria > Pseudomonadota > Alphaproteobacteria > Sphingomonadales > Sphingomonadaceae > Novosphingobium > Novosphingobium clariflavum. The sequence goes on along the minus strand of NZ_JAPCWC010000003.1, from coordinate 169,598 downwards.
GCCGCAGAACGCGCCGCCCTGCCGGTGCTGGCCCGCGGCGCTGCCGTGCGTTTCCTGTCCACCCGCGCCTACGACTGGCTGAACACGCCCGAAGACGCGCTTGTCACCCCCAAGGACCCGATGGCTTTTGCCCGCCGCCTCGAATTCTATGCCGATCCGGCCAATCACGGTATCTTCGGCGCATGAAGAAGGTCGACGTCTTCACCGATGGCGCCTGCAAGGGCAATCCCGGCCCCGGCGGCTGGGGCGTGCTGCTGCGCATGGGCGTGCACGAAAAGGAAATGGCGGGCGGCGAGCCTGACACCACCAACAACCGCATGGAGATGACCGCCGTCATCAAGGCGCTCAATGCGCTCACCGAACCTTGCGAGGTCACGCTCCATACCGACAGCAAGTACGTGATCGACGGGATCACCAAGTGGGTCCACGGCTGGAAGAAAAAGGGCTGGGTCAACGCCAGCAAGCAGCCAGTGCGCAATGCCGACCTCTGGCACGACCTGATCGAGGCCAGCGGCCGCCACAAGGTGGACTGGCAGTGGGTGCGCGGCCATTCCGGCCATGCCGAGAACGAGCGCGTGGACAAGCTGGCGAGCGACGCGGCGGTCGCAGCCGCCAAGGCCTAAGGGCTTGCCCGGCCGGCTGCTGACACTCGGCACCTTCCGCCAGAACTTCAGGCAGGAAGCGCGCGCGCTGATCACACCCGGCCCGCGCATGGCGGACGAGTGGGCCTGCGTCGCCTCGGTCATGCTTTCGATCGTCATCGCCCATCTGATCGGCGCGAAGATGGTCGGCTGGGCGGCCTTCACGGCGTTTGTCCTGCTCAAGAGCGGGGCTTCGGAAACCATGCTGCGCGGCGTGCTGCGCATCGTCGGCACGGCTCTCGGCTCGTTGCTAGCGCTGGCGGTCGTGCCCTGGGCGGCCCACTCACTGCCGCTGGCGATGGCGAGCGCGGCGATCGTCGGCGCCGTCGGGCTCTACGGCATGATCACCGCGCGGCGGGCCTATGCCTGGCTGCTGTTCGGCCTGACCTTCGAGATGGTGCTGCTCGACAAGCTGGAGCACCCCGCGCTCGACACCATCGATTTTGCCCAGACCCGCCTGCTGGAAGTGATCGCGGGCACCATTGCCTGCGTCCTCGTCAGCCTGACGACGGCCACTCTGGCGGGCCGCAAGTGGCTCGACCTGCAAGCCCCCCGGCCCGAACGCATGGGCTGGCACTCCAACGCCGCACGCCACGCTGCGCAGGCGGGTATCGCCATTTCCGTGCTGCCGCTGCTGCATGCCCTGTTCGACCTGCCCGAAATGGCGCAGGCGGCCGTCACCGTGATGGCGGTGATGATCGTGCCGATCGGTGGCATCGGCGCCAGCGGTTTCGCGCCGGTCACGCGCCGCCTGTTTCTGCGCACGATGGGCTGCCTTGCAGGCGGCGCGCTGGCGCTGACCGTGCTGCTGATCGCACAAGGCAATACCCCGGTGCTGATCGCGGGAACGTGCCTGGGTATCGTCATCGGTCGCCATATCGAGAACGGGCTCCCGCAGATCACCTACCTCGGCCTGCAGTTCACGCTGACGGTGCTGGTCGTGCTGGTCCCCGATTCCTACGCCGACGCGCATATCCTGCCGGCCATCCAGCGCCTGATCAGCATCCTGATCGGCATGGCGGTGCTGGAGCCGGTCCTGCTGGTATGGCACTTCCTCGCGCCGGGCCGAAAGCCGCCCGAACGCGCGGAAGATGCCAGCGGGTCGGAGTAACTATTCCGTCGTGGTGTCCACGACTTCGGCGGGCGGGCCGTTCTTCTTGATCGATTCGATCGCATTCTTCGCCGAGGCCTTGCTCGAATAGCCCTCGGTCCAGAAAATCGTTTCGGCGTTGTAGACGAAGTAAGCGACGAACTCTCCGGCCTTGTTCTTCCGGATCTCGAATCGATGCGCCATTTCCGGTTCTCCTGTGCGAAACGGTCCCCCCCGCGCAGATACTTGAACAGTAATCGAGCGCAGGCAAGCGGGAGTTCAAACAGTCACGAACCGATCCGGGACATAGGGCGCGGGATCGACGTCGCCGCCCTTCTCGCCAAGCAGCAGGGCCGCTCCCAGCACAGCGGCAGCCGGCGCGGTCTGGATGCCGAAACCGCCCTGCCCGGCGAACCAGAAGAATGCCGGGTCGGCGGGATCGAAACCATAGACCGGCAGCCGGTCCGGCGCGAACGAGCGCAGCCCCGCCCAGCGATGCTCGACCCGCTCGACCGGCCAGTCGACGACGTTCTCCAGGCGGTCAATGGCCAGCGCCACGTCGATTTCCTCGGGTGCGGCGTCGCAAGCAACACTGGGCGTCTCGTCATGCGGGCTCAGCCAGAGGCGGCCATGCTCGGGCTTGAAGTAGAACGTCTCGCCCACATCGAGCACCAGCGGCAGGTCGCCGGGCACCGGGCGGCCCACCGCAAGCTGGGCCACCGTGCGGCGATAGGGCGCGATGCCCAGCGGACGCGCACCGGCCAGCCGCGCCACCGGATCGGCCCAGGCGCCCGCCGCGTTGGCCAGCACGTCGCAGGTGACCTCGGTGCCGTCAGCAAGCGCCAGCAACCAGCCCTGCGCGGAGCGCGTTGCCCGTCGCAAGCCCGCACGGCAGCGGATCTCAACCCCCTCACGGCGCGCTGCGGCGAGATAGTGCTGATGCAGCGTGGCCACGTCGATGTCGCAGGTGCTCGGCTCCAGCACGCCCGATGCCCAGCCGCCCCGCAGGCCCGGCACCCGCGCTGCGATCCCGGCACGGTCGAGCACATGCACCTCGACCCCGAGATCGCCATAGACCCGCGCGAATCGCTCAACGTCGGCCTGCTCACCCGTTCGGCCCAGCGTCAGCGCGGATCGCGGCGCCAGCACGCCCAGCGCCCGCAGTTCCGCACCGGATGCCGCGGTAAGCGGCTGGACCCGCGGGCCGCCGTAGCTCTCGGTCCAGAACGCGGCAGAACGGCCGGTGGCGTGATAACCAGGGTGCTCTTCCGCCTCGATCACCAGCACGCTGGCTTTGCCGCCTAATCGCGCAGCCAGCGAGGCACCGGCCATGCCGGCACCCACCACGATGATATCGAACCTCGTTTGCATAGGGCCTCAGCCCCTAGCGGGCGCATTCCGGTTCAGGAAGTCCCGGATCGTCGCCAGCGCGGAATCGCGGATCGAATCGGCCTCGCGCAGGATCTCGTGGCGGCATTCCCTGCCCCAGTGAACCAGTTCGCCTTGCGGCAAGCGCGCCGCAGCCCGGCGAATCGCCGGCCAGGACACGAGGCCGTCATGACGCGTCGCGAGCAGCAACACCGGCACTTCGACCGATTCGAGCACCCCTTTCGCTTCCAGCCCGCGGATCGAGGCGAGCGCCCGTTCGATCCAGCCCCAGCTGGCCGGGCCCATCGCCATGGCCGGACGCTCCAGCCGCCACCACGCCTCGTCGGCATAGCGCCCCTCGTCGTGGGTAAGCAGCTTCATCCGGGCGTGAGGGACAAGCTGCGGCTTTTCGTTATGTTTCCAAGCCGGGCGGCGCGGATCGCCGAGAGCGCGGATCACGCGTGCGACCGGATGCAGCACCCAGCTGGGAATCGCAGCCGGATGGATGCCCAGCATCGGCGCGGAGAGCACCAACGCCTCGGGAGCAACCCGCCGCTCCGCCACCGCACGCATGGCCAGATGCCCGCCCATCGAATGGCCGACCAGTACCAGCGGCCCCGGCCGTTCCTGCGCCCAGTCCTTCCAAAACAGGGCAAGATCGTCGATCCAGAGGCCGAAATCGTCGACATGCCCGGTCATGCCATCACGCCCGAGCCGGCCGCTCAGCGCCTGTCCGCGCCAGTCAATCGAGGTAACTGCCCAGCCTTCCGCATGCCACTGTTCCAGCGTCTCCAGCCACTTCTCGTAGGCATCGCCGCGCCCCGGCAGGAACAGCAGCGACCCGCGCGGCGCAGCCGGCACCGGCCAGTCGATCCGGCGGATCTGGCTTTTGCCGTCGCTTCCCGTCCAGCGGCTTTCGACGACACCAGGCGGTATGGCGCGGCGGCCCCGGCCAGCCCCCTCCATCACATTGAACGCATGGGAAATTTCGGAAATTTCGATGGTCACGTGATGAATTCCAGCCTCAGTGTACTGGTTACTATTTGGTAAGTGATGCCCGCTAGATCATTCCCTTGTTAAGGGGGGTACTAACAGATGCAATCGGCGTATTTTTCGTACGCATTGCTGGCCGCATTGGCAACCGCGCTGGTCGTGGCGGCCGTGACGGACATCAAGCGCCGCGAGATCGCGAACCGGCTCAATGCCGGCATCGCCCTGGCCGCGCCGCTGTGGTGGCTGTCGATCGGCCTAGGCTGGACCGGCATCGGCATTCAGATCGGCCTTGCCCTCGCGACTTTCGCGATCTGCTGCGTGCTGTTCGTGCTGCGCCAGATGGGCGGCGGCGACGTCAAGCTGCTCGCCGCGCTGGCGCTGTGGTTCGCGCCTGCTCCCTTTCTCCAGCTGATCGTGCTGATGGCCGTGGTCGGCGGCGGCGCCTCGGTGGCAATGGCTGCCTTCAACATGGAACGCCGCCCGGGCGAGGCCCTGTGCGACATCGGCGCCTGGCTGGTCGCGGCAGGCTGGACCTTTGTGGCGGCGGCCATGGCCTGGGCGCTAGCGACAGGGCGACCGCTGATCTCACCGGAACTGGTCGATTCGCTGCTGTCCTCGTCGCGCTCTCCCGCGCTCGTTGCCGCCGGCACGCTGCTGGGCCTGCTCGCGCTGTTCGCACTCGGGTTCTTCCATATCAAGCGCCGCCAGAAATCGCGCCTGCGCGTGCCCTACGGCGTTGCCATCGCCGCAGCGGGCCTCTGGGTCGCTGCGGCCACCGGGATTTCGGCCTTTCATGCCGCCCCCGTGTTGGGGTGAACCTGATTTTAACCAATTTGCCCGAATGTACGCATAGTTAATCGGGGACACTCAGGGGGCTTCCTAGCCATGGATAAGAAGAAGCTGGTGCTGCTGGTCATTGCGCTGCTCGTCGCAGCCGGGACCGCCATTGCCGCCAGGTCGATGTTCAGCGGCGCGTCGGCGCCCCAGGCCGGTGCCGCCACCGCCGTCGCGCCGACGGGCCCCAAGGTCCTCGTCGCCCAGCGCGCCCTGCCGGTGGGCACGATCATCACCGCCGATTCGGTCTCCTATCAGGACTGGCCCAAGGAACTGGTGAAGGACGCCTACTTCATCGAGGGCGAGGCCGACATGCAGAAGCTGATGGGCACCGTTGTCCGCTACCCGATCACCGCCGGCCAGCCGATCACCCAGGGCGGCCTCGTCGCACCGGGCGACCGCGGCTTCCTCGCCGCCGCGCTGGCGCCGGGCATGCGTGCGGTGACGATCCCCGTTTCCGCCAAGACCGGCGTCGGTGGCTTCGTGTTCCCGGGCGACCGCGTCGACCTCGTTCTGACGCAGGAAGTGACCGGCAACGACGGCACCCCGCCGCTGCGCGCCTCGGAAACCATCCTGCGCAACTTGCGCGTGCTCGCCACCGACCAGGCCACCGACCAGGACGTCGTCGACGGCAAGACCGTGGTCAAGGCGGTCAGCACCGTGACACTCGAAGTCAGCCCCCGCATCGCCGAAAAGGTCGCCGTCGCGCAGGAGCTGGGCACGATCAGCCTGTCGCTGCGCTCGATCGCCGACAACCAGGGCGAGTTCGAACGCATCCTCGCCGCCGGCCAGGTCAAGGTCCCCGAAGGCGCGACCAAGGCACAGGAAGAACAGATCATGCGCACCGCGATGGCCCAGCCGATCGAAGGGAACACGACTTACGTGACCGGCGGCGATGTCTCGCGCTTCCAGCGCTCCAGCCGTCCCTCGATGCAGGGCAACGCACCGGCCCAGCCGGTGGTCGCCGCCGGACCGCCCGCCCAGGCCGCCACGGTCGCACGCGTCGTCCCGATCGGTCCGGTGGTACGCGTCACCCGCGGCAAGGACGTCTCCGTCGAACCGGTAAGCAGCCACTGATGCGCCCCGCTGCAATCGCGCCCACCGGCGCCAAGGTCGCCACCAACCGCATTCATCCGCCGAAGGTCAAAACGATGAACACGCGCCTTCTCAAATCCCTGCTGCGTGCCGCCTGCGTGCTTTCGCCGCTGGCCATCCCGGTCGCCGCGCCGATCACCGCGCAATCGGTGGTCCGCCCGGCCCAGGACATCTCGCTCTCGATCGGCAACGGCCAGCTCATCAACGTGCCCGGCACGATGACCGACGTCTTCGTGTCCAACGACGCGGTGGCCGACGTGCAGGTCAAGTCGCGTAACCAGTTCTACCTGTTCGGCAAGGCCGGCGGCACCACCACGGTCTATGCCAGCAACGCCTCCGGCGCGGTGGTCTGGTCCGCCACGATCCGGGTCGGCTCGAACATCGACAGCGTCGGAGCGATGCTGCACCTGGCGATGCCCGACGCCAGGATCGCCGTCTCGACGGTGGGGTCCAGCACCTTCCTGCTGACCGGCACCGTCAAGACCCCGGAAGATGCCGCCGAGGCCGAGCGCCTGGTCCAGGCCTATGTCGGCAAGGACGGCAACGTCATCAGCCGCCTGCGCATGGCAACCCCGCTTCAGGTGAACTTGCAGGTGCGCATTGCCGAAGTCAGCCGCACGCTGGTCAAGTCGATGCAGTCGAACATCACCACCGTCGACGGCACCGGCGGCTTCAAGTTCGGTCTCGGACAAGGGCGCTCGGGCTGGTACACCCAGTATAGGCCCGACGGCACCTCGCTCGGCATGGGCACGACGACCTCGACCACGGCCAGCGCCGTTTCGCCGATCACCAGCGGCAGCACCCTTGCGGCCACCGGCAAGCTGTTCGGCCTCAACATCCTCGGCGCGCTCGATGCCGGCGAGACGGTGGGCCTGGTGACCACCCTCGCCCAGCCCAACCTCACCACGCTTTCCGGCGAAAGCGCCGAGTTCCTGGCCGGCGGCGAGTACCCGATTCCGATCGTGCAGGGCACCAACAGCTCGAACGTCACGATCGAGTACAAGAAGTACGGTGTCTCGCTCAGCTATGCGCCGACGGTCCTGGCCAACGGCCATATCTCGATGCGGGTACGCCCCGAAGTCTCGGAACTCTCGAGCGAAGGCGCCGTCACTCTCAACGGCTTCGAGGTACCCTCCCTCACCGTGCGCCGCACCGAGACCACGGTGGAACTGGGTTCCGGCCAGAGCTTCATGATCGCCGGCCTGCTCAGCAACAACTCTCAGAACACCATCCAGAAGCTGCCCGGCGCCGGCGACCTGCCGATCCTCGGCTCGCTGTTCCGCTCGACCAGCTACAAGCGCGGCGAAACCGAACTGGTCATCGTCGTCACGCCCTACCTCGTCAATCCGGTCGACGCCGCCGACATCAAGCTGCCGACCGACGGGTTCAATGCGCCCAACGACCTGCAACGCCTGCTCGGCAACATGGCCAGCGACGGCAGCTCGGGCGACAAGCGCCCCGCAGCAACCTCGGCGCCCTCCTCGGGCGGCACACCGGCCGCACCCGCGGTCGGCAACGATGCGCGCACCAGCGACAGCCGCAGTTCGAAGGCCTCCGCGACGAGCGGTGCCAAGCCCGGCTTCAGCCTGAAGTGAGAAAGGTGATACCGATGAACACGTCCAAGATCGCCTTGTGCACCGCCGCGCTTTCCCTGGGCCTCGCGCTCGCCGGTTGCGGCGGCGTTCCCACCAACCGTTCGATGAATTCGGTCAACCAGCCGGTGGTCGAGAAGGTCAACTACGCACTCGACGTCGGCACCGATGGCGGCGGTCTCGCCTATGGCGAACAATCGCGCCTCGCCGGCTGGTTCGAGGCCATGACCGTGAAGTACGGCGATCGCATCTATGTCGAGGATCCCGGCGGCAATCCCGCGACCCGCAGCGCAGTCGAATCCGTTGCCGCACGCTTCGGCCTCCTGCTGAGCGAAGGCGCCCCGGCGACCGACGGCTATGTCGCCCAGGGCAAGGCCCGCATCGTTCTGGTCCGCAGCAAGGCCTATGTGCCCGGTTGCCCCAACTGGGCCTCGAACAGCGACTTCAACCCTGCCAACGGGCTCTCCAGCAACTATGGCTGCGCGACCAATTCGAACCTTGCCGCCATGGTCGCCAACCCGGAAGACCTGCTGCACGGCGCCACCAATGACACCGGCGTAAGCGTTCGCAGCGCCAAGGCCATCGAGGCCTACCGCGCTGCCGACCCGTCCGGCAAGGGCGGCGGCCAGCTTCCCTCCACTTCGAGCAAGGGAGACTGATCTCGTGAACGCACCCTGGAAATCCGGCGGCCCGAGCGGGCGTGACCAGTTCGCCGCCTACCTGTGCGACGAAGCCTCGCTCGACGTGCTGCGCCCGATCGCCATCGAAATGGGCTGGCAGCCCGAAAAGTGCAACAAGGGCGGCCTGCGCAATGCAGTGCAGTCGCTGGCCATCACCGCATCGCCCAACATCCTGCTGGTCGACCTGTCGGAAAGCGGCGACCCGCTCAACGACATCAATGCCCTCGCCGAAGTCTGCGAGCCGGGCACGGTCGTCGTGGCGGTGGGCCAGGTCAACGACGTGCGCCTCTACCGCGACCTCATCGCCAGCGGCATCCACGACTACCTGCTCAAGCCCCTCCAGCCCGCACAAGTGCGCGACACGCTGGCACAGGCCCAGGCCGTGTTCACCGCGCCGCGCCACCATGACGGCGGCATCGCCAAGTCGCACATTTCGACCGCGGTGATCGGCACCCGCGGCGGCGTCGGCGCCTCGACGCTGGCGACCTCGCTGGCCTGGCTGTTCAGCGCCGACAACAAGCTGCCGACCGCCCTGCTCGATCTCGACATCCATTTCGGCACCGGCGCGCTGACCCTCGATCTTGAACCCGGCCGAGGCCTGACCGACGCGATCGAGAACCCCAGCCGCATCGACGGACTGTTCATCGAACGCGCAATGATCCGCGCCAACGACAATCTCGCGATCCTCTCCGCCGAAGCGCCGATCAGCACCCCGCTGATGACCGACGGCTCCGCCTTCCTCCAGCTGGAAGAGGAGTTCCGCCAGGCCTTCGAGATGACCGTGGTCGACCTGCCGCGCAACATGCTGATCAACTTCCCGCAACTGGTCGCGGAAGTGAACGTGGTGGTTCTGGTCACCGAACTGACGCTGGCCTCGGCCCGCGACACGATCCGCATGCTCTCCTGGTTCAAGGCCAATGCCCCGCACACGCGCGTCATCATCGTCGCCAACAAGATGCAGTCGGGCGTGGCCGAGATCAGCAAGACCGATTTCGAGGCCTCGATCGAGACCCGCATCCATGTCAGCATTCCCTATGACATCAAGGCGGCATCGCTGGCGGCCAAGCTCGGCCAGACGTTTGTCGATGCCAATCGCTCGACGCGCGCCGGCAGCGCCATCCGCGAACTCTCGCGCATGATCATCGAGGAAGGCGGCGAAGGCGCAGGCCCGTCCGGTTCCGCCAAGGACCAGGGCGGCAAGACCTCGCTGCTCGGCAAGTTCGATCTCAAGGGCATCATGAGCAAGGCCTCCAAGAAGGAAACCGCGGCCTGATCGCAGTGCCTGGCGGGCCCGTCGCAGGACCGGCCCGGCAGGCACCGCAAGGCCCCGATGAAGGCGAGCGACGGGAATGAATCTGATCCCCATCCTGATGTTGGCAGTCGGCCTCACGGCCGTGATCGGGCTGCTCTGGGCCGCCTTTGCCGGTCCCTCGCCCGACAAGGAGAAGACGCGCCGGCTCAAGGGCGTGCGTTTCCGCCATTCGCAGAGCGCGACCGACCGGGTCGAGGCGCAGATGCGCAAGGCCGTCGCCGCTCGCAAGCCGCGCACCCACAAGGTCGCCGGCTCGGGTTCGCGCATCGATGCGCTCGCGCTGCGGCTCTATCGCTCGGGCCAGAGCTGGACGATCCCGCAATATCTCTACACCTCGCTGGGTATCGGCCTTGGCGTGACCGCACTGGTCTTCGTGAAATCCGGTGTACTGCCCTTCGCGCTTGCCTTCGGCCTGTTCACCGGCGCGGCGCTGCCGCACTTCGTGCTGAACAAGCTGATCAGCCGCCGCACGAACGCCTTCAACGTCAAGTTCGCCGACGCCATCGACCTGCTGGTGCGCGGCCTGCGCTCTGGCCTTCCCGTCACCGAGACGCTGGGCATCGTCGCCCAGGAGATCCCCGGCCCGGTCGGCGAGGAATTCAAGCTGGTGACCGAGCGCATGAAGATCGGCAAGACCATGGAGGAAGCCCTCCAGAACACCGCCGATCGTCTTGAAATTCCGGAATTCAACTTCTTCTGCATCACCCTCGCGATCCAGCGCGAGACCGGCGGCAACCTGGCCGAAACGCTCGCCAACCTGGGCGACGTGCTGCGCAAGCGTTCGCAGATGAAACTCAAGATCCGCGCCATGAGCTCGGAATCGAAGGCCTCTGCCTACATCGTCGGCTCGCTGCCCTTCATCGTCTTCGGCATGATCTACTGGATCAACCCCGGCTACATCGGAAAGTTCTTCATCGACGAACGCCTGATGGTCGCGGGCATCGGCGGCGGCATCTGGATGGGCATCGGCGCCTTCATCATGGCCAAGATGGTCAGCTTCGAGATCTGAGCGGAAGGAACCAGGCACCATGCTCAACCAACCCGCCGGTCCGACGCTTCTGGGCTTCGACGTCTATTTTGTCGGTACCCTGCTCTCGCTGGTCGCTGCCGCCTCCGTGATCCTCGCGATCTACGCGGCCGTCACCGTGCGCGATCCGATGGCCAAGCGCGTCAAGGCGCTGAACCAGCGCCGCGAAGCCCTCAAGACCGGCATCATCACCACTAATGCCAAGAAACGCGCCTCGGTCGTGCGCCGCAACGAGACGACCGACAAGCTCGGCAGCGTGCTCGGCGCGATGCGCGTGCTGCAGGACAGCCAGCTCAAGGTCATCCAGCAAAAGCTGGCGCAGGCCGGCATCCGCGACAAGGAATGGGCCGTCGCCGTCGTCTTCGCCCGCATGGTCGCGCCGATCGTGCTGGGCGGCACCGCCGCGCTGCTGATTTACGGCATCGACTATTTCCCCGAATGGAGCGCCTTCAAGAAGTTCATGGGCTTCGCAGCGATGCTGCTGGCAGGCTACAAGGGCCCGGACATCTTCCTGCAGAACCTCATCACCAAGCGCACCGACCTTATCCGCAAGGGTCTGCCCGACGCACTCGACCTGCTGGTGATCTGCGCCGAGGCCGGCCTCACCGTCGACGCCGCCTTCGACCGCGTCGCCCGCGAACTGGGGCGTGCCTATCCGGAACTGGGCGACGAGTTCTCGCTGACCTCGATCGAACTCTCGTTCCTGACCGAACGCCGCCAGGCATTCGAGAACCTCGCCTACCGCGTCAATCTCGATGCCATGAAAGGCGTGGTCACGACGATGATCCAGACCGAGCGTTACGGCACCCCGCTGGCCTCGGCGCTGCGCGTGCTCTCGGCCGAATTCCGCAACGAACGCATGATGCGGGCCGAGGAAAAGGCCGCACGCCTGCCCGCCATCATGACCGTGCCGCTGATCCTGTTCATCCTGCCCACGCTGTTCGTCGTCATTCTCGGCCCGGCGGCCTGTTCGATCGCCGACGCCTTCTCGGGCGGCGATCCGCATCCTCCGAAATAACCGAGACAGGCAGCCCGAATCGAAATCCCCTCCGCGGCACCCGTCGCGGAGGGGATTTCTTTTGTGGCATTGCCCTGCTCCCACGCCTGTCTGGAGCGCTGGTACGGACCTACTGCGCGAAGGCGCGGATCACCCGCGCAGGAACCCCCGCAACAAGAACGTTCGGGGGAATATCCTTGGAAACGAGCGCCCCAGCGGCGACAACGCTCCCCTGGCCAACCTTGACACCCGGCAAAATGGTGACCGATGCGCCAATCCAAACGCCCTCGGCAATTGTCACCGGCTTGGTGAAAAGCTCATGGCTGGCACGCCGTGAAGAATCTTCGGTCAGATGATGCGAAGATGTGATGATGGAAACGCCAGGGCCGATGCGAACGTTGTTACCGATAGATACGGCCCCACTCCCTTCAACAAGAAGGTTCTTATTCGCAAATACATCACAACCGATGTCGACTCGGCAATCCGTAAAATTGACGCCCGAGCCCACATAAGTTCGTGCCCCGATGCGACTGCCCCCCACCATCAGTCGGAAACGGCGGCTATACCATGCGATACGTGTCAGAGCGCGCTTGATCATGATCTAAACCGTAACTGAGCCGCATGACATATTTCAACCTTTTAATGCCAATGTTGCCATAGCGAAAAAGCTGGCAACAAGATTGCCTGTTCGGGAAAGACTGCAGCACAACATCAGGGCCTGGGCATATCCCCCTGCCTGGATGCAGATGGATCGCCGGATCGGGCAGGAGTATCCGCCAGTCAACGCCTGGACGTCGATAGGCCCCGGCCTGCCCAGCGCAACCACTCGACCGAACGCCATGAAAAGGGCTCTCGCAGGTCGCCGGGCAGGATTTGACTGTTGATAACTCAATTTTCCGCTTGCCAGCGAGCCGAACTCCCGCCAAAGGGCCGTCCTCCCCAGCGCAAGCAGGGGACGCGGTCGAGCCACCCAGGGTCGATCTGCTGAAATGATTGGGGCCTTAGCTCAGCTGGGAGAGCGCCTGCATGGCATGCAGGAGGTCAGCGGTTCGATCCCGCTAGGCTCCACCATTTCCTTGCCGCCAACGCGGATTTCCTAAAAATATCAATCAGTTCAGACAGGAACTTCAACCAGTTCCACGATCTCGAACTGGTAGCTTTTCCAACCGCGCATGCGCTTGGCATCTTCGCTTGCGGCACGCTTGCGCTTCGCTTCGGCCAGCGAGCGCTCGTGACCCCAGAACACCTCGGTCTTGCCGTTTTCCAGCTCGGCGACGATGCGCCAGTAATGGGTGAACGAATCGGACGTGGGCCCGATGGTCTTCACATAACCATCGGGCATCGTGGCCGTCAGATAGCGCTTCTTTCGCCTTGCCATGGCCGCTCAGCCGCGATCCAGCACCCTGCCCGCCACAGCATCGAGCCTTGCCACCAGACCGCCATCACGAGCATCGGCCGCGGTGATCAGGGCATGGTCCAGCGCATGGTCGATCGGGCTATGGGTTCGCTCCGCCGGCAGCGTGGCCGCCAGCAGGCGCAGCGTCTGGCGCGCGATCCGGGCATTGGCGTGCATCACTTCGAGGACATGGCTCACCTCGACGCCCGCCTCGTCCTCGCGCCAGGCATCATAGTCGGTGACCATGCCGAGCATCGCGTAAGGCAGCTCAGCCTCGCGCGCGAGGCGCGCTTCGGGCATGCCAGTCATGCCGATCACGTCCGCCCCCCAGGCCCGGTACATCCGGCTTTCCGCCCGCGTGGAGAACTGCGGGCCTTCCATGGCCAGATAACAGCCGGCCGGATGGACCGCGGCCCCGGCCAGCCTCGCTGCCTCGCCCGCCAGGCGGGACAGGCGCGGGCAGACCGGATCGGCCAGCGAGACATGCGCCACCATGCCGGTGCCGAAAAAGCTGCCGTTGCGGCCATGGGTGCGGTCGATGAACTGGTCGACCATGACCATGTGCCCCGGCGCCATCTCCTCGCGCAGCGAACCGATGGCCGACAGCGCCAGCACGTCGGTGACCCCGCAGCGCGCCAGCACGTCGATGTTGGCGCGGTAGTTGACCGCGGAAGGCGGGATCCTGTGCCCCGCTCCGTGCCGGGCAATGAAAGTGAAGCGGATGCCCTCCAGGCGCCCGGTCACCACCGGCCCCGACGGCTCTCCGAAGGGCGAGGAGACCGCGATCTCCTGCGCCTCTTCCAGTTCGATTCCGGCCGTCAGCCCCGATCCGCCAATGACCCCGATGTGCCAGAAGCTGCCTTTTTCAGCGCGCAAGAATACCTGCCATGATGATGTCGATGGTATGCTCGCGATAGCGGTCGCGCAGTTCCTCGGTCAACGTGTCCTGACCGAAACAGTGCTTGAGAACCAGCCGCGCCGAGAAGAACCGGTCCACTGCCCCCGTCACCGTGAAATAGAACAACTGCGGGTCGATCTCGCGAAACACCCCCGCGTCGACGCCGTTTCCGATAAGCTCCTCGTAAGCCCGGTAAATCGGCGAAAGATAGCAATCGGCGATCCGGCGCGCCTCGGCATCGTCGCTCTCGCGCACCATGCGCATGGTCAGGCGGTTGAGGTAGGGCACCTCGTAGAAGGTATCGACAACCTTCCACAAGTGCCGCCGGAGCTTGGCCTCGGGCGACCAGCCGTCCTTCGCCAGCAGCGCATCGACACTGGTGACGATGGACTGCCAGTCGCGATCGAGCAGCGCCTTGAGCAGTCCGGCCTTGTTGCCGAAGTAGTACTTCACCAGCGCCGAATTGAGCCCGGAACGCAGCGACAGTTCGGACAGCGATATGTCGACCACATCGCCCTCGCGCATGATCGCACTCGCCGTATCGAGAAGCTGCGCCCGCGCGCCCGGCGGAGGCGTACCCTCCTCATGATTGCCGCTACCCTGCGCCATCTCGGTCGCTTACTTCGGCCCCATGCGGATCGCGCCGTCGAGACGGACGCTCTCGCCATTGAGATAGTCGTGTTCTAGCATGAACAGCGCCAGCTTCGCGTATTCCTCCGCCTTGCCGAGACGCTTGGGGAACGGCACCATCGCCGCCAGCGCATCCTGCACCTGTTGTGGCATCGCCGCCATCATCGGCGTCTCGAAGATGCCCGGCAGGATGGTGTTGACGCGAATGCCCTCGCTCATGAGATCGCGCGCCACCGGCAGGGTCATCGCCAGTACGCCGCCCTTCGAGGCACCATAGGCCGCCTGCCCGATCTGGCCGTCCTGCGCCGCCACCGAAGCGGTGTTGACGATCGCCCCGCGCGCACCGAACGCATCCACCGGATCAAGGCTGACCATGCCTGCGGCCGACTTGCTGATGCAGCGGAAAGTGCCGACGAGATTGATCGCGATGACCTTCTCGAACACCGCCATGTCGTGGGCGCGCGGCTCCCCGGTTTCGCGGTTCTTGCCCACGGTCTTGGCAGCCGGCGCAATGCCGGCACAATTGACGAGCACACGCTCCTGGCCGTGGGCCGCCCTGGCCTTGGCAAAGCCGGCCTCGACGCTGGCATCGCTGGTGACGTCGACAGCGCAGAAAACCCCGCCGATCTCGGCGGCAATCGCCTCGCCGGCAGCTTCGTTCAGGTCGAAGATAGCGACCTTCACGCCCCTGTCGGCCAGCGCCCGGGCGGTGGCAGCCCCCAGTCCCGATGCCCCGCCGGTCACTACCGCGGCCATGCTGCTGTCCAGAATCATTGCCTTTTTCCTTTTCCTGCCCCGGCGATGAAGCGTCGTTTTTCACCGCCCGCTTTTTCAGCGTGCCCTAAATTTAAGCACCCGGTTAAAAGCAGCCGAAGGCACGGTCAATGCGCAAGCTGCGAACGCCGCGACCGCGATACAGGATTTCCCCGAGACACCCGTTGCTGCAATTTTATTGCAGTTCACGACAGCCCGACAACAGCTGTGTTACCAGTGCTATGCCGCAGAAACAGGCACGATTCCCGACTGACTGTTTGTTTTGGCATCACCCCGTGTTGCAGGAATAGCACAACATTGCAGCCAAATTGCGCCACGCGGCAAATTGCATTGAAACATACCCCTCCCGGCGCAACAAAACCTTCATGGCAGTAATACGCTTTCCGGCGTCAGGCTGCCTGCATCCGGGTCGCCCACCAGAGATTGGTCACGCTTCATTGGTGGGCGGACGAAAGCAACAAGGGACACACCAACGTGAACACCAATCTGAAAAAGGCTGCTCTTCGCAGCGCGACCTGCGTCGCTGCGTTCGCCATCGGCACGACCGGCGCCTACGCGCAGGACGCCGAGGCCGACGCAGCCACCGCCAACCCCGCACAGGAAATCGTCGTTACGGGTTCGCTGATCCGTAACCCGAACCTCCAGTCGAACCCCGTTCTGACCACCACGGCAGACCAGATCGAACTGAAGCAGAGCAACACTGCAGAAGACATTCTGCGTGAAATCCCCGGCATCGTTCCCAGCGTCGGCTCGGCCGTCAACAACGGCAACGGCGGCGCATCGTTCGTCAACCTGCGCGGCCTGGGTTCCAACCGCAACCTCGTCCTGCTCAACGGCGACCGTCTGGTCCCGGCAGAACTGAACGGCCGTTTCGACCTTAACAACATCCCCGTCGCCCTGGTGGAACGCGTTGACGTTCTGACCGGCGGCGCGTCCACCACCTACGGTGCGGACGCCATCTCGGGTGTCGTCAACTTCGTCGTCAAGTCCGACTTCACGGGCCTGGAAGCCAACGTCTCGAACCAGATCACCGAACGCGGTGACGGTGCCTACGTACGCGCCGACCTGACCATGGGTGCGGACTTCGACGACGGCAAGGGCAACGTGGTCTTCGCAGTCGGCTACCAGCAGTCGGACCCGGTCTACCAGGGTGACCGCAGCTTCGCCGCTTCGAGCATCGACTCGTACTCGGGCAACATCAGCGGCTCGGGCACCACGAGCCCGTCGCGCTTCAGCAACGTCAACGCCCTGGGCATCGACAACGGCAACGGCACCCGCCAGATCACCGCTGACGGCACCGGCTTCCGCACCACCAGCGCCTTCGACGCGTTCAACTTCAACCCGTACAACATCTTCCAGACGCCGTTCGAACGTTTCAACATGTTCGGCCAGGCCAAGTACGAAGTGAGCGACGCGGTCGAAGTCTACACGCGCGGCATCTTCTCGAAGAACACCGTCAAGACCATCATCGCGCCCTCGGGCTCGTTCAGCGGCCTCTCGGTCGTGATCCCGCTCAGCAACCCGTACATGACCGCTGCGCAGCGCAATGCCTTCTGCGCCCGCGACATGAACTCGGCTGCCGGTGTCTACACCCCGCTCTACACCCAGGCGCAATGCGACGCCGCTGCTCTTGCGACCGACCCGAACGATCCGAACTACCGCACGGTGACGACCGGTCTCTACCGTCGTGCCACCGAATTCGGTCCGCGCGTCTCGGAATTCACCACCACCTTCTTCGACTACAAGGCCGGTGCTCGCGGCGGCATCACCGACTCGATCAACTGGGACGTTTCGGGCGCCTACGGCGAATCCGAAAACATCCAGACCCAGAAGGGCTACTGGCTGAACAGCCGCGTCCGCAACGCGCTGCTCGCCACCAACACCGACACCTGCCTCGACGGTTCGGATGACTGCGTCCCGCTCAACGTGTTCGGCCCCGACGGTTCGATCACCGACGCGATGAACCAGTACCTCACCGCCAACAGCCAGGTCGTCACCAAGACCTCGCTCGCGCAGGTCCGCGGCCTGATCAACGGTGACATCGGCTGGAACGTTCCCTGGGCCACCGACAGCGTCGCTTTCGCTATCGGTGCCGAATACCGCAAGTACACCGCTTCGCAGGAATCCGATCTCCTGTCGCAGTCGGGTGACCTTGGCGGCTCCGGCGGCGCGTCGCCGAACATCTCGGGCGGCTACGACGTCTACGAAGCGTACGGCGAACTCGTCGTGCCGATCGTCCAGGACAAGCCCTTCTTCGAAGAGCTGACGGCTCAGGGCGGCGCTCGTTACTCCAGCTACACCGTCGATGCCCCAAGCAAGCCGGGTTACAAGACCTGGACCTGGAACGTTGGTGGCACCTGGGCACCTGTCCGCGCCTTCAAGATCCGTGGTAACTATGCGCACGCCGTGCGCGCGCCCAACATCGCGGAACTGTTCGCGCCGAACAACACCGGCCTGACCAACCTTGCCGTCGATCCTTGCGCCGGCAGCGCTCCGCTGACCAACGCCAACCTGGCCGCAGTCTGCACCGCACAGGGCGGCGGCGCCTACCTCGGCCTGATCGAGAACGATCCGGCCGGCCAGGTGAACTACACTTCGGGCGGCAACCTTGCGCTGAAGCCCGAAAAGTCGAACAGCTGGAAGCTCGGCGCCGTGTTCCAGCCGGACTTCCTGCCCGGCTTCTCGGCAACGGTTGACTACTACAACATCAAGGTCACCGACGCGATCACCCAGCCCACCCCGGGCGACGCGATCAGCGCCTGCTTCGACAACCTGACCGCAGCCAGCGCCACCAGCGCCGCCTGCACCATCATCCAGCGCGACCCCTCGTCGGGTAACCTGTTCGGTGAAGCTGCGACCACGCCGGGCCTGTTCCTGGGTCTCACCAACCAGGGTACGCTCAAGACCGACGGCATCGACTTCACGGTCAACTACGGTCGTGACCTCGGCTTCGCCCAGCTCTCGCTCGCTCTGAACGGCAACTGGACCGGCAGCTCGAAGTTCAAGGCTTCGCCTTCCTCGATCAACCGTGACTGCGTTGGCTACTACTCGGTCAACTGCACTTCCATTCAGCCCGAATGGCAGTTCTCCGAACGTACCACGCTGTCGTTCAAGGACTTCGACGTGTCGCTCCTGTGGCGCTACATCGACAAGGTCACCTATGAACCGGCAGCCTATGCCGACGATCTGGCCGCTGCCAATGCCGCGAACGATGGCCTGGCTGCCGCCGCGCAGCCTTGCCCCGATCCGGAAGGCGCCGACGCCGGTGGCTGCATGGTCAATCCGGAATACCGCAAGATTCCGGCCAAGAGCTACTTCGACCTGTCGGGCCGTGTTCACCTGAACGAAAACCTGACGCTGACGCTGACGGTGCAGAACCTGCTCGACACCAAGCCCAAGGTTGTCGGTTCGACGATCGGCGCCACCGCCTACAACAGCGGCAACGTCTACCCGTCGACCTACGACACCCTGGGTCGTCGTTACGCCGCGGCTCTGAAGTTCAACTTCTGATCTGCGCGCTAAGCCAAAAGGAAAGGGCCGGTGGAAACACCGGCCCTTTTTTTGTCCCCACGTCGTGGCACCGCGCGCTCCCGGAGGCGGGCGGGCGGGCGCACACTACCTAGGCCAGAAGCGGCCGCGACAGGGTCATCGGCACACCGGCATTCGCGGCAAGCACGGAAGCCCAATGGGCGACCTTCTCGATTTCCTCGCCGTGTACCCGCAGCCCTTCCTTCGCCTGCCGTTCCCGCTGCCCCGCCTCGAAGGACGTACCGTTCTTGGCATCGCGCGTGAAGATCGGGCCGCCGACAATCTCCGAGATCGTCTCGCGCGACATCGGCACCGAGAACAGACCGGCCAGCGCGACAAGCGCATCGATCGGCCGGGCCACCAGGACTTCACTGTCCAGCGTCGCCACCCGGTCGCCGTATTGCGCGGTCAGTGCTTCGAACTGGCGTTGCTGCGCCAGCCATCCCACCGCCGCCACCTGAATATCGGTCAACCCGAGGTACTGCTCGCGCGCCAGGCCGAGTGGCGCCAGCATGCCTTCAAGCTCTAGCTTCTGGAACAGGTCGCGCACCCACAGGCGCCCCCACATGCCCTTGCGCGCGATCGAGGCCAGATAGGTCTCCAGCGGCGCGTGAAGCAGCAAGGCGCGCGCCTGGGGTCGTAGCGCCAGGATCCCCGGGATCAGCGCATTGACCACGTTGGACGGCTTGACGACAACCGCTTCTGCGGGGCCGAACGGGCGTGCCAGCATGTGCAGGCTGTGATCCAGGACACGCGCGACATCCGGCCCCTTGGCACCGCGATGGCGCCAGCCGACAATATCGTTGAGCAGCGTCGGTTCCTTGAGGCCGATCGACAGCCCAGGGCTATCGAAAGCCGCAGCCAGCAAGGTCGAGCAACAATAGGCCGAATGGAACACGAAATGGAGCGGCGCGGCTGCCGGTGCATGGGCCATGACGTCGGCACGGCGCAGCACCAGACGCCCCTGATCGCCCAGATGTTCATCGGTCAGGAACGGAATCTGGCCGTGGCCCGCGCGCGGCAGCCTGTGAAAATGAAAGGCGTCGTGTCCTGGATCGTAGCGGTGCGCCAACCATTCGGCATCCTTCACGACATCGCGGATCTGCAACTGGGTATCGGTCATCCCGATCAGCCTTCGCACGCGTCTTCCCGCCTTACAAGAGCGCTCCGATTCTGCCCGTTGCCCGCGCGGAAACTTGTGCTAGCGATCGAGTCATCAGCCCCTGACGGGGCGGGGGGACTTACATGAACACGATCGTCACACGCCTGTTTCAACAAGCCGTGCAGGCACGCCAGACCGGGCAGGTGCAAGAAGCCCGCAGCAAGCTGCAAGAAGCGCTGCAACATCAACCCGGCATGCCCCAGGCGCTCAACCTGCTCGGCCTGATCGCGCTCGACGGCAAGGACTTTGCCGCAGCCCGCGAGCACTTCCTTGGCGCCGCGCAGAGCGATCCCGGCGAAGCCGCGCTGTGGATGAACCTCGCCTCGGCCGAGCGCGGACGGGACGATAACGAAGGCGAACGCGCGGCGCTGCGCCAGGCGATCGCCATCGACCAGCGCAACCTCATGGCGCAGATTCGCATGGGCCAGTTGCAGCAAAGGCTGGACGAACGGCAGGATGCGGCCGACACCTGGGGCAAGGTGCTCGCGCTCACCGCGGGGCTTGCCGATATTCCGCCCGGCCTCGCCGAAATGCTCGAACAGGGGAAGCGCTTCCTCCAGGCGCACAAGGCCGATTTCGCCGCCTATGTCGAAGCGAGTCTGGCCGACCAGCTGGCCGGAGCCGACGAAACGACCCGCCGCCGTTTCCAGGCATGCCTCGACCGCGAATTCAACCGCCGCACCTTGTTCCAGAACCACTGCTCGGGACTGCACTATCCGTTCCTGCCGGCCGACGAGTTCTTCGACCGCAAGCACTTTCCCTGGATGAGCGACCTGGAGGCAAAAACCGAGGCCATCCGCAGCGAATTCCTGGCGCTGATGGCCAGGAGCGGCAAGGATGTGCGCCCTTACGTGCAGCAGGAGGCTGGAACCCCGCAGAACAAATGGACCGCGCTCGACCAGTCGCTCGACTGGGGCGCGGTGTTCCTCTGGGAATACGGCAAGCGCAACGACGCGGTATGCGATGCCTGCCCGCAGACAGCCGCCGCACTGGAAGCGATCCCGCGCCCGGACATTCCCGGTCGCACGCCCTCGGCGTTTTTCTCGCTTCTGAAACCCGGCAGCCGGATCCCGCCCCATACCGGGGTGACCAACAGCCGCGCCATCATCCACCTGCCCTTGATCGTTCCGCCCGGCTGCGGTTTCCGGGTCGGCGGAGAGACCCGGAGCTGGCGCGAAGGCGCAGCCTTCGCCTTCGACGACACGATAGAACACGAAGCCTGGAACGACAGCGATCATTTGCGGGTCGTTTTGATATTTGATGTCTGGAATCCGCATTTGTCCCTTGCGGAGCAGATGTTATTACAGCAATTTTACGCCACGGCTGATGACAGCAAGACAAGGTCCGACAGACAGGCGCTGCCCGCGATCTGATTCGGGAAGACAGCACCCCGATTGGCAGAAGCCTCGAACGGTCTCTTGATCTCCAAGGAGTTGTTTCATGAAAGTACTCAAAGCCATTCTGTTGACCGGCCTCGCTGCAGTGGCCATGCCGGCACTGGCGGACAATCCGCCCAAGCCCGACCGCAATGCGCCCAACACCGTCCGCTGCAAGCAACTGACGGAAACCGGCTCGCTCGTGGTCAAGAAGCGCATCTGCAAGACCAACGCGGAATGGCGTGCCATCCGCGAACAGCAGAGCCAGGACGCGGACGATCTGATCACCCGCAACCGCGCCGGGATGAATCCGAACGGCTAAGGCGTTTTCGCATCAGGTGGAATCACCTGATGACCCGGAAAACGCCTGGATCCAAGGTCAGGACGACCGGAAGCAAAAGGCCCACCGCTTCATGCGGCGGGCCTTTTTCCTTGAATTTCAAAGTCCCTACCGGTCCCGTCCGCCCCCCTCACCGCAACGCCCACAAGGCGGCAAGCGCCAGGATTCCCCAACCGCGGTTTTGCAAATACAGCGCCCTGCTGTAGGCACATCGCCAGTCTCAACGATACAGGGAGCACACCAGGTCATGCGCATCGGGGGCAACAGCCTTTTGTCCGTTCTTTCGCTCGGAGCCCTGTGCTTGGGCCTCCTGCTCCCGGAGGCGGGAGTTGCAAAGGATGCTCCCACGGCCGCGCCGCCCGATCTTCAGAGGCTGCAGACCTGCAGGTCGATCACGTCGGACGCCGAGCGGCTCGCCTGTTTCGACCGCGAAAGCGCGGTGTTTGCCCAGTCCGTCGATTCCGGAAAGCTGCGCGTCATCGACAATGAAGGCGTGAAGGAAATCCGTCGCTCGCTCTTCGGGTTTTCGCTTCCCCGCATCGGGCTGTTCGGCGGAAATGAAGAGGAAGCCGCGGGCGAACAGGTCAACAAGATCCAGAGCACGCTGGTAGCGGTCAAGCAGATCGCCAACGGCAAGATCTGGTTCCGTCTTTCCGATGGCGCCGAATGGCAGACCAACGATCCCCTCGGCACCGCGCGCATGCCCGCTTCCGGCCAGACGATCGAACTCGAGAAAGCCGCGCTCGGCTCCTACTGGGCACGCTTCGAGACGATCCGCGCCATGAAGGCACACCGCGTAAACTGATCGCCTGAACACAGAGACAAACGGAACGAAACAAGCCTAACGAAACGGGGCCGGACGCTGATGCGCCCGGCCCCGGCCTGCTCGTTTCTTGGCTATTCTTGCCGATCGATCAGTCGACGCTGATCGCCAGCGCCCCGTCGCCATCGTCGATATGGACGCGCGCACCATCCGGCACTTCACCAGCCAACAGCTTCTCGGCCAACGGGTCCTGCAAGTAGCGCTGTACCGCCCGCTTCAGCGGACGCGCGCCGTAGACCGGATCGTAACCAACTCGGCCCAGCCAGCGCTTGGCCGCATCGGTGAGGTCGAGCACGATCTTGCGGTCCTTGAGCAGCTTCTGCACCCGCGCCACCTGGATGTCGACGATCGGGCCCATGTGCTCCTGGCCCAGCCGGTGGAACAGCACGATCTCGTCGAGACGGTTGAGGAACTCGGGCCGGAAATGCCCGCGCACCACTTCCATCACCTGCGGCTCGACCGTCTCCACGTCCTGCCCCTCGTCCAGCCCGGCAAGGTACTGGCTGCCGAGGTTGCTGGTCAGGATGATCAAGGTATTGGTGAAGTCCACCAGCCTGCCCTGCCCGTCGGTCAGACGGCCATCGTCGAGCACTTGCAGCAACACGTTGAACACGTCGGGATGCGCCTTCTCGACTTCGTCGAACAGCACGACCTGATAGGGCCGGCGCCGCACGGCTTCGGTCAGCACGCCGCCCTCGTCGTAACCGACATAGCCCGGAGGCGCACCGATAAGGCGGGACACCGCGTGCTTCTCCATGAACTCCGACATGTCGATGCGGACCATCGCACTGTCGTCGTCGAACAGGAAGCCGGCCAGCGCCTTGGTCAGTTCGGTCTTGCCGACACCCGTCGGGCCGAGGAACAGGAACGAGCCGAGCGGTCTCTTCGGGTCCTGCAGCCCCGCACGGGCACGCCGCACCGCCTTGGACACCGCCGAGACCGCATCCTTCTGGCCGATCACGCGCGCGCCGATCACTTCCTCCATCTTGAGAAGCTTCTCGCGCTCGCCCTCGAGCATCTTGTCCACCGGCACGCCGGTCCAGCGGCTGACGACGCCGGCGATGTCGTCCTCGGTCACTTCCTCGCGCAGGAGGGCGTTGCCAGCCTGGGCCTGCGCCTCCGCCAGCTGCTTTTCAAGCGCAGGGATCGTGCCGTAGGACAGCTCGCCCGCCCTGGCGAGATCGCCCGAACGCTGCGCCTGCTCCAGTTCGACGCGCGCAGCCTCGAGCTGCTCCTTGAGCTTGCCCTCGGCGGCGATCTTGTCGCGCTCGTTCTGCCAGCGGGTGGTCAGTTCGCTCGACTGCTGTTCGAGATTCGCCAGTTCCTCGCGCAGGGTGGCGAGCCGATCCTTCGATGCCTCGTCGGTCTCCTTGCCGAGCGCCATTTCCTCGATCTTGAGCTGGATGATGCGGCGGTCGAGTTTCTCGATCTCCTCGGGCTTGCTTTCCACTTCCATGCGGATGCGGCTGGCGGCCTCGTCCATGAGGTCGATCGCCTTGTCGGGCAGGAAGCGGTTGGTGATGTAGCGGTTGGAGAGCGTCGCCGCCGCCACGATGGCACCGTCGGTGATCCGCACGCCGTGGTGCAGCTCGTACTTCTCCTTGAGCCCGCGCAGGATCGAGATGGTGTCCTCGACCGTCGGTTCACCCACGAAGACCGGCTGGAAACGGCGCTGGAGCGCGGCGTCCTTCTCGACGTACTTCTGGTACTCGTCGAGCGTGGTGGCGCCGATGCAGTGCAGTTCGCCGCGCGCAAGCGCGGGCTTCAGCAGGTTGCCCGCATCCATCGAGCCTTCGGAGGCGCCCGCGCCGATCAGCGTGTGCATCTCGTCGATGAACAGGATGATCTGCCCTTCCGCACCCTTCACTTCGTCGAGCACTGCCTTCAGGCGTTCCTCGAACTCGCCGCGATACTTGGCGCCCGCGATCAGCGCGCCCATGTCGAGCGCCATCAGGCTGCGGCCCTTGAGGCTGTCGGGCACGTCACCATTGGCGATGCGCAAGGCAAGGCCCTCGGCGATGGCGGTCTTGCCGACGCCCGGATCGCCGATGAGGACGGGGTTGTTCTTGGTGCGACGGGCAAGGATCTGCACGGTGCGGCGGATCTCCTCGTCACGGCCGATGACCGGATCGAGCTTGCCGTCGCGCGCCGCCTGCGTGAGATCGCGCGCGTACTTCTTCATCGCGTCATAGGCGTTTTCCGCGCCGGCACTGTCCGCCGTGCGGCCGCCGCGCAGATCGGTGATCGCAGCTTCCAGCGCCTGCGGGGTGAGATTGGCAGCCTTGAGCGCCTGCCCGGCCGAGGTCGTGGTGGCGAGCGCGAGCGCCAGCAGCATGCGCTCCACGGTGACAAAGCTGTCGCCCGACTTGGCGGCCAGTTGCTCGGCCTGATCCAGCACGCGCACGGCGTCGTTGTCCAGCCCAGGCGTGCTTTGCGCACCGCTGCCGGACACCGCCGGAACCTTGGCCAGCGCCTTGTCGACTTCCTGCTGCGCGAACGCGGCATTGCCACCCGCACGCTGGATCAGGCCCGAGGCCATGCCCTCGCCGGCTTCCAGCAGGGCCTTGAGGATGTGATCGGGGCCGATGCGCTGATGGTTCATGCGGATCGCAACGGTCTGCGCCGCCTGAAGGAACCCCTTGGCCCGGTCGGTAAACTTTTCGAGATTCATGGTCGTGAATGCCTCCTGACCTCGATTATATAGTGTTGCATATATGCAACACAAGTGCCTCTCTGAAGATTTTCAGAATGTCGGGAAACCCCGGGTTTCGCATTGATTTCGCACAATTGCCTCGATCGAATCGCCCCGGGCCGGCCCATAGATGGGAGCGCCCTGCGCGATTGCCAGTGGCAATCGACCGCAGGCGTTCGCACCCGGTCGAACACCGCCGCGTCGCCGGGGCGTTGAACGCGCCGCTCCTGCAAGGAAGGCTTGGCGCGGGAGCAACCCTTGCATAGCCTCTGCGCCCACAACCAGACCAACCGGAAGAGGCAGCGACAGTGGCGAAATTCACCCTCCAACAGGCTGCGGACGTGCTGGCGATCAAGCAGGTCGTCTATGAATGGGGCGACGAACTCGACATCCACAACGGCCTTGAAATGCGGCAGGCGGACGTCCTGGCCGAAGACGTCGCCTACAATGTCGGCGGCGAATGGCGCGAAGGACTGAAGGCGGTCGAAGCCTTCTACCAGGGCCGTGCCGAAGCCCTGCGCGCCGGCGCCGGACTGATGACGATGCGCCACATCATCACCTCGCTGCGAGTCTCGTTCGACGATGCGGACAATGCCAGGGTCGGCTACCTGCTGGTGTTCTTCGCCGCCGTTGGCGAGGGACCGTTCGACACGTACTGCGATCCGCTGGCGGTGGCCGACGTCAAGATGGAGTGCCGCCGCGATACCGACGGCGAATGGCGCATCACCCGCTTCGATTCCGGGCAGATCTTCCGCCGCGGCTGATCCGATTTTGCGCAAGGCGACGACGCCGGTCGAGCGCCGTTGCCTGCCAAGCGATTGAAACTCTGGTCTGCCGCGATCAACGTGATAGACCTTGAGTCATGCGACTTGCCTATCGTTCCAGCGCCACTGCGCTCGCCACCGCCCTTCTTGTCTCCGCCTGCGCGACCACGAATGCATCCAGCCCGCCCGCGACCGCCACGGATACCCGCGCGGCAGCACGCGATGTCGTGTCCGCCGCCGACGGCGCGATGGCTAAGGCGGCGGCCTCCCCGGCCGCCCTCGTCTCCAGGGTGGACATCCCTTATGAGAAGTTCGTGCTGGCCAACGGCCTCACCACGATCGTCCACACCGACCGCAAGGCGCCGATCGTCGGCGTCACGCTCTACTTCCACGTCGGCTCCAAGAACGAACCCCGCGGCAAGACCGGCTTTGCCCACCTCTACGAACACCTGTTCTTCGGCGGCTCCGCCAACGTGCCCGACTTCGATGTGCCGCTAGACGCCGCCGGCTCCACCTCGAGCAACGGATCGACCTCCTACGATCGCACGAACTACGTCGAAACCGTGCCCACCGGCGCCCTGCCGCTGGCGATGTTCCTCGAGAGCGACCGCATGGGCCACCTGCTGCCCGCCGTCACCCAGGACAAGCTCGACAAGCAGCGGGGCGTTGTCCAGAACGAGAAGCGCCAGGGCGACAACCAGCCCTACGGCCTGTTCCAGTACGCGCTGAACGACGGCCTGCTGCCGGTCGGCCACCCCTATCGCCACACCACCATCGGTTCGATGGCCGACCTCGATGCCGCCAGCCTCACCGATGTGCGCGCCTGGTTCACCGACCATTACGGCCCCAACAACGCCGTGCTCGTGCTGACCGGCGACATTGACGCGGCAACCGCCAGGCCGCTGGTCGAAAAGTGGTTCGGCCAGATCCCGCGCGGCCCTGACGTCGCGCCGGTTACCGCAGGGCCGGTCACCCTGCCCGCCCCGCTCTACCGCGAGATCGCCGATCAGGTTCCGCTCACCTACCTCACCCGCAACTGGACCGGCCCCGGCCTCAACGATGCCGATGCCCCGGCCCTCGAAGTCGGCATGGACATCCTCGGCGGCCTCGCCAGCTCGCGCCTCGACAACGAACTGGTGCGCGGCCAGCAGCTTGCCGTGGGCGTTTCCGCTTCCGCGCAAGTCGAGGAGGACATGAGCTTCCTCGGCATGGCGATGCAGGTGAAGCCCGGCGTCGACCGCGCCCGCGCCAATGCCGCCTTCGACAAGGTGCTGGCCGACTTCCTGCGCGACGGACCGACCGAGGACGAAGTGCGCCGCTCGGTCATGAGCACGCTGTCCGAGGAGATCGGCGGCCTCGAACGCGTCGGCAGCTTCGACGGCAAGGGCGCCACGCTGGCGGAAGGTCAGGCCTATTCCAACGATCCCGCCAAGTACAAGCGTGACCTTGCGGCGATGGCCGTCCTCACGCCTGCCCAGATCAAGGCAGCGATGAACAAGTGGCTTTCGCGTCCCGTCTATGCGCTCGACATCGTGCCGGGCGAACGCACGATGGACGGCGCCAAGCTCGGCGGCTGGGGCGACGAGGACAAGACCCCGGCGCCCAAGCCCGATGCGAAGCAACCCGCCCCTGCCCTGCCGCCGGCACCGAAGATCTCCGCTCCTCAGGTCGCCCCGGTCGGCGCGCTGGCCTTCCCCGCGATCGAGCGCGCAACCTTGTCCAACGGCATTCCCGTCATACTCGCCCGCCGCACCGCCGTGCCCAAGCTGGTGCTGACCGTCGACTTCGACGCCGGTTACGCCGCCGACGCGCTCGACACGCCGGGCACGCAAGGGCTCATGCTCTCGATGCTCGACCAGGGCACCGAGCACCTCGATGCGACCCAGATCGCCGAGGCGCAGGAACGGCTGGGCGCCAGCATTTCCATCGACGGATCGCTTGACACCTCCAGTGCGACGCTGTCCGCGCTGACCGCCAATCTCAGCCCCTCGGTTGACCTGCTCGCCGATGTCGTGCGCCACCCTGCCTTTGCCCCCGCCGAAGTGGAGCGGGTGAAAGTACAGGCCGAAGCCGCGCTGGCCCAGGCCCAGTCCACGCCCGCCGGGCTCGCGCGGCGCGCGCTCGGCAGCGCGCTCTACGGCAGCCACCCCTACGCCCAGCCGAGCGACGGCCTGGGTCAGACCGCCAGCCTGGCCGCGCTGACCCCCGCCGCGCTCAAGGCCGCACACGACAAGTGGCTGCGCCCCGACCTCGCCCGCATCACCGTGGTGGGCGACGTCACCATGGACGAGCTGAAGCCGCTGCTCGAGCGTGCTTTCGGCACCTGGCAGGCACCGGCCACCCCGGCGCCGGTCAAGCCGGTCACCGCCCCGGTCGCGCCCGGCCAGCCGCGTATCGTGCTGATCGACCGGCCGCATTCGCCGCAATCGGTGATCGTTGCCGGCCGGGTGCTGCCGCTGACCGGTCGCACGCCCGACACCGAAGCGCTGCAACTCGCCAACGAAGTGCTGGGCGGCGGCTTCCTCTCGCGCCTCAACAAGGACCTGCGCGAGGAAAAGGGCTGGTCCTACGGCGTCTACAGCCGCGTCAGCCAGTCGGTCGGCCCCAGCGCCTTTACCCTCTCGGCCCCGGTCCAGTCCGACAAGACCGGCGCCGCGATCAAGGCGATCATCGCCGACATGGGCGCCTATCCGACCACCAGCGCCATCACCGCCGAGGAATTCCAGCGCGTGACCGACGGCGCCATCCGCCAGCTTCCCAACCTGTTCGAGACCAACGCACAGATGGCTGGCGCGATCCGCCAGAACGACCGCCTCGGCCGTCCGGAGGACTACTACGTCTCGCTTGCTGCCAAGTATCGCGGCATCGGCGAACCGGCGGTAGCGACCGCCGCCAGCCAGTACCTGCGCCCCAAGGGGCTGGTCTTCGTGGTGGTGGGCGACCGCAAGATCGTGGAACCCCAGCTCAAGGGACTTGGCCTGCCGATCGAAATCCAGCAGGCACCGGCGGCAACGGGCGACGAATCGGAATGAGCTGCCCGGCAACGAACAGGAGAACATGATGTCGCTCGGCGGAACCTACCAATGCTCGACCAAGACGCCGATGGGCCACCAGAAGGGCACGCTCACCATCGTCCCTGAGGGTGACACCTTCACCGGCCAGATCACCGGTGATCTCGGCACGATGGAGCTGCGCGACGGCAGGATCAGCGGCAACCAGCTGAGCTGGAAGATGAAGATGACCTCACCGATGCCGATCGACCTCGACTGCAAGGCCAGCGTCGAAGGCACGGACCTGACCGGCACGATCAAGGCCGGCTTCTTCGGCACGATGAAGCTTGAAGGTACCAAGATCGGCTGAGCAGGCTCGGCGCGAGCAAACAGGAAAGGCCCGAGAGCGGATCGTCGCTCCCGGGCCTTTTTCGTGTCTGCGTAAAGGTTCGCTCAGGGCTGGGCCGCTGCTGACGGTATTGCAGCAGAAGCCAGACCGGCGGGCCGGGCAAAGCCCAGAACCACGCGCTCGCCGGTCGCCACGTCGATGGCGACGTCACGATCATAGGCCAGCACACCCGGCACCGGCGGCATCCGCGAGACCATGGCGCCGACGAAATTGTTCAGCTTGCCGCTGGCATGGAACTTCGCCTGAACCGAAGGATAAGACGCGAGGCTTGCGGGAAGCCCGAAGTGCGGTGTCTGCGGCCCTGAAAGCTGCTCACGCGCCTTGGGATCGAGGTCGGAGAGTGCCTGCGATGCCCAGTCGGGCGCCACCTTCAGGAAATCGCCGAGGTCGGTGATCTGCCCCGCCTTCACCTCGAAGCGCACCGAGCCCATGCAGAAGCAAGTGCCCATCGCGCCGTTTGGCCCGGAAACCAGCGGACCGTAATAGATGTAGGTCCCCGGCTTCACTTCCTCGAGAAAGCTGGATTCGCCGCTGGCCTTGCTGAACCGGGAGAACGGTCCCACCGGGACATTCGTGCGCAAGCCGATGTCGCCGATCGAGAAAGTCGCGGCATCGGGCCTTACCGGAAGCGCCGGCACTGGCCTGCCGACGTTCCGCGCAATCTTGGCGTCGTTATCATAGCTCGCTACGGCCCGCTCGTAGCTGCGCAAGGCCTTGGCATAGGCCTTCTCGGTAAGGAAACGGTAGTCAGCAAGGTCCTGCTCGTCCGGAATTCGCAGGAACACGCCAAAAGCCGGGCCCTTGCCGTGGAGGTAGAAGTAGCCCTTGGAAGGATCGATCGTGGCCTTGCCCGACAGGAAGTTCTTCTCCTCCAGCGGACGATAGGGCGCGATTTCGGGGTCCTTGTCAGCCAGCACCGGCGATGCGGCAGCGAGCGCGGCCAGCGAAAGCGCAGCCGCGAGAATGGAGCGCGCGCACATCACAGCCCCAGCGCCTTCTGCTGCGGAGCCGGCCCCGACGCCACGCGCGCCTGCTTGAGCAGCGCCTCGGCGCGCGCCTCGGCGTTCTCGCGGGTGAGGCCCTCCTCGAAGTTGAAGTCCTGCCACATTTCCCTCTCCAGCCCGTATCGCTGATAGCCCTTGAAGCCCATGCAGTTGCGCAAGTTGATGCGGCGGATCTTGCGCCGCTCGGCCGATCCGAACACGGCATCGACGAAGACCGAGCCGATGGCTCCGCCGATCGCGCTCGGCAGCACGCCATATTGCGCGAAGGCAGCCGGGTTCACCGTCCCGCCGCCGTAGTAGCTCATGCCGCTGCTGAGAGCGTCGCATTCGACCACGTCGGCATAGGCCTCGTCGAAACTCGTGCCAGCGCGGTTGAAAAAGAAGTACTTGTCATAGTCGGCCGCGATAAGCGGCGTCTCGGTGAACTGCGTGGACGGCGGCGTAATCGCAGCCACTTCGGCCTCCGAAAAATGCCGGATCGGCAATCCGTTCAGCGATGTGGTCATCGCGACCGGTTCGGTTGTCGTCGAGATCGGCGCCGCAGCAGGATCCACCCGCTTGGCTGCCGCTTCGGGCACGGTCTGGGCCATGACCGGCTGTATCGACTGGACGCAGGCAAACGATGCCAGCGCCAGTAATGTCTTGTGTCGCATGATTTCCCCCTGACGCCCGGATGGGCGCCAGGAGAAAATCAATCATCGTCCGCTCGCCTGCACAAGACCGGAAACGATGAAATATCCGGTTATTTGCGGATGGATCAGCCGAGCTTGGCCTTGAGGATCTCGTTCACCACCTGCGGGTTGCCCTTGCCGGCCATGGCCTTCATCGTCTGGCCAACAAAGAAGCCGAACAGCGCGACCTTGCCGTCCTTGTACTGGGCGACCTTGTCGGCATTGGCGGCAAGGATCTCATCGACCTTGGCCTCGATGGCACCGGTGTCCGATTCCTGCTTGAGGCCCTCGCGCTCGACGATCGCGCCGGCATTGTCGCCGGTCTCGAACATCGTTTCGAGAACCTGCTTGGCGATCGAGCCGGAGATCGTGCCTTTGCCCACCAGCGCCAGCAGTTCCGCCGCCTGCTCATGGCTGATCGGCGAATCCTCAAGGCTCTTGCCCAGCTTGTTGAGCGCGCCGAAGAATTCCGAGATCAGCCAGTTGGCCGCCTGCTTGGCGACGTCGGCCGGGGCCTTGTCCTGTGCCGAAGCGGTTTCGGCCAGCAGCGCCTCGAACCACGCAAACGTCTCGACATCGGCGGTCAGCACCGCGGCGTTGTAGGCCGAAAGGCCCAATTCGCCGACATAACGGGCACGCTTGGCGTCCGGCAGTTCGGGCAGGCTCGCGCGGCATTCCTCGAGGAAGGCATCGTCGAGTTCGAGCGGCAGCAGATCGGGATCGGGGAAGTAGCGATAGTCGTGCGCGTCTTCCTTCGAGCGCATCGAGCGCGTCGAGCCGGTGGTCGGATCGAACAGGCGGGTTTCCTGAACAATCTTGCCGCCGCTCTCCAGCACATCGACCTGACGGCTGGCCTCGTGCTCGATCGTCTGCATGACGAAGCGCACGGAGTTGACGTTCTTGGTCTCGGTACGGGTGCCGAACGGTTCGCCGGGCTTCCTCACCGAGACGTTGACGTCGCAGCGCATCGAGCCCTGGTCCATGTTGCCGTCGCACGAGCCGACATAACGCAGGATCTGGCGCAGCTTCGCGACATAGGCACCGGCCTCGGCGGGCGAGGTCATGTCCGGGCGGCTGACGATTTCCATCAGCGCCACGCCCGAGCGGTTGAGGTCGACATAGGACATCGTCGGGTGCTGGTCGTGCATCAGCTTGCCCGCGTCCTGCTCGACGTGGATGCGCTCGATGCCGATCACCTTGTCGGCCGGGATGCCCGCCTTCTCGTCCGCCTCGATGGTCAGCGATCCCTCGCCCACCAGCGGATGGTAGAGCTGGCTGATCTGGTAGCCCTGCGGAAGATCGGCGTAGAAGTAGTTCTTGCGGTCGAAGCGCGACCACTTGTTGATCTGCGCCTCGATCGCCATGCCGGTGCGCACGGCCTGGCGGATGCATTCACGGTTGGGCACGGGCAGCATGCCCGGCATCGCCGCGTCGATCAGCGAGACCTGGCTGTTCGGCTCTGCGCCGAACGCGGTGGCCGAGCTGGAGAACAGCTTGGAGTTCGAGGTGACCTGCGCGTGGACTTCGAGGCCGATCACGACCTCCCAGTCACCGGTGGCGCCCTGGATGCGATAGGTTGATTCAGTCATCGTGTTTCGGTCCACTTCTGGAGCGACGCAGCAACCGGTGCTGCTGCCTCGCCCCTTCATTCAAATCCCGTTCCGGCGTTTCGCGCCGTCGAGCGGGTCGATCGTCCCTCCGTTTCGGTACCCGGTCGCCCAGCATCTGCGCGACGCCGACGACCAGTTCGAAGAGAGACGACCAGCTTACCACCACTTCTCCGGCTTGGCCGCGAACTGCGCGCGCTGTTCAAGCGCGAGACCAGCGTTCAGCACGCCCTGTTCGTCGAAAGCCTTGCCGATGACCTGAAGCCCCAGCGGCAGACCTTCGCGGTTGAGGCCGGCGGGAACCGACATCGCCGGAAGACCCGCAAGCGAGGCCGGCACCGCGAAGACGTCGTTAAGGTACATCTTCAGCGGATCGTCGACGTTCTCGCCAAGGCCGAAAGCCGCGCTCGGCGCGGTCGGCGCGAGGATCACGTCGCACTGCTCGAAGGCCTGCGCGAAGTCCTGCGCGATCAGCGCGCGGACCTTCTGGGCCTGCGTGTAGTAGGCGTCGTAGAAACCGGCCGAGAGCACGTAGGTGCCGATCAGGATGCGGCGCTTCACCTCGGGGCCGAAACCGGCGGCGCGGGTGGCGGCGTACATGTCCTGAAGGTTCGCACCGTCCGGCAGATCGCGCAGGCCGTAGCGCACGCCGTCATAGCGCGCGAGGTTCGACGAGGCTTCGGCGGGCGCGATGATGTAGTAGGTCGGCAGCGCGTACTTGGTGTGCGGCAGCGAGATCTCGACGATCTCCGCGCCCGCATCCTTCAGCCAGGCGATGCCGTCATCCCACGACTTGGCGACATCGTCATCCAGGCCATCGACGCGGTATTCCTTCGGAATGCCGACCTTCTTGCCCTTCATGTCGCCCGAGAGCGCGGCTTCCCAGTTCGGCACCGGAAGATCGAGGCTGGTCGAATCCTTGGCGTCGAAACCGGCCATGGCCTCAAGCATGATCGCGCAGTCCTGCACCGAGCGGGCCATCGGGCCGGCCTGGTCCAGCGAGCTGGCGAAGGCGACGACGCCCCAGCGCGAGCAGCGGCCATAAGTCGGCTTGATGCCGGTGGTGCCGGTGAACGCAGCAGGCTGGCGGATCGAGCCGCCGGTGTCGGTGCCGGTCGCCGCCGGGCAGAGGCGCGCGGCCAGCGCGGCCGAGGACCCGCCCGAGGAACCGCCGGGCGCGAGCGCGGCATTGCCGCCATCGCTGCGCTTCCACGGGCTGATCACGTTGCCGAAATAGCTGGTCTCGTTCGACGAGCCCATGGCGAACTGGTCAAGGTTGAGCTTGCCCAGCATGCCTGCACCGGCATCCCAGAGCTTCTGCGAGACGGTCGATTCGTACTGCGGCTTGAAGCCTTCCAGCATGTGGCTGGCGGCCGTGGTCTGCACGTCGAACGTCGCGAAGAGGTCCTTCATGCCGATCGGCACGCCGCCCATCTTGCCCAGCGCTTCACCGCGCGCACGCTTGGCGTCGGTGGCCGCAGCGGCTTCAACGGCCTTTTCCGGCGTGGCGATGATGAAGGCGTTCAGCGCTTCCTGCGCGGCGGCGACATTGGCGTTGAAAGCCTCGGCCAATTCGACGGCGGTGAAGTCGCCGCCTGCAACGCCGTCGCGGATCTGCGCGACGCCAAGTTCCGTAAGATCAGTCATTATTCGATCACCTTGGGCACGCCGAAGAAACCGTGTTCAGCGGCGGGAGCATTGGCCAGGACGGCATCGCGCTTGTCGCCGCCGGTCAGCGGATCGGCATCGATCACGTCGTCGCGCAGGCGCAGCGTATTGGGGATGACGGCGGTCATCGGCTCGACTTGCGAAGTGTCGACCTCGCCGAGTTGCTCGACCCAGGCGAGAATGCCGTTGAGTTCGGGGACCATCGCCTCGATTTCAGCCTCGCTCACCTTGATGCGGGCAAGGCTGGCGATCTTCGCAACGGTTGCGGTATCGACCGACATGGCTTTCCTTCACGATTAATCCGGCACGCGGCAACCGCGCACCGGAAAGTTCAGGCCGGGGCGCTAGCACCCGGCCGGACTTGCTTCAAGCATCGAGCGACCCGCGAAGGGCCGCCGACGTCTTTATGGTTTGGGTTGCTGGGCCTGCGGATCGGCAGGAGCGGCCGCTTCCTGCTGGGCCTGAACCGCCGCCATCATCTGCTCGAATTCGGCGCGGGTCTTCCAGTCGATCAGCTGGACTTCGAACACGAGGTCCGAATTGGCCGGGATCGGTCCGGAAGCTTCCGCACCGTAGCCGAGCGCCGAAGGGATCGTCAGCCGGTAGGACCCGCCGCGCTGCATCTGCACAAGACCATCGGCAAAGCCGGGCACGACTTCGCCCACCGGCATCGGCGTCGCGTCCGACTGGTCGAACACGGTGCCGTCCTTGAGCATGCCCTTGTAGGCGATCAGCACGAAGTCGTCCCGGCCGGGGCTGGCGCCCTCACCCTTGGTCACGGTTTCGAGCGTGACCTTGGGCGCGGCAGCGGCAGCCGCCGGAGCCGGAGCGGCTGCCGGAGCAGCGGGCTTCGCGGCGGCCTGAGCCGCCACCGGCAGCGCAAGCGCCGCCAGAGAAGCGAGTGCGAGAGAAGCGATCTTCACCGGGCGCGCGATCAGGGCTGGACCGGAGCGGCATCGGGCGCCGCGCCACCCGGCATCGCCCCTGCCGCCGCGCCGCCCTGCTGCGCCTGCATCTGCTGAAGCTGCTGGAGGATGCGCTGCTGCTGCTCGATCTCGGCGCGGCTCTTGAAGTCGATCAGTTCGATTTCGAACTTCAGGTCCGTGTTCGGCGGAATCGGCCCGGCACCCTTGGCGCCGTAACCAAGCGCGGCCGGAATCTCGACGTCGTACTTGCCGCCGCGCTGCATCTTCACCAGCGCCTTGCCGAAGCCGGGAACGACTTCCGCCAGCGCCATCGGCACGCCCTTCTGCTGGTCGAAGACCTTACCGTCGGGCAGCGTGCCCTTGTAGTTGATCAGCACCACGTCATCGAGCGTCGGCGAATCGCCCGAACCGGCCTTGATCGTCGAAACATGGACCGCAGGCGGCAGCGTCGCGTAAGCAATGCCGGCGCCGGCAAGCGCGAGCGCGGCAACACCGATCCAGATCTTGGCTACGGCGCCCTTGGCAACCGGCTGCAGCGGGACGCGGGTGATCTCTGTCATGGAGCCTTCCTGGTTATCTTGTGGCGCCCAGCGGCTGCGATACGCGCGCAAGGCACGGATGCGCAAAAGGGCGCGGGATTCGTCCGCGCCCTCATGGATCAGGAAAACGCAACCAGCAAGCGATTAAGCCGCGTTACCGCTTGCACGAATCGTTTCCTGAATCGCGCAACAAAAACACCAGCGCCGGACACGACATCGGCCCGCTCCCTCACCCGACCTTTCGAGACTTGCCCGTTATCGGCAAGCACGAACGCGGTCGCGTGGGGGAGCGGGCCGGCACCGCACAAGGCGTGGGGACAAACCCCACGCCCTATCCGACGGGTATCTTACTTGACGCCGTCGCGCTCGAGACGCTTGCGCTCCAGCTTGCGAGCGCGGCGAACGGCAGCAGCCTTTTCACGCGCACGCTTTTCGGAGGGCTTCTCGAAGTGGCGACGCAGCTTCATTTCGCGGTAAACGCCTTCACGCTGCAGCTTCTTCTTGAGAGCCCGGAGAGCCTGATCGACGTTGTTGTCGCGAACGAGAATCTGCATAAACCGACACACCTCACAAATCGAAAGCACGACTTCCGCATTCCGACGCGGAACGTACCTTGAGAAAACACGAATTTCGCCGAATCCCTTGCGAGGTCGGCTCGAAGTTGGGGGCCGCTAGCACCAACCGGCCCGCAAGGCAAGCAATCTTGGCCGCATTTAGGCCAGATGCAGCCCCCTCCGCCGGGAGCGAGGGCCCGCCGGAGGGAGTTTTACACGATTTAAGCCAATCAGGCCAGTTGATCGACGATCAGGCCCGACAGCGTGGATTCGGCGAGGCCGGCAGCCGAATAGGTACTGGAAGTGCCCTGCGCGTCCTTCAGGTTCTGGAGGAAGGCCAGAATCGCATCGCGCGCCTCGCTCGAGGAATCGGCCTCGTCGGTGTCGTCCGTCGAATCGGTATCATCCGTCTCGTCAGTCTCATCGGTTTCGTCCGTTTCGTCCGTTTCGTCCGTTTCGTCGGTTTCCTCGGCACCGCCGACCGCGCCCGAAGGCGGCGGACCGGGAGGCGGGCCACCGGCGCCCTGCGGGCCGCCCATGCCGCCACTGCCGCCCTGCACGCCGCCGAGCACTGCATCGTCGCCGGCCGCGGCCGAGGCATCGGCCGTCACGGCGCCCGAAGGTCCCTGCGCAAAGAGGGACTGCAACTCGCTCGCCTGATCCTGCGTCAACGTGCCCGACGACACCTGATCCGCGATCAGCGAATTGATTCGATCCTTCATCTGCGAGGGATCGAGGCGGCTACCCGAAGCCGCCGAGCTGTCCGAAGACAGCGAACTGCCGATCGAATCGAGTGCCGATTCCAGCGCGCTGGCATCGGTGTCGGAGATCGTTCCGCTGCTGAGCGCCGTGGAGATCTTGTCGTCCATATCCTGCCGGGGATTGAACATGGCGCCCATCGCGCCGGTCGTGGATGAAACTTGCATCGTTTTTTCTCCTTGCGGAGTGGGGTCGCACCCAAGGACAATTATAGAGAGGCCGTTCCGCGAACCGTTCAAAAGCCACACAACTATCGCTGCCGCACAGGCCACGTGCGCACCACGATTGGAAAACCGCGCATTCGCGGCTAAGGCGGCGTGATGCCCCAACCATCCTTCCTCCTCGCCTCCGGCCTGGTGGCGCTGGGCGGCGCGGTCGGATCATGGCTGCGCTTCAGCGTCGGCTATGCCTGGACCGTCGTGCTCGGCCCCGCCCGTGCCCTGGCGTTCCCTTACGGAACGCTGACGGTGAACATCGTCGGCAGCCTTGTCATGGGTCTGCTCGCCGGCTGGCTCGGCCGCATGGCCCCCGGCGGGGAAAACCTGCGCCTGCTTGTCGGCGTGGGCGTGCTTGGGGGCTTCACCACGTTTTCGTCCTTCAGCCTCGATACGGTCGCGCTTGCCCAGCGCGGACAACCGGGGCTTGCCGTGTTTTACGTCGCGATTTCGCTGGCCGCCGGCCTTAGCGCGCTGTTCCTCGGCCTTACCATCATGAGGAGCGCCGCATGAGCCGCCCAGAGAATACCGATATCGTCCGCCAGTTTACCGTCGGTCACGACGACGAAGGCGTCCGCCTTGACCGCTGGTTCAAGCGCCACCTGCCGCAAGTCGGCTTCGCGATGGTCTCGCGCTGGGCGCGCACCGGCCAGATCCGCGTCGACGGCAAGCGCGCCGATGTCGACACCCGCCTCACCGCCGGGCAGACGCTGCGCGTGCCCCCCGGCGGCGAGCAGCAGCCCGGCCAGCGCGCCGCCCGCCCGCGCCGCGAACTGACCGAGGAAGAGATCGAGCGTGCCGACGCCATGGTCCTGACCCAGGACCGCGCCGCCATCGTGCTCAACAAGCCCCCCGGCCTCGCCACCCAAGGTGGCTCGGGCATGAAGGAGCATGTCGACGGCCTGCTCGACGCTTACGCGGACAAGGGCCCGCGCCCGCGGCTTGTCCACCGCCTCGACAAGGACACCTCGGGCGTCCTGCTCGTCGCCCGCACGCCGGGCAGCGCCGCGTTCTTCTCCAAGCGCTTTTCCGGGCGCAGCGCCAAGAAGATCTACTGGGCACTGGTGGTCGGCGTGCCCAGCATCAACGACGGCATGATCGAACTGCCGATCGGCAAGCAGCCGGGCACCGGCGGCGAGAAGATGTACGTGGACGAGGAAGGCGGCCAGTCGGCCCGCACCCGCTACCGCGTGCTCGACCGTGCGGGCAACCGCGCCGCATGGGTGGAACTGCACCCGCTGACCGGCCGCACCCACCAGCTGCGCGTCCACATGGCGGCGATCGGCCACCCGATCGTCGGTGACGGCAAGTATGGCGGCCAGGAAGCGTTCCTTTCCGGCACGATCAGCCGCAAGATGCACCTCCACGCCCGCCGCCTGATCATCGAGCATCCCGACGGCGCCCCGCTGGACGTGACCGCGCCGCTGCCCGAGCACTTCGCCAACTCGATGGAATCGCTCGGCTTCGACGAAGCCGACGGCGCCGAACTGCCCGAAAGCGCGCCGGAGTTCACCAAGGACGACGAAAAGCGCGCCGCCAAGGCCCACGCCAAGCAGTACCGCAAGGAACGCCGCGGCGAGCGTCGCTCGCGCCGCGACGGCGCCTCGGAACGCCCCGGCTCGCGCGGAAAGCCCAGCGGCAAGTCGGCGGGCAAGCCGGGTGGCAAACCTGCTGGTCCGCGCAAGGCGACCGGCAAGCCCGGCCTTGGCAAAGCCGGCCCCGGCAAGCCTGCCGGCGCCCGCAAGCCGTCCGGCCCGCGCAAGCCTTCCGGTCCAGGCGGCTCACGCCCCTCGGCGCCGCGCGGCAAGCGCTGATGCACCCCAGCGCGCAGTTCCGTCCGGCCGATCGTGCAATGGCCGAAGCGCTGATGGAGGAGGTCGGCTTCGGCATGATCTTCGCCGCCACGCCGGACGGGCCGCGCGTTGCCCATACCCCGCTGCTGTGGACCGGGGACGGCGCCGTGCAGTTCCATCTGGCGCGCGGCAATGCGCTCACCCGCCATATCGCCGGCGCCACCGTGCTGGCGGTGGTGAACGGGCCGGATGCCTATGTCTCGCCGCGCTGGTATGAAAGCAGCGAGCAAGTGCCGACGTGGAACTACGTCAGCGTCGAAATGGAAGGCCGCGTGCGCCGGATGGACGACGAGGGGCTGACGGGCCTGCTCGAAGGCCTTTCTGCCCGCAACGAAGCCCGCGTCTCGCAGGGCGAAGTCTGGACCATGGACAAGGTCTCGCCCGGCCATCTTGCCAAACTCAAGGCCGCGATCGTCGGCTTCGAGCTGGAAGTGCTGGCCTGGCGCCCGACCTTCAAGCTTTCCCAGAACAAGCCCGCCGACGAACGCGAACGCGTCGCGCTGGGGCTCGAATCCGAAGGTTCGCGCGCGATGGCGCAACTCATGAGGGATCTGGTCGGATGAAATTCGCCGTCTTCGATTGCGACGGCACGCTCGTCGATGGGCAGGCCCCGATCTGCGAGGCCATGGAGGCGGTGTTTGCCGAGTTCAGCCTTCCCGCCCCCTCGCGCGGGCTGATCCGCCGCGCCGTCGGGCTGTCGCTGCCGCAAGCCATGCGCCAGCTGCTGCCGGACAGCGACGAGGCGCAGCAGCACGCCATGGCCGACGCCTACAAGCTCGCCTTCCGGCAGGCCCGCAGCGAGGGCCGCGTCTCGCAGCCGCTGTTCCCGGGCATCGCCGATGTGCTGCGCGGCCTCCAGGCCGCCGGGTGGACGCTGGGCGTTGCCACCGGCATGTCCGACCGGGGCCTGTCGTTCTGCCTCGAGGCGAACGGCATCAAGGACCTCTTCGTCACCCTCCAGACCGCCGACCGGCACCCCTCCAAGCCGCACCCGGCGATGCTGGAGGAAGCCATGGACGATGCCGGCGCAAGGCCGGGCGAGACGGTGATGATCGGCGACACCGTCTACGACATCAGGATGGCCGCCAATGCCGGCTCCCGCGCGATCGGCGTCGACTGGGGCTACCACCATCCCGAGGAACTGATCGCCGCCGGGGCCGAAAAGGTCTTCGAAACCCCGCAGCAACTGCTGGAGCACCTCCTCGCATGACCTCGGCCGCCAAGGATCCCGCCCGGTCCCGCTGGATCGTCATGCAACTGGTGCGCCTGTTCGGTGTCGCCTGCGTCGTCGGCGGGCTCGCCATCGGCGCGAACAAGCTGAGCGCGCCGCTCTGGCTCGGCTACGTGCTCATCCTCAGTGGCATGATCGGCGTCTTTGTCATCCCCCGCCTCTTGGCGCGCAAGTGGCGCAGCCCCAGGTAACCGGAATTCCCCCGTGAAGCGTTTCTACAAGGAAGTCACCCAGGCCCCGCAGGACGGCGGCTGGCGCGTTCTGCTCGACGGACGCGGCATCAAGACCGCCGGCGGCCGCCCGCAAGTCCTGCCCACCATGACCATGGCGGAAGCGCTCGGCGCCGAATGGGCGGCCCAGGGCGAGGAGATCGACACCGCGACCTTCCCGCTGCGCGACCTTGCCGACTTCGCGCTCGACGCGATGGTCGGCGATCCCGCGCTCGCCCTGCGTGAGATCCTGCCTTACGCCGAAACCGACACGCTGTGCTACCGCGCCGATCCCGAGGATGCGCTCTACCAGCGCCAGCTGGCCGTCTGGGAGCCGCTGCTGGCCGGGATCGAGGCGCGCCATGGCCTCGCGTTTCCGCGCGTCTCGGGCATTCTCCACAAGCCGGTCCCGCCAGAGACCCTCGCCCGTCTCGAAGCCATTCTTGCCAAGCAGGATGCCTTCGCGCTGGCGGCGCTGCGCATGCTGTCGAGCCTGGCCGCCTCGCTGACGATCGCCCTCGCCGCGGTCGAGCCCGGCGCCGATGCCGAAGCGCTGTGGAAGGCCGCCAACCTGGAGGAAGACTGGCAGGTCGAACTCTGGGGCGAGGACTGGGAGGCCGCCGAACGCCGCGCGGCACGGTTCGAGGCCTTCAAGCTGGCCATCCGCTTCGCCAACCTGGCGCGCTGACGGAAACGCGGGAGCAGGGGAAAAGTCCCTGCTGAAACGGAAAAAGCCCGCCCCGGCAAATGCCAGGACGGGCCTCCCTGCAACGCACGCGGCCGGGTCGCGAGGCCGCCTGCGCGCGAAAGATCAGAACTTCACGCCGAACCCGGCCAGCGCGTAGTGGCGGCTGAAGCCATGCTCGTAGTTCGAGTAGTTGTACTCGACCTTGCCGAACAGGTTGCCGCCGAAGTCGTGCTCGAAGCCGGCGCCGATGCGGTAACCGTCGAGGTTGGTGCCGGCGCTGTCCTTGTTGGTGCCGTCGTTGTAGGTCACGCGAACCCGCGCATTGGTGTAGCCGCCCAGCAGGTAGAGCTTGGTGGTCTCGCCGACGTTGGTGCCGATGCGGGCAACGGCCGCAAGGTCACGGCCCGAACGCACGCAGAGCTTGTCGTCCGTGACGGCGACATCGCGCACGCAGTCCTTGGTGGTGCTGTCCGAAACGCTGGCCTGGATACCGAAGAACAGCGCGTCACGGGCCTGGATGTCGTAGCCTGCGGCCACGCCATAAGTGAGGCCTTCCGACGAACCGCCATCGACCGACACGCTGTCGAGGCCGGTCTGGGCCTGCACGTATGCCTGTGCGTTGGCGGCAGCCGGAATGGCGAACAGCGCGGCGGTGGCCGCGATGGCGATCTTCTTCATGGAAACTCCTGCAATCTTGTTCTTGCCCCCGCACCCCTGTGCGAAGAGGTGCGGCGGATACAGGCGCAGAAATTTCAGGCAATGTCAGATAGTTGACTTATGATCCCGCAAGGCGCTGGCGTTGCAGAACCGCCACAGGCGGCCATTGGCCGGGCCTGAAAAAAGCCTGCAAACATGGGCCATCCCAGCCGCCGTCACAAACCGGACAATCACCTGTCAAGAATATTCGAATTGAATAAATAGAATATCAAAGAGGCTTTTGAGAAATCAAAGCATCATAACAAACGCTGTCATTAATTACTTAATTTCCCGTGAGCGCACATTCATTGCGCCTTGACCCAGTCGGCAACCTGCCTTGCCACGTCGTTGGCCGCCTGATTCAGCGCCGGCCCCACCTTGGACGCCTCAGGCTTCACATCGGCCACCCGCGCCTCGAACCGGCGCGTGGTGATCGGTCCGCCGCGCTCCGTGCGAATGGCGTCGAACCGCACGACGACCGAACGGGTAGGCGCATCATAACCCATGTCGAGCAGGCGGCCGCCTATCAGCGTCTTGCCGGACACCTCGTAGCCGATGCCTTCCACCACCAGCTTGCCGGTGCGCGCCCGCAGTGTCTCGGCCAGCAGGGTCCGCATCTGCCGGGTCGGCTTTTCGGTCCAGACGGCGTCCTTGAGATAAGACAGGCCCGAGGCATCGACCTTGACCGGCACCCGCAGGACATCGAGGCTGCGATCGGCCTCGGGATCGGCGACGACGATGGCATCGGCCAGCTGGCTGCTCACCTGGGCCCCTGCCGGTGCGGTTTCCTCGCTTGTGAGGCGGATCAGCTGCTCGGGCGGCTTGGCCGCCAGGCTGATGCAGCCGGGCAGCGCCAGGCAGGCCGTCAGCAGCAGCGCGCCCGTCGCCGCTTTCATCCCCGGCACCGTGTTTCCGATCATCTTGGCGGTTCGCATCTCGAGCCTCTTCATGGCTTGCCCGTTCAAGGCTTGTAGGTGGGCAGCTTCTGCCCCTTGAGCAGCGCACCGGCGCCCTGTTCGTCGATCTTCTCGGTGACGGCCCGCAGCGCCCTGCTGGTGGCCTGGAGATCGCGGATCGCGGCTTCAGCAGCCGGCAGCGTCTCACCCGAGACCTTGTCGAAGGCGGGCTGCGCGTGCTGCAGGGTCTGGTCGAGCGTGTCCATCGACCTCTGCGCCGAGGCGAGCGTCTTGCGCAGCTGGTCGGCCAGAGAATTGCCCTGATCGCCCAGCAGGTTGTCCGCCTTGCCGGCAACGCCCTCGAATGCGGCCAGCGTCTTGGTCGCCTGGTCGAGCGTTCCCTGGAGCTGAACCAGGGTCTTGCGCACTTCCGGCGAAGCGGCAGAGAGATCCCGGGTCATCTTGTCGGTGTTCTTGAGAATCCCGGTGAGAGACTTACGGTTCTCGTCCGAAAGCAGCAGGTTGAGGTTCTCGGTCAGCGTGGCCAGGCGCTCCAGCAGCAGCGGCGCGTTGGAGAGGATTTCGCCCAGGCCGCCCCGCTTCGTCGGAATCACCGGCACGCCTTCCGGCCCCGGCTCGGTCAGCAGCGGCGCGCCCTTGACCGCGCCTTCGAGCTGGATGTCGGACACGCCCGTGAAGCTGCCCTGGATCGTCGCGGTGGTGCCCTCCGTCACCGGCACTTTCTGGTCGACCCGGATGCGCACGCGCACGAAGCTGGGGTCCTGCGGCCAGAGTTCGATTTCCTTGATCTGCCCCACCGGAACGCCCGCGTAATCGACACCCGACCCCCTCGCCAGTCCGTCGACGGACTGCTTGAAGAAGATGTCGTATTCGTTGCGCGCGGTCTCGTTGATACGGGCGATCCAGATGATGAACGCCGCCAGCGCCGCCAGCAGTATCAGCGTGACCGCCCCGACCCAGACATGATTGGCCCGTGTTTCCATGCTGCTGCCCTATGCCTCCGGCTCACCCGACGAGGCGCCGGAATTATCGTGTAGCGCGGGGACTCTCGCCTCCGCAGTGCTGTCGTTCGAAGTCTGGTCCTTGGCGCCCAGCGCCGCACGGCCGCGCGGGCCGTTGAAATATTCCTGGATCCACGGATGGT
This sequence comes from Novosphingobium clariflavum, assembly GCF_026420865.1. GTDB lineage: Bacteria > Pseudomonadota > Alphaproteobacteria > Sphingomonadales > Sphingomonadaceae > Novosphingobium > Novosphingobium clariflavum. The sequence goes on along the minus strand of NZ_JAPCWC010000003.1, from coordinate 125,506 downwards.
CGAGCGCGAGAAGCTCGGGAATGGTGCCCACGGCGATCACCTTCTTGTCCGCCAGCACCGCGACCCGGTCGCAGATCGCGTGCAGGGTATCGAGGTCGTGGGTGATCAGGAACACGGTGAGCCCCAGCGTATCCGCAAGCCCGCGCGTCAGCCGGTCGAAAGCATCGGCACCGATCGGGTCCAACCCGGCGGTCGGCTCGTCGAGGAACAGCAGTTCGGGATCGAGCGCCAGCGCCCGGGCGAGGCCGGCGCGCTTTTTCATCCCGCCCGAAAGCTCGCTGGGATACTTCGCCGCCGCCTCTTCGGGCAGGCCGGCGAGGCGCACCTTGAAGCGCGCGATGTCCGCGCGCAGCGCATCGGCGATCTCGGGGAAGAACTGCTTGAGGGGAACTTCCACGTTCTCGCCCACGGTCAGGGTCGAGAACAGCGCCCCGCCCTGGAACAGCACACCCCAGCGCGAGCGCAGGTCAATACCTTCCTCGTCGGTGGATTCGCCCATCTTGTGGCCCAGCACGGTGATCTCGCCCGCTTCCGGCTGCTGCAGCCCGATGATCGAGCGCATGAGTACCGACTTGCCCGTGCCCGAGCCGCCGACGACGCCGAGAATCTCGCCCTTACGGACCTTCAGCGACAAGTCCTGATGCACCACGAAGCCGTCGAAGGCATTGACCAGCCCTTCAACGACGATCGGATATTCGCCTTCGTAATCGCTTGAAAGGTCGGTCATTTCCAGCCGATCTTGGTGAAGAAGATCGCGAAGAAGGCATCGAGCACGATGACGGTGAAGATCGCCGTCACCACCGCCTGGGTGGTGCGCCCGCCCACCTCCTCGGCATTGGAGGTCACCTGCATGCCCTGGTAGCAGCCCGCCAGCGCCACGATCAGCGCAAAGACCGGCGCCTTGAGCAGACCGACCCAGATGTCGGTCGTCGGCACCACTTCCTGCGTGCGCTGAAGGAAGGTGAGGAAGGGAATGTCGAGCGCGAAATTGGCGATGAAGGCGCCGCCGATGATCGCCAGGACCGTGGCGTAGAAGCCGAGCAGCGGCATCATCAGCATCGCCGCCAGCACTCGCGGCACCACCAGCGCCTGCATCGGCGAGACGCCGATCGTGCGCATGGCGTCCACTTCCTCGGTCAGCTTCATCGTGCCGATCTGCGCCGCGAAGGCCGATCCCGACCGGCCCGCGACCATGATCGCAGTCATCAGGATGCCCAGTTCACGCATGGCGAGGCGGCCGGTGAGGTTGATCGTGTAGATCTCGGCCCCGAACTGTGCGAGCTGCACCGCGCCCTGCTGGGCGATGACGATGCCGATCAGGAAGCTCATCAGGCCGATGATCCACAGCGAGTTGATGCCCACATGCTGCATGTGGAACACCAGCGCGGTGCCGCGCAGCCGCGAGGGATGGCGGATCACGCCGCCCAAGGCGAGGATCAGTTCACCGAGAAATCCGATCGACTTGGTGAAGCCCTTGCCCCAATTGACCACGACATCGCCGAATTCGGCCACCGTGCGCAGCAGCAGCCCCGCCCCCTTAGGCACTTCGGCGGCTTCCTCCGGCACCCGGCCGACGGCGGCGAACAGCCGGTCCGCCGCCTCGCTCTGGCCCACGATTTCAAGGTGATGCTCGTCCGCGAAGCGCTTGACCAGCCAGGCGCCGGTCGTGTCGATGTCGGTGACGCCGGACATGTCGATCCGCTCGACCGGACCGCCGCAGGCCGCCAGCTTGCCGTCGAGGTTGCCCAGCGAATGGACGCACAGCGGCCCCTTCAGCGCCACCGTGTGGACACCGCCTTGGTCGCTTCCCGACAGAGTGAATTCAGCCCATTCCCGCATGTGCGCTCGTATTGGGGGAAAATGCCTGTACCGGCAAGGGGTTCCCCGGGTGCGGCGGATTGTTGATTTTGCAAGGGACTGCCTGGGAATAGTCCGTGGCAATTTGATGGCAGCGGCGCCGGCAATCCCTACGCGCACTTGCGCGCGAGACGCCGCGCTGGCAAAGCCCCGCGCCATGACCGACACGCCAGAAGCCGCTCTCGACAAGACCTTCGACCCCGCCCAGATCGAGGCGAAGTGGTACCACCATTGGGAAAGCGAAGGGCTGTTCCGCCCCGAGCGCACCGACGCGCAGCCGTTCACCATCGTCAACCCGCCGCCGAACGTCACCGGATCGCTCCACATCGGCCACGCGCTGGACAACACGCTGCAGGACATCGTGATCCGTCACGAACGCCTGAAGGGCAAGGACGCACTCTGGGTGGTCGGCACCGACCATGCGGGGATCGCCACCCAGATGGTGGTCGAGCGCCAGATGGAAGCCAAGGGCGACAAGCGCGCCAACTACACGCGCGAGGCGTTCATCGACAAGGTCTGGGAGTGGAAGGCCGAATCCGGCGGCACCATCACCGGCCAGCTGCGCCGCCTCGGCTGCTCGATGGACTGGAGCCGCGAGCAGTTCACGATGGATCCGCACTTCACCAAGGCCGTGGTGAAGGTCTTCGTGGACCTGCACAAGCAGGGCCTGATCTATCGCGACAAGCGCCTGGTGAACTGGGACCCCAAGTTCCGCACCGCCATTTCCGACCTCGAGGTCGAGACGCGCGAGACCAACGGCCACTTCTGGCACATCAAGTATCCGCTTTCGGACGGTTCCGGCCACATCCACGTCGCCACCACCCGCCCGGAGACGATGCTGGCCGACATGGCCGTCGCGGTTAATCCCGAGGACGAGCGTTACAAGGGCCTGCTGGCGCGCGGCGCTACCGTGACCCTGCCGCTGACCGGCCGCGAGATTCCCATCGTCGCGGACGAGCACGCCGATCCCGAACTGGGCTCGGGCGCGGTGAAGATCACCCCGGGTCATGACTTCAACGACTTCGAGGTTGGCAAGCGTGCAGGCTTCAAGCCCGCCGACATGCTCAACATGCTCGATGCCGATGCCCATGTTTGCCAGACGCAGGACGGCCTCGTGCCCGCGCAGTTCATCGGCATGGACCGGTTCGAGGCGCGCAAGGCGATCGTCGCCTTCCTGGAAGACGACGGGTTGCTGGAAAAGGTCGAGGACCGCGTGATCCAGACCCCGTTCGGCGACCGCAGCGGCGTGGTGATCGAACCCTGGCTGACCGATCAGTGGTACGTCGATGCGCAGACGCTGGCCGGCCCGCCGATGGAAGCCGTTCGCTCCGGCGCGATCGAGATCGTTCCCAAGACCTGGGAAAAGACCTTCTTCAACTGGATGGAAAACATCCAGCCCTGGTGCGTGTCCCGCCAGCTCTGGTGGGGCCACCGCATCCCGGCGTGGTACACCGAAGACGGCGAGATCTTCGTGGCCGAGACCGAGGAAGAGGCACAGGCGCAGGCCGGCAACAAGAAGCTGACGCGCGACAACGACGTCCTCGACACCTGGTTCTCCTCCGCGCTCTGGCCTTTCGCCACGCTCGGCTGGCCCGATGAAGACGCGCCGCTGCTGAAGAAGCACTATCCGAACGACCTGCTCGTCTCCGGCTTCGACATCCTGTTCTTCTGGGATGCGCGCATGGCGATGCAGGGCATTCACTTCATGAAGGAAGTGCCGTGGAAGCGGCTCTACCTCCATGGGCTGGTGCGCGCTGCCGACGGCCAGAAGATGTCGAAGTCCAAGGGCAACGTGGTCGATCCGCTCGGCCTGATCGACAAGTACGGCGCCGACGCGCTGCGCTTCTTCATGGCCGCCATGGAGAGCCAGGGCCGCGACGTGAAGATGGATGAAAAGCGCGTCGAGGGGTACCGCAACTTCGCCACGAAGCTGTGGAATGCCGCGCGCTTCTGCCAGTCCAACGGCATCGTCGCCAGCACTTCGCTGGCCGCTCCCAAGGCGACCACGGCGGTCAACACGTGGATCATCGGCGAAGTCGTCGAAACCGTTGCCGCGCTGGACAAGGCCATGGCCGACTTGCGCTTCGATGCGGCTGCCAACGCGATCTACCACTTCGTGTGGAACCAGTTCTGCGACTGGTACATCGAACTGATCAAGGGCAACTTCGACGAAGAGACCAAGGCCGTCGCCGGCTGGGTGCTCGACCAGATCCTCGTCATGCTCCACCCCTTCATGCCCTTCGTCACCGAAGAGCTGTGGAGCAAGATGGGCGCCCGCGATCAGGATCTGATCGTCGCAGCCTGGCCCGCGCCGGAAGCCTCGGTGGACGCCGAGGCCAAGGCCGAAGTCGAATGGCTGATCGCACTGATCGGCAACTTGCGCGGCGCCAAGTCCGAACTCGGCATCGCGCCGGGCGCACGCCTGACCGCCTATGTCGCCGATCCCTCGGACGCGACCCGCGCGGTGATCGGCCGCAACGGCACCGTGATCGACCGTCTGGCCCGCCTCGACGCGATCCACTTCGAGGCTGCTCCGGCCGGCGCCGCCATGCAGGTGGGCGCAGGCGATGCGACGCTGGCGATCCCGCTCGAAGGCGTGATCGACATCGCCGCCGAGAAGGCGCGCCTCGAAAAGGCCATGGCCGCTTCGGTCAAGGAGCGGGACTCGCTCGACAAGCGTCTGGGCAACCCGGCCTTCGTCGAGAAGGCCAAGCCCGAAGCGATCGACAAGGCCCGCGCCGACCATGCGCACCACTCGGCCGAAGCCGAGCGTCTGGCGGCCGCACTGGCACGACTGGGTTGAAGAAGTAAGGGTTGAGCAGGGGGTCAACACCCCCTGCACCCCAATACCGTCTGGGGCACGCGCGCAGCCTCGCAGTGCGCTCCTTGCCGCGGCAGGCTATTTTGTCTCCCGGCTCTCAGTGGGCGCAAAACGGCCAGACAGGGCGCGACGCAGGCATTCCGAGGGTCTGGGGGATCTCCTGAGTTTGTCGAAGGGCCCCAGGACTTCTCTTTTTCGTTTTCCTAGTCTCCGCACATCTGACACGTTCGCGCGCGTGACCACCCTGCCCTTTCGCCACGATACCAGCCACAAGGTGACACCCTCGACACAAGGTGACACTTTTCCCTCTGGACCGTGTAAACTGTGTCAACCTCACCCCTCCAAACCGTAACCTTGCATTCGAGACCACCCGTGACGCTTGCGCTTGCCACCACCACTCCCGGCGAACCTGAAGTGTTCGCCTCGCTTCAGGGCGAAGGCGCCAGCATGGGGCGGCCAAGCACCTTCGTGCGGCTGTCGCGCTGCAACCTCGCCTGCCAGTGGTGCGACACCGCGTATACCTGGCGCTTCACTGGCGATAACCGCTTCCACCGCGACGATCTGGCCTTCGAGCGCAAGGCCAACCAGGTCATGGCCGAAGAGGCGGAAGTGGCGCAGATGGTGGCGGACCTTCCGCCCGATCGCCTCGTCATCACCGGCGGCGAACCCCTGCTTCAGGGCGCGCAACTCGCCCGGATGCTGGCGGCGCTCGACGAGGCACGGCCGGGGATGCATGTGGAGATCGAGACCAACGGATCGGTCGCGCCGCACGCCGCGCTCGATGCGCGGGTGCAGCAGTACAATGTCAGCCCCAAGCTGTCGCACAGCGGCAACCCGGCGGAACTGGCACTGGTGCCCGAACGGCTCGAGGCATGGTCCGCCGATCCGCGGGCCTACTTCAAATTCGTGATTGCGGAACCTGCCGACGTCGACGAAGTCCGCGCCCTCAAGGCGCGCTACAATATCCCCGCAGAGCGGATATTCCTGATGCCGGAGGGCCGCTCCAGCGATGTCATCCGGCAGAGGTCGCCTTGGCTCTCGGACATCTGCACGCAGGAAGGCTATCGCTTCACCGACCGCCTGCACATCCACATCTGGGGCGATACGCGGGGCACGTAAGGGGACATATGAACGAAGCATCGCCGATTCCCGCCGGAGAGACCGAACCCGGCGAACCCGCAGCACCGCCACACAAGCAGCACATGACGGGGGACCTCACCCAGGGGCCGATCCTCAAGACGCTGCTGGTGTTCTCGATCCCGATGCTGATCTCGAACGTGCTGCAGACGCTGAACGGCTCGGTGAACGCGATCTGGGTCGGGCGGCTGCTCGGCGAAAGCGCACTGGCCGCAACCGCCAATGCCAACATCATCATGTTCCTGCTGATCTCCCTCGTCTTCGGCTTCGGCATGGCGACCACCGTGCGGGTGGGCCAGCACTTCGGCGCCCGCGACATCGATGCCGCCAGGCTGACCTTCGGCTCGGGCGTGGGCTTCTGCCTGATGCTGTCGGTGGTCTGCGGCCTTGCCGGCTGGCTGGGCGCCGACGCCCTGTTGCGGCTGCTCAGTACGCCCGAGCAGAGCCGGATCGAAGCGCTGGCCTATTTGCGCGTGATCTTCGTGACGCTACCGCTGGGCTCGCTCTCGCTGATGGTCTCGATGGGCATGCGCGGCGCGGGCGATTCCAGGACCCCGCTTCACGCAATGATCCTGACGGTGGCGCTCGATGTGATCCTGAACCCGCTGCTGATCATCGGTCCCGGCCCGGTGCCGTCGCTGGGCATTGCCGGGTCCGCCGCGGCAACCGCCTTCGCGAACTTCGCCGGTCTCGTGTTCCAGCTCTGGACGATCTACCGCAAGGATCTGCCGATGCGGCTGCGCGGCGCCGAACTCGGCTACCTGATCCCGCGCGGCAGCGAATTGAAATACGTGACCCTGAAGGGCCTGCCGATGGGCGCGCAGATGTTGCTGGTCTCGTCGGCGGGCCTGGCCATGGTCCACCTCGTCAACCTCGAAGGGCTGGATGCCGCCGCCGCCTATGGCGCTTCGCTGCAACTGTGGAACTACCTGCAGATGCCGGCGATGGCGATCGGTTCGGCGGTCAGCGCCATGGTTGCCCAGTCGCTCGGCGCGCACGATCACGGCCGCGTGGGCAAGGTGACCGAGATCGGGCTTGTCACCAACCTCGCGATCTCGCTGCTGATGGCGGCGCTGATCGTCGTGTTCGACCATCCGCTGCTGGCCCTGTTCCTGGGCGGCGACAGCCCGGCAATGCCCATCGCGCGGCACATCCAGTTCGTCTGCACCGCCAGCTTCGTGATCATGTCGGTGACCATGATCCTCACCGGCACCCTGCGCGCCTACGGCGCGGTGGTGGTTCCGCTGATCATCATGGCCATCGGCCTCATTCCGGGCCGCCTCGGCTTCTACGCTCTCGCCTACCCCGCGATCGGCAGCGAAGCGCTGTGGTGGGCCTATCCGGTCGGCTCGACGCTGACGGTGGTCCTGACGCTGGCCTATTATCGCTGGGGCAAGTGGCGCGCGGCCTTCGACCTGTAAGGCCGCGCAACCCCATCACCTGCCCTGCGCGCGCCACCGCTGGACGATGCGCAGGACCGACTCTTCCTCGCCGCCGGAACTGTTCCACAGTTCGGTGAACGACGGGTCGGCCGACGCGGGGCGCTTGTACTCTTCGAGGTCGTCGAACGAGACACGGATCGGGATCGCCACGCCTTCGCCGCAGATGATGCACTCACGGTTGCGCAGGGCCGGGATCGAATCGAGGAACCCGCGTGCACCTTCCGGCATGGCCGCGCGCACGAAAGCCTGGTCACGGTCGTTGTTGAGACGCATCGAGATGATCGTGCCACACTGGGAAAGCACACCTTCGGCAAGGTCGGACGGCCTCTGGGTGATGAGGCCCAACGAGATCCCGTACTTTCGGCCCTCCTTCGCGATGCGCGAAAGGATGCGGCCGACCGAGGAACCATCGGCGTTTTTCTCGCTCGGCACATAGCGGTGCGCCTCCTCGCAGACGAGCAGGATTGGCCGGGTCTTTTCCTCCCGCCCCCAGATAGCATAGTCGAACACCATACGGCTGAGCACGGCGACCACGGTGCTGGTGATGTCCGATGGCACGCCCGAGACGTCGATGATCGAGATCGGCCGCCCGTTCGAGGGCAGACGGAAGATCTTTGAGATGAATTCCGCCATCGTATCGCCCACCAGCATGCCGGAGAACATGAACTGGTAGCGCGGATCGCCCTTCATCTCGTCGAGCTTGTTCTTGATCCGCATGTAGGGCGCGCTGGAGTGGCCCTTGTCGAGCTTGCCCATGTGGTTGTTGAGAATGTTGGACAAGTCGGAGAGCAGATAGGGGATCGGCGAATCCACCGTGATCTTGCCAAGCTGCTCGGCCAGCCGGTTCTTGGAGCGCGCCTCGAGCAAGCACTTGCCCAGGATCTCGCTGTCGAGTTGACGGTCGTCCCCGCGCGAGGTCAGGAGGATCTCGCAGTGTTCCTCGAAATTCATCAGCCAGTAGGGCATCTGCAGGTTCGAGACGTCAAGGATCACGCCGGTGTTGCGGAACGCGGCTGAATACTCACCGTGTGGATCGATCATGATGATGTGGCCCTGCGGCGCATGCTCGCAGATGCGGTGCAGGATCAGCGCGGCACTGGTCGACTTGCCGGTGCCTGTCGATCCCAGCAGCGCGAAGTGCTTGCCCAGCAGTGCATCGACATAGAGACCCGCACGGATGTCCTTGGTGGGATAGACGTTGCCGATCTGGATCGCGCTGCGCCCGTCGCTGGCATAGATCTGGCGCAAGTCTTCGGTGGTCGCCGGATAGACCAGCGCCCCCGGCGAGGGATAGAAGGTCACACCGCGGCGGAAGCCATGGATACGGCCAGTCAGGCGTTCCTCGCTGCCCTCGCCAAGGAAGTCCGCCTCGGCGACGATGCCGCCGGGAATCTTGCTGTCGCTCTTCTGATTGCGAATGCTGGCAAGCAGCCAGCCGTTGCCGACACGGATCTTGACCTGACTGCCGACCTGCCCTGACTGCGCGACCGAAGGATCGCCATCCTTCATCACTTCGCCCAGCCGGTTGATGTCGAGCGCAATGCGCGTTCCGGCACCGGAGATTTCGAGGATCACGCCGATCGGCTCGCGTCCGGTATCCAGTCGCGGTGCAGGCTGGCGTGGCTGGCCCTGCGTCATATGGGCCTGCGTCGTATGGGCGTGAGCCGGATGCGCCGCCGGCTGCTCGGCCTGCGGCGCACGCGAGGGCGCGAAGCCCTCTGGATGCATCTGGTTCATTATGCCCCCCGAAGTAGAACTGACCCCGGCAGAGCTATGACCACGCGGTTAATTTCCGCCTAAAGACAGGCTCATACCAAAGGCCCAGCATTCGATTGAAGGAGCTTCGGCAATCGCATCTTCAGCGCATTGCGAAAAGCCGGCCGGCCAACCAACCCATGCCGACCGATACAAAAACCGCCAGCAAGCCATAGGCAAAGCCATAATCCTCGGCGAAAGTGGCGACGGCGCGTTCCAGGCCGAGCTTGCGCACTTCGACCTGACTGCTGGCCGAGGCGACCACGCGCCCTTTAGATATGGCGAAAGTTTCCGCCGTGTAAGTACCGATGGGAACCCGGGACGGCAAGCCAATCCGGGCCTGGTAAAGCACTTGCTCGCTGACTTTCACCCCTCCCTCTTCCTCGCGGTAGAGGCCGATCCGGCGATTGAGGTCGACAAGCCCGTTGGCGAAGCGTGTCTGTTCCTTGGGATCGATCGCGCCGATCGGCGAGAGTTGCAGCCACTTCAAGCCCAATTCGTAGATCGCCGCCGTCTTGTCGTCGACGATGTCCTTGATCGGCCGGGTCGACGCGATGGCATAATAGGAAGGTGCCGAGCGCAGCTCCGTACTGTCGGCGTTGATCCAGATTCCCGCTACTTTCTGCTTTTCACGCAACACGATCGACTGGGTCGGCCCCTTGAGCACAATGACGATGTCGTAGTCCTGCGCCGCGCGGGAGCCTTCCGGTGTCAGGATCGCCCCGAAAAGCAGCAGTTCGGTTCCGGTAAAGCCCTGCTGCAGCGCCACCTCGTGCTGAGAGACTTCGGGGACGAGGATGGGATCGCGGGCAGCACAAAGCACGACCCAGACAAGAACCGCCAGAACCGAGGTGACGGCCCCCCTCACAGCGGCGCCACCGTATAGATCTCGTCCGGTCGATAGCCGAGCCCCAACGCCATCCGCGCCGCCACCAAGAGAACGATGAGCGCAAGGATCAACCGCAGCTTCACCGGACTTGCCTTTTGCGCGAACTGCGCGCCCAGTTGCGCGCCCGTAACTGACCCGAGCAGGAGCAGCGATGCCAGCACGATGTCGACGGCATGGGTCGTCATGGAATGCATCATTGTCGTTGCGATCGTGGTGAACAGGATCTGCCAGAGTGACGTTCCGACCACGACGTTGGCACTCATGCCGAGAATGTAGAGCATCGCCGGGACGAGGATGAAGCCACCGCCGATGCCCATCAGCATCGTCAGGATGCCGGTAAAGATGCCAAGAAGCAGCGGTGCCAGCGGCGAGATGTAGAGGCCTGAGCGATAGAAGCGCCAACGCATCGGCAGGCTCGCCACCATGGGATGGTGTCGGCGCTTTTTCGCAGCGATGGGCACACCGCTCCGTTCGGCACGGATCGCCTGGATGCTCTCCTTGGCCATCAGTCCGCCGATCGATCCCAGCATCACGACGTAAAGAATGTTGATGACCGTATCGATCTGACCGAGCCGGGCCAGCAGGTTGAACAGCAAGGCCCCGAGCCCGGTGCCGACGATGCCGCCGAACACCATGACCGACCCCATAAGATAGTCTACATTGCCGCGCTTGGCATGTGCGAACACGCCGGAAACGCTGGCTCCGGTCACCTGGCTGGCAGCCGATGCCGCTGCCACCGTCGGCGGGATCCCGTAGAATATCATCAAAGGGGTCGTCAAAAAGCCGCCACCCACGCCGAACATGCCCGACAGGATCCCGGTCAGGGCACCAAGGCCAACGATGATGATGCCGTTGACCGAAAGGTTGGCGATGGGAAGATAGACGTCCATGCGAGCACTCTCGCTACCGCAGCGTGAGGGGCGAGAAAAGCGCCGATTCAGAAACCTGCGGAAAGTGTGAGGGCAGGTCCTGACCCTGGCTCTGCATCGCCCGCCAGGCGAAAGCGCCAATCGACACCGACACGGGCGTTGACGCCGCGCCGCAACGGCAGCGTCACCGTCGCCGACGGGCCGGCATCCAACCGGCTTGCGCCCTTCTGGACACCGCCCCAGACTCCGCCGCCGATCCGGCTTTCGACCTGCCCCACCCGCAGTAACCCGTGATCGACACGAAGCTGCCCTTCGGCAAAGGGCGTCGCGTATTTGCCGGCAACATAACCAGCCTGCACATATGTCTCGCCCCGCAGCCGCGCAGGCAAGGCGAATGGCGGGATCGTGGTGATCGCCATCGCCGCGGGCTGCACCCTTCGTTGCCCTGCCTGCTCCGTCAATCGTGCCTCCAGCGCGGCAACGACAGGGATGGCAGCCAACGGCCTTGCCGAAAAGCCGATCGCAGCAGCGGTCTCGCGCTGCAACTGTTCCAGAGTCGCCGTCGTGCGCATGTAGATCTCGGGGCGATGGTGCGCGAGAAGTCCCAACCGGTAGCGCAGGACGGCACCGGCCTGGCTTGCTCCATATGTCGCCGGCAAGGCCCCGTTCGTAAGTGGACCAGCCCCCCTGCCGCGCATCAGCGCCCAGGTATCCACCGACCAGCGGCGCGGCTTGCTGCCGAGAGAAAGTACGCTGCCGCCGGAGCCGATCGATGGCCCTTCCGGCGCTGCGAAAGCGGCCGCCTCGGACGATGGCGTCCCGAATCCCGGAAATCCGGATGGCAAATGCTCGCTGTGAAACGCGCCCATCGGGTACTGCGGAAAATCGCGGCCAGGATCTGCGTTGGGATTACCGTCCCGACCGCTCCATGCGGTGACCGGCATTGCCGCGTATTGCGAACCCTGCGCCATTGCCGCCAAGCGGCGCCATAATGCCGCATCGGACGGACTACCCGGCGTGCTGACATAAACGATACGCACCGTGTCCTGCCCGTAGCCCAAGCGCGCCGGCCAACCTTGTGGATAGGCGCCCGCCCCGTCGCCGCCGCGCCACAGGCCTTCCTCGCCCAAGCCGCCAACCAGCGTCTGCGGCCCTGCCATCACCACATCGCCAGTACGGTTCGTGCCCGTGACCGCGGCGCGCTCCTGCGCAGGCGCGGCCAACAAAGGCGCATCCCATGCAGAAAGCCGACCGCCGATCCATCCGCACAGGATCGCCAGCAAGGCCACCAGAGGTTGGCCGCGAAGCCGCTGCCCGCCTGTCATCACGCAGCCGCCGGAACGCGCGTGCCGCGATCTGGCAATGTCGTGCCCCCATGGCCGGAATAGCCATGCAAGGGATAGCCTGCGGCCTTAGTTGCCGGATGCAAGTGATGCGCGGTCTTCTCCCAGTGAACTGCCGCACCGCGCAGGGTGCGCAGGTAGTTTGCCAGGGCGCGGTAGCCTGCAACAATCGCCACGAGATTGGCGACCGGGATGCGCATGATCGCGCGCGCACCCTCGACAAGCCCATATTCGCGCGCAGTGAAAAGGAACCGCATGATGCAGCGCCAGACCAGGCTGACGAGGCAAACTGCCAGTATCGCTTGCAATACCGGCGATGCCGTCGGATTCGTGCCCACACCGCCCACTCTTATCGTCGCCAACAGCAGTTCAACCAGGACCAGCAGGTAGCTTGACGCAAGAACCATCGCCGCCAGCGGTCCACGCCGGTCGCGCAGCGCCATCCAGGTATCCGCGACCCCCGCGCTTCGATTGATGCGGCTCCAGCCGAGCCGGTCCCACGACTGCAAGGCGATCCCATGAATCCACCGCGTCTTCTGGCGCACGGAGTCCTCCAGGCGACCCGGGAAGTAGGCACGTGTCGCCACCAGTTGCCCCGTAGCATCGCGCGCGCGCACGAACCGGCCTTTCCCTCCCTCGCGCCAGATCAGCACGCCCAGCTCATAGTCCTCGGTAAGACATTCGCCCGCGAAAGGCCCACCTTCTCCTTCAACGCGACGCAAGTGCGCGATTCGGGCCAGCATTTCACGCGAGAAGCCGCATCCCACACCCGCAGAGGGCACCGCAGCGCCCAGTGCATCACGAACCGGCAAGGCCTTGCCATGCGCTTCTGCAAATTCATCGATGTAATGCCCGCCCACCCAGCGAGAGCTCGCCTGCGGTTCCGGCCGCACGGGCAGCTGGATGAAGTCGGCTTCGTCCAGCGCACGGTCGATGACCGCCAGCTCCGCGCTGTGCACCATGTCTTCCGAATCGTGAAGGACAACACTGCGGAAACGAATGCCCGAACGCCGTTCATCCTCGCAAACAGCCTTGTAGAGGCGGTTGAGGCAGTCCGCCTTGGTCGTTGGCCCAAACTCGGAATGGATGATCACCCGCACGCGGGTGTCCTGACCCGCGCCTGCCATCGCGGCAGCCAAAGTGGCCGCATCGTTGGCATAGCACCCTACGTACAGGCAGAGTTCCTTGTGCTTCCACGCGGATAGCGCATGACGCAGTGTGTGTCCGATCACCTGCTCTTCCTGCCAGGCCGCGACGAGCACCGCCGACCGCCCGCTCAGCGACACTTTCGAAAGATCAGCAGGTAACCGGGTGCTCCGCGCCTTTCCCCTCAACAGCAGGGTCAGCCAGCACAGGTCCATGACCGCTTCGTCGGCCGCACTGACCAGGAGCCAGAAAGCCGTGAACAGCAGCAATTCGCGCTCGACATGCTGCAGGCAGATCATCGCTTGCTGAAACACTCCCACCGTTTCCACCCAAGTCCCCCGATATTTCGTCTGGCTTCGTTCCGATTCCCAATGCCGATTTTCAGCGCCCCGGAATGGCGGCCACTCTTGCATCCCGGCCGCAGCTCCCTGAAAGAAGGCTTATGAGTACGCATCGAAATTTGGCCAATGAATTGGCGCGCCGTTTCACAAAGTTAATGGGCGGTGAAGCTACTTCGGGGATCCTGCTGATAGTGGTCGCCGTCCTGGCGATGGCGGCGGCGAACTCTCCGCTGGCCGATCTTTACCACGGCGTCTTTCATCATCGCCTCACCGGATCGCCGATAGCCCGACTCGATTCGCTGCACGCGTGGATCAACGATGCGCTGATGGCGATCTTCTTTTTTGTCGTTGGCCTGGAAATCAAGCGGGAGGTGCTCGACGGCGAGCTTTCCAGTCCGGCACGGCGCCGTCTGCCCGTGCTTGCCGCGGCGGCAGGCATGGCCACGCCGGCCATCGTCTACCTGGCTACGGCGGGATTGGCGGAGCCTGCTCAGCGAGGCTGGGCCATACCCGCCGCCACGGACATCGCTTTTGCCGTCGGCGTTCTCGGCCTGCTGGGGCGCCGCGTGCCGGCGTCGCTGCGACTGTTCCTGCTAACCGTTGCCATCGTCGACGACCTCGGCGCAGTGGTCGTGATCGCCCTGTTCTACACGGCCCATATCGAACTGGGCTGGGCCATGGCCGCCGTCGCCATCCTGGGCGCACTTGTCACCTGTGGCCGCATGAGAATTGCCTACACGTCCGTGTACATCCTGCTGGGATTGGCGCTGTGGTTCTGCGTGCTCAATTCCGGCATTCATGCCACCATTGCCGGGGTCCTTCTGGCCTTCACCATACCCTTGCGCCCGTTGCGGGGGGATTCGATGGCGCTTAGGCTCGAACATGCGCTGGTGCCGTGGAACAGCTATGTGATCGTCCCCATCTTCGGCTTCGCCAATGCAGGCGTGGCGCTGGCAGGCAGCGGTCTTTCCGGACTGTTCCAACCCGTCCCGCTGGGGATCGCGCTGGGTTTGTTCCTGGGCAAACAGGCAGGCATCTTTGCCGCCATCGTGGCATCGGACAAGCTTGGTTTCGCACCGCGTCCGGCGGGAGCCAGCTGGATCCAGCTGTGGGGCATGGCAGTGCTATGCGGGATCGGCTTCACGATGAGCCTGTTCATCGGCGCGCTCGCATTCCCGCAGCATCCGCTGTTGGTGGAGGAAGCAAAGCTGGGTGTCCTCGCCGGTTCGCTGCTCTCCTCTCTGCTGGGTTACGCCATCCTGCGCCTGCCCCCCCCGGCCGCGCACTGAAGGAGAACCAGCCGCCGCCGTCTGACGGCGACCAGCCCTCCCCACCCGATTACCAGGTGCCGACGTTCGGCATCGAGACCCAGGGTTCTGCCGGCTCGAGATGGCCATTCTGGAGAAGTTCGATCGAGATGCCATCCGGGGTGCGCACAAACGCCATATGGCCATCACGCGGCGGACGGTTGATCGTCACGCCTGCATCGGCGAGCGTCTGGCAGGTCGCATAGATATCTTCCACCTGGAACGCGATGTGGCCGAAATTGCGTCCGCCGGTGTATTCTTCGAACGAGCCGTCTTCGGCCGGCCAGTTGTACGTCAGCTCGACTTCGACCTCCTCCCCCGGTGCCGCCAGATAGATCAGCGTGAAACGGCCCTGCTCGCTCGAAAAGCGACGGGTCTCCTTGACGCCGAGCAGTTCGAAGAAGGCGATCGTTGCGTCGGGATCGGTGACGCGGATCATGGTATGAAGAAACTTGGTCACGGGAAGTCCTTTGAAGGGAGGTTGGCGCGCCGTCAGGGCGTCTGCCCGGAGGCACGATAGACCAGACCCGGCATGACACTCCACCGCGATCTTGCCCGAAGCGCAAGATCCATCGCCCGCAAAGGAAAACCCGCCCGGAATAGTCCGAGCGGGTCCTCCTGCGATTGTCTCGCTCGCGTCCCGATTAGCGGGATCGCGATCAGAACGATGCGGTCAGCGTGGCGACCACGGTATCATCGGTGTAGCCATCCTGGCTCGGGCCGCTGACGCCGACATAGCTGACCGATGCCGAGAGCGGTCCGAACAGCGTCATCGACGCACCGATCGAATAATCGATGCCGGTCTTGTCGGCATTGCAGTAGTAGCAAGGCGCCAGCGAACCGTCGGCGTAGCCGAGATGGCCGGAAACGGTCAGCGGGGTGTTAGGAATTGCCACATCGACGTTGCCGTAGAGGTAGAGGTTATCGTCCTTCTTGCCCGTGTAGAAGTTGGGCAGCGCCTTCTGATCCCAGGCATAAGTCACGCCGAGCTTGAGCTTGGCCGGGCCGACCTGGCCGCTGACCGAAGCATAGGGCTCGAAGAATTCGGCATGGCCGACATGGCCGTTCGGATAGGCGTAGTAGAGCAGGCCGGCGTCAAGCGTGATGCCCGAGCTGACTTCGCCGGTCCAGCCGCCAAAAAGGTCAACCTCGGTGCTGCCATAAGTCGAGCCGAGATCGATCGAGGAGCCCCAGGTGCTGACATAGAAGCCGCTTGAATGCGAAATGGTAATGCCGCCCTGGATCGCCGGGTCACCGCCCGACTGCGAAACACCGCGGAAACGGTAGTCGGTGGTCAGGGCTGCGCTACCGGTGACGGTGAACTCCTTGGGAGCGTCGGCTTCGTCGGCAAAGGCAGGGGTGGCGGCGAGCGCGGAGCCCGCAAGCAGGGTCGCAGCGATGACGCCGCGGACAGACATGTGCATGTTCATTCCCTCACAAATTCTTTTTGGTGCTTGTTCCCACCTGCGCTTTTGCCGCGTCCTCGTTTCGGGCCAGCGTGCGTCAGCACAATAATGCTGCACCGCACCCAGCATTCAAACAAGGAAAATTTCACAAAGGCAACAATCCGGACATGAAGTGTGGACTTTTTGCCACTCGCAAATGCAGTACGGACCTGCTTGCCGGAGGATAGCCGGGCGGGTATAGGTTCCGCCGGATAATGCTTGCGAAGATCAGAAACCTCGTCGCCCGTCCCGCCAAAAAGCAGAGGACGCCGAAACTTCCTCCGGGTCAGCGTGTTTACGCGGTCGGCGATATTCATGGTCGCCTGGACTTGTTTGAAAGCCTCATCGAAGCCATCGAACGTGACGATGCCGGCCGCGCGCGTGCGAACAGCGACGTCGTCCTGCTCGGTGACCTCATCGATCGCGGCCCGGACAGTGCCGGGGTGTTGGATCGTGCCCGTTCCTGGGCGCAGGAACGCCGCGTCGAGTTCATCAAGGGCAATCACGAGGAAATGATGGTGGCGGCTGCCAGCAAGCTCGACACCTTCCGCAGCTTCCTGAAATTCGGCGGCCGTGAAACGCTGATGTCCTACGGCATCGACCCGCAATTCATCCTGGAAGCGGATGCCGAACAACTGCAGCAGGCCATGCTGGAAGCAGTTCCGCAAGGTGATTTCGATTTTCTGGACGGCTTCGAGAAAATGATTCGCATGGGCGACTATCTGTTCGTCCATGCCGGCATACGCCCGGATACGCCGCTCGACCATCAGTCAGGCCAGGATTGCCGCTGGATCCGCGACCCGTTCCTTTCCCACCCCGGAGATTTCGGCGCGATGGTAGTCCATGGCCACACGATCACCGAAGAACCGGACGTGCGCCTCAACCGCATCGGCATCGATACCGGCGCCTATGTCCATGGTACCCTGACCGCGATCGGCCTCGAAGGCGAGCAACGCTGGTTCATTCAGGCGCGTGACGAGGGCCAGGGCGCGATCAACATCGAGATCGCCGCCTGAACGCCGATTGGCCGAAACGTCGCGGATCGAAATGCACCGGGGAGCCTGTAAGCCGGGTTCTGTACCTGGCGTGGTCTCCCAAACCGAGGGACCTTACGCCGCGGTGGCAGCCATTCCTCTAGGCGGCGCATTGCTGCGCCGCTCAAGCGACCAACCCGGGCTGCCTGGGTCCGAAACGAACCCGCCGTTCTAGACGACACGCAGCCCCTATTCGGTCTTGCTCCGGGTGGGGTTTGCCTTGCCGCTTGCCGTTACCGGAAGCGCGGTGCGCTCTTACCGCACCCTTTCACCCTTACCTGCCTTTCAGGGCGAACCCTGCACGACGAGGCGGTTTGCTCTCTGTGGCACTTTCCCTAAGCTTCGCCAGGCCTGAAAACCCGGCTCGCCCGGCGGGCATTACCCGCCACCCTTGTTTCGTGGAGCCCGGACTTTCCTCGCGCGTCCAAAGACGCCCGCGGCTGCCCGGCTCCCCGGTGCAGGCGGTCACCTAGCACGACCGGTGTCGCGCTCCAACAGCAGTTCGAAGAGAATTCCGCCGATTTCGCCGTCGATCTCGCCATCGATGAATTCCGGGCGCCAGCGGCGCTGGAATGCACGCACGGCCGCACGGCCATCGGCAATGTCGTACCCGAAACGCTCGAGCGCGAGATAGAAGGCACCGGGATTGTCGTAGAACAGGTTCATCTTCGCTGCCGGGATTTCCAGCGCGAGCCCCAATTCACCCAGACGCCCCCAGTCGAAATACTCGCCCGGATCCTGCTTGCGGGCCGGCGCGATATCCGAATGGCCGACGACGTTGGCCCGCGGGATGTCGTGACGGTCCATGATATCGGCAAGCAGCGGCAGCAGCGCACCCATCTGCGGTTCGGGAAACGGCCGGTAGCCCCATTCATGTCCGGGATTGACCAGTTCGATACCGATCGAAGCCGAGTTCACGTCGGTCACCCCGCGCCAGTAGGACCGCCCCGCGTGCCAGGCACGCTTGTCCTCAGCCACCAGCGAGGTGACGATGCCCTCCTCGTCAATCATGTAATGAGCGGAAACCTCGGCCGCCGGATCGCACATGCGCTCCAGCGCCTCATCGGCGGACTTCATGCCGGTGTAGTGGAGTACCACCATCGACACCGGCAGCTTGCGCTCGTTGCAGTTGGGCGATTCGACGATCCGGTTAACCAGCCAGCGGTTCATCGCCCGGAGCCCTTCCTTCAGACGCCTGGCAGAACGGCGCCGAGCACCAGCGCGTCGTCCCCCAGCGCATACTGGAGGCGGCCTCCCAGACTATGCGCCAGTTGCTGGATCATCGCGGCAGGGGCAGTGCGGCTAGACAGGTCACCTTCGGGCAGCGCCCCCTCAAGCGCGCGGCCGATGTCGCGATCAAAGGCGATCCGCGGCCCCGCAGCGCGCACGACGATCTCGCTGGTGCCACTGGTCAGCTGATCCGCACGCAGTTCTGCGGCGATGTCGAGCGTGCCGCCGCGGGGCAGCGCCTCGATCCCGATCAGGGCGAAATTGAGCAAAGTCTTGATCGCCGGCTTGGGCAGCATGTCGCTGCCGAGCGACCAGTTGACGACGATCCGGGCATTGTTGGCCAGCAGCGCATCGACCAGCGCCCGCGCCTCGCTCACCGGGACCATGTCGCCGAAACCGCCGGCAGCGCCAAAGGCGAGACGGAAGAACTTGAGCTTGTCGGCCGAGATCCGCGCACTCTGGTCGAGAAGTTCGAAGCAGCGCTGGCGCATCTCCGGATCCTTCTCGTCGGACAGCAGTTCGAGGCCGTTCGACAGCGCGCCGACCGGGCTCAGCATGTCATGGCACAGGCGCGAACAGAGAAGACTGGCAAGTTCGATCGCACTGGTGCTCATATTCGCGGAAACTTCCATGGTTCAAAGGTGGCCATCAGATAGGTGGCGATCAGATTTCGGCAACCCGCATGGTCCCGGCGGAAGTCTCGCGCAAGTCAGCCTCCGACTCCGCGCGCTCCTCTTCGACGATTTTGCAGGTCATTGGGGAAAAACCATTCCCGCTATCACGCCAGAAAGCAACACGCCCCTCGCCGATGATCGCCCAAATCCGCAAATCGCCGGTGGAATGTTCGCAGTCCACGGCGGAAGGCACCGGCTGGCTCGCAGGATGCGAATGAAAATAGCCCAGTACCTGCGGACCACCGCCCCGCGCCGAGCGGTGCGCAGCCAGCAGCGCGGCCGGGTCGATCTCGAAATGGCGCGTGCGCTGCGCGGCGACGTTGGCTGCCGGAACCGCACGGTCGACGCGGCCGCCCTCCCCCAGCAGCAACCCGCAGCACTCTTCCGGATGGCAGCGCGCGGCTTCCTCCATCAAAGCGGTCACAACTGCCCTTGTCACTTCGACATTCATCCCCAAATCGTACACACAATGGGGGTCATGGAAAACATCATTGAAGGTACCATCGGGGAGGCCGGAGGCCGCCTCGACAAGGCATTGGCAGAGGCCAGCGGCCTGTCGCGCGAACGAATCAAGGCATTGATGGGCGAAGGCCGCGTCACGCTGGCGGGCAAACACGCCGCGCAGGCCTCGCTGAAGGTCGAACCCGGCACGCCTTTCGCCATCGCCGTGCCCGAAGCCATTCCTGCCGAAGCGGCGCCCCAGGACATTCCCCTGAACGTGGTGTTCGAGGACGCCTACCTGATCGTCGTCGACAAGCCGGCCGGTCTTGTTGTCCACCCGGCCGCGGGCAATCTCGACGGTACGCTGGTCAACGCCCTGCTTCATCACTGCCGCGGGCAACTGTCGGGAATCGGCGGCGTCGCACGCCCTGGCATCGTCCACCGCATCGACAAGGACACCTCGGGTTTGCTGGTCGTCGCCAAGACCGACCGCGCCCACGAAGGCCTCGCCGTGCAGTTCGCCGACCATTCGATCGAGCGGGCCTATCGGGCCGTGGTGGCCGGAAAACCGATTCCTGTTGCCGGCACTGTAACCGGATCGATCGGTCGCTCGAATACCAACCGCAAGAAGATGGCACTGGTCGAAGAAGGCAGAGGCAAACACGCCGTGACTCATTATCGTACGATCGAGACGCTCAAGGGCGCCACGCTCGTGGAATGTCGCCTCGAAACGGGAAGAACGCACCAGGTTCGCGTTCACATGTCGTCAATCGGGCACTCGCTATTGGGGGATCCAGTATATGGACGTACACCCACCGCGATTCGCCCGGTCGTTCAACGACTCGGATTTCATCGCCAAGCTCTCCACGCAGCGGAACTTGGCTTCGTCCACCCCGTTACTGGGGAGACAGTCCGATTTTCCAGCCCCTTACCCGACGATATGCGGGCCCTGATCGACGAACTGCGTCAGTGAAATCGGATTAACATGCTATCTTACGTAGGTGGCCCCAAGCTAAGATGCCTGCATAGGGTCTTCGACCGCGGGCCGACCGGAAAGGACGGATGACAGTGAGCACCAAGCAACGCAATCTCCCGGCGGTTCCCACGCTGGGCAGCGAGCAGAGCCTCAACCGCTATCTCTCCGAGATCCGCAAGTTCCCTCTGCTTAAGCCCGAGCAGGAATACATGCTCGCCAAGCGTTTCAAGGAACACGAGGATCCCGAAGCAGCCGCACAGCTGGTAACCAGCCATCTTCGCCTCGTCGCGAAGATCGCGATGGGCTACCGTGGCTATGGCCTGCCCGTTTCCGAACTGATCTCCGAAGGCAACATCGGCCTGATGCAGGGGGTCAAGAAGTTCGAGCCCGATCGGGGCTTCCGCCTCGCCACTTATGCTATGTGGTGGATCAAGGCGTCGATTCAAGAGTTCATCCTGCGCTCGTGGTCGCTCGTGAAGATGGGCACCACTGCGGGCCAGAAGAAGCTGTTCTTCAACTTGCGCCGCATGAAGAAGAACCTCGACGCCTACGAGGACACCGACCTGCATCCGGACGATGTTGCCACGATCGCGACCACGCTTGGCGTCTCGCAGCAGGAAGTGGTGAACATGAACCGGCGCATGATGATGGGCGGCGATGCTTCGCTCAACGTCTCGCTGCGCGAGGAAGGCGAAGGCCAGTGGATGGACATCCTTGCGGATGACCGCCCGCTGCAGGACGAAACCGTCGCCGACGCGGAAGAAGCCACCGTTCGCCACGACATGCTCGTGGAAGCCATGGACTCGCTGAACGACCGCGAACGCGACATTCTGACCGAGCGCCGCCTGACCGACGACCCGAAGACGCTCGAAGAGCTGAGCCAGGTCTACAACGTCAGTCGCGAACGGGTGCGCCAGATCGAGGTTCGCGCCTTCGAAAAGCTCCAGAAGGCGATGGGCCGCATCGCCCTGGACAAGAAGATGGTTCCGGCACTCTAACATTCGCCGAAACACTCAAAGATCAGCCGGGTCGCTCGCAAGGGCGGCCCGGTTTTCTTTTGCCATCAGGCGGGACCGAAACGCTTCGCGAAATTGACCGTGCTGCGTTTGCCGAGATGCGCGACATTGGCCTCGCACCACTGCTTTGCCGCCGCCTCCCCGGCTTCGTGCAGCTTGAGTAGAAGATGACGTACCGGCAGCAGTTTGCTCTGCGCGGGCATGGCCGCCAGCGTGGCTTCATCATGGATTTCGTGAAAGCGCAAACGTTCGACCTGGGCGATCAGTCCGTCTTTCGCGCCGGGCTTGACGCGCGCCTCCCCAATCGCGGACTGTAGCAGCACCAGCCCTTGCAGTTCCTTGCGCATCGACTGGTTGAAGCCGATTTCCGTCAGCCGGTCGATGATCGCGGCGGCGCCGCGCGGCGTTTCCGAATGAACCTGCGGATTGACGGTAATCAGCAGCAAGTCGTCGTTCGAACTCTCCTGCACAAGCGGAACCAGCGGCGGATTGGCGCTATAGCCGCCGTCCCAATAGTCCTTCCCATCGATGGTGACGGGCGGGAAATAAAGCGGCAGGCAGGCCGAGGCCAGCAGCGCATCGGTGTTCAGATCGCCATTGCGAAACAACCGCAGCGCACCGGACCGGGCATTGGTGGCGGAAATGAACAGCGGCGGTGCATTTCTACTGCGGATCGCGTCGAAATCGACGTGTTCATCGATCACCCCGCGCAGGATCTCCTGCATCTCGCGACCCAGTTCCGGCGAGGCGTGGGCCATGCTGACATCGCCGAACACCGCCGACCACCAGGAAGAAATCGCTCGCGAAGTCTGCGGGAAAGCCTCGATCATCGGGATCAGCGGCCCCGCCTCGCGGCCCGAGCGGTTGAGTTCCTTCCAGAAGCTGCGCAGCCGCTCGCGCGCGCCTTCGCGGCCTTCGGAAACGAGGCCGGACACCAGCACCGCCGCGTTCATGGCGCCGGCGCTGGCGCCGCTGAGGGCGCCCGGCATCAACCGCTCGTCCTGCAACAGCCCGTCCAGCACACCCCAGGTAAAAGCCCCATGGGCACCGCCACCCTGCAAGGCGAGATCGAGACGATGCACGTGGTTATCCTTGGAAAACATGACCATGCTGCCAGTGCCATCCGATATTGCGGTGCAGCATACAGGGATAGCACTGGCGGCCGGTCGGTTCCAGCGATCAGGTGTGGGGCGTGTTGAGCATCGCGAATGTTTCGGCGTAGCGCCCTTCCGCCTCGGCATTGCGCAGGAAGCCCAGGCGCTGCACGCCGATCAGTTCGGGGGTCGGCTGCTGCGCAAACAGGCCCATCACTTCATCGATGAATTCATCGAGCGGCATGTAGCCTTCCCGCGTCGACTGGCCGGGGGTCAGCTCGGTCTGGACGGCGGGCGGGGCCAGTTCGATCACCTCCACCTTGCCAGCCAAAGCGAAACGCAGCGAATCGGTCCACGAATGGATCGCCGCCTTGGTCGCAGAATAGACCGCCGCGCTCGCCAGCGGCACGAAGGCAAGCCCCGAACTGACGTTGACAATCGTCGCATCGGCCTGTGCCGACAAGTGCGCCACCAGCGCGTCCGTCAGCCGGATCGGACCGAGGAAATTGGTCGTCACGCAGGCCTCTGCCCGCGACAGGTCTCGCGGCTTCGCGATATCCTCAAGCGGCATGATCCCGGCATTGTTGACCAGCACATTAAGCGCCGGGAACCTCGCCAGCACCGCTGCCGCAAAAGCCTGGATTGCCGCGGCATCGCCGACATCGAGCGCCATCGGGTGAATGTTCGCTCGCCCCTTCGCCGTTTCCTCGAGGCTGGCCAGCGTGCGCCCGGTGACGATCACCACATTGCCGGCGTCATGCCAGCGCTGCGCCAGTTCGCGGCCGATGCCCGAACCGCCGCCGGAAAGAAGGATGGTGTTGCCGTTGGTCTTCATGGGGAACTCCTCTGGAGGAAGATTGCGAAGACGGTGTGATCCTTATACTCTCTTCTGGAAAGTAGGCACCTGAAAGTGCTGTAGTCACCAGCAGGTAAGAAATGGAAAATACGCCCTCTACAAGCCACTCCGACATTCCCGGCGTGGACGCTCTGGTCAACGAGCTGATCGGCCGGGTGGCCGACAAGTGGACCCTGCTGGTGCTCGAAGCGCTGGAGGAACATGGCGAATCGCGCTTCAGCCAGCTGGCCCGCAATGTGCCCGGAATCAGCCAGAAGATGCTCACCCAGACCCTGCGCCAGATGGAGCGCGACGGGTTTGTCCACCGCACCGTCCATCCCGTCATCCCGCCGCATGTAGACTACCGGCTGACCCCGCTTGGCCATAGTCTGGGCGAGGCATTTTGCGGCGTCTGGCACTGGGCAGAACAGCACCTGGACGATGTAGAAACGGCCAGAACCGCCTTTGACACCCGCGATTGATCGCGTCCCGCCTTTCGCAGTCCGTCCAACCTCGCTAGGCAGGCGCTTTCCACTCGGGAACTCGGGGCTCTCTTCCTTTGCTGCGCATTCTTGCCAAGGCCATCATCTGGTTCGTCGCCATCAGCGTGGGGCTGACGGTGCTCTATCGTTTTGTCCCCCCGCCGGTGACGGTGACGATGCTGGTGGACGGCAACGGCATCACCAAGGACTGGCAGCCGCTCAGCCGGATCGACCGCAACATGGTCGCCGCGGCGATCGCGGCCGAGGATGGCAAGTTCTGCACCCATAACGGCTTCGATACCAACGCCATCGAAAAGGCCTTCGAACGCAATGCCGCGGGTGGGCGCATTCGCGGCGGGTCGACGATCAGCCAGCAGACCGCCAAGAACGTGTTCCTCTGGCAGGGCGACGGCTGGACCCGTTACGTGCGCAAGGGCTTCGAGGTCTGGTTCACCTTCCTGATCGAGAACCTGTGGGACAAGCGCCGGATCATGGAAGTCTACCTCAATGTCGCGGAGACCGGAATTGGAACCTACGGCGTCGAGGCGGGGGCGCAGCGCTATTACGGCAAGTCGGCCACCAGGCTGACGCCGATCGAAGCTGCCCGCATCGCCGCCGCCCTGCCCAGCCCGAAGACCCGCAGCGTCAAGAACCCCACGGGCTTCACGCGCCGCTACGGCAACACCGTCGCCGCGCGGATCGGCACGGTGAAGACGCAGGGTTTCGACGCCTGCGTCTACGACTGACAGTCCATCAGTACCCGTTGTAGCGACCCGGCCGGTGCCAGACGAACAGGATGCCGCCGGTCGCCATGACGCCCAGCAGCGACCACAGCACCTGCACCACGTCCAGCGCGAGCAGCGAAAACAGCAGCACGCCGGAGTCCAGGATCATCTGCGTGCGCCCGGCATTCCATCCGCGCGTGCGGTAGAGCGACAGCACGATCGCCCCTGACCCGCCAGAGCCCGCCGCGTGGCGGGCCAGCGCCAGTGCGCCCATGCCGATGAACGTTCCGCCGACCACCGCCGCCACCGGCCGCGCGACATAGTCCAGCACCAGCACCTGCGGCGCCAGCGCGGTCAGCGCAAAGAGGCCCAGCGTCACGATCACTGTCTTGACGAGGAAGGCGCGCCCCATCGGACGCACGGTCATCGCCAGCATCGGCAGCGACAGCGCCGTATAGTAGAGACCGACCGGCACCCCGGTCAGGTAATTGAGCGTCAGCGCAAGTCCGGCGACGCCGCCGGTGGCGAGCTGCGCTTTCTGCAGCAGAACCACCCCCATCGACAGCAGGATCGTGCCGACGACCAGCGCATAGCCATCCTCGAACAGGCTATGCGGCGTGCCCTGGGGGACTGCGCCCTCCTCGGGAAATTCAACGGTATCTTCGTGAATGCTCATGGTCCTCGCGGGATGATGATTAAATGTCGGTAGCTTACGAAAAAGGGGAGAGAACCGAAGTTCTCTCCCCTTCCCCTGTTCGCGTGACGCGAATTTCTTGAATCAGAAGCCCATGACGATCGTGCCGCTGAAGGTGCGCGGGGCGCCGACATAGGCATAAGGGATAGAAGTCGACGAGGTATTCGACGTGAAACCGCCAACGTAGAGCTTGTCGAACACGTTCGTGAGGTTCAGCTGCAGGTAGGTACGGTCGTTAAGACCGAGGAACCCGAGCTTCACCTTGGCGTCAAGATCAACCACGGTATAAGCCGGGGTCTTGGCGCCATAGACCTGATACGTGGTCGAAACACCATTCAGCGTGTAGCTCGCGGTGATCGGAACGTTCTGGTCGTTCACGTAGCGCGGCCCCGTGCGCTTGGCCTGCACGCCCAGCTGGATCGGACCGACTTCGCCTTCAACACGGCCACCGAACATGTAGGTCGGCGAACCGCCCTCACGCTTGCCGGCGGTGAGCGCGTAAACAGGGTTGCCGCCCGAGGTGCCGGTCTGAACATCGTCGAGGATCTTCGACTTGAGCAGCGAGCCAAATGCGTAGAACTTCAGCTCAGGGATCGGCGAGTAGCCGACGCTGCCGTCAAGGCCGTACTTATGGACCTTGCCGAGGTTACGATAGAGCGTGATGTCCAGTTCCGGATCATACGACGAGGCCAGACGGTTGTTAAACCAAGTGTACCATCCCGAGAGCTGTGCCTGGAAGGAACCGGACAGATAGCGCACGCCGAGATCGACGTTGTCGGTCGTTTCCGGCTTCGGGAGCGCCTGTTCGGCAGTGTAACCAAGCGACTGGTACAGGTTGTCCGTGCCCGGAACCTGCATCCCCTTGGTGTAGCTGGCGTAGAGGCTGACCTTGTCCACCACCTGGAAGTTCACACCGGCGGTCGGCAGGATCTTGTGGAACTTGTAGGTGCGCTTGATCGGTGCCGTATAGCTCGGGTTGAGCGTCAGGAACTTCTCCTGCTCGTCCGGGTCGGTGAAGCAGTCGATGTAGGAGCCGCCCGTCTCGGTGACGCAGAGGTTATTGAGCTTGCGCGTCATCCAGGGCGAACGCAGACCCATGTTCAGCGTCAGACGGTTGTCGAGGAACTCACCGCGATACTCGGCCGAAAGCTGGTTCAGGATCGCGATCGAACGACGATTGCGCTTCTGGATGGTGCCACCGTTCGCATCGAGAATGGCGTTGGTCTCGGGGAAATAGGTGTTGGTGTAGCCGTCGGTCCCAAGATAGGTCACTTCGCCGGTCTGGCGATGGCGACCGTAGTCGAGCGAGTAGTTGAGGCGGAAGGTGTGGTCTTCGGTTGCGTTCCAGATCAGGTTCGCGATGAGCCCATAGCGCTTCGTGTTGGTTTCACTCGGCGCGTAAACTTCAACCGTATCCTTCGTATCGCCGTCACCATTGAGGTCGACGCCGCCGAAGTAGGGGCTGCCACCGATGTAGCCGTACATCGACTGGCCATTCTTGGTGTAGAAGCCTTCATAGCCCTTCACCGCACCATTGCCGCCGTTTGCACGGGTCCACTGGTAGCTCGGGTCAAGCGTCAGGACGAGACCATCGGTCAGCGTGAAGCGCGAGTTGACACGGATCGAGCCGGTGTTCGACGGGTTGAAGCTGTAGTCGTAGGCGGTGCCGCACGAGTTTGGCGTATCCGCGACACCAGCCTGAGGCGTGTCGGTCTGGCAGGGTGCGAATTCGTATTCGCGCTCGCCCTTGCTGGTCGGGAAACGATTGCTCGAAGTCGAGCCGACCACGCGATCAGGCGAGTTCAGCGTCTGATTCGGCGAAGTGCCACTTACCGAATAGATGTAAGGATCGGTACGCAGCGGAACCGACGAGAAGTTGCCGTTACGGTTCCAGTTGGCGTTCGCAGCGACCGAAACGAAGTCGCCGTTATCGCCGATCGGCTGATAGACCTTGGCGTTGATCTGCGTCTTATCGGTCTCGCTCGAGCGATGATACGGATTTTCCGCAACGGCCTTGCTCGCCGCGAACATCGCGCGGGTGCCGAACGAGGTGAACGTGCCGGTGTCGACAACGCCGAACATGCGGAAGAAGCCGTAGTCGCCGGCCGAGCCCGATGCGCTGACATGGAAGTCTTCGGTCGGATTGCGCATCTTGTAGTTGACGGTCGAGCCAGAGGCCGCTGCCGTGGGGCTGTCGACGTCGGTGGTGCCCAGGTTCACATTGACCTGCTCGATCAACTCCGAGTCGATCTGCTGGTTCGAGTACTGGGCATAGTTGCCGGTGTCGTTGAGCGGAATACCGTCGACGGTCAACGAGATACGGCTAGCATCGAAGCCTCGGATGTTCAGCGTACCGCCCGACGAACCATACCCGTCATTGTTCTGGAAGCTGACGCCCGGAACGAGGTTGATGATGTCGGCAATCGCCTGGCCGCCGCGCTGCGTGCCGATGATTTCCTGCGTCAGGACCTGCTTCGACTTGGTCGAATCCGGCAGCTGAACCCCGGCGACGTCCCGCTGGACCTTGCCCGAAACGATAATGCTGCCTTCGTCGAATTCCGAAGAACCGGTCGACTGCGCGAATGCCGGCATGGCGAGGAACGCTGCACCGACGGCCAGCGTGCTGGTTGCGGTGGAGAGTACGGTGTGCAATTTCATCTTAGCCCCCTGGAGCCATTCAGAGTGAGTTTTACGCAATGATTGCGGAAGGATTTGCCCCGCCACAGGTTTGCTGCGGCTGCTAAGAGCAGTGCAATATGACAAGTCTCTGACAGGCGGGATTCATTTTTGCCGCAGCCGATGCAATTTTTCCGCGTTACGGCGCCCAGATGGCGTCACATTTCCAATTTTCCTTGAAAATCAGCCGATTTTTGCAATGTTTTCAAGACAGCGGTGCGGCATAAATGTCACGGGAAGGCACCCGTCCGGTGCACCCCGACCTATGTGCAGCGCAACACACAGCGCCATCGGGGCGCGTGACATGTTACGACATAGCTTGCCGCTCGCGGCCCGCTCATGCCAGACACGCCGACCATGAGCGCCCCGCATGCACACCATGGCCACGACCACGGCCATCACCACCACGGTCATAGTCATGGTCATGGCCACGATCATGGCCATCATCATGGACACCACCACTCCCTCCCGGCCAACGTGGGCAGGGCCTTTGCCGTCGCCGTGAGCCTCAACCTCGCATTTGTCATTGCCGAGGCCGCCGCCGGGTATCTGAGCGATTCGATGGCCCTGCTGGCGGACGCCGGGCATAATCTGTCGGACGTGCTCTCGCTGCTGCTGGCCTGGGCCGCCAGCGTCCTGGCCTCGCGCCCGCCGACCGAACGCTTCACCTACGGCCTCAAGAGCTCCTCGATTCTCGCCGCCATCGCCAATGCCGCCCTGCTGTGGGTGGCGATCGGCGCCATCCTCGTCGAGACCATCCGCCGTTTCGCCGAACCGGCGCCGGTCACCGGCATGACGATGATCGTCGTTGCCGCCATCGGCATCGCGGTGAACGCCCTCTCCGCCCTGCTCTTCGCCAAGGGCAGCAAGGACGACCTCAACCTGCGCGCCGCCTTCGTGCATCTGATGGCGGACGCGGCGGTTTCGGCGGGCGTGGTGATCGCCGGCGTGGTGATCCTGTTCACGGGCTGGACGGTTGTCGATCCGATCGCCTCGCTGGTCATCACCGCGGTGATCGCCTGGTCGAGCTGGAGCCTGCTGCGCGAATCGCTGCGCATGGGCATGATGGCCGTGCCCGAGAGCATCGATATAGCCGCCGTGCGCGCTTTTCTGGAAAGCCGCGCAGGGGTGGCGCAAGTACACGATCTTCACGTCTGGCCGATGAGCACGACGGAAACCGCGCTCACCGCGCATATCGTCATGCCCGGCGGCCAGCCCGGGGACGACTTCCTGCACACGCTCGCCCACGACCTCGATCACCGGTTCAAGATCGGTCACCCCACCATCCAGATCGAGACCGAAAGCAACGCGGCATGTGCGCTGGAAAGCGCGGCCGTCGTCTGACCGCCACTTCCGCGACAATAAGGTACAATAATCCCGATTGCAGCGCGCCGGGTGGAGGTTAGGAATCGCGTCCATCACTGACTGGATGGACATTTCCGCGATGACCCGTCGATACCCCGCCCGCCTGCTGCTTTGCGCCGCGCTCGGCAGCGCCCTGCTGCCCGGCCTCGCCCATGCCGATACCAAGAGCGACCTCGAGGCGCGCTACACCGCACTCAAGAGCGCCATGGACACGCGTGAGCCGGACGACATCAAGCCGTTCCTCACCCCCGACTTCAAGCGCACCGACCTCGGCGGCAATTCGATGACCGCCGATCAGATGATCGACCGGCTGGCGAACATCCCGGTCGATCCCAACCGCAAATCGACCAACACCATCATCTCCGTCACCGTCGATGGCCAGACCGCTCAGGTCGAGCAGCGTCAGGATGCCTCGGACAGCCGCGAAGGGCGAGACGGCGAGACGCATCTGTTCGCCATGAGCGAGCTGTCGCACGATACCTGGGTCCAGACGGGTACGGGCTGGCTGCTCAAGTCCACCGAGGCCGAGCAGATAACGATCTCGCGCGACGGTCAGGTCGTGCGCACGATGAAGAAGGGCGATCCGATGCCACCGCGTGGTGCAGGTGGCCCTGGCGGTCGCATGGGCCCGCGCCCCGACGGCAATAACTGAGCCCCGACCTACCGCTCGGGGCAGCGCCAAACTTGCGCCTGCCCCCTAACGAAAAGGGCCCGCCCGGATGAACCGGACGGGCCCTTTTGATGTCGGCCTTGGCGGCAAGCAGCGCTCAGGCTGCGGCTTCGGCCTTGTCGCCCTTCAGAACGCGGACGGGTTCCTTGCGGCCCTCCACCACGTCCTTGTCGACGACGACTTCGGCGATGTCGCTTTCGGTCGGCAGGTCGAACATGGTGTCGAGCAGCAGCCCTTCCACGATGGAGCGCAACCCGCGCGCGCCGGTCTTGCGGTCGATGGCCTTCTGGGCGATCGCTTCGAGCGCCTCTTCGGTGAAGGTCAGTTCGACGTCTTCCAGTTCGAACAGCCGGGCGTACTGCTTGACCAGCGCGTTCTTCGGCTCGCGCAGGATCTTGACCAGGGCCTCGATGTCGAGGTCGTTGAGGGTCGCGATCACCGGCAGGCGGCCGACGAATTCGGGGATCAGGCCGAACTTCAGCAGATCTTCCGGCTCCGCCTTCTGGAGCAGTTCGCCCACGCGGCGCTTGTCCGGATCGGCGACATGCGCGCCGAAACCGATCGAACGCTTCTGGAGGCGGTCGGCGATGATCTTTTCAAGACCCGCGAAGGCGCCGCCGCAGATGAACAGGATGTTGGTCGTGTCCACCTGCAGGAATTCCTGCTGCGGGTGCTTGCGGCCGCCCTGCGGCGGAACCGAAGCGGTGGTGCCTTCCATCAGCTTGAGCAGCGCCTGCTGCACGCCTTCGCCCGAAACGTCTCGCGTGATCGACGGGTTCTCGGCCTTGCGGCTGATCTTGTCGATCTCGTCGATGTAGACGATGCCGTGCTGCGCCTTCTCGACGTTGTAGTCGGAAGCCTGGAGCAGCTTGAGGATGATGTTCTCCACGTCCTCGCCCACGTAACCGGCTTCGGTCAGCGTGGTGGCGTCGGCCATGGTGAAGGGCACGTCGAACGTCTTGGCGAGCGTCTGCGCGAGCAGCGTCTTGCCCGAACCGGTGGGGCCCACCAGCAGGATGTTCGACTTCGACAGCTCCACATCGCCCTGCTTGCCGCTGTGCTTGAGGCGCTTGTAGTGGTTGTGCACCGCCACCGACAGCACGCGCTTGGCGCGTTCCTGCCCGATCACGTAGTCGTTCAGCGTCTCGCAAATGTCGCGGGGCGACGGCACGCCGCCGTCCTTCTTGCCCGCAATGCCGGCCTTCGTTTCTTCGCGAATGATGTCGTTGCAAAGCTCGACACACTCGTCGCAGATGAAGACCGTGGGGCCCGCGATCAGCTTGCGCACTTCGTGCTGCGACTTGCCGCAGAAGCTGCAGTAGAGGGTGCTTTTCGCGTCAGATCCGCTCAATTTCGTCATTTTCCGTCTTTAGGCCATTTCCAGGCGACTCGTCGAGTCTACCGTGGAGGAGGCCGGTTTTGCAATCCTCGGCCGATATGGGTACCCCGATAACCGTTGCAAAGAACTGAAGGCCGATCCCTGCAGGTACCGACCTTCGTTCATGCTCAGGCCGCCGTACTCAGGCTTCTGCCGGCTTGTCGGCGTCGGGACGCGTCTCGAAAACCTTGTCCACGAGGCCGAACGCCAGCGCTTCCTCGGCTTCGAGGAAGGTGTCGCGGTCCATCGCCTTCTCGATCTCGTCGAGCGACTTGCCGGTGTACTTCACGTAGAGCGCGTTGAGGCGCGTACGCATGCGCAGGATCTCGCGCGCCTGGATCTCGATGTCCGAGGCCATGCCGCGGGCGCCGCCGGAGGGCTGGTGCACCATGATGCGGGCGTTCGGCAGGGCGATGCGCATGCCCGGCTCACCGGCGGCGAGCAGGAAGCTGCCCATCGAGGCGGCCTGGCCGATGCAGACCGTCGACACGCGCGGCTTGATGTACTGCATGGTGTCGTGGATGGCCATGCCGGCCGTCACCACGCCGCCCGGCGAGTTGATGTACATCGAGATGTCCTTCGAGGGATTTTCCGACTCGAGGAACAGGAGCTGCGCGACGATCAGCGAGGCCATGTGGTCCTCGACTTCGCCGGTCACGAAAACGATGCGCTCGCGCAGCAGGCGCGAGTAGATGTCGAAGCTGCGCTCACCGCGGCTGGTCTGCTCGACGACCATCGGCACGAGTGCTCCGGTCACGGGGTCGGTTGTGAACTTTCCTTGGGCGCCCGAGGCGCCAAACAGGTCGAGCATGGGAGTCCTCTTCTGGTTTGGACCGCCTATGTCGCGTGCCCCCGCCCGATGTTCAAGGCCTTTAACCCTTCAATCGGCGCCGGACACACAACTATCGGGGGGCAATTGACCGGAACAGCGCAACTTGTGCCGGCTGCGGGCAATGCGGCGCGTGATTCGTTGCCCTTTGACCACAATTCAGTCATCCATCAGCAGGATAAGGGAATTAGCGCAGGGTTCAGGCCGTGGTGAAAGCGGCCCAGGCCGTTGCGGAAACCGGCCCCGGGCCGTTCATCATTTTGGCCATCACCGGCTTCGGGGGGAGCCTGGACATGTCAAGAAAGCTCCATTTCGGCACAATCCTGCTCGCCGCAGCCGCACTGGCCCTCGCCATCGCCTGGGCCTGCCTGCATCGCGGGCCCTGGTACGACGAGTTCTACACCCAGTACGTGACCCGCCCCGGCCCGGGCTGGACCGAGGCGCTGCGCACAAGCTGGCTGGCCGACAATCACCCGCCGCTCTTTTACATTCTCGCGCGCGCGACCGACTGGCTCGGCCGGATCGAAACGCACCGGCTGCTCAACCTTGCCATCGGCGCGTTCTGCCTGCTGGCGGGCGCTGCCACCGTGCGCGACGTGCCGCGCCTGCTGCCGGCCGGCGCCGCGCTGCTGCTGCTGCTGGCCGGCAACGAATGGTCGGTGCTGAGCGGCAGCGAACTGCGGTCCTACTTCCTCTCGCTGTGTGCCGGAGCCTTGCTGGGACTGTCGCTGGCCGCCCTGGCGCTAACCCGCAGCGGCGGCTCGATACCCCGGCGCATGGCCTATGGCGCCGCCGTGCTGATCGGCTTCAATACGCATATCGTCACCACGCTGATCGCGGGATCGCTGATCCTGCCGTTCCTGCTGGTCGCCGTCCTGCAACGGGACTGGGCCTATCTGCGGGCCCTGCTGATAGCGCCGCTCGCCTCGGGCGTGCTGTTCGTCATCGTCAGCCTGGTACAATTGCCGCACTGGCAGGCGAACACGCAAAGCTTCTGGATAGAAGGCGGCCTTGGCACTGCCCGGTGGTCGATCGAATATGCGCTGCTGCGATGCCTGGAGGCCAATCCGCTGGTGCTGGCCGGCGCCCTTGCCGGCGTGGCGATCATGGGGCGCGACCTCATGCGCGACCGTTCGGGCTGCGAAGGCATCGCGATCCTGGCGCAGCTGGCGGCGGGCATCGTTCTTGGCCTGGCGCTGCTGACCGCCATCCATCTCGTCCACCCGCTGCTGATCGAGAAGTATCTGACCGCGATGGTCGGCGCCGTCAGTCTGGGCATGGCGCTGGCCTGCGGGCGGCTGCTGCGGGCACTGGGCCCGGCGGCCGGCGCGATGTTCCTTGGCGCGGCCCTGCTGCTGTCGCTGTGGGGCCTCTGCGACCACGTCGCGCGGACCACCGCACGCAATTCCTGGTACGGCACCGGCCGCTACGTGGCGGACATCCGGGCCGCCTGCCCCGACACCCTTGTCCATGTCGACCGGTTCTGGAATGCCGACGTCATGGCGATGTCCCCGGCGGACAATCTGGCGGTCGCGCCTGCGGCCTACCGCACCGTCGCGGCCCATTTCGGCTTCGCGCTGGAACCGGAAACCTCGCGGCGCATGGCGAAGGACTGCCCCACGCTGTTCTGGGCCGAGCATGACACCCGCCACCGCTTCACCGACGCCGCCATCCTTGCCCATCTGCGCGCCAGCGGTTTTGCGGTGAAGGCCATCACCGTGCGGCGCATCGGCGACGGCTGGGTCGCGATGGCCACAGCCGGGCCGAAGCCGGGGCTACTGACGCCGCCATGACAAAAAAGGCCCGGTGCATCGCTGCACCGGGCCTTTTTCATAGCGTCATGCCATCAGGAAGAGATCAGTCTTCCTTGGCTGCAGCCTTCTTCTTGGCCGGAGCCTTCTTGGCGGGCTTTTCAGCCTCGGCCTCGGCCTCGTCCTTCTTGGCAGCGGCCTTCTTGGCGGGAGCCTTCTTCGCCGGAGCCTTCTTGGCCGGCTTCTTGGCTTCGACCTTGTCGCCGTCGGTGTCGGCTTCGATGGCGGCCTGCAGTTCGTCGCGGGTCACTTCACGCTCGGTGACTTCGGCCTTCTCGATGAGGAAGTCGACGACCTTGTCCTCATAGAGCGGGGCGCGCAGCTGAGCGGCCATCATCGGGTCCTGGCGGACGTATTCCATGAAGCGCTGGCGGTCTTCCGGACGATACTGCTGCGCGGCCTGCGCAACGAGCATCTGCATTTCCTGCGCGGTCACTTCGACGCCGTTGGTCTGGCCGATTTCCGACAGGAGCAGGCCCAGACGCACGCGCCGCTCGGCGATCTTGCGGTAGTCGTCCTTCTCGGCCTCGATCTCGGCGAGCGCGGCGGCGGGATCTTCCTCGTGGCTCGCTTCGTGGGTCAGCTGCTGCCAGATCTGCGAGAATTCGGCTTCCACCATGGTCGGCGGAACGTCGAAGTCGTGGCCTGCGGCAAGCTGGTCGAGCAGCTGGCGCTTCATGGCGGTGCGGGTCAGGCCGGCAGTTTCCTGCTCCAGCTGGCCCTTCAGGAGACCCTGAAGCTGCTCGAGGCTCTCAAGGCCGAGTTCCTTGGCGAAGTCGTCGTCGAGCTTGGCTTCGGCCGGGGCCTTCACTTCGTGGACGACGATGTCGAAGGTGGTTTCCTTGCCGGCGAGGTTCGCGGCAGGATAGTCCTCGGGGAAGGTCACGGTGATGGTGCGCTCGTCGCCGGCCTTGGCGCCTTCCAGCTGCTCTTCGAAGCCGGGGATGAAGCGGCCCGCGCCGATCACGAGCGGAGCCTTCTCGGCCTTGCCGCCGTCGAATTCGACGCCGTCGAGCTTGCCGGTGAAGTCGATGATCAGCTGGTCGCCGTCAGCGGCTGCGCCGTCCTTGGTTTCGAAACGCTGCTGCTGCGAGGCGATACGCTCGACCGCTTCGGTCACGGCGTCTTCCGCAACCGGAACGACCAGCTTTTCGAGCTTCAGACCGTCGATGGCGGGAGCCGCGATCACCGGGAGAACTTCGAGGCTGACGGTCAGCTCGGCGTCCTTGCCCTGCTCGTAGCCTTCACCGAGGGCCACGTCGGGGTTCATCGCGGGACGCAGGGCGTGGTCGGCGACCAGCTTGTCCATGGCTTCGCGAATCGTCGCGTTCAGCGCGTCCTGGTGGATCGCTTCGCCGTGCATCTTCTTGACGAGATTGGCGGGAACCTTGCCGGCGCGGAAGCCGGGCATCTTCACCTGCGGAGCGATCTTCTTGATTTCGCCTTCGACGCGCGCGGTGATGGTCGTGGCGGGAATGGTCACCGTGTAGGCGCGCTTGAGGCCCTCGTTGGTGGTTTCGACGATCTGCATTTCAAATGCCTTCCTGTGCAATGCAACGGGCCTTACGGCCGATTCCAAGCGGCTCACCCTCCCCCGGGGCGACGAGACTGGTGCGGGCGAAGGGACTCGAACCCCCACATCTTGCGATGGCAGGACCTAAACCTGCTGCGTCTACCAGTTCCGCCACGCCCGCATGGATGAAGCCTGAAACTCAAGGGACGTGCCCTTATAAGGACACGCGGAAAAGGGCAAGTGCGGCGATTCGCCTTGCCCGCAGGACAATCGCGGCGTTCTCGTGCCAGCACGTGCCGCCACCCCCGGTCGCACAGCCCCTTCGGGAGGCGACTTGCACTGCGGCTCAGGACCACCCACTTAGAGAGAAGTCAACGAAAAGAGAGGCATCATGGCCACCCAACCCGGAGACGAACCCGGCAATACCCCGCCCGAAACCCCGGTTCCGCCGATGGAACCGGACTTGCCCGGCGCGCCGGAGGAACTGCCCCCCGAAGGGCCGGATTTCGACGAGCCCGATACCGGACCGCTGGAAATTCCCCCGGCGGATTGACGTTTCGCCGGGGGAATTGAAGCCCTTCAGTCGAAACCGACCAGTTTGGCCAGCATGCGCAAGCCAGAGGTATTCTCAACCTTGCGCTCCGCCCCCGGCACCACCGGGCATTCGAGGCAATAGGCCTGCGCGCCGCGGCTCGACAGCATGGCGGTGAGCTGCCCTGCCACGCGCGCCGCCTGCTCCTCGCGCCGCCGCGACACCAGGCTGGCAAAATCGTAGGCACCGCCGTCGATGCGCGCGCCCTCTTCCGGTGCGGAGGAACTGAAGCTGGCGAGGAACTTCGAGAGCGCGTCCTCCTCGCTTTCCAGATAGACCGCATGCCACGGGCCATTGCCGACCCCGCCAAGCCGCGCGGCTTCGGCGAGGGCGGCATCGAGGTCGCCCATCTTGTCGACCAGCCCGATCTTCTGCGCTTCCGCGCCCGGCCAGACACGGCCCTGGGCGATGGTATCCATCTGCTCGGGCGCGGACTTGCGCGCCTTGGCGGCGAGCCCCACGAACTTGCGATACGTGCTCTCGACCGAGGCCTGCAGCATGCCCTCCACTTCGGGGGTGAAGCCGCCGAGAATGTCGGGCTGGCCCGACAGCGGGGTGGTCTTCACCCCGTCGCTGGTGACGCCGTATTCGCCCAGCGTCTTCTCGAAGCTGGTAATGACGGCAAAGACGCCGATCGATCCGGTGATCGTCGCAGGCTCGGCATAGACCGTCTGCCCCGGGGTCGAGACCCAGTAACCGCCGCTCGCGGCCAGATTGCCCATCGAGACAACGACCGGGATCTTCTTCGCCTTGTAGCGTTCGATCGCGCGGCGCATGCGCTCCGCCGCCATGGCGGAACCGCCCGGCGAATCGACCCGCACGACCAGCGCCTTGAAGCCCTCGTCGATATTGTCGTCGAGCAATTGGGCGATCCGGTCGCCGCCCGCCTTGCCGGGACCGGCATCGCCGTCGACGATCTCGCCGGCGATGGTGACGACGCCGATGCTGGCGCCTTCCTTCTTCTGTGGATGGGCCGCCAGCCAGGCCGCGAGCCCGGTGTGCCGGTAGGGAAGATCGTCCGCACCCGAATCGTCCTTGCCGGCAAGTTCGGCGATACGGGCGTCGAATTCGCTCTTGTCGCCGATGCGGTCGACGATCCCGGCGGCCTTGGCGCCTTCGGCAAAATCGCCGCCGCTCGCCTTCGCCCAGGCCAGCGGATCGCCGGTCATGCGGTCAAGCTGCGCCTTGGGCCGCGCCTTGGCGACGTCGGCGCGGTAGCTGCCCCAGAGCGCGCCATAGATGTCCTGATAGGCCTCGCGCGCGGCGGGCGACATGTCGTTGCGGATATAGGGCTCGACATAGCTCTTGTAGGTACCCGCGCGGTAGACGTGGGCGTTGACCTTGAAGCGGTCGAGCAGCGCCTTGAAATAGACCTGGTTGCCGCCCGGCCCCGCCACGAAAGCGCCGCCCATCGGGTCCACCCAGACTTCGCTGGCATGGGCGGCAAGCTGCACGCCGTCATCGGCATAGGCATTGGCGAATGCCAGCACCGGCTTGCCGGCCTTGCGCACGCCGTCCAGTTCCTTGCCGATCTCCTCGATGTGGACCATGCCGCCGCCCAGGAAACGCGACATGTCGAGCACGACGACCTTGATCCGCGTGTCGGTCGCGGCAAGCCGGAGCGCCCGCTCGATGTCGCGGGCCTGGTACTGGCCTGCGGGCGCCTCGCTGCTCATCAGCATGGAGAGCGGGTCCACCCTGCTCTTCTCCTCGACGATCGAACCGTCGAGCTTGAGCAGCAGCGCCCCGTCCTCGATCCTGCCCGCCGCCGGGCGCGCCATCAGCACGCCATAGAGGGCACTGAAAAACAGCAGGAGAAACACCAGCGCCAGCGCATCCTTCACGCCGACCAGCAATTTCCAGACCCTCTGCGCGAACTTCATGGATTCACCCGCCTTTCCAGTCTGCTGCATAGCCCCGCCCTGCCCCTGCGGCCAGAGCCGGAAAGAACCTTTCCCGGCGATGCGAAGCTCTTGCCCGCAAAAGTCTGATTCGAAATGCGCGGAAGAGCGAATTTCGGTTCGGCACCGGCCCACTCCCCCACCCGGCCACCCACGAGCGTATCCTGATGGGTGGACGGGTTGGGGTAGCGGGCCAGTGCCGAACGACCCGAAACGCCAGTTTCGGGTCAGATATTATGCCTCAAAATACTTGAGCCCGGCGGTCACCATGCCTATGGCCTCTTCTTCGATGACAGCTCCAGAATATACCTATCCGGAAGGCGCGCTCGCCTTCCCGCATCGCAGCCTCGTGGGCATCGCGGGCCTTGCCCCGCACGAGATCTGGTTCCTGCTCGACGAGGCGGAACAGTGGGTCGAGCTCAACCGCGGCACCCAGAAGCGCCGGGACCTGCTCTCGGGCCTCACCATCATCAACGCCTTCTTCGAGAACTCGACGCGCACGCTGCTGAGCTTCGAGATCGCCGGCAAGCGCCTCGGCGCCGACGTGGTGAACATGGCGGTGGCGACCTCGAGCGTGAAGAAGGGCGAGACGCTGATCGACACGGCGATGACGCTCAACGCCATGCGCGCCGATGCCATCGTCATCCGCCACGCCAGTTCGGGCGCGGTGCACCTCATCTCCGACCTCGTCGACTGTCCGGTGCTCAACGCCGGTGACGGCCAGCACGAGCACCCGACCCAGGCCCTGCTCGACGCGCTCACCATCCGCCAGGCCAAGCGTGCCTTCAACGGCCTGCGCGTGGTCATCTGCGGCGACATCCTGCACAGCCGCGTGGCCCGCTCCAACATCCTCTCGCTCGCCTCGCTGGGCGCCGAAGTCCGCGTCTGCGCGCCGCCCGCGCTGCTGCCCGCCGACATCGAGCGCATGAACGTCAAGGTCTTCCACGACTTCGACGCCGCGCTGAAGGGCGCCGACGTGGTGATGATGCTGCGCCTTCAGCTGGAGCGCATGGAAGGCCAGTTCATCCCCTCGCCGCGCGAATATCGCCACCTCTACGGCCTCACGCTCGACCGCCTCGCCAAGGCCGAGCCCGACGCCCTCGTCATGCATCCGGGACCCATGAACCGCGGTATCGAGATCGATTCCAACGTCGCCGACCTCGTCGGCCGCTCGCAGATCACCACGCAGGTGGAAATGGGCGTCGCCATGCGCATGGCCTGCCTCGAAGTGCTGACCCGAAAAGGCCGCGGCGTGGAGGGCTGGGCATGAGCGTGCACGCCCCCCTCACCGTCACCAACGGCCAGCTCCTGCTGGCAGATGGCACCATCACCAATGGCGCGCTGCGCTGCGAAGGCGGCTTCATCACCGCCATCGGCGCCGATGTAAGCCCGGCCGAAGGCGATCATGTCCATGACGCCCGGGGCCAGCTGATCGCCCCCGGCCTCGTCGACCTCGGCGTCTTTGCCATCGACAAGCCCGCCTTCCACTTCGGCGGCATCACCCGCGCCGGGCTGATGCCCGACCAGAACCCGCCGCTCGACGTGCCCGCCCGCGTCCGCTTCGCGGCGCAATCGGGCAAGCCCGACCTCTGGGTCCACCCGCTGGCCGCCGCCACGCAGGGGCTCGAAGGCACGGCGCTGGCCGAAATCGCGCTGATGCGCGATGCCGGAGCCCGCGCGGTCGCCACCGGCCGCCGCTGGATCGGCGATTCGGGCACGATGCTGCGCCTGCTGCAATATACCGGCATGCTCGGCATGGTGGTCATCACCCACCCCGAGGACGCAGGGATCGTCGGCAAGGCCGTGGCCACCGCCGGCGAGATGGCCACCCGCCTCGGCCTGCCCTCCGCCCCGGCCGGGGCCGAAGCCCTCGCCATTGCCCGCGACATCGCGCTGGCGGAAATGACCGGCGCGGCCATCCACTTCCGCAAGGTCACCACCGCCAAGGGGCTCGACCTCGTGCGCGGCGCCAAGGATCGCGGCCTGAAAGTGACGGCGGGCGTGACCCCGGCCTACTTCATGCTCTCCGACCTCGCGCTGGCGGGCTTCCGCACCTTTGCGCACCTCTCGCCGCCGCTGCGCAGCGAGGATGACCGCAAGGCCGTGATCGCCGCGATCGGCGATGGCACCATCGACGTGATCGGCTCGGGCCACGACCCGCGCGGCCCCGAGGACAAGCGCCTGCCCTTCGCCGATTCGGCCCCCGGCATGGCGGGCGCCGAGACGCTGCTGCCGCACACCATGAACCTCGTGCGCGACGGCGTGATCT
Source organism: Novosphingobium clariflavum (assembly GCF_026420865.1). Taxonomy (GTDB): domain Bacteria; phylum Pseudomonadota; class Alphaproteobacteria; order Sphingomonadales; family Sphingomonadaceae; genus Novosphingobium; species Novosphingobium clariflavum. The sequence goes on along the minus strand of NZ_JAPCWC010000003.1, from coordinate 84,949 downwards.
CGCTGGCCCGGGCCTTCGAACTCCTCGCGGCCAACCCCGCGAAGCTGCTCGGCGTCAATGCCGGCCGCCTCGAAGTGGGCGCCGAGGCGGACATCGCGGTGATCGCGCCGGATCGTCCGTGGATCGTCGATTCGGGCAAGATGGCGGCGCTCGCGGGCAACACCCCGTTCGACCGCCAGCCCGTCCAGGGCCGCGTCGCGGCACTGTTCAAGGGCGGCGTGACCCTGCTCGACAAGTAAGCGAAACAGCCCCGGCACCGCGCCGTGCACCAAAAAAAGACGGCTCCTGTCCGGGGACAGGAGCCGTTCAGGTTCACATGGAACTGGTAAAAGGCGAGCGCGTCAGCGGCTCGCGAGCATGGCGCCCGGCAGCGGGCGATGCTCGGCATAGGCAAGGCAGGCCGAACCGCCCTTGCGCACGGTCGAGCACAGCGACTGCGCACTCCCGCGATCGAACCCTTCGGCGGCAACGCGGTAATAACGCTGGCCGTTCACTTGCGCCTCGGTGATGCGCAGGCTGTGATCCTTGAGCTTGGGATTGCGCGCCTGGAAGATGGACCAGGCACGCTTGGCGCCTTCCATCGTGCGGAACGAACCAAGTTGGACGAGATGCGTGGTCGGCTGCGTCAGCGCGGTCCTGGCGCGCGGCGTGGCCGTTTTGGGTGCCGGGGCGAACTGCCGGGCAGGCACCGCGGTGGCAGCTGCCGCGACCATGCGCGGCACCGGCGCGGCGGCCGCAGCAGCCTCGGGCTCATCGGCCTGGTTGGCACCCCAGAAGGTTTCGCCGGTCTGCACCGCCGGAAGTTCGGCGTCCCCGGAAGCCGGCTGTGGAGCCACGGACTGGGCAGGCGCAGGCGCGGGCACATCGGCCACCGCCAGTCTTGCGCCTTCGGCCGGCTGGTTCAGCGCCAGCATGGCCGGCTGGCCCTGATCGGCGCGCAGCGGCGCACCGATGAGACCGGCAATGCGTTCACGGCCCTTGCCCGGATTGGCACTGGCAGCCCATTCGGCAAGACGCGCATCGAGCGCATCGCCCGAAAGGTCCTGCGAGGCGATCAGCCGCGCTTCGCCCCAACGCCCGTCGAGCGCATAGGCATAAGCGAGATTCTGGCGCGCCTTGGGCGTAGCTTCGCCGCCGCGCACCGCCTCGGTCAGCACCGAGACACCCACCGAGGGTTCACCCGCAAGCGCGACCGCAAGGCCGAAGTCACTGGCGGGCAACTGCCCCTGGACACGGTCGAGCACGGCCAGCGCCTCGGCATTGCGACCGGCGCCGATATAGGCCAGCGCGGCGCCGAGCGCGGTGTGCGCATCCTCGTCACCCAGCGAGATGGCGTCCTCGAACGTGGTCGCAGCGGAATCGAAGCGCCCGATCGCGAGGTAGGCCTGCGCCAGCGCCGTGCGCGCCGCGGCATCGCGCGGAGACTTGGCCACGCGCTGTTCGGCGCGGGCAACATCCTTGTCCACCTGCTCACCGGCGGAAACCGGGGCCCCGGCGCTGGCAAGCGGCGCCTGCGCCGCGCAACTGACGAGCAGCGCGGCTGCCATGGCGGCGCCCAGCGCGAGACCGGCCGTGCGGGCATGGGATGACTTGAGGCGTTCCATCAGAATATTCCCCCCTGGGACGACTTCAGCTTCGCGTTCCGACGGTGAACGCCGGGGACGAGAGGTCAGCGAATTCGGCAAGGTACTTGTCGAGTGCCTCGGTCACGATCACTTGCGCGCTGCGGTTGAGCAGCAGGCCGGCCATCTTGAGGCGGAAATGCCGTTCGGCATCGAGGCGAAGGGTGAAGGCGGCGCGGCGGCCTTCGGTCACGAGATTGCGGGCCGGGGCCACCGGACGGTTGATGCGTTCGGCCAGATCGTCGATCTGGCGCAGCACGTCGGGCTTGCGCGCCGCAAAAGCGGGCATCTCGGGAACGAGCGAAGCCATCGGCGCGCTCGTCGAGCCGTCCTCGCCGGTATCCTCGTCGAAGTGATCGCCCGGCGCGGCGTCCACATGAGCGGGCTGGGACCAGGCCGAAAGCCCTGCTTCGGGCGCGGGCTCGGCATGGAGCGCAGCCGTATTCACGCCGTCCTGCTCCGCCGCGACCGCATGAACGGCCTCATCCTGAACGCCATCTTCCTGGGCGTCATCTGCCTGGGCAAACGTTTCCGGGACCACGGCCACATGCGGAACCTCGAAAGGCGCCACTTGCGCGACCTCGGGTTCGGCCTTCGGCTCTGCACGGGCTTCCGGCACCTCGCTCAGGCCCCAGTCGTTCCAGCCGAGATCTTCCATCTTGGCAGCATCCATGCGCATGCTGGAAAGACCGAAGGAGGCCGTATCCTGACGGCGCATCGCCGGCCGCGCCGCACCCTTGCGGGCAAGCAGGCTCGGCGAAAGCGAAGCAAACGGCCGGGGTTCGCCAAGCGCGCCCGACACGGTCACGACCCCACGACGCGGCGGCCGAAGCCACCGACGGGACGCGGCGCGCCCTGCATCACCGGCTGGCCGGAAACCGGCGGCGCCGAGAATACGGTGCGGCGGAAGTTCTTTTCGAGACGGTCGGAGATGTAGTTCCACAGCGCCGCCACTTCCTGTGCGGAGCGGCCGTTGGGATCGACTTCCATGACGGTGCGGCCATCGATCATCGAGGCGGCGAAATCGGTACGCTGGTGCAGCGTAACCGGTGCCACGGTGCCGTGCTGCGACAGCGCGACAGCGGCCTCGGCGGTGATTCGCGCCTTGGGCGTGGCGGCGTTGACGACAAACAGCAGAGGCTTGCCCGAACGCTCGCACAAGTCGACGGTCGCACCCACGGCCCGCAGGTCATGCGGGCTCGGGCGGGTCGGCACGACGATCAGTTCGGAAACCGAGATCACGCTCTGGATCGCCAGGGTGATGGCCGGCGGCGTGTCGATCACGGCCAACTTGAAGCCCTGCTGGCGCAGGATCTGCAGGTCTGCCGCGAGGCGGGCGACGGTGGTCTGCGCAAAGGCGGGCAGTTCCGCTTCGCGCTCGTTCCACCAGTCGGCCAGCGAACCCTGCGGATCGATGTCGATCAGCACGACCGGGCCTGCGCCCGCGCGCTGGGCCTGGACGGCAAGATGTCCCGAGAGCGTCGTCTTGCCCGAACCGCCCTTCTGCGATGCCAATGCCAGTACTCGCAAAGCCCTGTCCCCTGAGAATTCCGCTAGGAAAGTGAACCTGTCACGGAGATGGGATCGCAGATCGTTCCTAATTTAGAGTTAATTACGCCCCGCCTCGACGAAACGGGCGGGCGGCATGGCCCGATGCTGCCCAGCCATGCGGCGGTGATGGAATTGTTTACCACGGCGGTTAACGTCACTTTTCGGCACAGCAGCGCATATTCCCGCTTCCGACTGGTGCCATCCGTCAATCATCGCCTACTATCGCGCGGGATCATGGACGGGAATCGGGGCAAGTTCTGCATGAATGGATTACGGCGATTCCTCCTCCTGGGTGGCGGCTGCGCGGTCGCGGCGATGGCAACGCCTTCGCTCGCCGCCGCCGCTACCGATGCATCCGGCGGCGCAAATACCGTAAAGGCGGGAGTCGAGGCCTGGTCTGCCGGGCAGTATGAAACCGCCGTGCAGCTGTGGAAGCCGCTTGCCGACAAGGGCGACGCCGATGCCCAGTTCAACCTCGCACAGGCCTACAAGATGGGCCGCGGGGTGCCGCTTGATCTTGCAAGGGCCGAATCGCTCTACGGCAAGGCCGCCGCACATGGCCACGTCCAGGCGGCCGACAATTACGGACTGCTGATGTTCCAGCGCGGCCAGCGCGACGCCGCGATGCCTTATATCGCCGCCGCCTCGGCGCGAGGGGATGCGCGAGCGCAGTACATCCTGGGCGTCGCGCATTTCAACGGCGACCTGGCCGAGAAGGACTGGGTGCGCGCCTATGCCCTCGTCAGCCTGGCCCAGCAGGCCGGGTTACCGCAGGCGACTCGCGCACTGACGCAAATGGACGAACACATTCCGATCGAGCAGCGCCAGCAAGGCGTCGCGCTCGCGGTAAAGCTCTCCGCCGACGCCGAGGCCGCCCGCGCGCGGCTTGACACCAGCGCCTCGCTCGGCGCCCCCGCGCCTGCGCGCCCAGCGCCCCCACCCTCATCTTCGCCCCCACCTTCCCCCCCACTTTCACCCGCAGCCTCGCCGACCGGCCCGGCCGCTGCCGGCGCCGACTATGCCCGGCCGCAAGCGACCGCCGCTCCGCAACCGGTTCGCCCCATCACCAGCCCTGCCGTCAGCAGGCCTGCGGTCCCGCCGACCGTCACCAAGCCGGCAGCGGCAACGGCACCCAAACCGACCCCGGCAAAACCCGCCACGCCCTCCGCAGCCCAGGGCCAGTGGCGCCTGCAACTCGGCGCCTTCGGGGTTCCGGGCAATGCGGAGCGGCTCTGGTCCTCGCTCGCCAAGCGCCCGGAACTGGCGGGCAAGCGCCGCGAACTGGTGCCCGGCGGCAGCCTGACCCGCCTCTACGCCGCCGGTTTCGCCACCCGATCCGAAGCCGAAAAGGCCTGCGCCGCCCTCAAGGGCCCAAGCCAGCCCTGCCTGGTCGTTCCCGCCCACTGACGCCGCGCCCCCGGCCACTGACGCAGCGTTAGCGCCCGGGCGTTCCGGCGCTTTCGTAATTCCCGTGGACGAGCGCGAATCGGCAATATACCTTCGATCCCCGGGAGGCTTCCGCAGCGAGGCCCCCGAAGGGGATAGGGGCCATGCCGAAGGCGATGACGGGCGAACACGCCCGCGCAGTCCATCATGCCGTCGTGGGGGATCCGACGGCCACGACCGGAACCAGCGGCGCCCCGCCCGGCGCGGAAGACCGGCTGGTAACGATCGACCTCATTCGCGGGCTGGCAGTGCTCGGCATCCTGGCCATCAACATTTCCGGTTTTGTCGGACCGGCCATCGGCGCCGCCTCCCCGCGGTTCGCCGGCTTCGCGGCGCCTGCCGACGAGGCCGCCTACGCGGTCTCGTTCCTGTTCTTCGAAGGCAAGATGCGCGCGCTGTTCGCCATGCTGTTCGGTGCGGGGATCGCGCTTTACTGCGAGCGCATGGATGCCGCCGGACGGGACGGCGACAGCCTGCAACTGCGCCGCCTGGGCTGGCTCATGCTGCTCGGGCAATTGCATTATCTGCTGCTGTGGTGGGGCGACATCCTGTTCGTCTACGCCGCCTGCGGGATCGCCGTGCTGTTCGTGCGGCGCCTGCCCTGCCCGCTGCTGCTGGGCCTCGCCGCCGGCATCGCGCTCACCGCCCTGCTTGTCGACCTCGCCTGGACACTGCCGCTCGCCCGCGCCGAGGAAGCGGTGCGCCTCGGGATGGCGACAGCGGTGCAGCGCCAGGAGATCGCCGCCCATTACGCGCTCTATGCCGAGGGCGCGCAGGCACAGAGGGCGCTCTATGGATCGGGCTTCTGGGCCATCGCGCTTGCGAAGCTGCAACACGATCCGTTCTGGCTCGTCACCATGACCCTGCATGCCTGGAGCGAAGTGCTGCCGCTGATGCTGGTCGGCGTGGTGATCCTGCGCCGCGGCATGGCCGGCAGCACCATGCCGCCACGGCGGATCGCCCGTTTCGGCGCGCTCGCCGCCGCCCTCGGCCTTGCTCTCACCGCCCTTGCACTCGGCTGGGTCTGGCCGCGCCACTACCCGCCAGTCGCCATGTACATGCTGCTCGGCAAGGGCCTGCTCATCCCGCACCTGCTGACCGCGCTCGGCTACGGAGCGCTGCTCATCGCCGCCGCCCCGGCCCTGCTGCCGACCGGCCCGGGGCAGCGACTGGTCGCCTGCGGCCGGGTTGCCTTCAGCAACTACATTGCCACCAGCCTGCTGATGGGCGCGCTGTTCTTCGGCTGGGGCTGCGGTCTCTACGGCAAGGTCGGCGCCGCGGAGCAGTGGCTGTTCGTGGGAATCGGCTGGGCGGCGATGCTCGGCTGGAGCCTGCCGTTCCTGCGCCATTTTCGCCGCGGACCGCTGGAACTCGTATGGCGATCGCTGGTCGAAAAGCGGCTCCTGCCCAATCGGCGCCTGCTATCTACCTGACATTTCTGGCGGATTTTCGGCGATTCAGAATGCTATTGCGATCCATTTGCAGTTGCATATGATGAGGGTCCAAGAGGATTCGCACATGTACGTTTGCATTTGTAACGCCATCAAGGAAACCGACCTGCGCACCGCCGCCCGTTGCTGCCGCGGCGATGCGCATGCCCTCTACGCCGCCCTCGGTCGCAAGGCGCAGTGCGGGCAGTGCATCGAGGAAGCGGAAGACATCATCGCCGACGAAGTCTCCGCGCTCGACGCGCCGCTCAGCGCCGCCGCCTGACGGCACCGGCGCACCAAGTGGTTCCACTCGCGGGATTTCCGCGGGTTGCCTCGGCACTTGCGCGGGCCCATAATGCCGCCTGAAATTTTCAGGAGCATCCCCCATGAAGGGCGACCCGCAGGTCATCGACTTCCTCAACAAGGCTCTTTTCAATGAGCTGACCGCCATCAACCAGTATTGGCTGCATTACCGCATGCTCGACAACTGGGGCATCAAGAAGCTCGCCGAATACGAGCGGCACGAATCGATCGACGAGATGAAGCACGCCGACGTGCTGGCCGACCGTATCCTCTATCTCAACGGTCTTCCCAACTTCCAGGCGCTGGGCAAGCTGCGCATCGGCGAAAGCGTCGAGGAAATCCTGAAGGCCGATCTCGCGCTCGAACATGACGCGATCCCGCTGCTGCGCGAAGCCATCGCCCACTGCGAAGCCGTGCGCGACTACGTCAGCCGCGAGATTTTCGCCCGCATCCTCGAAAGCGAGGAAGAGCACGTGGACTTCCTCGAAAAGCAGTTCGACATGATCGAACGCATGGGCATCCAGAACTACTGCCAGCTCCAGAGCAAGCCTGCTGGCGAGGGCGAATAAGCCGGAAGGCGCGCGGGCAGGTATGGACTTTCTCGTGCGCCTTGGCCTTGCCGTTCCGTTGATACAGGCTCCGATGGCAGGCACTTCGACGCCGGCCCTTGCCGCGCAAGTCTGCAATGCCGGGGCGCTCGGTTCGCTCGCGCTTGGCGCCATCGGCCCGGATGAGGCCCGCCGCCAGATCGCGGACCTAAAAAGCCGCACCGACCGGCCCTTCAACCTCAACCTTTTCGTGCACGCGACGCCGCAGGCCGATCCTGCGGGCGAACGGGCCTGGCTCGATGCCCTCGCCCCGCTGTTCCGCGAACACGGCGCCGAGCCGCCCGCCGCGCTCGAAACGATCTACGACAGCTTTGCGGGCAATGCCGCCATGCTGGAGGTCGTGCTGGAGGCGAAACCCGCCGTTGTCAGCTTCCACTTCGGCCTGCCCGGACCCGAGGCCATCGCCGCGCTCAAGGCGGCGGACTGCCTGCTGCTGGGCAGCGTCACCAGTCTGGCCGAGGCGGAAATGTCGCTGGCGGCAGGGATCGACGTGCTTGTCGCGCAAGGATGGGAAGCAGGCGGCCATCGCGGCGTGTTCGATCCGGACGCGCGGGACGACCGGCTCGGCACCCTCGCGCTGACCCGGCTGCTGGCCGATTGGGGCAAATTGCCGGTGATCGCGGCAGGCGGGATCATGGACGGCGCCGGCATCCGCGCCGCGCTGGACCTTGGCGCGGTGGCGGCGCAGCTTGGCACGGCCTTCATCGCCTGCCCTGAATCCAACGCCGACGCGGCCTACCGCGCCCTGCTCGCGAGCGACGCGGCGCGCCGTACCGTGATGACACGCGCCATCTCCGGCCGCCCTGCGCGCTGCCTCGCCAATCGCTTTACCGAATTCGGCGAACGCCCCGGCATCCCGCCGGTCCCCGCCTATCCGCGCACCTATCTGGCCGGAAAGGCCCTCAACGCCGCCGCCAAGGCGAGGGGCGAGCCGCTCTACGGCGCGCAATGGGCGGGACAGGGTGCGCCGCTGTCCCGGCCGATGCCGGCGGCGGAACTGGTCGCCCAGCTCGCCGCCGAACTTTCGCTTACTTAGTTTCCGCAGCCGGAGCGGTCTTGTCGGTCCGGTACTTGTCGAACCACGCTAGGATCGCCGAAGCCTTGGCGGCGGACTGCGAGGGCCGTGCGGCAATGCCGCCATGGCTCGCACCCGGCACCTTCACCAGCGCCGTCGGCACGCCCCGGATCTGCAACGCGGCGTAGTACTGCTCCGCCTCGCTGACCGGGGTGCGGTAGTCTTCCGATCCCACCACCACCATGGTCGGCGTCTTGACGTTGCCGACCAGGCTCAGCGGCGAGCGGCGCCAGTATTCCATCGGATCTTCCCAGGGCTTCTTGTCGAACCAGTAGCGCGAGGTGAACACGGTGGCGTCCATCGTCAGCGCCTCGCTGATCCAGTTGATCACCGGCTTCTGGGTGACGGCCGCCTTGAAGCGATCGGTCTTGCCGACGATCCACGCGGTCAGCACCCCGCCGCCCGATCCGCCGGTGACGAAGAGGTTGTTGGGATCGGCGACGCCATCGGCAATCGCCGCGTCGACGGCGGCCATGAGGTCGTCATAGTCCGTGCCGGGATAGGCGCGGTCGATCAGATTGGCGAATTCCTCGCCATAGGAGGTGCTGCCGCGCGGGTTGGTATAGAGCACCGCATAGCCGTGCGCCGCGTAGAGCTGGTAATCGGTGGCGAAGCCCGGCGCATAGGCGGTGTTGGGCCCGCCGTGGATCTCGAGAATCAGCGGCGCCCGCTGCCCCGGCGCGAGGCCCGGCGGCGTCACCAGCCATGCATCGATCGCGCGGCCATCGGGCGCGGTAACGGCCAGCTTGCGCACCGGCGCCATCGCCTTGGCCTGCATCCAGGTGCCATTGAGGTCGGTCAGCTTGCGGCCCGCGCCGCCGGTATTGACCCAGAGGTCCGCAGGACGGCTGGTGGTGCCCGAAGTATAGGCGATCCGCCCGTTGGCGGAGACCGAGAACTCGCCGCCGGTGTAGGGACGGTCATACCCCTTGCCCGGGCTCAGGCCCTCCACCGCGTTGCGGATCGCACCGTCGAGGCCGATGCGCGCGACGTAGGTCTTCGCGTGGTCGTCATACTGGGCGAGAATGGTCGCGTTGCCCGACCAGGCGATCGAATCGATCGAATGGTCGAAGCTGCCGGTCAGCGCCTTCACGCCCGAACCGTCGATGTTCATCACGTAAAGCTCGGTGTTCTCGTAGGAACGGTTCACGTCGTCGAAGCCGAGATAGGCCACGTGCTTGCCATCGGGCGAGACTTGCGGCGCACTGTCCGGCCCCTTGCGCGTGGTGAGCGCCTTGACCGAACCACTCGCGAGATCGAGCGCATAGACCTCGGAATTGTTGATGTCGCGCTGCCAGTCGTCATGGCGGTTGCCCGAGAACAGGATGCGCTTGCCGTCCGGCGTCCACGAGAGCGGGCCCTGATCGTCGAAACTGCCGAACGTCAGCTGGCGCGGGGCGCCGCCATCGGCGGAGACGAGGAAAATGTGGTCGTAGCCGGGCTGCGCGTAGCCGCCGCCATCGGCGCGGTAGGTCACCCGGTCGATCACTTCGAGCGGCTCGGCCCATTTGGCGCCTTCAGGGCGGTTGGCGGGCGGCGAACCCAGCTTCAGCCCCTCACCCGGCACCCGCATGGTATAGGCGATCTGGCGCCCATCGGGCGACCACGAGACACTGCCTGGGCTGTCCGGCAGGTCAGTCACGCGCACTTTGGCGCCGCTATCCAGCCACAGCACGTAGAGTTGCGGCGCCCCGGTGCCGTCGCTCGACACATAGGCCAGCCGCTTGCCATCGGGAGACCAGACCGGCGAGAAATGCGCGCCCACCCCCGTCACCAATGGGCGCTGGGCACCGCTCGCCACTTCGACCAGCCAGATCGAGGGAACCGCCTTGTCGACCATCACGTCGGCGCTGGAGCGCACATAGGCGATGCGGCTGCCATCGGGCGAGATCTGCGGGTCGGTGACGCCGGAAAGGTTGAACAGGTCGTCAGGCGTGAAGGCCCGCTCGGGCCCCGGCGTCTCGGCCTCGGCGGATGCAAGCGGAATGACGCTGCAGCCAAGGGCCAGCGTTGCCAGGCGAAGAGCAAGAGGGATGCGGGCAAATGGGATGCGCACGGCGGACAGACTCCGGATTATCTTTTGGGAACAGGCGAAAGCCCGTTTGCCCCGCCCGCTGACGACCTGTGTCGCCCAGCAATCCGAAAAAATCCACCCTGCATCCGATGACCACTGGCGCAATCTGAAATCGTGCTAAGACAGCAGCATGGAAAGTCCTCGCCCGCAGCCCCCCTATCGCCTCGAAGACTACGGCTTCGCTTTTCTCGTCGTCATCATCTCGGCCGCCTTCGCCTGGTTATTGACGCCTTATTTCGGCGCCGTGCTCTGGGGAGTCGTCGCCGCGATCCTGTTCGAGCCGCTGACCTTCAGGCTCTCCCGCAAGATGGGCGGCAAGCCCAATACCGCCGCCGGACTGGTACTGCTGGGACTGCTGGCGGTGTTCATCATCCCGGCCATCCTGCTCGGCATCAGTCTCGTCCAGGAAGTGTCGATGATCTACGACAAGGTGTCGACCGGTCAGCTCGACATCGGCCACATGGTCGCCAAGCTGCGCGGCTCGATCCCCGATTCGGTCGAGGGCCTGGTCGAACGCTACGGCCTAGCCGATTTCGAATCGCTGCGCCGCCAGTTCGGCTCGGGCATCGCCAGCGGCCTGCAAGGCCTCGCCACCCGCCTCGTCTCTGCCGGACAGGGTGCGCTGAGTTTCCTCGCGGCGCTGGGCGTGATGCTGTACCTCACCTTCTTCCTGCTGCGCGACGGGCGCCATTATGGCGAGATGATCCGCGAGGCCCTGCCGCTGCGTCCGCACTTGCGCGACCGGCTGATCCTGAACTTCCTCGTGGTCGTGCGCGCAACGATGAAGGGCACGGTGGTGGTCGCCGTGCTGCAGGGACTGGTCGGCGGGATCATCTTCTCGCTGCTCGGCATCCCCGGCTCGCTGCTCTGGGGCGTGCTGATGGGCTTCTTCTCGCTGCTGCCGGCGGTGGGGACCGGGCTCGTCTGGGTGCCGATGTCGATCTATCTGCTGGCGACCGGGCAGATCTGGCAGGGTTCGGTCCTCGCCTTCTGCGGCATGTTCGTGATCGGCATGATCGACAACCTGCTGCGCCCGGTACTGGTCGGCCGTGATACCCGCCTGCCCGACTTCGTGGTCCTGATCGCCACCCTTGCCGGCCTGCAACTGTTTGGCCTCAACGGCTTCATCATCGGCCCGGTCATCGCGGCGCTGTTCATCTCGGTGTGGAACCTGATGCGCGAGATGCGCAGCAGCGACGGCCTGATCGAACCCGACGCCATCGACCTGGCCGACGAGGCGAGCGAGCAGGACGACGCCGGCACGGAAGCGGTCGCCCACCCCTCCTGATCGCAAGCCACGACAAAAAAAGGCCCGCTTCCGCGCAAATGGCGGAAGCGGGCCTTTTTTCATGCCGAAAGTCCGCTCAGGACTTTCGCGCCATGACGCGCTACTTCTTGTCGAAGGGGTTCTTCGGCATGCGCAAGTTGAGGCGGATCGGCACGGCTTCGAAGCCGAGTTCGCGGCGCATTCCGTTGATCAGATAACGGCGATAGCTCTCGGGCAGCAAGTCGAGACGGGTGCCGAACAGCACGAAGCCAGGCGGGCGGGTCTTGGCCTGGGTGATGTAGCGCAGCTTGATGCGCTTGCCGCCCGGTGCCGGCGGCGGATTGGCCGAAAGCGCATCGTCGAACCAGCGGTTGAGCGCGGCGGTCGGCACGCGCTTGCTCCAGGCTTCGCGGATCGCGAAGCCGGTGGCGATCAACTCGTCGATGCCCTTGCCGGTGCGGGCCGAGACGGCGAGCAGCGGCACCCCGCGCACTTGCGCCAGACCATCGTCAAGCGCCGCGCGAATGCCGTTGAACAGGGCCGATGCCCCTTCGGCGACATCCCACTTGTTGATCGCGATGATCAGCGCACGGCCTTCTTCCAGCACCTTGGAGGCGATGGTGAGATCCTGATGCTCCAGCCCGCGCGTCGCGTCGAGCAGCAGCACGACCACTTCGGCAAAGTCGATGGCATGGCGCGCGTCGGCCACGGCCAGGCGCTCCAGCTTCTCGGTCACGTTGGCGCGCTTGCGCATGCCGGCGGTGTCGATCAGGCTGACCTGCCGCACTTCCTGCGTCTTGGGATCGGTCCATTCCCAGTCGACCGTGATCGAATCGCGCGTAATCCCCGCTTCCGGCCCCGTCAGCAGGCGATCTTCACCCAGGATACGGTTGATGAGCGTAGACTTGCCCGCGTTCGGACGGCCGACGATGGCCAGCTTGAGCGGACGGCGCAGCAGCGCTTCGTCGTCCTCTTCCTCGGGGAACTCCGGCTCTTCGGGCTGGAGGGGCTCGAGGTGCGGCAGCAGCGATTCGAACAGGTCGGCAATGCCCACGCCGTGTTCGGCCGAGAAGGTGATCGGCTCGCCAAGACCCAGCGAGTAGGCTTCCAGCACGCCACTTTCGCCCGCACGGCCTTCGGCCTTGTTGGCAAGCACCACGACCGGAACCTGCGAAGCGCGCAGCCACTGGCCGATCTCTTCGTCGAGCGGGGTCAATCCCGCGCGCGCATCGACCACGAAGAGCGCGACGTCGGCTGTTTCCAGCGCCGCTTCGGTCTGCTTGCGCATGCGGCCGGGCAGCGTTTCGTCTTCGTCATCCTCCCAGCCGGCAGTGTCGACGATCTGGAACTTGAGCCCCAGCAGTTCGGCATCGCCGAAGCGACGGTCGCGCGTGACGCCCGGCTGATCGTCGACAAGCGCAAGCTTTTTGCCGACGAGCCGGTTGAACAACGTGGACTTGCCGACGTTGGGTCGGCCGATGATGATCACCTGGGGAAGCATAATAGAACTCGATAAAGGATTCGCGCCGATAGGGGAATTTGCCGCAAATGGAAATGACCCTGCAAAAAAGCGCGGATTTCTGCGATTTCGGCCCGCAAATAGTTACCGCGCCGTTAACCACATAACTCAGGAAGCTCCTAACCCTGCTCCCCGAACATGGCAAACATGAAGGGTTACCGCAGATTCATCATGCTGGGCCTCGCTCTCGCAGCGGCCGCACCAGCCCTCGATCCGGCCGCGGCGAGCGGCGTCATCGACGATTCCATGGCCGGCGTCGACAGCGGCACCGATGCCGCCAAGGGCCCCGGCTATCTCGAATGCGTGCCTTATGCGCGCCAGACTTCGGGCATCCGCATCTTCGGCGATGCCCATACCTGGTGGCAGCAGGCGCGCGGACGCTACGCAACCGGCCACACGCCGCGCGTCGGGGCGGTCATGGCCATGCAGCCTTACGCCAATTCCGAACTCGGTCATGTCGCGACGGTCAGCCAGGTGGTCGATGCCCGCACCATCCTCGTCAGCCACGCCAACTGGTCCCCGATCAACGGGCGGCGCGGACAAGTCGAACGCAACGTCACCGTGCTCGACGTCTCGCCGGAAAACGACTGGAGCGAAGTGCGCGTCTGGTACGCGCCGATCCACAACCTCGGCACGACCCACTGGCCGGTTTCGGGCTTCATCTACAATGCCAAGCCGGGCACCGTGAAGGATCTCGGCGCGGCCCGGCTCGCGGCGACCTCGACCTCCTCCGAATCGCAGACCCTACCCCTGCCCGCAAAGAAAAAGGGGCGCCATCGCGACCCCATCGGCGCCATCATCGCCGGTACGTATTGATCGGAAAGACGGGCCGCCTTGCAGCGGCCCGTCTTGCATTAAAGCTTCAGAGCTTCGCGACCGGCGCGTCTTCGCCAAGGTCCTCATACCAGGCTTCGACCGGGCCCATGAGCTTCACGGTCAGCGGATTACCCTTGCGGTCCAGCGTCTTGCCGGCCTGCACGCGCACCCAGCCTTCGGAAATGCAATATTCCTCGACATTCGTGCGCACGGTGCCCTTGAAGCGGATGCCAACGCCGCGCTTCAGCTTGTCCTCGTCGAAGAACGGGCTCTTCGGGTTGATGGCGAGGTGATCGGGGGGCACGTCAGCGCCGGTTTTGGTCTCTTCGGTCATGCCACGCGATTTAATTGCAGATGACCGCTTGTCAATTCGATCCGACTCATCTAGAGGCGCGCTTCCCCGACGGACACGGTCCTCTCGGCGGGCGCGTAGCTCAGTGGTAGAGCACACCCTTCACACGGGTGGGGTCGCAGGTTCAATCCCTGCCGCGCCCACCATTCCTCATCTCCGGAATGGCAATCGCACCCAAGGTGCTCACTCCCCATATCGCCGCGAAGACCGCCAGGCCGATCTGCGAGACCGCCGCAGGTGATGGGCAGCCATCGCGCGCTGGGCATAGCACGCGCGGCAATCTTGCGCGCACGCGCCTGAGGCGGCATAGCCCGCGCCATGCATGACATCCGCCTGATCCGCGAGAATCCCGAAGGGTTCGACGCCGGCCTCGCCCGCCGTGGGGTTGCCCCCGTGGCCGCTGACATCCTCGCCCTCGACGAGCAGCGCCGCTCGGTCGCGACGCGCATGCAGGAAGGGCAGAATCGCCGTAACGAAGCCTCGAAAGCGATCGGCAAGGCCATGGGCCAGGGCGACACCGCCACCGCCGACGCGCTCAAGGCCGAAGTGGCGCAGCTCAAGGACGTCCTCCCCGCGCTCGAAGCCGAGGAGAAGGACCTCACCGCCCAGCTTCAGAGCGTGCTGGCCAGCCTGCCCAACATCCCCGTGGCCGAAGTGCCCGAAGGCGCGGACGAGACCGAAAACCTCGAAGTCGCCAAGTGGGGCACGCCCGGCACTTTTGCGTTCGAGCCCAGGGAACATGCCGACCTCGGCCCCGCGCTCGGCCTCGATTTCGAGACCGGCGCCAAGCTTTCCGGCGCGCGCTTCACGTTCCTCAAGGGCCAGATGGCCCGCCTGCACCGCGCCCTCGCCCAGTTCATGCTGGACACGCAGACCACGACCAACGGCTACATGGAATGCAACGTCCCGCTGCTGGTGAAGGACGAGGCGGTGTTCGGCACCGGTCAGCTTCCCAAGTTCGCGGAAGACCTTTTCAAGACCACCGACGGCCGCTGGCTGATCCCGACCGCCGAAGTCTCGCTGACCAACGCGGTGCAGGACGAGATCGTCGACGTCGAAACCCTGCCGCTGCGCATGACCGCCCTCACCCCCTGCTTCCGCTCCGAAGCCGGCTCGGCGGGCCGCGATACGCGCGGGTTCATCCGCCAGCACCAGTTCGAAAAGGTCGAGCTGGTCACCGTCTGCCAGCCCGACCAGTCGCAGGCCGAGCACGAGAAGATGGTCGCCGCCGCCGAGGGCATCCTGCAGGCGCTCGAACTGCCTTACCGCAAGGTGCTGCTGTGCTCGGGCGACATGGGCTTCACTGCGAACAAGACCTTCGACCTCGAAGTCTGGCTGCCGGGTCAGGGCGCCTACCGCGAGATCAGCTCGGTTTCGAACTGCGGCGACTTCCAGGCCCGCCGCATGAACGCGCGCTTCAAGCCCGAAGGCTCGAAGAAGACCGAATTCCTGCACACCCTCAACGGCTCGGGCCTTGCGGTCGGCCGCACGCTCGTTGCCGTGCTGGAGAACTACCAGCAGGAAGACGGCTCGGTGCTGGTGCCTGAGGCGCTGAAGCCCTGGATGGGCGGGATCGAGAAGCTGGAGCCCTGCTTCTAAGGGGCTTCGACAGGCTCTGCCTGAGCGGGGTTGAGAGGGCGCGCCCTTTCAACCCCGCTCGGACGGGGCTCCCCCTTTCCGCTCATCCTGAGCCTGTCGAAGGATGAATGGACCAACGCCCGGCCAAGTTAGAGAGACATCATGCGTATCCTGCTCACCAACGACGACGGCATCAACGCCCCCGGCCTCTACGTCCTCGAAAAGATCGCCGCACAGCTTTCGGACGACATCTGGATCTGCGCGCCGAGCGAGGAACAGTCGGGCGCGGGCCATTCGCTGACGCTGACCCGCCCGGTGCGGATGCGCGAACATGCGCCCAAGCGCTTCTCGGTGACCGGCACGCCCACCGATTCGGTAACCATGGGGCTCAGGAAGGCCCTGCCCGGACCGCCGGACCTGATTCTCTCGGGCGTCAACCGCGGCGCCAATCTCGGCGATGACGTGACCTATTCGGGCACGGTCTCGGCGGCGATGGAAGGCGCGCTGGCGGGCATCCGCTCGATCGCGCTGAGCCAGGTCTACGCGGGCGAAGGCCTTGGCAACAACGTCAGCTTCTCGGCGGCCGAGGAATGGGGCGCCAAAGTGCTCAGGCCCCTGCTCGACGCGCCCTTCGCGCCGCGCACGCTGATCAACGTGAACTTCCCGCCGCTCGCGGCTGCCGAGGTGAAGGGCATTCGCGTGGTCCGTCAGGGCTTCCACGACTATGCGCGCGGCTCGGTGGTCGAAGGCATGGACCCGCGCGGTTTCCCCTACTTCTGGTTCGGCCTCAACGGCATCGAGCATACCCTCGGCCACAACACCGACCTCGAAGCGATTGCCGAAGGTTACATCGCGGTGACCCCGCTCCAGCTCGACCTCACCCACGACGCCTCGCTGGCGCAGATCGCGAGCTGCTACCCGGCATGATGCGCCGCGCGCTCCCCTCTTTCCTCGTCCTTGCGGCGCTGGCCCTGCCCGGCGCGCCCGCGCTGGCATCGACGAAGGACGAAAGCGTCCATGTCGTCGAACAGGGGGAGACGCTAAACGGTATCGCCAACCGCGCGGGCGTGGCCGCCTCGGCCATCGTCAAGGCCAACGGCCTCAAGGAACCCTACGTGGTGAAAGTCGGCCAGAAGCTGACCATTCCCCGCGCAGCCGCCCCTGCCCCAGCCCCAGCCCCCACGGCAAAGCCGCGCCCGGCACCAACCGCGACAAGCCGGACCGCCGCCAGCGCCCAGGCCGTTGCCCGCAAGGCCGCCGCCGTCAGCGCCGAAACCGAGGAAATGCACGAGGTCACCCCGGGCGAAACGCTCGGCGGCATCGCCCAGCGCGCGGGTGTCGCCCGCGTCCTCATCATCGAGGCGAACGGCCTGCAACCACCCTACGCCGTGCGCACCGGCCAGAAGCTCAAGATCCCGCGCACGCGCCGCCACACCGTGAAGGCCGGTGACACCGGCTTTTCGATCTCGCTGAAATATGCCGTACCGTGGGAACAGATCGCGCTTGCCAACGGGCTCGACGCCGCAGCGCCGGTCAAGGCGGGACAGTCACTGCTGATCCCGACGCTGGTCGATCCCAAGGCTGGCCCCGCTCCCGCGCCTGCGGTCCAGCCCGAGAATGCGGCCCAGCCCGTGAAAGCGGCCCGGCCCGCGGCCGCGCGTTTCCTCTGGCCGGTAGCCGGCGAAGTGCGCCGCACGTTCGCCGCGAGCGGCAATCCCCATGATGGCATCGACATCAAGGCCCCGCAGGGCACCATGGTGCGCGCCGCCGCTGCCGGCACCGTGAAGTTTGCCGGCGCCGAAAAGGAACAGTTCGGCAACCTCGTCGTGCTGGATCACGGCAACGGCTGGTTCACCGCCTATGGCTTCCTCAGCCGCGTCACCGTGAAGGAAGGCGCCAGGGTCGCCGCCGGAGAGCGGATCGGCCTCGTCGGCAGCACCGGTCTTGCCAAGGGTGACGAACTGCACTTCGAAGTGCGCCAGGATGGCAAGCCCGTCGATCCGCTGGACGCCTTGCCCAAGGCCCCGTAAGTTCTTCGCCGCATGTCGAAACGGCGCCCTGCCTCCTCATCGTTCAAACCGCTGCGCCGGGCGCTCGCGGTGCCGGTCTGGGCCGACCTCGCGCTGCGGCTGGGCGGCGCGTTTTTCCTGATCTTCATCGTCATCATGGTCCACTGGACCGACCGTGCGGGCCTGAAGGACACGCATGACGGGGTGATCAGCTTCCTCGACGTCGTCTATTTCACGATGATCTCGATCACCACGACCGGCTTTGGCGACATCGCCCCGGTGAGCGACCGCGCCCGTCTGATCGAGGCCGTGCTGGTCACTCCGATCCGTCTGGCGGTGATCACCATTTTCGTGGGCACCGCCTATAATTTCATCATCAAGCGAAGCTGGGAGACCTGGCGGATGAAGCGCATCCAGGAACGGCTGGAAGGCCATATCGTCGTCCTCGGCTTCGGAGTCAGCGGCTCGGAAGCGGTCAAGGAACTCATCGAGCGGGGCACCGAGGCATCGCGGATCGTTGTCGTCGACCCCGATCAGGCGCGGCTTGCACGGGCCGAAGAACTCGGTTGCAATGTCCTGCAAGGCGACGCCTCGCGCGACGAGATCCAGAACGCGGTGCGCGTCGGCACGGCCCAGTCGGTGCTGGTTTCGGCCGGGCGCGACGATACCTCCGTGCTGATCGTGCTGACCGCGCGCCATCTGGCGCCGAGCGTGCCGATCACCGTCGTCATCCGCGCCGACGACAACGAACTGCTGGCCCGCCAGGCAGGCGCCAACAACGTCATCAACCCGGTGCGCTTCACCGGATTGCTGCTGGCGGGCTCGGCGGAAGGGCAGCACGTGGCCGAATACATGTCCGACCTGGCCTCGGTGGCCGGGCGCGTGCAACTGGTTGAGCGTGCGGTCGTACCCTCCGAAGTCGGCGGCACGCTGGACCAGCTCGTCACCGGCGGGCGCGGCCTGCGCATCTATCGCGGCGCGCGCACGATCGGCTTCTGGGAGGACGAGGCAAACGTCCTCCAGGCCGGCGACGTGGTGGTGGAAATCGCCCCCACCCGGCCGTCGCAGGCCGATTCGTCAGGAACGGACCGTCACGACAGCGCCCAGAACACCAGTCCCATGGCAAGGTAGGCCGTCAGCCAGAACAGGCAATCCATCACCCGCCGCAGCGGCTCCATGCGATTACGCACATGAGTCAGCCAGACCGCCGGGATGACAAAGGCGATGGCGACGCCGCCGGTCTGCATGAAATAGAGCCAGGGCTTCACCGCCAGCGTCTCCGCACCGATCCGCGCGAAGTTGTGGCCGAGCATGATCGAGCTGATCAGGAACACGAAGCACACGAGCCCGTAATTGCCCGCCAGGGTCGACTTGCCGGGCGAGAGGCGGCGTCCATCCTGGAACGGCGGGCCGTTCCAGACAAATCCCACCACGACAGCCAGCGCCGCCGCAAGGACCACTGCCAGCCAATTTACCGGACCCATTGCAATTCCCTTTCGTCCATCAGGCCGCTTCCGGCCAATCGAGCCGCGCGACAAATCCTTCGCCGCCATCGAACCAGTCGCAGGCGAACGCGGCAATGGCATCGCGCACCCGGCCCAGCGCATCCCGTTGCGCCATGGTCTGCAACGATGGCGGTAACGGCACGAAGGAACTCTCGCAAGCGGTCCGCGCCATGGCCCAGAGCGCCTCGTCATCGCAGCCGCCCGACCACAGGTCCGCCTCGAAACACTCGACCAGACGCTCGGCCTGAAGCAGCTGGACGATCTGCGCATCAGGCTCGCGCGCCCGCGCGGCGCTGGCATGACCGCCCGCCTTGGCAAGTTCGGCCAGTTCTTCGGGATGGCGCCCCTCCGCCACCAGCCCCCAGAAGCCGCGCGCGAATCCCAGTCCCTGCTCGACAAAGAAATGAACGGCGTCGTGCGGCACCGGCCCCTTCTTCGGGAACGTGGTTTCGATAGCCTCCCCGGAAGCACGGCGGATCGCGATATGGTCGCTCGCAAGGCCCTTGGTGATCACGATTTCCATGACTTGCGGGATAGGCGCATGCGCCGCGCGGAACAATGCCGACAGGACCTGCCTGGACCGACGCGCCCGGATTCCATTCAATTCGTGACTCCGGCGCGCAATCGGAGTATCGGGCGCGCCATTCCTATGGCTATTGAAATCCCCTCCCCGCCCAAGGTCGGCATGGTCAGCCTCGGCTGCCCCAAGGCGCTTGTCGACTCCGAACGCATCCTCACCCGCCTGCGCGCCGATGGCTACACGATGAGCCCGGACTATGCCGGCGCCGATGTCGTGCTCGTCAACACGTGCGGTTTCCTCGATTCCGCGAAGGAAGAGAGCCTGGCCGCAATCGGTGAAGCCATTGCCGAAAACGGCCGCGTGATCGTCACCGGCTGCATGGGCAACGAGGCCGACGTGATCCGCGCCCGCTTCCCGGACGTGCTCGCCGTCACCGGCGCCCATCAGTACGAAGCGGTGGTCGAGGCCGTGCACGACGCCGCGCCGCCCGAGCTGTCGCCCTATGTCGACCTGATCCCGCAGATCTACGACGAAGCCGGTGTGAAGCTGACCCCGCGCCACTACAGCTATCTGAAGATCTCGGAAGGCTGCAACCACGCCTGCTCGTTCTGCATCATCCCGTCGCTGCGCGGGAAGCTGGCGAGCCGCCGTATCGACGCGGTGCTGCGCGAGGCGGAAAAGCTGGTCCAGGCCGGAACCCGCGAACTGCTGGTCATCAGCCAGGACACCTCGGCCTATGGCGTCGATGTCCGCCACGAGACGCGCACGTGGAAGGACCGGGAAGTCCGCACCCACATGACCGATCTTGCCCGTGAGCTCGGGCAGCTCAAGGATGCGCAGGGCCGCGCGCCCTGGGTACGCCTGCACTACGTCTACCCCTATCCGCATGTCGACGCGGTGATCCCGCTGATGGCCGAAGGGCTGATCACGCCCTACCTCGACATTCCGTTCCAGCACGCCGCGCCTTCGGTGCTCAAGTCGATGAAGCGCCCGGCCAACGAGGCCAAGGTGCTCGACCGCCTGCACAAGTGGCGCGAGATCTGCCCGGATATCGCCATCCGCTCCAGCTTCGTGGTCGGCTTCCCCGGTGAAACCGAAGAAGACTTCCAGTACCTGCTGGACTGGCTGGACGAAGCCCAGCTCGACCGCGTCGGCGCCTTCCGTTTCGAACCCGTCGAGGGTGCCTCCGCCAACCACCTGCCCAATCCGGTCCCGGAAGAGGTGAAGGAAGAGCGTTACGCGCGGATCATGGAAAAGACCGCAGCGATCAGCGCCGCCAAGCTTCAGGCCAAGATCGGCCGCGTGATCCCGGTGATCATCGACGAAGTGGGCGAGCCCGACGAAGACGGCGAAATCGGTGCAACCGCCCGCTCGCAGGCCGATGCTCCCGAGATCGACGGCAACGTCTTCCTGCGCAATGTGGGTGATGTGCAAGTCGGTGATATCATTGACGTTCTCGTCGAAGATGCGGACGAACACGACCTTTACGGAGCATTGACCCAGGGCTGATCCCTAACGGCTCCGCGCCTTAAGATTGCACATTTTGCAATCAACGGCGATTTTTTCGCGTTTGCGAAGAATCGGTCCGACAAGCATATGGAGCGGGCCTTTCAGGCATCCTCTCCCAAAAACTTTCCAAAGGGGCTGGTCTTCGGACCGGCCCTTCTTTTTTGCCTGTAGCGCGTGGCAAGCGACCTGCAGCAGCGCCCGTTGGCGCACGCAACTTTCCGATCAACGGCTGCCCACGCCCGCGCTTCTCCATGCGCCTGTCCCGCCAAGACGAACACCGGGACACTTGGCAGCGCACCGAGCAGGACTACGCCAAACGCGCCAAATCACAGATCGGCAAGGAATTACTCCGTCAAAAGACTTGGGAAATGCATTTCGATCAAACCGGCCTCACGCATTTCCGCGACTTCCTTCGCAATTTAATTGCATGAAACGCAACACATCTCCCATTTTTCGCGTTTGCGGAGAATCAGCCTGACGAGCATATGGAGCAGGCCTTTCAGGCATCCTCTCCCAAAAACTTTCCAAGGGGCTGGTCTTCGGACCGGCCCTTCTTTTTTGTCCGCTGCGCATCCGCGAGCGGCAGGACCAGATTCGCCTCATCGCTCTCTTCGAGAGGTCAGCGCACGATCCGCGCCCGTCCGGCCCGCGGCAAGACGCTTAGCACCGCGTTTGCAACACGAACGCCAGGTGTCGGGGTGGCCCAAAGCCGCGGGAATCCGCCATGAATGCAATTCCATCAAACCCAATCCACGCAATTCCGCCAATTCGCCCGCGCGATTAGTTGCGCCACACGCAACCATGCTCCATTTTTTCGCATTTGCAGCAAAACCTGTCTCGCTGCATAAGGAACGGGCCTTTCAGGCATCCTCTCCCAAACTTCTACGGGCTGGTCTTCGGATCGGCCCTTTCTTTTTGTCCGGCTCCCGCGCGGTATTCGCAGCGGAAATCGCAATTGAGTTTGGCTGCGCGGACTGTAGCGTCGCGCCATGAACCGCACCGTCCTTGCCCGCCTGCTCACTGCCGGCGCCCTCATCCTCGCCCCGACCACTCTTGCCGCCGCGCCTGCGCCGCAGGCCGTTGCCGCCGTGCCCTCGACCCGTGCCGCGCTCACGCCGGCGCAGGAAACGGCCATCGACGCAGCCGTGACCAAGGCCCTCGCCCACAGCGGCGTGCCCTCCGCGCAGGTCGCCATCGCGCGCGGCGGTCAGATCGTATTTGCCAGGGCCTGGGGCAAGGCGGGCGACAACATGCCCGCGCGCACCGACCAGCCCTACCAGATCGCCTCCAACTCCAAGCAGTTCCTCGGCGCGCTGATCCTGAAACTTCGCGATCAGGGCAAGCTCTCGCTGGACGACACGGTTTCCAAGTACCTTGCCGGCGTATCCGGCGGGGACGAGATCACGATCCGCCAATTGCTCTCGCACACCTCGGGCCTGCGCGACTTCTGGCCGCAGGACTACGATTTCGTCGACATGCGCACCGCGGTGAAGCCGGAGGAGATCGTCAAGCGCTGGGGCACCGCGCCGCTGGACTACAAGCCCGGCACGCGCTGGCAATATTCGAACACCGGCTATGTCGTCGCCGGCCTGATCGCGGAAAAGGCCGGCGGTGCGCCGCTGTGGGAGCAGTTCGAGCGTGAGCTGTTCCAGCCCCTCGGCCTGCATCCGCTGAAGCTGGACGATACCAACAAGCCCGGTTTCCCGCAGGGCTATCACCGCTATGCGCTCGGCCCGGTGGTTGCGGCCACGCCGCCCGCCTCGGGCTGGCTCTGGGCTGCCGGCGAGATCTCCATGACCGCCTCCGACCTGGCCCGCTGGGACATCGCCCGCCTCCACCGCACCCTGCTGCC
This sequence comes from Novosphingobium clariflavum, assembly GCF_026420865.1. Lineage (GTDB taxonomy): Bacteria > Pseudomonadota > Alphaproteobacteria > Sphingomonadales > Sphingomonadaceae > Novosphingobium > Novosphingobium clariflavum. Next base: position 61,913 of record NZ_JAPCWC010000003.1, on the reverse strand, counting down.
CGCCGCCGACTGGGAAGAACAGGAAGCACCGGTGATCCTCGCCGACGGCACCAACAGTTCCTATGGGCTCGGCGTCTTCACCCGCACGGCCGATGGCCGCCGGATCATCAACCACGGCGGCGAATCGACCGGCTTCCTCTCGCAGGCGACGATGTATCCCGACAGCGATGTGGCCATCGTCGTGCTCACCAATGCCGATTTCGGCGCGGTGACGGGCACCGTCACCTCCGCAATCGCCGATATCGTGATGCCGCGCGACCTGCCGCTCGACAGCGGCGAAACCGCCCGCACCGCCGACGCCCGCGCCGAACTGGAAGCGCTGGTGGCAGGCAAGTTCGAGGCCGCACACTTCACCGCCCACGCCCAGGACTATTTCTCCGGCGCGGTGCGCAAGGACTATCGCGAAAGCCTGGCGCCGCTTGGCCCGCTCACCGCGTTCGAACCGGCGGGCAAGCCGAAACTGCGCGGCGGTTTCGTCAATCGCACGTTCGTCGCCACCTTCGGCAAGCGCAAGCTGGCCGTCTCGACGTATGCCGATCCCGGCGCGCACGGTGCCTGGGAGCAGTTTATCGTCATGCCGTCCGACGATTGACGACGCCGACGGGTGGCGGTGTTCCTTCGGGTCGGCTAGCCATGGCGCATGGTCGATTCGTCGCGTATCTACACCGCCGCCCTCGTCGTCATCGGTGACGAGATTCTCTCAGGCCGAACCCACGACAAGAACATCGCCCAGGTCGCCGCCTGGTTGCAGGTGCAAGGCATCCGCCTCAAGGAAGTGCGCGTGGTGGCGGACGATACGCCCGCCATCGTCGAAGCGGTGAACCTGCTGCGCGCGCGCAACGACTATCTCTTCACCACCGGCGGCATCGGCCCGACACACGATGACATCACCGTGGACGCCATTGCCGAAGCGCTGGGCGTCGCCGTGATCGTCCACCCCGAAGCCCGTGCGATCCTGGAGACCTACTACGAGACGCGCGGCGGGCTGACCGAAGCGCGCCTGCGCATGGCGCGCACGCCCGAAGGCGCCAGCCTGATCCCCAACCGTTACACCGGCGCGCCGGGCATCCGCTACGACAACGTGTTCATCATGGCGGGCGTGCCCAGCATCACCGCGGGCATGCTCGACGCGCTGACCGGCACGCTGGACGGCGGCGCGCCGCTGCTGTCCGAAACCATCGGTTGCTGGGTGGGCGAAAGCGAAGTGGCGGACCTGCTGCGCGAGACCGAGAAGGCGTTCGAAAGCTGCCAGATCGGCTCCTACCCGTTCTGGGGCGAAGGCCGCACCGGTGCCAACTTCGTGATCCGCTCGGTCGATGCGCAGCAACTCGCCGCCTGCACCCGCACGCTGGTCGAAGGGCTGGCCGCGCTGGGCAAGGCGGCCGTGCCCGGTGGGATCTAGCCTCATCGCCCTCGCCCCGATCTTCCTTGCCGGCTCCGCGCCGCAAGAGGCGGAGTTCGAACGTCTGCTCGCCCGCAACGACAGCGCTACGGCGGCGCTGGGCGAGTGGTGCATCGCGCATCGCAGCGCCGACGCACCTGTGGTCACCGCCAGGCCGGTGAAAGGCGAGGACGCCGCCCTGCCCTCCGATGCCCGCGCGCTGCTGGAAGTCTCCGGCGATCAGCCTCTGGGCTACCGCCATGTGCGCCTGACCTGCGACGGGGTGACGCTCTCCGAAGCGCACAACTGGTTCGTGCCCGCGCGGCTGACCGATACGATGAACGCCGCGCTGGCCAATACGGACACGCCGTTCGGCAAAGTCGTCGCCCCGCTGCACTTCACGCGCGAGCGCCTCGAATCGCGCCACGGCCGCCTGGAAGGTTGCCCGCCCGGCACGTTCCTCACGCACCGGGCGCTGCTGCGTCTGCCCGATGGGACGCCGATCAGCCTCGTCGTCGAATGCTATCAGCGCGAGGCGCTGGAGAAGTAGCTCCGGCCGCGACCGTTACGCCGCCACGGCCTCGGTCCCGGCGATCGAGGTGCGGTGCATCATGCGTCCGGTCGACTTGTCATAGGGGATCGCCCGGTGCATCGCGCCGGTGTTGTCCCAGATCACGAAGTCACCCTTGGTCCACTTGTGCCTTAGCGAGAACGCCGGCTGCGCTGCCCATTCCTGCAAGCGGATCAGCATCGCGCGGCCGGCCGGCACTTCCATCCCGACAATGTGATCGGCGGTCGTACCGATCACCAGCGACTTTCGTCCGGACTCGTGCGTCCAGACCAGCGGATGCTCCTTGACCAGCCCGATTCCCAGCACCCGCTCCCGGTGCTTTTCGGGAATGGCGTCGGCAATCGGCGAGAGGCTGGCACGTACCGAGTGGACTGCCTTCATCCCTTCAAGCTCGCCCTTTTCCTCATCCGACAGGCCTTCATAGGCTGCGTAGGTACTGGCGAATTCGGTCTCGCCGCCCTTGTCCGGGGCGATGCGACAGGACAGCAGCGTCGCGAAGGGCGGCGGCATGTCCACGGTGATGCCGTCCATGTGCCAGAAGAAAGTGCCCAGCACATATTCGGGCTGCGGATTGATCTTCTCGTCGAGCGTGACCTGATAGACGTCCTCATCGTTCGACTGGACATTGTTGCGCGCGGTCAGGCGCACCTTCTCGCCCATCAGGTTGGTGATTGCGAGTTGCTCGGCATCGGTCAGGTTCAGTTCGGGGAACACCACCACCGTGCGTTCCTCAACCTTGGCGCGGATCGCCCTGGCCGCCTCGGGCGTGAATACGTCGGCGCGGTCGTCCCAGACCACGCGTGAGCCGATGTGGTCCTTGATGTCTTCAAAGCGGATAGCCATCTGGCTGCCTCTCCCGTTTCCTTATGCTGAACACATGTACAGCACGGGAAAGCGCTTGGCAATCGTGGGCGGGATGGCTCGCTCCTGCGCCATGCCCTTCGTCGAAATCGGTATGTCGCTCGTCGGGTGAATGTGCCGCCGGGCCGCATGCTTCCTAAGAGTGACGCCCATAACAGGGAGCCTCTCACATCATGCCCAGAACTGCGCTTATTCGCGTGGCGCCTGCCCTTGCGGCCATGGCCATCGCGCTGACCAGCCCCGTCCACGCCTCGGCCCAATCGGTCGCCGCCGCCACGCCCTCCGCGCCCGCCAAGCCAGCCTGGGTGGTGAAGAGCGACGCCGAGACGCAGAAGCTGCTTCAGCTCGAAGCCGCCTTCATGCCCGAGAACGCATCCTCGATGGGCCTGACCGCGTTCGACGGAAAGGTCGCCGACCTTTCGCTCGATGCCGACAGCCGCCTGCTGGCCGCCTATCAGGGCCGTCTGACCGACATCAGGGGCCGCATCTCTGCCGAGCAGCAGCCCGAGGTGCGACAGGACCTCGAAATCCTCGCCGCCTATCTCCAGCGTCAGATTGATTCGATCCAGACCCGCAAGCGCTTGCTGATGGACTGGATCGACCTGCCGCAGATGATCGCCTCCGGCTTCAACGACCTGCTTTCCGACCAGACCCCGCCCGAACGCCGCGCCAGGGCCGCCGAGCGTCTGCGCCGCTATGTCGGCAGCGAGCCCGGCACCAAGCCCGCAGTCGAACTCGCCAAGGCCCAGTTCCTCGCCAGTCGCGACGGCCACCTTGGCCCCTATCGCCGCGACGTCGAACAGGCCATCGGCAATACCGCCACCTACATCCAGGGCGTCCGCGCGCTCTTCACCAAGTTCGGCATCAAGGGCGCCGATGGCGATCTTGCCAAACTGGATAAGCAGCTGACCGAGTACGCCAGGTGGGAACAGGCCACCGTCCTGCCCGCCGCCCGCGCCGAATATCGCCTGCCCGAGCAGGTCTACGCGCTCAATCTCCAGCAGCTCGGTATCGACATCGACCCGCGCCAGCTGATCGACCGCGCCGCGCGTGGCTACTACGTCACCCGCGCACAGATGCAGGCGCTGGCCCCGGTGGTCGCGGCCAAGTTCGGCTTCAAGGCCACCGACTACCCCTCGGTGATCCGCGAGCTGAAGAAGAACGTGATCCCCGCCGATCAGGTCGAGGCGCGCTATCGCAAGGTGAATGCCCAGCTCGAGGACATCGTCCGCCGCGAAGGCATCCTCACCCTGCCCACTTCACAGCTGCGCATGCGGCTTGCCACCCCGGCCGAAGCCGCAGCGATCCCGGCGCCGCACATGAGCCCGCCGCGCCTCATCGGCAACACCGGCGAGCAGGGCGAATTCATCCTCACCACCGGCAATTCGCAGAAGGCCGAGGATGCCTACGACGACTTCGGCTACGACGCCGCGACCTGGACGCTGAGCGCGCACGAGGCGCGTCCCGGCCACGAACTGCAGTTCGCCGCCATGGTCGACCGCGGCGTCTCGCTGGCCCGCGCGCTCTATGCCTTCAACAGCGTGAATGCCGAAGGCTGGGCGCTCTATGCTGAAGGCGAGATGCTGCCTTACGAGCCGGTCGAAGGGCAGCTCATCGCCTTGCAGGGCCGCCTCCAGCGTCAGGCGCGCGCGATGCTCGACCCGATGCTCAACCTGGGGCTGATCGACGTCGACAGCGCCCGCCGCGTGCTGCGCGATGAAGTCGTACTGTCCAAGGGCATGGCCGATCAGGAGATCGACCGTTACACCTTCCGCATGCCGGGCCAGGCTGGTTCCTATTACTACGGCTTCGAGCAGCTCGCCCAGCTGCGCGTGAAGACCGAAAAGGCGCTGGGCCCGGCGTTCGACCGCAAGGCCTATCACGACTTCCTGTTGTCGCAGGGCCTGCTGCCGCTCTCGATCCTGGCCACTACGGTCGAGCGCGATTTCATCCCTGCTCAGAAAGCCGCCGCGGCCACCAGATAGGCTGCGCGGCTTCCCTCATCCTTGCGCGGGCCTGTCGGCCTGCGGCCGCTCCGGGGCCAATGCGAACCGCCCCGGAAAAGCCGCCCCTTCGGGGGCGCAAGGACGCCGGTTTCAACGCCCTTCGCGGGCGCGCCAGTCCACCGCCGGCTCCTCGATCGCCAGCCTGCGCGCCGTCCGCGCGGTCTGAAGCACGAAGAAGACGATCAGCAGCAAACCGATCGTGCCGACGAACATGTCGAAGTAGGTCAGCACCCCGAAGAGCACCGGCTGCGATCCCGCCCAGATCATCGCCAGCGTCAGGCCGATCAGCAAAAATCGCAGTTCCGTCGGCCCCGCGTAGACATAGGACAGCTTCAGTTCGCCCAGCACGCGCACCGACAGGAAGGCGTGGATGGACAGCAGCAGATAGCCCGCCAGCGCGATCAGCGCGACTTCGAGCAGGACATAACCGCTCAGCCCGATGCCGACGACGACCAGCGTGGTCGCCAGACCGTCGCAGCTGTGATCGAGGAAATAGCCATAGCGCGGACGCTCGATCTTGCGGAAACGGGCAAGGCTGCCGTCGAGCGAATCCCCGAACCACTGGACGACATAACCGGCGATGGAGACCCACAGCCAACCGTCACCCAGATTGCTCGCGACATAACCGCCGAACACCATCAGGGCGCCGATCATTCCGATAGTGGTCAGAATATCGGGAGTGACCCATGCCGGCATCCGTGCACAGAGCCAGTTGAGGACTTTCCTCTCGGAACTGGCCAACAGGTTCTGTTGAATCCGGTCAATGCGCTTCGGCTGCGCGCCGTCGCTTGTTGTCACGTCTATCCTTCCTTGATGTCCGCATCGCTGCTGCAGGCCGATGCCCGCCCGCGACCGAAGCGGCGCCTATCCGGGCTCTATGCGCGAATGTCCACGCCGCTGCGTGACGCCCTGCGCCTGCGCCGCCCACATTGCAAAGAAAAAGGGCCGGAGGTTCCCCCCCGGCCCTTCTATCCGTTTCGCGCAGTCTGAAAGATCAGACGCCAGCGATCTCGGTGGTGTCGATCTTGAGGCCCGGGCCCATCGACGACGACAGCGAGATCTTGCGAACGTACTTGCCCTTCGAGCCCGAGGGCTTGGCCTTGACGATCGCATCGACGAACGCGCTGAAGTTGGTCAGCAGGTCGGCGTCCGAGAACGACATCTTGCCGATACCGGCGTGGATGATGCCCTGCTTCTCGACGCGGAACTCGATCTGGCCGCCCTTGGCGTCCTTCACGGCCTGCGTGACGTTCGGGGTCACGGTGCCGAGCTTCGGGTTCGGCATCAGGCCCTTGGGGCCCAGCAGCTTACCGAGACGGCCAACGACGCCCATCATGTCCGGGGTGGCGATGACGCGGTCGTAGTTGAGGTTGCCGGCCTGCATGTCTTCCATGAGGTCTTCCGCACCAACCTTGTCGGCGCCGGCGGCGAGAGCTTCGGCAGCCTTGTCGCCCTTGGCGAACACGGCAACGCGAACGGTCTTGCCGGTGCCGGCCGGAAGCGAAACCATGCCGCGAACCATCTGGTCGGCGTGACGCGGGTCGACGCCCAGGTTCATCGCGACTTCGACGGTTTCGTCGAACTTGGTGGTCTTCAGGTCGCGCAGGGTCTGCAGCGCGTCAGCGACGGGGTAGAGCTTCATGTTGTCGCCGAGCTTTTCGGTCAGCGACTTCTGCTTCTTGGTCACCTTGGCCATGAAATCAGCCCTCCACCACTTCGAGGCCCATCGCGCGGGCCGAACCTTCGATGATCTTGGTGGCGGCTTCAATGTCGTTGGCATTGAGGTCGGCCATCTTGACCTGGGCGATCTCGGCAAGCTGCGAACGCTTGACGGTACCGGCGCTGATCTTGCCCGGCTCCTTCGAGCCCGACTTCAGGTTCACGGCCTTCTTGATGAGGAAGGTCGCCGGGGGAGTCTTGGTGACGAACGTGAAGCTGCGATCCGCGTAGACCGTGATGATGGTCGGGATCGGCATGCCCTTTTCGAGCTCCTGCGTGGCGGCATTGAACGCCTTGCAGAATTCCATGATGTTCACGCCGCGCTGACCCAGCGCAGGGCCGATCGGCGGGGACGGCGTGGCGCTGCCGGCCTTGACCTGCAGCTTGATGTAACCTTCGATCTTCTTGGCCATGTGGCCACTCCTTTCACACTTTCGCACCTGCCGGGCAGATGCTCATGTTTAGCGGTCTTACGGACGCCGGGGCATCCTCCCGCAGGGAATCGGGGGGCACGAGGCCGCTCCGAAGGGCGCGCCCCTAAACGATATCGGGATAAAAGGAAAGGGCCCAAACGCGGGCGGTCGCCGGTCCCGGCATGATAACGCAATCAGACGGCGATCCGCGCGCCCTGCCCTGCCTTCAGCCGCCGCTGCCAGGCCGCGCGAATGGCCTTGCGCGCAGGGGTTTCGAGCCAGCGATAGGACAAGTCGGAGATGACCAGCACCACCAGCGCATAGACCGCGGTGACCACCAGCCAGGTCGTGAAATCGCCGGAAACATGCCCCAGCTGCTGCTCGCCCAGCTTCAGTACCGGCCAGTGGACAAGGTAGATCGCATAAGAACGATCGCCAAGCCAGCGCATCGGTGCCGAGCCCATGAACTTCAGTCGCAGCGCCAGCAGCAGCGCCGAAGGCCAGGCCAGCAGGCTCATCGGCGGCACTGAACTGGCGTGGCCCATATCAAGCGAAAGGCCGATCGCCATCAGGCAGACCAGCAACATGCTGGGCGCATGACGCAGCCTTGCGCGTGCCTGCCACAGCATCTGGCCAAGGAAAAAGCCCAGGAGCCCGCGCGGCAGACCGTCGCCCACCCACGGGCCACCCGCCCTGCCCTGCAGCGCGAAATGCAGGAGCGCGCCGAGGATCGCCAGCACACTTACCCGCTGGAGCGTACGCCGCCCGCCCACAGCGCCGAGCGCGAAGAGAATGTAGCAGGCGCATTCCACCGAGATCGACCAGCTCGGCCCGTCGAAGCTCAGCCCCACCATGCCGACAAAACCCTGCAACATGAGCAGGTGCGCGATGAACGCGAGCGGGGTATTGCCCTGCGCCCCCAGGAACAGCACCGCGCAGACCAGCAGCATGACCAGGTGCAGCGGATAAAGCCGCGCCACCCGTGCCACCGCGAAGCCGCCCAGCGTCTCGCGCCGCAAGGCGAAGCCCTGCCCCGGCGTACGTTCGACCAGGTAGACGTGCGCGAAGATGTAGCCGGAAATCAGGAAAAACAGGTCTACGAGCGTCCACCCACTGTGCTGGAACCAGTGCAGCACACCGGGCAGTGTCGCATTGGTCTGCGGCGCGAACAGCGACTGCGGATGATAGAGCAGCGCCACGCCGCAAGCCGCCAGCCCGCGCAGGCCGTCAAGCCGCGTCAGCCGCCCGCCGGGCCCGGTTGCCTCCCCCTGGAGGCCGCGCTTCATGCTTGCGAATATCCCCATGGCCAAAGGCGTTAGCATGAACAGGGTTAAGAGGCGGATAATTACATCTTCACGCCGCAACGGGGGCCCGTCATAGAGCCGGACCATGGACAATGCAGAACTCGACCGCCTTCTCTGGACCGCGCTGACCGGCGAGCAGGCCTGCTTCGCGCTCGGCGCCGACATCGGCTCCGGCGGTGCCCGCCGCTTCCATCCCGGGATCGGCCCGCTCGCCGCGGTTCGCGACCTTTCTCCCGAGAGCCTCGCCGATTTCGCGGCCCTCACCCGCGCTCACGGCCCGCTGGCGCTGATGCAACCGGGTGAGCCGGTCGCGATCCCGGGGATCGAATGCGTGAAGTCTGCGCTGGGCGTGCAATTGATCTTTTCGGGCGACGCCCCCGCGCTGGACGCCATTGCCCATGCTGCACAAGACCCGCGCGTCATCCCGCTGGGCCCGCAGGACCATCCCGAGATGCTCGACCTGGCAACGCTGACGCAGCCGGGTCCGTTTGGCACGCGAACCGGCGAACTCGGCGATTTCTGGGGCCTAAAGGAGGATGGGCGCCTCCTTGCGATGGCCGGCCAGCGCACCCGCACCGGCAATTACATCGAGATCAGTGCCGTCTGCGCGCATCCCGACGCGCGGGGACGCGGACTTGCAGGACTGCTTTCGCGCCGCGTCGTCGCCGCCATTCTCGGCGAAGGACGCACGCCGATCCTGCATTCCTACGCCGACAATGCAGCGGCACTCTCGCTCTACCACAAGCTGGGTTTTGTCGAGCGGGCCAAGGTCAGCCTGACCATCTACGCGGCCGGCACCTAACAAGAAAAAGGGCGCCTTCCGCACGGGAAGACGCCCTTTTTCGCAGCCTCCGACCGAAGCGGCCGGGCGGTTACTTGCTGAGTTCGACGTGCTCGAAATCGAGTTCGACCGGCGTGGCGCGGCCGAAGATCGAGACCGCGACCTTGACGCGGTTCTTGTCGAAATCGAGTTCCTCGACGAGGCCATTGAAGCTCGCGAAAGGACCGTCGAGCACCTTGACCGAATCGCCGATCTCGTAATCGATGCTGACGTGCTTGCGCGGCGCGGCAGCGGCGGCTTCGGCAGCACCGAAGTAACGTGCGGCCTCGCTCTCGCTGATCGCCTGCGGCTTGCCGTTGTTGCCCAGGAAGCCGGTGACCTTCGGGGTGTTCTTGACGAGGTGGTAGACGTCGTCGTTCAGGGTCAGCTTGGCCAGCACGTAACCGGGCATGGTCTTGCGCTCGACCTGGACCTTCTTGCCGCGCTTGACCTCGGTGATGGTCTCATGCGGAACCTGCACGTCCTCGACAAGCTGCGAGAGGCCGATACGCTCGGCTTCGGCGAGGATCGATTCCTTCACCTTGTTCTCGAAGCCGGAGTAGGCGTGGATGATATACCAGCGGGCCATGGTTCTCTCTTCGTTGTCTGGTTTTAGCCGATCAGCGACAGGAGCGAGCTGACGATCCAGCCGAACAGTGCGTCGATGCCGAGGAAGAACACTGCGAGAAGCAGCGTCATCAGGCCGACGAAGATCGCGGTCGTCACCGTTTCCTGGCGCGAGGGCCAGTAAATCTTGGAGGCTTCGCTGCGCACCTGGCGGAAGAATTCGCCCGGAGTGGTCTTGGCCATGTCAGTCTTACTCGCGTCTCTGCCTGGTGCCCGAAAGGCGCTCCGGGCGGGAAAAAGTCTCTTGTCTTCCGGCTAGGGCTCATCGCCGCCCCGGCCTAGGCCGGGAGGGGCAGAAAAGATCCGTATGTCGGAAGGAAAGCGCGACTTAGCCCTCGTCGCTCTAATTTGCAAGGTCTGCCGGATCGGCAAGGCGCGCAAGGAACGAGTTCGAGCTGGAATAGAGAATGCGTGCACCGTCCGGCAGCGCGATCGGCTTTACCGTACCGATGTACCACAGGTAATCGGCGTGGCGCGCGGGCGGGAACGTACGCAGGTCGATATGCTGCTGCGGCGAATAGAGAATGCGCTGGGTGGGATCGGCGAAACGATACGAAAGGTCACGCATCGACAGCATGTGCACGTCGGGCAGCGCGAAGTTGGAGTTTTCCATCGCGCTGCGGCGCACCACGGCATAAGAGCCGAAATGCTCGAACGGGCCGAAGCGCCACTGGCTGCGCGGAATCGCCACGGCGGTGGCCACGCGCGCGCCCTCGGGCACCTGGTCGAGCGCGACGATCAGTTCGCGCGCCACTTGTGCATCCTGGTACCAGACCACCGTCGTCACCAGCGTGCGCACCGCGAAAAGCCCTGCGGCGACCATCGTCGCCCAACGCGGCAGCGCCCAGTCGATCGCAAGGCAGGCGATCATCAGCGCCATCGTGCTGAGGCGATAGTCGGCATAGTCGCCGCCGAAGATCTGCCGCGGTACGATCAGCGTGAGCACCAGCAGGATCAGCGCCGCCCAGCCGAGCCGCCCGTCGATTCGCCGCACCAGCATCGCGCCCGCCAGCACGCCGAGCACCAGCCAGAGGCTGGCGATGTCGAAGGTGTAGTCGAAGCTGCGCATCGACTTGTAAAGGATGCCCCACTTGTAATCGAGCACGTAGCGCCCGTAGGAAACCTTGGAATTGGCGCCCACCCCGATCAGCATCGGGAACAGCGGGAAGATAAGCGGCCAGGGCTTCAGGAACGGCCGCCAGTCAAGCCATGACCGGCGATGCGCCCATTCGTAGCCGAAAATCAGCACGCCCATCACGCCCCATCCGGAAACGTGGCAGAGCCAGACCACGAAACTGGCTGGGATCATCGCGATCCAGCGCCAGCGTTTGCCCTCCAGCCCTACCCAGGCGGCAAAGACAAACAGCGCCATCGCCACCGACAGCGACCAGTTGACAAAGCCCATCAGCAGCGAAGGCGACCAGATCATCGAGAGCGACAGCAGCGGCCCCACGCCCATCGGCCGCTTCAGCGCGCGGCACAGCGCATAGACCGAAAGCACCGAGAGGAAGGGAATCAACGCAACGATGATCCGCCCGGCCTGCTCCAGACCGAAGACCGGCGCCATCGGCACCATCAGCAGTTCGACACCGAGATTGCCCGTCCACTCCCAGTTGAAGCGGAAATAACGCGTGAGATAGGGATCCTGCCCGTGATCGAGCGCGACCTTGTAGCCCGCCAGATGCGAGGGGTAGTCGGTCATCTGCGGCGCCCAGGCCAGGAGCACCGGCAAAGCCGCGAGCACCGCCAGCGCCAGCGCGAACAGCAGCCCGCGATCGAGAGCGGGCCAGCGAGCCCGGATCATGTCCTGAGTTTGCAGTTGCGCAGTGCCGTGCATGTACGAGCTATTCTTTCCCGACCTGAAACAGCCTGGGACCCTGCGGCGACGAAGCGGTTGACCCTTGGCCGAAAGCTTCGCGAATGCCCGAATCACCAGACGACGCCCCTCCGGAGCGCGCCTAACCGCAATTGCGGGATTGGCAAGCGCCTGACCCTATCGTGGCTTGCACCTCATCGCAAATGCGAAGCCGATGCCGCAAGCGCGAATCGCCTTGCCCCTTGCCAGAAACGCCACAGGCCCCGGAAATTTCCGGGGCCTGGCGTTCCAACGGTACGAAGGAAATGCTGGCAGGAGTGGAGGGACTCGAACCCACGGCCCTCGGTTTTGGAGACCGATGCTCTACCAACTGAGCTACACTCCTGCGGGCGAGGTGGCCTCTAGAGCGGGTTCGATCGGATGACAAGAGGATTACGGCAAATAGACGTCAACTTAATCCACAGGCACGTGATGACGCCTGCAATCCCGCCTGCAAGCTGCTAGGCCATGCACTCCGCATTCGCATCACTCTTTCGCCGCCCATTCCCAGCTTCCCATGCGATCAGGCCATTCACGTGCACGCCCCTAGCCCCTCTCGGATGATCGAACCCGAACTCCTGATGCTCGCCTATCGCAGCGGAATCTTCCCGATGTCGGACGCGCGCGACGATCCCGAGATCTTCTGGATCGAACCACGCCTGCGCGCGATTCTCCCGCTGGAGGGCTTCCATCTTTCGCACTCCCTGGCACGCACGCTGCGCCGGGGCCGCTTCACGGTTACTTGCAACACCGCGTTTTCGGAAGTCATGGACGCCTGCGCCGCCCCCCGCCGGGTCCGCCCGGAAAGTGATGACGAATCGGGCAGTTGGATCAGCCACCGCATCCAGGCCAGCTACGAGAACCTGCATCACCTGGGGCAGGCCCACTCGATCGAGGTCTGGCAAATGGACGACAGCGGCGAACGTAGACTGGTCGGCGGACTTTACGGGGTGGGGTTCGACCGGGTGTTCTGCGGCGAGAGCATGTTCTCACGCGTCGCCGATGCTTCGAAAGTGGCGCTGGCCTGGCTGATCGCGGCGATGCGCCTCGGCGGCGGGGAACTGCTCGATTGCCAGTTCATGACGCCGCACCTCGCCTCAATGGGCGCAGTGGAGATGCCACAGAAGCGCTACCTGTCACTCCTGCGGCAGGCCCAGTCTTCGAGCCAACAGTCTTCCGATCACTCGTCCGCGGCAGGCTGCGAGGGCGTGGAAACGGCCGCGGGCGCAGCGCTCGGCACCGAAACGGGCTCAGCGGGAGCCGCTTCGGCCGCCGCCGTGCTGGCGCTGCCCGAAGCCTTTGCCGCACTGCTGGAACGCGCGGTCGATTCGGGAATCGCTTCCTCGCCGGGGAAGTTCATCGCACAGTTCTTGACCCAGACGTCGTAGACCGGGTGCTGAACGACGTTGAGCGCAGGCGAATTCTTGAACAGCCAGCCGGAGAAGACCTTGTGCCAGGCCAGCTTCTCGTTGGCGGTGGCACGCTCCTCGACAAAGACCTGAACGAAAGCGCCTTCTTCCTGCGGTCGCTCCCAGGGGAGCGACTTCTCGCAAGTGGCGACCTTGACGACGAGGTTCCCGATGCGCTTCGCCTCGCCCGGCTTCATGACCAGGTCCTGCGAGAGGTTGTTGCGCTTGTTGAGAACGCCCAGCGTGACCACACGGTCCTTGTTGGGGGTGCCGATCTGCTGGCCCTTGGCCGCCTGCGCGGGCCCGGCCTGCATTCCCGCAATCGCATCGGGAATCGAGGTATCCTGCGCCTCGGGCGCGGGCTCACCCTTGCCGCAGGCGGTGAGCGCCAGCGGCAAGGCGAGAATCGATGCGTGAGCGAAGACCCGCTTCACAGGCCCGAAACTCAGGCTTCCGGCGACAATTTCAGATTGTCGCCATCCGGCGACCAGGCTTCATAATCGCCCGTTGCAGGCGCCCGCACCCCGCCACGCTCGAGCGCGCCCTGCGGGCGATGAGCCGAAGCGGTGCCCGTGGCATTCGGGGTGAAGTCCGCTTCCCAGATCCGGGGCGCGGGAAGATGGCTTTCCGGGACGCCGTCATAGCTGTGATGCAGCCAGCCGTGCCATTCGGCGGGGACGTTGCTGGCGTCGTTGGCGCCTGCGTAGATCACCCAGCGGCGATCCCATCCCTCGGTCGTCCGCACTTTGGCGGACTTCGAGCGATAGTACTTGTTGCCCTGCGCGTCGGTGCCGACGTGCTCGCCATTGCGCGAGCTCCAGAGCGAGGTGCCGATGGTGGCGCCGTCCCACCAGGTGAAGATCTTGGACAGGATTCCCATGGGCTGCGCGTTAGCGCCGTTCGCGGCCGATGCCAAGCGTGTTCCAGACCGAAAGCGACAGGCCCCCGGCGTTTCCACAGTGCTCCCCTCCGTTTCGGAGGCTTTCGCGAAGGCTCCGTCCGCACGGATAACGATTGCACAGTGGACAAGGCGGATTGCCTCGATCACGCTGCAATGCGGGAGAGACGCCCGAAGGCGCTTGGTTTGGCTTCGGCCCTGGGGAGGGTTTCGTATGCGTAAACTGGCTTTTATGCGACTTGCATTTGCCGCCTTGATCCCGCTGGCTTTTTCAATCGCCTCTCCGCTTTCCGGAGCCAAGGCGGCAGCCCAAAGTGCACCAAGACTCGCAAAGCTGCCCGCGCTCGGCGTGGACGCGAATCACGTGACAGTATCCGGACTGTCATCCGGCGGCTTCATGGCCGCCCAATTCGCGGTGATCCATTCCGCCACCGTCACCGGCGTCGGTATCGTCGCCGGCGGCCCCTACGGATGCGGACTCGGCGGCGCAATGGTCACCCCCGCCTGCATGACCGGCACCCCGTCGGGCCAAGGGGCAAGGCTGGTGGCCGAAATGAACGAGATGGCCGGCCTCATCGATCCGCTCGCCCACATCAAGGGTCAGCGGGTCTACCTGTTCCGCGGCGCGGCCGACACCGTGGTCGGCCAAGGCGCGCTCGATGCCCTGCGTGACTTCTACAAGGGCGTCGGGGTGCCCGAGGCCAACCTCCAGGTGCTGGGGGCATTCTCCGCGCAGCACGCCTTCCTTTCGCTCACCGCCGGGTCAGACTGCGGCTATCTCGGCGCGCCCTTCGTCAATCACTGCGGCGCCGACGGCACGACCGGCGGCCTGCCCCGCTACGACCAGCCTGGCGCGATTCTCTCCAAGGCCCTGGGCGCCCCGCTTTCCCCACCCGTAAATAGCCTGTCCAGCGCCCCGCAGAGCTTCGCCCAGGCCCCCTATCTCTCGCCGCTCAGCGAAATGGCGAGCACCGGCTATCTCTACGTGCCCGAACCCTGCCGCACCGCGGGGGCGAAGTGCCGCATCCACGTGGTCTTCCATGGCTGCAGCCAAGCCAGCGCCTATGTCCGCGACTCGGTTTACGGGAAACTGGGCTACAACGGCTGGGCAGACAGCAACCGGATCGTCGTGCTCTATCCGCAGGTCGAGAAGAACGCGCTTGCCGGCAACCCGTTGGGCTGCTGGGACTGGTGGGGCTATACCGGGCCGTTCGCGACGCGTTACGGCCCGCAGACCCGTTCGGTACAGGCGATGATCGACCGGCTCGCCCAGTCCGGCAGTTGAGGCCCAGCGGGCGTTGGAAAGTACCGCCCTGTCGGCACAAGCCCGCCTCTGCACGCGGCGACGGTTCAACCGCCTCGCTCAGTCATCTCCCGCTTCCTCCACCCAGGCCTCGGCGTCTTCCGCGCTTGCCGCATCGATGATCGCACGCGCCACATCGAGCCGGTGCCCGGCCCGCAGCATCGCAGCGATATGCTTTTCCCGCAGCGCCCTGTCCGTCTCGCGAACACTGAACGGCCCGAGCCGCCGCCGCCGCGCCAGCACCAGCGCCGCCTGCCGTTCCGCCGCTTCGTCCGGCCGCACATCGGCGCGCAGGTCCTCGTCGAGCCCGGCGTGGCCCAGCGCCTCGCCCACCCGTCTCGCGCCATAACCGCGCCGCAGCAGGCTGCCCGCCTTCATCCGCGCCCAACTCGCGTCGTTGACGTAGCCAAGCTCGCAATACCTGGCGATGAGTGCGTCCAGATCCGGCACATCGCCGTCGCGCCCCCCATCATCCCACCCTCGCTCGCGCAGCTTGCGCTGCAAATAATCGCGCAGCTTCCCTTGCGTCGTCGCGAAACGCGCGACATAGGCGAGCGCCAATTCCTCCAAGCGGGTCTGGTTGAGCGGTTGCGGATTGTGACGCTTGACGGACATCTTGCCCTATTCGTGCCACAGTCGGCTCAGAATGGGGAGTGCGCACGGAACCATGCAGGTGGGACAGCTATCTCCGGTTCAGCTTGAGCCGGCTATCGCAGTCGGGTTCCGACGAGAATTAAACGGTATAACAACAACGGGTTATAACGAAATGACCGACACCATCAGCATGGTGCCGCAAGCGAGTGAAGCACTTGTCGCAACCCCCAACGGGGATGCACTTGCCCGCCGTTTTGCCGACTTTGACACTTTCTGCGATGCCCTCGACTATGCAGCGACGGGCCAGCGCGGCTTCAATTTCCACGATCCGCGCGGCGTTCTGAAACGCGTCTATCCGTTCTCGGAACTGCGCGGCGACTCGATCAAGGTCGCCCATGCGCTGATCGCGCGCGGCGTGAAGCCGAATGACCGCATCGCCCTCATCGCCGAAACCGGCACCGATTTCGCAGCACTGTTCTGCGGCGTCGTTTATGCTGGCGCCTGGCCGGTGCCGCTGCCCCTGCCCACCAGCTTCGGCGGCAAGGACAACTACATCGAACAACTCGCAGTCCAGCTTTCCAGTTCGGACCCGGTGCTGCTGGTCGGCCCGGACGAAATCGCCGAGATGACCGCGCAGGCTGCCGAGCGTCAGGGCTGCGACCACGCGACCTGGGCCGATTTCGCGGCCAAGGATGCGCCCGAAGTCGCCCTGCCCAAGGCCAGCCCGGACGACATCTGCTATCTGCAGTATTCCAGCGGCTCGACCCGTTTCCCCCACGGCGTCGCCGTCACCCACCGTTCGCTGATGTCGAACCTGGCCGCGCACAGCCACGGCATGCAGGTTTGCGAGACCGACCGCTGCATCTCCTGGCTGCCCTGGTACCACGACATGGGCCTGGTCGGCTGCTTCCTCTCGCTGATCGCCAATCAGGTCTCGGGCGACTATCTGAAGACCGAGGACTTCGCCCGTCGTCCGCTGGCGTGGCTGGACATGATCACCCGCAACGAGGGCACCTCGATCTCGTATTCGCCGACCTTCGGCTACGACATCTGCGCTCGCCGCATCTCCAGCCAGAGCCATGTCGACGATCGCTTCGACCTGTCGCGCTGGCGTCTTGCCGGCAACGGCGCCGACATGATCCGCCCTGACGTGATGCAGAGCTTCGTCAACGCCTTCGCGCAGGCCGGCTTCAAGGCGACCGCCTTCCTGCCCAGCTATGGCCTGGCCGAAGCGACGCTGGCCGTCACCATCATGCCGCCCGGCGAAGGCATCCGCGTCGAACTGGTCGAGGAAGAACGCCTCTCCGGTTCCCCGCGCGACCTCAACCGCCCGGCCCGCTACCGCGCCATCGTCAACTGCGGCAAGCCCGTCCTCGACATGGAAGTGGTGATCCGCGGTGAAAACGGCGACAGCCTTTCCGACCACAAGATCGGCAAGGTCTGGTGCCGCGGCACCAGCGTCATGCACTCCTACTTCCGCGACCCCGAAGCGACCGAAGCCTGCATGGTCGATGGCTGGCTCGACACCGGCGACATGGGCTACATGGCCGATGGCTACCTGTTCATCGTCGGCCGCGCGAAGGACATGATCATCATCAACGGCAAGAATCACTGGCCCCAGGACATCGAATGGGCCGTGGAACAGCTGCCGGGCTTCAACCACGGCGACATCGCCGCCTTCTCCGTGGAAACCGACAATGGCGAGGAAGCCCCCGCCGTTCTGGTCCACTGCCGTGTCTCCGATCCGGCCAAGCGTATCGAACTGCGCGATCTGATCCGTGACAAGGTGCGCTCGATCACCGGCATGAACTGCGTGGTCGAACTGGTGCCGCCCAAGAGCCTGCCGCGCACCAGTTCGGGCAAGCTCAGCCGCGCCAAGGCGAAGAAGCTGTACCTTTCGGGCGAAATCGAGCCGTTCAAGCTCGCCGCCTGATTCTGTCAGGTTCCGACATTGCAAACGAGCCGGACAGCACTGCGCTTTCCGGCTCGTTTTCGTTTGGCGAACAAAATACAGGCAGAGGAGCCCCACACATTGGAGCGGGAGGACGCACTTATGCGGGGTAGAGCGACGCCCCTCCGCTTTCCGCCCATTTCGGATAGGCAGGCAGCCTCACCAGCAACACTCCGCTGACGATACAACCGGCAACCCCCGCCCACAGGAACGGCCCATATCCGCCGAACTTGTCGTAGACCACGCCGGCCAGCCACGGCCCCAACCCCGAGGCGAAGGCAACTATCGCCGCCATCACCCCATAGATGGCGCCGAAATGCCGCATTCCGGCGTAACCGGCCGTGAGGAAGGCGCAGATCTGCATCTTGGTTCCGGCCGCATAGCCGTTCACCAGCAGGCCGAAGATCACCGCCGCCGTAGAATCGATCCACCAGATCAGCACGATGAACGTCACCGCCGTAACGCCCACAGTCACGCCGCCAATCCAGTTCGGCTTGTAGCGATCCATCAAAGCGCCGGTGACCAGCTTGCCGACGATGCCCGCAACGCCGGTCAAGGCTGTCAGCCATGCCGCGTTGGCGCGGGTGACGCCCGCTTCGGTGAGGATCGGGAAGAGGTGGATGCCAAGGCCGACGGTCAGCGCCATGACGAGGAACGTCGACGCCGCCAGTTGCCAGATCGCCCGGCTGCGCAGCGCCGCGCGCGGGGTCAGACCTGGAAGGTGCAAAGCACCTTGCGCGGGCGCCGCTTCACCAGCCGCTTGCGCCGCGCTGCGGGCCCGGTCGCGAACGTCATAAAAGAACAATGCGCAGAGCAGCAGCGTCAGTCCGCCCCAGCCCAGGCCGAACCAGACAAAAGCACCCCGCCATCCCGCATGCTCGATCAGGAAGTTGCCGAGCGGCGGCACAATGGCCTGCGCCGCCGCCGTTCCGGCCACGGTCACACCAAGAGCAAGCCCCCTGCCTTCGTCAAACATCCCGGCGACGGCGGTAGTCCAGACGGTGGACTTGATCGTGGTGAGCAACACTCCAAAGATCACCCAGAGCGCGATCCACTGCAGCGGCGAACCATTCGCCAAGGCGAATGAACTCATCGCGCCCATAACCAATACGATCCCCGGCAGCGCCAGGCGGCGCGATCCCATACGGTCGATCAAGGCGCCGTAGAACGGCGAAAGCAGCGCAGTGACGAGCGTCGCGATACCCGGCCCCGCGGAAAGCAGCGAGCGGCTCCAGCCAAATTCCTTGCCCAGTGGCCCGAAGAACAGTCCGGTGCCCGCCAGCAAGACCGAGAAGAACGAGAAGCCGACTGCCGAGGCCAGCACAAGCTTCCAGCCCCGCCGCCACTCCGCCCGCTGACCGGTACGATCCGGCAGCGCTCTACCAGGTGCATGCATCTGTTCTCTCCCTTGGGAGAGAGCCTAGGGCATGCGGCCAGATCGCCAAACGCCCCGGCGATACCCGCTGGATCAGATGGTCCGGTGCAGTTCCAGATAATCGCGCGGTATGCTGAGGGCCTGCTTGGCCACTTGCGTCTCACGCAGGAACAGCACCAGCGCCGCCAGCAGCAACACGATCGAGGCCAGGAAGATCAGCGCGGCGATGCCGTGCATGTCGAACCCGGCCAGCCCCTGCAGGAACAGCACCGCCACCGTCGTACCGATGCACAGCGCCGAAAGCACCATGAGGCGGATGGCGTTGGTGATGATCTGGATGCGCTTGTCGACCAGCCGGATTTCCAGGACCACTATATCGTGGGCTGGGCCTTCCGTCTCGTTATGACGCTCCTGGAGCGTGCGCGCGCGGTCCACCACGCGGCCCAGACGGGTCGAGAGAATGTTCAGGATATTGCCGATGGCGACCAGTACGAAGACCGGCGTCAAGGCCAATTGGATGGTCTGGACGATCGTCGAATCGCTGATGGTGAACACGGATCAGCCTTCGCAGGCCCGTGCCAGCAGGCAGACACCGTTTTCGGCGAAAGTGACCTCGGCCAGCGATGGGGCAAGGGCGCAGCCACCCGGCGCGATCAAATCCTCGCCGACCTTCACCGCTTCCTCGCGCGGGATCACCAGCAGCGCGCCGGGATAGCGCGCGGCGATTTCCGCCGTGGGCGCACCCGCCACCTGATCGAGCAGGAACAGCGGGCCATCGACCAGCACCTGCGTCTCGTTCGAGGCGATCCGCTTGTGCCAGCGCGCCAGATCGTAGACCTCGCCCTTCGAGACCGCCATGCCCTCGTCCAGATGCAGCTCGCGCGGGCGGCCATAGTCATAGAGACGATAGGTGATGTCGCTGTTCTGCTGCACTTCGATCAGGCTCACGCCCGCGCCGATGGCATGGACGGTGTTGGCCGGGATGTAGAAGAAGTCGCCCGGCTGCACTTCGTGCCAGGTCATCAGCCCTTCGATGCTGCCATCCAGCGAGGCGGCGCGCATGGCCTCCTGCGCGATCGGCGCATCGAAACCGATGCCGAGCGTGGCACCCGGCTCGGCAGCGACGATCAGCCAGCACTCTTCCTTGCCCTGCTTGCCGATGCCCTTGGCCAGCGTCTGCGCATCGCTGGGGTGGACCTGCACGGACAGCTTCTCGCTGGTAAAAATGTACTTCACCAGCAGGTCGGGCAGCGCGGCAGGCGGCTCGAACCACACCTCGCCGATGCGCTCACCTTCCGGAGCGACGAAAGGCGCGGGCAGGACATCCTTGCCCCAGGGCTTCTCGACTTCGCGGATCGCGAGTGCGGCAGTCATTGCAAGATCCTCTATTGATGCCCTTATTGGTTAAGGGCCCCGTTCAGCTTTCCGACCTTCTGCACGCCTTCGGCCGTGGTGACCAGCACCTCGTTGCCGTCCACCACGACAATGACGTTGTCGAGCCCGATCACCGAGACGCGCGGCCCGTCGCTGTCGACCAGCACATTGCGGCAATCGACCAGTTCCGCCTCGCCGCTGCCGCGCACCGAATTGCCGCTCTCGTCGCGTTCGAGCGCATCGTGCAGCGCCTGCCAGTTGCCGATGTCGGACCAGTCCATGTCGGCCGGGACCATCGCCGCACGGCTGGTGTTTTCCATCACCGCATAGTCCACCGAATCGCTCGGCACTTCGGCAAAGGTCGCCGCATCGGGGTGGAAGCGGTGCCCGTCCTCTACCCCCTTTTCCACGGCCTCGCGCACCTTAGCGGCGATCTGCGGACGGTGAGCAGCCAGTTCGGCCATGAAATCGCCAACCCGGAAGGCAAAGATGCCACCATTCCACGCATAGCCGCCGTCCGCGAGGAAGCTCTTTGCCCGTTCAAGGTCCGGCTTCTCGACGAACTGCGCGGTGCGGAATCCGGTCGTGCCTTCGATCGCCTCTCCCCGCTTGAGATAGCCGAAGCCGGTTTCGGGCGCGGTCGCCTCGATCCCGAAGGAAACCAGCCAGCCCTCGGACGCCAGGGCGGCAGCAGCAGCGGCCGCCTGGGCAAAGACGTCGGGGCGGCCGATGTGGTGGTCGCTCGGGCAGACTAGCATCACGGCGTCTTCGGGCAGGCGGCAGGCCGCCAGCGCAATGGCGGCCGCCGTGTTGCGCGCGGCCGGCTCGACGATCACCGTGGCGCCGGGGGCGCCGGAAAGCTGCGCTTCCACATGTTCGAGATGCTTCGCGCCCGTAACCACGACCGGCGCGACGAATCCGAGTTCGGCGGGGCATCGCGCAAGGCTTGCCTCGAACAGCGTGGTGTCGCCAACCAGCGGCAGGAACGGCTTGGGCATGGCCGCACGGCTGCGCGGCCAGAGCCGCGTGCCACTGCCGCCGCAGAGAATGACCGGGACTATCTGAAGCATGGAAGGCGAACGATCGCTGGAATGGGATTGCATGCGAAACGCCATAACCGCCCTTCAAGGCAATGCAACGGCGAGGTCATTCCTGTCCTGTGAGGAACCATCGCTGACGCCAGCCATAGTCGCCCTCGACGGGGTTGCCCGCCCCATCCCGCGCCGGGCGGAAACGGAACCGTTCGCCCGCGAGACGGCACGTGATGCGATCCGCCTCCGCATCGGGGCTCGACTTCGCAACCCGGCAGGACTTCACCCTGCCATCGATGCCGACCCGGACGATAACAATCACCTCGTGCCCGAGCCGCACGTCACGGCTGGCGCGCGGATAATCGCGGGCGGAATTGATGTCCCCGGCAATCTTGACCGGCTTGCTCGCACCGCCGCCTCCACCGGTTCCCGCTCCGCTCGCTCCTGCCCCCAGCCCCATGCCTTGGCCGGACGCTCCAGTGCCCATGCCCTTGTCGGCCGCTCCGGCGGCATTTTCCAATCCGGTGCCGGCGACCGGCGGTGCCTCGGTGGGTTTCACCGCGAACGGCGCCTTGGGCACGGCGACGTCGCGCGGGGCAGCCTTGCTCCCCTGCGCACCGGCGGCGCCTTCCTCGCGCTTCATGGCAGGCTTGCGCCGCAGTTCAGGTTTGGGCGCTTCAGGCTTGGGCGGGACTGGCTTCGGCGGATCGAGCGGAACGTCGAAGGCAGTCGTGATCGAACCGACGATGGTCGCGGCGATCTGCGGCGTGAAAGCCCGCACCAGCGCCGCGATCGCCAAGAGATGCAGCACGGCGACCAGCGCGACGACACCCCACCTGGACCGGCGAGGAAGGCCAGGTTCAGCTCTTCCGACCACCATGCCCTGGTCAATCCGTTACCTGTACCATTCGTTCCCGATGCCATGATCGGTGCGACACTGACAAGTGCATCGGTCAGAACCGGCAACCTGCTCTTTGCCTGCCGGGCTGATGTTCCGGCGCGACATGGCAAAGCGCTGCGCCGCGAACTCGATGAGGCCGACCCGACCACCCAGGCACCCCCCCGGGAATTGCCTATGACCGCACGGCACATCGTATTGTCTGGAAAGGAACAATGATCCCAGTCGAACAGACAATCGGCAAGTGACACCGCCGGACATGCGCCCCTGCCGCCACAGTCACCAAAAAGAAGATCAAGGGCTTTACTTCGCATAATTGCGCCGCATCGAGGCCGGATATATCCTGCAAGCCACGCGCAAGAATCATAAAACACAACAAGCATCACAGAAAGAGACGCAAGATTGCGCGGATAAGGGAGTGAGCCAGAAGATGCCGGTCATCGGCACGCGGCTCTATTTGGGAGATCGGTAACAGGGGAGCGCATGAACCGCAGCCCGGCCCGGTAAACGGGCACCATGCGGCCACCGTTCCTGGAATTTGTCGACAGTCGGACCGTCCTTGCCCGCGATCCCGGCATGAACCGGCCCGCGCACCTTCTCGGATCCGACGTGAGAACAATGTTTCCGGAGGAGAGGACAGACATGTTTACAAGGATTTTAAAGACTTCGCTCATGCTCGGCGTCGGGTGCGCAGCCGTTTACGCGGCGCCCGCAATGGCCCAGGATGCCACCCCGCTGGCCCCGGAAAAGCCGCAGAACGGCAGGCGCGAAAGCCCGGTGGTCAATCCCGGCGACATCATCGTCACCGCCCGGCGCACCGAGGAACGCCTTCAGGACGTGCCGATCTCCATCACCGTGTTCAATCAGGAACAGCTGACCAACCGCAACGTGGTGAGCGCGGCGGATCTTGCCACCAGCACGCCCTCGCTTTCGGCCAATACCAATTTCGGCTCGCAGAACTCGTCCTTCGCGATCCGCGGTTTCGTGCAGGATCTGGGAACGGCGCCTTCGGTCGGCGTCTACTTCGCCGATGTGGTGGCCCCGCGCGGCGCCTCCAACGGCCTGCCTTCGGGTGACGGCGCAGGCCCCGGCGCCTATTTCGACCTTCAGAACGTGCAGGTGCTGAAAGGCCCGCAAGGCACGCTGTTCGGCCGCAACACCACCGGCGGCGCCGTGCTGCTGGTGCCGCAGAAGCCCACCGACCTGTTCGAGGGTTATGTGCAGGGATCGATCGGCAACTACGACATGCGCCGCGTGCAGGCCGTGCTCAACGTACCGCTGGCCGATACCTTCAAGGTCCGCCTCGGCGTCGATCGCATGAAGCGCGACGGCTACCTCCACAACACCAGCGGCGTCGGTCCCAAGGACTTCAACGACGTCGACTATCTCTCGGCCCGCCTGAGCGTGGTTGCCGAACTGACGCCCGATCTTGAGAACTACACGATCGCCACGTACTCGCGCTCGGACACGCACGGCGATGCCCAGAAGATGATCGCCGCCGATCCGGTCTACAGCCTCGGCCGTTTCGCCGCTGAACAACTCGATCCTGACAGTGCCAATTACCAGGGATCGGGCTTCTACGACTTCGCGCAGGACTTGCCCAATGCGCGCTCGCTGCTCAATGTCTGGCAGATAATCAACACCACGACCTGGCGCGCCAGCGATACGCTGACGTTCAAGAATATCGTCAGCTACGGCGAGCTGAAGAACACCTTCAACAACCCGATCTTCGGCACCGCCTTCATGAGCCCGGCCATCGCCGCGATCGGCCTGCCCAGCTACCGCTTCGGCTTCGCCAGCAGCCAGTCGCTGCCCGGCCACCGCACGGCTGACGAATCCACTTTCACCGAGGAATTCCAGGTGCAGGGCCGTACCAGCGACGACACGCTGAACTGGCAGATCGGCGGCTATCTGGAATCGGTCCGCCCGCTCGACGTGGTCGGATCGAAATCGCCGGTGATCCTGTCCTGCGCCGGCCCCGAAGCGGTGGCGGCCAGCCAGTGCTACGACATCCTGGGCTATCTGGCGGCGGTCACGCCGGTCTTCTTCGGCGGCGCCTTTGACCCGACCGAACATGCCGGTGCCATCAACACCACAGCAGGGCGCACCTCGTTCCATGACGTCGGCCTCTATGCGCAGGCGACCTACAAGATATCCGACCAGTTCAAGGTCACGGGAGGCTTCCGCTACACCTGGGACCGCGAGAACAACACCAGCGTCCAGACGACCACGATCACCGGCTATCCGCTAAGCTATCCGACCTTCCAGCCGATCCCGGCCGGCCCGCTCTTCACGTTCTGCACTTATCCCGACGCTGCCGTGCAGAACCCAAACGCCGTCAACGGCTGCCGCCGCGACCTGAAGCAGAAGTCCTCCGCCCCCACCTGGCTGATCGATTTCGATTATACGCCGACGGACGATATCCTCGTCTACGCCAAATACGCGCGTGGCTACCGTGCCGGCGGCATCGCCCCGAACGTGACTTCGGCTTTCGCGATCTTCGATCCGGAAAAGGTCGATGCCTTCGAACTCGGCGCCAAGACAAGCTGGCACGGATCGATGCCGGGCAACTTCAACATTGCCAGCTTCTACAACAAGTTCAGCAACCAGCAGTTGCAACTGGGCTTCAACGCCAACCCTTGCCAGTCCACCGATGGCGACGGCAACTGCGTCGCCGCGACGGTCTCGCCCACGGCAGCCCCGGTCAACGCCGGCAAGTCGCGGATCTGGGGCATCGAGGTGGAAGGCTCGATCAGCCCGTTCGAGGGACTGATGCTCCAAGTGGGCTACACCTACCTCAACACCAGGCTGACTTCGGTGAAGACTTTCGCACTCGAACCCGGCTCGCCCTACGTGCTTTCAGGCACCTACCTGGTCGGCGATCCACTGGCGCTAACGCCGAAGAACAAGGTGACGGTCTCGGGCAACTATACGCTGCCGCTCTCCGACAGTATCGGTAAGATCACCTTCGGGGCCACGTTCACGCATACCGACAGGATGCTCGCGAACACCGGCAACCGTTTTTACTACGGCTGCAACGGTACGGCAGGAGCCAACCTGCCCAGTTGCCGGGCTGGAGCGATCACCGATCCTGACACGGCGGCCTATATCCGGAGCCTTTCCTACCTGCAGCCGACGGACCTGCTGAATCTCAACGTCAGTTGGGAGAATATCGCCGGATTGCCCATCGACGCCGCGTTCTTTGCCACCAACGTGACCAAGGAAAAGTACTATTCGTACATCTCCGGCCTCGCCACCGGCACCGGCTTCCAGACCGCTGCAGTAGGCGCGCCGCGCATGTATGGGCTCAGCCTGAAGTACCGCTTCGGAAGCTGATACGCCCAGTGTTCCGCAGGAAGGACCGTCCGCCTTGCGGGCGGTCCTTTTTACGTTCACGCGGCCGAGAAAGACCTCGATGCTCGGCGGATCGACACGGCGAGTGATCGCCCGGAAGCAACAACCATAGACGCCGTCTTCGCGGTGTTACGCCCAGGCCTCCACGCTGGAGCCGTCGCCGGCACACGGCCGGTCTTGCACTCCATCACGATGAAGAAATTGCCGGGCAGCGCCGGGGTTTCCTCAAGCCGCAACGGGCGGGCGACACCGCGGGTGATGACAGAGTCTGGTGTTCGAAATTCAGTTTCGGCTGTGCGTGTCGCTGATGGACAGGGACTGTCCCTCCGCCAGACGCTCCGCGACGATCCGCGCGATTTCGCGGCGGGCGACCTTGTTCGAATGCAGGAGCGGCACTTCGTCGCGGGTAAGCTCGACCCACGCGCGCGGCACTTTGTAAGCCGAGAGACTGGCCTTCATCCGCGTCTCGATGGCAGGCAGGTCAAGCATCGCGCCGTCGCGCGGAACAAGTGCCGCCACCAGCAGCGCCCCCCGCTCGCGATCCGGCAGGCCAACGACATAGGCGCTATGGACGCCATCCAACGCCTGCAGTTCCATCTCCACCTCGGCGGGCGAGACGTTCGATCCGGACACCTTGATCATGTCCCCGCCCCGGCCGACAAAATGGATGCGGCGCCCATCGGCGCCGCCCTTGGCGCACTCTTCGACAAGGCAGAGGTCGCCGGTGCGCAAATAGCCATCCGGCGTGAAATGCTCGGCCGGGTCGATCTTGTGGAGAGCCGGGGCAACGGCAGGGCCGCGCACCTGCATTTCCCCGACTTCGCCGCTGGCCACCGGGCGGCCGCGCTCATCCACGATGCGGATCTCGTACCCCGGAGCAAAGTGGTCCATCGGCGCGCAGACCGGACGGCCCGGCGCACGGAAAACGTCCCCCCAGGCGTAAGGCCCCAGGGTCTCGCTCATGCCGAGCCCCCACCAGGGCTGCGCGCCCCGAATCCTTTCGAGGTCTTCCTCCGCCAGTACCGATCCCATCGCGAAGCGGCTGTTGCTGAGTGTCCGCTCGCTGCAAACCGTGGTCGCGCCCCGCACCCAGCCAGGCAGCAGCGCCAGCATCAACCCGCCCACCCAGAACATCGGCAATGGCGCCGGGCGCTGCTCCCCCGCTTGCACGCCAAGCATCCCTGCAAGCCAGTGGCTGCGCGCCATCACCGCACCGTGAACATGACGCACGCCCTTGGGCAATGCCGTCGAACCGGATGTGTAGATCTCGATCATCTGGTCCGTCGGGTGCACCTCGGCCTCGACCTCGCGCAGGACTTCCTCGCCCGCATCGACTTCGGTGAGCCAGGCGATCGGCGCCACGGCAAGGGGCAAGTCTGCGCCGCTAGAGACGATCCAGCGCAAGTACGGCACACGCGGCACACGCAATGCGCCCCAAGATTGGCCATCCAGTTCCGGCAGCGCATCCACAAGCCGCGCCACGAGATCGTTGCCGAGAATAGCACGTTGGACAATCAGTCCCTGCACATCGCTCTGGCGTAGTACGCGCACCAGCTCGCTGGCACGCAGCATCGTGCTGATCGGCACCGCGACCGCGCCGATGCGAGCGATGGCGGCCATCACCACGGCAAAACCGGGACCATTGCCGAAGATGAACCCGACACGCGCGCCCTTCCCCGCGCCTCGTGCCAGCAAACCCCGGGCGAGTTCTGCAGACCAGCGATCCAGTTCCGCGAACGTGGCGCTTTCGCTACCCGTTTCCGTCTCCAGCGTGATCGCCAGCGCATCGCCATATACGGCAGCGGCGGAGCGGACCAGTTCAGGTAATGTCCGGGCCGAGCCCGGCGCGCCGTCACTGCCCAATGCCTTCACCCTCTCGCCCAAGCACGATCCTGACGCCCCGATGCTGCGGCGAGCGCAGCATCCTCGCAAGCATGCCCAGCGTGCCATCGCCCGGACGAACTTTGCGCATGAGCGCTGGGAAATTCGAAGCTGAGAATCTCAGCTTTCAGCAAACGTGTAGGGCTGCGCGGCGCGGCGATAGTCGTCAGCCAGCACGTCGCGCCCGATCGGCGGCACCGAACGGGCGGCACAGTCGGCGCGCTGGCACAGGCGGCAAGTAACGCCGATCGGCGTGACGCTTGCGTCACCGCCCGCCGAATAGACAAGCTTGCCCGCCTCTTCCGCCGCACAGGCCAGTGCCACGGCGCGCGTGACCTTCATCCGCGCATGCCGCCCCTCCCCCGAAACGACGGTGCGCGCGACCGAGAAGAAGCGCTGACCGTCCGGCAGTTCCAGCCACTGCGTATGCACCTCGCCCGGCCAGCGGAACACCTGATGCACCGACCACAAGGGGCACCCACCGCCATGCGCGGCGAAAGGAAAACCCGCACCGTCCAGCCGCTTCGAGACGTTGCCGGCCTCGTCCACGCGCAGGAAAAAGAACGGCACCCGCTCCTCCCCTGGACGGTGCAGGGTGGTGAGGCGGTGAGCGACCTGCTCGAAGCTGGTGCCGAACAGTCCGCAGAGAGCCTCGACATCGTAGCGCCGTGCTTCCGCTGCGCGGGCAAACCTTGCATAAGGCATGAGGATTGCCGCTGCCGCATAGCCGGCCAGTGCCCGGCGCACCAAGGTCGCCGTGATGGTTTGTGCGAAGGCCGCCCCGCGCACGACCGCCACGATATCGCTGCGCATCGCCGTATGCGCAATGTGTGTGGCGATCTGGAATGCCCTGCTCGAAGCGACAAGCGTATCGTCGATCAGGAGTTGCTGGTTATGCCGGTCGAACCGCCGCAGCGAATCGACCATGACGTCAGGCGGCAGGAAACGCACGCGCACACCCTTGGCGGCAAGCCACGCCGTGGCGCCGCCGGCCTGCTCGATCTCACCGGCCAGTTCTTCCGCCCGCACGTCGATGCCGTGGAAATAGTTGCGCGAAGCCCCGAGGAAGCGCTGTGCCTCGCGCACCGGCTCGTTTTCCTCTGCGACCGGGCCAGACGCGCGCTGTTCGGCCAGGGCCTGGCTTTCGCGGGTATAGGCCCCGTGAAGCCGCAGCAGCGCCTCGGAGATGCCCGGAAAGCTCATCGCCAGATCGGCCACTTCCAGCGAAGGCAAGTCGATGTCCGCGAACAAGGGATCACGCAGGATATCTGCAAGGCGCCGGGCATAGTCTTCACCATCGTCCCCGGCGATGTCGGCGATGTCCAGCCGATAGGTCCGCGCCAGCCGCAGCAGCATATCCGCCGTGACTGGCCGCTGGTTGCGTTCCAGCAAGGCGACGTAGCTGGGCGAAATCTCCAGATCGTCCGCCATCGCCTGCTGTGTGAGCCCCAGTTCGCGGCGCAGGCGCCGCAAGCGCGGGCCAAGATAAAGAGGTCGTGTTTCCGCCATCGCCCGCGCACTTTGTCATGACCGTACATCTTTACAAGGAATATCTGTAAAGTTTTACAACCGGACTTCGGGGCGCATTCCGGGGTGGAAAATTATCGCTTACCTGCAGGTCATAGCCCAGCAACATTCTTCCAACGGGGAATTGGCAAAGTGACCTATCAGAGCAAGATCATCGAAGCCGGAAAGACCATCGGAACCGAGCCGAACTGGAACGGGATCGAGGCCGAATCGGTCGCCCGCATGCGCCACCAGAACCGCTTCAGGACCGGCCTCGACATCGCCCGCTACACCGCGCGCATCATGCGCCAGGACATGGCCGCCTACGATCTCGACCCGGCCAACTACACGCAGTCGCTGGGCTGCTGGCACGGTTTCATCGGCCAGCAGAAGATGATTTCCATCAAGAAGCACTTCGGCACGACCAAAGGCCGCTACCTCTACCTCTCGGGCTGGATGGTCGCGGCGCTGCGCAGCGAGTTCGGGCCGCTTCCCGACCAGTCGATGCACGAGAAGACCTCGGTGCCCGCGCTGATCGAGGAGCTCTACACCTTCCTGCGCCAGGCCGATGCGCGCGAGCTGGGCATGATGTTCCGCGATCTCGACAAGGCGCGCGAGGCCGGTGACGAAGTCGAGGCCAAGCGCCTCGAACATGCCATCGATAACCACGAGACCCATGTCGTGCCGATCGTCGCGGACATCGATGCGGGCTTCGGCAACGCGGAGGCGACGTACCTCCTCGCCAAGAAGTTCATCGAGGCAGGTGCCTGCTGCATCCAGATCGAGAACCAGGTCTCGGACGAGAAGCAGTGCGGCCACCAGGACGGCAAGGTCACCGTTCCGCACGAGGACTTCATCGCGAAGATCCGCGCGGTCCGCTATGCCTTCATGGAACTGGGCGTCGACGAAGGCCTGATCGTGGCGCGCACCGACTCGCTGGGCGCCGGACTCACCAAGCAGATCGCCTATACCCGCGAGGCGGGCGACATCGGCGACCAGTACAACGCCTTCCTCGACTGCGACGAGGTCGATGCCGGCAACGTCGGTCATGGCGACGTCCTCATCAGCCGCGACGGCAAGCTGATGAAGCCCAAGCGCCTGCCCAGCAACCTCTTCCAGTTCCGTTCGGGAACCGGCGAGGACCGCTGCGTGCTCGATTGCATCCACGCCCTTCGCAACGGCGCGGACCTGCTCTGGATCGAGACCGAGAAGCCGCACATCGGCCAGATCGGCGGGATGGTCAGCCGCATCCGCGAGGTGATCCCGAACGCCAAGCTGGTCTACAACAACTCGCCCAGCTTCAACTGGACGCTCAACTTCCGTCAGCAGGTCTTCGACACGTGGGCAGGCGAAGGCCGCGACATGAGCCAGTACGACCGGGCAAGGCTGATGAGCATGGATTATGACGGTACCGAACTGGCGGCAGAGGCCGACGAGCGCATCCGCACCTTCCAGAAGGACGCGGCGCGCGAGGCAGGCATCTTCCACCACCTCATCACCCTGCCGACGTACCACACCGCCGCGCTCTCGACCGACAATCTGGCGCGGGAATACTTCGGCGAAGCGGGCATGCTCGGCTACGTCAAGGGCGTCCAGCGCCAGGAGATCCGCCAGGGTATCGCCTGCGTGAAGCACCAGAACATGGCCGGCTCCGACATCGGCGACGACCACAAGGAATACTTCGCCAAGGAAGCCGCACTCAAGGCGGGCGGCGCCCACAACACGATGAACCAGTTTGCTGCCTGAGGCAGCGAAGGAAGCCGATTTGCCGCCGGACAGGGCGGCGGGACGAACTTCGAAGAACGCCCAGGGACAGTCCCGAGGCGGCGGGGAAAAGCCCCAGTGAAGCAAGGAAAGGAAGGTACAATGACCACCATGACCACCGAACCGGCCCGCGCCCGCGCGGTGCTTTCGAACCAGGATTTCAAGCTGCTGCAGGAAGCCGTGCTTTTCTACATGCGCGCCCACGAGGATGACCCGATCTCCTCGCAATACTCGAACCTCTACCACAGGCTCGGCAGCGCCACACGGCGCTGATCACAAGAAGCCTGATCAAGAAGACTGCCGGCAAGCGGGAGTGACGCTCGATTGCCGAAACCCCGCTCGCCCCCGAGGCTGAACGGGGCCACTCAAGACCTTTCCTGGGGAGGAAAGTCCGCCCGCCGCACCCTGTGTGCGGCGGGCTTTTTCATGGCGCCCCGGAGAAGCCCTCATAGCCGGCTTAGCCGTCCTGCAAGTAGCCATCGCGCAGGACTTTGAGGATGGAACCCCTTCCTTTTGCCCGGATCGGCGACGTCTTTCTGTGCCTGCGCGATCAGCACCGTCCCGGCGCGCTGCTGCTGGCCGCGCTGGTCTGCACGATGGCTGCAGCGACCGGCGTCATACTCATGCGCCAGGCCCGCTGCGAGAGCGGCGCAACGCGGCACAACTGGGCGACATTGGCCGGCGTCGCTTTCGGCTTTGGCACCTGGGCGACCCATTTCGTGGCCCTGCTCGCCTATACCGGAACGCAAGCACTCGCGTTCCGGCTCGACCTGACCCTGCTGTCCCTGGTCATGGCACTCGCAACCGCGCCACTGGCCATGCGGCTGACTCTGGCCAGCCACCGGCAGTCGCACGGGCTTGCCGCAGCCTTGGTGCTGGGCGGCGGCATCGCGGCCATGCATTACATCGGCACCGCCGCGCTCGAAATCCCCGCCAGAATCGTCTGGCGCCCCGACATGGTGGCACTATCCATCCTCCTGCCCACATTGCTGTGGCTTCCCGGCCTGCGACTTGCCGTTCACGGGAAAGGAACCTGGGCTCCAGTTGGCGCCGCCCTCTGCCTCGTCGCTGGCGTGCTGCTGCTTCATTTCACGGCGGTGGCCGCCATCACCCTGATCCCGGCGCGTCCGCGCTCCTCTGGCATCGCCATCAGCCCCACCGTTCTGACCGCATGGATCAGCATGGTGTCCCTGGGCGTCTTCGCGCTCGGCATGACCGCCCAAATCGTCAATCGTATCGCCCGTAACGCCTTGGATGAAAGCGAACGTCGGTTCTCGCAGTTGGTGAAGACGATTTCCGACTACGCGATCTGCATGCTCGACCACGACGGTCGCATCTCGCAATGGAATCTCGGGGCCAAGCGACTGACCGGCTACAATGCGCAGGAAATGATCGGCCTGCCGATCGCACGTCTGTTCACCGAAGAGGATCGGACTGCAGGCCTGCCCAATTTCCTGCTTGCCCAGGCCCGCGAAAACGGCCTTCATTCAGGAACGGGGGAATGCCTGAGACAGGACGGCTCGCGCTTCTGGGCCCATGGCACGGTGGAAAAGCTGCTTGCCCCATCGGGCGAAGAACTGGGCTTCTCCTTCGTGATGCACAACATCACCCCGTTCCGCGAAGCGCAGGCACTAATCGCGGAAACCTCGCGTCATCTCGACACTGCGCTCGAAAACATGCTCCAGGGACTGTGCCTGTTCGACGCCGACCAGCGCGTCGTCCTGTGCAACCGTCGTTTCCGGGAAATCTGGTCACTCGAAGAAGACGATTGCCGCAACGTCACCGATTTAGCCGCGTTGATCGCCAGCGGCTTCATGAACCTGGGAGGCGAGCAAGCCGGTTCACAGGTCCTCCGGAACATGAAGGACATCCTCCACGAAACCCTGGCCGATACCGGAAGCGCCCCCATCATCGCGGACTTCGGAGAGAACCATGTGATCTCGGTGGCCAACCGCGCCTTGCCCGAAGGCGGCTGGGTCACGACCTGCGACGACATCACCGAACAGCGTAAATCGGAGGCCAAGATCGCGCACATGGCCTTGCACGATCCGCTGACCGGCCTGCCGAACCGCACGCGCTTTGCCATGCTGGTGGATGAACTTCTGGCGGCGGCGGCACCTCTGAAAAAGCAGCTCGCCGTCATTGGCGTGGATCTGGACCGCTTCAAGGAAATCAACGATTCACAGGGCCACGCGGCGGGCGATCTCGTGCTCCAGTCGATCGCCCAGCGGCTTGGCGAAATGCTGGGCGAAGGAGAAGCGGTGGCTCGCCTCGGTGGTGACGAATTCGCCGCCTGCAAGATGTTCGCCAACCGCAGCGAACTGAACGACTTCCTCGCGCGTCTGCGCAATGCCATCATCGCGCCGATAGGTGACAGCGAGCACCATTTTGTGGTGGACGGCAGCATCGGCATCGCGATCTGCCCGAACGACGGGACCGATCGCGAGACCCTTCTGAACAACGCGGATCTTGCCATGTACCGGGCCAAGGCAACGCTCGGCGAAAACCTCTGTTTCTTCCAGCACGGCATGGACGAAACCGCCCGCCAGCGTCGGCAACTGGCCGCGGACTTGCGCCATGCGGTGGACCGCGGCGAACTCTCGCTACTGTACCAACCGCAACGCTCGCTCCACACCGGCCAATTGAGCGCCTACGAAGCGCTGCTGCGTTGGCATCACCCCACCCGCGGCCTGGTGCCCCCGGATGATTTCATCCCGATCGCCGAGGAGAACGGCGAGATCATCCGCATCGGTGAATGGGTGCTGCGTGAAGCCTGCCGTGAAGCCCGCAAATGGCAGAGTACAATCAAGATCGCGGTCAATCTTTCCCCGGTGCAATTCCTCCAGCCCGGGCTGGTCGAGACGCTGCGCGAGATCCTGGTCGAAACGGGTCTTTCCCCCAGCAGGCTGGAACTGGAGATCACCGAAACCGCGATCATCTCCGACAAGCTGCGCGCCCTGCACTGCCTGCGCCAGATCAAGAGCATGGGCGTGAGCGTCGCCATTGACGACTTCGGCACCGGCTATTCCTCGCTCGACACCCTGCACTCCTTCCCCTTCGACAAGATCAAGATCGACAAATCCTTCATGTCGCGCGCCGAACACAGCAATCAGGCCCGCGCCATCATCCGCGCCGTACTGGCGCTCGGCCGCAGCCTGCAGATCCCGGTTCTGGCCGAAGGGGTCGAGACCGAAAAGCAACTGGCCGTGCTGCGCGATGAAGGCTGCGACGAGGCCCAGGGCTACCTGTTCGGACGACCAGCCGCACCGCCGCGCGAACGCGAAGACGCCTCGGAACCAGCACGAACGGCAAGCGCAACCGGCAACTGAGTGCTCGCGGCACGAGGGCCTCGGCCTGTCGCATGTAACATTGACAAGAAAATTAACGCCTTGCCTAGTATGCCCCGGCTGCCAGCTTTGGGGGCACCATCTTGATTCTTGGGGACGATTTCGAACGGGAAGCAAGGAAACCGGCGGATGATCCGTCGGTAGCGCTCACGCACGAATCACTCGCAGCGGCTCTGTCCGCCGCCTCTCGCGCCGAACGACTGCTGCGCGACGCAATCGAAGCCATGCCCCAGGGTATCGTCATCCTCGATGAGGAAGACCGCTACATTCTCTGGAATCGCCGCTATGCGGAAATCTACTGCCGCTCGGCCGATCTGCTGCAACCCGGCGCAAAGCTGGGCGACACCCTGCGGATCGGCGTGTCGCGCGGCGACTATCCCGAAGCGATCGGGCAGGAAGAGGAATGGCTGGCCCGCCGCATCGAGATGTTGCGCCAGTCCGACTGCCGCCACGAACAGCGCCTTTCCAATGGCCGTTGCATCCTGATCGAAGAGCGCAAGACCGAAAGCGGCGGCACGATCGGCATCCGCGTCGACATCACCGACATCCGCCGGCGCGAGGAAGCCTTCCGCCTGCTGTTCGAGCAGAACCCGCTGGCCATGCTGGTCTACGACGCCGCGACCGGGCTTATCCGTTCCGCCAACGAGGCGGCCTGCCGCCTGTTCCGCTACAGCGCCGACGAAATGGCTGGCCTGGACGCCGAATGCCTTTTCTCCCGCGCTGACCGCGACAGCGCCATGGCCCTCTTGGCCAGCGATTGCCCCGAAGGGGATTCATGCTGGCCACTGCGACGCCGGGACGGCACGAACGTCGAAGCCATGGTATCCACGCGCCTTTCGCACATGGAAGACGAACCGGTCACCATCGTCTCGATCGTCGACGTCACCGAACGCCGGCGCATCGAACAGCGCATGGCGCACATGGCGCACATGGCGCGTCACGATGAACTGACCGGACTCGCGAACCGTCCGCACTGCCGCGAATACCTGAGCGCCGTGCTCGAGGAAGCGTCATCGGCCAACACGGTCACCCTTGCGCTGGTAGACCTCGATCACTTCAAGGCGGTGAACGACACCTACGGCCATCACTTCGGCGACATGCTGCTGACCGACGCGGCCCGCCGCATGCGCGAACTGATCCCGCCAGGCGCCCTGCTCTGCCGCATCGGCGGTGATGAATTCGCGATCATCTTCCGCCGCGCCAGCCAGACCCAGGCCGAACTCGTCGCCAAGTCCATTATCACCGCCCTCAGCGAACCGTTCTTCATCCACGGCAACATGCTGCACATCGGCGCGACCATCGGCTTCTCGGTAGCGCCTTACGACAGTTCCGATCCGCAAACCCTGATGCGCTACGCTGACCTTGCGCTCTATGCGGCCAAGGCCGAACGACGCGGCACCTGCCGCAGTTTCGAACTGCGCATGGACGAGGCAGCCCAGGCCAAGAGCCGGCTCGAGAAGGACTTGCGCAAAGCCGTGCAGGACGGCGACCTGGAAGTCCACTACCAGCCGCTCGTGAATCTCGAGACCGGGCAGATCGAATGCTGCGAGGCCCTGCTGCGCTGGCACCACGCCGAACGCGGGCATGTATCGCCCGAAGTTTTCATCCCGCTTGCGGAAGAACTGGGGCTGATCGATCAGGTCGGCCGCTTCGTACTCAATTCCGCCTGCCGCGAGGCGATGTCCTGGCCCCAACATGTGCGGCTTTCGGTCAATGTCTCGCCCCTGCAGTTCCGCAACGGCAATTTGCTCAGCACAGTGATCAATGCGCTCTCCTCCTCCGGCCTTGTCGCCGAGCGGCTCGAACTGGAAATCACCGAGGCCGTGCTGATGGAGCGCGGCCCCCGCCCGGCTGCGATCATCCGCAACTTGCGGGCCTTCGGCATCGGCATCTCGCTCGACGATTTCGGTACCGGCTATTCGTCGCTCAGTTATCTGCTCAACTACCCCTTCACCAAGATCAAGATCGACAAGTCGTTCATCCTGAACCTCCAGCGCGAGGCCAATTCGCGCGCGGTGATCCGCGCGGTCATCGGGCTTGGCCGCAGTCTGGGCGTAACCGTGGTGGCCGAAGGTATCGAGCGCGAGATGGAGCGCGAATACTTGCGCAGCGAAGGCTGCACCCAAGGCCAGGGCTTCCTGTTCGGCAAGCCGGGCCCGGCAGCGATGGTTGATTTCCAGAGCCTGCTTCCCCGCGCCTGCAACGCCGCTTGACCCGACAAGCCTCCGGCCGCACTGCTTGACGGCTGCCGTCAATAACGGGCATATTTTCCGTCACTTAGCCAAACGGCACGCCCTCCCCCTCTTGGAGCCGCCCGATGAAAAGCATCGCCACGCTAACCATGAACCCGACGATCGACGTCTCCTACGACGTCGGTAAAGTCCGCCACACGCACAAGATGCGCACCGACAACGAACACTACGCACCTGGGGGCGGCGGCATCAATGTCGCGCGGGTCTTCGTACGGCTCGGCGGCAACGCGCGGTGCTATTACCTGTCCGGTGGTGCCACCGGCCCCGCGCTCGACGGCCTGATCGACCTGCATCAACTGGTCCGCACACGCATCCCGATCGAGGGCCCGACGCGTATCGCCGCCGACATTCTCGAACACGACACCGGCAAGGAATTCCGCTTCACTCCCGCCGGCCCCCACGTCAGCGAGGCCGAGTGGGGCCGCTGCCTGGACCTGCTCGCCGAAGCGGATTGCGACGTCATGGTCATGAGCGGTTCCCTCCCCCCCGGCGTACCGACAGACTTCTACGCCCGCGTCACCCGCCTGCTCGCGCCGCGGGGCATCGAGATGGTGCTCGACACCTCGGGCGAGGCGCTGGCAACAGGCATCGCGCAAGGTGACTTGTTGCTGGTCAAACCCAGCATCGGTGAACTGGCGCAATATACAGGTCGCACGCTCGACAACCTGGAGGAAATCGGAAGCGCGGCGATGGATATCGTGGCCACCGGCAAGGCCCGGCTCGTTGCCGTCACCATGGGCCATGAAGGCGCACTGCTCGCCAAAGCCGGGGGCACCACCTATCTTCCCGCGCTCAAGATCGACGCAGCTAGTGCCGTCGGCGCCGGTGACAGCTTTGTTGCCGCGATGGTCCACGCCCTGTGTCAGGGCGACGATGACCTCACTGCCTTTCGGATCGGCCTTGCTGCCGGCTCGGCGGCGGTCCTGCGTGCAGGCACGGACCTGGCCCGTCCCGCGGACATCGAGCGCCTGCTGCGGATGGTCGAGCCGGCCTGAAGCCGTCTTACACCGCAATCGCCCGCAAACAGAACGACCAGATCGCTTGTGCCAGTGCCTCGCGCTCGGCTCGATCGGGCGCCCGGCCTTCCTCTTCGAGCAAGAGCGTGTGCACCGTCGTCGAAACGAGGTTGTAGATAAGCCGCGCCTGCAACTGCGGATCGGCCTTCCGGAAGACCCCTGCAACCATCCCCTCACCGATATGCCCCGCCATTAAGTCTAGCAAGGGCTGAAGCGCGGCCTTCAATTCAGCGGGACGCTGCTGGGCCAACCGCAAATGCTCACGGCTGAGCGCTGCACTGCGCAAGTGAGCTCCGCCAACCGGCATGCCTTGCGCCGCAACTGACGACCGGTCCTGCGACTTCTCCTGAAACTGCGCTTGGCCAACGACAATGCCACGGACGATTCCCTCAAGAGCCTGCGCCGACCCCACTTCCGGCTTCGTCATCGCTTCGAATGCCCGCGCGGCCGAACGCAACGTGGAATCGAATACCGCGAGGACAAGATCGTCCTTGCTTTGGAACCGCTCATAGAAGGCTCTGCGCGCAAGCCCCGTGCGTGCCAGCACCGCGCGGATCGTCAGGCCTTCCAGTCCTGCTTCGTCAAGCAATTCGCGTGCCGCCGCGATGAGCTTCTGGGAGCGATCTTCATCACCTTCATCAGATGCTGCGGACAAGGCGAGATGGGATTTCGTCGTAGCCATCGATCACTCGCGTATCGCGTCTCCCATCACTGGTCCAGCCCGTCCTGCGATGCCTTGGCTCGTCCCGTCTCGTCTCGATTGACTCAATCACCTCCCTCACGCTAAAAATGCTGAGA
The DNA here is from genome assembly GCF_026420865.1 of Novosphingobium clariflavum. Taxonomy (GTDB): domain Bacteria; phylum Pseudomonadota; class Alphaproteobacteria; order Sphingomonadales; family Sphingomonadaceae; genus Novosphingobium; species Novosphingobium clariflavum. The sequence continues at coordinate 23,605 of NZ_JAPCWC010000003.1, read as the reverse complement.
ACAGCGTTCTCATAAAGGCGCGAAGACAGGAAATCAGGAGAGTTCGATGCCCAAGGTCACTTATGTCGACCACACCGGCCACGCGACGACCGTAGAGGTCGATGCCGGCGAAAACGTCATGCGCGGCGCACTTTACAACGGGGTCGAAGGGATCACCGGCGAATGCGGCGGCGGCCTGTCTTGCGCCACCTGCCACTGCTATGTCGACGCGGACTGGACCGCAGCGGTTGGCGGCCCATCCTCGCAGGCCGAGGAGGAACTGCTCGAATCCGCAGCCAGCGAAGTAAAACCCTCCAGCCGCCTGTCCTGCCAGATGATCGTCACCGAGGCGCTCGACGGGCTTGTCGTCCACCTTCCCGAACACCAGTTCTAAGCGGGAGAGAACCGATGCCTATCGACGCCGCCAATCCCGTTCCGCCCAGCTTTCCGCGCCATGTCGGCATGGATCAGGTGCCCGATCATGTCCCAGCCGACCTGGTTCGCCAGGTAGGCCTTACCTTCGGGCCGGAATTTCTCGCCGCTCCGCACGATTTCATGGCCGCGCTGCATGATAAGCAGCCGCCAATCTATTACGACGTCAGCCCGATGGGCAACATGTGGCATTTCACCCGCCACGAGGATGCCCTGTTCGGCCTGCGCCATCCGGAGATCTTCTCGAACGAGGGGGCCACGCCGTTCCCGCGTGATCCGAACGACTATTTCTACTTCATCCCGATCGAGATCGATCCGCCGCACCACCGCAAGTATCGCAACATCGTCGACCCGGTGTTCAGTCCCCAGGGTGTGCTCAAGCTGGAGAAGCAAATCCGCCAGCGCGCCAACGACCTGATCGACGAGATCGAGGCCAAGGTCGCCGCCGGAGGGACATGCGAGTTCACCGAAGATTTCGGCCGCCCGCTGCCGGTTTCGGTATTCCTAGACATCATGGGCCTGCCTCAGGACATGCGCGACACGTTCGTGTCCTGGGCGATGGATCTGCTCCACTCGAACGACCGCGCGATCATGGGCCGGGCAATGCAGAGCATCACTGCCTATCTCAAGGAAGCCATCGCCGAGAAGAAGGCGCACCCCGATCAAGGCGTGGTAAGCCTGATTGCCCATGCGGAACCGGGCGGCGTGCCGCTATCCGAAAAGGAGATCTTCGGCTTCGTCTGCTTCCTGTTCATCGGCGGGCTAGACACCGTGTTCGCAACGCTCAACAACGTCTGGGCATGGCTCGCGCAGAACCCGGAAAAGCGCCAGGAAATCATCGATCGGCCGCAGGACATCGACAAGGTGGTAGAAGAACTGTTGCGGCGATGGTCCGTCACGTTCTCGGGCCGCGTACTCGATCAGGACTATGAAATGCGCGGCGTGCAGCTCAAGAAGGGCGACCGCGTGACCTTCATCCTGCCCGCTTGCAACTTCGACCCCGATGTCTTCCCCGATCCTCTGACGGTAGACTTCGATCGCCCGCGCAAGACAACCCTCGCCTTCACGGTTGGCGTGCACAGTTGCATGGGCGGACACCTGGCCCGCCTGGAAGTGAAGATCGCGCTTCAGGAATGGCTGAGGCGCATTCCCGACTTCGCCCTCAAGCCCGGCACCCGGATAGAGTACCGACCAGGCGGCGTAATCGGGCCGGAAGAAGTTCCGTTGGTCTGGTAATTCGACACGGCGCTCGGGGATTGGGTCGCATCGGGTCCAGTCCCTGCCCCGTAAAGTGCTCGGAGGGATAGAAATCGATCCATCTCCGACCAACGGAAACTGACTAGGCCTGTGGAAAAAGGTCGTTGGTCGGCTGACAGGAGATTCGGCCGGCCCCGTGAAATTGGTTTTCACGAGTATCCAACAGTCCCTTGACGCGACCTCTCATGGTCACTTTCCACGGGAGTGAAGATAATTACGCGATTATCGAGGCCCGAGCCACGCAACGATGCTTAAGGGACACACCACAGACAAACATCACAAGAAGTTGCGCCTCCAGAACAAATTCGCGCTTTTCGAATGGCAAAAGATGTTGCAAGGTGGTCAGCGAAGGGCCTTCTGGGCCTTGCCGGTGTTGGGAGAGAGCGCGCCGGGGGGATGTAAATCCTTTCCGGCGCGCCGAATCTTCGCAAGTGCAACATCTGCTCCGATAGACGCAATGTAAAGTTCGATTTGCGCCTCCAGTCCGTTAAGTTCGTGGTTTACCCGAATTTTCCGACTGGAGGCGCAAGTGTTTTTTGCGTCTAAGACCTAAGTAACCTTACGCAGCCGCAGCATAAAACGTATAATTCTTGTGCATTAGCGAACCCCGCCGGTGATTCGCGGCCAAATGGCCACGTTTGACCATCCGTGATTCGCCCCGCGGCCTCGTGCCGTGGCGGCCCGACTGGACCGAAGCACATGCCCGACATCGAGTGCGACGTTCTAATCGTGGGTAGCGGGATCGGTGGTCTAACCTCGGCCATTGCGGCCCGCATGGCTGGCCTGGAAGCTCTCGTGGTCGAACAGGACTTGCTGATCGGCGGGCCTTCCTCCGCCTCGAACGGCATGCTCTGGCTGCCAAACAACCCGCTTATGTTGCGTGAAAAAGTGCCCGATTCACGCCGGGCCGCACTCGATTATCTTGCCAATTTCGTGGATGATGGCGATCCCTCGTCCTGCCCCGAACGGCGCGCGGCCTTTGTCGACGGGGTCGCACCGCTCGTAGCACTCTATGAATCCCGCAACATTCCGCTGCACCTGTGCGAAGGCTACCCCGACCACTACGATACGCTCCCCGGCGGCCATGCTACCGGGCGAGCCGTTGAAACCGAGGTGATCGACGCCGAGAAGCTCGGAACCTGGAAACGCCGCATTCGACCGCAAAGTTACCCGATCCCTGCCCGCGCATCGGAATGGGCGCGGCTCGGTCGCACCGAATCCACATGGGACGGACGCATCGGGGCTGCCAGACTGCGCTGGCGCAGTCTGGCAGCCCGAGTTCGGGCGCAGAACCTGCTGTCCGCCGGAGCCGCCTTGCAGGCACGGCTTTTGCTTGCTGCACTGCAACTTGGCGCCAGAATCAGTACGCGCACCGCGCTGCTCTCACTGGAATATAGCAACAGCCGTGTCTGCGGCGCGATGATCGATTGCGACAGCTGGCATCGCCGCGTCCATGTACGTCATGGTGTAGTGATCGCCACCGGACGCATTCCCCAGCCCTCGCCGTTACCGATTGCCGATGGCGATGCCGTTACAGGGATGCTCGGCCTCGGCGCGGGCACGGGCTGGATGAACGAGGACTGGCGCTTCCTCAGGCTTGCATCCGAACAGGCGCGCCCCGCGACCACCGTGCTGACTGCTCTGGGCAAGCCTCATCTGATCGTTGTCGGACGTGACGGACGTCGTTTCGTCGACGAAGCCGCCCCTCCGATGGAAGTTGGCAGCGCGAGCCTCGCTCAAGAAAAAGCCTCGGGCACCGCTCCCGCGGCATGGGCGATCTTCGATACTCGCCACCGCTCTCGCTATCGCTTCGGACCGATCGCACCGGGGCGCATTCCCCGGCAACGCCTGCAGGACGGCAGCCTGGTCCGCGCAGCAACGCTCGATGTGCTCGCCCGCGAATGCGGGATCGATCCCACCGGACTGGAGACCACGATCAACCACTGGAACGTCATGGCGGGCCGCGGCATCGACGACGATTTCAGGAAAGGCGCATCATCCTACGACCGCTATCACGGCGACCCCGCTCACGGCCCCAACCCCTGCATGGGACCGATTTCACGAGGACCGTTCTATGCCGTGCCGCTCAGGGCGGAAAGTCTGGGGACATGCGGCGGCGTTACCGTTGATCCTTTCGCACGCGTGACAAGGATCGATGGAACACCCATTTCAGGCCTATATGCCATCGGTGGCTGCACCGCGCCGCTCTCTGGTCCCCACGACGTCGCCCCTGGCTTCGCGGCTGGCGTAGCCGCCGTGTTCGGGATGATTGCGATACGCAACATGGTCAGTTAGGCGGACGAACGAAAGCCAATCACCAGCCACCGGGTTCCCCGCTTGCGTAGTCCTTCCTTCAATTCGGTATCGCAGGCCCGCCTCTTATGGTCGATAGCCTTGCCCGCGATGCTCACCAACGTGGCAACCGCGCTGTTCGGGCTAGCAGACATGTGGGCGATCGGACGCCTTGGCGACGCTCCCGCGCAAGGTGCTGTGGAACTCGGCGCCAAGTTCATGATGGCACTGCTCAATGTGTTCAACTTCCTGCGCACCAGCACCGTTGCGCTAACCGCGCAAGGTGCTGGCCGAGGTAGCACCCGTGCACAGGCAGAAACCCTTGCCCGAGCTCTTGCAGTCGCACTCGGCATCGGAACGGTCCTGCTGCTCGCGATGCCCCTCGCGATCCCTTTTGGCCTTGACCTGCTAGGCGCCAAAGAGGCCCTTCGCGAAAGCGCGCGGCACTACATCGCCATCCGCTACTGGGCCGCTCCCTTATGGCTGGGCAATTGCGCGTTGGTTGGATGGCTGATCGGCCAACGCCTGGTGCGTCACGTGCTCGTCGTCGAAGTCACCGCCAACCTGCTGCATGTCGCGCTCGACATGCTGCTGGTTCTGCTTGCCCACTGGGGGGTCGCCGGGGTTGCTATTGCCACGCTCACTTCCGAATGCTTCAAGTTTATAGTGCTCGGCATTCTGGTGCTGCGCCGTTCGGACGGGCGAGGCGCACTCACATCGTTCGCGGCGCGAACGACATGGCGCCGCCGCGAACTGGCAGCCCTGTTCGCCCTCAATCGTGACCTGTTCCTGCGGACGCTGCTCCTGACCGCCGCGATGCTGCTGTTTGCACGGAGCGGCGCTCAGGATGGGCCGGTGACCGTGGCGGCCAACGGCATCCTGTTCCAACTCTTCATGCTGGCCGCATTGATCCTTGATGGCTTCGAAAGCGCAGCACAAGTTCTCTGCGGCGAAGCCCTCGGAGCCCGCGAGCGCACACGCTTCGACAAAGCCGTCCGATCAGCCATGCTGTGGGCCGGCGCTGCCGCATTGGCCATGACTCTTGCTTACGCGGTGGGAGGTGAAGTTCTTGCCACGCGCTTCACCACCGACCCTGCAGTCGCGGCTCTAAGTGCAACTTACGTACCCTGGCTCGCCGTCTTGCCGCTGGCCGGCTTTACGTCCTTCGTCCTCGACGGCGTATTTGTCGGAACCGGCTGGACACGGGCTATGCTGGGCACGATGGCCCTGGCGCTGGCGGGCTATGTCTTGCTGCTCTGGTTGCTCCACCCGCTTGGCAATGCCGGACTGTGGAGTGCCTTCACGGTCTTTTTCCTGCTGCGCGGGGCAGGACAGCTCGTCCTGATACCCCGTAAGACGCGCAGCAGCTTCAGCACCTCCTGAAAACCACCGTCAGGTTATTGGCGGGCATCTCGACCACCCGGTCAAGGACAAGGCCATGCCCAACTGCCACTTTGGCGACATCTTCCAGATAGCGCAGCCCCCATTCCGGATTGCGGCGCTTCAGGTCCTCATCAAACGCGGCATTTCCCGGTTCGATTGCATGACCTTCCCGGCGATAGGGACCGTAGAGTACCAGCGGAGCGCCCTGAGACAAGAGGCGCCCCGCACCTGCCATCAATCCAAGCGTTGCCGACCATGGGCTGATGTGGATCATGTTGATGCAGACCAACGCATCCGCGCTCTCCAGCGGCCATGGCGCAGCCGCTGCATCAAGAGCAATCGGGACCATCAAGTTGGGCAGCCCCTCCGCCTCGCGCCATGCGGCGATAGAAGCGCGGGCATTGGTGTCAGGATCGCTCGGTTTCCAGAAGAGTCCCGGCAAAAATCTAGAAAAGTAGACCGCATGTTCGCCAGTGCCTGCAGCGATCTCGAGTACAGTGCCCGACGTGGGTAGCACCTCGCGCAGCACGGCCAGAATGGGATCGCGATTACGCATCGCAGCCGGAGCATAGCGACGGTCGGAATGTGACGAGCCGGACATGCCTGACGGGTTATCCCCGCCCGATCAATCCCACAAGTCGAGCGGTCCACCATCGCCGGTTCCGTTGGCCGGCGGAGAATCAAGCGGGACCTCGCAGAGTGTTTCGCTGTCGTCGAGGAAATGACGAAAGCGCAGGTTGATCGCTTCCAGGTTGATGCGGCGCATCTCTGTCGCACTGAAGCCTGCACTGAGAATGGCCGACAACGCACGCTGCTTCTGGGAAATCAGATCGATCGCCTGAAGCTCGCGAATGTGCCCTGCCGCGAAACCCTCGTCCCGACACAATACTTCGCCCAGGGCCTCGATCTCGCCGGCAAGCTCGGTCAAGACTTCGGCCATAGCCAGGAAGCGGGGTTCAAGCAGCCTCGGGGCCAGAAAGCGCGATTCGTGGATCATGGCTCAGGCCGCCGCCAACGCATCCCCGGATGTCCCCAATGTCTGGAGGTCAAGCACCATGACCATGTGCTCGTCTATCGCCACCAGCCCCTCGAGGAATGGGATCACCCCGTCCTGTCCGGCACTGGGCGGCGCCTGCAAGGTCTCGGAATGAAGCGCGACGATGTCCGACACCGAATCCACGATCAAACCCTGCGACTGCCCATTGACCTGACAGACAATGATGGCGTGGCGCGGCGTGGCCTCGGTCGGCGTCCAGCCCAGCCGGGCAGCAAGATCGATCACCGGCAATACCGTACCGCGCAAGTTGACCACGCCTGCCACGTAATGCGGGACACGCGGCATCGGCGTTACCGGGGTCCAGGCGCGGATCTCGCGGATCGCCATGATGTCGAGCGCGAAGATCTGGCCGGCGACTTCGAAGGTGATGAGTTCGCGGTGCATGACCGAGGCCTCCTTCAGTGGGCGACGCGGCGGACCGCCGCGACGAGCTTGTCAGTGTCAAATGGCTTGACGATCCAACCGGTTGCGCCTGCTGCTCGCGCGCGGGCCTTCTTCTCGTCCGAACTCTCGGTTGTGAGTACCAGGATGGGGCGATCGCGATGTCGGGTACCACCGCGGACCTGCTCGATCAGGCCAAAGCCATCGAGACGCGGCATGTTGATGTCTGTTATGACGACATCGACTTCGTTCAGTGCCAGCCATTCCAGCGCAGAAACGCCATCGTCGGCCTGCGACACGTCGAAGCCGTTGTTCGACAACGCATGATTGAGCAGCGCCCGCATGGATGCGCTATCGTCAACGGTCAGGACTCGGGTGGTCTTGGACATCGGATCCTCATTTTTCCTTGAAACAGATCGACCCTTAAAACAGTTCGACTTCGCCGCGCGGTTCCCGCCGGACCACCGGCTGGACAGCCACTTCCGGAGCCTCGGCAACGGTTCGGCAACGCACGAGGCCGGATGCCGGTCGAAAATCGACACGGCGCGCGCACGTACCGCCGAGATCCTCACGCATCAGCTCGATGCGCTCTCGGACCAGGAAACCCCGCGCGAATTCAGCATTGGCGGTGCCGATCCGTTGCATGCCCGCGCGGATGTTCGCGCCTCCGTACAGATGGGCTCGTAGCCGCTCCTTGCGGGCACCATAGGCGAGCATCTCGTTGATCAGCATCTCCATGAGGTAAACCCCATAGTGGACATCGACCTCCCCCCGCGCGTGCGTAGCGGGCGGCTCGGAAAGCAGAAAATGGTTCATGCCGCCCAGTTCGATCACCGGATCATAGAGGCACGTCGCCACGCACGAACCCAAGACCGTACTGAGTTCCACCTTGGGGCCCGCACTGACCCTGAACTGCCCCTGCAGCACCGTAAGGTGGGTACTCGCGGGTGAATTTGCAGATGCCATCTTGTCATGCCGCCTTGTTGAGGGCGTGGCCGGCAATCCGGTCAACCGGGGCCACTACATTTGCCGCGCCGAGCGAAATCGCCACGCGCGGCATCCCGAACACCGTGCAAGTGCGTTCATCCTGCGCAATCGTATGCGCGCCGGCCTGACGCATGGCCAGCAACCCCCGCGCACCGTCCTGTCCCATGCCGGTAAGAAGTATGCCGACCGCCTCAGCCCCCACGACCTGTGCCACCGAGGCGAACAGGGCATCGACGCTCGGGACATGACCGCTGATCGGTTCGCCGCGCCGCATCTTCCCCAGCAGCGTGCTTCCGTCCCGATCGAGCTTCACAGTCAAATGGCAACTGGCGGCGGCGGCAAGATAGACATTTCCAGCCAACAAGGGCGTATCCATGTCGGCAGCCTGGACGTGCGCCGGGCAGGCCAGATCGAGCGTCCGGGCAATAGCCGGAGCAAAGCGCGGGTTGACGTGCTGGACGATCACGGTCGGCGGACAATCGATCGGGAAGCCTCCCAGCACGACCTGCAATGCCTCCACACCGCCCGTCGAGGAGCCGATCGCGATCAACCGGGTTTCGCGCCGGATCGAGAGCCGACTTTCAGCGGCCACCACGGAAGCCGCGCCAACTCGGACATCCCGCGGCCGCTGCTCCGGCCTCGATTCGATTCGAGCATCGAAACGCACTTGCGCCGCATCGCGGATCAGATCCGCCAGTTCCCCGCCGTCCTGCAACGCCAGCTTGCCGCCGGGATCGTACTTCGCATAACAATTGACTGCCCCGAGCGCGAGTGCACGGGCCGTCACCTCGTTACCGTCCTGGGTGGCGCCCGACACCACGATCACCGGGGTCGGACGCAAGGCCATGATCTTTTCGAGAAAGTCGAGCCCGTTCATGCCTGGCATCTCGATGTCGAGCGTCACCACGTCGGGATCGAGCTGCTTGATAAGAGCCCTCCCCTCGGCTGCATCGGAAGCGGTGCCAACAACCTCGATGTCACCCTGCTCGCGCAGCCTCGACATCAGGATCGCCCGCATGGTCGGCGAATCGTCGACGATGAGAACCCTGATGCTCACGCCGCGCTCCTCTGGTAGATGGTTGGACCGACCAGCCTAAGCACCTGCGTTGCCGGACCCGTCACGCGCTCGGAATGGCCGATGTAGAGAAAGCCTCCCGGCTGCAGGGCCTGGGCATAGCGGGCAACAAGCCGCTCCTTGGTTTCGTTGTCGAAGTAGATCATCACGTTGCGGCAGAAGATCGCATCAAAGCGCCCCTTCATCGGCCACTCGCCTTGCAGGTTGAGTGTCCGGAATCGCACCAATGCACGCGCGGCATCGGCGATGCGGACCTGCCCGCCGCTCGACGCACTCCATGCCGACCGTAGCGCGGTCGGCACCGGGTCGAGATCCCCCGCCGCATATGTCGCCGCCTCGGCCTTTGCCAGCGCGTGAGGAGCGATGTCGCTCGCCAGCAACACGAAATCACGCCGGGCCATGTCAAGGCCGGCACTCCGGTCGCTGCCCAGCATGGTCATCACGATCGACCACACTTCCTCACCGCTCGAACATCCCGCCGACCATAGGCGCACCGGCTGCCCGGCGCGCAAGCATTCGATCGCATGGGGCCGGACATGCTCGGCAAGATGCTCGAAGTGGTGCGCTTCACGATAGAAGAAGGTGTGATTGGTGGTCAGCGCGGCCACCGCACGCCCCATCTCGGTGCTGTCTGCGCGCATCATTTCGACATAGCGCGCAAAGCTGATCGCGCCCGTCTCGCGCACCAGGGGAGCAAGACGCGAATAGACCAGCATCGACTTGCGCTGCGAGAGCACGATGCCCACCGCGTCATAGACGATCTTGGCGATCGCCGCGAAATCGGCGTCCCCATAGATGTCCGGGCTGACCCCGGGGACCTGTTCGGTCGCCGTTGCCATAGCGTTCATGCGACCTGCCTCTCATGACCGGCGCGATCCTGGGCGGGCAGAGCGCAGGCGACCAGACCATCGACATCGACAATCAGCGCCACCCGGCCATCGCCGAGGATGGTCGCACCTGCCACGCCTTCCACGGGCCGAAAATTAGTGGCGAGACTTTTGATGACGAACTGGCGCTGGTCCTGGATATCATCGACCAGCAAGGCTGCCTGGCCCGCGCTTTCGGTATCGACAACGATGAGCACCCCCTGCTCTGGATGCCCGGCAAGCCTATCCTCCGAACCCATCTGGGCACCAAGTGCCTCCCGCAGGGAAATGACCGGGATGAAGCGGCCACGCACGTTGAGCATCGCCTGGCTCGATCCCAAACCCTGCACATCATCCGGCGACGGCCGCAAGCTTTCCACCACATGAGCAAGCGGGACCACCAGCGTCTGGTCGCAGACATTGACTATCATGCCATCGGAAATTGCCAGCGTAAGCGGGAGCGTCAGGATGAAAGCCGTCCCCTTGCCCGGATTGCTTTCAATCGTGATACGCCCGCCCAGATCCTTCACGTTCTGACGCACGACATCCATGCCGACCCCGCGCCCGGAGATATTCGAGACGACCTGCGCAGTGGAGAACCCTGGCGCGAAAATCAGGTTGTCGATCTCTTCGGCGGAAAGCTGTGCATCGGCACTGACGATGCCCTTCTCGATCGCCTTGGCCAGAACCCGCTCGCGGTTGATCCCGGCGCCATCGTCGGCAATCGAAATGAGGATGCGGCCGGCACGGTGTTCGGCCGAAAGGGTCAGCGTACCCTCCGGTGACTTGCCCGCGGCGATGCGCGCTTCGGCAGTCTCGATGCCGTGATCAACCGCGTTGCGGATGAGGTGGGTCAGCGGCTCACCGAGTCGCTCGATCACCGTCTTGTCGAGTTCCGTGGTTTCGCCGAAGACGTCCAGCTTTACATGCTTGCCCGTCGAAGCCGCGAGGTCCCGTAAGATGCGAGGCACACGGCTGAATACGCTGCCAATCGGCTGGGCTCGGATCGACATTGCGCTTTCCTGGATGTCGCGCGTCAGGCTCTCGAGCAGCGAGAGTTCCTCGCTGGCATTGATCGTCACCCCTTCAAGGCGCTGGACCAGCATGGCCTGGGCAATCACCAGTTCGCCGACGAGATCGATCAGCCGATCAAGCTTGAACAGGTCGATGCGGATCGATTGACCTGCCCCGGATACCGGAGCAGCTCCCCCAGCAGGAGCAGTGGCAGGGGGCGCTGCAGCAGTTGCCGCTGGTTCGACCGCCGGCGGCGGGACTGCTGACGCAACCTGCGTTTGCACGGGCGGCGAAACAGGGGCTGGCTGGCTGGCAACCGAATCAGCTACCGATGCCCCCCCTGCCTCCGCAGGCGTGCCATCCGCAGCCTCGGCCGCGGCGGTCCCGACTTCCGCAGGATCGGTGGTCGGATCCAGTTCGGTCGAAGCAACAGCGCCTTCGGCCCCATCATCGCCGAACGTCACCGCGCAGTCATCACCGATGAAATCGAAGATGTCGCGCACCGCATCTTCACTCACCTCGGCGGGCATCGCAAAGGTCCAAGCGAGATATCCTTCGGCGATATCGAGACTGTCGAGCGGGGGAACCTGCGAAACGTCGCAGGCAGCCACACGCCCGCCGAGCGAGGCGACTTCGCGCAGCATGAGCAGCGGCTCGCTTCCGTTGCGCATGGCTCCGGCGCGCGGGCGTACCTGTACATGCCAGCTGGCCGGCTCGACCGCTCCGCCTGCGACGGTCGCGCTGGCGGAAACATCGAATCCACCGGTCAGATCGTCGAGCAGCGAATCGAGGTCGATGCCGAAATCATCGTCGGTGCCGGAAGAACTCGTGGATGCGGGTTCAGGCTCGGGATCGGGCTCGGCGGCTGCCACATGCGCAGCGCCCGCACCGTTCGCCGCCATCGCACCTTCCATCTCGACGATCAGCGCCGCATCGGCGGGTGCATCCCCGCCCTCCCGCGCAGCCTCGACGTGATCCGCCAGCGTGTCGAGCGCACGCAGCAGGAGATCGACCAGCTTCGGGTCGATCGGCACCAGGCCCTCACGCACGTCGGACAGCAGCGTCTCAAATGTATGGGTATAGGCCTGAAGTGCGCCAAAACCGAAAGCGCCGGCACCGCCCTTGATCGAATGAACCCCGCGAAACACCGCGTTCACGGTATCCGAATCGTGTGTACCCGCCTTGCACGCCGCGAGCCCCGCTTCGGCGGCAGCCAGCGACTCCTCGCATTCAGCGAAGAATATCTGCTGGATTTCTTCGGGACTCACAGCGCGGCCTCCTCAAAGAGTTCGGACTCCAGGCCCGTCAGTTGCACGGCATCGAGCAGAGCCGGGGACGCAGTGATCACCGCCCCGCCGCCGCTTCGCCGCGCCGAGACGAGCAGTTGCAGCACGGCCTGACCGACATGCTCGACCCCGCTGCCATCGATGCTGATGGGCTGAAGACCCACGGCTGCCACGAACTCCGGCAACAGCACTTCGGCTGCGGCCCGGTCGCAACGGGCGGGAAGAACTATCCCAGCCCCACTTGCCTCGCAGATCGCTGTCATCGACATTTCCTCGTCGCATTGCCCCACATCGTCTTCTTCCAAGCAGGAAGATAACGGGCTCGACGCCGTTCTATGCCCAGCCATACCAACGGTGCGTTGTGCGCATTCTCAGTCGAAGTCCTTATCTCCGTTAAGGAAATTGGTCGGCTAATCGGCGGTATCGGCATGGTGAGAAATCTTAGGAAGAAGGCGAAACCCGATGCATGACGCCCGCGTACTCGTGGTCGACGATTCAGCAGCGATGCGCGCGTTGTTCTGCGACGTCCTGGAGCAGTCCAAGAACGTCGTCGTCGTCGGAACCGCCGCAAGCGCCGCCGAGGCCCGCAGCCAGATCGCCCAACTACAGCCCAATGTCGTGACGCTTGACGTCGAGATGCCGGGGATGAGCGGAATCGAATTCCTCGAAGAGATCATGAGCACCAACCCGATGCCGGTGGTCATGCTCTCCGCCCTTACTCAAAGCGGCACGGAAACCTCACTCAAGGCCTTCGAACTGGGGGCGGTAGAGTGCTTTCCAAAGCCGCTCAAAGCCACACCCGAACAATTCGCCAAGACGGTCGGCAAACTGGGCAAGGTGGTCGTCGCCGCAGCCAATTCGAACGTGCGCGACCGCCCCCGCCATCGCGGCCCCAAGGCCGAAAGCACCGAGGGCTATACGCCCAATGGCAAGATCGCCGCTTTCAGTACATCCATGGGCGGCGTCGACGCCTTGACCGAAGTGCTCGGCCACTATCCAAAGAATTGCCCACCCACAGTCATCATTCTTCAGACCGAACCAGCCCTCGCCGAAATGTTCATCGCCCGTGCCAACAAGGATTGCGCATGCGCTATCAAGGCTGTCGCCGATGGAGCGGAACTGGTGGCGGGAACGGTCCATATTGCGTTCGATCCCGGGAAACACGTCATCGTGGAGCCGGGTAGCCCGCCGAAGCTGCGGACGGTCGAGCGCGAACCGGTCGAAGGCTTCCGCCCTTCCGCAACGCTGCTGTTCGGCACTATCGCGCGCGGCGGACTTTCCGCCATCGGCGCGGTGTTGACCGGAATGGGCGAGGATGGCGCAAAAGGTCTAAAACTCCTGCAGGCGGCGGGCTGCCGTACCCTCGCCCAGGACCGCGGAACGGCAACGGTACCACAGGCGCCCGCGGCTGCGGTCGAGGCGGGCGCGGTCGATGCCGAATTGAAGCTGGAAGAACTTGCGGCCGATATGCTGACCCAGTGCGGTACGGCGGAGGGTTAAGGCATCCACCTTTCCTACGCGCCGGCCCGCTCCCCCTCCCGGCCTCCCATACGGGATGGAATCTGGGAGGTCGCCGCAGGCTCGTCGCAAATGCGACAAGCGCACCCTACAAAAAAGCCGCCGACGCCGAGGGATAGGGGAGGCGTCGGCGGCTCGCCGGTCGGTGGGCGGACGGGTTAATGTCCGCCCGAGGCCGGCTTCGCACCGCGAGGCGGACGCGGTGCAATCCAGATCGTGCAGGCTGCGATGAACAGCAGCATCGCGCACAGGGCGAAGACGTGGACCGTGCCCAGCGCCGTGCCCTGCCCTTCGACAAGGTTGGCCAGAGTCTGCCGCGCCTGCGCCAGCGAGAACCCGGCCGCCTGAAGCTGCTCCATCGTCTGCTGCGCGCCGTTCATCGAGGCTGCCATGTCGGCACTGTTGGTGCGCGACATGTCTTCCCAGGTGGTCGTCACCAGAGCCGTGGCGATGGCGCTGGCAAGGGTGCGGCCGAAGTTGGCGATACCCGCCGCGCCCGCCGTCTCGTCCGGATCGACCGAAGCGAGGCTGATCGTGGTGAGCGGCACCATGAACAGCGACACGCCGACACCCTGCACAAGCTGCGGCCAGGCAATCGTCCAGAACGCCACGTCGGTGGACCAGCTGGTGCGGAAGATGGCGACCATGCCGATCCACGAAATACCCAGAAACACCAGCAGGCGCGGATCGAAGCGCTGCATCAGCTTGGGCACGAAGGGCGATGCGAAGACCGCCAGCACGCCGGAGAAGGCCATGGCCTCACCCGCCTGCGTCGCGGTGTAGCCCATCGAGGCCTGCAACCACTGCGGGATCACCACGACCGAGGCGAAGTAGGTGCCGAAGGCGATGGTGAGCGAGAACGTCGCCGCCGAGAAACCGCGATGACGGAATACCTTCAGGTCCACCACCGGGTGATCCTCGGTCAGTTCCCAGATCACGAAGGCGATGAAGAAGATCACCGCGATCACCGCCAACGCGACGATGAAGGGCGAACCGAACCAGTCATGCTCGCGCCCGAGGTCGAGCATCATCTGGAACGCCGCCACCCATGCGATCAGCAGGCCGAGGCCGACGACATCGATCGGCAGCTTGCGGGTGGGCGTCTCGATCCCGCGCAGGATCGTGAACAGGCCGAAGAAGACCAGCGCCACGATCGGCACGTTGATGAAGAAGATCCACTCCCACGACCAGTTGTCGGAGATGTAGCCGCCGACGATCGGGCCCGCGATAGGCGCCGTCACGACCGTCATCGCCCACATCGCCATGGCGCGAGGGTGCATGTGCTTGGGGAAGATCCGCAACAGCAGCGTCTGCGTCAGCGGCATCAGCGGGCCGCCGCAGAAGCCCTGCCCCAGACGGAACAGCACCAGCAGCGGGAACGTATGCGCGATACCGCAGAGCGCGGAGAACACGCCGAAGCCGATCAGCGAGAGCAGGAACACGCGCAAGGAACCGAAGCGCCCTGCGAGCCAGCCCGTAAGCGGCACGCAGATCGCCTCCGCCACGGCGTAGGACGTGATCGCCCAGGTGCCGTTCGACACCGATACCCCGAGCCCGCCCGAGATGTGCGGGATCGAGACGTTGGCGATCGTCATGTCGAGCACGACGACAAAGTTGGCCATCGCCAGCAGGAAGCCCGCGATCAGCAGCTTCGCCCCGGCGAAAGTCGGCCCCTCGGACGCCCCGGCAGCAGCAGGGGGAGCGCCTGCCATCAGTCAGCGTCCGTCAGTTCGACTTCCGCGTCCATCGACAGGCCGATGCGCAGCGGATGCTCCTGCAGTTCCTTGGGATCGAGTTCGATGCGCACCGGCAGGCGCTGCACCACCTTGATCCAGTTGCCGGTCGCGTTCTGGGCCGGGATCAGCGCGAAAGCGGCGCCGGTGCCACCGGCAAAGCCGATGACCTTGCCGTGATACTTGACCTTGGAACCGTAGAAGTCCGAGGTCAGCGTGGCCTTCTGGCCGGGGCGCACGTTGCCGAGCTGCGTTTCCTTGAAATTCGCATCGACATAGAGCTGGCCGACCGGAACCACGGTCATCGCCACATTGCCGGCCTGGACCTTCTGGCCCACCTGAATGGCGCGCTTGGCGATCACGCCGTCGATCGGCGCGCGCACGATGGTGCGTTCAAGATCGAGCTTGGCCTGATCGACCTTGGCCTGGGCCTGGCGGATCTGCGGCGCGGTGCTGAGCGTGGTGCCCTGGGTAATGGCGACCGAGGCGTCTTCCTGACGGCGGGCGCTGACGGCAGCAGCTTCCATCTGGGCAAGCATCGCGCGGGCTTCGCCTTCCGCAGCCTTGGCCGAAGCCAGAGCTTCGCGCGCGGTGGTCAGGTCTTCAGCGGAAACCGCACCCGAACCGACCAGAGCGGCACGGCGGCCGTAATCGGCCTGCGCCTTGGTCAGCGTTGCCTGCGCGGAAGCCAGCTTGGCCTTTGCCGAGGCGATCTGCGCGTCGCTGGCGTCGGCCGAAGCCCCCAGCGCCCGGTTGTTGGCGAGCGACTGGCCATAAGTGCGCTGCGCCGAAGCCAGTTCGGCCTCGGCCTGTTCAAGCGCGATGCGCTGGTCGGCATCCTCGATGCGGAACAGCAGTTGGCCCTTCTTCACCGGCTGCGTGTCGGTGACCAGCACTTCGACCACGCGGCCCGAAGTGAGCGGCGTCACCTGCGCATTGTCACCGCCGACATAGGCATTGTCGGTAGAGACCGAACGGCTGCCGATGAAGACATCGTAGGCGCCGTAAAGCACCGCAACGCCGATCACGGCGGCGCCAAGGCCCAGCAGCAACGGCTTGCGGCGGTTCTTTCCCAGCACGCTGGCATCTCCAGCGTTTCCTGCGGGCGAACCCTGCGCTTCGTCAGTCATTTTCAGGGGCCTTCTTGCTGGAATTGTCTTCGTAACCGCCGCCGAGCGCGCGCTTGAGCGCGACGTCTTCGGAAAGCGTCCGGAAATGGGCGTCGACCGCCTGCTGGCGCGCGTCGAGCGCGGTGGTCTGTGCCGTCAGCGCATCGAGGTAATTGCCGATGCCGCCATGATAGCGCTGGAACGCAAGGTCCTGCGCGCGGGCAGACTTGGCCGCCGCATCGGCAGCGGCGCTTTCCTGATCCTGCGCGGCATTGCGGCTTGCCAGCGCGTCGGCGACGTCCTGAAGCGCGCCGATCACGGTGGAGTTGTAGCTTGCCACCGCCTCATCGTAGCTGCCGCGCGCCTGGGTATAATCACCCTTGAGGCGGCCGCCTTCGAAGATCGGCAGGCTGATCGCCCCCGTGGCATTGCCATAAGTCGAGCCGGTCTTGATCAGGTTCGACAGGCCAAGCGACTGGAGCCCGATCAGGCCCGAGAGCGAGATGTCCGGCATGAACGCCGCCTTGGCAACGCCGATACGCTTGTCCGCCGCTTCCGCACGCAGACGAGCCGCGACGATATCGGGGCGACGGCCGACAAGGCCGATCCCGGCATCGGCGGGCAGCGCCGCAACCGGGATCGCGGTGATGGCGGTGGGATTGATCGACAGGCCGCGATCGGGGCCGGCGCCCAGCAGCGCGGCCAAGGCATGGCGGCGCAGCAGGATCTGCTCATCGTTTTGCGACAGCGCGACCCGGGCCGAGGCCGCGAGGGCCTCGGACTGGCGCAGCGGCGCTTCCTGATCGAGGCCCTGACGCACGCGCTGGCCGGTCAGATCCACCAATGTCTCGCGCGCCTTGAGCGCATCCTTCAGCGCCTCGCCCCGCGCGATCAGGCGGGCAAGGTCGAAGTACGAGGACACCACGTTGGACGAGATCATCAGCTCGGCCTGACGGGCATCGGCCTCGGCAGCCATGCGCTCCGACGTGGCGGCGGCCAGCTGCTTGCGGTTCTTGCCCCAGAGGTCGAGATCGAAATCGCCCGAGAGCGCCAGATCGCCGGTGCTGTTCCAGCCCTTGGGAACGTAGGCCTTGGGGAAGCCATTGTTGTAGCTCTGCTTGGTCATGCCGCCGGAGCCCTGTCCATTCAGGCTCGGCAGGGTCGCGGCGCCCGCCACCTGGGCTGCGCCGCGCGCCTGCAGGATGCGGGCCTGCGCAGAGGCGACATCCGGCGAGCCTGCAAGGGCTTCGGCCACCAGCGCATCGAGCTGCGGATCGCCATAAGCGGTCCACCACTGCTGCTGCGGCCACTGGGCGGCCTCAGCCGCCGAAAGTGACTGGCTGCTTTCCAGCGTTGAAGGAGCCCGCATCTGCGGCTTCGGCCCAAGGTCGGGCACCGCGCAGGCGGACAGCGAAAGGCCGACGGCCAGCATCGATGCTGCCGCGACTCGGGGAAGTGTGATCGTACTCATCAGTACAGTTTTTATCGACCTCGGCCTTGCCCCTGTCAATCCAAAAGTGTACTATGCAGTACTATGACAGCATGTACGGGTAAGAGAGAGCTCAACAAGGCGAAGAAGCGTGCCGAGATCGTCGAGGTTGCGACGCGCTCGTTTTTCGGCCGGGGTTATGGCGCTACCAGCATGTCGGCCATTGCCGACGAACTGGGCGGATCGAAGGCGACGCTGTGGGCGCACTTCTCCTCGAAGGAGGACCTGTTCGCGGCGGTGGTCGACAACAAGGTCGAGACTTTTTCCCAGGACGTGGACGAAGTGCTGACCGGGCAGGTATTCTCCTTTCCGGCGCTGCGGCGCGCATGCCTGCGCTTCCTCGATTGCCTGCTGCGCGAGAATTCGGTGCAACTGTTCCGTCTCGTCGTCAGCGAAGGCGAACGTTTCCCCGAAATCAACGAGATGTTCTACGAACGCGGCCCCTTCAAGTTCCGCGCCTGCGTGACCAGCTTCTTCGAAACCCGCTTCTCGCACGAAGAGGCGGAGCGGCTGACGCTGATGACCGTGTCGGCCATGATCGGCTATCGCTCGGACGTGCTCATGCGCCCGGAACGCCCCACCCTGCGCGACCGTGAGGCTTTCGTCGACATGATGATCGGCCTGATCGACTGGCCCCGCGCCCTGCCGAGCGAAGCGCTACCGGCCTGAGATCGCGCAGGCGACGCTGTCCGCCACGCGCGCCTTGGCGGCAGCGAGCGGATCGTCTTCGCCCAGCATTGCGAAAGTGCCATTGAGTGCGAAGAAGCAGTGCCCGTGGACGCTTGCCAGCAGCGAGCGCGCCAGCGGCACGGCCCTTTCACGAACGCTCACGGGCAGGACCGCGGCGATCTCGCGCACGATCACGCCGGTGATGGTGGCCACTTTCTCGCGGTAGAACGCGGGCGATTCGCTGCCGTCGGGCAGGCGGAAGTCGTAAAGCGCGGTCCAGGCGTGGCGATGGCCCAGTGCGAAATCGAAATAGGCACCGATCGCTGCGTCAAGACGCGCAGCACCGTCCTCGCAAGCCGACAGCCGCGCCTCCAGAAAGGCGATCCACATATCGAGCGTGCGGCCGTTGACCTCTACCATCAGCGCGTCCAGCGAGCCGAACACGTTGTAGATCGTGCCCACCGAATAGCCGACCTGCTTGGCCACCTCGCGCGCGGAAAACCGCACAAAACCCACCTCAGACAGCAGGGCATGCCCCTGCGCCACGAAGAGTTCGCGCAATTCCTCGCGGCTGTGATCCGATCGCCGTCCCATTCATGCCCTCATTCGATTGCAGGACCAGATAGTCGATAAAATTGAACGATGTCTAATTTTTAAATTGAACGGCGATCAATTAAATGCCACCTCTACCCTCACGACGATGATGTGACATGATTCGTTGCTGAGGACCGGCGGGTGGCTCACACCGTTAACCGCCCGCAAAGTCTTTGAAGTCCAAGCAGTCCCATCAAAAGGGGGAATACGGGCGTGGCGGCACCAGACTTTTCATTGCTTACCAAGCGGCGTTTCGCGCCGATGTTCTGCGTCCAGTTCCTGGGCGCCTTCAACGACAACCTGCTGAAGTACGCGATGCTGCTGCTGGCCAACTATGGCCTGCTGCGCGATGCGCCGGACAAGGCGGGGATGCTGTCGGTGGTGGCGACGGGGCTGTTCACGCTGCCCTATTTCCTGTTCTCGGCCCTTGCCGGCCAGATTGCCGACCGGATCGACAAGGCCAAGCTCGTCCGCTGGATCAAGCTGGCGGAAGTGGGGATCATGGGTCTCGCGCTGATCGGCTTCGCGTGGGAATCGATCACGGTCCTGCTCGCCAGCCTGTTCCTGATGGGCCTGCATTCCACCGTGTTCGGCCCGGTGAAATATTCGATCCTGCCGCAGCATCTTGGCGAGCGCGAAGTCATGGGCGGCACCGGCCTGATCGAGGCGGGTACCTTCCTTGCCATTCTGGGCGGCCAGTTGCTGGCCGGACAGGTCCTGCCATGGGAAGCCGGCCTGGTCGCCATGGGCCTTGCCGTGCTGGGCTGGCTGGCCGCGCAGGCAGTCCCCGCCGCCCCGCCCAGCCGCGATGGGCACCCGATCGACTGGAACATCGCGCGCGGTACTTGGGCCGTGTTGGTCGCCGCCCATCGCGGGCGCGGGGTCTGGCTCGCCGTGCTGGGCATCAGTTGGTTCTTTACGGCGGGTGCGATCCTGCTGACCGAGTTCGTCCCGCTCGTCTCCGACACGCTGCAGGCGCAAAAGGAAGTGGCGACGCTGTTCCTCGTCGTCTTCTCGGTGGTCATCGCGCTGGGTTCGATGACGGTGAACCGCATGCTGAAGGGCGAAGTTTCCGCTCGCTACGTGCCGGTCAGCGCCCTGATGCTCGCGATCGGCCTGATCGACCTCTGGCTTTCCACCCGCGCCTTCACCCCCACGGTGATCGACGCCGACGTGCGCCAGTTCGTTTCAAACCCCCAGTCCTGGAAGATCTTCGTCGACCTCGTGATCATCGCCTTCTCCGGCGGGATGTTCATCGTGCCGCTCTACGCGATCCTCCAGATCCACTCGGCGCCCGAGGAACGCTCGCAGGTGATCGCCGCCAACAATATCCTTAACGCGGGCATGACCGTGGCTGCGGTGGGCATTGTGGCGGTGCTGCTGGGCAGCGGCGTCAGCGTGCCCGGCGTGATCGGCGTGCTGGGCTTCGCGACGCTGGTGGTTGCGGTGATCTCGATCTGGCTGCTGCCCGAAACGCTGTTCAAGGCGGTGATCCGCACGGTCCTTCGGATGCTCTACCGCGTGGAAGTGACCGGCATCGAGAACATGCCGAAGCCTGGCGAACCCGCCGTCGTCGTCGTCAACCACCTCTCCTACCTCGACGGTGTGCTGCTGGGCGCGTTCCTGCCCGGCAAGCCGACGTTCGCGGTTCACACCGCGATTGCCAAGAGCTGGTGGATCCAGCCCTTCCTCAAGCTGTTCCGCGCATTTCCGGTCGATCCCACCAACCCGATGGCGGCCAAGGCGATGGTCCGCGCGGTGAAGGAAGGCCGAACGCTGGTGATCTTCCCCGAAGGCCGCATCACCGTGACCGGCGCGCTGATGAAGGTGTTCGACGGCCCCGGCATGGTCGCCGACAAGGCCGACGCACCGATCGTCCCCGTCCGCCTCGACGGGCCGCAGTACACGCCCTTCTCCCACCTCAAGGGCAAGGTCCGCCAGCGCTGGTTCCCCAAAGTCTCGATCGAAGTGCTGCCCGCGCGCCGGTTCTCGATTGAGGGCGAGATGACCGCACGCCAGCGCCGCGCCATCGCCGGTCGCCGTCTCTATGACGAGATGAGCCGGATGATCTTCGACACCAGCCACACGGACAGCACGCTGTTCGCCGCGCTCTGCGAAGCCCGCGCAATCCACGGCGGCAAGACCAAGGTGGTGGAAGACATCAAGCGCACGCCGCTGGCCTATAACCGCCTGATTCTGGGCGCCGAGCTGCTGGGCGAACGGCTTGCCTATCGCACGCGTCCGGGCGAAGCCGTGGGTCTGCTGCTGCCAAACGTCAGCGGCGTCGCCCTTGCCTTCTTCGCGCTTCAGGCCGAGGGGCGTGTACCCGCCATGCTGAACTTCACAGTGGGTCAGGCCAGCCTCGTGTCCGCCTGTGCCACCGCGAAGATCGAAACCGTCGTCACCGCACGCGCCTTCGTCGAACAGGGCAAGCTCGAACCCGTGATCGCCGCGCTGGAGGCAAACGGTCGCAAGGTACTCTACCTCGAAGACCTGGCCGCAGAGATCGGCACCGCCGCCAAGCTCTGGCATATGCTGACCGGCCGCCTTGCCGCCAGCCGTCATGCCCGCCGCAAGGTTTCACCCGATGCACCGGCGGTGATCCTGTTCACCTCAGGCTCGGAAGGCGCGCCCAAGGGCGTGGTGCTCAGCCATCGCAACCTGCTGTCCAACTGTGCGCAGCTTGCGGCGCGGATCGACTTCAACCCTGCCGATGTGGTGCTGAACGCGCTGCCGGTGTTCCACTCCTTCGGCCTGACCGGCGGCACCCTGCTGCCGCTGCTGAACGGCATTCGCACCGTGTTCTACCCCAGTCCGCTGCACTACCGCATCGTGCCCGCGCTCGCCTACGACGCCAATGCCACGATCCTGTTCGGCACCGACACTTTCCTCTCCGGCTATGCCCGCATGGCGCACAGCTACGACTTCTACTCGCTGCGCTACATCTTCGCGGGCGCGGAGAAGGTGCGCGAGGAAACCCGCCGCACGTATGCCGACAAGTTCGGCCTGCGTATCCTCGAAGGCTATGGCGCCACCGAGTGTGCGCCGGTGATCGCCGTGAATACGCCGATGCACTTCAAGGCGGGCACCGTCGGCCGGATGCTGCCGGCGATGGAAACGCGGCTCGAACAGGTGCCCGGCATCACCGAGGGCGGTCGTCTCTACGTGCGCGGACCGAACGTCATGGCCGGCTACCTGCTCGCCAGCGAACCCGGCGTGCTCCAGCCGCCCGTCGAGGGTTGGCACGACACCGGCGATATCGTCACCATCGACGAGACCGGCTTCGTCACCATCCGCGGCCGCGCCAAGCGCTTTGCCAAGATCGCGGGTGAAATGGTCTCGCTACCGGCCGTGGAAGGTTATGCCGCGAAGGTCTGGCCCGATGCGGAAAGCGCCGTGGTCACTCGCCCCGACGCCAGGAAGGGCGAGCAACTGGTGCTCTATACCACGGCCAGGGGCGCCGATCACAAGGCGCTGCAGGAATGGGGCCGCGCCAACGGCGTTGGCGAACTGATGATTCCGCGCGAGATCCGCGTGCTGGACGCCCTGCCCGTGCTGGGTACGGGGAAGCTGGACTACGTGACGCTGAACGAGATGGCGAAAGCCTGATCCGGCGGGAACCAGGCCCCTGACCCAACCTCGTCGCCCCCGCGAAGGCGGGGATGACGGGGTTTGTGTGGGAACGTCGGGTACCATCGCCAACGGTTGCCGCGCCCTTCCCGCCGGTTTAAAGGCGCGGACATGACTCTCGCCCCCATCCTCGTCGTCACCACCGGCGGCACGTTCGACAAGCAGTACTTCGACGCGCTGAGCGAATACCAGATCGCCGAAAGCGTCATCGAAAAGCTGCTCAAGACCTCGCGCGTGGCCCATCCGTTTCGCGTGGTCGAACTGCTCCGCAAGGACAGCCTCGAACTCACCGACGAGGATCGCGCCCTCA
The DNA here is from genome assembly GCF_026420865.1 of Novosphingobium clariflavum. Lineage (GTDB taxonomy): Bacteria > Pseudomonadota > Alphaproteobacteria > Sphingomonadales > Sphingomonadaceae > Novosphingobium > Novosphingobium clariflavum. Next base: position 544 of record NZ_JAPCWC010000003.1, on the reverse strand, counting down.
TCCGCGCCACCATCGCCGCGGCGCCCGAAAGCCACGTGGTCATCACGCACGGCACTGACACCATGACCGACACCGCCAAGGCGCTGGAAGGTCTGGAAGGCAAGACGGTGGTGCTGACCGGCGCCCTCGCCCCCGCGCGCTTTGCCGAAAGCGACGCAACCTTCAACCTTGGCATGGCCTTCGCCTGCTGTCAGTCTGCACAGCCCGGCGTGTGGATCACCATGAGCGGGTCGGTGTTCGACGGGCTCAAAGTGCGCAAGGACCGCGACGCAGGCAAGTTCGTCGCGATCTGAGCGCTCACCCTGTAAAATCCGCTCTGCAATCGTTGCGAGTCCCTCGCATTACGGGAATAGACGGAAGTACTCCTTCGTGAGCCGCAAACGGCCTAGGTCCAAAGTATGACGCTGGAGGTTCATTCCCCGCGTCGCTGAAGAACGCGAAACGACCTCCCGGTCGCACCGCCTGATCCTTCCCGCTCCCGGGAAAGGACTGGCGATCTGCATGGGAGGTCGTGTGACGATTACTGTCGATAGCCTGGCCGAAA